>CAWGEH010000033.1:0-146660 GCA_963821505.1 uncultured Alphaproteobacteria bacterium
GTGGATCTCGTACAGCATGCAGCCGCGATCCGATTTGAACGGCCCATGATGAACGCCCGGCGGCCGGCAGGCGTAGGTCGGGGCGTCGAACGCCTCGCCGCCCTTGCCCTGCGCGTCGTTGCCGACGATGAGATCGCCCGAGATGAGATAGACCTCTTCCCAGTGGTCGTGCACGAACGGCGCGGTTGTATAGACACCGGGATCGAAGCGCAGGAGCCGCGTGCGGCTTCCCATCTTGCGGCTCTCGTCGAGGTCGCTCGCCAGGATCTTTTGCTTGATGCCGGCGGGATAGCCGGGCGGCGTGGCCCAGCCCGTATTCATGTCCACACGGGTAAATTCAAGATGGGGCTTGTTCATCGGCATCGGTTTTCTCCGGCGGTCGGTTTCGTCATCCCAGGTTGGGAAGGGTTCGCACCCGATAGGCGTGGGCGATCTTGCGGCCGAGCACGGGGTCTTCGATCTCGAACGCGAACTCGCGCGTCGGCCGCACGCCGCCATGGGCGGCGAGGGTGCCGCAGAACATGACCGTGCCTTCCGGGAGCTCGCCCTTGCCGACATGGCGGGCGATCAAAGCCTGCGGTTCCATCATCGCGGTGACGGCGCCCTCCTGATAGAGCGAGCGTTTGCCGCCCTCGATCACATGCGCGCGCAGCATCAGGCGGTCCCAGTGCGGGGCGATGTCGTCGTAGGCCCAGAACGCGCAGGCGAGGGGCTTTTCGCACATCTGCTTGGACACCGTCACCCCGTACTTCTCCACCTCACGGTCGGTGTGGTCGGAGCCGGTGCCCACCCAGAGCCTCCCGCTGTGCTGCAGCAGCACGAATTCCACCTCGCCGCCGGACGTTTCGCCCACCGCCTCGATGGTGTCGCCGGTGGTGAGCCGCGCCGCGGCCACGCGGTAGAAGATCGGCGTCGTCGCCGGCCGCTTCACTCCGAGCGCTTCCAGCTCTGCGATGTGCTTCTCGACCGCGGCCGGATCGCGTCCGGTCCAGCCGGCGATCACGGCCTGGTCGACTGCGACTTCGCCGGACCGTGTACCGAAGCGGTCGTGCAACGTCAGGGAGAGAATGCGTGGCGACACGACAGGTCCGACATTTGGGCCGAGACATTGGATCAGGGGATGCGCTGCGCGCAAGCCGCGGCGGCGCCGGGTGCTCTCCCGGGCTTGATATGTCATTGACATGACCATTTCAACTCCGTGAGATCGAGCCGATTGTGGGGGAGGGGGCTGACGTCTCGCCGATCCGATGCAAACGCTTGCCCAACTCAAATCCGAACTGGCCCGCGGCGGCTCGAGCCGCGGCCTGGTCGAGCAATGCCTGGCGCGGATCGCCGATCCATCCGGAGAGGGCGAGCGCGTTTTTCTCAAGGTCCACGCCGCCGATGCTCTCGCCGCGGCAGACTTTCATGATGGCTTGCGGGCGCGGGGCGCCTCGCCGTCGCCGTTCGCCGGCATCCCGGTCTCGGTCAAGGATCTGTTCGACGTGGCGGGCGACGTCACCACCGCCGGCTCGCGCGTGCTGCAGGACGCCGGCGCGGCCACGCACGACGCGCCCTGCGTGGCGCGGCTGCGGGCGGCGGGGTTCATTCCGCTCGGGCGCACCAACATGACCGAGTTCGCCTTCTCCGGCCTCGGGATCAATCCCCACTACGGCACGCCGCTCAACCCCTACGACCGCCGCTCCGCGCGCATTCCCGGCGGCTCGTCCTCCGGCGCGGCGGTATCGGTGACCGACGCCATGGCGTTCGGCGCGCTCGGCACCGACACCGGCGGCTCGTGCCGCATTCCGGCGGCGCTGTGCGGCATCGTCGGATTCAAGCCGACCGCGCATCGCGTGCCCACGGCCGGGGCGTTTCCGCTCTCGACCTCGCTCGACTCGGTCGGCCCGCTGGCGGCCACCGTCGCATGCTGCGCCGTGCTCGACGCGGTTCTCGCCGGCGAACCGGCGCTCGATCTGGCTCCATTCCCGCTCGCAGGGTTGCGGATGGCGGTGCCGCAAACCCTGGTGCTGGAGAACATCGAGCCGGCGGTGGCGCGCGCATTCGATGCCGCCCTGGCGGCGCTGCGCAAGGGGGGAGCGCGTATCGTCGATATCCCGCTGCGCGAGCTGGCGGAGCTGGCGCAGATCAACGCCAAGGGCGGCTTGGCCGCGGCCGAGTCCTACGCCATCCATCGCCCGCTGATCGCCAGGAATGGCCACGCGGCCGAGAAAATGTACGACCCGCGCGTGCTCAGCCGCATCCTGCGCGGGCAAGAGCAGGATGCCGCCGACTACATCGACCTGCTCGGCGCGCGGGCGGATTTCATCCGTCGCGTTGCCGCCGTCACGGCGCCCTACGACGCCCTGGTGATGCCGACCGTCCCGGTGACGGCGCCGCGGGTCACGGAACTGGCGGCGGACGATGCCTACCGCCGGATCAATTTTCTGGTGCTGCGCAATCCCTCGATTGCGAATTTCCTCGACCGCTGCTCGATCTCCGTCCCGTGTCACGTGGCGGGCGACGCCCCGGTCGGCCTCATGCTGATCGGCGAGCACGGCGCGGACCGCCGATTGCTGGCGATCGCGGCGGCGATCGAGCAGGTCGTGTCGCCGGCCTCCGCATAGTCCGAGCACAGTCCGGTCGTCGCAAGCGACGGGCCGACGCGCGTCGAAGCCGAGGGGCGGCGTTCACGCGCCATGATGCTGGTCGGGACTCTTGTTTCGATCTATACTTATTCAAAAGGTCTCCTTTTCAATAATGAAGACCTGCAAGATCGCGCCCGCGGTGTCGGGTGCCGGGAGGATGTCGTGATACCTGCTGCGTTCGAATATCATCGCCCGAAGTCCGTCGCGGAAGCGGTGGCGCTTCTTGCCAACCTCGGCGAGGAGGCGAGGCCGCTCGCGGGCGGGCACAGCCTGATACCGATGATGAAGCTCCGCCTGGCGACGCCGGAGCATCTCGTCGACCTTGCCGACATCAGCGGCCTCAGGGCGATCCGTGCCGATGGCAGGGATATCGTCATCGGCGCGATGACGACGCAGCACGAGATCATCGGCTCCGACCTGCTGACGGCCCAGATGCCGATCCTGCGCGAGACGTCGCTGCTGATCGCCGACCCGCAAGTCCGCTATGTCGGCACGATCGGCGGCAATGTCGCCAATGGCGATCCCGGCAACGACATGCCCGCCGTCATGCTGTGCCTCGGCGCCACCTACCATCTCGCCGGCAAGGCGGGCGAGCGCCGCATTGCGGCCCGGGAATTCTACCAGGGCGCCTATGTCACCGCGCTCGAGCCTGGCGAAATTCTCACCGCGGTCCGGATTCCCGTTCCCGCCGCTGGTCACGGCGCCGCTTACGAGAAGCTCAAGCGCAAGATCGGCGATTACGCGACCGCCGCTGCCGCCGTGGTTCTGACCATGCACGGGCGCAATGTCGCGACCTGCTCGATCGGTCTGACGAATGTTGCGGACACGCCGCTCTGGGCCGAGGACGCGGCAAACATTCTCGTCGGCTCGTCGCTCGATCCCGCGACCGTGAAGCGGGCGGTGGCGGCGGCAGAAGCGATCACGTCGCCCGCCGCCGACACCCGCGGACCGGTGCAATATCGCACCAAGATGGCCGGCGTGATGCTGGCGCGCGCGCTCGCGCGCGCCCAACAGCGCGCACGCGGCGCCTGAGCTTGCGGAGACAGACCGATGGCAAAAGCCCAGCTTTCCATGACGGTGAACGGCAGCGCCGTCGATGCGCTGGTCGAGCCGCGCATGTTGCTCATCCACTTCCTGCGCGAGCAGCTCAACCTCACCGGATCGCATATCGGCTGCGACACCACCCACTGCGGCGCCTGCACGGTCGATCTCGATGGCAAATCGGTGAAGTCGTGCACCCTGTTCGCGGTCCAGGCGAATGGCGCCGACATCCGGACCATCGAAGGCATGGCCGCCGCCGACGGCACCTTGCACGCCCTGCAGGAGGGCTTTCGCGAGATGCACGGCCTGCAGTGCGGCTTCTGCACGCCGGGAATGATTCTCCGCGCCTATCGGCTGCTGCAGGAGAACGGCAGCCCGACCGAGGAGGAAATCCGTTTCGGCATTTCCGGCAACCTCTGCCGTTGCACGGGCTATCAGAACATCGTCAAGGCCATTCAATACGCCGCCGCCAAGCTCAACGGCGTGGCTTTTCAGGAGGCCGCGGAATGAACGAGACGACCCTGACCAGCGAGCAACGCGCCGAACGCCTGCAGGGCGTGGGTTGCAAGCGCAAGCGCGTCGAAGATGTCCGTTTCGTCCAGGGCAAGGGCAGCTACGTCGACGACTTGAAGCTGCCCGGCATGCTCTACGGCGACTTCGCGCGCTCCCCCTACGGCCACGCCCGCATCAAAAACATCGACACGTCCAAGGCCAAGGCGGTCCGCGGCGTGCTCGCCGTGCTGACCGCGGCGGACCTCAAGCCGCTCAACCTGCATTACATGCCGACCCTCGCAGGCGACGTCCAGGCGGTGCTTGCCGAGGAAAAGGTGCTGTTCCAGAACCAGGAGGTCGCATTCGTCATCGCCGACGATCGCTACGTCGCCGCCGACGCGGCGGATCTCGTCGAGGTCGAGTACGAATCGCTGCCGGTGATCGTCGATCCGTTCAAATCGATGGCTCCGGATGCGCCGGTGCTGCGCGAGGACATCAAGGACAAGACCGAGGGCGCCCACGGCGCGCGCAAGCACCATAACCACATCTTCACCTGGCAGATGGGGGACAAGGACGGCACCGACGCCGCCTTCGGCAAGGCCGACGTTACGATCAAGGAGCTCATTTCCTATCAGCGCGTGCATCCCTGCCCGCTCGAAACCTGCCAATGCGTGGCTTCCTTCGACAAGATCAAGGGCGAGCTGACGGTTTGGGGCACCTTCCAGGCGCCGCACGTCATCCGCACCGTTGCATCGCTCATTTCCAAGATTCCCGAGCACAAGATCCACATCATCGCGCCCGACATCGGCGGCGGCTTCGGCAACAAGGTCGGCGCCTATTCCGGCTATATCTGCGCCATCGTCGCCTCGATCGTGACCGGACGGCCGGTGAAATGGGTCGAGGACCGTATCGAGAACCTGTCGAGCACGGCGTTCGCGCGCGATTACCACATGACCGCGGAGATCGCCGCGACGCGGGACGGCAAGGTCACGGGCCTGCGCGTCTACACCCTGGCCGACCACGGCGCGTTCGACGCCTGCGCCGATCCCACCAAGTGGCCGGCCGGCTTCTTCAACATCGTGACCGGATCCTATGACTTCCCGGTGGCGCACGTGACGGTCGACGGGGTGTATTCCAACAAGGCGCCCGGCGGCGTGGCCTATCGCTGCTCGTTCCGCGTCACCGAGGCGGCCTATTGCATCGAGCGTGCCATGGACATCATGGCGCAAAAGCTCGGCATGGATCCCGCCGAATTCCGCATGAAGAACCTGATCCGGCGCGAGCAGTTTCCGTACACGTCCGCGCTGGGCTGGGAGTACGATTCGGGCGACTATCACACCGCTCTGCGGCGGGCGATGGAGGCCGTGGGCTACCAGAAACTGCGCGCCGAGCAGAAGGCGAAGCAGGACGCGTTCAGGCGCGGGGAGACGCGCGAGCTCATGGGCATCGGCGTCATCTTCTTCACCGAGATCGTCGGCGCCGGTCCATCGCGCAATTGCGACATCCTCGGCATCGCCATGTTCGATTCGTGCGAGATCCGCATTCACCCGACGGGTGCGGGGATCGCACGGCTCGGCACCAAATCGCAGGGGCAGGGGCACGAGACGACCTATGCCCAGATCATCGCCAGCGAGCTTGGCCTTCCCGCCGACAACATCAGCGTCGAGGAAGGCAACACCGACACCGCACCCTACGGGCTCGGCACCTACGGCTCGCGCTCGACGCCGGTTTCGGGCGCGGCCACCGCGATGGCTTGCCGCAAGATCAAGACCAAGGCGCAGATGATCGCCGCGCATCTGCTCGAGGTGCACGACGACGACCTCGAATGGGACGTCGACCGTTTCCGCGTGAAGGGCAATCCCGAGCAGTTCAAGACCATGACCGAGCTGGCCTGGGCGGCCTACCACGGCGTGCCGCCGGGCATGGAGCCGGGCCTCGAGGCGGTGAGCTATTACGATCCGCCGAACATGACCTTTCCGTTCGGCGCCTATATCTGCGTCGTCGACGTGGACGTCGACACCGGCGTGATCAAGGTGAGGCGCTTCTACGCCCTCGACGACTGCGGCACGCGCATCAATCCGATGATCATCGAAGGTCAAATCCACGGCGGACTGACCGAGGCCTTCGGCATCGCCATGGGCCAGGAGATTCGCTACGACGATACCGGCAATGTCGTGACCGCCTCGTTCATGGATTACTTCATGCCGACGGCGGTCGAGACCCCGAAATGGGAGACCGACTGGACCACGACGCCGTCGCCGCACCATCCGATCGGCGCCAAGGGCGTCGGCGAGAGCCCGAACGTCGGCGGCGTGCCGTGCTTCGCCAACGCCGTCAATGATGCCTTCAAGTTCCTCGGCTCGACCCATATCCCGATGCCGCACGACCACTGGCGCACCTGGATGGCGGCGGACAAGCTCGGACTGCACGGGTGACCTAATCGGGATGCGCTCCAGAATCATGAATTTGCCAGTGTCCCGTTGATTGCGAAGTTCGCATGAGAATATGCCGCGCGTGCTTGCGAACTTCGGAATCGGGACACTTGCGCCGATGGACTTTCGGCGCCGCGCGCATACATCACCCGTCATGACCTTGAGCCGCGAACAGATTTCCGACCGTCTCGCCGCCGTCGGCTATGTCGCGGATCGCGATATCGCGACCGCGCTGTGGCTGATGGAATATCTGGCGCGGCCGCTGTTGCTCGAGGGCGAAGCCGGGGTGGGCAAGACCGAAGTCGCCAAGGCGCTGGCCCGCGTGCACGCGGCCGAGCTGATCCGCCTGCAGTGCTATGAAGGTCTCGACCAGAACGTCGCGCTCTACGAGTGGAATTATCAGCGCCAGTTGCTCGCCATCAAGGCGCGCGAAGCGGCGGGCGAAAGCGCCGAGCGCATCGAGGAGCACATCTTCTCGGAAAAATATCTGCTCGAACGACCGCTGCTCGCCGCGATCCGGCGCGCGACGCCGCCCGTGCTTCTGATCGATGAAGTCGATCGCGCGGACGAGGAGTTCGAGGCCTTCCTGTTGGAGCTGCTCTCGGACTTCCAGGTCAGCGTTCCGGAGCTCGGCACGATCAAGGCGGTCTCCATCCCGCGTGTGGTGCTCACCTCGAACGGCACGCGCGAACTGTCGGATGCGCTGCGCCGGCGTTGTCTTTATCACTACGTCGATTTTCCCGATGTCGACCGCGAAGCGAAAATCATCCTCACGCGCCTGCCCCAGGTGGATACGGCGCTCGCGCTGCAGGTCGCGCGCATGGTCGCCGCCGTGCGCAAGGAAGACCTGCGCAAGGTTCCCGGCGTGGCGGAGACGCTCGACTGGGCGGCCACGCTCGCCGGGCTCGACGTCCATGACCTGCGACAGGAGCCGGAAGCGGTGCACGAGACCATGATGTGCCTGATCAAGACCCATGAGGATCGCTCGCGGCTCACCCGCGAGGTCACGGATCGGCTCCTCGGGAAGGTCGCCTGAGGTACGCGTCGATGTCCTCCTCCGCGACCGGCGAAGGCATCGAGCGCATCGAGGGCATCGGCGCCGGCACGCGCCGGCGGCTGGCGGGCTTTGCCCGTACGCTGCGCGACAATGGCTTCAAGATCGGCCTGGCCGAGACGCGCGACGCGCTCGCCATCCTCGCCTCCCCGGCGGCGACCCGGCGGGCCTCGCTCAAGCCGGCCCTGCGCGCGCTGTTTGCGGCAACGCGGTTCGAGTGGGAGCGTTTCGACGACGTTTTCGACGCCTACTGGAGCGGGCGCGGCATGCGCCGAATTCAGGCGCCGAGCGCGCCGCCGCCCGCAGCCGGTGCCGCCTCCTCGCGGCGCCTCGGCCAGGCCGCCGTGCAACCGCCCTTCGGTCTTCCCGACCACCCCGAGCGCCGCGCCGGAGCGAACGCCGACAGCAAGCCCGGTCCGAGCGGACGGCACGAAGGCGCTTCGCACGCCGAGAACCTGGCGGCGGCGGATGTTCGGCACGTCGCCGATCCGGTCGAGGTCGCGCAGGTGCACGCGCTGGCGGCGCGGCTGGCGCGGACCATGCGGGCGCGGCTCGTTCGTCGCGAGCAGGCGCGCCGGCGCGGGCGGCGGCTCGACATTCGCCGCACGATCCATCGCAGCGTGTCAAAGGGCGGAACGCCGATCGACCTCGTCTGGCGCCGCCGCAAGGTGAAGCCCTTGCGGCTCGTCGTCCTGCTCGACGCCTCGGGCTCGATGAATCTCTATACGGCGTTCTTCGTGCGCTTCCTGCACGGCGTCGTCGATTCGTTCCGCGAGGCCGAGGCGTTCGTTTTTCACACCCGGCTTGCGCACGTATCGCCGTCGCTGCGCGATCGCGACGTCGCGCGCGCCGTCGATCGGCTGGGACTGATGGCGCAGGGTATCGGAGGCGGCACGCGCATCGGCGAGAGCCTGGCGACCTTCAATCGCTGGCATGCGCGGCGGGTGATCAACTCGCGCACCGCGATCATGATCGTATCCGACGGTTACGATACCGGCGAGCCCGAGCTGCTCGGCGCGCAGATGCGGCGGTTGCGGCGGCGATGCCGGCGCATCATCTGGCTCAACCCGCTGATCGGCTGGAAGAGCTTCAGCCCCGAGGCGCGCGGCATGCAGGCGGCGTTGCCGTATGTCGATCTGTTCGCGCCCGCCCACAACCTCGAGAGCCTGGCTGCACTCGAACCCTATCTCGCGAGGATCTGAAGGGAGATCGTCGCCGCGCGGCGCGGTCGGCATTCGCGCCGTTCCGTTGCGCCGGATGCCGTGTTTCCGCTAATGCTGACGGGGAAAACGGTCGATCGTCACCACGGGTGGTATGATGCCGTTCGCGCGCCGGGGCGACGTGGCCACACGGCGTTGCCAAGAAAACAAATCTGCCGGCGCTAAATCTCGCTACAATCGTGATGTCGAAAGTGGCGGGGTAGCGCAATGGATTTTTCCCTGAGCCCGGAGCAGCAGCAGATCCGCGACGAGGTCCGCAAGCTCTGTCTCCAATTCGACGACAACTATTGGCTGGAGAAGGATCGCAGCGGCGTTTTTCCGCACGAGCTGCATGCCGCCCTCGCCGAAGCCGGATGGCTCGGCATCGCCATGCCGGAGGAATACGGCGGCGCCGGTTTGGGCATCGTCGAGGCCGCCATCATGATGCAGGCGATAGCCGAATCCGGTGCGGCCATGACCGGCGCGTCGGCGGTGCACATGAACATTTTCGGCCTGCAGCCGGTGGTCGTGTTCGGCACCGACGAGCAGAAACGCCGCATGCTGCCGCCGCTGATCGCCGGCAAGGACAAGGCCTGCTTCGCCGTGACCGAGCCCGACGCCGGGCTCGATACCACCGCCATCAAGCTGCGCGCGCAACGCCGCGGCGACGGGTACGTCCTTTCCGGCCAGAAGATCTGGATTTCCACCGCGCAGGTCGCCAACAAGGTCCTCGTCCTCGCCCGCACCACGCCGCTCGAAGAGGTCAAGCGCAAGACCGACGGGCTGAGCCTGTTCTACACCGATCTCGATCGCAGCCGTGTGGCGGTGCGCGTCATCGAAAAGATGGGCCGTCATGCCGTCGACTCCAATGAGATGTTCTTCGACGGCATGGCGGTGCCCGCGACCGACCGCATCGGCGCCGAGGGCGACGGCTTTCGCGCCATTCTCCACGGCATGAATCCGGAACGCATTCTGATCGCCGCCGAGGCGGTCGGCATCGGCCGCGCCGCCCTGCAGAAAGCCGCCCGCTACGCGCGCGAGCGCGTGGTCTTTCGCCGCCCGATCGGCCAGAATCAGGCGATCGCCCATCCGCTCGCGCAATGCTGGATGAACCTGGAGGCGGCCAATCTCATGGTGATGAAGGCGGCGAGCCTCTACGACCGCAACATGGACTGTGCCGCCGAGGCCAACGCCGCCAAATATCTCGCCGCCGAGGCGGCGTTTCGCGCCTGCGAGACCGCGGTGCTGACCCACGGCGGGATGGGCTATTCAAAGGAATTTCACGTCGAGCGCTATCTGCGCGAGGTCATGATTCCGCGGATTGCGCCGATTACGCCACACATGATCCTCAATTTCATCGCAGAGAAGGTCCTGGGGTTGCCGAGGTCCTATTAGTGCATGAGCCCGAAATTAGCGGGGACCGGTTTTCGGAAAAAATCATGCATAAACAAAAAGCTAGACCCTGATCCGGTTCAATCGAGCAGGATCGGGGCCAGGCGCGAATCTCGGCGATGGGATCGGGGTACGTTTCATGACCTTCCTGCGTCAGGTGGGAATGCTCGCGGCCCTTGCGGTCGCGCTGCTGGGGCAGGGCGTATCCGGCCGGGCCGAGCCCGCCAGCGCTCCCGCCAAGACACCGCCCGCTCCGACTTGCGACCGTGCGGCGTTCCGCGTCATCGTGGATGTCGGGCACACTGCCGAGGCGCCGGGGGCCCGGAGCGCGCGCGGCTTCTGGGAATACGATTTCAATCTTCGACTTGCAAAGCTGATCGAGCGCTATCTGGTCCAGGCCGGCTTCGCCAAGACCGTCTTGCTGGTGACGCAGGGTCGGACCAGGAAGGGACTGTTCGAGCGCACGACGTTCGCCAACCATTTTTCGGCCGATCTCTTCCTGTCCATCCACCACGATTCGGTGCCGGACTCCTTTCTGGAGAGGTGGGAGTACGACGGCGAGGAGCACTATTTCAGCGACCGGTTCAAAGGCCATTCCATCTTCATCTCCAACGACAACGTCGACCCCGCCGGCAGCCTCCTGTTCGGCCGGCTGCTCGGCGGGCAATTGAAGGCCCGCGGCTTGCATACACGCCCCATTACACCGAGAGATTCATGGGCCACCGGCAGAGACTGCTGGTGGATGCCAATACCGGCGTCTACCGATACGACCAGCTGATCGTGCTGAGGACGACGCAGATGCCCGCAGTGCTGCTCGAAGCCGGCTCGATCATCAACCGCGACGAGGAATTGGTGATGAATTCGCCCGAGCGACAATCCCTCATCAGCGCCGCGGTGACCGAGGCGGTCGAAAGCTTTTGCGCGATGCGACAGCCGCGCCATCCGGATCGGGCGCGTGCCGCCATCATCTCCAAGCCGGCTTTCTCGTTCGGTGCGGCCGCCCAGTCGGTGACGCCTGCCAAACCCCGATGAGCCGCGAATGCGCCGCCCGCCGGCGCGCTTAGCGCATGTTCCGGAAAAGTGGGAACCGGTTTTCCGAACAGAACATGCGCAAAATCGAAGAATCTAGAGCGCATCACGATTTGACCCAATCGGGATGCGCTCTAGAGCATGATCCGAAAAGTTGCAGGCTTTTCGGATAAGATCATGCAATCAAAAAAAGCTTGGGGCGAAATCGCGATCCGATGCGAAGCGGCTTCGCAATAGAGGTTGCGTCGCGCAAAATCAAACAATCCGGAGCGCATCACGGTTTGATCCAATCGGGATACGCTCTCGCAACCACCACCATCACCGCCGGAGCGTGCCATGAGCATTCCCAAGCCCGTCTACAACCCGCCCTTCAACGTCACGCGCGCCAGCCATTCCGTGCTGACGGTCAAGGATCTGGCGGTGAGCCGCAACTTCTACGTGGACGTCATCGGCTTCATCGTCAGCGATGAAGACAACGACACGCTCTATCTGCGCGGCGTCGCCGAGGCGTGTCATCACAGCCTCGTTCTCAAGCGCGCGCGCGGCGAGCCGCAGGCCGAGCGCGTCGGCATGCGCGTGTTCACCGAGGAGGATTTGGAGAAGGCCAAGTTCTTTTTCGAGCACGCCGGCCTGCCCGCCAAATGGGTCGAGGTCGCGCACCAGGGCCGCACGCTCCATGTCTCGGACGCGAGCGGTGCGCCGATCGAGTTCTGCGCGACCATGGACGTCATGCCGCGCCTCGTCGTCGCGTTCGAGCACCACCACGGCGCCGTGCCGCAGCGGCTCGATCATTTCCAGCTGCTGGTGCCCGACGTGCAGAAGGCATGCGAATTCTGGATGAGCATGGGCTTCCGGCTGTCGGAATATATTTCCCCGGACGGCACCGAGGACCTGCTGTTCGTCTTCCTGCAGCGCAAGGGCAACCCGCACGACATCGTGTTTGCTCCCGGCGCCGGGCCGCGGCTGCATCACGCGGCGTTCGGCATCCCGGAATCCTATCATTTCTTCTACGTCTGCGATCTCGCCGCCGAGATGGGATTTGCCGCCAATATCGAATTCGGGCCGGGCCGCCACGGTCCCGGCCATGCGCTGTTCGTCTACATGCGCGATCCCGACGGCCACCGCATCGAGCTGTTCAATACCCATTACCAGGTCATGGATATCGAGAACGAGCCGGTGCGCTGGGATGCGAGCCACGCCATGAAGCGCCGCTGGCAACTGCCGGCGCGGCAGCAATGGTTCGCCGAGGCGAGCCGCTTTGCGCAGGTTCCGCCGCGCGAGCCGGCCCGCAAGGGCGATCCGATGAGCCTGGAGAAGTTCATCGCCGCCGGAATGCGGTGATCAGCGCGTCGAAGATGCCACTGAATGCGCCACGATTGCGGTGGGCTCCCTCTCCCTATGGGAGAGGGAGCAGACCGAACTCGTGGCGCCAGTGTTGGTCCAAAACGCATTATTGCGAGACCAGCCCCGCGCTCGCCGCCGCCGCGTTCCAGATCCGCGCGTCCTGCTCGATCATCGCCGCGAACTCCGATGGCGTATTGGCGATGATGTCGAGCCCGTTGTCGGCGAGCACCTGGTGCACGTCGGAGAGCCTGAGGATTTGCACGATCTCGCGATGAAGGCGCGCCGTCAGCGCCGCCGGCAGGTCGCGCGGCCCGATGAGGCCGATCCAGGCGCGTCCGGGCGCGAAGGCCGGCACCACCTCGGTGATCGCGGGCACCTCCGGCAGCTTTGCATAGCGCTTGGTGTCGAAAACGGTCAAAAGCCGCAGCTGGCCGCTTCGGATATGCGGCAATGCCGCCGCCAGGCTGACGATGGCGGCCGGGACATGGCCGCCCAGCAGGTCGTTGAGCGCCGGCGTCACGCCCTTGTAAGGAACCGACAGCATCTCGATCCCGGCGGTCCTGTTGAGGACCTGGCCGTAGAGATGATGCGCGGTGCCGATGCCCGCGCTGGCGTAGGAGATTTCGCCCGGTCGGGCGCGCACCATGTCGATGAACGCGCCGAGTGAAGGCGCCGCGATCTGCGAATTGACCACCAGCCCCGCCGGGTTGTCGGCGATCGCGGTGATCGGGGTGAAGTCCTTCACGATGTCGAACGAGGCGGTCTTGTTCTGGATGAGGTCGATGGTTTGCGCGAGCGAGATGACGACGCCGATGGTGGTGCCGTCGGGCGCCGCGCGCTTGAGCATGTTCATGCCGATCGACCCCGACGCGCCGGGCTGATTTTCGACCACAACCGGTTGGCGCAGGCTTTCGCTCAACTTCTGCCCGATCAGCCGTGCGCTGATGTCGCCGGCTCCGCCGGGAGGATTGGGCACGATGATGCGGATCGGTCGCGACGGCAGCTCCTGCGCCGTTGCCGCCAGCGGCAGCAGCGCGGCCGCGACAAACAGCAACAGGGACAGCCGTGCCCTGGGCATCTTGCTCCCGCTCTCTCCCACGTCATGGCCGGGCTGGTCCCGGCCATCCCACGACTTTGTCGCCTTATCAAAGCAGGCCGTGGATGCCCGGAACAAGTCCGGGCATGACGGGTCTGAATTCGTCGCGCCCTCAGCTATCCATTTGCCTGCTTATCCTTCAGCGCCCATTCGCCGTCGGCGAGCCGCGTCAGCATGCCCTGCTCGTGCAGGGCGTTGAGCTCGAGCGCGACCTCACGCCCGTCCTTGCTGCCGAGCGCCTCCATGATCTGGTAGAAGAACATCGGTCCGGCTTTCAGCGCCTCGCGCGCATTGTCGCAGCGCCTTTGCCCGTTGAAGCGCGGCGCCCGCGGCCGGCGGGTCTCGATCGTATCCGCAATGCCGTAAGGCGCGGTCAAATCGAAGCCCACCTTGTCCACCAGTCCGTTCTGGTCGCGGGTCGGGTCCATGTAGAAGCCGGGATAGCCGGTCGCGATCACGATGTCGCTCGCCGCCCGGAAGCGGGTGGCCATGGCCCATTCCATCTGCTCCTCGGAGAAGACGTCGACGTCGTCATCGACGATGAAGACGTGTTTTACCCGCGGGATGGCGTGGAGCGCCGAGATCGCATGTCGCGCCTCCCCCCGCCGTCCCCGGCGCAGCGCGACGCGCACGTGCTGGCGGCCGTTCGACGCCGGCACGCCCAGCACCGCCGCGGGCTCGATGCCGGCGGCGCGCAAGACCTTCCAGATCTGCAGCTCGGCGTTGAGCCCGCCGAGATTGCCGGAGTCGGTCCAGCCCAGATGGCCGCCGCTGTGGAAGACCGTCTGGTGCAGGACGTCGTTGCGCATGGTGATGGCGGTGACGTGAAAGACCGGGTCCATGTGGACCGGCCCGTAGAAGCCGTAGAACTCGCCGTACGGGCCTTCCTGCTCGCGATAGCCGAGCTCGTCGAAATAGCCTTCGATGATCATCTCGGCGTCGGCCGGCGCCAGCACCCCGTTGGTCAGGCCGCGTACCATCGGCACCGGCTCGCCGCGCAGGGTCGCGACCAGCGCGAACTCGTCGCTCGGAAGCCGCAGCCCGGCGGCGAGATAATCCAGCGGATGCGAGCCGATCGCGAAGCTCGCCGGCAATGTCTCCCCGCGCGCGACGCAGGCGAGGTAGCAGTTCTTGAGATCGGACGGCTGCGAGAGGTTCGCGCGCATGGTGCGGCGGTCGCGGAACATCAGCCGGCGGCAGCCGACATTGGTGCGTCCGGTGGCGGGGTCCACGCTGTAGTCGATGCCCGACGAGATATAGGGCGCGCCGTCGAGCTCGTGCTGGAGATGGAACGGCAGCCTGGTGAGGTCGATCTCGTCGCCCTTGAGCACCACTTGATGCACCGGCGCGTCCGCCGACGGCACTTCGACGACCGGCTGCGGATCGTTCATCCGCCGCATGTATTCGTGGATCACGTTGCGCTCGCCGGTGCCGAAGGCGGCGGCGAGCCGCTTGCGGCTCCCCGACACCGCCGCCACCATCTCGTACTGCTCGGCGCCGACCCGCTTGAAGTATTTCGCTTTCGGCGAGGACTCGATCGTGGCGCTGAGTTCGGCGAGCGAAACCGCCTCCTCGTGCACCTCCATTTCGCCGATTGCGATCAGCTTCGCGACGAAGGATCGCAGCCGGAACTTGTCGAGGTCGACGTTGCGGGCCGCCATCGCTTCGTCCCTCTACTTGTGTCCCGCCGGGAGCATGTCCTTCGACGAATTGATCACGGCGTGGATGCTGCGGGCGTATTCGATCGCCCCCGTGACGTCCATGTCGAGGGCGGCGCGGGCATAGTCCTTGCAGCCGACCCGCGCCGGCCGCGGCGCCTGCATGATCTGCTTGCACAGCGCCTCGACCGCGCCGTCGAGCTCGGCGGCGGGGAACACCTCGCTCACGATGCCGGCCTCGCGCGCCCGCGCCGGGCTGACCACCGCCGTCGACCACACCAGGTAGGTCATGGCCTTGCGCGGCACGCGATCGACCAGCGCCGACATCACCATGGTCGGCATGATGTTGTGCGCCATTTCCGGAACCTGGAATTTGGCGGTATCGGCGGCAAGCGTGATGTCGCAGACCGCGGCGATGGCGCAGCCGAACCCGAAGGCGCGCCCCCGCACCACCCCGATCACCGGGATTTCGCAGCGCCGGAACGCGCCGTAGCAGTTGAACACCACGTCGTTGCGGCGGCGAAGCTCGAGCGCATCCGGCTGCACGCCCGGCGGCCGTTTGCCCATGGTCTCGCGGCCGACGCAGAAATCCTCGCCGGCGCCGCGCAGCACCACGATCTCCGCGCTTTCTGCGGCGCCGAGCAGGAGCTTGGTCAGCTCGATCGCCATGGCGTCGGAGGCGGCGTTTCCGATCTCCGGCCGGTTGAGCGTGATCTCCAGCACCGGGCCTTTGCGGGCGGTGACGATTTCGTTCGGCATGCATGTCCCTCCAAAGTGCCCTCCGGCGCGACCTGATCAGGTTCGCCGCAGCAAGGGCCTCAACTCAATAAGCGAGAGCGGTGCGCGATTCCAGCGGGATAACCCTCTCCAAGGCGGTTTCCAATCGAGTTGCGACAATCTCCCTCGGCTGTCATTCCGCGCCCCGGCACCCCGGAATGACGGCGGATCGATTTCGCGTCAACGGAAACAACTCTAGCGTCCGAACGAGGCCGGTTTGCCGGATGTCGCGCGCCAGACCCGTTCCGGGGTAACCGGCATTTCCATGTGTTTGACGCCGAACTCCTTGAGCGCGTCGACGATGGCATTGACCACCACCGCGAGCGCAGGCGTGGTGCCGCCTTCGCCGCCGGCGCGCACGCCGAGCGGATTGTTCGGGGACAGCACCTCGCTGATCTCGGTGGTGAAGGGGAGGAGATCCCTTGCGCGCGGAAGGGCGTAGTCCATGAGCGAGCCCGAGAGCAACTGCCCGCTTTTCCCGTCATAGACGCAGCATTCCCACAGCGCCTGTCCGACGCCTTGCGCGATCGCGCCGTGCGACTGGCCGTGCAGGATGCGCGGATTGACGGCGCGGCCGACGTCGTCGACGGCGGCATAGCCGACGATCTCGACCGTGCCCAGCTCGCGGTCGATCTCGACCTCGCAGACGTGGCTGCCATAGGGGAAGCCGCCGACGTCGACCGTATGGTCGCATTCGGCGGCCAATGGGCCGCGCAAGTCGTCGGTGAGATCGCGGCGCTCGAGGGCCGCGCGCGCCACGTCGAACAGGCCGATGGAACGATCGGTGCCTTGCACGGTGAAGCTGCCGGCGGAAAATTCGATATCGTGCTCGGCGGCCTCGAGCACGTGGGCGGCGATCCTCTTGCCGTTCGCGATGATCGTATCCGACGCCTTGCCGATGACGATGCCGGCGAGCCGCATCGAGCGGCCGGAATGGGAGCCGCCGCCCACCGGGACGATATCGGTGTCGCCTTGGATCAGGTTCACGCAATCGAACGGGACGCCGAGCCAATCGGTCAGCAGCTGCGCGAAGCTGGTCTGATGGCCTTGCCCGCTCGACAGCGTGCCGATCGCCACGTCGACCCGGCCCTCCGGCAGCACGCTCACCTTCGTCCATTCCCGCGGCGCCCCGGTGGTGAACTCGACGTAGTTGGCGATGGCGATGCCGCGATGCTTGCCGCGCCGTGCGGCCGCCGCCCGCCGTTGCGCAAAGCCGTCCCAGTCCGCGCGCGCCAGCGCCGTGGCCATGGCGCGCGCGTAGTCCCCGCTGTCGTAGGTGACGCCGAGCGGATTGGCGTAGGGCATCGCATCGGCTCCGATCAGGTTGCGCCGCCGCAGCTCGAGGCGGTCGAAGCCATGGGTCGCGGCCGCCAGCTCGATCAATCGCTCGATCACGAACATGGCCTCGGGCCGGCCCGCGCTGCGATAGGGATTGGTGGGCGGGGTGTTGCTCGCCACCGCGCGCGCGCGAATGCAGGCTGCCGGGATGCGGTAGACGCTCGACATCACCGACACCGCCTTGATCAGCGGCACGAACGAGACGGTGTACGCGCCGACATTGCTGACGGCGGAGCCGCGCAGCGCCAGGAAGCGGCCGGCGCCGTCGAGCGCAAGCTCGGCGGAGACGAAGAGGTCGCGCCCCTGGTAGTCGCTGAGAAAGGCCTCCTGGCGCTCGCACGTCCATTTGACCGGGCGGCCGACGCGCCGCGACGCCCAGGCGACGAGCGCGAATTCGGGATAGAAGGCGTTGCGCGTGCCGAAATTGCCGCCGACGTCGACGGAGACCACGCGCACGCGCTCCGGCGCCACGTCGAGAACGCCGGCGAGCTCGTGCTTTTGGCGGACCACGCCGCCGCTGCCGGCGTAGAGCGTGATGCGGCCGCTCGCCGCGTCGTAGTGGCCGACCGCGGCACGCGGCTCGAGCGGAACGCCGGTGACGCGCTGTATCCAGGTGTCCAGCTTCACGACATGGGCGGCGCGCGCGAAGGCCGACGCGGTGGCGGCGTCGTCGCCGACCTCGGCGTCGACGCAGACGTTGGAAGGCGCCTCGTCCCACAACCGCGGGGCGTCGGCTGCCGCGGCTGCGAGCGTATCGGTCACGGCGGGAAGCGGCTCGAAATCCACCCGCACGCGTTCGGCGGCGTCCCTGGCGGCGCCGAGGCTGTCGGCGACCACCATCGCCACGGCCTCGCCGGCGAAGCGGGCCTTGTCGGGCGGAAGCACGCGATGGGGCGAGAGGAACTTGTCGGACGCATCGCGCTTGCCCAGCGCGATATCGGGAGGGCCGATGATCGGGCGGTGCGGGATCGGCTTGAGGCCGTCCTCGATCGCATCCTTGCCCGTGAGCACGGCGAGCACGCCGGGCATCGCCGCGGCGTCGGCGGTCGCGATGCCGGCAATGACGGCATGGGCGTGCGGCGAGCGCACCATGACCGCATAAGCCTGGCCGGCAAGGTTGACGTCGTCGCTGAAGCGACCTTGCCCGGTCACCAGCCGGACGTCCTCCTTGCGCATCACGGGCTGGCCGATTCCGGCGCTGGCAGTGCTGTGCGTCATCGTTTCCCCGCTGCCCGACAACAGTGAACGCGCTGGTGGTGAAAAACAATCGGCATGACGCGCACGTTCCGGAAAAGCGGGAACCGGTTTTCCGAATGGAACATGCGCAAAATCCGAGAATCCAGACCGCATCACGAGCGAGCCCACGCGGGGTGCGCGCTGGAGGCATGACGACGACATCCACGCGCGCCATCGAGGTCTCCGCCCAGCTACAGACGGTGCCGCGCACCGTTGCGGTGCCGGCGTACTGGAACCTGATCCGCTCAATCGACGAACGTCCCGCCGCGGTCTTCGTCGATATGGATGCGCACGATCTCGTCGAACGAGCTCTCGGCCGCAAATCCGAGCTCGCGCGCGCGGCGCGCCTCGATGCGTCGCGGCCAGCCGTCGACGATGCGGGCGACCAGCGGGTCGTCCTCGCGCCGAATACGGGCGGCGACGCGCCCGCCGGCGATGCGCCGCAGCGAAGCGATCTGCTCGCCGACCGTGCAGCACACGCCCGGCATCGCGAGGTTGATGCGTGGCCCTAGCGCGTCGCGCGGCAGTCCGGCCGCATGGATGAGAAAGCCGACCGCGGCGCGCGGGCTCGCGTGGGTGTGCACCACCGTCTCGGGAACCGGCAGCACGGCGTCGACGCCGGCGAGCGGCTCGCGGATGATGCCGGAGAAGAAACCCGACGCCGCCCTGTTCGGCTTGCCCGGCCGCACCACGATGCTCGGCAGGCGGATGCCGACGCCGTCACAGAAACGGCGCCGGGTGTAGTCGGCGAGCAGCGCCTCCCCGATCGCCTTTTGCGTGCCGTAGGAGGTGAGCGGCGTGAGGTGGAAGTCGTCGGGAATCGAAGCGGGGAATGGCGCGCCGTAGACGGCGATCGAGGACGTATAGACGAGCCGCGGCCGGTAGCCGTCGCCGGTCGCGCGGATCGCCTCGAGCAGCGCGCGGGTGCCGTCGAGGTTGACGCGATAGCCCTTGTCGAAGTCGAGCTCGGCTTCGCCGGAGACCACGCCGGCGAGGTGGAAGATGGTATCGGGGCGGCCCGCCACCGCGGCGGCGGCCGCTCCCGCCGCCGCCAGATCGGCGGCGCGGGTCTCGACCGCTCCGGCGAAGTTTGCCGGCTTGGCCGGCGGGACGACGTCGAGCAGGGTCAGCCGGTCGATCGGCTTGCCGTGCAGCGCGCCGTCGTTGGCGAGCCGGTCGGTGAGCTTGCGGCCGATCATGCCGGCCGCGCCGGTGATGAGGATGTGCACGTTCGTCTCTCTCCCCCGCTGCCAAAGGCGCCAGCCGCCGGTATACTACGGCCGACGACGAAAAATCAGATCGAGGGAGGATGCCGTGAACATGCTCGCGTATCTCGGGCTCGCCGTCGCTGCATCGTTGGCCGCGTCCTCCGCGTGCGCCCAGGACGCCGCGGCGAAGCAGGAGCTCGCGCCGACCGGCAAGCTGCGCGTCGCCATCGCGGTGGGGCCGGCGCCGTCCGCGATCTATGCGCTCAAGGACGAGGCGGGTGGAAAATACCGCGGGGTCAGCATCGATCTCAGCACCGAGCTCGCCAAGAAGCTCGGGGTGCTGCTCGAATTCGTGCCCTATCGCGGTTCCGGCGAAATCCAGGCCGCCGCCGGCTCCGGGGTGTGGGACGTGTCGTTCATGCCGGTCGACGAGGAGCGCAAGAAATTCGTCGATTTCGGCAGCCCCTATCATTTGCTGCAGAGCACCTACCTGGTCGCGCCCAATTCCGCGATCAAGTCGGTGGCGGAGGCGAACGCCGCCGGCGTTCGCATCGTCGGGGTCCGCGATACCGCGACCTTCCGGGCGTCCAACCGGGCGTCGCCGAACGCGACCCACGTCGCCGTGGCCGGGCCCGCCGACGCCGTCGCAATGGTGCTCGCCGGGAAAGCGGATGCCATCGCGCTCGGGCGCGAGTTGCTCGGCGGATTGGCGAGCAAGATCCCGGGCTCGCGCATTCTCGACGGCGGCTTCCTCAATTCCACCACGGCGATCGCGGTGCCGAAGAACAAGCCAGCCGCGCTCGCCTATGTCAGTGCCTTCATCGAGGAGGCGAAGGCCTCGGGCCTGGTGCGCCGCGCCTTCGACGATATCGGCCTGAAAAGCTCGCAGGTCGCCCCGCCCGGGATGAAGCCGTAATCGGCTCGCGTCCCGCTGTGTCGACTGTCGTCCCCGCGAGCGGAACCCCGCGACGCTCGCGTCGCGGGGACCCCGTAGTGGGGACCCGCAACCACCGGCCCCTCTAAATATGCGTTCCGCTTGCGCGGGAACGACGGCAACACAGGGATGCCGAGCAAATCAGCCGGATTTTGTATCACGCGCCCGCGACACGAGACCCGTTCAACTCGCTCAAGCTCACGCGCTGCCGGCCTGGCTCGTCGAAATTCTCCGGCGCCAGCCAGCGCTCGAGCGCGGCCTTGCGTTCCGGCCATTCGCCGTCGAGCATCGAGTAGAAGGCCGTGTCGCGGTTGCGGCGTTTCGCGATCATGTGCTGTCGCAGCACGCCTTCGAAGACGAATCCATAGCGCAGCGCCGCCCGCCGCGACGGCGCATTGAGCGCGTTGCACTTCCATTCATAGCGCCGGTAGCCGAGCGTCTCGAACGCGTAGCGCGCGAGCAGATACTGCGCCTCGGTTGCGAGCGGCGTGCGCTGCAAGGCGGGCGAATAGAGGATATGGCCGACCTCGATCACCCGCATGGCCGGGCGGATTTCCATCAAGGTCGCGATGCCGACGGCTCGGCCGGAGCGGTCGACGACCGCGTAGGAATAAGGATCGTCGAGCTTCACCCGGCCGGCCAGCCATTCGGAGAAGGCGGCAGCGTCCGCCATCGGGCCATAGGCCGACATGTAGGTCCAGATGCGGTCGTGGCCTTCGACCGCCGACCACAGCGCGGCATCGTGATGCCGGGCCAGCCGCTCGATCCGCCCATAGCGGCCTTCGAGCGTGACCGGCCCGGGCCGCCGCGCCGGCGTGTCGTCGACCGGCAGGCCGACCGGCTGGCCGATGACCGCATCAGGCTCGGATGCGAGCTTCATCGCCCGTTCACGTCATCGCTTCTTCATGTCGTCGCGGAAGAAGGCGTTGAGCTCGGCATTGGGCATGG
This sequence comes from uncultured Alphaproteobacteria bacterium, assembly GCA_963821505.1. Classification (GTDB taxonomy): domain Bacteria; phylum Pseudomonadota; class Alphaproteobacteria; order Rhizobiales; family Xanthobacteraceae; genus VAZQ01. Next base: position 21,806 of record CAWGEH010000033.1, read on the forward strand.
TTCCGGCCAGGCTGTCGAACTTGCCGGTTTCGGCGATGGCGCGCGCGGCCCGCGACAGCGCCGTCCAGGCGACGCGCGCGAGCGTGCCGCCCAGGCTGATACGGCGCACGCCGAGCCCGGCGAGGTCGTTCACCGTGAGGTCGGTTGCGCTCGCCATCAGGAAATTCACCGGCTTGGGCGCCACCGCATTGACCACCGCCGCGATCTGCTCGCGCGTCTTGATGCCCGGCGCGTAGAGGCAGTCGGCGCCGGCCGCCGCGAAGGCCTTGAGCCGGCGGACGGTCTCGTCGAGATCGGGACGTCCGCGGATGAAGCCCTCGCTGCGGGCGGTGAACACCACATCGCCGCCGGCCGCGTCGATGGCGGCGCGCGCGGCGCGCACGCGCGCGAGCGCCAGATCGAAATCGTAGAGCGGGATCGCGGGGTCGGAGGTCGAGTCCTCGATCGAGAGCCCGGCGACTCCGGTATCGATGCACAGCTTCACGCTCTCGGCCACGCCCTCGGGCGCGTCCGCGTAGCCGCCCTCGAAGTCGGCATTCACGGGCACATCGGTGGCGGCGACGACCTCGCGGAAATGCGCGAGCATCGTCGCGCGCGAAACGGCGCCGTCGGGCATGCCTTGGGCGAAGGCGAAGCCCGCGCTGGTGGTGGCGAGCGCCTTGAAGCCGAGGCCTTGCAGGTAGCGCGCGGTGCCGATGTCCCACGGATTGGGAATGACGAAGCATCCCGCCGCATGCAGCTTGCGGAACGTTGCGCGTTTTTCGGGGGTGGTAGGCATGAGCTCAGGTTCTTCCTGCGTCGACGAATGGAAGGAGGCCAGCCGATTGTCTCGAGGCTTCCGCCGTGTAGGATGGACCGGGTGCCGCGCTCATGCCAGCCGAAAGAACTGCAGCGTCGGCCGATTGCTCTTGAGGGAGGGCCGCCATGCCGTCGTTCGCCGACCAAGCCGCCAACCGTCGCAAGTTCCTGCAGTTCCTGGCCGCGAGCCCGCTGCTGGCCGCCGGCGGGCTCGAAGCCTTCGCCGGCGAAGGGCCGACGCCGGGGACCAAGCTTCCCGACCCGCTGATGTGGGCGCCAATGCGGACGGAAGACTTGATCAAGTCGCCCAAGGAAGCGATCAACGTTTTCGACATGGAGCCGGTCTGCCGCAACAACGTGCCACCGGCGCATTTCGGCTACATGGCGTCCGGGATCGACGACGAGGTGACGCTGCGCGCCAATCGCGAGGGCTTTTTGAAGTTCCAGCTCCGTCCCCGCCGGCTGGTCGACGTCAGCAAGGTCGACATGTCGACCGAGATACTCGGCGTCAAATACGGCTCGCCGATCATCATCGCGCCGACCGGCGGTCACAAGGGCTATCATGCCGACGGCGAAACCGGGGTCGCCAAGGCGGCCAAGGTCGGCGATCACCTGATGATCCTCTCGACCCAGGCGACCACGTCGGTGGAGGGTACCATCGCCGCCCGCGGCGCGCCGATCTGGTATCAGCTTTATGCCACCAACAAGTGGGAGGTCGCGGAGCACCACGTCAAGCGTGCGGAGAAGGCCGGTTGTCTCGCCGTCGCGGTGACGGTCGATCGCTCGGGTGGCCGCAATCAGGAGACCCTGTTCCGTCTGCGTCCGTCCGACACCCGGCAATGCAGTTCGTGTCACGATCGCGGCAGTCTCTCCGCGAGCCAGAGCCGCAAGCCGATGTACGACGGCGTCGACCTCGCGGGGCTCAGCAATATCCAGTCCTCCGCCATGACCTGGGATTTTCTCCGGCGGCTGCGCGACACCACCAACATGAAGATCGTGATCAAGGGCTTGCTCGCCTGGGAGGACGCCAAGCTCGCGGCCGACAACGGCTTCGACGCGATCATCGTGTCGAACCACGGCGCGCGCAGCGAGGATTCCGGCCGCTCGACCATCGATGCCCTGCCGGAGATCGCCGAGGCGGTCAACGGCCGCATCCCGATCCTGATCGACTCGGGCTTCCGCCGCGGCACCGACATCTGCAAGGCGCTGTGCATGGGCGCCACCGGCGTCGCCATCGGCCGCCCGTATCTGTGGGGGCTCGGGGCGTTCGGCCAAGGCGGCGTCGAGCGGGTGCTCGAGCTGCTGCGCGTCGAGCTGCGCGCCATTATGCAACAGGTCGGCGCGCCCTCGATCAAGCAGCTCACCCCGGCGATGGTACGAAGAGCGTGAAACGGGCCTTCGTCTTGACCAACTCTATCGATGGCCGACCGAGATCGCCGCATTGAAGAAGTGACCCCATGCTGAAAACCGTTCCCGCCTTCGACCGCATCGGCGAGGAGAACGCCTTTGCCGTGCTCGCCCGCGCCAATGCGCTCTCGGCGCAGGGCCGCGACGTCATCAATCTCGGCATCGGCCAGCCCGACTTCCGCACCCCCGACTTCATCGTCGAGGCCGCGATCAAGGCGCTGCGCGACGGCCATCACGGCTACACGCCGGCGGTCGGGATTCCGCCGCTGCGCGCGGCGGTCGCCGCCGACCTCCGCAAGCGCTTCAAGGTCGACGTTTCGCCCGACGAGGTGATGATCCTGCCGGGCGGCAAGCCCACCATGTTCATGTCGATCCTGATGTTCGGCGAGAAGGGCGCCGACATTCTTTATCCCGATCCCGGCTTTCCGATCTACCGCTCGATGATCGAATATACCGGCGCGCGCCCCGTTCCGGTGCCGATCCGCGAGGAGAACGGCTTCGCCTTCTCGGCGCAGGAGACGCTCGCATTGATCACGCCGCAGACGCGGCTCCTGATCGTCAACTCGCCGGCCAACCCGACCGGCGGCGTCACGGGAAAGCGCGAGGTCGACAAGCTGGTCGCCGGCCTGGAGAAATTTCCCGACGTCGCTGTCATGTCGGACGAGATCTACGACCACATGGTCTACGACGGCGAGACCCATGTCTGCCTGCTGTCCTACCCTTCGATCCGCGACCGGCTGATCCTGCTCAACGGCTGGTCCAAGACCTACGCCATGACCGGCTGGCGGCTCGGCTACGCGGTCTGGCCGGGCAAGCTCTACGACTATGCGCGCAAGCTCGCGGTGAACCTGCATTCCTGCGTCAACGCCTCGGCGCAATATGCCGGGCTCGCCGCGCTGACGGGGCCGCAGGACGAAGTGGCGAAGATGGTGGCCGAGTTCGACCGGCGGCGGAAGGTCGTGGTCGAGGGGCTCAACCGCCTGCCCGGCGTGTCCTGCGCCACGCCCAAGGGCGCGTTCTACGCCTTTCCCAACATCAAGCGCACGGGCTGGAAGGCGAAGGCGCTCGCCGCTTCGCTGTTGGAGGATGCCGGCGTCGCCATCATCGGCGGTCCCGATTTCGGCATCCTGGGCGAGGGCTACGTGCGGCTTTCCTACGCCAACTCGACCGAAAACATTCTCCGCGCCCTCGACCGCATGCGCGAATTCCTGGCGAGCAGGAAGGCGGCCTAGAGCGCATCCCGATTGGGTCGAATCGTGATGCGCTCTAGATTCTTCGATTTTGCGCATGTTCTGTTCGGAAAACCGGTTCCCACTTTTCCGGAACATGCGCTAGCCGCAAGATCAACCAAACGCGTAGGTTGGGTTGGCGCGGCCTGCACCGCTGCGATCCTTGGCGTATTCTCGTTCCGCGCGTAACCCAACGCGGCTCGGTTCGCATGTCGGGTTAAGGGCGGAAACGGCATCCAGCAACGCTGCGAGCGCGACGGTCGCGCCAACCCGACCTACCCGTCTTCGCATCGGCATCAGTGCCGGAAGGAAAGCGCAAGATGTCCCAGCTCTCCGAAGAACAGCGTCTGATGCGGCAATCGTGCCGCGATTTCGTCGACGACGTCGTCATCCCGTTCATCCGCGGCAACTGGCAGCGCGAATGGCTGATGACGCCGGAGGACCGGCTGCCGCCGGAGATCCTGGAAGGCGCCGAGAAGGTCGGCATCCGCACGCTCGGCGTGCCGGAGGAATTCGGCGGGCTCGAGCTCGATCCCGCAAGCGAGGTGCAGACCTTCGCGCTCATCTCCGAGGAGATCGCGCGCGGCGATTCCGGCCTGTCCGACAAGCTGGTGCAGAACTGGAAGGTATCGGTGCTGCTGCGCAATCTGGCGCCGCGCCACCTGCAGGAAAAGTGGTTCAAGCGCCTCACCGAGGACACGCAGTTCCTGCTCGCCCATTGCCTGACCGAGCCGCGCGGCGCCTCCGACCGCTGGCTGCCTTACAACGTGCCGGAAGCTGCGATGCAGACCCGCGCCGTGAAGCAGAACGGCGAATGGGTCATCAACGGCCGCAAGCAGTTCATCTCCAACGGCTACGATGCCGGCCTCTACGTGGTCTATGCCAACACCAATCCCAAGGTCGGGATGCTGCAGGGCACGTCGTCATTCCTGGTGCCGCGGGATACTCCGGGGCTCACGGTGGCGCGCTGCAACGAGACCTTGGGCTGCCGGTTCATGAACAACGGCGAGCTGGTATTCGAGGACATGCGCGTGCCGGCCGACCATTTGCTGGTGGAGAACGACGCGCTGGGAAAGGCGAGCGTCTATTTCCGGCCGGGCAAGATCATCCAGGCGGCGAAGAATCTCGGCGTCGGCGTGCGCGCCTTCGAGGTCACCTCCGACTACGTGCAGAACTACGTGCAGGGCGGGCGGATCCTGATCAAGCACCAGGCGGTGGCGTTGCGGCTTGCCGACATGGCGACGCGCATCGAGGCGGTGCGCGCGCTGCTCGGCCGCGCCGCCCGCGCCGTCGACGAGGACGCGCCCGATGCCGACGCGCTCTGCAACATGGCCAAGGTGTTCGCCTCGGAGGAAATCATGAAAGTCGCCCAGCACGCGGTCGAGCTGCACGGCGGCAACGGCATGATGCTCGACTTCGGGGTCGAGAAGCTCCTGCGCGACGCCGCCATCTTTCTGCACATGGACGCCACGGTCGACATTTCGAAGCTCAAGATCGTCAAATCGATGTTCCCGGCAACCGCCGGCAAATACGCCGGGCCGGAATAGATGCTCTCGCGTCCCGGACGAGCGCCGGCGCGCGCGGCGGGCCGGCGCGAAGAGCCGGGACCCAGAGCCTGCGGGGATTCTCTCGAGCGATGCTCCCCTTCGCGCTTCGTGCGCCGCGTCCCGGGGTCTCGTTCCGCTTCGCTGCACTCGCCCGGGACACGAGACCGCAACATCGGCCGCTCAAAACGGCACGACGAGGCCGTCGAGCGGCGCGTCGCAATTGACCAGGTCGACGCGCTTGGAGGCGATCAGGATGCCGCCGTCGGCCTGCACCAGGCGGTGGAAGGCGGTGCCCGCGAACAGGCGCTGGCTCTCGCGACGGTATTCGATCATGACGAACTTCGAGCGCACGGTGCAGGCGCCGCCGCTGCTTTCCTCGATCGAGACATTGCCGATGATGCGGCTGGTGCGCGAGCGCGGCTCCTGCGAATAGATGCGCGGGCTCGCCAGCCGCCGCACGCGCGTCTCGAGCAGGCGGCGGTCGTCGTAGATCAGCGAGACCGTATCGTGCGGGTTGTCCTGGTCCGGCTCGCTCGGCACCCAGTACCAGCCGTCGGCGGCGAACAGCGCGAGCCAGTCGTCGAACTTGGCCTCGTCGAGGAGCCGCGCCTCATGCAGCAGGAAGCGCTCGCAGCGATCGCGGTCGAGCACCGCGGCGGCGCGGCGCGGCGGCCGCGACCGCGGCGCCGGCACCCGGCGCGGGCGGAGGACTGCGGCCTTCGCCTCCGATTTGCGTCGTTTTGCCATGCTGCGCTTCGGCCGGTCAGGAGGCGGCGCGCGCCCGCGCCGCCTGCCTGCTGGTCATGAGCCCGAGCCAGGCGTCGAGCATGTTGCGGATATAGACCTCGCTGGTCGAGTTCCTGCCGCGCCGGCCGCCGTGCGCGTCGGGGACATCGGTCTGATAGCCGCGGCCGATCTGCAGCCACTCGGTGCCTTCGCTCGACATGCCCAGGTCGAGGCGATTGTAGATCTCGAGGTCGTCGGTGAGCACCAGCGAGCCGTTGCCGTTGACGGTGTTGGCGAAGCTGACGGTGTTGCGGAATACCTGCTCCGGCGCGCCCTTGAGCCGAAAGCAGTAGGTGTGCACGACCGTGCGGTTGACCGCGATCGGATGCACGACGCGCAGTTGCTGGAATTGGCTCATCAACGAGACGTTCGGATAGACGTTCGAGTTCCAGCGACGCACCTCGAGAATGCGTTTCGCCTCCGCCTTGCCCTTGTTCTTTTCTAGCGCGGCAATGTATTCGCGGAACACCGGATCTTTCAGCGCGGCAACCAGCTTTGAATCGTCGTGATAGTCGCCGAGATAGCTGTGACCGTTCGGATAGGTCCAGATGCCGACCTGCGACTCCCAGAAGCTGTAGGGCGCGCCGTTCTGGCGCATCTGGCGGATGGCGATCTCGCCGGAACCGTCGCTGTGCACGTCGTCCGACTGCTGCTGCGCCGCCTCGATCGAGGAGCGGTGCGTGAAGAGCGGGTGGGCGGCGTCGCACAGGTTCTCGAAATAGACCTTCCAGTTCCCGTCGTAGGCGTGCCTGAACACGCCGCCGGCGATCTCGATCTCTCCCTCGGGCGCGCGATCGATCATGTCGTCGAGCGAAGTCGTCATATGGCCGAGCCATTCCTCGAGCGTCGGCCCGTCGCGCGCTCCGCTCGCGAACACGAAGCCGCGATAGCTGTTCACGCGCGGCAGCTGCAGCATGGCGAGCTTCGGATCCGTGGGGTCGAAGCCCGGCGGATAACCGTGGTTGAGCGGCACCGCCTTGAGTTCGGCCGTCGAGGTGGTAGGTCCAGCCGTGATAGCAGCAGGTGAATTCCGGCGCGTTGCCCTTGTCGGTCGCCACCACCAGGGCGCCGCGGTGGGCGCACTGGTTGTGGATCACCCGCGCGGTCCCGTCGGCGTCGCGCACGAGCACGACCGGCTTGCGTCCCATGCGCGTGGCGAAATAGTCGCCCGGCCTTTTGATCTGACTCTCGTGTCCGACATACACCCAGGCGGCATCGAAGATCCGTTGCATTTCCAGTTCGAAGATGGCGGGGTCGGTGTAGAGCCGGCGGTGCACGCGGCCGGGCGCGATCAAACGGGAAAGCTCATCGCCGATGTCGGTCATCGTGTCGGTCCCATGCGCGGCGGCGCGCGGGGAGGGCGTCGATTTCGAGTTCGAACCTTCGTCCGTGATCCCCGCGCCAGGCGGATGATGCTGGATACTATCATGTCCGGCGAGGACCGCGAGCGATGCTGCGCGCCGCGACGGCGGCTCCCGCAACCCGCGTCGACGTCGAAGGTGCAGGCATGGTCGCCGACACGCGGGCGCCGGGACGCCTCGGCGCGCGGCCCGGCCCCTGCCGGGCGCCCGGTGCGGATCGCGGCGCGTTCTGCCCTTTGGTCCCACCGCCTACGCCGGCGTCCCCGTCGGCCGGTGCAGCGCCGTCTTGGTGCGTTGCCGGACCAGCCATTTCGAGCGCCCGGCCACGCCCAGCGCCATGGCGCGCAGCGCAGGGGGCCACGTGGTCGGGAGGCCGAGCAGGTAGGAAACGCGCTGGGCATGTTCGGTGACGGGCCGCTCGTTGCGCTCCCACGTCGCGAGCGCCGACGGCACATCGCGTTCGCGGTCGAGATAGACCGCAAGCGACAGCGCGTTCATCATGGCGCATCCGCCGCCCTGGCCGATGTTCGGCGGCAGCGCATGCGCGGCATCCCCGATCACCGCCACCCGCCCCGCCGACCAGCGGCGAAGCTTGATCAGGTCGAAGCGGTCGTAGCGGCCCTCCTCGCCGAGGCGCTCGATCAGCGTATCGAGGTGCGGGAACCAGCCCTTCCATGCGTCCTTGCGCACCGGCACCGCCTTGGCGACCTCGTCGCAGTCGAGCATCGTGAGCGCGATATAGACGTCGGTCTCGCTGCAGGGCGTGTAGAGCACGCGCCGGCTGCCCGACCAGTACTCGACGGTGGTGGCGCCGTCGGCGGACAGGCGCTCCTCCGCCGTCTTCGCAATCAACAGGCGCGTGCAGCCGTCGACCAGATATTTGCGCTGCGACAGCAGGCCGAGCGCGTCGCGCAGCGCCGAGTTGCTGCCGTCGGCGGCGACGATCAGGTCGGCGCTCAGTCGTCGGCCATCCGCCAGCACGAGCTTGCCGTCGGCGCTTGCGCCGGTCGCCGCCGAACCGGTCACGATCTCGACACCGCAGCCGGTCGCCGCCGCCGCCAGCGCGTTGATGACGGTCTGGCGGACGATGCTGAACACCCGGCTGCCGGCCCAGCGGTGCACCGAGATCACCCGGTTTCGGTCGTCGCGCACCTCGCGCGTGTGGGCGAATGGCGCGCCCTTCACCGCCGCCTCATAGGCGCCCACCGCCGTAAGCACGCGCAGCCCGTTCTCGTAGATGTAGATGCCGGCGCCGGTGGTGCGCAGGCGCTCCCCGCGCTCGTGCACGCGCACGCTCCAGCCGCGCTGCGCCAGCGCGCAGGCTGCGGTGAGGCCGGCAAACCCCGCGCCTACGATTTCCGCGTGTCGCTTCTTCACTTGGGTATTTTAGGGCATCGCGCCATGAAGGGTAGCTCTCCCGCAGTGGCCGGCGTTATGATGCGCGGCCAAGGGCAATCGGCGCCCCGCGAGGAGGACATCCATGGCCCGTCTGCGCCACTTTGCAGTCTGCGTGAAGGACCTCGAAAAATCGGCGGAGTTCTACGCCAACGTGTTCGACCTCAAGCGCATCGGCCGCGAGGATCTGGAGATCGGCTCCGCGATCTACATGAGCGACGGCGTGATCAATCTCGCGCTGCTCAATTTCACCGGCGCCGCCGGCAACAAGGCGTCGGATATCAAGGAGGGCGCGACTTTCGTCGGCGCGCATCATTTCGGCTTCCAGGTCGACGATCTCGCCGAGGCCGAGAAGCGCATAGAGGCCAACGGCGGCAAGTTCTTCTTCGACCTCGGCGACGAGCGCCACGGCAATTTCGAGCGCAAGTTCAAGGACCCCGACGGGGTGATCTTCGATATTTCCAAGCACGGCTGGCAGGGGACGGACGGCTACAAGAAATAGGGCGGACGCCGGTGGCGGCGGCCCGCATCTATCCCGCTTGTCCCGGGCGAGGCGCAGCAAGGGCAACGCGGACAAATATGCGCAGTCCGCGCAAGCTTGACTGCGTTGCGAAGTGGTGTGCTGCAGACCCCGCGGCTCCGCCGCGAGCGCGCGTGTTCTTACGCAGCGCGCCGGCGCGGTCCTATTTGATGAAGGCGTTGGTATAGAGCTCGTCGACCGGCGTCGCCTTCTGGATGAAGCCTTTGGCCAGGTAGAACTCCTGCAACTTGGCGAGCCGGTCGGCGTTGACCTCGCCCAGCTCCTTCTGGCCGGGATAGACCAGCTTGGCGTACATGTTGAACGCGAACTTGACCCCGGCCTCCTTGCCTTTCCACTCCGGCACGAAGCGTACGAAGTCGTCCGCCGCCTTGTCCGGATCGTCCATCACGTCCTTCATCCCGTGCAGCGCCGCCTTGACGAACTTGCGCACCATCTCCGGGTCGTCCTTGATGATCTGGTCGGAAGCGGCGATGCCTTGCGCCATGTGCGGGAAGTACTCGTCGGTCTGGATCACCCTGACCTTCACGCCGGCCGCTTGCACCGGGGGAATCCAGTCCGGCACGCCCGCCATGCCGGCGGATTTTCCGGTGGCGACGAATTCCCAGACGCCGGTGGGGCCGACCGCCTGGATGTTGACGTCGTTCTGGGTGAGCCCGGCGCTCGCGAGCAGCCCGAGCAGCGCGTAGAACGTCGTGTCCTGAAACGACATCACCGTGATCGTCTTGCCCTTGAGGTCGGCGGGTTTCTCGATGCCGGAATCTTCCCGCACGACCAGCTGCATGAATCCTTTGCCGCCGAACACCGCGACGATCTTCACTGGCACGCCGTTGCCGCGGACCATGATCGGTCCGTCCGCCACGATGCCGCCGAGCGGCGCATTGCCCGCGCCGACTTGTTTTGCGACATCGACGCCGCCGCGGCCGACCGCGAAGCTCACGTCGAGGCCGGCGGCGGTGAAATAGCCCTTGCCGCGGGCGAGCTGGATCGGCCCGAACGCCGGCAGGATCGGCGGCGCCGGGAACAGATAGGTGACTTTTTCGAGCGGCTGCGAGGACGCGGGCGCGGTCATCACCCCGAGGCCAAACGCGGCGCCGGCGCTCACCAGCAGGCGGCGTGATATCTTCGTCTCCGGTGCGGACATGTCATCCTCTCCCGTCGGCTCGGTGATGCAGAACCGACGCCATATCGGCGGGTTCGCTGTTTGCCATTATATTCGATAGGATCGCTCCGCAAGGATCAATGAGCGGGCAAAACGCCGCTTCACCAGCCGAGTTTTGAGGCAATGTCCGACGTGGTACGGCTCGAATACCGCAACGTCACCATGCGCTTCGTGGAACGCTCCGGGAAAAGCCTCACGGCGGTCGAGGACGTCAGCCTGGCGGTCAATGACGGCGAGGTGGTCTCGCTCATCGGTCCCAGCGGCTGCGGAAAATCGACGCTCCTCAACATCGGCTCGGGCCTTCATGCGCCGAGCGAAGGCCAGGCCTTCGTCGACGGCGAGCGGGTGGAAGGCCCCAATGCGCACGTCGCCTTCATGCTGCAGAAGGATCTGCTGCTGCCCTGGCGCACCGTGCTCGAGAACGTGATGTTCGGGGTCGAGATCCAGGGCATTCCCGCGCCGGAGCGCAGGCGGCGCGCGCAGGCGCTGCTGGAAAACCTCCACCTTGCCGAGTTCGCCGGTCACTATCCGCACCAGCTGTCGGGCGGCATGCGGCAGCGTGTCGCGCTGGCGCGCACGCTCGCTGTCGATCCGTCCGTGCTGCTGCTCGACGAGCCGTTCTCGGCGGTCGACGCGCAGACCCGGATGGCGCTGCAGCGCGAGCTCGCGCAGACCCTCAAACGCGCCGGCAAGACCGCGCTGCTGATCACGCACGATCTGCTGGAGGCGGTCACCCTGTCGGACCGCGTGCTGGTGATGAGCAGCCGGCCGGGCCGCATCATCGACGAGATCCGCGTCGACCTCCCGCGGCGGGACGATCCGATCGCCCGCCGCCGGGAATCCAGGGTGAACGACTACGTCGCGCGGCTGATGGAACAGCTCGACATCGGTCGCGCCGAGCAAGGGGTGGCGGGAGCCCCGGCGTGAGCGGCACGGCGAATTCGACGCTGGTGCGCAGGGGGGCGGTGCTCAGCCTGGCCGTGCTGGTCGCGTTCCTGGCGGCCTGGCAATGGGGGCCGGGCTGGCTCGGCATTCCCACCTTCATCATCCCGCCGCTGTCCATGGTAGCCGACGAATTCCTGCGCATGCTGGCGGTGAGCGCCCTGATGACGCATACCGGCATCACCGCGACCGAAGTGATCGCGGGTTTCCTGCTCGGCAGCCTGCTCGGCGCGTTCTTCGGCTACGTCCTCGGCATGTCGCCCACGGCCGAGTTCGCGCTGTCGCCTTACATCCTTGCGCTGCAGATCGCGCCCAAGGTTGCGTTCGCGCCGTTGTTCATCCTGTGGATGGGCTTTACCGTCTATCCGAAAATTCTCGTCGCCGTCCTGATCGTGTTCTTCCCGGTCATGGTCAACGTTCTGTCCGCGATCCGCACCGTCGACCCGGACCTGATCAATCTCGCCCGCGCATTCAAGGCGACACGCGCGCAAATCTTCTGGAAGATCGAATTCCCGGCCTCGCTGCCACCGCTGTTCGCCGGCTTGCGCATCGCCTCGACGCTGGCCGTGGTCGGCGTCGTCGTGGGCGAGCTGGTCGGGGGCAATATGGGGCTGGGCTACCTGCTTGCGTTCGGCGAGGGCCAGGCCAATACCGCGATGGTGTTCGTCTCGATCCTGATGCTGACCGTCGTGGGGGGCGTGGCCTACCTCGCGGTGATTCTGGTCGAGCAGCGCGTGCTGCACTATCTGCCGCGCCGGGCCTTCAGCGCGACCTAGTGCATCTTCCGGAAAAGTGGGAACCGGTTTTCCGAAGAGAACATGCGCAGAATCGAAGATAAAGCGCATCACGATTCGACCTAATCGGGATGCGCTCTAGCGCCCGACTCGCGCCGTCATTGCCGGGCTTGACCCGGCAATCCATCTTTTCGCGCAAGAGTGTTTGCGCTGAACGATGGACCCGCGGGTCAAGCCCGCGGGTGACGGGCGTGGGTGGGCGATCCCGAAACTCGCTACAGCAGATTTCAGTCGGATTGCATCGCCCTCTCCGTCATGCCCGCGCTTGTCGCGGGCATCCCGCTCTAACGACCGGCAGCCCGCGCTAGGCCTTGACCACCAGCCGGAATCCGACGAGCACGACGCCGAAGCCCGCCAGCTGCGCCAGGCTCGGCACCTCGCCGAGCGCGAGGAAGCCGATCACGAGCGTGAACCCCGGCACCAGCGAGGGAAACACCGCGGCGCGCCCGGCGCCGAGCAGCACGACCGAGCGGGTGAACAGGTAGGTCGCGCCCGCGCCGGCAAAGATGCCCTGGGCGGCGACCTGCATGAGGTTTTCGAGCAGGCCCAGCGCGATCATGCGCTCGAAGCCGAAGGCGAGCCAATGGATCGGAAGATCGATGAGCGACACCACGCTGGTGACCGCGACCGCGCGCGTGGGCGCGATGCGCCAGAGCCGCAGCAATGTCCCGAACACCGCGAACATCAGCCCGGCGGTGACGAATGACAGGTCGCCGACGAGGCCATGGGTGCCGATGGTGGCGAGCGCGTCCGCGCCGATCACGGCGAGCCCGGCGACGATGACCGCTGCCCCGACCGCGCGTTGCGGCGGCAGCTTCTCCTTCAGCACCAGGCTCGCGAGCATGAGGCCGCCGAGCGCGGCGCAGGAGGGCTGGATCACGCCGCCGTGGGCGAGCGGTACGAACAGGAAGCCGGCATAGCTGAAGAGCGCGAGCGGCGGCCCGCCGAACAGCGTCAGCGCCACGCCCCTTGGCCAGCCCACGCCGCCGAGATCGCCGATGCCGTCGCGGGCGACGAGGGGCAGAAAGACGAGCCCGGCCCAGACGAAGCGATGGAACACGATGTCCGCCGGCGAAAATCCGGCGGTGATGCCGTGGCGCGCCGCGACGAACCCGGCCGCCCAGAACAAGGCCGCGCCCGTGCCGCAGGCGATGCCGGCCGCACTCGCCGGCAGGTGCGGCCCGGAAGCAGTGGAACTGGATTTCAAGCCACACCCTTGAGCTGGACCCGGCGTGCCACCGTTCGCGCGCATCGATCATGGGCCGCAAGACGATGATATTTAGCATTTGCCGCGCGGCGCGTGCGCATTACCAATGGGGAGAAGGATCCGCGCCCCATGGCCTCTCTCGACACCGTCAGCATCGGCATTCTGCTCGGTGCCCTTTTGGTTCTGGCCGGCATCATGTCGAGCCTGGTGGCGATGCGTTTCGGGGCGCCGCTGCTGCTGGTGTTCCTGCTGCTCGGGATGCTCGCGGGCGAATCGGGGCCCGGCGGGTTCAGGTTCGACGACGTGCACGCGACCTACGTGGTCGGCTCGATCGCGCTGGCTCTCATCCTGTTCGACGGCGGCTTGCGCACGCGGTTTGCGACCTTCCGCAGCGTGCTGGCGCCGGCGGCCACGCTCGCGACGGTCGGTGTGCTGCTCACGGCGGCATTGACCGCGCCGGCCGCGAAATACCTGCTCGGGATGAGCTGGACCGAGGCGCTGCTGGTCGGCGCGGTCGTCGCCTCGACCGACGCCGCCGCGGTGTTCTTCCTGGTTCATGCCCGCGGTCTGCGTCTGCGCCCGCGCGTGGGTGCCACCCTCGAGGTCGAATCCGGCAGCAACGATCCGTTCGCGGTTCTGCTCACGATCCTTCTGGTCGAGTTTCTTTCGCGCGGCGATCAGTCGTGGCGGCATGTGCTCACCGTGCTCGCCGAGCAGGCCGTGCTCGGCACCGTCATCGGCATGCTCGGCGGCCGCGCCATCGTCTTCGTGCTCAATCGGCTGGGGCTGGCGCAGGGCCTGCATGCGCCGTTCGTGGCCACCAGCGCGCTCGTCATTTTCGGCCTCGCCTCGGCGCTGCATGCCTCCGGCTTTCTCGCGGTCTATCTGGCCGGACTGGTGGTCGGCAACCGCCCGACGCGCGCCCACAACACGGTGGTGGTCTTTCTCGACGCCGTGACCTGGCTCGCGCAGATCGTGATGTTCGTGCTGCTCGGACTGCTGGTATGGCCGCAGCGTCTCGTCGCAAGTATCGGACCGGCGCTTGCCGTCGCCGCGACCCTGATGTTGGTCGCGCGCCCCGTGGCCGTGTTCCTGTGTCTCGCGCCGTTTCGCTTTTCCTGGCGCGAGAAGGTCTTCATCTCGTGGGTCGGCCTGCGCGGGGCGGTGGGCATTTTCCTCGCGTCCATTCCGCTCCTGGTCGGACTGCCCGGCGCCCACCTCTACTTCGACATCGCCTTCGTGGTGGTGCTTGACCTCGCTCCTGATCCAGGGCTGGACCGTCGCCTTCGCCGCGCGGCGGCTGCACATCGCGCTGCCGCGCAGCGACCCGCTGCCGCGCCGCGTCGAGCTCGATCTGCCCGGCCAGCTCGAGCAGGAGATCGTCGGTTACCCGGTGGCCGCCAACAGTCCCTATTTGAAGCGCGGCCTGCTGCCGTCCTGGGCGCGGCCGACGCTGGTGGTGCGCGACCAAAAGATTCTCAGCCCGCCCGAGGCCCAGCCGGTGCGGCCGGGCGACTACGTCTATCTGCTGGCGCCGCCGGAGAAGGCGCAGGCGCTCGACCGTTTCTTCGTCGACATGCCGCCGCCGAGCGTGCCGGACCCGCGCCTGCTCGGCGACTTCTTCGTAGCGGGCGACGTGACCCTCGGTGCGCTGGCGGACATCTATGGCCTGTCGATCGCGCCGGACGCCGCCGAGCTGTCGCTCGCCGATCACATCGCCGACGAGCTCGCGCGACGGCCGAAGCAAGGCGATGTCGTGCCGCTCGGGCCGATCGCGTTGCTGGCGCATCGGGTCACGGACGGCCGCGTCAGTTCCGTCGGGCTGCGGCTTGCGGAGGACGACGGGCCGCCGGCGACGCTCGCGGCGAAGCTCAGGAAGGTTGCGCGCGACGTGTGGGCACGGGTGGGCTGATCGGGAAAGCTTGGCGCGCCTTCTGCGGATCGCAATCGGCGCAAGCGGCGACCGCGGCACTATTGTCTCCAATTGGACTGCGTTCTACAGCGGCCGGTGCAGGATCGGGATCGCCCCGACCGCGCTGTCAGCGATCGTGGCCTCGACGCCGAACACCGCCGCGATGCGTTCCGGCGTGAGCACCTCGCGCGGGCTTCCGTCCGCCACCAGTCGCCCGCGCTCCATCATCACGACACGGTCGGCAAAGCGCGCGGCGAGCGCGAGGTCGTGCACGATCGCGAGCACCGCGCCGCCGTCATGGGCGGCGCGGGCGCAGAAGCTCCATCACCACCAGCTGCTGGCGCGGGTCGAGCGACATGGTGGGCTCGTCGGCGAGCAGGATCGGCGCTTGCGTCGCCAGCGCCCGCGCCAGCGCCACCCGCGCGCGTTCGCCGCCCGACAGCGTCGTGACCGCGCGGGAGGCCCAGGGCTCGACCGCGGTCGCGGCCAGCGCGCGGCCGACGGCCGCGCGATCCTCTTCCGCCAGTGGCGCGAAGGCGTCGGCGTGGGGATGGCGCCCCAGCGCCACCACCGCCGCCACGGTCATCGGCCAATGGAAGACGTGGCCCTGCGGCAGATAGGCGATGTGGCGCGCGCGCTCGCGCGCGGACAGCGCCGCGAGCGGCCGGCCTTCGAGCTCGATGCGCGCCCTCGGCCGGCAACAGGCCGGCGAGCGCGCGCATGAGGGTGGTCTTGCCGGCGCCGTTGGGGCCGATGAGCGCGGTCAATTCGCCGGCCTCGAGACCGAGCGTGGCGCGCTCGACGATGCGGTTGCCGCCAAGCCGCACCGACGACATCGGACGCGCGCAGCGCATCACGACGGCGCTCCTTCGAGCAGACGCCGCTCGCGAAAAGATCATGGCGAGAAAGAACGGTACGCCGATCAGCGCGGTGACGACGCCGACGCTGAGCTCGTCCGCCGCGCGGCAACGATGCCGCACCGCGATGTCGGCGGCGGTCAGCAGCGCCGCGCCCGCGAGCGCGCCCGGCAGCAGCACGCGCGCCGGATCGGAGCCGACCGCGCGGCGCACGAGATGCGGCGCGACCAGCCCGACGAAGCCGATGGAGCCGGCGACCGCCACCGCCGCTCCGACGCCGAGCGCAACGCCGATCACCACCGTCAGGCGCACGCGGTCGAGATCGACGCCCAGCGAGGCGGCGGCGTCCTCGCCGAGCGTGAGCGCACGGAAGGCGCGGGCGTTGGCCGCGAGCAGCAGCCAGCTCGCGACGAAGAACGGCGCGGCGATGACGACGTGGTCGCTGCTGCGGTCCTCGAGCGAGCCGAGCAGCCAGAAGGCGATTTCGAGCGCGGCATAGGGATTGGGCGCGAGATTGAGGATGAGCGCGGCCATGGCGCCGGCGAAGCTCGCGAACGCGAGTCCCGCCAGCAGCGTCACGGTGAGGCTCGCGCGGCGGCCGGCGATGGCGACGAGGCCGCCGATCGACACCAGCGCGCCGGCGATGCCGGCGAGCGGCACGGCGAGCGAAGTGGCGCCCGCGAACGCCGAAGGCGATCATGAACGAGGCGGCTGCCGCCGCGGCCTGCGGCGCGCCGAACAGCGCCGGCTCGGCCAGCGGGATTGCGCAGCAGGCCCTGCAGCGCGGCGCCGGAGAGGCCGAGCGTGGCGCCGATCAGCAGCGCGAGCAAGGTGCGCGGCAGCCGGATGTCGCGCACGATGATGCCGGCCGGCCCCTGGCCGTCGACCAAGCCGGCGAGCGCGGCTCTGCGGCGACAGTCCCGCCGGGCCGACCATGAGCGAGAGCATCGCCAGCACGAGAATGAGCGCGATCAGGAAGACTTCCAGCCGCCAGCCGCTCCGCCGCTTGCTATCCATCTGCCGCGGTCCCGGCCGCCTCGTCCCGAGGAGGCCCCGTAGGCGCCGTCTCGAAGGGCGGCCCATGTCGTCGGCTCACCCTTCGAGACGCGTGCTTCGCACGCTCCTCAGGATGAGGCGACATGTTTCCTACCGGCTTCCGGCTTGCGGTGAAACGGCAATACGCGGCACCATTTGCGTATCGGAGATGAGCTTGCGCACGTCAACGCCAACCCCCACCCCGACCCGCTCCCTTTCAGGAGGAGGGCCAACCCTGCTGCACGCCGTCTTTCCCGGACCGCGATCTCTTTCTGTGCCACGACCGCTCCCGGTCTTTGGTGTGGGGAAGGCCGGGCTGCAAGCTCTTTCCTCCCGCCGCAAGGGGGAGGAATAAGGTGGGGGTCATCTCCCGGGTCGCGCATATTCTTGCATGGTGTCTCGCGCTCGCGGCCTCGTCCGGCGCGCTCGCCGCCGAGCCGCCGCGCCGCGTCGTATCGTTCAACATCTGTGCCGATCAGCTGGTGGTGGCGCTCGCCGATCCCGGGCAGATCGCCGGTCTTTCGCCCTACGCCACCGATCCGGCGCTGTCGGCGGTCGCCGAGGAGGCGCGCGCGTTCCGTCGCGTCCAATGGCACGCGGAATTGGTGGTCCCGCTCGATCCCGATCTCGTGCTGGTCGGCCCGCGCGATCGTTCGGTGACGCAACGGCTGCTCACCGCGCTCGGCTTTCGCGTGGTCGAAATCGGTTTCGTCAGCACGATCGCCGCCGCGCGCGAGCAATTCCGTGCGGTCGCCGCGCTGCTCGGGCATCCCGAGCACGGCGCGCGGCTGTTGGCGCGGCTCGACGCGGCGCGGGCGCGGCTCGCGAGCGTGCCGCGGCCCCGCGCCGCCACCGCGCTCCTCGTCGGTCACGGCGGCTACGCCGAAGGGCCGGCGAGCCTCGCGGCCGACCTCATCGCCGCGGCCGGACTCGCGCCGCCGCCCGGCGCGCCTCCCGGCATCGGCGGCTTCGTGCCGCTCGAGCGGCTCGTGATGCTGCACCCCGATGTCCTGGTGATGAGCAGCGTGATCGAGCTGCCGCGCGATCAAGGCTCGGTCTACCTCACCCATCCGGCGATCAAGGCGCTCTACCCGCCCGACCGCCGTATCATCCTGCCCGGCCGCTACACGCTGTGCGGCGGGCCCGGGCTCATCGCCGGTCTCGATCATCTGGCCGATGCCTTGGCGGGCCTGGCGTCGCATCGCTGAGCAGCCCAGCGCGTAACTCGCGCCGCGCATAGTTTGATGCTAGACGCTGGAGCGGGATGACTTTTCTTCGAATCGTCATCCCGCTCTGGCCTGTTGTCGAAGCATGACCTTTTCCGAAAACCGGCATCCTGTTTTCGGGATCATGCTCTGGGCCAAGCCAAAAAGCCGCGTATTCGGGTGAGGAAACGGCCATGACGATGAACACCAGGCGCCGCTATTTCTTTCGCGGCTGCGCATGTTGCGATCAACCGGCGCCTGCGCAGGCCGCCCCGACGCTGAGCCGGCGCGCCGTCCTGGGCGGGGCTGCCGCGTTCGGCCTCAGCGCCGCCGCGGGCGTCGCGCCCAAGACATCGTTCGCCCAGGCAGCGGCCACAAACCCGAGCAAGCCGCACCGCATCGACGTCCATCACCACATCGCGCCGCCGAAATACGTGGCGGAGTTCAAGAGCGCCTTGCAGCCGCCGGTGATCGCCTGGAGCGTCTCCAAGTCGCTCGACGACATGGACAAGTCCGGCGTTGCGACCGCGATCACGTCGGTCACCACGCCCGGCAGCGTGTTCACCGGCAAGGACGGCCGCCGCGTCGCGCGCGAGTGCAACGAGTACGCCGCGCGGCTCGTGCAGGATCATCCCGGCCGCTTCGGCATGTTCGTCGCCCTGCCGCTCACAGATGTCGAAGGCAGCCTGCGCGAGATCGAGTTCGGACTTGACGTGCTCAAGGCCGACGGCGTCGCGGTGTTCACGAGCTACGGCGACGTCTGGCTCGGCGACCCGGCATTCGAGCCGGTGATGGCGGAGCTCAACCGGCGCAAGGCGGTCATCTACACCCATCCCGATGCGCCGAACTGCTGCCGCGATCCGATGCTGCCGGAGATTCGCGAGCCGGTGATCGAGTACGGCACCGACACGACGCGCGCGATCGCCCGCGTCCTGTTCAGCGGCACGGCGGTGCGTTACCGGGACGTGCGCTGGATCTTCTCGCACGGCGGCGGCACGGCGCCGTTCCTTGCCGAGCGCCTCATCCGCGTGCCGGCGCTCAACAAGAAACTGGCGGAGACCGTGCCGAACGGCGCAATGGCGGAGCTGCAGCGGTTCTACTACGACGTCGCCCAGATCGCGCATCCCGCACCGCTGGCAGCGCTGACGAAGTTCGTGCCGGCCTCGCAGATCCTGTGGGGCACGGATTATCCGTTCCGCTTCGGCGGCGAGTACGTGAAGGCGCTCGCGGCGTTCGGATTCAGCGCGGGCGATCTGAACAAGATCGATCGCGAGAACGCGCTCGCGCTGCTGCCGCGCCTGCAGGCCGGCTGAGGGCAACCAGCGGGGCAGGGCCGGGTCGCCGTCGCCGCGCCGCATCGGTATCAGCCGCGGCGACAACCGCGCATGGCAAGCATCGCGGGCGCGGCCGAAAAGCGGCTGGAAGGCGGCAGCCTTTCGTGCGATGACACGAGCCGGATGGTACGAGTATCAAGTCCGGAATCTGTGAGGGGCTCGGGGTGAAACTCCCCGGGCCTACTCGGCAAACCCGGAAATACTCACGACGAGAAAATGTTTTCCGCGCTACCCCGAACTGCGGACATCGGCCCGCCTCATTGTGATTACCTCGTCGGCGCTAGCCAGAGCCTGATTATCTTTACCGCGCCTCACTCGGCTTCGGCCGGGCGGAGTCGGTCGTCGCGGCACTTTGAGTGTGGGACAGCCATCCGCCTCAAATTCCTTCATCTGGCAGCGGCTGCTGCAGCGCTTTCCGGCTTCGTCACACTTCGCACGGGCGCAAATCTACCGTCGCGCGCGGTGCGGGCGGAACGCGAATCCTTTACCGAGCGTCAGCCGGACTACACCAGTTCACCGGGGACTTCTTGAGCTTGAGTTGCTTCACCAAGAAATCGGTACCATCGTTGAAGTCATTGAGAGGGGCGCCGGACCAGTACGCGGTCTTGCACGTCGCCGTATTGCAGTTGCCCCCTGCAGTGATCCATTCGCCGGTGCGGAGCACATCGCAGGCACAAATGGCTTTCTTCGGATTGGCCGGATCAACCGTGCATGGCTTATTGAGGCACCACGTCCAGGGCGTACCGGCCGCGCATTTCAACGTGCGTTTGCCCTGCGCGAATTGCTTGAGCGCGAACTGGGAATATACGGTGCGTATGCCATTGGCGCCGACGCTGGGCTTGACGGTATCGCACGCGACCGTGGCCAGGTTCGGACCCTCCTCGACATCGCAGGTACAGATCGCCCGTTTCGGATTGCCTGGCTCCGGGATGCACGGGGCGGACGTACAGAGTGCGAATTCCTCCTGGCAGAAATAATTCTCTGCCAGGGCAGGCACCACGTAGCCCAGAGTGGCAACAGCCACGACGAGTAGAGTACGCAGGCTGGAGCTCATCGATGTGCGCTCTCTCAGGAAGTCATAGGGTCGTGGCCACTATCAAAACTCTCCCCTCCTTGGCTAGCCATGCCCCAGAGGCCGACGGGTTTGACATGGCTCAAGCGGCAAGGAAACCCGAACGAGTGCGTTTGGCACAAGTCCAGATAAATTCGCGGAAACGATATTGGGCGCGAGCCGCCAGCGGCCGCATCGCCGCCGCGCCGTCGAGAAGCATGACGAACTCGCGTTCGTTTCCCTTGATCGAATTGCATTCGATCCCCGCCAGCCAGAGCCGCATCGTAGGATATCGAATTGGAGGGGATCAGTCAGGAGGTAATGAACCGATTATACGACCTGCTAACCGGTGGCGAGGGCGGCCGATGTCTACTAATGGAATGGTCCGGCCGTGCTCCTGCCCCGCCAGCGGGTCAAGCTGGCCAGGGGCGCCAAAGACAAGGAGCACGGCATGTCTCAGACACTCAACACTGCCACCGCCGTAATCGGCATTGATATCGGGAAGAACTCGGTCCACGTCGTAGGTCTTGATGTGCGGGGCGCGTGCTCTCTAACGTCCAGGTTGCTAGGGGGCGTGATGCGCGCACCAGCGTCCACCAACCAATGTGAGTATGACCCGCGCGACCACCGCGAATGCGTGCAGGAGAATTGTAGGAACAGCCGGCGAGCGGGCGTTCATTGCCGCTTGTCGCGCCTTCGCTTTGATGACGCTTTCGTCGCCGGACTCTTTGCGCCCGGGGCCATCATCGTCTCACTGCGACGCCATGAGGTCGGGTCACGCACGGCGTCGACAACCTGGCGAATTGCGTCGATCACGAGTTGAGGTCGCTCCTTATGTATCTCGTGGCCGCTGTTCGTGTCGGTGATGTGCTTGGCGTTCGCCACGAGATGGGCGAGCCTCTCCTGCGCCTCTTTCTGCGCGGCATCGGTGACGTAGCCGAAATCCTGCGGCACGTCGGCCGGCAGCGCGCCGGCCGCAATCATCGACGGGACTTGTGGCCCCCAGCCCCGGTCTGCGGACAATACGATCAGGGGGAGCTGCCGCAAACGCGGGGCGGCGCGGACCTGGTCGAAGCTGCGATCGACGTCGATCGTTTCGAGGGCCGGGTACTGGGCAACGCCTTCGCGGACGTCGCCTTCAATCAGCTTTCGCTGCGTCGCCCACTGCTCGGGCGTCTGCGCATCCCGAAGCCCTTCGGAGAGAGCGTCGAGGAGCACGAGACCGGATACGTCGTCGGGGTAGGTGCTGGCATAAAGCCTGCCGATCAGTCCGCCGTAGGAATGGGCGACCAGCACGTAGGGCCCCGGCTCGCCGGCGGCAGTCAGCAGGGCATGCAAATCGGCGACCGCAGTCGCCGCCGTGGCGGGCTGCGCAACCGGGTCGCTCCGGCTCGGCTTCTCACCGACCGGCGTTCCAGGACGATCATAGGCACAGACCCTGGTGAACTTGGCGACCGCGGGAAACACCCGCGGCCCCGGCTTCTCGGCGATATTCCAATCCTCGGCGGAACCTCTGAGGCCGGCCACCAGCACGACGGTAGGGGACCCTGTGCCGCGACACTCCAGATACATCCTGCGGCCGCCGCCGACGTCGACCAAGCCGGCGAAATCTCCGCTCTGCGTAGCATGCGCGGCCGGCGGGTCTGGCGCGGTGACGAGAGGAACAAGAAGCAAGGAGACGCCAGCGCCGAGGGACATGATGCTACTAATGAACATACCGTCCTCCACAGCTGCAACGGCTCACGGCTAGGCGCCTGAGGAGAAGCTAGGCGACCTCAGTACGCCGACGCACGACGTCCCGCCAGCGTTGGATTAGGGGCTCTAATGCATGTCCCGGAAAAGTGGGAACCGGTTTTCCGAACAGAACATGCGCAAAATCGAAGAATCTAGAGCGCATCACGATTCGACCCAATCGGGATGCGCTCTAATGCAGAAAGATCTGCATCGTCTCAAAGTCAAAGGTCACCGCGTTGGTCGGCTATTCGCGCGTAGAGTTCACCGGCTTCGGCAAACTTCCCAACCTCGAAGAGCCGATCGGCAAAATCGACTTCCAGCTGCTTCGGCTGGGATGTCGCTTGTCCTGAGAAACTACACGGCCCGGTGCAGCCGGATGCGGACCGGCCACGGTCCTGAGCTGCCCACGACGGCGGCCGCCGGCTCTACTGATTTCGGCTGAACTCGCGGCGAGCGCGTTGATGCGTCCGACCAACGCTTGCGTCAGCTAGACTAGAGCGGGATGACTTTTCGTCGAATTGTCGTCCCGCTCTAGCCTATTGTTGGAGCATGATCTTTTCCGAAAACCGGTATCCACCCCGGATCAAGTCCGGGGCAGGCTTTTTCGGGATCATGCTCTATTGGACAACCTCGAGCTTGACCCTCGCCACGCCCCGTCCGGCAATTCCCAGCGTTTCGGCCGCGGACGACGAAACGTCGACAACGCGTCCGGAAACGAACGGGCCGCGGTCGTTGACGCGAACCGTCACGGAACGTCCGGTGGCGACATCCGTCACGCGCAGCCGCGTGCCGAATGGCAATGTGCGGTGAGCCGCGGTGAATTCGCGGGCGTTGAACTTCTCGCCGCTCGCGGTCCTTGACTGATGCCCGTAATAGCTGGCGAGCCCGTACGATCCAGCCTGTGTCGCACGGCTGCTGTTGGTTTTGTCGGTCGCCGATGGGGCTTCTGCCTTCGCGACGGCCGCGGTCTGCGCGCGGCTGTCGAATGACGCCGTCCTGTCGGGTTCCGGTGGCGCGTGTCGGCGGGCGGCGCGTGCTGAAGGCCGCTCGACGGCGACAGGGGCCTGCGCGCAGGCCGCGAGCATCGCCGCGGCCAAAGCCACGGCGAACAACCGAAGCGTTCCCTTTATGTCGGGGGACGAGACCTTGGGCGCGCGAGAACGGATGCGGTCTGCGCCAAGGCCGGTGCACGACAGTCTGTCACAGCAGCTGGAGGACACGTTCGCACTCCCACGGGCTTGACCCGGCAATGAGAGTGGAACCATGGCCCGATGACGACCAAAGCCGCGGCCGTCACGATAATCATTCGGGCGTGGTTAATTTGTCGCGCGCAGCACCGGCGAACATCGTGAGCGAAACGTTAACGAAGGGCGGCGCCCGCTTCCAGGTTGCAACGCCGATTGCGCCTTCCCAGGTGGGGCAGATTCTCAACCTCACCGGCAGGTTGCCGGTTTCCCCGCCGATCCAAACCGACAAACTGTGATGGCGATCACCGAAGCCCCGACGAGCGCATGCGACCCTCGCGCAGCCACCGATTTGGCGTGGCGCAGCGCAGGAGAGGACGGACCATGTCAAACGTCGCCGAGATCGAAGCCGTGTTGTTCAAGCGGGCCGCAGGCGGCTACGTCTTCCAGGCGCCCAACCCGTGGGTCTTCGGCCGCAGCAGCCGCTACCTCGTGAACGACGCGCAAAAAGCCGAGCTTCTCGCCATCATCCTGCCGCGCCGCCCGATCCGAAGGATTGCGGCGATTACCGTGGGTATCCTGCTGTGGGCGCTCGCAGCCTCGACCATCGTTTGGGCGGTCTCAGCCCATGACCAGCCGACCGCGAGCGACGCCTTTGCGATCTTCGCGTTGATCGCGGTCCCGATCTTTCTCGCTCTGTTGGTCGCGCTGCAGCGAAATCTGCGCCGCATGCGGCCTGTCCTCGCCGGCGCGCCGCGCACGGAGGAACGGATCACCCGCCGCGAGCTGCGCGCGGCCATGGCCAATGCGGTGTCGTTGCGGCGATCGCTCTCCATCGGCGCGCTGTGGACCACAACCTGCCTGCTCCAGATATTCACTCTCGTCATCAGAAACGCGCGGCATCCCCTGTTCGATGACGTCCAGTCCTATCTGAACTTCACCACCGCGATCGTCGCCGCAGGTTTGGCCACCTATTACCTCGTTCTCGCCATCCGCAAGGTCAGGCAGCCAGCAGCGGAACGGAACTGACGGCAGCCGGCGCGTTCCCGGCGGAAGAACCGGGCAGCGCGCCATGTGTCTCTCGCGTCACGGTCGACGCGAAAATCAATGAAGGTCCCACCCAAAGGCATGCGCCAGGCAATTCTTCCGGCAGATTGCGGCCGTGTGAGTTGCCGCCCGGGCGGGGGCGCGTCATGTTCGGACCGTTGCGCGGGGTCGTCATCGCGGCAGCGCTCGCGCTGCCGACTGCGGCCGCTGCGCAGCTCCAGCTCAACCAGAATTTCGTGACGCAGGGCCCGTTCCCCAGTTTCGGGCCCTTGTTCACGGTTCGCCTGGCTGTTCGCCAGCTTCGACGGCGAGTTCTCCAGTCGCAGCCAGAGCTACGCCGGCAAGGGCGGGGTCAGCTCGCCTGGTAGCTACGGCGGATGCACCGTGTCCGCCTTCGGCAGCGGAATCGTAGCGAGCGACTATGGCAGATAGACCGGGTTGGGCCGTTCGTTGAGCTCGATATAAGTGCCCCAGGGATCCGTAATGAACGCAAGCGCGCCGCCGTTGTCGGTCTTCGTGTAGGGCCGATCCAGTTTGATTCCGGCCGCTTGGAGCTTCGTAATGAAGCCTTGCAGGTCCTTCACGTCGAAGCCGATGTGGTCGAGCACCCGGCCCTTGGTCGTGACGGTCGGCGTGGCGGTCTTGGCAAACCTGAGCTGGACCCCTGGGAGGTCCGCGACCGCGGCTTGGTTGCGCACGCCCGGTTTGGCGCCGAAGGTCTTGGCATACCATGCTTGGCTCTCGGCTATCGCCGACTCCGGCAGGAAAAAATGGACGTGCTCGTGCCGGATCGGGACCTTCTGGCTCTTGTCTTCCAGAATCTCGACCTTCAAGCCGTCCGGCGTCGTGACGTAGGCTTGATCCGTCCTGTTGTTGTTGCCCGGCTGCACCGGCAGGCCCGCAGCCTTCCACTTGGCAACGGCCTCCTGGACGTTCTGGACGATGAACCCGACGTGATTCACCACCGTTCCGTCAGTGCCTCCGGTCGGCGGCGGTGCTCCCGGCCGCAGATTCAACATGACGATGACGCCGGGAAACCTCACGACGTCGAAAACGCCCGACTTGAAGGCGGTGCCGCCCATGCCGACGAAGATCTTCTTGTTGGCCTCCACGTCGCGCGAATCGAGGTGCCAGTGTCCCATCGTCACGCCCATGTCGTTGGGCGTGTAGGGTTGCGCCCAGGCCGCGCCCGCCGCCAGGTTGGACATGAGCCAGAGAGCTGGGATCCATCGTTTCATGGCTGTGCCTCCCCATTGGTCTCGCATTCGCCCGTTGATCGGCGATCGGTGTGAACGCTAACACTCGGCCGGCGTGCGCGGAAGCCACGGACTGCGGATTCCGCCGGAGCGTCAAGCGCAATCGCGCAGCGTATTGCGCCGCAGACTTGCTGGTCCCGAGCGCCGGAGAGACGCAGTGCACGATGCGCGAAAAGGCGCAGAGGCCGGCAGCGCGGGACGATGGCGGTTTCGCCGTTGCGGGAGAGCGCATGGAGATCGTGAGTGGGATGGAAGGCGATGGTGCCATCCTGAGAACGCCGCGGCATGTCCGCGCGAACTCGATGACGCGATCTCCTTGATGCCGCAGGCCTGGATGGGTCGGCGCTATTTCTTCCGGGCCTTGCTGGCGGACTTTCGGGGGTTGCGCGTTTTCTTGCCGGCCTTCTTGCTGGCCGCGGCCGACTTCGGCCTGACCTTGCCGGACGTCATGGTCCAGCCCTTCCAGTTGACGTCGAAGATGATGCCGTTGGGATCCCGGAACTTGCGCTCGAAATCGTCGTCGTCCGGGTCGCCGAGATCGAAGAAGAATTTGCCGCCGGCCTTCTCGATCCGCTTCTGCTGCTTCTCCAGGTCGTCGCACTGGAACCCGAAGTGGTGGATGCCGACGAACTCGCCAGGGTTCTTGATCCCGGAGCCGACCTCGCTCTTGTACTGCAACAACGCAAGATTGATTTCACCGTCGCTCATGTAGATGCGATAGGCGGTCGGCCCTTCCGATTTCGGCGAGCGCTTGAGACCGAATGCGCTCTCGTAGAAGTCGGCCGTCGCGTCGATGTCCTTCACCGACAGTGCGATGTGCCTGATGCGCGCCGCCATGGCCTTGCCTCCGCTCTCGAGTGCATTTGCCGGCAGTGTGCCAGCTTCAGCACGTGAGTTCCATAGGACGGGCGGCCGCGACCGCGGCGGCCGCTTTTTCTCGGCCGGGGCGCGTTTTGGCTATTGACATGCGTTACCCGAATCACCTATGAGTTGGGCACGATCCGAGAGTGCGCACGGCGCCCGGGCGGGACACCGCTCCGGGTTTTTTTGCGTCCGCAGCAGCGGACCCGCGCCCGGCATCGTGTTTTCGATCGGAAACCGAAAGGAGTGCCAAGCCATGCCGTTTCAGAAGGGCCAAAGCGGGAATCCGGCGGGCCGCCCGCGCGGCTCGCGCAACCGGGCCGCCATGCTGTTGCAAAATCTGCTGGATGACGACGCAGAGACCATCGCCCGCAAGGCGATCGACCTGGCCAAGGAGGGCGATATCGCGGCGATCCGCCTGTGCATGGACCGGATTGCGCCGGCGCGGAAAAGCGATGCGATCGTGTTCGAGCTCCCGCCGCTCGACAACGCCGCGGACACCGTCGCGGCGGCGGCTGCGATCGTGGCCGCGGTCGCGGCCGGCGATCTCACGCCATCCGAGGCGGCCGAGCTCGCCAAGGTGGTCGACGTCTACGTGCAGGCGCTGGCGGCGGCCGGTTTCGAGGAACGCCTGGCCAGACTGGAAAGCGCAGGGGAACGCATAACGCGCGGGTCCCGGCCCCCGGGGCATGATCACGACGCCTGATCGGGGGATCCTGCCATGAAACGGTTGCCACTCAGCCGGCTCGAAGCCTTGGAGGCAACGCGCGCCGACAAGCGCCGAATTCGTTTGCTGTTCGTGGAAGCGCGCGCCACGGCAGCCGATATCGAGCGACAGCGCGATACCCTCATCGCAGAGGGAAAAGCAAGCGCGGATGACCGCTTCATTGCCTTCTGCTGGAGGGATGATTGAGCCGCCGGCTCGTTGTTTTTTCATTGTTGTTTACAATGGCGCGCGCCCGGAGCTGGAGCTTGCGTTGCGCTCAGCCGGTCCGACGCGGGTGACCTATGACATCATCTCGTGCTCGCCCATTCCGCGATGATGCCGGCGAGCGCGTCGAGGCCGTCGGTGAGCGCCGCCGGACCCGGCTGCAGGATCAGCGGCGACTTGATCTCGCGCAGAAAGCCGTCGCGCACCGCCGGAACGGCGGCAAAGCCCGGCCGCGCCGCCACCCTGGCCGGCACGAATTTCTTGCCGCACCAGGAGCCGACGATGATGTCGGGCGCGGCCGCGATCAAGTCCGCGGGCGAGACGATGCGGTCCTTGGCGTTCTTGCGCGGCGACAGCGCGGGAAACACGTCGATGCCGCCCGCGATCTCGATCAGCTCCGCCACCCAGCGGATGGCGGAGATCATCGGGTCGTCCCATTCCTCGAAATAGACCCGCGGACGGCGTTGCAGCCGCGCAGCGCGGCTGCGCGCGGCTTCGAGACGCTGCGCGAGCCCGCCCGCCAGCGCCGCGGCCCTCTCCGTCGCGCCGACGAGCGCGCCCACGGTGCGGATCATGTCGAAGATGCCGGCGATGTCGCGCTGGTTGAAAGCATGCACCGCGACATTGCGCCGGATCAGCTCGGCGGCGATATCGGCCTGCAGGTCGGAGAAGGTGAGAACGAGGTCGGGCGCAAGCGCGAGCAGTTTTTCGAAATCGGCGGAGATGAACGCCGAGACCCGCGGCTTCTCCTTGCGCACCCGCGCCGGCCGCACCGCATAGCCGGACACGCCGACGATGCGGCGCTCCTCGCCGAGGAGATAGAGCGTCTCCACGGTCTCTTCGGTGAGGCAGACGATGCGTGCGGGCGGAAACACAAGGCGGTTATAGCAAACCTCCCGCATGCCGGCTCGCGGATGCGGGCGACCTCGCGGATTTTGACTTCAAATAGCGCCTTCAGGATTCTTCGACCGATCGGTTTTGCGCCGCGAGCCTGTACCTGGTCCGGCCGCATCGGCAAGGCACCGCTGGAACGGGCGCTCCACGAGCCGAGCGGCATCGGTTCATATTGCGTATGCCGGTCGCGTCACCACATCATGTGCGGGCTGGTTATCGGAGGTTCCTCATGCCCAAAGCAAGCAAAGCGCGCGCCATCGGTTTCAACCACGTCGCCCTCGAGGTCGGTGACATCGATCAGGCGCTGGCGTTCTACGGCCGCCTGTTCGAGTTCGAGCTGCGCGGCAAGAGCGAAACCTCGGCCTTCATCGATCTTGGCGATCAGTTCCTCGCGCTTCAGAAGGGCCGCACCCAGGCCGCGGACGACGGCCGTCATGTGGGCCTCGTTGTCGACGACAAGGACGCCGTTCGCCGCGCGCTGGCGGAGGTGGGCATTAAGCCGCTGCCCGGGCGGTTTCTCGATTTCCTCGATCCGTGGGGCAACCGGGTGGAGATCGTCGGGTACGACAACATCCAGTTTACCAAGGCCCCCAACGTGCTGCGTGGCATGGGGCTCGCGCATCTGTCCAAGAACGAGAAAGCGATCAAAGAGCTCGCGGGCAAGGGCATGGCGCCGACCTGAAGGCGGGCCGCAGCTCTGGTGAGCGCAAAGGACTGATCGCTACGCCCCGGCGGCACGCGCGCCTGGCGGTGCCTTCCGGCGCGACCGGCTGATACGATCAGACCTGCCGGCTGGGTCCGCCTGCGTTCCACGCCGGCCATCGGCTTCCCGGGCCCGCCGCGGCCGCCCAGTTTACGAACGCCGTGGCCCCCGGCTCGCCCTCTTCTGGAGCCCACGCGGCAAATTCGTTCGCTCGATATGGGCCGGGCTTGACTTCCAAGACCAGGCTTTCCGCCTGCAGGGCCACGGCGCCGTGCCAAGTGCCACGCGGGATCTGAACGACCGGAGAGGCTACGCTCATCGCCAGCCGCTGCACGAGATCCGCCTGCGCGCTGAAGATCAGAAAGTCGAGCCGGCCGCGCAGCAGCACAAGCATTTCCCATTGCTCGCTATGCACGTGGGGACGCACGTAGCTGTCCGGTTCGAGCCCGATCAGCAGCCGCTGAACCTGGTCCTGGTGGTCGGCGTGCAGCAGAAGGTGCGCGCGCTTGCGTGCGCTCGCGGCTGCCTCCTCGACGAGGTGTGCCACTTGCCGTTCGTCAATGAATTGCGGTCGTTCGAGATATGTCATCCGAAGCACCGTGCCTGTGCCCTAACCTTTTGGGAGCCGTTGGATGTCTGCCGCCTGGGCCAAACCGGTCTTCAGGTCCGTGTACCGGAAATCGGGAAAGGCGCGCAGACATGCGGTCCTGTCGAATGCGCGATAGCCGCCGTGGGGGAGCGGACCCTGCCGCGGGGTGCCCCGCACGGACACAGGAGGATCATACATCGCCGCGATCCGTTCGGCTATTGCTCGAAAGCTGTGCACCTCTCCGGTTGCCACATTGAGGACCCCGTGGCTTCGATGCACGAGGGCGCGTCTGACAATCTCCGCGACGTCACCGATGAGCACGTGATCGCGCTGCTCCTCGCCTTCGCCGAACAGAACAATGTCCTGCCCGGCTGCGGCCAGACGCCGGAAGCGATTGGGCCCGTAGCCGTTGTGCGGGTCGGCGGCGCCGTACAAGAGCGTCGGACGCAGGATTGCCAGCGGCGCTTTGACCGCCGACTTGAGCATCAACTCGCGCGTGAGATGCATCGCGCCGTGCAGGGAGCCCGGCTCGGCGCACGATTCCTCGGTGAGGGGAGCGCGCGAGTCCCGATAGACCGCGTCCGAACTGATGTAGACGACATGCGTCACGGATACCCGCTCGAGTGCCCTGCACACGCAATCCATCATCCGGATATTGTCGACCAGCATGGCCGCATCTTTGCAGGGCGCTCGCGCCGCAACCACGACGACGGCATCGTCCGGCCGAAGTTCGCTGGAAAGCCGCTCGGCAGCCGCGGGAGCGAGAAGATCGAGCTCCGCCCGCCCCAAGGACAGAACCGATACGCCGTGGGCGGTCAGCAGCTGCGCACTTGCCGAGCCGACGAAGCCGTGAGCCCCGATGATGACCACGCGCCGTGGCGCCTGCGCGGTGGAGTTTTGATGCTCGAGCATGTCGCCCCCTCTACGATTGCCGCTACCGGCCTGCTTCGGAGCTAGGCCTGCGTTTCGACCTTCGTCAAGGAGACTGCTGCGTGCCGTTGGGGCATCCGGCGGTGCCGGTGAGGTGCAACGAGCC
The DNA here is from genome assembly GCA_963821505.1 of uncultured Alphaproteobacteria bacterium. Lineage (GTDB taxonomy): Bacteria > Pseudomonadota > Alphaproteobacteria > Rhizobiales > Xanthobacteraceae > VAZQ01. Next base: position 52,601 of record CAWGEH010000033.1, read on the forward strand.
TTGCATTCGTACACCGCGGCGAATCAGGAGTGCCGGATCGCCATCGCGGATGACATCTTCGGCGCGCCGCCTCGGCGAGATGTTTTTATCGTCCCCGACGATTCTGACCGATCATCGTCGTCGACGCGGAACAGATTCCAGAATTATGTTCTTTCCGTTTTTGGACATGACGATTTTCAACGTTGGTTGATTGATATCGACTGCGGATCCGCCCGTGCCGGCAGCGAAGGGCGGAGCGTTGCTGCCAGGGAAGTAGACGGAAACGGTGGGAAGAGTATTTGTGGTGGTGGTGACCGTACTGGGTGCGACCATCCCCGCCGGATTCGCTTCGATGAAGAGCGTGGAGTCCACGAACGTGATCGCGTAATTCGGGGATGTCAGGGTGCCCCGGGAGATCGGGTACGCGCCCGGAACTTCACCGCCGGCGCGGGTCGGCGTTCCAGAGAGAGCGCTGCCAGCGTAGACGGTCCCGCTGGTCACTTGGTATGTCAACGCAGGATCCGGACTTCCGATAAATTTGGTTTGGCCGTTCGCCGTGATCGTGATCGGTTCCTGGGTGATCGTCAGCGTCCCGTTGATATAATTGATCGTGTAGTTCGGCGACGTCAGGTTCGACGGGATGATCGTATAGGCCCCCACATTCACGGCGCCCTGTGCGCTCCCGCCCCAGGCGATCGTTCCGCTCAGCACCGATGGGCTCTCGCCGTTCACCAGCCCGTTATAGATGACTCCATTGCCGCCGCTGTACGGCACGCTGTTGAAGGTCTGCGTTGTGTCGTTGGCGGTGATCGTCAGGGCCGTCGGATTTACCGTCAGCACGCCGGCGTTGTTGAAGGCGAAGGCGTAGTTACCGCTCGCGGTCAAAGTACCCTGGGAAAGGTCAATGCTGTAATTGCCCGCGTTGGCGGTGGCGGCCGCGCCGGTGGAAGAAAAGCTGGGGCTGCCGCTGAAGACGTTGGGATCGCCCGAATAGACGTTTTCCAGGCCGGCCTGGAATCCCGACACCGTAAAGCCGGACAGATTGGCCGTGGTCCCGTAGATCTTGCTGTCGTTCAGAGACGTGACGGTAAGCGTCGCGGGGGTGGTTCCGGCGGCGAATGCGAAGATATAGCGGTTGCCCGGAAGGGTGACCGATGCGGGCGGAAGCGTCGCATAGGTGTTATTCCAGATGGCCGTATTGTTGCTGTTGAGGCTGCCGAAGTTTTGACCGGGCGCCTCCGGTGAGTTCGAATAGATCAGCCAACGATCCGAGGCGCTGACGGCATCGCTGGCTCGGTCGTTGATGAATGCGCCGATCGCGGCGAGAGCGAGGGTCCTGCCGGTAACCGAGCCTGGCGCTGCAATCGTGAGATTGCCATTGGCGATCGCCGTCAAATCTCCGACGGCGCCTCCGTTCATGCTGGCATTGATCGCGATATTTCTGCCTGCGCTGAGCGTCAGCGCGCTGGTGCTCCAGCTCACCGCGTTCGCAACGGTAATGTCGGACGCGCCGCCGATCGCGGTCAGCGTCGAGTTGCCGGTGGTGGTCCAACCCGTGGTGCCGGACACGGTCCCGATCGTCAGCGCCTGTCCATTGGTCAGGCTGATCGAGCCGGTGTTGGCGGCGAGCGTCCCGATCAGATTGCCCGGGTTCCCGAGCGTGTAGCTTCCGCCGGTTCCGAGCAATGCAAGATTGGTCGCCGTGATCGCCGCCGACTGCGTCGCCGTGCCCATGACGTTCAGCGTGAGCGCACTGTTGGCGCCATTGACCGAAACCGGTCCGCCCAGCGCCAGGCTTGCGCCTTGGAGGAGAATGCTGCTGGACGGGTTCGAGTTGTTCAGGGACCCGCCGCTCGCGACGGTGATCGAGCTCCCCGAGAGCAGGCTAAGATTGGTGATGCTTGACGGCAGCGTGACGGTCCCGCCAACCGTCATCGCACCGATCGAGCCTGCGTTGCCGAACACCAGAGTCGAAGCCGTGATGTTGTTGAGCGCCGCCTGGCTGAGCGACAGCGTGCTGGCCCCGGTGCCCAATCCCATCGTCGTGGCGGCTGTCAGGGGAACCAGCGTGAACGTTTGGCCGCCGGTGTTGATCGCTCCTGTCACGCTGAGGCTGTCCGTCTGCACCGTGAGGTTGCCGCCGACGTTCGAGGCGCCAAGCACCGTTGGGAGATTGTTGGTCAGGCTGGCATTGCCGTTCGCCCCGGTGGTGTTCAGCGTCACTGCTCCGGTCAGCAGGTTGACGCTGGTCAGCGTGATGTCCGCATTGTTTGCCGAGGTCGTGAACGACGCCGCGCCCGCGACCGTCAGCACCCCGGTTTGCGTCAGGGCGCCGGCCGTATCGGTCACCGCGAGATCGCCTCCGACATTCGAGGCGCCCAGCACCGTCGTCTTGCCGTTGGTCAGCTGCGCCGCGCCGCCCGTCCCGCTGGTGCTGAGCGACACCGCTCCGGTCAACAGGTTGGTGTTGTTCAGCGTGATCGTGGCGTTCGATGCCGAGGTGGTGAACGACGACGTTCCGCCGGCCGTCAGCGCCCCGGACTGCGTCAGATTGCCGAGCGTGCTCACGATCGTCAGGTCGCCGCCGACGCTCGACGTCCCCAGAACCAGACCGCCCGCCAGGCTGTTGGTCAGGCTGGCACTGCCGCTCGCGCCGGTGGTGTTCAGCGAAGCCGGCCCGGTCAGCAGGTTGGCGTCGTTCAGTGTGATCGTGGCGTTCGATGCCGAGGTGGTGAACGACGAGGTCCCGCCGACCGCGAGCGGCCCGGTCTGAGTCAGATTTCCGGCTCGATCGGTGACCACCAGGTTGCCGCCGATGCTCGAGGCTGCCAGCGCCGTTGCAAGATCGTTGGTCACGCTGGCATCCCCGCCCGGGCCGGTCGTGCTCAGCGCAATCGTCCCGGTCATGGCATTGCCATTGCGGGTCAGCGTGATGGTCGCGTCCGAGGCCGATGTCGTGAACGACGAGGTTCCGCCAACCGTCAGCGCTCCGGTCTGTGTCAGGTCGCCGAGCGTGCTCGCCACCGTGAGATTGCCGCCGACGTCCGAGGCCGCCAGCGCCGTCGCGACATTGTTGGTCAAGCTGACGTTGCCGCTCGCACCGCTGGTGTTGAGCGCCACCGCCCCATTCAGCAGGTTGGCGTCGTTCAGCGTGATGGTCGCGTTCGACGCCGAGGTCGTGAACGACGATGTGCCGCCGACGGTGAGCGCCCCGGTCTGCGTCAGATTGCCGGACGTGCTCACGACTGTAAGATTTCCGCCGACGCTCGACGCCGCCAGAGCCAGACCGCCCGCCAGGCCGTTCGTCAGGCTGGCATTGCCGGTCGCGCCGCTGGTGTTCAACGACGCCGGTCCGGTCAGCAGGTTGCCGTCGTTCAGGGTGATATCTGCGTTGCTTGCCGAGGTCGTGAACGACGACGCGCCTGCGACCGTCAGCACCCCAGTCTGGGTCAGGTTGCCGACCGTATCCGTCACGGTCAGGTCGCCGCCCACGTTGGAGGCGCCCAGCACCGTCGCCTTGCCGTTGGTCAGCTGCGCCGCGCCGCCGGTCCCGCTGGCGTTGAGCGACACCGCCCCGGTCAGCAGGTTGGTGTTGTTCAGCGTGATCGTCGCGTCGGACGCGGAGGTCGTGAACGCCGATGTTCCGCCGGCCGTGAGCACCCCGGTCTGCGTCAGGTTGCCGAGCGTGCTCACCACCGTGAAGCTGCCGCCGATACCCGAGGTGCCCAGCACCAGGCCACCCGCCAGGGTGTTGGTCAGGCTGGCATTGCCGCTCCCGCCGTTGGTGCTCAGCGATACCGCCCCGGTCAGCGAGTTGGCGTCGTTCAGCGCGATATCCGCGTTGATGCCCGAGGTGGTGAACGACGATGTCCCGCCAACCGTCAGCACCCCGGTCTGAGTCAGGTTCCCGACCCGGTCGGTCACCACCAGGTTGCCGCCGATGCTCGAGGCCGCCAGCGCCGTTGCAAGGTTGTTGGTCAGGCTGGCGTCGGCGCCCGGGCCGGTCGTGCTCAGCGCAATCGCCCCGGTCATCGCATTGCTGGTGTTGGTCAGCGTGATGGTCGCGTCCGCGGCCGAGGTCGTGAACGACGCGGCGCCGCCAACCGTAAGCGCTCCTGTCTGCGTCAGGTTGCCGAGGGTGCTCACTACCGTCACGGTGCCGCCGACGCTCGACGTTGCCAGGGCGAGACCGCTCGCCGAGGTGTTGGTCAGGTCGGCGTCGCCGCCAGCGCCGCTGGTGGTGAGTGCCACCGCGCCGGTCAGCAGGTTGGCATCGTTCAACGTGATGGTCGCATTCGAGGCCGAGGTCTTGAACGACGACGTGCCGCCGACAGCGAGCACTCCGCTCTGCGTCAGGTTGCCGAGCGTGCTGATGACCGTCAGGTTGCCCCCGATGCTCGAGGCGCTCAGGACAAGACCGCCTGCCAGGTTGTTGGTCAGGCTGGCATTGCCGGTGGCGCCGCTGGTAGTGAGCGACACCGCGCCGGTCAGCAGGTTGGCGCTGGTCAGCGTGATCGTTGCATTGTTTGCCGAGGTGGTGAACGAGGACGCGCCTGCAACCGTCAGCGCTCCCGTCTGCGTCAGGTTGCCGAGGGTGCTTACCACCGTCAGGTCGCCACCGACATTCGAGGCGCCCAGCACCGTCGCCTTGCCGTTGGTCAGCTGCGCCGCGCCGCCGGTCCCGCTGGTGTTGAGCGACACCGCCCCGGTCAGCAGGTTGGTGTTGTTGAGCGTGATCGTCGCGTCGGACGCGGAGGTCGTGAACGCCGATGTTCCGCCGGCCGTGAGCACCCCGGTCTGCGTCAGGTTGCCGAGCGTGCTCACCACCGTGAAGCTGCCGCCGATACCCGAGGTGCCCAGCACCAGGCCACCCGCCAGGGCGTTGGTCAGGCTGGCATTGCCGCTCGCCCCGGTGGTGCTCAGCGTCACCACCCCGGTCAGCAGGTTGGCGCCGGTCAGCGTGATATCCGCGTTGTTCGCCGCAGTCGTGAACGCGGACGTGCCCGCGACCGTCAGCACCCCGGTCTGCGTCAGGCTGAGGCCGGCCGAAGCCGTCACCGTCAGGTCGCCGCCGACATTCGACGTCCCCAGCACGGTCGCCCTGGCGTTGGTGAGGCTCGCGTTGCCGGTCGCCCCGGTGGTGCTCAGCGACACCGCGCCGGCCAGCTGGTTGGCGCTGGCGAGCGTGATCGTCGCGTTCACGGCCGAAGTCGTGAACGATGACGTGCCGGTCACCGTCAGCACGCCGGTCTGCGTCAGGTCGCCGAGCGTGCTCACCGCGGTGAGGCTGCCGCCGACGCTAGATGTGCCCAGCACCAAGCCGCCTGCCAGATTGTTGGTCAGCTGCGCATTGCCGCTCGCCCCGCTGGCGGTCAGCGACACCGCGCCGCTCAGCAGGTTGGCGTCGTTGAGCGTGATCGTCGCGTTCGCGGTCGAGGTGGTGAACGCCGACGTGCCGGCGACCGTCAGCGCCCCGCTCTGGGTCAGGTTCCCGACCCGGTCGGTGACGACCAGATTGCCGCCGATGCTCGAGGCCGCCAGCACGGTCGCGCGATTGTTGGTCAGGCTCGCATTGCCGGTTGCGCCGCTGGTGTTCAGCGCCACCGCGCCGGTCAGCACGTTGCCGGTATTGGTCAGAGTGATGGTCGCGTTCGCGGCCGTCGTAGTGAAAGCCGACGTCCCGGCGACCGTCAGCGCCCCGGTCTGCGTCAGGTTGCCGAGGGTATCCGTGACCGTCAGGTCGCCGCCAACATTCGAGGCGCCCAGCACCGTCGCCTTGCCGTTGGTCAGTTGCGCCGCGCCGCCGGTCCCGCTGGTGTTGAGCGACACCGCGCCGGTCAGCAGGTTGGCGCTGGTGAGCGTGATGGTCGCGTTCGCGGCCGAGGTCGTGAACGCCGATGTCGTGCCGACCGTCAGCACGCCTGACTGCGTCAGGTCGGCGAGCGTGCTCACGACGGTCAGGCTGCCACCGATATTCGAGGTGCCAAGCACCAGGCCGCCCGCCTGATTGTTGATCAGGCTGGCAGCGCCGGTCGCCCCCGTGGTGTTGAGCGAGACCGCACCGGTCAGCAGGTTGGCGCCGGTCAGCGTGATATCCGCGTTGTTCGCCGCAGTCGTGAACGACGACGTGCCCGCGACCGTCAGCACCCCGGTCTGCGTCAGGCTGGCGCCGGCCGAAGCCGTCACCGTCAGGTTGCCGCCGACGTTCGAAGCCCCGAGCACGGTCGCGAGATTGTTGGTCAGGCTGGCATTGCCGGCTGCTCCGGTGGTGTTGAACGACGCCGCGCCGGTCAGCAGGTTGGCGCTGGCGAGCGTGATGCTGGCGTCCACCGCCGAGGTGGTGAACGACGACGTGCCGGTCACCGTCAGCACGCCGGTCTGCGCCAGGTTGCCGAGCGTGCTCACCGCGGTGAGGCTGCCGCCGACACTCGAGGTCCCGAGGGCCAGACCGCCCGCCAGATTGTTGGTCAGGCTGGCATTGCCGTTCGCCCCGCTGGTGGTCAGCGCCACCGCGCCGGTCAGCAGGTTGGCGTTGTTGAGCGTGATGGTCGCGTTCGACGCCGAGGTCGTGAACGACGATGTCCCGCCGACCGTCAGAACCCCGGTCTGCGTCAGGTTGCCGACCGTATCCGTCACCGTCAGGTTGCCGCCAACATTCAAGGCGCCCAGCACCGTTGCCTTGCCGTTGGTCAGGCTGGCGTTGCCGGTCGCGCCGCTGGTGTTCAGCACCACCACCCCGGTCAGCAGGTTCGTGCTGTTGAGCGTGATCGTTGCGTTGCTTGCCGAGGTGGTGAACGACGATGGGCCCGCCACCGTCAGCACCCCGGTCTGCGTCAGGTTGCCGACCGTATCGGTGACCGTCAGGTCGCCGCCCACATTCGAGGCGCCCAGCACCGTCGCCTTGCCGTTGGTGAGTTGCGCCGCGCCGCCGGTCCCGCTGGTGTTGAGCGACACCGCGCCGGTCAGCAGGTTGGCGCTGGTGAGCGTGATCGTCGCGTTCGAGGCCGAGGTCGTGAACGCCGACGTCCCGCCGACCGTGAGCACCCCGGTCTGCGTCAGGTTGCCGAGCGTGCTCACGATCGTCAGATTGCCGCCGACGCTCGACGCGCCTAGGGCCAAACCACCCGCCCGGCTGTTGGTCAGGCTGGCATTGCCGGTCGCGCCGTTGGTGTTCAACGATGCCGGCCCGGTCAGCAGGTTGGCGCTGGTCAGCGTGATCGTCGCGTTCGCGGCCGAGGTCGTGAACGAGGATGCGCCCGCAACCGTCAGCACCCCGGTCTGCGTCAGGTTGCCGACCGTATCCGTCACCGTCAGGTCGCCGCCCACGTTGGAGGCGCCCAGCACCGTCGCCTTGCCATTGGTCAGTTGCGCCGCGCCGCCCACGGCGCTGGTGTTGAGCGACACCGCACCGGTCAGCAGGTTCGTGCTGGCCAGCGTGATCGTCGCGTCCGACGCCGAGGTGGTGAACGACGACGTGCCGGTAACCGTTAGCACGCCGGTCTGCGTCAGGTTGCCGAGCGTGCTCACCGCGGTGAGGCTGCCGCCGACGCTCGAGGTCCCGAGCGCCAGACCGCCCGCCAGATTGTTGGTCAGCTGTGCATTGCCGCTCGCTCCGCTGGTGGTCAGCGCCACCGCCCCGGTCAGCAGGTTGGCGTTGTTGAGCGTGATGGTCGCGCTCGACGCCGAGGTCGTGAACGCCGATGTCCCGCCGACCGTCAGAACCCCGGTCTGCGTCAGGTTGCCGACCGTATCCGTTACGGTGAGATTGCCCCCGATATTCGACGCCCCGAGCACCGTGGCGTTACCGTTGGTCAGGCTGGCGTTACCGCTCGCGCCGCTGGTGTTCAGCGTCACCACTCCGGTCAGCAGGTTGGTGCTGGTCAGCGTGATCGTTGCGTCGCTTGCCGAGGCGGTGAACGACGACGTCCCGCCGACCGTCAGCACGCCGTTCTGCGTCAGGTTGCCGACCGTATCGGTGACCGTCAGGTCGCCGCCGATATTCGAGGCGCCCAGCACCGTCGCCTTGCCGTTGATGAGTTGCGCGGCACCGCCGGTCCCGTTGGTGTTGAGCGACGCCGCGCCGGTCAGCAGGTTGGTGTTGTTGAGCGTGATCGTCGCGTTCGAGGCCGAGGTCGTGAACGCCGACGTCCCGCCGATCGTGAGCGCTCCGGTCTGCGTCAGGTTGCCGAGCGTGCTCACGATCGTCAGATTGCCGCCGATGCCCGAGGCGCCCAGGGCCAGACCACCCGCCAGGCTGTTGGTCAGGCTGGCAGCGCCGGTCGCGCCGTTGGTGTTCAGCGATGCCACCCCGGTCAGCAGGTTGGCGCTGGTCAGCGTGATCGTGGCGTTCGCGGCCGAGGTCGTGAACGACGATGCGCCCGCAACCGTTAGCACGCCGTTCTGCGTCAGGTTGCCGACCGTATCCGTCACCGTCAGGTCGCCGCCCACATTCGAGGCGCCCAGCACCGTCGCCTTGCCGTTGGTCAGCTGCGCCGCGCCGCCGGTCCCGCTGGTGTTGAGCGACACCGCACCGGTCAGCAGATTGGTGTTGTTGAGCGTGATCGTCGCGTCGGACGCCGAGGTCGTGAACGACGACGTCCCGCCGACCGTGAGCACCCCGGTCTGCGTCAGGTTGCCGAGCGTGCTCACCGCAGTGAGGCTGCCGCCGACGCCCGAGGTGCCGAGCACCGTCGCGATGCCGTTGGTCAGGCTGACATTGCCGCTCCCGCCAGTCGTCGTCAGTGACACCGCTCCGCTCAGCGAGTTGGCGTTGCTCAGCGTGATGGTCGCGTTCAAAGCCGAGGTCGTAAACGACGACGTCCCGCCGACCGTGAGCGCCCCGGTCTGCGTCAGGTTCCCGACCCGGTCGGTAACCACCAGATTGCCGCCGACATTCGATGCCGCCAGTGCGGTTGCAAGATTGTTGGTCAGGCCGGCGTCCGCGCTCGGACCGGTCGTGCTCAGCGCGATCGCCGCGGTCATCGCATTGCTGGTGTTGGTCAGCGTGATGGTCGCGTTCGACGCGGAGGTCGTGAACGACGACGTCCCGCCGACCGTGAGCGCGCCGGTCTGCGTCAAATTGCCGAGCGTGCTCACCACCGTCAGGCTGCCGCCGACGCTCGATGTCCCGAGCGCCAGACCACCCGCCAGGCTGTTGGTCAGCTGCGCATTGCCGCTCGCTCCGCTGGCGGTGAGCGATACCGCGCCGGTGAGCAGGTTGGCATTGTTCAGCGTGATGGTCGCATTCGCGGCCGAGGTCTTGAACGACGACGTCCCGCCGACCGTGAGCACCCCGGTCTGGGTCAGATTGCCCAGCGTGCTCACGATCGTCAGATTGCCGCCGATGCCCGAGGCGCCCAGGGCCAGACCACCCGCCAGGTTGTTGGTCAGGCTGGCAGCGCCGGTCGCGCCGTTGGTGTTCAGCGACGCCACCCCGGTCAGCAGGTTGGCGCTGGTCAGCGTGATCGTGGCGTTCGCGGCCGAGGTCGTGAACGACGATGCGCCCGCAACCGTCAGCACCCCGGTCTGCGTCAGGTTGCCGACCGTATCCGTCACCGTCAGGTCGCCGCCCACATTCGAGGCTCCCAGCACCGTCGCCTTGCCGTTGGTCAGCTGCGCCGTGCCGCCGGTCCCGTTGGTGTTGAGCGATACCGCACCGGTCAGCAGGTTGGTGTTGTTGAGGGTGATCGTCGCGTCCGACGCCGAGGTCGTGAACGACGACGTTCCGCCGACCGTGAGCACCCCGGTCTGCGTCAGATTGCCGAGCGTGCTCACCGCCGTCAGGCTGCCGCCGGCGCTTGACGTTCCCAGAGCCAGACCGCTTGCCAGATTATTGGTCAGGCTGGCATTGCCGCTCGCTCCGGCGGTGTTCAGCGTCACCACCCCGGTCAGCAGGTTGGCGTTGTTCAGCGTGATGGTCGCGTTCGCCGCCGAGGTCGTGAACGACGACGTCCCGCCGACCGTCAACAGCCCGGTCTGCGTCAGGGAGCCGACGGTATCCGTCACCGTCAGGTCGCCGCCGACATTCGAGGCCGCCAGCACCGTCGCGCGATTGTTGGTCAGGCTCGCGTCGCCGGTCGTCCCGTTGGTGTTCAGCGATACCGCCCCGGTCAGCAGGTTGGTGCTGGTCAGCGCGATGGTCGCGTTCGATGCCGAGGTGGTGAACGATGACGTGCCGGTCACCGTGAGCACGCCGGTCTGCGTCAGGTTGCCGAGCGTGCTCACCGCCGTCAGGCTGCCGCCGACGCTCGAGGTCGCGAGGGCCAGACCGCCCACCAGGCTGTTGGTCAAGCTGGCGTTGCCGCTCGCGCCGCTGGTGGTGAGGGCCACCGCGCCGGCGAGCAGGTTGGCGTTGTTCAGCGTGATGGTCGCGTTCGCCGCCGAGGTCGTGAACGACGACGTCCCGCCGACCGTCAGCAGCCCGGTTTGAGTCAGATTCCCGACCCGGTCGGTGACCACCAGGTTGCCGCCGATGCCCGAGGCCGCCAGCGCCGTCGCGCGATTGTTGGTCAGGCTGGCATTGCCGGTCGCGCCATTGGTGTTCAGCGTCACCGCGCCGGTCAGCAGGTTGGTGGTGGTGGTCAGCGTGATCGTGGCGTTCGAAGCCGAGGTCGCGAACGACGATGTCCCGCCAACCGTCAGCGCCCCGGTCTGCGTCAGATTGCCGACCGCATCGCTGACCGTCAGGTTGCCGCCCACGCTCGATGCCGCCAGCGCCGTCGCGAGATTGTTGGTCAGGCTGGCATCCGCGCTCGGCCCGGTCGTGCTCAGCGCCACCGCCCCGGTCAGCAGGTTGGCGTTGTTGAGCGTGATCGTCGCGTTTGAGGCCGAGGTCGTGAACGCCGACGTCCCGCCGACCGTGAGCACCCCGGTCTGCGTCAGATTGCCGAGCGTGCTCACCACCGTCAGGCTGCCGCCGACGCTCGACGCGCCCAGAGCCAGACCGCCTGCCAGGCTGTTGGTCAGGCTGGCAGTGCCGGTCGCGCCGGTGGTGTTCAGCGTCACCGGCCCGGTCAGCAGGTTGGCGCCGGTCAGCGTGATATCCGCATTGTTTACCGAGGTGGTGAACGACGATGCGCCCGCAACCGTCAGCACCCCGGTCTGTGTCAGGCTGGCGCCGGCCGAAGCCGTCACCGTCAGGTTGCCGCCGACATTCGAGGCCGCCAGCACCGTCGCGCGATTGTTGGTCAGGCTCGCGTCGCCGGTCGTCCCGTTGGTGTTCAGCGATACCGCCCCGGTCAGCAGGTTAGCGCTGGTCAGCGTCATCGTTGCGTTCGCGGCCGAGGTCGTGAACGATGACGTCCCGGTAACCGTCAGCACGCCGGTCTGCGTCAGGTTGCCGAGCGTGCTCACCGCCGTCAGGCCGCCGCCGACGCTCGATGTGCCCAGAACCAAACCGCCCGCCAGATTATTGGTCAGGCTGGCATTGCCGCTCGCCCCGCTGGCGGTCAGTGACACCGCCCCAGTCAGCAGGTTGGCGTCATTCAGCGTGATCGTGGCGTTCGCCGCCGAGGTGGTGAACGACGACGTCCCTCCGACCGTCAACACCCCGGTTTGCGTCAGATTCCCGATCCGATCGGTGACCACGAGGTTGCCGCCGATGCTCGAGGCCGCAAGCACCGTCGCACGATTGTTGGTCAGGCTGGCATTGCCGCTCGGGCCGCTGGTGCTCAGCGACACCGCGCCGGTCAGCAGGTTGGTGGTGGTGGCCAGCGTGATCGTTGCGTTCGAGGTCGAGGTCGTGAACGATGATGCGCCCGTAACAGTCAGCGCCCCGGTCTGCGTCAAGTTGCCGACCGAAGCCGTCACCGTCAGGCTGCCGCCGACAGTCGATGCCGCCAGCGCCGTCGCGAGAGCGTTGGTCAGGCTGGCATCGCCGCTCGCCCCGCTGGTATTCAGCGTCACCGCCCCGGTCAGCAGGTTGGCGCTGTTGAGCGTGATCGTCGCGTTCGACGCCGAGGTCGTGAACGACGACGTCCCGCCAACCGTCAGCACACCGCTCTGCGTCAGGTTGCCGAGCGTGTTCACCACCGTCAGGTTGCCGCTGACGCTCGAGGTCCCGAGAACCAGACCGCTCGCCATGTTATTGGTCAGACTCAACGATGCGGTGTTGGCCGCAACCGTCCCGATCTGGTTGCCCGCGTTGTTGAGCGTGACGGCGGCGGCCGTGCCGGCCAGAGAGAGATTCGCGACTGAGATACTTCCGCTCGCGCCCTGCGTGATCGCGCTGCCGTTGCTCGAAAGCACCAGCGTCCCATTCGCCGCGCTGATCGCTGCATTGATCGTGATATTGGCCCCGGCTCCCGTAACGGTCGTCGTTTGCAGGGTCAGCGAGTTGCTGTTCGACCAGGTCACCGGGTTCGCCACCGTAATGGTGCCGTTGGTCGTGGCGATCACGTTTGCGCTTGCAAGCGCATTTTGCAGATCGGTGGTGTTGAGGACGGAGTTCGCGGCGTTGTTCGTCGGGCTGAACGTGTTCGGGTCGCCGCCCGAGGACGTTTCGTTGCTGGTCGCGCCGGTTGAGATCGTGAGGTTGCTCGGGTCCAGCAGCAGCGTGCCATTCGGACCGACGCTGGCCTTGAGATTCACCCGTCCCGAGAAATCCAGCACGCCTTTGCTGGACACTTCGGCGTGACCGCCGGAGCCGGAGTTCTCTCCGCCGGTGCCCCGGATCGTGCCGGCAAAGGAGGTTTTTTCGTTCGACCAGATGATGGCCGTGCCGCCGTCGCCCGCCTTGCGGGCGGAGACATCGATGGTGGTCGCGGCATCGACCGTAACGGTGCTCGCAGGCGCAATCGGCGGCAGCGCGCCCCAGCGGCCGACATATGCTTGATACAGCGGATTGGACGGATCCGCGGTGCCGCCGCGGAAGGCGCCGCCGATGCGCACGAGCCCGCCGCCGGTCGCGCCCGACGCATTCAGCTTCGCGCCGGTGAGGCGGATGTGTTGGCCGGCCAGGTCGATGCGGCCGCCCTCGGCGGCGCGCCCCTTGGCCGAGACCCTGCCGGTCACCGACAGATCGCCCGCGCTGGTCACCGCGATGCGGCCGCCCGCGCGTCCGCTCGCCAGGATCCTGCCCGGGACCGAGACTTTCGCGCCCGCTATGGCGATGGAGCCGCCGTTGCGGCCCTTTCCACCGCTCGCGGTCAAACGCCCGCCGACGTTGACGATGCCGCCGTCGCCGCCGTTGAGCACGATCTTGCCGCCACGGGTGCCGACGCTGTTTGCTCGGATCGAGCCCGGAACGTTGACCGCACCTTGCAGCACTTTCGCGGCGGTCGCAGCGGTCAGATAAACCGATCCGCCGGGGGCGTTGATCTTGCCGGAGTTGGACACCAGGGGCTTGCCGTGTCCATCGACGATGTTCCGCATCTGATTGGACGGGACGGCGACCGATATGAACCCTTCGCCGGACAGATCGATCGTGGCCACTTCGCCGCTGGCGAGCCCGACCTTGCCGAAGCGCGCGCTGATGACGCCCCGGTTGGCGACTCGTCCGCCCAGGAATGCCGCGAAGCCGCCGTCGGACACATTGACCCGACCGGCGTTGATGACCGCCTTGGAAGCTCCGTTGCCTTGAAACTGATACTTCCCGGCGAGAAAGTCTTCGTTCTTGATGCCGAGCGTCGAGGCGACGAAGGAGCCGGTATTGATGACGCCGGACTTGGTGATGGTGATCCCATTGGGGTTCACCAGCACGACGGTGCCCGGCGCGTTGATCGTTCCGGCGATCGATGATGGGGTCGAGCTGGTGACGCGGTTCAGCGTCGCTGACGAAGAGCTCGGCTGGTTAAAGTTGACGGTGCCCCCGTTGCCGACCGAGAACGTATTCCAGTTGATGATGGCTTGGTTCGAGCTTTGATTGATGTTCAGCGTGCCTTTCTGAGGCGCGCCGATCGAAACGCTTCCCGCCGCGACCGAACCTCCTGTCGGCAGCTGCTGGGCCATCGCCGGAAATGGCGCGGCGATCAGCAGCGAGAGCGAAGCGGCCGTCACGCGGGTCGTCAGCGGCCAAGCGGCGGCGCCGCGCCTGATTGCGCGCTTCCGCCTTGGGCTCAAATGCGGGGTCATCGAGGCCGCTGCGCCGAATGGATCACCAGTGCTCAGAACTTGCCCGGCTCGATCTTGGCGATGTCCGGATTCTCGCGATCGGCAATGTAGTTGATGACCAGCTTCGGCGGCCCCTTTGGATCGGGCGAGGTCGTCTGATTGCCTTCGCGATTCACCTGATACTTGATGCCGTCGACGACGAGACGCACCGCGCCTTTTTTCTCGTCCTCGCCCGCGAACAGAACGACCGTATTCTCGCCGAGGGGAATGCCCACGCGGGTTGCATCTTTGCGCCAGCTAAAACTCTGGAAATAGCGTTCCAGCCGCGTGCCCGCTCCAATGATTGCGTTTGCATCGGGCGAATGGTTCGGCGCGTCGTCGCCCCAGACCACGTTGACCTGAACCAGCTTCTTGGACTTGTTGCCGAAAATATACGTAATCGTGGCTGGTCCCGGCCCAGGATCGAGCGCGTTCACGCGCGCGGTCAGCAGGGTTGTTCCCTCGGTGGGGTTCGAACTGCTCTTGATGTCCGCAGCTTTGACGCCGAACGATTTTGTGACAGTTGCTCGAACTTCCGGTTCGGTCATCCCGAACCGCGCGTCACGAAAACCGGTTACTTCGTATTTGGGGAGTTGCTTGGGGGACTCCGGCGCCGCTGCGGGCTGGGCCGCTGCCGGCAAGCTCAGAGCCATCAAGAAAAAGCCGACAACAAGTTCGGCCCGCCGAGGCCAAGCGCCGCAGCCCATGTAGACCCCTCAATGGCGGCGGTGAGACCGCCCCGTCTGGATGGTTTATTTGCCAGCGTTATTGTCTAGCGGGCTTGTTTATGGGATTTTGATGCCCCATTCAATTTTCACGGGGCACACCAGCGCTCCGGGCCCTTGCCAGAAAAGCATCGTAATAATAATAGGTTAGACGGAAAACTAGTGCGCTGTTACCATTGCTTCTGCTGTTGATCGCTTCGCAAGTGCGTCAACTTGACGCATTGGGCGGGGGGATAAGGGGGTCGACGAGTAGGCAATCTTGCAAGCGGTTGCAGCAAATGACCGCACGCGGCATTCTCTATGCGGCTCACGATACAACCGTGAGAGCTCATGGCGTTCGAAGCGCGGATGCTTTTCCGACGGACCCGGGGCGCCGGGCTTGCCCTCATCTCCGGTCCAATTCTGACGGCTGCGTGCGAGATTTGTCGCCGCCGGCGCGCGCCGGCCGCGCCCTGGCATGACCGAAAGAGCGCGAATCAGATTGAGATCATCGCGGGGGCCGCGGTGGAACGCCATGACGTCACCGGGTTGCCGACGGCATGACAGTCTCCGCGGTGCGCGCGCCTTTGTTCCAAATCTCGCTACCTTCCTCCAATGGAGCTCGAGCGTGAGTGGCCGCCGCCGCCCGGTTTCGGGTCGGTCAGGCAAGTTTGCGTGCCGGCGAAGAAAGGGCGCTGTGGCCATTTGGTCACGCCGGAGCGAATTGCGTCGCCGCGCGAGCTCTTCGCGCTTGCTCGACTTCGGCGCGAACTATGATGTGCGCAGTGATTCGACTGCGGTCCGGCCGCAGCGGGTCTGAGCACTATGGGGGCGCAGGAGAGTTCGGTGTCGTTCGGTTCCAAGTCCGCGTTTTCGCAACGAGTTGCTGCCAGGACTGGATATGCGAAGCAGCGTGCGAGCTTTCTGGGGAACGCTCTTGTGGGCGTCTTTTGTCGCAGGAGCCGGCAACCCGGCTCGCGCGCAAGAAATACCCGCGTCGCGCGTCGCGCCGGCTCCGAGCCAGGTTGAGCCACCCGTTCTTCCGACTGTGCCACAGGCCGCTCCCGGCATTCCGGCGATCACGCCCCCGGAAGCGCCGGCTTTTCCGAAGGATGCCGAGAAGCTGAGCTTCGTGCTCCTCGGCTTCGATATTGAAGGCGAGTTCGAAGAATTTGTCGCCGCCAGGCGCGAGCTGGCCGCGCCGTTGATCGGCCGGCGTGTGACCGTCGCGGAGCTCTTCACTTTCGCGACCAAGCTGCAAGAGGTCTACGTCCGCGCCGGATATCTTCTTGCCCGGGTGGTCGTGTCGCCACAGGAATTGAGCGAAAAAGCGCGGGTCAAGCTTCAGGTTATCGACGGATTCATAGAGCGCGTTGACGCCACCGCATTGCCCCCGGCCGTGCGAGGTCGCGTCGCCGCGGTGCTCCAGCCGCTGTTCCAAAAGCGTCACCTTCTGCAACGCGAGCTCGAGCGCCGCTTGCTGCTGGCTGGGGACACTCCCGGCCTCGAGCTTCGCTCGACCTTCGCCGCGGGAGACGAAATCGGCGGCTCCGTCCTCATCCTGACCGGGCCGCATCGGCCGATCACGGCCAGCGGCTACGTCGATAACGCAATGCCGATCACGTTCGGCACCACCCAGGCCGTCGCCCTTCTCGGGTTCAACAGCGTTCTTGGCATGGGTGAACAGATCGCAGTATCGGCGACCGGATTTCCCAGCCGTGATTTTGGAACCGAGTTTCCGACGCGGCGCTTTCTGCAAGCCAGTCTTGCGGTCCCGCTCGGCATTGATGGATGGAAAATGTTCGTTGCGACGACCGACGGCAGAACAACTCCCAATGTCATTCCACTTGCGGCAACGCAGGGTGTATTCAGGCAGAGCAACGTGGTGCTCGGCTACGACGCCGTGAAAAGTCGCGATTTTCAGCTGACGGTCAGCGCGCGTCTCGATCTCACGAACGAGCGCATCGATACGCTCGTGCTCAATCCGCCGGTTTCGCTCAGCCTCGATCAGGTCAGGCCGCTGAGGGCGACCATTGATGGCAGCTGGCGGATTCGAGACACCGACACCAACATCGTGTTTGGCGCCACTGTTTCCCGCGGCCTCAACGCGCTGGGAGCGCGTACATTGGCGGACGCCACACCGGACCTGCCGCTGTCGCGGCAAGGAGCTGACGCTGTTTTCACCAAGCTCAATGTGGGATTGGGCATCTCGCAGAATCTGCCGTCGAATTTCTTCCTTGCCACGACCGGCTACGCACAAAGCTCGTTCAATCGTCCGATGCTGACATCGGAGCAGTTCGACATCACCGGTCCAAAAATGTTGTCCGGCTTCACTGCGGGCGCGCTGCCCGGCGATTCAGCGTGGGTGGTGCGCACCGAGTTGGGCCATTTAATCCAAGTCCCGATGGAGTCAGGCGGCGTCAATATCACGAGATACGTGTTCGGAGCGACGGGCGAGCGGATATTTTATGAACCCACCGCGCTGGAGTTCGGAAGCGTGCATGCGACGAATTTTGGCGTTGGAATGCGTTTCGTTTTCCAGCGCTGGCTCGACTTCATGCCCAACAGTTATGCTTTCGTGGAGACCAGTCGGCGAACCAGTACCAATCCGGCGCTCGATGGGTGGCGCGCGTTCAGTGGGCTGCTCATTCAGTACTGATGGGTCTGTCGCGCGCGCATCCATGACGCAATGCCGAGCCGCTTTGTCTTCGCGGGTCATGCAGAGAGGCTGCGGCGGCACCACAGACGGCAACCATGATGGACTCGCTGATTCGGCATGGAGGGCGGAGATGCAGAAGATTGCAGGATGCCTCGCGCTGACTTTTGTCTTGCTTCAGTCGGGAGCGACAGCGTCGGCTCAGACTTGCGAGTACGCGGGTCAGACATTCAGTCTGGGAGCGACGATTTGCGAGTGTCCGAGCCTCAGGGTCGTCCGCGCCGACGGCGGCGGTCGGGGCGAGATCACGAGCAGGAGATTGGCTTGCAGCAAGGACGAGGAGTGGGTGAACACCAACACTTTGTGTCTGATTGCCTACACCTGGCCGCGAAATGCCGAGGAGGCGTTCAAGAAATTCCACGCCACCTATTGCCCGCGTGTTCCGGTCAATCACGCTGAATTGCAAAAAGCCATCGCCGAAGAGACCGAGAAGTTCTTCGGCGCGGCAGGAAAAAGCCAGGCGCTGGTGGCCGTCCAGGCCATTTGCCGCCGATTTGCCGACCTGTCGGCATCCTGCAAGGCGATGATCGAGGGACTGTCACCGGTCCGGAATTGAAGCCGAAGGCGCTGCCGCGGTCAGCTTCGAGGTCGCCGCCCGTCACCCAAGTCGCTCCGGCGCCGACGGGCCGAGAGGCGGACGGAGGGCCGCAACGCGCCGGCCGGCGGCGCTGCGCCCCGGGGCGAGACGGGGGCGATCGCCGCAAGCCTGGGCTTGACCGACGGCGGCTGCCCCTGGATCACTGTCGATGCCGCACCTTCGATTGGGCTCCCTTTCCACTGCGCTGGGAGGGGAGGCCATCGCGTCTGCGGCCCATCGATCGCGATCCAGATGATGAGACGTGCATGGCGGCAGCGGGCGAAGGCGAATACGACTACATCATCGTCGGCGCGGGCTCGGCCGGTTGCGTGCTGGCCAACCGGCTTTCCGCCGATGCGGGAACGCGCGTGCTGCTGCTCGAGGCCGGCGGCATGGACGATTGGATCTGGTTTCACATTCCGGTCGGCTATCTCTTCGCCATCGGCAATCCGCGCTCGGACTGGATGTTCAAGACCGAGCCGGAGGAGGGACTCAACGGCCGCAGCCTCAACTATCCCCGCGGCAAGGTGATCGGCGGCTCCTCCGCCATAAACGCCATGATCTATATGCGGGGTCAGGCGGCCGATTACGATCACTGGCGCCAGCTCGGGCTCGCCGGCTGGGGCTGGGACGACGTGCTGCCGTACTTCAAGCGGCACCAGGATCATGTGCTCGGGCCGAGCGAGGCGCACGCAGTCGGTGGCGAATGGCGGATCGAGGCGCCGCGCGTGCGCTGGGATCTCCTCGATGCGTTCCGCGACGCGGCAAGCGAAGCCGGCATCAAGCCAATTCCCGATTTCAACACCGGCGACAACGAGGGCAGTTGCGTCTTTCACGTCAACCAGAAGCGCGGCCGGCGCTGGTCGGCGGCGCGCGGCTTCCTCAAGCCGGTGCTCGGCCGCCCCAATTTGCGGCTCGAAGTCCAATGCCTGGTGGAGGGAATCGTGTTCGAGGGCACGCGCGCCGTGGGCGTGCGCTGGCGGCAAAACGGCGCCGCGCGGTCGGCGCGATGCCGCGGCGAGGTGGTGCTCGCCGCCGGTTCGATCGGCTCGATCCAGCTCCTCAAGCTCTCCGGCGTCGGTCCTGCCGGCGAGCTCGCGCGCTTGGGCATTCCGGTCGTGCTCGACAAGCCCGGCGTCGGCGAGAACCTGCAGGATCATCTCCAGCTCCGGCTCATCTACCGGGTCACCGGCGTCAAGACCCTCAACGAGAGCGCGCGCTCGCTTCTCGGCCGCGCGCGCATGGGGCTCCACTACGCGCTGCTCCGCCGCGGCCCGCTCACCATGGCGCCTTCGCAACTCGGGCTGTTCACGCGCTCGGACCCGACGCGCGAGCGCGCCAATATCCAGTTCCACGTGCAGCCGCTCTCGCTCGACAAATTCGGCGACCCGCTGCACGCGTTCCCCGGCCTGACCGCGAGCGTGTGCAATCTGCAGCCGACCAGCCGCGGCTGCGTGCGGCTGCGCTCCGCCGACCCCGCGGACAAGCCGGTGATCAAGCCGAATTACCTTTCGACCGACGAAGACCGTCGCGTCGCAGCCAACTCGATCCGCGTTGCCCGCCGGATCGTGGCGCAGCCCGCGCTCGCCAAGTACCAGCCCGTCGAATATCTGCCGGGCGCCGCGGTCGGCAACGATGACGCCGCGCTGATCAAGGCCGCGGGCGACATCGGCACCACCATCTTTCACCCCGTGGGCACCGCCAAGATGGGCCGGGCGACCGATCCGATGGCGGTGGTCGACGAGCGTCTGCGCGTGCTCGGGCTCGAATGCCTGCGCGTGGTCGATGCCTCGGTCATGCCGACGATCACGTCCGGCAACACCAACGCGCCGACCATGATGATCGCCGAGAAGGGCGCCGCGATGATCCGCGAAGACAGGCGCGCGCTGTGAGCACACGAAAATCGGAGGGTATCGATGAAGCTTATCGGGCGGGTCAGGGGGATCATGCTGAGACCGCGGGCGGAATGGAAGGTGATCGAACAGGAGCCGAGTAGGTTCTCCGATCTGTTCATCGACTACGTGGCGATCCTTGCCGCGATCCCGGAGATCGCACGCTTCGTCGGCCAAACCTTTGTCGGCGGCTATTCGCCCGTGGTGCCGAGCCTGTTGCGTGCGGTCATCGTCTACGTCGTGACGTTCGCGATGGTCTATATCATTGCGGGGGTGATCGATCTGCTCGCGCCCCAATTCGGCGGGGTGAAAAATTTTCGCAACGCAATCAAGCTGTCGGTCTATTCCCACACGCCGCTTTGGCTCGCCGGGGTATTCCTGCTCGTCCCCGGGCTAAACTTCCTTCTGATCCTAGGAGTTTATGGCGTCTACCTGCTGATGACCGGGCTGCCGCCATTGATGAACGTGCCGAACGACAAAGCGCTGCTCAATGCCGTCGTCGTCGGCGCCTGTGCGCTGCTCCCGGCCATCGTGCTGGCGATGTTCTAGGCCGCGAATCGTGTCGCACTTTATGGCGCGCGGGGAACCCGTTGCGCCGGGCGGATGCCGAATGATTCCATCAAACCGAATGCAAAATAAACCGAATGGCCCCGGACGGGTCCGGGGCCATTCGGGTTTCACGACCGCGTCGTGGGGATCAGTAGCGACACGAGCGCCGCGTCTGGTGAATCACCCGACCGCTGGGCGTCACGATCCGCTCCCTCACCACGGGGCAGTCGGCGCCATAGGCGTAATATTCGGGCCCGTAATCTCGCCAGCCATATCGCGGACCCACGCCAACTCCGAACGGGCCGACCTGCACCCCGGCACCTCCGGGATCCGCACCCATATAGACCTGCGCGGAGGCGGGAACCGTCGCAACGAGCGAGACGGCGGCTGCCGCGGCCAATACCAGTTTCCTCATTGCATCCTCCTTTCTCCTTGTCGCCTCACTTTTCAACGCATCGGGGATGCGGGCGTTGCGCGCCCAAAAAAATATTCGCATGCTCGGAACTACGGCATTTTCTTGCCTTGCCGGGTCGCCGGTAGACCAAAACGCGGCCGGCGGTCGAACCGCGATTGGCGCGTCGCAGGGATGACCTCACCGTGGTTCGTGGCGGCCGCCCGCTGCCGAGCACGGCAGGCGTGCGAGAGCCTCTGACATGGCAGCGTCCGACACCGGCGGCCGCGATCTCTTTCTTGTCACCGGCGCGAGCGGCTTCGTCGGCTCGGCGATTTCGAATGCGGCCCGTGCCGCGGGCCACCGGGTTCGCGTGCTGGTCCGGCGCACAAGCCCGCGCACCAACATCGCGCCCGAAGACGAGGTCGTGATCGGCGACATTCGCGATCGTGCGTCGCTGGTCGCGGCGCTGCGCGGCGTCCGTTACCTCGCCCATGCCGCCGCCGACTATCGGCTCTGGTCACCCGCCCCGGACGAGATCATCCGAACCAATCTGGAAGGTACCCGCTGCGTGATGGAGGAGGCGCTGCGCGCCGGGGTCGAACGTATCGTCTATACCAGCAGCGTCGCGACGCTCGAGTTGCGGGACAATGCGCCCGCCGACGAGACCTGCCCGCTGCTGGAGAGCAAGGCCATCGGCGCCTACAAGAAGAGCAAGGTGCTGGCTGAACGCCTGGTCGAGGCCATGGTGCGACAGCACGGGCTCCCGGCGGTCATCGTCAATCCCTCGACGCCGATCGGCCCCCGCGACGTGAAGCCAACACCCACCGGGCGCATCATCGTCGAGTGCGCCAGCGGCCGCATGCCCGGATTCGTCGATACCGGTCTCAATCTCGTGCACGTCGACGACGTGGCGGCGGGGCATCTTGCGGCCTTGCAGCGCGGGCGGATCGGCGAGCGCTATATCCTGGGCGGAGAGAACGTGCGCCTCGCGACCATGCTCGCCGACATTGCCGGCATTGTCGGCCGCCGCGCACCCACCCTGCGGCTTCCGATTGCCGCGCTGTATCCCGTTGCGCTGGGCGCCGAATGGTGGGCGCGTCTGACCGGAAAAGAGCCGTTCGCGACCCGCGACGGGCTGCGCATGGCGCGTCACTACATGTTCTTCGACGACGCGAAGGCCAGACGTGAGCTCGGATATGCGGCAAGGCCCTATCGGGAAGGGATCGCGGATGCAATTGTCTGGTTCAGACAGCACGGCTATGTGCGTTGACCGAGCCGGAGCAAGGCGTCATGGCGTGGATCAGAAATCCGAATAGCCGCCGAGCGTCACGTCGGAACGGTGCGCCGCCGCAATCGCGGATGGCGCCATGAGGGCGGCGAGTTCGTCGGCGTAGCGGTAACAAGGCGAATGGCCCTCGAAACCGCCGGCGGTCGCCGGGTGCATGTAGATTTCCGTGCAGCCCTCGGGTAGGCGATCCAGCAGACCGCATAACCGTGATTGCATCATCGCGCCGGACCAGGCGAGGCCGAAGACGGCGTCCGGGATCTGCAGGCCGGCCTGCCGGGCACGGCGGCCGAGCAGCGCCACCCATGGTGCGGTCGCATAGGCTGGCCATCGTCGCGGCGGTCTTTCCACCGCGGCCAGAACCGACGCGGGCTCGCGCGGCACGCGCAACCCGCGCAGGCCATAATGCCGGCCGATCGCGATCGTTTGATCGGCCACGGTCGGGTGCAGATGGAAATGCTTGTGCGCGTTGACGTGGTCGAGCGCGAGTCCGCTGGCGCGATAGGCCTTGAACTGCGCCTCGATTTCCGCCGCGAGCTGCCGGCGGACCGACGGGCGCACGAATATATCGAATCCGAGACCGGCCATGTCGGTGCGCAAATGCCCCGTCGCATCGACGAGGTCGGGCAGGCGTTCCGGCGGCAGGACCGGCCTGCCTTCGACGAGCACGAGATGCAGACCGATGCGCAATCGCGGCAGGCGACGCGCGCGCGCGATTGCGTCTTCCGCCGCCGGCCCCGCGACCATCAGGCTCGCAGCCGTCAAGATACCGCGCTGGTGCGCTGCCTCGACCGCTTCGTTGACTTCGCGCGCAAGCCCAAAATCGTCGGCGGTGACGACAAGCCGCTTCAGAGCGCGGGCTCCCGGCGCTCGCGCAGGAAGCGGAAAAACTCGATCCCCTCGCGCAGGCGCCGCTTCAATATGTCGGGGCTTCTCACCATTTCGCCGGCGATCGCAGCGATCTTCGGCGCGCGGAAATAGAAGCGCCGGTAGAACGCGTCCACCGACTGGAAAATCTCGGTGTGGCTCAAATGCGGATAGCTCAAGGCGGCGAGCTGGACGCCGCGGTCGGTCAGCATGTCCGCATTCTCCTGGGCGAACCAATGGTTCTCCTGCGCCTGCTTGTAGAGGAACGTGCCGGGATAGGGCGCCGCCAGCGAAACCTGGAGGGTGTGCGGATTGATCTCGATGGCGAAACGGATGGTCTCCTCGATCGTCTCCCTGGTCTCGCCAGGGAGACCGAGGATGAAGGTGCCGTGAGTGACGATGCCGAGCTCGCGGCAGTCCTTCGCAAACCGCCTGGCCACGTCGACGAGCATCCCTTTCTTGATGTTGTGAAGAATTTTCTGATTGCCGGATTCGTAGCCGACGAGGAGGAGCCGCAGCCCGTTGTCCTTGAGGACCTTCAACGTCTCCCGCGGCACGTTGGCCTTGGCATTGCACGACCAGGTGATCCCGAGCTTGCCGATCTCGCGCGCGAGCGCCTCGACGCGCGGCAGGTTGTCGGTCAGCGTGTCGTCGTCGAAGAAGAATTCCTTGACTTGCGGAAACGCCTTCTGCGCCCAGGCGAGCTCCTCGATCACATGCCCGACGCTGCGGGTGCGATAGCGGTGGCCGCCGATCGTCTGCGGCCAGAGGCAAAACGTGCAACGCGATTTGCAGCCACGGCCGGTGTAGAACGAAATATAGGGGTGCTTCAGATAGCCGATGAAATAATTCTCGATGATCAGGTCGCGCTTGTAGACGGGGGTGACGAAGGGCAGCTCGTCCATGTTCTCGAGGACGGCACGGTCCTCGTTGTGCACGATGTCTCCTTCGGCATTGCGCCAGGAGAGCCCGGCGATGCGGCCGAAATCGCGCCCTTCCGCCACCTCCTTGATGGTGAAATCGAACTCGTTGCGCGCGACGAAATCGATGGCGCTCGAAGCCTTGAGCGTCGCGTCCGGCTCGACCGCCACCTTGGCGCCGATCATGCCGATCTTCAAACCCGGGTTGAGCGCCTTGAGAGCCTCGGCCGTCTTGACATCGGAGGAGAAGGAGGGAGTGGACGTATGCAGCACCACGAGCTCGCGGCTCTTGGCTTCGGGCGCGATGTCCTGGAATTTGAGCCGGTGCGGCGGCGCATCGATGAGCTTGGAGCCTTCAACGAGCGCGGCGGGCTGGGCGAGCCACGTCGGGTACCAGAAGGACTGGATCTCGCGGCGCGCTTGATAGCGCGCGCCGGCCCCGCCGTCGAAACCGTCGAACGACGGTGCTTGCAGGAAAAGCGTCCTCATCATGGTGCGTGTGATCCCCGATCAGCGACCCAGTTGCCGCCAGCGACCATGTGGTAGCGGCGGCCCTTCCAACTTACTTCCCGGCCGAGAAAGCTCACAACGAGCGAAGCAAACGACAATAGGTCACGCATGGGCAGAAGCCAATACGCCTGCGGCGGAAGGGCATAGGCCTGCTCTACCCGCCGCAACAGCGCCATCCGGCATGCGATCGACGCCACGGCGATGCCGATCGCCGGTATGACCGCGGCTGAAGCGGCGCCGAGGAGGACGGCGATCAGCGCCCATGGCAGTGGATGGGCGACGATCGAGCCGGCGTGGCCGACGGGATCGATGCCGCGGATCGTCCGCGCCCACCTCAATTCGTGCCGCCATAATTCGCGCAGCGATGTCTGCGTGCAGATATGGGCAATGGCAAAGGAAGGTATCGAGAGCGTTCCGCCGTGCGCGCGCACCGCTTCGCCGATCGCGTAATCGTCTGCGAGGTAATCGACGAAGGCGATGAGGCCGCCGAGCTGGTCGAGCCGCCTGCGCTGAAGCGCCACAGTCGAGCCGAAGCAGGGGCGCGCCCGTCCGAGCGCCAGGCCGACCACGACGCTCGGCAGAAACTGCCCGTTGATGGCGAGCGCGGCGAGGCGCGCCCAGACGCCGGTGAGGGGAGCGCCGTAGTAGAGGCAGGTCACCGCGTCCACGCCCGGTTCTTCCAGCGCCGCGATGACGCGGGAGAGATAATCGGGCTCGACCCGCATGTCGCTGTCGGCGACGACGATGACGTCGTGGCGGATGGCCCGCGCCATGTTGACCAGGTTGGAGACCTTGCGATTCAACCCGTGCACCTCGGTGTCGATCACGAGGTCGAGCTCGCGCGCCGAATCGGCATTCCGTAGGCGCTCGACAACTGCGACGGCCGCGTCGTTCGGATCCTGCACCCCGAAGATCAGTTGAACGCGGCCCCGGTAGTCTTGGGCGCAGAACGACATGAGATTTTCGAACAGCCCCGGCTCATCGCCGTGGAGCGGTTTGAGGATGGTGACGTCGGGCGTGGCGGCGGGAACCGCATGCGCGCGATCCCGCGCAAAGCGGCCGACCAGGGCCCTGGCCGCGATCAAATAGCCGCAGCCGGCGACCGCGATCATCGATGCCGTGACCGAGGACCAGAACAGGGTCATTGCTCGCTCAGCGGTCCGGATTGATCGACTCTCGCAGCCGCCGGGCGCGCAGCGGATATTTCGGCATGAGGCGTCCCCACTCCAGCATCTGCCAGCCGACGAGGCCCGGCACCCCGATCGCCAGGTCGGCGGCCCGCTTCACGAGCGACAACGCGATCGCCTGTTCCGGTGGAATGCCGAACACGGCGCACAGCAATACCAGGCCGCCTTCCTGCGCGCCGAGCGCGCCGGGAATGGCAAAGGCCGCGCCGCGAATGGCATGGAGCAGGCTTTCGATGACCAGCGCCTCGGCGATGCCGATCGGACTGCCCATGAAGGCGAACACGATTAGGACTTCGGCGACGCCGACGATCCATCCCGTCATATGTACGGCGGCGCTGGCGGCAAGGTCGGATCGAGCTGCGTAAATCAAAGCCAAGTTTTCATAAATGGCATTGATCGAGCCGAGCACGCGCCACTGTCGCCCGCCCGCGAGACGCGCGATGGCGGAACGAAGAATGCGTTGCCCGCCGCGGCGCTGCGCGAGATAGAAGCCGGCGAGCAAGAGCGCCGCAACGGTCACGCCGAGGGCGGCGATGCGCGCCAGCGCCGCGTCCGCCCCGAGCGCCACGAGCACGACAAGACCGGCGACCGCGAACAGAAGCTGCGTCGCCGCCTGGACGAGGACATCCACGATGACACTGGCGGCCGCGAGCGCGCCCGGAACGGCGTAGAGGGTCAGCAGCCCCGCGCCGATGAGATCGCCGCCGACCTGCGCCATAGGCAACAGGGCATTGGCGGCCTCCCGAATGAGGCGCAGAAGGACGCAGGTCCGAAGCCGTGGCCGCGTCCCCGCCGGGAAAAGCAGCCACCATCCCACTCCCGCCACCGCAACCGCGACGGTGCGCACGATCACGACCAGCAGAATACCCCACCCGACGCCGGCAAACGCGTGGGCGACCGCCTCCAAGCCGGACCAAATCACAACAGCGCTAACGGCGGCGATCCCGGTCAACCAGGCAATAACACCGGCTTGAGCGACCATCTCCGCTGCGTTCCCCCCCACGCGTCTCCCGGTCCGACCGCCGGTTGGCGCGTCGTCCGGACAATAGGAGCACGGCACGACCCCGCCCTGCTAGTCCAAAGCGGTTTCCGTTCGTATTGACGCAGAACGGTGCCGCGCACTCCATTTCGACGGGGCGCTTTAGTGGTCCGATCTGGTCAGCGGCGCCCCTGTACGCCGGAAAAAGACTGCTACCAGGGCGTTTTGATGTCGAACGAGTGGGTTGCTCCAAATCCTACGGCGAACTGATCCGGCATACCGCCCCGCACCACGAGCGGCGAGCTCGCCGCGTCGCCGGTGAGCCGCTCGTACTCGAGGAAGGCATGGGTCGCCGATGAGTCAGCGAACAGGCATAGAACCCGTCTGAACATACGCGAGCGTCACTTGCTCAGTAGACTCTGAGTTCGATCCTGCAATCTCTTGATCAAGCCGTCGGCACCGCCCGAGGCGATGATCGACGCAAACTCGTCACGTCGCGTCGCGAGATCGCTGATGGTCCCGTTGAGATAGACATCGATAACCCGCCCGCCGCGGACCAAATAGTTTATGTTCACGGTCCGCCCCCCGGGCTGCAGCAGCCTGGTTTTGACGATTTCGCCGCTGCCACGCGCTACCGGACTTGTCTGCGGATCGACAACGAAGCTTTCCCCTGAATAATCGCTTATCTGGCTCGCATAGTCGGCGACGATAAATCGTGTAAAGGCCTCCTGAACTGCCGCCTGTTGAGCCGGCGAGAAGCTTTTCCAGGCGGGGCCGACCGCCAGCCGCGTCATGGTCGCGAGGTCGAAGGCGGCGGTAATGGCAGGCGCAAAGCGCTTGTCGCGCTCGCGCACAGTGAGCCGCCCAGCCTGCTGGATCGTGGGCATCAATTCCTGATAGTAGGTTTGGATATGTGCAGCAGCACTCGGTGCCTGCGCCTGCACTGCTGGCGATCCGGGCAGGACCATTGCCAATACCACTGCAATGCGGGTCGTCCCAAGGTTCGGGGCGAGCTTGAAATTCCTCATCGCAACGGTTCCGCTTGTCTGGACAGGCTTCGGATTTGGCCACACTTTTGGCGCAAGCGCATGATCCCTCGATCCCTCGCGGGACGGTAGCTTGACAGCTTTTTTCGGCCCCGATTGGGGCCGCGTCAAGGCGGCGAGTTACACACAACCGTTGGCGTTCATTTGCAGATCATGCTTGGACGCGCACTGTGTCTTGCTTACGGCCGCCAGAATGCATGACCGAATTGACGTTACTCTTCCGCTGCGGTCCATGAATAAGAGTGGCGACTCTGCGACGATAGCCGCAATTACACGGCTAGTCCGGCTGTCGAGTCGCTATGCGTGGCTGGTGGTCCTCGGCTTCCTCCTGGTCGCAGTCGCTTCCGCCAGCTATTTCACGCGGCATTTCGTCATCACCAGCGACACCAACAAGCTCATCTCGAGCTCGCTGCCGTGGCGCCAACAGGAGGTCATGCTCGACCTTGCGTTTCCGCATCGGGCCGATCGAAATCGTCGCCGTAATCGAAGCAACGACGCCGGAGGCCGCCGATGGTGCCGCTGATGCGCTGGTGAACGAGCTTTCGCCTCGGTCGGACGTGATCCGCACGATCAGCCGTGTCGAAGGCGGCGAATTCTTCGAGCGGAATGGAATCCTTTTCCGCAGCCTGGATAAGGTGCGCCGCGACACTTCCGACCTGATCTCTGCACAGCCTTTCCTCGGAACGCTGGCAGCGGATCCGACGCTGCGCGGGGTCTTTCGCGCGCTGTCGCAGTCGCTCGAAGGTGTGCGCCTGGGGAAAGCCAAGCTGGACGATCTGAGTCCGGCGCTCGCTGCGATCGCTGATGCGCTGGAAGCCCTGGCGAACGGCAAGACCGCCGCTTTCTCTTGGCGCACGCTGATCACCGGGCGCGCGGCGGAGCCCTCGGAGCTTCGTAACTTTGTGAACATCCAGCCGGTTCTGCACTTCGGCGATCTGCAGCCCGGAGGCAAGGCAACGGCACTCATACGCGAAGCGGCGTCCAAGCTTGGGCTCACCCCCGACAAAGGCGTGAAGGTGCGCCTCACGGGACCAGTCGCCCTCTCGGATGAGGAATTCGCCTCCATCGCTGACGGCGCGGCCTTGAACAGCGCCGTGACGTTGCTTCTCGTCGGGTTCGTGCTGTGGCTCGCGCTGAAGAAGGCACGTATCATCTCGGCTGTTTTTGTGACCCTCATGGTTGGGCTGGTTCTCACAGCCGCTGTTGGGCTGTGGATGGTCGGAGCGTTCAACCCGATCTCGGTCGCCTTCGGTGTACTCTTCGTTGGTCTCGGCGTTGATTTCGGCATTCAGTTCAGCGTTCGCTATCGATCGGAGCGGCACGCGTGCAGCGATCTCGATCAGGGACTCCTGGCGACCGCCCGTGGCATGGCGGCACCGCTGTTGCTCGCCGCCGCGTCGATCGCGACCGCGTTCTACTCGTTTCTGCCGACCGCATATGTAGGTCTTTCCGAGCTGGGGCTGATCGCCGGAACCGGCATCATCATCGCGTTTGCGACCACGGTCACTTTGCTTCCCGCCTTG
Source organism: uncultured Alphaproteobacteria bacterium (assembly GCA_963821505.1). Classification (GTDB taxonomy): domain Bacteria; phylum Pseudomonadota; class Alphaproteobacteria; order Rhizobiales; family Xanthobacteraceae; genus VAZQ01. The sequence goes on from CAWGEH010000033.1 coordinate 81,817, forward strand.
CTCACCGTGCTCAAGCCGTCGGGGGAGCCCAAGCCGATCGGCTATGCCGCGCTCGCGCCGTTAGACCGTTTTCTGGAAAAGCAGCGCAACTGGATCGTCGGCCTGACGCTGGGCGCCACAATTCTTGGCTTGCCGCTGCTCGCGGCTCTGCGCTTCGACTTCAATCCGCTCAATCTCCGGGCGCAGGACTCCGAATCGGTTTCGACATTGCTCGACTTGATGAATGATCCTGATACGAGCCCCAATACGATTGAAGTGCTCAAAAGCAACCTTGCCCAGGCCTTGCCCATCGCCGAAAAATTGCGCCAGCTGCCGGAGGTCAGCCGGGTGCTGACGCTGCAAAGTTTCGTTCCCGAAGATCAGGATGCCAAGCTCGCGCTCATCGAGGACGCAAACTTTTTTTTGCAGAACACCCTCAACCCTGACGAGATCGACCCCGAGCCGACGCCAGCCGAGACCATGGCAGGGATGGAAAGCTTGATCCCTGAGCTGTCTCACACCGCGGGTGACCTCGAAAGTCCGGCCGCCGTGCAGGCGCGCCGCCTCGCAAGGCTGCTCGCGGCATTGGCGAAAGCGCCGCCAGCCGCCCTGGAGGAAGCGCGGCACGCCCTGGTCACGCCGTTGGAGACAACGCTGCGCCAGGTGAGAGCTGTCCTGACCGCCGAACAGGTGAGCCTCGAGACGCTTCCGCCTGAGCTGAAGAAGGACTGGATATCCGCCGGCGGACGGGCCAGGATCGAGGCGGCGCCGAAGGGCGATGGCAACGACAACGCAACCTTGAGTCGCTTCGTCACGGCGGTCCGCAGTGTCGAACCCGATGCGAGTGGACAACCGGTCTTCATCATCGAGGCCGCTGCCACGATGGTCAAAGCATTTCTGCAGGCTGGCGTCTTGTCGGTGGTGGCGATTGCCCTGATCCTGTTCGTCGCGTTACGCCGCTGGATCGATGTTGCGTTGACGCTGGTGCCTCTCCTTGTTGCCGTCGTCGTTACGCTCGAGATCTGCGTGCTCATTGGTCTGCCGTTGAACTTTGCCAATATCATCGCACTGCCGCTTCTTCTCGGCGTCGGTGTCGCCTTCAAGATCTACTACATCATCGCGTGGCGCTCGGGCGGGACGAACTTCCTGCAATCGAGCCTGACGCGAGCCATCCTCTTCAGCGCCTGCACCACGGCCATCGCCTTCGGCAGCCTGTGGCTCTCGCATCACCCGGGCACATCGAGCATGGGCAAGCTGATGGCCCTGTCGCTGCTGACGACCCTGGCGGCCGCTGTCATCTTCCAGCCGGCTCTCATCGCGACGCAACGGACGCGCTCGATCCCTGAACGGCCATAATTTGTTGCAAAATTACCTCCTCGCAAAATTGAGGGGTGAAGCAAAAAAGTGACAGTCCTCGCAAGGTGCAACTGCTACCTTGAGCCTTACACGTGCCAGCGGCCATGCCCGCCGTGGTTGCGTTCGTGAGAGCTATCGCGCATTGGTACGAAACCCCGAGTAGAGATGAAAAACATGCGGCGCGCTCGGGGTGGGCTGAAATGGGCGATCGCATGGGTGCTGCCGCTGCTGCTGGGTGCCTGCGCGGGGTTGCCCAGGGACGCATCGATGCCGATCAACGATCCCAACGAGGACATGAATTGGCATGTGATGGCGGCGAACCAGCAGGTACTGCGACCGGTCTCCGAAGTCGTAAAGGCGGCGATACCCGGGCCCATGCACGACCGCTTGAATGATGTGAGCTCGAACCTGAAGGAGCCGCGCATCTTCGTGAACAATGTGCTGCAGGGTCGCTTCGAGGCGGGCGCGCATACCGGTGCCCGCTTCCTCGTCAACTCGACCTTTGGTGTGGGCGGGCTCTTCGATATCGCAAGCCGCGAAGGCCTGGCGCAGGAGAGCGGCGATTTCGGCCAGACGTTGTTTGTTTGGGGGGTCCCCGAGGGCCCGTACGTGGTGCAACCCTATCTGGGCCCGTCGACGCTGCGCGATGCGGTCGGATCGACCGTGGATATGTTCAGCAATCCATTTGGCTGGTTCGTTGCACCGCCAGTGGCCTTGACAGTCGGGACTGCAGGCTTGGATGCAGTGGTCCAGTTGGGCCAATTGAAACAGGCCGAAGACGCGTCCATCGATTTCTACAGCTTCATCCGGTCGAGCTATTATCAGATGCGGCGGGCGGAGCTGCGCGAAGCCCTTGGCCTGCCGAGCGTCGTCGACTCACCGGCCCTCGCTGAGCTTGAGGACCCCGCTCCCGACGCCAACAGTTCGGCTCTCGACGCCAGCCGTTCGGCGTCAGCCGTCCCGTGAAGACCCGAATTTGACGTCAATCGGCGCCAGCCTGAGCGCTGATGCTGGCGTCAAGGCAATGTCTTCAAATGCCGGATCGGCCGGCCCGGGGTGAGCGTCGCCGCTGCCGCGACGATGGCATTGGCGTCGATGCCGTAGTGCCGGTAGAGGTCCGGGATCGAGCCGGTCTGCCCGAAATGTTCCACGCCGAGCGCGCGCACGCGGTGGCCGTGAACGCCCCCGAGCCACGCGAGCGTGGCGGGATGGCCGTCGAGCACCGAGACGATCCCGCAATGGGGCGGAATCCCGGCCAGCAGCTTCTCGATATGCGAGCGCGCGTGCACGAGGCCGCGCTCGCGCGCGCGTTGCGCCGCCGTCCAGCCGGCGTTGAGCCGGTCGGCCGAGGTCACGGCGAGGAGCCCGACGTCGCGACGGTCCTCCGCCATCAACCCGACCGCCTGGATCGCCTCGGGGGCGACCGCGCCGGTATAGGCGACGACCACCTGGCAGTTCGGTCCAGGCGGGCGTTGCCAATAGGCGCCGTCGACGATCGCCTGCCGCAGCTCCCCCGTCATCGCGCGCTTGATCTGCTCGATCGGGCGCGTCGAAAGGCGCAGATAGACCGAGCCGCCGGTCTCGTCGCGCAGCCAGTTGCGCTCGGAGGCTTCTCCCTCGGCGTCGCGCTGGATGTAATCGAATGCAAAGGCGAGGATCGTCGCGAGCTCGTCGACGAAGGCCGGCTCGAAGGCCGCAAGCCCGTCCTGCGCCAATCCGATGAGCGGCGTCGCGATCGACTGGTGCGCGCCGCCTTCGGGCGCGAGCGTGATGCCGGAGGGCGTCGCCACCAGGATGAAGCGTGCGTCCTGGTAACAGGCATAGTTGAGCGCATCGAGCCCGCGCTGAATGAACGGATCATAGAGCGTGCCGATCGGGATCAGGCGCTCACCGCTGATCGCATGCGAGAGCCCGAGCGCGGACAACAGGATGAACAGATTCATCTCGGCGATGCCGAGCTCGATATGCTGCCCCTTGGGCGAGAAGTCCCAGTTGAACGTGGAGGGAATGCGCTCGCTCTTGAAGGTGTCGGCCAGGCGCTCGCGCGCGAACAAGCCGCGGCGGTTGACCCAGGCGCCGAGGTTGGTCGAGACGGTGACGTCGGGCGAGGCGGTGACGACGCGGTCGGCGATCTCGCTCTTGCCGCGGCCGAGCTCGTTGAGCAGCGCCCCGAAGCCCGCTTGCGTCGACATCACCGGCTGGATCGTCAGCGGCAATTGCGCCGGCACCTCGATGCGCGCGGCTTGGTGGCGGCGGCGCCCTTGCGCAAACGGCACGTGATGGAGAAATTCCTGCAGCCTGGCCGGCGGGATGCTCAGTCCTTCGAACCTGTCCCACTCGTGTCCCGGCCGGATGTTCATCGCCGCGCGCAGGCTTTCGGTCTGCGCCGGCGTCATCAGGCCGGCGTGGTTGTCCTTGTGGCCCGCGAACGGCAGCCCGAAACCCTTGATGGTGTAGCAGATGAAGCAGATCGGCCGGTCGTGATCGACTTTGCCGAAGGCGTCGAGGAGCGACGGCAGGTCATGGCCGGCGAGATTGGTCATCAGCCGCGCCAGCTCGTCGTCGGTGCGCGCCTCGATCAGTCGCGTGACCGGGCCCTGATCGCCGATCTCATCGATGAGCCGCCTGCGCCAGGCGGCGCCGCCCTGAAACACCAGCGCGGAGTAGAGCTGGTTGGGACAATGGTCGATCCACTGCCGCAGGCGTTCGCCGCCCGGCTCGCGGAACGCCTGCTGCAGCAGGGCGCCGTATTTGAGGATGACCACGTCCCAGCCGAAGGCTTGAAACAATGCCTGGTAGCGTTCCCACAGCCCCTCGCGGATCACCGCGTCGAGGCTCTGGCGGTTGTAGTCGATGAGCCACCAGCAATTGCGCAGGCCCTGCTTCCAGCCTTCGAGGATCGCCTCGAAGATGTTGCCCTCGTCGAGCTCGGCGTCGCCGACGAGCGCGATCATCCGCCCTTCCGGCCGTTCCAGACCCCAGCCGTGCGCGCGCACATAGTCCTGCACCAGCGAGGAGAACAACGTCTGCGCCACGCCCAGCCCGACCGAGCCGGTGGAGAAGTCGACGTCGCCGGCGTCCTTGGTGCGCGAGGGGTAGCTCTGCGCGCCCCTGTAGCCACGGAAGTCCTCGAGCTTTTGCCGGCTCTGGCGTCCGAGCAGATATTGGATGGCGTGATAGATCGGGCTTGCGTGTGGCTTCACCGCCACCCGATCCTGCGGGCGCAGCGCGCGAAAATAGAGCGCGGTCATGATGGTGGCGAGCGAGGCCGATGATGCCTGATGCCCGCCGACCTTCAGGCCGTCGACGTCTGCGCGCAGGTGGTTGGCGTGATGGATGGTCCAGCTCGCGAGCCACAGCACTTTGCGCTCGAGCTCGCGCAGGATGTGCAGCTCGTCGTGCGCCGGATCGATCGGTGGGTCTGTGGTCATCAACGCAAATTCAGCCGCTCATCCCCGGTGACAAGGGTACTTACGGCGCGCTGCGGCCAAACGCCAGCGGCGCGGCTGCGGCACCGCGCGGCGGGTCCCGCCGCGCCGCGAAGCCCCGCCTCGCTCCGCGCCGGCCGCGCCTACGGGGCCATCAGCACCTGCCGGCAGGCGGCGGGCAGATCGGCCATCCGCGGTCCGGGCCTCGGCTTCGACGGCACCGGCGACGGCCTAGGATGCAGAACTGCATCGCTAAACCAATAGTCGAGCTCCTTGCCGCCGCAGCCATCTTCCAGCGGTCTCGCGGGTTGCGGCTTGCAGTCCGGACTGTCGGACGGACAGTTCAGCCGAACGTGAAAGTGAAAGTCGTGCCCCCACCACGGCTGCACCTTGTAGAGCCAATGCCGGTCGCTGCCGGCATCGCGGCACAAGGCCTTCTTGATCGCCGCGTTTACGAACATGCGGGCGACCCCCGGGTCGCTGGCCGCGGCCTTGATCAGGTTCATGTGCGCCGGCGTCCACACCTGCGGGTCGACGTCCCGGCGGTCCTCCCTGACGATCATCGTCGCAGACATCTCCTCCCGCTCCGCCCGCGTCAGCTCGCGGCCGGGCATGGGCGTGAGCCAGATATCGCCGTCGAGACCGACCTGATGGCTGGCATGGCCGGTGAGCATCGGCCCGCCGCGGGGTTGCGACATGTCGCCGACCAGGAGCCCGCGCCAGCCGGTTTTAGGCGCCTGCGCCGACAGCCGTTCGAGGAACTGCACCAGCTTGGGATGACCCCAATTGCGATTGCGCGACAACCGCATCACTTGCCAGGTCGGGCCGTTGATGGGCAACGCCATGGCGCCGGCGAGACAGCCCTTTGAGTAGAAGCCGATCGTGCGCGTTGGCAAATGGGCGGGCTCGGTCTTGCGCCCGAATAATTCCTTGGCGGGAGTGGCGGGATCGTCCGGGTGGGCTAGCGGCGGCAGCGGCTCAGGATTGACGCTGCCCTTGTCTTGCGCGGCCGCGACCTGCGGTGCGCAAACGACCGTCGCGAGCAACCAGGCAGCGGCGCGCAGCTTGATATTGCGGCAGCCTGCGCCCGGCGGCGCCGTCATCGCCGTTATCGTCGTCGTCATGTTCGCGGCATCCGATAAAGAGTAACGCCGCCCCCGGGCGCAGTTGGCCGGTCCCGATCCGGCGCCAGCCCCGTAACGGGGTGCCGGGTAAACCGCAGGATTCATCCCGTCAAGCGGAATACCGTGGCGTGAGGTCGAGCCGCCGGCCGTCACCGTGGGGTGATGATCCCAGCATCCAAACTGCCATCGGGTCCAAGGGTCAGCCCTTGAGCCGCGCGGCGACCGCGCGTGCGCGGCGGCGGTAGGCCTCCGCGAGCCGCGCGGGGCGGTCGCGAAAGAGGTCGGTCTCGCCTCCGGCAAGCGCGAGCAATCGTTCCTCGGTGGCGCCGTGCGGCTCGATCGTGCCGTCAGGGCAGATATGGCCGCACGCCAGCCCGCGCTCGGCCAGTGCCCGGCTGACCAGCAGGCAGCGGTGGCAATCGAGCGGCTCGCGCTCGGCGCAAAGCAGGCACACGCGATGGCGCGCTGTTTCCTCGATCACCCGGTCGAGACCGGCGTGAAACGCCGGCGTCGCCGCCATTGCCTCGTAGTCGGCAACGCCGTCGCGATAGAGCCGCGCGTCGCGCGGCCGCCCGCCGAGTCCCTCGCCAAGCGCAAGATAGGCCATGCCCTCGCCAGCAAGCCGATCCGCCAGCGGCTGCTGCGAGAACCAAGGCCGCCAGCGTGAGAACGGGACCGAGCGCACATCGTGGAGGGCGGTGACGTCGGCCTCCTTCAGCAGCGCCATAAATCGGTCGGCAGCCAGATCGGAGTGGCCGATGGTCAAGAGGTCGCAGGCGGACGACGTCATGGGATGCGATGTCAGTCCCGGGGGGTCAGCTCAGCTCGCGCCTTTCTTATTGCCCCCCGGCCGGTTGCCGGCGGAGCGTGGCGCGCGCGCGGGCAATAGCAGAATTTCGATCCCGTGGTCTTTCGATTCCGTGGTCTTTCGATCCCGTCGTCTGGCATTGCGGCGTTGCGCGCGCTGGTATCGCCGCGATGCTGCTATCGCCGCGATGCTGCGTGCTTGCCGGAGCGTTCAGCGCGCGGCGCGTCGCTTGCGGGTCGCCGCCGCCTTCGTCGCCGATCGTGAACGAGCCGCCGCTGGGCGGCTCGCCGCGGCGCGACCGCCGATGCGTCCGCCCTTGCGCGAGGACGCATGGCTCACTTTCTTGCCGCGGCCGGAACCGCTTTTCTTGCCGCCGCCCGTCTCTTTGTTGACGGTGGCCCAGGCGCGCCGCTCGGCTTCCCTTTCCGGGATGCCGCGCGTCTCGTAGCCTTCCTCGATGTGTTCGGCTTGGCGCTTCTGCTTGTCGGTATAGCTCGACTTGTCGCCGCGAGGCATCGCACCTCTCCTCGATCACGTTTCCATCAAGTCACGGTGAGTCAATGCATGTTTCGACTTCCGGTTCCGCAAATCGGACGGAACCGGGCCGCGCCATGGTCGTTGCCGTTGCAGAACGTGATGATCAGGGAGAACATCAATGGCTATCAATACCCAAGACAAAACGCTCGACAGGCGCGAGACCCCGAGCCTGATCGGCAGCGACAAGGTGGAAGGCACGGCGGTCTACCGTTCGAACGGCGACAAGCGTCGGCCAGATCGAGCGCGTCATGATCGACAAGATCAGCGGCAAGGTCGCCTACGCGGTCATGAGCTTCGGCGGTTTTCTGGGCATCGGCGAGGACTATTACCCGCTGCCGTGGTCGCTGCTCACCTACAATCCGCGGCTGGAAGGCTACGAGGTCAATGTCGGAGAGCAGCAGCTCAAGGGCGCGCCGAAATATTCCAAGCACCAGAACTGGGATTGGTCGGATCGCGCGCGCGACAGGCAGGTCTACGACTATTACGGCGTGAGCCCATATTGGGGCTCGTAAAGCAATCAGCGTGGAGGCTACCGAGCGCCCCCGGCCCGTGCCGGGGGCTTTTTTTGTCCGCACATCCAGGATTTGACGCGCCAGCGCCCCTTCCGTCCAGCGTGGCCGGCCGCCGCAGGGTGATAAACTAGCACTGCAAATTCGGCCACCCGACGGTTTCGAGGGGAGATCGCGATCATGACCTGCCAAAGCGGATGTGCGGGCCACCGCCTGCGCCCAGACCGGCGTTCCTTCATCGCCGGGTTCGCCTGCGCGGCGGTCCTGCCGGCAGTTGCCCTTGCGCAGAGGGACGGTCCGGGTTCGGCCGAGGACGTGCGGTTCATGCGCATGGCGCTCGACGAGGCGCGCCAGGGCGACTTCCCGTTCGGAACGGTGATCGTGCGCGACGGTTCGGTCATTGCGCGCGGGCGCAATCTCGGGCGCACGAATCACGACCCCACGGCGCACGGCGAGATGGTCGCGATCCGGCGGTGCCTGGCGGACCAAGGCCCTGACGCGCTGCGGGGCAGCACGCTGTACACGTCGGGGGAGCCGTGTGCCATGTGCACGGGCGCCATCATCTGGTGCCGCCTCGGGCGAATCGTTTTTGCCGCCTCCATTGCCCAGCTCGCGACCAGGATTGACCAGATCATGATTTCGAGCGCCGATCTCGTCGCCAAGGCGCCCTTCGCGCCGATCTCGATCACCGGGGGCGTGCTCGCGGACGAAGCGATGGCGCTGTTTACGAAGTGACCTGGGTTTGCGCGCCCGGCGAGGCGCGATCCCGGCGGCCTGGAGCATCGCAGATGTCAATGATCGCCATCCGTGCGGCGAAGGCGGCAACGGTCGCTGCGATCGCCCTGTTCGCCACCCTGGTCACGTTCGGAAACCTGACCGACTACAACACCAATTTCGTGTTCGTCGAGCACGTCCTGTCGATGGACACGATTTTCCCGTTCTCCACCATCAAATATCGGGCGATCACGAGTTCCCGCCCTCCACCACGCGGCCTATGCCGTCATCATCGCGGCGGAGGCGGCGACCGCGCTGCTGTGCTGGGTCGGCGCGGCGGCGCTGGTGCGGGCGCTACGCGCCGACGCGAACGCGTTCAATCGGGCGAAGACCTTCGCCGTGGTCGGGCTCACGCTCGGCTTCCTGCTGTGGCAGGTCGGCTTCATGTCGATCGGGGGCGAATGGTTCGGGATGTGGCAGTCGCAGCAGTGGAACGGGGTGCCGAGCGCGTTCCGCTTCCTCGTGACCATCATCGCCGTGCTGATCTTCGTGGCGATGCCGGATCGGGAGCCTGATCGATGAGGGAGCGTGCGACGCCAGGCGTCACACATCCACCTTCAGCGCGGCGATGAACGCCTCCTGCGGGATCTCCACCTTGCCGAACTGGCGCATGCGCTTCTTGCCTTCCTTCTGCTTCTCCAGGAGCTTGCGCTTGCGCGTCACGTCGCCGCCATAGCACTTCGCGGTCACGTCCTTGCGGAAGGCGCGCACGGTCTCGCGCGCGATGATCTTGCCGCCGATCGCGGCCTGGATCGGCACCTGGAACATGTGCGGCGGGATCAGCTCCTTGAGCTTCTCCACCATGGCCCGTCCGCGTTGCTCGGCGCGGGTCTTGTGCACCAGCATGGCGAGCGCATCGACCGGCTCCGCGTTCACGAGAATCTGCATCTTCACGAGATCGGCCGGGCGGAAATCGGTGAGGTGGTAGTCGAACGAGGCGTAGCCCTTGGATACCGATTTCAGCCGGTCGTAGAAGTCGAACACCACCTCGTTGAGCGGGAGGTCGTATTTCACCATTGCGCGGTTGCCGACATAGGTGAGCTCGATCTGAACGCCGCGACGGTCCTGGCAGAGCTTGAGCACGCTGCCGAGATAGTCGTCGGGCGTGAGGATGGTGGCGCGAATCCAGGGCTCCTTGATCTCCTCGATCCTCATTACGTCCGGCATGTCGACCGGATTGTGGATCTCGATCTCCTGCCCGCTGCGCAGCTTGATCTTGTAGATGACGGACGGCGCGGTCGCGATCAGGTCGAGGTTGAACTCGCGCTCGAGCCGCTCCTGGATGATTTCGAGATGCAGCAGCCCGAGGAAGCCGCAGCGGAAACCGAAGCCGAGCGCGGCCGACGTCTCCATCTCGTAGCTGAAGCTGGCGTCGTTGAGGCGAAGCTTGCCCATGGCCGCGCGCAAATCTTCGAACTGGGCGGCGTCGACCGGAAACAATCCGCAGAACACGACGGGAATGGCGGGGCGAAAGCCGGGCAGCGGCGCGCTCACCGGCTTCCTGTCGTCGGTGATGGTGTCGCCGACGCGGGTGTCGGCCACCTCCTTGATCGAGGCGGTCAGAAAACCGATCTCGCCGGGGCCGAGCTCCTCCACGTTGAGAAGCTTGGGCGTGAACACGCCGACGCGGTCCACCTCGTAGGCCGCGCCGGTTCCCATCATGCGGATGCGGTCGCCCTTCTTGAGCACGCCGTCGACGACGCGAAGCAGCACGATGACGCCGAGATAGGAATCATACCAGCTGTCGACGAGCAGCGCCTTGAGGGAGGCGTCGCGATCGCCCTTGGGCGGCGGCAGGCGCGTGACGATCGCCTCCAGCACCTCGGGGACGTTGAGGCCGGTCTTCGCCGAGATCAGGATCGCATCCGAGGCGTCCAGCCCGATGACGTCCTCGATCTGCTTGCGTACCTGCTCGGGCTCGGCGGCCGGCAGGTCGACCTTGTTGAGGACCGGCACGACCTCGTGATCGTTGTCCAGCGCCTGATAGACGTTGGCCAGGGTCTGCGCTTCGACGCCTTGCGAGGCGTCGACGACGAGCAGCGAACCCTCGCACGCTGCGAGCGAGCGGTTGACCTCGTAGGCGAAATCGACGTGGCCGGGCGTGTCGATCAGATTGAGGACATAGTCCTTGCCGTCGCGCGCGCGGTAGTTGAGCCGCACGGTCTGCGCCTTGATGGTGATGCCGCGTTCGCGCTCGATGTCCATGGAATCGAGCACCTGCTCCACCATCTCGCGCTCGGTCAGTCCGCCCGTGGACTGGATCAGCCGGTCGGCCAGCGTCGACTTGCCGTGGTCGATATGCGCGATGATGGCGAAGTTGCGGATATTGTCGATGGCCGCATTCATGGCGCGCGCATTAGCATTGGCGCCGGGGGGCGGCAAGCACGCCCCTCCTGGGCTTCCGTCGTCCCCGCAAGCGGGAGAGCGTGGTTCACTCCGCCGCGACCTGATGCTCGGCGAGGAACGGCTCGAGGGCGACCGGCTTGTCGGCCCGCGCCACGATCGCGTGACCGGGCGGCACCGGCTTCCAGTGCGCCCGCTCGGAGTCGAGCGGCTCCGATACCACCACCACGTTGCCGCCGGACTCCCGGTAATAGAGCGAGTTGGCGTGGTCATTGGCGGAGTAGCGGAAGGCGTAGAGGTCGCGGCCGTTGGCGAGCGCCGCCGTGAAGCGCAAGGGCTCCCGGTATCCGTGGGTGCTGACCATGTCGGTGATGGTCGCGAGCACGCGCGCGGTCGCCCCGAGCGGATCCTTGTCGCCGCCGGCGCCGAGTATGGCGAGAAACACCGCCTCCGAATCGGTCGTGCCGATGCGCGATCCGTAGGCATCGTCGGGGATCAGGGCTTCGACCTTCCGGCGCAGGCGCGACCAGTTCCCGATCAAGCCGTTGTGCATGAACAGCCAGCGGCCGCACGCGAACGGATGGCAGTTGGGCCGTGTGATCGGAGTGCCGGTCGAGGCGCGCACATGCGCGAAATAGAGGTGCGAGCGGATGTGGCGGCACAGGTAGCGCAGGTTCTCGTCGGACCAGGCCGGCCGGATCTCGCGATAAAGACCCGGTTCGGCGTGCTCGCCGTACCAGCCCATGCCGAAGCCGTCACCGTTGGTGGCGGCGGTCGATTCGAGCGCCCGCTGGCTCTGCACCACCAGGGAGTGCGCGGGGGCGGTAACGTACTGTTCCAGCGGGATTGTTTCGCCGCGATAGGCAATCCAGCGGCACATGGGGTTGCTCCGAAGCCAGACCCCCTAGCATCACCGGCCGATGCGGCAAAGCGATGGCGGGGGCCTGCGACCTTGATATGGACGTCCCCGGCACGCCATGCCATAGCCTCGCCGCCGAATGGGGGCAAACGGGCGAGGGTGCTTTCAATGGCGGCCATGACGGACGCCGGCCGCCGCGGCCTCGATCTCGCCGGACGGCTGCTCGACGCGCTCACCGACCGGGCGCGGCGCGAGCGGACGGCGGCGGCGGTCCTGCTCGGCTATGTGGCGCTGTGGACGCTTTACGGCGCCATCGCCAAGGGCGGCCAGGACATCCATGTCGACATGTCCGAGCTGTTCGCCCTCTCGCACGACTTGGCGCTCGGCTACCCCAAGCATCCGCCGCTCGCAATGGCGGTCGTGCGGGCCTGGTTCGCCGTCTTCCCCACGACCGACTGGGCCTACTATCTGCTCGCCATGGCGAATGTCGGCCTGGCGCTGTGGATCACCTGGCGGCTCTGCGCCCGGTTCCTCGACGGGGAGAAACGCGTCGTCGCCCTCGCCCTGCTGACATTCGTGCCGTTCTTCAACTTCCACGCGCTCAAGTTCAACGTCAACACGGTGCTGCTGCCACTGTGGGCGGCGACGACGCTGTGGTTCCTGCGCTCGTTCGAGACCCGTCGCGTACTCGACGCGGCGCTTGCCGGGCTGGGCGCAGCGGCGGCCATGTACGGCAAATACTGGTCGGTCTTCCTGCTGCTCGGGCTCGGCATCGCCGCGCTCGTCGACCACCGGCGTGCGGTCTATTTCCGCTCACCCGCGCCCTGGATCACGATTGCGGTCGGCGCGCTGGCGATTGCGCCGCACGCGCTCTGGCTGGTTGCCAATGATTTCGCGCCGTTCACCTATGCGGTCGTCGTGCACGGGGCGGCCTCCTTGGCGTCCACCATGCGCGGCGTGCTGGGTTATCTCGCCGGCAGCGTCGGCTATGTCGCGGTCCCCCTGGTGATCGTGTTCATTGTGGCGCGGCCGGGCCGGGCAGCCCTCGAAGACATGGCGTGGCCGGCGACCCCGGAGCGCCGGCTCGCCGCGCTCGCATTCTGGGCGGTGCTGCTGTCGCCGGCCGCGGTCGCGCCCTTGACCGGCGTCCAACTGGTATCGCTGTGGTCCATGTCGGCCTGGACGCTGTTGCCGGTCATGCTGCTGTCCTCGCCGCTCGTCGGCATCGGCCGCCGCGACGCGATGGGCATCCTCACCCTCGCGGTCGCGTTCCCGTTCGTGATGGTGGCCATCGCTCCGGCGATCGCATTCGCGCTCCATCGTGCCGATCCGCCGCCCGGCTCCACCGATTCCTCGCTGCTGGCGCAGCCGGTCGAACGGCTGTGGCGCGAGACCACCGAGGCGCCGTTGCGCCTGTTCAGCGGCTATGACGAATTCACCGATGGCGTCGCGTTCTATCTGCCCAGCCATCCGCTGGCGGTCCATGTGCTCGACCGTACCGCCTCGCAGGCGGTGGAGGCGCGCATCGGCCGCGATGGCATTGTGCTCCTCTGCCCGGCACGGTCCGCGGATCGGCCCAGGAACGGCTGGTGCGTCAATGCTGCGATCGCGCGAGCGCGGTGCTCCATGCCCGGCGCGCAGGTGGAGGTCGAGGTCGTCCGTCGTTATCTCGGCGTCGGCGGCACACCCGGGCGCTATCTCATCATCACCATTCCGCCGATGCAGGCGGATAAGCTGCCCCACCTGCGGGAGTTGGTTGCGGACTACGCCCCTCCTCGCTTCAAGGCGGAGTGACGGCAGCCTTGATCAGCGCCAGCGCGTTTTGGAGCGGCGGTTGCCGCCGAGCCACGGCGCGCTCGAAGTCGGCGTAGGAGCGATCGAACCGCTCCAGTTCCTTTTGTTTTGCGCTCTCGTCGAGAAAGGAATGGATCAGCGCGTTGCGGGCGATCGCCTTCAGTACCCGATAGCCGAGGCCATAGTCGCGCGCCGCCCGGAAATATTCATTGGTGAGGTTGATGCGGGAGACGCCGGCATCGTCGCTCGACAGCACGACCGGCACGCCGGCCGCGAGATAGGTCGGCAGCGGGTGGTCCTTGCCGCGCACGCCCAGGATCACGTCGTTGCTGGTGAGGTTGATCTCGACGACGACCGGCCGCGTGCGCATCTCGGCGAGCAGGCCGTTCATGTCATGCTCGAAGGCGAGCGCGACGCCGTGGCCGATGCGGCGCGCATGGGCGATCTCGACCGCTTGGCGGATGTGAAAAGTAAGGTCCTGCGGTGGCACCAGGCCGAGCCAGAGCTCGCCCGCGTGCAGTGCGACCGGCACATCCCTGGCGAGAAAGGCGATGATCTGCATGTGGCGGGTATAGTCGCGGCGCGCCACCAGGTTGTCTTCGGCCTGGACGAAGTTGAGCGCGACAACCTGAGGTTCTGCGCGGATCAATGCCGCCGCGACGGCGGTCTGAACGAACACGTCATCGACGGGATTGTTGCGCGCAATCTGCGCGATGAAGCGGAACGTAACCCGGCAGCCCGGCTGGGTCGCCTGCGAATCGCAGGCCAATTCACGTCTTATTTCGCCGATCGCCGCCGCCAGGTCGTTGCGCTTTGCCGTTACGCAATCCGCCAGACCGCCCGCTTCCAGCGCCGCGAGCCTGGCGGCATCGGTCGTCTGCTCACCGACCGCCTTCACGAACCTCTCGTTGTCGTCCGGGCAGCCAAACGAGGTCATGAACTCGACGTATTGCACATTCTCGCTGTCGTATTGCCTGAGCTGATCGGCGATCATGTCCACGAAGCGCGGACCGGACGCCGCTCCGAATTTGCCGAAGGCTGCGAAGAATTCGTCGTGGCCCGTCGGCACCGCGGCAGACGGCAGGAACGCGCGCATCGAGAACGCGTTGACCAGACGGTCATACAGCCTCTGATCGCGTATCGCGTCCGACGCCGGCACCGCTCCCGGCCGGTCGCACTGCGCCTTCGCCAGCAGCACGTTCGCAACATCGGCGCACAGGTTCAGCTGGGCGGCCCAGGCAATGAAGCGTTCCGCGTACACGGAGCCCGACAGGTGGGTGTGGAGGTCGCCGCCCTTGGGCATGCGGCGGAGGAAAGCGCGCAGCTCGGTGCGGTCATCGCGCGCCGCCTCGAAGGCGGCGGCGGTGACGACCGTGTCGAAATCGCGCGCGACCATCGCGACGCGAATGACGACGACGGCGGCGATCAGGAGAATGACGGCAATGACGATCCGGCGTCGCAAGGCTGCCCTCTAGCTGCGCTGCATTGCCGCGCAAGCTAGAGCGCGTTGCCCAAAAGTGGAAGCGCGATCGTCAATAGCGATAGTGATCCGGTTTATACGGTCCGTCGGCGGGCACGCCGATGTAGGTCGCCTGGCGGTCCGACATTTTCGTCAGCTTGACGCCGATCTTGGCGAGATGCAGCCGCGCCACCTTCTCGTCGAGGTGCTTGGGCAGCGTGTAGACTTTTTTCTCGTACTTCTTCGGATTGGTCCACAGCTCGATCTGCGCCAGCGTCTGGTTGGTGAAGGAGGACGACATCACGAAGCTCGGATGACCCATGGCATTGCCGAGATTCACCAGCCGCCCCTCCGAGAGCAGGATGATGCGCTTGCCGTCCGGAAATTCGATCTCGTCGACCTGCGGCTTGACATTGTGCCATTTGAAATTGCGCAGCGCCGCCACTTGGATCTCGCTGTCGAAGTGGCCGATATTGGCGACGATTGCCCGGTCCTTCATCTTGCGCATGTGATCGATGGTGATGACGTCGAGGTTGCCGGTGGCGGTGACGAAGATGTCGGCGCGCGGCGCCGCGTCCTCCATGGTCGTGACCTCGTAACCTTCCATCGCCGCCTGCAGCGCGCAGATCGGATCGATCTCGGAGACGAGCACCCGGCAGCCGGCCTGCCGCAGCGATGCGGCCGAGCCCTTGCCGACGTCGCCGAAGCCGGCAACCATGGCGACCTTTCCCGCCATCATCGCGTCGGTGCCGCGGCGGATGCCGTCGACCAGCGATTCGCGGCAGCCATAAAGATTGTCGAATTTCGACTTGGTCACGCTGTCGTTGACGTTGATCGCGGGCCACAGCAGCGTGCCCTTCTTCTGCATGTCGTAGAGCCGGTGCACGCCGGTCGTGGTTTCCTCGGTGACGCCGCGGATGGCGTCGGCGTTGCGCTTGTACCAGCCGGGCTTGTCCTTCAGCCGCTGCTTGATGGCCGCAAACAGAATTTCCTCTTCTTCGTTCGTCGGCTTGCTGATCAGACCTGTTTCGCCTTGGTCGGCGCGCAAGCCCAGATGGATCAAGAGCGTGGCGTCGCCGCCGTCGTCGAGGATCATGTTCGGCGTGCCGCCGTCGCTCCAATCGAAGATGCGGTGCTGATAGTCCCAATAATCCTTGAGCGTCTCGCCCTTGACGGCGAACACCGGCGTTCCTCCGGCCGCCACCGCGGCGGCGGCGTGGTCCTGGGTCGAATAGATGTTGCACGAAGCCCAGCGCACGTCGGCGCCGAGCGCCTTGAGCGTCTCGATCAGCACCGCGGTCTGGATGGTCATGTGCAGGGAGCCGCAGATGCGCGCGCCGCGCAGCGGCTGCTCGGGGCCGTATTCCTCGCGCGTCGCCATCAGGCCGGGCATCTCGGTCTCGGCGATGGCGATTTCCTTGCGGCCCCATTCGGCAAGGCCGATGTCCTTGACCACGTAGTCGCCGGCCGGCTTGGCGGGAGCAGCGCTCTTGGCGGCTTTCGATGCAGCTGTCATGACGGTCCTTGGATGGCTGGGAGAGCGGACGTGCCAGCGGCACGCCGGTTCGGCGCTGGCTATAGCAGGGCCGGTAGCCCCCTGCAACGAGGACATAAAGAATTCTTTATGTCCTCGAAAATGCACCCACCGCGCCATTGTGATGAACTGCCGCAGCGGATTTGCGTTGATCCGGCAAGGACAGGCCTCACGCCAACGCTCGGGAGCGCGCGATGGACGAGAAGACACAGCTCGACCTCGACCTTGCTCTGGCGATCACATCGCTGCGGGAGCTGGCCAAGGCCGAAAACGAGTGCACGCGCTGCCCGCTCTATAAGGATGCGACCCAAGCGGTGCCGGGGGGAGGACGCAAGGGCGCTCACCTGATGCTGGTGGGCGAGCAGCCCGGTGACAAGGAAGACCTGAGCGGCAAGCCGTTCGTCGGTCCCGCCGGCCGGGTCCTCGATCAGGCGCTGGAGGACGCGGGAATTCCGCGCGCGGAAGTTTTCGTCACCAATGCGGTGAAGCATTTCAAGCACGAGATGCGCGGTAAGCGGCGCCTGCACAAGCGTCCCAACGCCTACGAAATCGAGCGTTGCAAAATCTGGCTCGATCTCGAACGGGCCATCGTGAAGCCCGTGGCCATCGTCGCGCTCGGCGCCACGGCGGCGCGAAGCCTGCTCGGCCGCTCCGTCACCATCACGGGGGTGCGCGGGCGCCTCCTGCATCTCCCCGACGGTACTGCCGCCCTCGTCACCATCCACCCGTCCTTCCTGCTGCGCATCAAGGACGAGGCGGACAAGAAGCGCGAGTACAACAATTTCGTCGCCGATCTCCGACAGGCCGCGAGGATTTTGGCAAAAGCGGTGGCTTGAGTCTTCGGGAGCGACCACCTCGGCGGCGCGCCGATCCAGCCCTATTCCTCTTCCGTAAATCGCCCGCTCACCAGCGCCGTCAGCGCGTCGACCACCTCGGCCGCTTGCTTTCCGCTCGCTTCGACGATGATCGTAGTGCCGGGGCCGGCCGCCAGCATCATCAGGCCCATGATCGAGGTGCCGCCGACAACCTCGTTGCCGCGCTTCACTTTCACCTCGGCGTCGAACTTTTCCACCGTCTGCACGAACTTCGCGGAAGCCCGCGCGTGCAAGCCCTTCTTGTTGCAGATTTTGAGCACGCGGATGATGGGAGCCTCGTCCGCGGAATGATTGCCGGAGGAATTGGTCACGCCGGCAAGCCCGCTCATTTGCCGGATAGAACGCGACTGGCAATCGTGATGTATTTGCGGCCGGAGTCCTGGGCAGCCGCCACCGCCTCGGTGAGCGGACACTCGTCCCGAACCTTGGCGAGCTTCACCAGCATCGGGAGATTGATGCCGGCAAGGACCTCCACCTTCGGACGTCCCATCACCGAGATCGCGAGGTTCGAGGGCGTGCCCCCGAACATATCCGTGAGGATGGCCACCCCCTCGCCGCTGTCCACGCGTTTGACGGCTTCTATGATGTCCTTGCGGCGCTGCTCCACGTCGTCGTCGGGCCCGATCGTCACCGCCTCGATCTGCTGTTGCGGACCGACCACGTGCTCCAGCGCCGAGCGGAACTCGGCGGCGAGACGCCCATGCGTGACGAGAACGAGACCGATCATGGAGCTCCCCGCCCGCGCGCCCCGGTTGCACCGCACGAAAGGCGGCCCATCATGACCATCCGAAGCCCCTGCGCAAGGGCTTTCCGGCGAGTTGGGGGTATGGTTGCATTGCAGCAAATGGACGCCCTTTCCGGCGTCGCGAGGTCGGACCGGGGTTTCGAGGATCGCCGACCCGCAGTTACTTCTGTGCCGCCGGGGCTGGCTGCAAGGATTTATGACGGAGGTTTAATGTCGGCCGCGGGCGAACGCAGCGTGGCGAGCACGGGGAGGAGCGATTCGGCGCCGGCCGCGACCGCAAGTCGCGGCAGTGGGACGCCGAAGAGCACCGCGTCTCCGGACGCCGGCAACCGCTCGGCATCCTCCGCCGCGAGATCGACCACCAGGCCGACGACGGCAATCGGCTCATGCTCGAGCCGGCGGATGCCGAGCCCGCGCACTTCGATCAATCCGGCCAGCGGCGCTGGCGGCGACACGAGCAAACGTCCGTGCTGCGCTTCGACATGGACGCGATCGTCTGCGACCAGGCGAGCGAACCGCAGCAGCCCCGTTTCCGCAGCCTGAATGAGTGCGAACGCAAGCCGCGACTTGCCGGCTCCGGCCGGCCCGCGGATCAGCACGGCGCGGGCACCGGCGAGCACCGCCGAAGCGTGCATGGTCGGAGTATCGGCGGCCATCACGCCGCCGGCAGCCGCAGGATGAAGCGTGCGCCGACCACCGGCGGCGGTTCGTCCGGAGCCGTGACAGCCTGGTGGAGGTTCTCCGCCCAGATGCGGCCGTCGTGAGCCTCGATGATGTGCTTGGAGATGGAGAGGCCGAGGCCGGAATTCTGGCCGAAGGCCTGGTGCGGCCGGTGGGTGTAGAAGCGCTCGAAAATCCTCTCCACCGCTTCCTCGGGAATGCCCGGCCCGTGGTCGTCGACGACGACCTCGACCTCGCTCTTCAATCGCCGGCAGGTGACGTGCACGATACCGCCGGGGGGCGAGAACGAGCGCGCGTTGTCGATCAGGTTGTCGATCACCTGCCCGAGGCGGGAATCGTGCCCGAGCACGGTGAAGGCGGCAGGCCGCCCGCCTTCGAAACTCAAATCTACCCTCACGCCGTCGTCGTGGCGCTCGTTGGCCACGCTGACGACCGTGGTCAGCAGCTGCACCAGATTGACGGGTTGCGCCTCGTGCCGCTGCATCTCGGCGTCGAGACGGCTGGCGTCGGAAATGTCGGAGATCAGCCGGTCGAGCCGCTTCACGTCGTGCTGGATAACCGAGAGCAGACGGCCGCGGCTTTCGTTGCTCTTGGCAAGCGGCAGCGTCTCGACCGCCGAGCGCAGCGAAGTGAGGGGGTTCTTGAGCTCGTGCGCCACGTCGGCGGCGAAGCTCTCGATTGCTTCGATGCGGGTGTAGAGCGCGTCGGTCATGTCGCGCAGCGAGTTGGAGAGATGTCCGATCTCGTCGCGGCGATGGCTCAAATCGGGGATCTCCACGCGCGAGCGAATGCGCCGGCGAACGAGTTGCGCGCTTTCGGCGAGCCGCCGCACCGGACCGGCAATGGTTCCGGCGAGCAGGAACGAGAGCACCACCATGACGCCGGCGGCGATCAGGAACACCTTGAAAATGGCGAGCCGCTCGGCTCCCACCATGTTGTCGATGTCGGCGCCCTGCGTCGACAGCATGAGGGCACCACGCACGGCACGGAAGCGCTGCACCGGCACGGCGACCGATACGATGACTTCGCCGCGCTCGTTGATGCGCACCATGCTCGACTTGAAGCCTTGCAGCGCGTTGCCGACCTCGCCGTAGCTCTTGCCGTTCTGCGATCCGAGCTCGCGGTAGAGCGGCAAGGTCCCCCGGCTGAACCAGGTGCGGATGGCGACGTAGGCGCGCTCGAGAAAGCCCGGTTTCTGCGTGGGCGGCGGCAGGTCGAAGCGCAGGACATCGTAGAGATTGCGGCTGTCGAGAATGAGCATGCCGTCGCGGTCAAAGATGCGCGCCCGCGTGTTGGTCGGGGATACCAGACGGCGCAGGACCGGAGCGACCCGCTCCGGATTGATCGGGAATTCGAGCCCGGACAGCGCCTCTTCGGAGGGGCCGTAGCTCTCTCCGGCCTGCAATTCGAGCAAGCGCTCGGGATCGATCGTGATGGTATCGGTCTCGACCGTCGCCGAGGCGGCGATGGCACCGGCGATGATCTCCCCCTGCACCAGCAAGCTTTGGATGCGCGCGTCGATCAAGCCGGCCCGGAATTGCGAGAGGTAGAGGATTCCGATCACCAGCGCGAGCAGGCCGGTGACGTTGAGAAAGACGATGCGCCGGGTCAGGCTCGAAAAGGTGAGGCGGACGAAGAGATGCCAGCCGTGATTCAACAGGGCAACGAAGCGTCGCCGTCCCTTGGCGAGCGGCGGCTCGGTTGCGTCGGGCCGTTCCGGCTCGACCTCGGTCTTGAAACTCTCCGGCGTTCGATTGAGCACGATCCGTCTGCCGGTTGCACGCCCCCACTGAAGGCCCCGCCGGCGCTAATCCAGGCGGTCCAGCCCCGTTCACATTGTCGATCTTCTGCGGCGCCAATCCCCTCCGGCGCTACATTTCCTTGAACCGATAGCCGACGCCATAGAGCGTTTCGATCATATCGAAATCGTCGTCGGTCCCCTTGAACTTCTTGCGCAGCCGCTTGATGTGGCTATCGATGGTGCGGTCATCGACGTAGACCTGATCGTCGTAGGCCGCATCCATCAGCGCGTTGCGGCTCTTGACCACGCCGGGCCGGCTCGCGAGTGCCTGCAGGATGAGGAACTCGGTGACGGTGAGCGTCACCGGCTCGTTCTTCCAGGTGCAGGTGTGGCGTTCCGGATCCATGCGCAACAAGCCGCGCTCCAGCACCTTGGCGGCATCGGTCTCCTTGGGAGCAGTGCCGTCCTTCGGAGCCGCCCGGCGCAGGATCGCCTTGACCCGCTCGACCAGAAGACGCTGGGAGAACGGTTTGCGGATGAAATCGTCGGCGCCCATCTTGAGCCCGAACAATTCATCGATTTCCTCATCCTTGGAGGTGAGGAAGATCACCGGCATGTCGGACTTCTGGCGCAGCCGCCGCAAGGTTTCCATGCCGTCCATGCGCGGCATCTTGATATCGAGAATGGCGAGATCGGGCGGCGATGTCTTGAATCCGTCGAGCGCCGAAGCGCCGTCGGTATAGGTCATGATCCGGTAGCCTTCGGCCTCGAGCGCGATCGAGACCGAGGTCAGGATATTGCGGTCGTCGTCGACGAGAGCGATGGTCGGCATGAAGCCCCTATCCCTGGCATTCGCCCCAGGCTTTGAAGCCCGGAAAGCAAGGCTGAAATGTGGCAATTCCCTGACAAACGCGTGATTCGTCAAAGGGTTTGTTAGCATAGCTCGCATCGGCCTTCAGCGCCACGCCCAAGTTCAGCGCTGCCGGCGGGGCTCTTCGACGTTTCCCGCGCCGGGCCGGGCTTGTTAGATAGGCATCGTTGACTGGAGGTGCCAATGAAACCGAGCCCCGATTTCAACCCGGCAGCCGCCGCCAAAAAGCTTTTGCGCGAGGGCCGCTCGGGGGCCTTGGCGACCCTGATGGCCGGCTCCGGCGATCCCTATTGCTCGCTGGTGAACGTGGCGACCGCGGCCGACGGCGCGCCGCTCCTGCTGATTTCGCGCCTTGCCGTGCATACCAAGAACATTCTCTCCGACCGGCGCGTCTCCGTCATGATCGACGAGCGCAAGCAAGGCGATCCGCTGCAGGGGGCCCGCGTCATGCTGATGGGAACCGCGGCCGCTACCCACGACCCCGGCGCACGCCGGCGCTATCTCGATCGCCAGCCCGAGGCGGAAATGTTCGCGGGCTTCGCCGATTTCGCCTTCTACCGGGTGGCGCTCACCGCGGCACATCTTGTTGCCGGCTTCGGGCGCATCGTCGATCTCAAACCGCAGGACATTCTGACCGAGACCGGCGACGCGGCCGAACTGGTGGCGGCCGAGCCCGAGATTCTTGCGCATATGAATGGCGACCATGCCGACGCGGTACGCCTCTATGCCACCAAGCTGCTTGGCGCCCCCGACGGGGAATGGCGCTGCGTCGGTTGCGACCCTGAAGGCCTAGAGCTGCAGCTCGACCGAACGGCGCTGCGGCTGCCGTTCCCGCAGCGCGTGCGCGCGCCCGGTGTGCTGCGCCTAGTGCTCAAGCAAATGGCCGACGATGCGCGCGCGGCGTGATCGCGGCGCGGCGTTCGTCGGCAGCGATCCGCCCGCTTTGGCCAAGATCGGCGATCTCGCGCCCACGTGGCGGGTCGCAGACGTGGCTGGTCGCAAGGGACCAAGCGGAATGCGCGTGCGCCAATCCTGCTGCGGCGCGGCATGAGCGCGACGCATCCAAGCAGGCTTGGTTGCGTCGCAAAATCAGTCCGGCGCTACCCCGCAAGCGCTGCGGGCGATAAGTTTCGCAGCGGTCTTGGCAGGGCGCCTGCGGCCAATTATAGGTCGCGGGGTGGGGGAACAGGCGCTATCATCAGACTGAAGTTATGGCAGCGGGAGTCAGGTCCGGCACTGCCCGGATGCGTCGTGGAGGCTTTTCGTGCAGGAAACGGGTTTGAGGAACAGCGCCTACGGCGCGGACAAATTCGGCTTCAAGGACTTGAGCGCGGTCCATTGGAATCTGACTGCGCCGGCGCTCTACGAGCACGCGATCGCGGCGGGCGAGGCTTCAATCGTCGAGGGCGGGGCGATCTGCGCGCAGACCGGCGTGCATACCGGCCGTTCGCCCAAGGACAAACACACGGTGGTCGATGCGCTGACCGAGAACACGGTGTGGTGGGACGGCAACCGCAAGCTTGCGCAAGCCAACTTCCAGTTGCTGTACGACGATTTCATCGCGCATGCGCGCGGCAAGGCGCTGTTCGCTCAGGACCTCTATGGCGGCGCCGACCCCACATACCGCATAAAAACGCGGGTCTTCACCGAGCTTGCGTGGCATTCGTTGTTCATTCGCCAGCTTTTGATCCGTCCGGTGGGACCCGAGCTCGAGGATTTCGTTCCTGAACTCACCATCGTCGATCTGCCTTCCTTCCGGGCCGATCCCAAGCGCCACGGCGTGCGCACCGACACCATTATCGCTGTCGACTTCAGCAAGAAGATCATCCTGATCGGCAATTCGTCCTATGCCGGCGAGATGAAGAAATCGGTCTTCACCACGCTCAATTTCTATCTGCCGGCGCAAGGCGTGATGCCGATGCACTGCTCGGCCAATGTCGGCAAGGACGGCGACGTCGCGCTGTTCTTCGGCCTTTCCGGGACCGGCAAGACCACGCTCTCGGCCGATCCGAACCGCACCCTGATCGGCGACGACGAGCACGGCTGGGGCCCCGACGGCGTGTTCAATTTCGAGGGTGGCTGCTACGCCAAATGCATCAAGCTCTCGGAGGAGGCCGAACCCGAAATCTATGCGGCGACGAACCGCTTCGGCGCGGTGCTCGAGAATGTGGTGTTCGATCCCGAGACGCGGATTCCGAATTTCGACGACGATTCCAAGACCGAGAACACGCGCTCGGCCTATCCGCTCGATTTCATGCCGCGCGCCTCGCGCACCGGCCGGGCGGGACACCCGAAGAACATCATCTTTCTGACCGCGGACGCCTTCGGCGTGATGCCCCCGATCGCCAAGCTCACGCCGGCGCAGGCGATGTATCACTTCCTGTCCGGCTACACGGCGAAGGTCGCCGGCACCGAGAAGGGCCTGGTCGGCGTGGAGCCCGAATTCTCGACCTGCTTTGGCGCGCCGTTCCTGCCGCGACCGCCGGCGGAATACGGCAACCTGCTGCGCGACTACATTTCCAGGCACAACGTGGATTGCTGGCTGGTCAACAGCGGATGGACGGGCGGCATCTACGGCGTCGGCCGGCGCATGCCGATCAAGGCAACGCGAGCGCTCGTCACCGGCGCCCTCGACGGCTCGCTCAAGGGGGTGAGCTTCCGCACCGATCCCTATTTCGGGTTCGCGGTGCCGACCTCGGTGCCGGGGATCGAGCCGCACCTTCTTTACCCGATGAAGACCTGGAAGGACAAAGCCGCGTTCGACCAAACGGCGCGCAAACTAGTGCGCATGTTCCAGGAGAACTTCGTCAAGTACGAAAAGCATGTCGATGCCGACGTGCGCTCGGCCGCTCCCGAGGTGCGCATCGCGGCAGAATAGGCTTCAGCCACCCGGCGGCGAAACCGGCGGGCTCATGGTCGCTCGCGCATTGATGCCGGCCCTCCTCATCCCCGTGCGGGAACGAGTTGATTGAAGCGTTCCTTCTGCTCGTCGTTCAAGGACGCGTAGAATTTCTCCAGCGTGGGCTGCACGGCCTCGACGGCCCGCAGCATCGCATCGAGCCGCTGCTCCATGGCGTCCAGGCGCGCAACCGGCGTCAGCGCCCGAGAGGTGGGACAGTCCGATTTCAGCAGATCGGCGGCTTGCGACGTGGCGTCTTGCAATTCGCGCAATGCGCTGCGCTGGGCGTCGGCGTCCGGTCGCACTGACTGCTCAATCCGCTCCAGCGGCAGACTCGCGATGCCGGACGCGCGCTCGCCGCATGTTTGCGTCAGATCACGCCGGGATTGTTGTTGGTCCGTATCATTGTCGGGGCCGAGCGTGTTGAAGCGTGCCTTTTGCTCGTCGTTGAGCGACTGGTAGAACTTCTCGATTGCGGGTCGCACAATGCGCACCGCCTGCAGCATGGCTGCGAGCCGCTGACGCATGGCCTCGAGCCGGCCGGTCGGCGTGCTCGGCAGCTCGGTCGGGCACGACGCCTTGAGAATGTCGAGTGCCTTCGCCGTGGCGTCCTTGAGCTCGTCGAGCGCCGCGCGCTGGGCATCGTCGGGCTCGACCGTTTGTGCGATCCGCTCGATCGGCCAGTCCGTGAGTCCCGCGGTTTGTCCGCTGCAAAGGTCGGCGCTCACGGATCGTTCGCCGGAGCCCGGATGCCTTCCGACCGCGGCGTAGGTACCGCCATAGCCCTCGGCGTAGGCGCCGAACATGCCCTGGTAGAGGTCGCCGTAGGCGTAGGGCCAGAACGTGTCATACGCATACGGGTAGAACGTGTAGTCGACGAAGTCGTCGTAGGCGTATGGCCAGAACAGCGGTCCGACCCACCCGATGACGCTGGGATGCGCATGGCGGCGCCGCCATCCGGGATCGAAGAATCGGCCCTGGAAGGTCGAGTGCGCCAGCACCCGCGCGTTGCGATCGCCCGCGGCCGATCGGTTGGCAAAAAACTGGTTGCGCAGCGCGCGACCTGCGATCGCTCGGCTGCCGCCGGATGGTTGCACGGCCTGGCGCGGCTGGTTTTGCGGGGTTGCATTTTGCGGAGCCAGGTTCCGCCCGATGGCGGCGGACGGCGTTGCCGGCGGCGTCCCCTCCCGCCGTTGCCGCGCCCGATTATCGCGCTGGTTGGGTTGGGCGAGCTTCGGCGCGGCTTGGGGCCCGAGATTGCGACCCCCGAGATTGCGGGCGCCGAGTTGCGGCGTTCCATGGGCCGGAGCCGCGGACGGAGTCGGCGCATGCCGGGCGATGGCGGAGCGCGATGAACCGCCGGAAGGACGGGGAACCTGCCGCGGCGCGGCGTGGGACATTTGCGGCGCCGCACGCGGCGCGGACATGGCGCGCGGCGCGGAACTTGGCGGGGCAATGTGCGGCGCGGACACGTGCGGCGCGGACATGTGCGGCGCTGGAGCTGCGTGCGGCGCTGGAGCCGCGTGCGGCGCCGGTCCAGGGTGCGGCGCACCTCCAGGCTTCGGCGGTGGCGCCGCGGCGGTGATTGTCGCGGTCCCAGCGGAGAGAATGATAAGAAGCGCCGTTATGCGCGCGCTTGATGGCAACATGACACCGACTCCTGCTGCGGCGTGCGTCCCTCGCCATGGTCAACGCAGCAGACGGTGCGCTGGTTTCGCCGCTGCCGCGAAACATGTGACCGGTGAAATGACCATCTGTTCAGAAATCGCCGGCGTGAAATCGAGGAGATGCAGATGCGCCTTGTTCGATTGGGGCGAAATGGTCCGGAAGTCTCCGAAATGGCCCTCGGCTGCATGGGCATGTCCGGCGGCTACGGGCCCGCGGACGACGCTGAGTCGGTCGCGACCATCCAGGCGGCGCTCGAGGCCGGCGTCACCATGCTCGACACCGCCGATTTCTACGGCATGGGCCACAACGAGATGCTGATCAGGGAGGCGCTCAAGGGCGGCAAGCGCGCGCGTGCGTTCATCGCGGTCAAGTTCGGTGCGATGCGCGCCCCGGATCTCAAATTTCTCGGCGACGACGGTCGCCCGAACTCGGTAAAGAATTTTCTCGCCTATACCCTGCGACGCCTCGGTACCGACCATGTCGATCTCTACCAGCCCGCGCGGCTCGATCCGACGGTGCCGATCGAGGACACGGTCGGCGCCATCGCGGACATGGTGAAGGCCGGATACGTTCGTCACATTGGGCTGTCGGAAGCATCGGCGAAGTCGATCCGGCGGGCGCACGCCGTGCATCCCATCGCTGCCCTGCAGATCGAGTATTCGCTCGTGAGCCGCGACATCGAGAAAGAGATTCTGCCCACCATCCGCGAGCTCGGGATCGCGCTCGTCGCCTACGGCGTGCTCTCGCGCGGCCTCATCAGCGACAATGCGCCGGCGTCGAAAGAGGCGGGCGAGATCCGCACCCGCATGCCGCGCTTTTCGGCCGAGAATTTTCCGCCCAACATGGAGCTTGTCCGCGCGCTCGGTGCAATCGCGCGCGAGAAGAACGCCTCGACCGCGCAGCTCGCCTTCGCCTGGATGCGCTCGCGCGGCGAGGACGTCGTACCGCTCATCGGCGCGCGCCGGCGCGATCAGCTCGGCGAGGCGCTGGGCGCGCTCGAGCTTACGCTCACGCCCGCCGACCTCGCGCGCATCGCGCAGGCGGTGCCGGCGGATGCAGTGGCCGGCGCCCGCTATCTACCGGCGGTGCTGGCCCATATCGACAGCGAGCACGCGGGCTAGCGCATGTTCCGGAAAAGTGGGAACCGGTTTTCCGAAGAGAACATGCGCAGAATTGAAGATCTAGAGCGCATCACGATTCGACCTAATCGGGATGCGCTCTAATTGCCCCGGGCTTCTCGACGTGTAGCCGCCGGCCCTTCGAAACGGCCGTTTCGCGGACCCCTCGGAGAAAGCCGAGAGAGTTTCACCGCATCATCAGTGTGCCGGCGCCGTGATCGGTGAGGAGTTCGAGCAGCACCGCGTGCGGCACCTTGCCGTCGAGGATGACCACGCCCTCGACGCCCGCCTCAAGCGCGTAGATGCAGGTCTCGACCTTGGGAATCATGCCGCCGGAAATGGTGCCGTCGGCGATCAGCGCCCGCGCATCGTCGGTGGAAAGCTGCTTGATCAGATTTTTGGACTTATCGAGCACGCCCGGCACGTCGGTGAGCAACAGCAGCCGCTTGGCCTTGAGCGCGCCGGCGATGGCGCCGGCAAAGGTATCGGCATTGACGTTGTAGGTGACGCCCTCCTTGGAGGTCGCCAGGGGCGCCAGCACCGGGATGAGGTCGCGACCGAGAATCTGGGTGAGCACGGTCGTGTCGACCTTCTCGGGCTCGCCGACGAAGCCCAGATCGACGATGGTCTCGATTTGGGAATTGGGGTCGACCAGGCTGCGGGTGGCCTTGCGCGCGATCACCATGTTGCCGTCCTTGCCGCAGAGCCCGACCGCCTTGCCGCCGGCCCCGTTGATGAAACCGACGATCTGCTTGTTGATCGAGCCCGCGAGCACCATCTCGACGATTTCGATCGTCGCCGCGTCGGTGACGCGCAAGCCGCCGGCGAATTCCGACTTGATGCCGAGCCGCTTGAGCATCTCGCCGATCTGCGGCCCGCCGCCGTGCACGACCACCGGGTTGATGGCGGTCTGCTCCATCAGCACGATGTCGCGGGCGAAGCTCTTGGCCATATCCTCCTCGCCCATGGCATGGCCGCCGTATTTCACGACGACGATTTCCTCGTCGTAACGCTGCATATGGGGGAGCGCTTCCGACAAAACGTGGGCGATGTCGTGGGGCGAAACGGTCATCGAGGGATATTCCCGAACAATCCGGCGGAATGCCGCAACGTCAATGTTGCTGCGCCTTTTAGCGAGCCATCGGCCCGTGCGAAAGAGGGCTGGCCCGCGGTTTGCTCAGGCGCCTTGCCGGCGACGCTCTCCCCGGCGACGCAACCTAATCTGCCCCGCGCTCCCTGAGCAGCCGGGCAATGGCGGATCGCAATTCGGCGATGCCGGCGCCGGTGCGCGCCGAGGTCGTAAGCAGCTCCGGGTGGGCGGCCGGATGTTTGGCGAGCGCCGCCTTGATGGCCGCGACCCGCACCGCAAGGTCGGGCTCCTTCATCGCGTCGGCCTTGGTCAACACGACCTGATAGTTGACCGCGGCCTTGTCCAAGGTCGCAAGCACGTCGTCGTCGACGGCCTTGAGACCGTGGCGGGCATCGATCAGCAGGTAGACGCGGGCAAGATTGGCGCGTCCCGCGAGAAAGGCATGGATCAGGGCGGTCCAGGCCTTGACCTTGGCCTTGGAAGCGGCCGCGTAGCCATAGCCGGGCATGTCGACAAGGGCGAGCTTCGACGGTCCCGTGAAAAAGATCAGCTCCTGTGTGCGACCGGGCGTGTGCGACGTACGCGCGAGCGCGCGGCGCCCGGTCAGCGCATTGATCAGGCTCGACTTGCCGACATTGGAACGCCCGGCAAACGCGATCTCGATGCCGCGCGCCGGCGGCAGCGCCGGAGCCGACCCCGCGGCGAAGGCGAATTGCCAGTCGCCCGCGAACAGCTTGCGGCCGGCTTCGATCTCCGCGCGGGTGAAAGCTGTCGCGGTCATCTCATCCCGTCATGCCCGCGCGACCCATGTGATCCAGAAACACCGCAAGCGCAACCGGGTGAAAGCGCGATCGGGCGCAAGCGCGACCGGGCGAAAGCGTCGGCGTTGCCGCGTCCCCCGCAAGCCGGCGGAGGATGATGGCCCCCAGACTGCGTGACAACGACTAGAGCCGGATGACCTTTCCTCGAATCGTCATCCCGCTCTAGCCTTTATGTTGGAGCATAACGACTAGCAGGCTGCTGAAGAAGTCACCATTTGCGAGCTTTGAAGGTTGATTCGTCGCCGAGATGGAAGCTGATTTCGCCGTTGATCGTACCATCGTCGTCGAGTTCGGCCCATCCATCTCCGGAGACCGGGTCCATCTCGTCGGAGCCTTGCCAAGTGAAGTCGGCGGCAGCGGCAAAGAGGGTGCAATCGAGACCGCTGATCACGCATCCGAACTTGAACTCACCGAGCTCGTTAGCTTGGAACTGGATGTAGTCGGGCTCAACCATATCCAAGTAATCACTGTCCCAGAGCTCCATCTCGATGATCCGCCACTTGCCGATCAGCGCGCTCTTGGCGCCGCGCCGCATGTGGCCTCCAGAAGCTTGGGTATCCGCACGAGATTGTAGGCCAGGATTGCGAAGATGAAGACGGCTTGCACCTTGGCAAGCCCGCGAACTTTGACCTGTGCCAATCCTCCAATCGGCTTGGTCCAGCCGAAGATTTCTTCGATACGTTTGCGGATGACCTGGCTGATCGCGTAGCCGGGATGTCGGGTGATGCGACCGTCCACTGCCGTCCTGCGGATCTTGCCCGTCTTGGTGACGTGACCGTTGATCGCGATGTGGGGCGTCACTTCGCGTTCACGCAGCGCTTCGACAAACTCGACCACGTCGTAGGCTTTGTCGGCGCCGAGCGTGATCCGCTGCTCGGCAGGTCGATGATTGTCGATGAGGGTGAGGGCTGCCTCGCGCTCGGCTGTGCCGGTCGCTTGCGTCACGTCGCCAGCAACTGCCAGACCGTTGCGGTTTTCCATCAGGACATGGCCCATGTAGCACAGCCGACTCTCCTGGCCGTCACCCTTGCGGTAGAGCTTGGCATCAGGATCTGTCGTGCTCTCGTGGGTCTTATTCGATCGTTTCTCACGGTGGAAGTTACGCTCGCCATTGCGGCCGCCCGTGGACGGACCGTCACTCCCGTCCTTCGGCCGAAAGCTCTTCATCGAGGCCCAAGCCTTCAGCAGCGTTCCGTCCACCGAGAAGTGATCGCTCGATAGAAGCCGCTTCACCTTCGGCAGCGACAGCAAGCTGGACAAGAATTCACGCGCCACATCGGCTTCCAGCAGCCGGTCACGGTTCTTCGTAAAGACCGTAGCGTCCCAAACGGCGTCGTCGATCGACAGACCGACAAACCAGCGAAACAGAAGATTGTAGTTGATTTGTTCCATCAACTGCCGTTCTGAGCGCACGGTGAAGAATGCCTGCAGCAGTGTGGCCCGCAGAAGATATTCCGGCGGAATCGAAGGCCGCCCCATATGCGAATAGAGTTCGTCAAACCGATCCGACAGCGCCGCAAGCACCTCATTCACCAGAACCAGGATCGCCCTCAATGGGTGGTCCGGTGCGACCCGCTCCTCCAGCCGGATATACGAAAACAGCCCCTCTGATCCTCGTTGCTCGCCGCGCATCGCAAATCACCCCGCCGTGGTCCAATACAACGGAATCACGATCAGCTCTTGCCGTCGAGAGAGTTTTTCAGCAGCCTGCTAGAGCCGGATGACCTTTCCTCGAAATCGTCATCCCGCTCTAGCCTTTATGTTGGAGCATGATCTTTTACGAAAACCGGTATCCACCCCGGATCAAGTCCGGGGCAGGCTTTTTCGGGATCATGCTCTAGGAGCCTGTCTGAGTAATCCGTGACGTGAAACAAAAAAATCGGGATCGGCCTTCGGAAGCAAGCGCCTTGCTGCAGTTGTGCATCTTCGATTCCGTTTGTTTCAAAATTCGAGGGTGTCTCTGATTACAGGGACACACTCCTAGCTTTCCGCCTTCTTCTTTTTCGCGAACACGGCCTTGATGTTGTCGAACAGCTCGATCTTGGCGCCATGTCTGTGCATGATGAAGCTCTGCTGGAGGACCGAGAGCGTGTTGTTCCAGGCCCAATAGATCACCAGCCCAGCGGAGAAGTTTGCCAGCATGAAGGTGAAGATAATCGGCATGTAGTTGAAGATCATCGCCTGCGTCGGGTCGGGCGGCGGCGGATTGAGCTTCATCTGCAGCCACATCGTGACGCCCATGATCAGCGGCCAGGGGCCGAGATGGAGAAACGGGCCGATCACCGGAACGATCGTGGGATCCCACGGAATCAGCCCGAACAGATTGAACACCGTGAGAGGGTCGGGCGCCGAAAGGTCCTTGATCCAGCCGAAGAACGGTGCGTGCCGCATTTCGATGGTGATGAACAGCACCTTGTAGAGCGAGAAGAAGACCGGGATTTGAATCACGATCGGCAGGCAGCCGGCGACCGGATTGATCCTCTCCTTCTTGTAGAGCTCCATCATCGCCTGCTGCTGCTTCATCTTGTCGTCGGCGAAGCGCTCGCGGATCGCCACCATTTCCGGCTGCACCGCCTTCATCTTCGCCATCGAGGCGTACGATTTGTTGGCAAGCGGCAAGAAGAGGATCTTGATCAGGACGGTGATGATCATGATCGCGACGCCGAAATTTCCGACCTGGCGATAAATCCAGTCGAGCGCCAGGAACATCGGCTTGGTGATGAAACGGAAATAGCCCCAGTCGATCAGCAGCTCGAATTTGTTGAGCCCGAGCTGCTTCTCATAGTTGTCGACGACCTCGACCTCCTTGGCGCCGGCGAACAGCCGTGCATTGGCCGCGCCGGTGGCGCCGGGCGCGATCGTCTGCGCGTCAAGGAGGTAGTCGGTCTGATATTTCTTGATGTTGTTCGAGAGCTCGAAGGAAAATCGTGCGCGCACTCTGGCCGCGGTGTCGGGGAGGAGGGTGGCCGCCCAGTACTTGTCGGTAAAACCAAGCCAGGCGTCCGTGACATC
The DNA here is from genome assembly GCA_963821505.1 of uncultured Alphaproteobacteria bacterium. Lineage (GTDB taxonomy): Bacteria > Pseudomonadota > Alphaproteobacteria > Rhizobiales > Xanthobacteraceae > VAZQ01. The sequence continues at coordinate 113,842 of CAWGEH010000033.1, forward strand.
GAAGCTTTCCGACTTCTTCTCTTCGATCTTCGCGTAGGTCCGTTCCTGCAATCCCTTGTCGCCGAAAACGCCGATCAGCCCCTCGTGCAGAATGTAATAGCCGAGCGTCGGTGGCGTTCCGTGGCGCGAGATCAGCGCGTAGGGATAGAGCGTCACGGGCGCGGCGCCCTTGTTCACGACCTCGTCCTTGATGGTGAAGAGGTATTTGGTGTCCACGGCAATCGTGCGGCGGAACTCGAGGCCTTCTCCGTTGTCGTAGACGAGCGTGACCGGATGATCGAACGTCAGCGCGCCTGAACCCTGTTGTCGCCACAGCGTGTCCGCCGCCGGCGTCTTTGCCGTCGTACCCGCAGCCACCACCCAGCCGAATTCGGCATAGAACGGATGCGGGCTTCCCGACGGCTCGAGCAGCACGACCGCGGGCGAATTGGAATCGACCGTCTCGCGGTACTTGATGAGCGAGAGGTCGTCGACCCGGGCGCCCTTGAGCGAGATCGAGCCGGAGAGGCTCGGCGCGTCGATGCGCACGCGCGGGGACGCTGCGAGCGCAGCCTCGCGGCTGACGGTCTGGGGAGCAACGGCGCCGGGTTGCCCGGGTGCCTGCGGTGCCGCTCCCGGTACCGATGGAGCGCCGGTCTGTTGCGCGGGCGCTCCCGCCGGCGGCTGGGTCGCAGCGGACGGCTGATGCGGTTCCTGCGCTTGCTGGTGTTGCTGCTGTTGCTGGATCTGCTTCTGCTTCGCCATTTGCGGAAGGCCGAAGTAGATCTGCCATCCGATCAGGACCAGCGCGGAGAGCACGATGGCAAGAATTGTATTTTTTTGATCGCTCATTTGGGAACCCGCAGCCGCCGCAGCGCGCGCTTGAAATCCTCAGTGATCTGCTCGAATGGCAGCGACAAGGCGGCGCGCCGTCCGATCAGCACATAGTCATGACCGGAAGAAAGACCAGTTGCGTCCGATAGCCTCACGATTTCCTTGAGCCGGCGCCGCACCCGATTGCGCTCGACGGCGGTTCCAACCTTCCTGGATACCGTGAAGCCGACGCGGATCGGACCACTGTCGTCGCGCTTGCGCGCCTGCAACACGAAGGCCGCCGTCGGCACCTTCGCTCCAGTCGCGGCAGCCAGGAAATCGGCACGTTGCCTCAGCCGCTCCATGGGGCCGCCGCCGGCCGCGCCGCGGGGGGCATCAGGCGCTGAGCCGCTTGCGCCCCCGCGCGCGGCGCGCGGCAACGACCTTGCGGCCGCCTTTGGTCGCCATGCGGGCGCGAAAACCGTGACGGCGCTTGCGTACCAGCTTGCTCGGTTGATAGGTCCGCTTCACGGGTCGTTCTCCGCCGGCCGTCGGATGTCGGTGGTTGGCTCGCTCGCGCGGCGCACAGGCCCTGGCCTCTCGCCCAAACCCCCGGGACTGTCGGGGGCCGCCGCGTAAAATCTCGCGGCTTATACGGGAGGCTGCCCTTGGTCGTCAATGCGACGCCCGCGACCGCGCCACAAGCGCGTGAGCGGGCGTCAAAAGACGGTGAAACGAGCTTTTCCCCGCCGGTGGTCGGCTAAGATCGACCGTCATGGCCCCCAAGGACGATCCGTCAACCGCGACCGCCGCCGGAACCTCGAAATTCCCGCTGCGGCGCGTCGTCCCGCTCATCGTGGTGGCGCTGGTGTCGGGCGGCGTGCTCGCCATGGGTTGGCATCGCCAGCTCTCGTTCGAGACGCTGGTCAGGCACCACGAAGTCCTGCAAGCCTTCATTGCGAGGCATGAAGCCTCCGCAGTTGCGGCCTATGTCGGCCTCTATATCGCGGTGGTCGCATTGTCGGTCCCGGTTGGATTCTATCTCACGGTGATCGGCGGAATTCTGTTCGGTGGCGTTCTCGGCGGGATGGCGGCAATAGTCGGGGCGACGATCGGAGCGATTTGCATCTTTCTGATCGCCAGGAGCGCGGTGGGCGAGCACCTCGTGCGCCGCGCGGGGCCGCTGGCGCAGAAGCTCGCAAAAGGCTTTCGCGCGGACGCCTTCAGCTATCTTCTGTTCCTGCGGCTGGTGCCGATCTTTCCGTTCTGGCTCATCAATCTCGTGCCGGCGCTGTGCGGCGTTGGCGTTGCCAGCTTCGCCGCCGCCACCGCGCTCGGCGTCATTCCCGCGACGTTCGCCTTCGCCTTTGTCGGCGCCGGCCTCAACAGCGTGATCGTCGCGGAGCAAACCGCCTACCGGTCCTGCCTCGCGGCCGCGCGCACCGATTGCCGGCTCGAGTTTCATATCAATGCCGCGCTCACGCCCGAGCTTCTCGCCGCACTGGCGGCGCTCGGTGTGCTGGCGCTCGTTCCGGTGGTGGTGAAGCATCTACGGGCGCGCTCACTCGCCCGTCCGTCGGGCTAGCGCATGTTCCGGAAAAGTGGGAACCGGCTTTCCGACCAGAGAGCATGCGCGAGATCGAGGAATCCAGAGGGGTACCCCGATTCGACGAGATCGGGACGCGCTCAAGCAGGATTGCGACCGCGGTCGCAACGACACCGGCGATCGTGGGGCAGGGCATGGCGGAATACTTGACACCCGACATCTGCGTCATCGGCGCGGGCTCCGGCGGACTCTCGGTCGCCGTAGCCGCCGCCGCGTTCGGCGTACCGGTCGTGCTGATCGAGAAGGGCAAGCTCGGTGGCGACTGCCTCAACACCGGCTGCGTGCCTTCAAAATCACTGATCGCTGCCGGCAAGCGCGCGCGCGCCATCGCCGAAGCACGCGCCTTCGGCGTGTCCGCCGGGGTCGGGGCCATCGATTTCGGCAAAGTCCACCAGCACGTGCACGGCGTCATCGCCGCGATTGCGCCCAACGAACTCGAAGGAGCGGCTCACCGGCCTCGGCGTGCGCGTGATCGCGGGCGCCGCGCGCTTCAAGGACCGGGACACCGTGGTGGTGGGCGACGGGATCGAGATCAAGGCGCGGCGCTTCGTCATCGCCACCGGGTCGTCGCCGGCGATTCCGCCCATCCCTGGACTTGAAACCGTCCCCTACCTCACCAACGAGACGGTGTTCGATCTCACCACGCAGCCCGAGCACCTCATTGTCGTCGGCGCGGGTCCCGTGGGTCTCGAACTCGCCCAGGCCTTTCGTCGCCTCGGCAGCGCGGTCACCGTGCTGGAACAGGCGCAGCCGCTTGCGCGCGAAGACGCCGAATGCGCGGATACCGTGCTCGATGCGCTCGCGCGGGAGGGCGTCGACCTGCGCGGCGACGTTGCGGTCGTGCGCGTCGACGCGGTGGGCAAGAAGCTCGCGGTCATCGTCCGCGGTCGCGGGGGCGAAGAGACGATCGAGGGCAGCCATCTCCTGATCGCGACCGGCCGGCGGGCGAATGCGGATGGTCTCGCCCTCGAGCAAGCCGGAATCGCCTACGACCGCAGCGGCGTTGTGGTGGACAAAGGGCTCAAGACCGCCAACAGACGGGTTTATGCCATCGGCGACGTGGTGGGGCGGGGACAATTCACCCATGTCGCCAACTATCACGCCGGCCTCGTCATCCGGAACGCGCTGTTTCGCCTGCCGGTGAAAGTGGACGCCGACCTCATCCCGCGGGTGACCTTCACCGATCCTGAACTCGCCCATGTCGGCCTCACCGAGGCGGAGGCGAGGGCGCGCCGTTTCGCCATCCGGGTGCTGCGCTGGCCCTATCACGAGAACGACCGCGCCCAGGCCGAGCGCGAGACGGCGGGGCACATCAAAGTGGTGACCGACGGCAGCGGCAGGATTCTCGGCGCCACCATCGTAGGTGCCGGCGCCGGCGAACTCATCACCACTTGGACGCTGGCGATCAGCCGACGCCTCAATATCCGCGCCCTTGCCGGTATCATAATGCCGTATCCAACCCTGGCCGAGATTGGAAAACGCGCCGGCATCACCTATTTCACCCCCAGATTGACCACCAACCGGGTGCGGCGCCTCGTTGCTTTGCTGCGCCGCTTCGGGTGAGCCGGGGCGCAAGGATCAAATGGACATGACCGAGCAACCCGCTGCGGCGGACGAGACGAGCCGTGCGCGGGCGCGCCTGGGGCTATCCGGCAAGCTTCTGGTTCTCACGCTGCTGTTCGTGATGATCGCGGAAGTGCTGATCTACGTGCCCTCGATCGCCAACTTCCGCCTGAACTGGCTGCACGACCGGCTTTCGGCCGCCTATACCGCGGCGCTGGTATTCGAGACCGCACCGAGCGGCATGGTCCCGGACACGGTCGCGCGCCAGATCCTGGAGAGCATCGGCGCGCGCGCCGTGGCCATAAAGATGGGCCAGCAGCGGCGTCTGCTCGCGGCCTCCGACATGCCGCCGGCGATCAATCACGATATCGACATGCGCAACATGTCCTGGCACCGCGCCATCATCGATGCCTTCGACACATTGCTCTGCGCCGACAGCGACGTCATGCGGGTCGTCGGCCCGGCGCCCATGGGCGGCGAGTTCGTCGAGATCGTGCTGGACGAGGCGCCGCTGCGCAAGGCGATGGTGGATTTTTCCATCCGCATCCTCATCCTGTCGCTGATCATTTCCGCGATCACCGCCGCGCTCGTCTACCTCGCGCTGCACTTCCTGCTGGTGCGGCCGATGCGGCGCATGACCGCCAACATGGTGGCGTTCCGCGCCGATCCGGAAAATCCCGCACGCATCATCACGGCCTCGGAGCGCACCGACGAGATCGGGACCGCCGAGCGCGAGCTCGCCGCCATGCAGCTCGATCTCGCCACGCTGTTGCAGCAGAAAAACCGTCTGGCCGCGCTCGGGCTCGCGGTGTCCAAGATCAACCACGACCTGCGCAATCTTCTCTCCTCGGCGCAGCTCTTTTCCGAGCGCCTGGCCAAGATCTCCGATCCGCACGTGCAGCGCTTCGCGCCCAAGCTGATGCGCGCGCTCGAACGCGCCATCGACTTTTGCCAGTCGACTTTGTCCTACGGTCGCGTGCAGGAGCCGCCGCCCGACCGCCGGCCGATCGCGCTCGAGCCGCTGGTGGAGGACGTGCGCGAGACGCTGGGGCTCGATCCCAACGCTTCGGTGCGCTGGATCGGCGCGGTCGAGCGCGGCCTCGTCGTCGACGCCGACCCCGACCAGCTCTTTCGCATGCTGCTCAATCTCGCGCGCAATGCGCTGCAGGCGCTCGAAAGCCGCGACACCAAGGATCCCGGCCGCGACCAGGTCCGCATCACCGGCCGGCGCGAGGGCGCGGTGGTGGTGATCGAGGTCTCCGACACCGGGCCGGGGCTTCCCGAGCGCGCCCGCGCGCATCTGTTCGAGGCGTTTCAGGGTTCGACCCGCACCGGCAGCGTCGGTCTCGGGCTCGCCATCGTCGCCGAACTGGTGCGCGCCCACGGCGGCGAGATCCGCCTGGTCGAGGGCACCATCGGGGCGACTTTCCGCCTCTCGATTCCGGACCAGGCGGTCGAACTCGAACTCGCGGCGCGGCGAGCGCGCGCGAGGATGACCGGAACGGATCGATCCGCCGGCTCCCTCATTTGAGCGCAGACAGAATCTGCTCCTGAACTTTCCCGCCGTATTTGGTGCCGGGTTGGAGCATGTCGAAGTGGCCGGAACCGTCGAGCGTGACGACGGTGACATTGTCCCCTTTCGCGGCAGCGCCGGCCTGATAGCTGGATACCAGATTGCGTGCGCCTTCCAGGAGGCTGGCCACCACGATCGTTTGCGGGAGGCCGAGCGGGAGCCACGCAAGCGCTGAGCCCTCGCGATAGCGCTCGGGCCGGTCGGCGGGTGTGCCGCCCAGGAATTGCGTGATCCCGGGAACGCAGCAGAGCTTCCCCTCTTCGGGTTGAGCAGTTGCCAGGTCCGGGGGACCGTCGATATCCACTGCCGCTTGCACCGCGAGCGCACTCCCCGTGTAGACGGCGCTCCACGGGGGAAGCTTCGGTCGGGCGGCAACCCATAGCGCAAGTTGACCTCCGGCCGAATGTCCGACTGCCGCGACGCGCTTGAGATCAAGATCGCACTTCGGCGCGATGGTTCGCAGGAAATCGGTCGCGCGGGCAAGGTCATCGAAGCTGCCCGGCCAGCCGCCGCCCGGCGTTCCCGCCCGCCGGTACTCGACATTCCAGGTGGCGATGCCGGCGCTGGTCAATGCCGCCGCGAGCGGCCGCAGCGGTTCGAAACTCGTGCTGCGGGGATCCATCCCGGGAAGACGATCGACCCAGCAGCCGCCGTGAATGATCATCGCCACGGCATGCGGGCCGGTGGTCTTGGGCAGACGCAGTTCCCCGAATTGCAGCGCTCCCGGGCCATACGACAGCCGGTGATCGGCGGGAGGCACATCCGCCTTCAACAGCTCCTCGGGACGCAGGGCTTGCGCGCACGCGTCGCGGGGAAGGACCGCCATGAGCAAGGTCAAAGCGCATAGCATACGCCGCGATCGCGCCGGCATGACTTGATCATTGTCCATTCTGCCTCGCTTTAGCCGGGAGCCGGCGCCGATGACAAAGTCCCGGGGTGCGGCACGCCCGGGGACGCACGCAAGCCCGACGCGTCGGCAGCAGATGAACGTTCGAATGCCCGCCGCAACCCGGGCACATGATCTCCGCGCCCCCGTAGTTCACTTCGACCGGACTCGCGAGACAAGCGACACCTCGCCGGTCCGGTGATTGCGGCGGATGACGTTCCGGTTTGGCCGGATCATCGCGCGGGCTGAAATCCTGTTCCCGGCCAGGAGCACGGGAGCTGGGCCCTCCCACGACCAAGGCTGAGGGCTGGGCGCTTGCCCTGTTTCCGCCAGCCGCCTATATCGTCCCCGCCGATAGGAAAAATCCCACCCTCCGCACCTGTGCGGAGGCTTCAGCAGGAGAGCCAAAAAAGCGCCGCCGAACCGGCGGACGTTGCCAACCTACTGAAATCGCTAATGCGCCCGTAGCTCAGCTGGATAGAGCACCAGACTACGAATCTGGGGGTCAGGAGTTCGAAATCTCTTCGGGCGCGCCAAAACACGTAAATAAACTCGACGCGGTATCGGATCTTACCGCTGCGCCAGGTCAGCGGCATTGGCGCGACGGGGGCGCGCAATTTTTTGCGGCCACGGTCAGTTGGCTCACTCAGCCAGATCATGTGCTGTTGCGGCCGGCAACTCGGTGCCCGCCGCCAACGGCCATGCGACCGTCACCCTGAGCAATGTGATGAACTCGCGGCGTTTCACTCGATCACCTCGTCGGCGAGCGCGAGCAACTTTGCCGGCACATCGAGGCCGAGCGCCTTGGAAGTCTTGAGTTTGATTACCAACTCGAATTTCGTCGGCTGCAGAACTGGCAACTCGGCCGGACTCTCTCCCTTGAGAATCCGCCCGACGTAGGCGCCCGTCTGTCGAGCGCCCTCGGCGATACTTGTTCCGTAACTCAGCAGACCGCCCACAGCGACCGCCTGGCGCCATGCATAGACGGCAGGAATGGCGTAATGGCTGGCAAGGCCGGTGAGCTGCTCACGTCTGTCGAGGAAAAATGGACTTCCACTGACGAAGAGCGCTCCTGCTCGCTCGCGGGCAATCGCTTCAAAAGCCGGCGAGAAATCGTGTTCTTTGCTGACGTCCAGGAAGAGAAGACGGATCCTGAGATTGCGTGCCGCCTGCTCCAGCACTCGGGAGCGCGCCTCTGTTTCCGCCACGAGCGCATTGACGAGCACCGCGACCAAAGCGACCCGCGGCACCAGCTCGTGTAGCAGCTCCAGCCGTTTGGCATCCAGCGTACCTGCAAACAAGCTCACACCCGTGACATTGCCGCCAGGCCGATTGATGCTGGCAACGAGCCCGGATCTGACCGGATCGCTGCCGTTCAAGAACACAATAGGGATGCTCGCCGTCGCTCGTTTCGCTGCGAGTGCGACAACGTCGCCCCCTATGGCGGCAATGACGGCGGCATCTCGCCGCACGAGGTCGCCCGCGAGCTCTGGGAGCCTGCCGGGCTCACCTTCGGCCCAGCGGTACTCGATGAGGACGTTCTGACCGTCTAGATAACCTGCGTCGCGCAAGCCTTGATGAAAAGCGGAGGTCTCTTGCGCAAAAGCCGCAGCCGAACCGCTGTGGAGATAGCCTACCGTCGGCACTTGCTGCGCCCGCGCCGCGAGCGGCCACGCGAGGGCCGCACCGCCGACGAGCGTGATGAACTCGCGCCGTCTCATTCGATCACCTCGTCGGCGCGCACCAGGAACGATTTCGGGATCGTCACGCCCAGCTTCGCCGGCTGTTGCGCACGCGCGCGCCCCACCTCGACCGCGAGCAATAGAGCGGCGCTACCGCCCGTTGCAATGAAGTCCCGCCGCTTCATGTCGAGCACGGGCTTCCTCCCATACCCCGGCTATCGGTCATGACTGCTACTCACGGCCGTGCAGTCGGTTTGCCGCATGCTCAGCCTGCCGCGGAGTGGCCGGCCAGTCCTTGGGGCAGCCCTGAATTGTTCTGAATGGAGGTGTCGGCAGTCGGCCCCTCATGTGCCTCCACCAGCTTGTGACACAGGCTATCACATCGCGGCGCGACGGGCAGGGACCGGCGTCAGCAGGGCTTTTTGGCAGAAAATACGATTGCTTGAAGGGGCATGCGTCCCGGATCGGTGCCGAATTCACAGCGATATTCCCGCACAATCGCATCGACAATACGTTCGGCCTCGACGCCGCCGCGCTGGCGGACTTGGTCGATGATCGGGCTGCCATAAACCAACCCGCGTGCGAGAACTCTCGTGGTCCGGGACCTCCTTCTCCAACCTGACTACGGCGGCGTTGATGTCGGTGAATCCCGCGTCGACCATGGACTCTTTGATCGGATCGAAGCGATAGGAGAACGGCACACTCTGGAACTGAGGCGGATCGGCAGAAAAAAAGCTTCCCACGACTTCGTGCGCGATTTTGCCGAACGGGTTGTGGCGATGCGAATCCCAGATGTTGAACAGATAGTGGCCGCCAGGGGCCAGGACGCGATAAACCTCGCGATAGGATTTGTCCTTGTCGGGAAAGAACATCACGCCGAATTGGCACACGACCGCGTCGAAGCTGCTATCCGCGAAGGGCAGTGCCGTGGCATCGGCAGGCTGGAATTCGACCTGCTCGCCGGATCGAAACTTTGTGCGCGCGATTTCGAGCATCGGCGGATTGAGATCGGTCGCCGTCAAGCGTACGCCGGCAGGCAAGACATCGCGCAACCAGCGCGTGACGATCCCGGTCCCGGCCGCCGTCTCCAGCACCCGCGCGGGATTGCAAGCGGCGACCCGATGCGAGATGTCCGCGGCATAGTCGACGAAAATCAGCGGCCCCAAGCTTCGATCATAGTGCTGCGGGATGCTGCCGATGAACCCCGCTGCATCGCCATTCATGATGATCTCCCGCCGTCACCGGAGCAAAGTGCAAGGCATCAAGCCAACAACCCCACTCGCACGCTAGCCGCTGCGACCTTCTTGGGACACAGCTAAACGTCCGGTTTGGCACATCGCGTCGATCCCCAGAAGGGAGCGCGATATCGCGCCCAAGATGGAGCCGAAGCCGCCGAGATGGAGCTGGGTGAACCGTTGCGCGGGGAAAAGAGGAAACCCTCGGAACGGCATTGACCTCTTTGCGTTTGATTCAGGGTGAACAATCGAGGAGACCACAGATGCGAACAGCTCATGTTTTTGCTTTCGCGGTCGCGATGGCAGGTTCGGCCGCTCTCTCGCTGCCCGCGAGCGCGGAACGAGTTTGCAGTCAAAACTGCGTGGGTCCGTTGTGCAACGAGCATTGCGTCGATCGAGACCGCGACCTGACGGTCGGCAGAGGCACCCGCGACCGTGATGTCATCATCGAGGAACGCCGGCGGCACCCAGCGCCGAGCGTCGAGATCAGAAGGTCTCGTCCCGGCGTCGACGTCGAGGTGGATCGGTGAGTTGCTGGCCCCGTCCGAAAGGGCGGGGCCTTTTCCTTTGCATGGACCGGGGGGAGCCGGAACTAAATCGTCAGGCGTCTTCGAGCTTGCGTTGAGGCATCTGCGCAGCCTGCGCCCAGGACGACGCGAGCTTCGTGAGATAGGCCCTCATCGCCGGTTCCGATTCAGCCTCCGCCAAGCGGGCGCACTCCGCAGCACGCTTCAAGCATTCCCGCGCATCTTCGTTCATTTGCAATGACCTCGTGGCGATGACCGAGATCAGTACGTGACAATTCGCGGCTCGCCTAAGAAATTCGTGTTGGTTGCGCAAGTAACTGATTGTGGGCACGAGGGGAGCGGCTAAAGCAAAAGCTTGGAACCTGCCTTACCCACTTTCGCCATCGACCTTGTTGCCACGCATCAGATCGTCCCTTTCTCGTTCCCCTGGCATGCGCGCACCGCGCGAACGCGGACCCAGTGCGCGATGGCGCTCGGTCGAGGACCCGTGAAGGTCGAGAAACGCAAAGCCCATGTCCTGCGGGCTCGCGGCTTCACCGGTTCGTTTCACAATGGACGTTGAGGACATCGCCCTCTGCCGCCGGGGCAGCGCGGCGCCCGGAAGGATCTCAACGGCTCACCCCCCGTCTGTCAGAGCGGCATGGGGCGCAGCCGGCGCTTGACGGGATGCTATCCGCGATAGCAGACATAGCGAGACGGACGAGAGACAGGGATCCCCGCAGTCCCGGGAGCGGCTGGTGCGACTTCGGATTGAAAGGCTGTTCAGCTTCGTCGAGCACGAGGAGCCCGAAGGTGCCGACTCGTCGAATCCGCCGCTGCGAAAGGTCGCGGCTGTCGCGGTGGTCGAAAATCCCTACGCCATGCGCCGTGTCGACGACCTGCGCCCGTTGATAGAAGCCAGCGAGGAACTCGGCGGCAAGCTGGCGGAAGCCGCCCTGGCCGCGCTCGGTCCCTATCCGGTCCAGAGCTACGGCAAGGGCGGAATCGTGGGTCTGGCCGGCGAGCAGGAACATGCGAATGCGCTGATCACCACCACCTTCGCCGAGCCCTTGCGGCGCGCCGTCGGCGGCGGCAAGGCGTGGATCGCTTCCTTCACCAAGCGCGCCGCTCCCGGTGCATCGATCGATATCCCGCTCGCCTGCAAGGATGCGCTGTACGTGCGGTCGCACTACGACGGAATGACCATCACGCTGCCGGATGCGCCGTTGCCGAACCAAATCGCCGTCATCGTGTGCCTCGCAAATCGCGGACGGCTGCACGCCCGGGTCGGAGGGCTTCGCTACGAGGACATCCGCGGGCAGGACGGCCTGGTGTAGCGGCCGATGAGCGCGGAAAGCGATCGACGATGAAGTGCGCACTCGCCAATCTCGGCACCATCATCTCCGGCGATTGGCGCCAGCCGAGGATCGCCGGCGACACCATCATCACCGAGGGCGGAACGATCACGCAGGTCGGGACCGTCGCCGCGGCCGAGCTCTCGTCCTGCGACGTCGTGATCGACGCCGACGGCGCCACCGCGATCCCGGGCCTGATCGACTCCCACGTCCACATCACCTTCGGCGACTACACGCCGCGCCAGCGGACCGTCGGCTTTCTCGAGAGCTATCTTCACGGCGGAACGACGACCTGCATCACCGCCTCGGAGGTGCACGTGCCGGGCCGCCCGAAAGATCCCGAAGGCGTCAAGGCGCTCGCGGTCGCCGCGAAGAAATGCTTCGAAAGCTACCGGCCGGGGGGAATGAAGGTCTGCGCCGGCTCCGTCATTCTCGAGCCCGGCCTGACCGAACAGGACTTCCGCGAGCTCGCAGCCAAGGGCGTGTGGCTCGCCAAGGCGGGCTTCGGCGCGTTCGCCACCCCGTTCGACTATGTCCCGCAGGTGCAATGGGCCAAGAAGCACGGCCTGATCACCACCGTCCACACCGGCGGGTCGTCGATTCCGGGATCGTCGGGCATCTGGGGCGACCACCTCATCGCCATGGACCCGGACGTTTCCTTCCATGTCAACGGCGGACCGATCGCCATGCCGGATCGCGATTTCCCGCGCCTGGTCAACGAGACGAAGATCGCGCTCCAGGTCTGTACCGCCGGTAATCTGCGCACCTGCCTGCTCACCGCGAAGCTGTTGAAGGCGGCCGGTCAGTTCGAGCGTCTTCTGATCGCGACCGACACGCCGACCGGGAGCGGAATTATGCCGCTCGGCATGCTCTACACCATCAGCCATCTGGCGAGCCTTGCGGACATCCCGACGGACATGGCGATCGCCGCTGCAACCGGCAGCAATGCATCGGTCTATCGCCTGAACAGCGGATATTTGCGCGCAGGGTGCGACGCCGACGTCGTGGTCCTGGACGCCGCCCTGGGCGGCTCGCAGGCGAGTGCGATCGACGCGCTCGAGAACGGCGATGTCGCCGCGGTCGCAGCCGTCGTGACCGCCGGTGTGCCGCGCTTCGTCGGACACAGTCGAAATACGCCGGCGCCGACCAGGAAGGTGCGCGTGGCGCAATGCCGGCTGCCGATGGACTTCAGCGGTTCCCACTGAGCGCCGCGCGAGGCCGCCGGATACGCCGCCGGTGCGCCGCCGTTCCGCCCGCTTCGGCGGGCCTGCCGCGGATCAAGCGGAAGGCGCCCGCGTCCTTGCCTGGTTCCATGGCCGCCATGTCGCAGCGTCGCGATCCGCGGCGTCGCCCTGCGCGGACATTGACGCGAAACCGAGCCAATCACGGCAATACAGCTAAAGTCCCCTGCCGATCCATGAATACGTTGCGGCCCGAGCAAGTGGCTTCGAGCCATGGGCTTCGCTTGAGGCCGCGTTGCGCAAACCCGCTCGCGATGCACGTCGTACAATTCAATGCGTCCAGCGTGCCGGTCGGTGATGCGCGATTTCGGGCAGGAGGTGGAGGCCCGCGACGGCGTCAAAGAGGGCGACCAGGTGATCCTCAACCCGGCGGTCGACCTGGTCGACGGCGCCAAGGTGCAGGCTCGCCCCGAGGCCGCGGGCAAAAAGGCTTGATGCGCGACGCGCCGTCGGCCTTCTTTACACGCCGCAAAATGCATGTATCACTCGACGCGTTGCAGGCGCAGGAGCGATCGGCGGCCGGCAATTCAGAAATGTCGGATTGACCGAGCGGCGCACCGTCTGACACAGGTCCGAGATGAAGCCCGCTCCCTTCCGATATCATGCACCGCGGACCATCGATGAAGCGGTCACGGTTCTGGCGCAAGTGGCGCCGCTCGACGGACGGGTCCTGGCCGGCGGCCAGAGTCTCGTGCCGATCATGGCGTTCCGCTTGGCGCGTCCGGCCCATCTCGTCGACATCAACGGGGTGGCGGCGCTGCGGCGGCTCGCGGTCGACGGCGAGCGGCTTTGCATCGGAGCCTGCGTCCGGCATGCCGCGTTCCACCGTCCCGTGGTCGAAGGCCCTCTTGGGCGGCTTTTGTCCACGGTGGTTCGCCACATTGCCCACTATCCCATTCGCACGCGCGGCACGTTTTGCGGCAGCATCGCCCACGCCGATCCGGCGTCGGAATGGTGCGCCGTCTGCGTCGCGTTTGATGCCGAGATCGTCGCGGCCAGCACCCGCGGCACCCGCATCGTCCCCGCCCGCGAGTTCTTCGCCGGGATCATGACGACGACGCTCGCGGAGGACGAGTTGCTGACCGAGGTGCGCCTGCCGCTGCTTGCGCCGGACACCCGGTTCGGCTTTTGCGAATTCAACCGCCGGGCCGGCGATTTCGCCATCGCCATGGCGCTGGCGGTCTACCGTATCGAGGACGGACGGATCGTCGAGCCACGGCTTGCGGTCGGCGGTGCCGAGCCGCATGCCCGTCGGATCGCCGAAGCCGAGAACGTGCTCGCCGGCCGTGCGCCCGGAGCCGACAGCTTCGTCGCCGCTGCCGACTGTGCAGCCGCGGCAATCGATCCGATGGAAGATGCGCAAACGAACGCGGAGTACCGGCGCGACCTCGTGCGCGTCCTCGTGCGCCGCGCGCTGGAGCAGTCTTCGCAATGACCGACGAGAGTGGCTCGGTTCCCACGCAAGGCGAACAGCGGGTGATGACCGAAAAGGTCGAGATCAAGCTCGACATCAACGGGCGCAGCTACGCCGTTCGGGTCGAGCCGAGAAAGACGCTTGCCGATGTCATCCGCGACGAGTGCGGACAGACCGGCACGCATATCGGCTGCGAGCACGGCATCTGTGGCGCCTGCACGGTCATCCTCGACGATGACGCCGTCAGGTCGTGCCTGATGTTCGCGGTTCAGGCGCAGGGCAAGCGCATCCGGACGGTCGAGGGGCTTGCCGACGGCGACACGCTGCATCCGCTGCAAGATGCGTTCATTTCCCATCACGCGCTGCAGTGCGGGTTCTGTACGCCCGGCTTCTTGATGCTGGCGGTGAACGCGCTGGAGACCCATGCCGACATCACGGACGAAGAGATCCTGGACGTCCTGTCGTCCAATCTCTGCCGCTGCACCGGCTATCAGAACATCGTCAAGGCGGTGCGCAGCGCGGCGGCCGGGATGCGCCGGACCGGCGCGGCCTGAGTTCACGGCGAGCCGTGGTCGCGATGCGCGCATTCGTGGCAACCACTGGGAACCGCGCTGCTGCGGACCGACCCTTGCGCTCGAGCCGGAGCGTGGGCGGCATCCCGGCGCTGGCCGCCATTGCCTCCCGCGCATTGCCGAATCCTCGCTGACAGGCCCCGCATGCCCATCGACGTTCATGCCCATTACGTTCCGCCGCAACTGATCGACGCGGTCGCTGCCCGGGGGAAGGACATCGGCGTGCGGCTCGTGCGATCGGACGGCGCGCCGCCGGCGCTGCATTTCGACTACGGGTTCAAGGTACGCCCGTTCTTTCCCCGCCTGCTGGAGCCGGCCGCACAGCGGCGCACCTGGCTCGACGCCCAGGGCATCGAGCGCCAGATCGTCGGCACCTGGCCGGACATTTTCGGTTACGGCCTGGCCTTGGATGCGTGCGCCGCGTGGCACCGGATCCTGAACGATACATTGGCGGAGTGGTGCGCCGACAACGCGGATCGGTTTGCCTGGATCGGCTCGGTTCCGCTGATCGATGCGCAGGCTGCGGCGCAAGAGCTCGCGCGCGTCGCCAGTCTCGGCGCCTGCGGGGTGATCATTTCGAGCAATGTCGAGAACGTCAATCTCGGCGAGGTTCCGCTGGAGGCGTTCTGGCGCGAGGCGGAAACGCTCGGCATGCCGGTGCTGATCCATCCCGTTCTGGTCGGACCTGCGCCGCGGGCCGCGAAGTTCGGTCTCGCGCAGGTTGCGCAGTATACCTTCGACACCACGCTCGGTGTCGGCTCGCTCTTGATGTCCGGGGTGCTGGACCGTTTCCCCGCCCTCAAGCTCGTCCTGTCCCATGGCGGGGGCGCCTATCCCTATCTCGCCGGGCGTTTCGACGTCATGCATCGACGCATGGACCGCGCCGCCCAAGGCGATGTCGCGGCCAAGGCGCCCTCGGCCTATGCCCCGCAGATGGCCTATGACAGCATCGTCCACGCACCCAAAGCCTTGCGCTTTCTCATCGACCTGGCCGGGCTTGATAATGTCGTGCTGGGGACGGATTATTCGTTCCCGCCCGCCGATATGGAGCCGCTCGCGCTGCTGCGCTCGGCGGGATTGCCGGCCGCCGAGATCGATGCGATCGCCGACGGGAACCCGCGCCGCGTGTTCGCTCGGCTGCGCTGACCGGCGCTGATGGCCAGAGGAGAGGCGTTGATGGTCCTGACGCGCGGTCCGGAGCGGCGGCTGGAGAAGACGGATGGGGTTATCGCGCGCGGGATCGATCATTCATTTGCCGAGGCGGCCGCCGCCCAGCTCGGCCCATACGTGAAATAGATTTGGCCAAAAACAGATTTGGCGATGCGCGAGGCGCGATGGCCGTCGACGTGAAGAAGGATGGCGGCCCGGGCTGGGTCGGCCGCTCGATCCGGCGCCTCGAGGATCCGACTTTGGTGGCCGGCCGTGGCCGGTTCACGGGCGACCTGCCGGCCGCATGCTGGGTGCGCTTCGTCAGGAGTGCAGTCGCCTGCGGCCGGATCGTGCGCATCGCCGCACCCGCGGGGGCGACCGTGATCACCGCCGCCGAGCTCGCCGCGGTCAAGCCGATCCAGCCGATGTTGCACAAGTTCAACTATGTCCCCATCAGCCAGCCGGTGCTGGCGAAGGATGTCGTTCGGTTCGTCGGCGAGCCCGTGGCGGCGGTGGTCGCGCCCACCCGGGAGGAAGCCGAAGACATTGCCGATGTGGTCGCGGTCGAAATCGACGAGACGCCCGCGGTCATAGGCGCGCGTGCGGCGCTTGCGGCCGGCGCGCCGCTGGTCCACGGCGAGGCGGCGGGCAACGTCGTGGTCGAAGGACGCCTGAAGACGCCCGGCTTCGACCTCAAGGTGGCGGCCGCGCATCGGCGGATCAGGCTCGATATCCGCTCGCGTCGGCAGAATGCACTGCCGTTGGAGCCGCGCGCCGCGCATGCGGCCTGGGATTCCGCCAGCCGGCGAGTGACGCTCACCTGCGCGACGCAGATGCCGCATGCGATGCGGACGATCATCGCCGATCTGATCGGCATGCCGGAATCGGATCTGCGCGTGATCGCCCCCGATGTCGGCGGCGGATTCGGGCAGAAGATGTCGCTGGCGCCCGAATTCGTGGTCGTGGCCTGGCTCGCGCGCAAGCTCGGGACGTCGGTGGCATGGGTCGAAGACCGGCGCGAGAATCTCGTCGCCTGCTTTCACAGCCGCGACCAGTCGATTTCGCTCGAGGGCGCATTCGACGCCGATGCGAAGCTGATCGCCCTCGACGCGGATATCGTCGCCGATGTCGGCGCCTATTCCTGTTACCCCACGACCTGCGGCGTCGAGCCGCTGATGGCGATGGCGGAGATGCCGGGCCCCTACGACGTGCGTGAATATGCCTGCATCGCGCGCGGCGTCGTCACCCACACCTGTCCGATGGCGCCGTATCGCGGCGTCTCGCGTCCGGTGATCACCTTCGCGATCGAGCGGTTGATGGACCAGGCGGCCGCTGCTTTCGGCCTCGATCCGATCGAGATCCGCCGCCGCAACCTGGTCAGGACGTTCCCCTATACGTCGGCGACCGGTCTGGTGTTCGACGAAGCGAGCTATGTCGAAACCCTTGACGCGGCGGTGCAAGCGATCGGCGTCCCGGCGTTTCGCACCCGCCAGGCGAAGGCGCGCAGCGAAGGACGCCATCTCGGCCTCGGCTTCGCAACATTCTCCGAACGCACCGGCTATGGCACGCCGGCCTTCGCTGCCCGCGGCATGGAGGTGACGCCTGGCTGGGAGACCGTCGAGATGGCCATGGATCCCTCCGGCTTCATCGAGGCGCGAATAGGTGCGTCCCCGCACGGACAGGGTCTGCGCACCACGCTGTCGCAGATCATCGCCGACGAGCTTGGCACGTCACCCGATCGGATCAAGATCGTGCATGGCGATACCGACCGCACACCGTACGGCTGGGGCACCTTCGCCAGCCGCTCGCTGGTCATTGCCGGCGGTGCCACGCTGTTGGCGGCGCGCAAAGTCCGCGCCAAGCTCGCGACGATGGCCGGCGTCCTGCTCGAGGCGTCGGCGGACGACATCGTGCTCGAAGCCAATGCCGCTCGCGTCGCCGGCACCGATCGCGCAATCCCGCTCGCGGTGCTGGCGCGCGCCGCCTATCATCAGACCCATCGCTTCAAAGGCGAGGTCACACCGGGCATCGCGGAGAGCGCGACCTACGATCCGCCCGGGACGTTCTCCAACGCCTGTCACGTGGCCATGGTCGAAGTCGACGTCGAGACCGGGGGAGTCATCATCGAAAGGTTCCTGGTCGCCGAAGACGCCGGACGCCTGATCAATCCCATGATCGTCGACGGACAGATCCACGGCGGCGTCGCCCAGGGCATCGCCAACGCGCTGCTCGAGGAGATCGTCTACGACGAGACCGGCAATATCCTGACAGCGTCCCTGGCCGATTATCTGCCGCCGACCGCGCGCGAGATCCCGCCGATCGAGATCCATCATCTCGAGACCTGGACGGACGCGTCCATCACCAGGGCGAAGGGGCTGGGCGAAGGCGGCGCGATCGGCGCGCCTGCCGCGGTGGTCAATGCCATCAACGACGCGCTGTCGCCCTTCGGCGTGTCGATCGACGAGTTTCCGGCGACGCCGCAGCGTATTCGAGCCGCGCTGCGTGCGGCCTCCGCGCGGATACGGACCTGACATGAGCGTGATCGGACGTTCGGTTCCGCGCCTCGAGGACCGGCCGTTGGTGACGGGCCGCGGACGGTTTGCCGCCGACGTCGCTTTTCCCCACATGCTGCACATGCGAGTGGTGCGGTCGAGCCACGCGCATGGCCGGATCGTCTCGATCGACAGCGCCGCGGCGCGGGCACTGCCGGAGGTCGCGGCGGTGTGGACGTCGTCCGATGTCTCCGATATTCCGCCGATCGATTTCCGGCTGACGCGCATCGAAGGGCTGGCACCCTATCGCCAGCCCGTTCTGGCCCGGCAGCGCGTGCGCTACGTCGGCGAGCCGGTCGCAGCCGTATTCGCGACCGACGCATATCTTGCGGAAGACGCGGCCGATCTCGTCAGAGTCGAGGTCGAGGAGTTGCCGGTCATCCTCGACGCGAGCGACAGCCCGGGCGAGTTCGAACACGGCCGTTCGACCGAGGCGGCGATCCTGGAGAAGTCGTACGGCGACCTCGCAGCCGCATGCCGCGACGCGCATGCGGTGGTGGAGCTCGATCTCGCGGTCGGGCGCCATTCCGGCGTTCCACTCGAAACCCGCGGTGCAATCGCGCGCTACGACGCCGGCGGCGACGTGCTGGAGCTTCACGGCGCCGCCAAGGTGCCGCACTGGAACCGAGACAATATCGCCCGCATGCTGGGCCGTGATCCCTCGACCGTGCAATTGTTCGAGGGCCATGTCGGCGGCGGCTTCGGCATCCGCGGCGAGCTCTATCCCGAGGACGTCCTGGTCTGCCTCGCCGCGCTGCGGCTCGGCCGGCCGGTGAAATGGATCGAGGACCGGCGCGAGCATTTGATCGCCGCCAATCACTCGCGCCAGCAGCGGCACAGGGTGCAGGCCGCGGTCGACGCCGACGGCCGCATCCTCGCCATCGACGACGAATTCTTCCACGACCAGGGCGGCTACGTTCGCACGCACGCGGCGACCGTGCCCGATCTCACGGCGGCGATGTTGCCGGGGCCCTATCGCGTGCCGGCCTATCGGGCGCTCGGCCATGTGCGGCTGACCAACAAGACGCCGGGCGGCACCTATCGTGCCCCGGGACGATTCGAGAGCACGTTCGTGCGCGAGCGCTTGATGGATGCGATCGCGGCGCGGGTCGGGATCGATCGCGTCGAGGTCCGCCGGCGCAATCTCATTGCCAAGGAAGCCATGCCCTATACCCGCCCCCTGGGGACGCTGGGCACCGAGATCGTGCTCGATTCCGGCGACTATGCCGGCCTGCTCGACAAGGCGCTGAGCAGGGTCAAATGGAGCGAGCTCGGGGATGAGCTGCGTCGGCGCCGCGCCGGCGGCGAATGCGTCGGCGCGGGCCTTGCCATCTTCGTGGAGAAGAGCGGGCTCGGCCCTTACGATGGCGTGCGGGTGTCCGTCGATGCGTCGGGTCTCGTCGAGGTGGTCACCGGCGCGGCTTCGCTCGGCCAGGGCGTGGAGACGGTCGTGGCGCAGATCTGCGCGGACGCACTCGGCGTCGACTATCGACGGGTGCGGGTCGTGCACGGCCGCACTGACCGGATTGCTTTCGGCATGGGCGCCTTTGCATCGCGGGTGACGGTGATGACCGGGGAGGCGACGCGCATTGCCGCGGCCGAGGTCCGCGCCAAGGCAATCGACGTCGCCGCCGAACTGCTGCAGCAATCCGCCGATGCGCTCGACGTCGTCGCCGGCAGGGTCGTGCGCGCGGGCGCCGTCGCCGGGCCCTCGATGACGCTGGGTGAGATTGCCAAGGCTTTGGAGCCGGCATCGAAGCTGCGCGGCGCGCGCGCGCCGGGCCTCGCGGCCGAAGGCTGGTTTTATAGCGATCACATGAACTATCCCTATGGCGTGCACATTGCCGTCGCCAAGGTCGATCGCGACACCGGCGGCGTGACGATCGAGCGCTATCTCCTCGCCTATGACGTCGGCCGGGCGGTCAATCCGATGCTGGTCGAAGGCCAGCTTGCGGGCGGATTCGCCCAGGGGGTCGGCGGCACCCTGCTCGAGGAATTCCTGTACGACGAGCGAGGCGAGCCGTTGTCGGTCAACTTCGCCGATTACTTGATGCCGACCGCGCGCGAGGTCCCTGCGCTTGATGTGCTGATCACCGAGGACGCGCCGTCACCGCTCAATCCGCTCGGCTTGAAGGGAGCGGGCGAGGGCGGCATCAATGCGGTCGGGGCGGCCATTGCCGCGGCCATCGACGATGCGGTCGGGATCCCGGGCGCGATCACCCGGCTGCCGGTGACGCCGCAGCGCCTGCGCGACATTCTCAAGCGGGAAAAGACCTGAATGGCCCGCGGAGAAAACTCCGTGGCGCCCACGGCACGCTTGGCGGAGCGGTTTCCCGACGGCCGCCGTCATCCGTCAGTTCAAACGTCGCAGGCCCGCGTCATTTCCGTCTCCCACCACCCGCAGGTCGAGATCGTTGATCAACTCGGCTCTGCGTGCCTCGGCGGCTTGCAAGGCCGCCGCAGCCTGCTCGGATGTGCTGGTGTTCGAGCCGAACAGGACGACGCCCCCGATAACGGCCGTAATCGCTCCCACCAGGGCCAGCGGATCTGCCGTGATCGCTCCGAGCACGATTGCCAGGATCGATATGCTTCCGACGGCGATCGCTGCCTTGGAGATGAGAATGAGCTTCCGGCACCGCTCGATGGTTTCGGCAAGGTCCTCGATGCGAACTTCGAGTTCTCCGATTTGCTCGCGCAGGTCGTCCATGCCAATCCGTTCGGGTGCCGGCTCAAGTGAACGTTAGTCTGCCGCCCAAGCGAGCGTTCTCGGCGCCGTCGCTCCCCTCCGCTCAGATCAATCTTTTCAACAGACGAATGACGGTTCTTTGCTCCCTGCCGCTGAGCGGCAGCAGCGTTTGGCGGGTGATTTGCCGGGCGACCTTGACGGCGGCATCGGCGACGCCGCGGCCGGCGTCGGTCAGCGCAATCGCGCGCCGGCGGCGATCGTGCAAATCCTGGCGGGCAGTAATGAAGCGGCGCGCCTCGAGCCGGTCGACCACGCCCTTGGTCGTGGCCGCGTCGAGGTAGATCAGGCGCCCGAGCTGATTCTGCGAGCATGGTCCGACTTCCCGCAATTTCGCCAGTGCGGCGAACTGCGTCTGCGTCAGCCCTTTGATGATCCGCGACATGAATATGGACGTATGTCTTTGCATCGCGACGCGCAGCAGGAAGCCGACCTGCTCGTCGAGCCGATACTCGCTTTTCGCGGCGCGCCGTCGGCGCCGGGCAAGGGCGCTCGCGGTCATAGCGACAGCAGGCGCCGTTGTGCCGCGACATCCTTGGCGAGGTCGTCCATGCGGCCGTGCCATTGTATCTGTCCTTTCTCGAGAACATAGACGCGGTCGCAGACGAGCGCGGCGAAATGGATGTTCTGCTCGGACAGGAGGACCGACAGCCCCTCGTTCTTGAGCTCGACGATGGTATTGGCCATCTGTTCGACGATGACCGGCGCCACCCCCTCGGAGGGCTCGTCGAGCAGGACCAGCAGGGGATTGCCCATGAGGGTGCGGGCGACCGTCAGCATTTGCTGCTCGCCGCCGCTCATATGGGCACCGCGACGATCGAGCATGCCGGCGAGATTGGGAAAGATCGCGAATAATTTCTCCGGCGTCCACGACGGCGCCATCGCGCCGTCGGCGTGGCGCCGTGGCGGCTGGCGCCCGATGTCGAGATTCTCGAGCACCGTGAGATCGGAGAAAATGCGCCGGTCCTCCGGCACGAAGCCGAGGCCTAGCCGCGCGATCTCGAAGGCCTCGAGTTTCGAAATGTCCTCGCCCAGGAAGCGGACCGTTCCGCTGCGCTGCGGGATCAGCGCCATCAGCGTCTTGAACGTGGTCGATTTGCCGGCGCCGTTGCGGCCCATGAGGGCCACCACCTCGCCACGGCCGACGTGGAAGGACGGATCGAACAAGATCTGCGCGGCGCCGTACCACGCCTTGAGATTCTCGACCTCGAGCATCGGTTGGCTCATGGCCGCGCCTCGGCGCGCGGGGTGAAGGTGCGGCCCGTTCCGAGATAGACCTGCTGCACTTGCGCGTCGGCGCGAATTGCTTCGGCACTGCCGTCCGCGATCAGCACGCCGCGCGCCAGAACGATGATGCGGTCGGCATGTGCGAATACCACGTCCATCGAATGCTCCGTGAACAGGACCGAAATCTTGCGCTCGATCACCAGCCGCTTCACCAGGGCGATCAGATCATTGCGCTCGCGCGGCGCCATGCCGGCAGTTGGTTCGTCCATCAGCAGCAGGCGGGGATCGTTGGCGAGCGCGATCGCGAGTTCGACGCGCTTGACATCGCCGTAGGCAAGCTCCTTGCAGGCGCGATCGGCGGCGCCCGCCATGCCGACCTGCTCGAGCAGCTCGATTGCCCGGCTGCGATGGCGGCCGGCGAAAGCCGCTCCGAGGCGGAAGATCTCGCCGTGGTGGCTAATTAGCGCAAGCTGGACGTTCTCGGCCACGGTCATCGAGCCGAAGGTTGCCGCGACTTGGAAGGTGCGGCCGACGCCGAGACGCCAGACGTCGCGCGGTTGCAAGCCGACGATGCTGCGCTCCGCGAAGCGGATGTCGCCGTGATCGGGCATGAGCTGCCCGTTGATCATGTTGAAGCAGGTCGACTTGCCCGCGCCGTTGGGACCGATCAGCGCCAGGAACTCGCCCTGCCCGACGTCGAAGCTCACGTTGTCGACGGCGTGCACGCCGCCGAATGCCTTCGACAGGTTGCGCACCGACAGGATGCTCATGCGGGCTTTCTCCGCGCCGCCAGCCGCTTGCCCAGCGCCCCGACGATCCCGCCCGGAAATACCAGCACCAGCAGCAGGATGATGGCGCCGAGCAAACCGCGCCAGAACGTGGTCTGGCGCATGACATTGTCCTGCAGGAGAGCGAATACCGTGGCGCCGACGATCGGTCCGGTGAGCGTCTGGATTCCGCCCAGCAGGACCATCACCATGCCGTCGATCGAGCGCGATATCGACGCCACGTCGGGGGCGATGGTCCCCTTGGCGAAGGCAAAGAGACCCCCGGCGATGCCGCCGAATGCGCCGGCGATGGCGAAGCCGATCCACTGCACGCGTTTGACGTCGATCCCGATCGCTTCCGCGCGCAGCGGCGAATCGCGCCCGGCACGCATGGCATAGCCGAACGGAGCGAACAGGAACCGCCGCAACAGCAGTATCCCTGCGACGACCACCGCAAGGGTCAGCAGATAGAAGGCGGACCGGCTGTCGAACGGCGCCTGCGGCCAGATGCCGAGGATGCCGTTGGAGCCGCCGGTGACGTCCTCCCACTGGAACAGGATCGACCAGACAATCTGGGCAAATGCGAGCGTCAACATCGCGAGATAAACGCCGGACAGCCGGACCGAGAACCAGCCGAACAGCAGCGCCCCCGCCAGCGCGGCGAGCGGCGCCGTCGCGAGCGCCGCCGGCGTCGGAGCGGCGAGGAACTTCACCATCAGCCCGGCGCCATAGGCGCCGAGGCCGAAATAGGCGGCGTGGCCGAAGGAATGCATGCCGCCGGGGCCCATGATGAAATGCAACGACGTCGCGAACAGGATTGCGATCAGCACGTCGACGGCGAGAACCAGCGCGTAGGGCGAGCTCTTTTCGGCGAGCGGCAGCAGCAGCAGGCCGATGAGGACCGTCGCGGCGGCGAGCTTGAGCGGCAGGGTCGCCGCCCGGATCGGGTCGTCGATCTCGGCAGGATTGCGCACCACGGCTTGCGGGCGGCCGAGCAGGCCATAGGGCCGAACGATCAGCACGATCGCCATGACGATAAACTCCGCCGCCAGCGTGAGCTTGGAGAAATTGACGGCGAAGTCGCCGAAGTGGACCACGCCCAGCCCGATGCAGAGCGCCTTCACCTCGGCGATGATGATGGCCGCGAGGAAGGCACCGGGGATCGAGCCCATGCCGCCCACCACCACGACGACGAACGCGTCGCTGATCACGATCAGATCGAGCCCCAGATTGGCCGGCTCGCGCGCCACCTGCAGCGCGCCGCCGAAGCCGGCGAGGAATGAGCCGAGCACGAATACGGTGGTGAACAGCATTGCCTGATTGACGCCGAGCGCGCCGACCATCTCGCGATCCTGGGTGGCGGCGCGGATCAACCGTCCGAAGCGAGTTTTTTTGAGCATCAGGTGGAGGAGCAGCAGCACGATCGGCCCGATGACGATCAGGAACAGGTCGTAGCTCGGAAAGTTGCGCCCGAGGAGCTGGACCGACCCGCGCAATCCCGGCGCCCGCGGCCCGAGCAGGTCCTCCGGCCCCCACACGTATTGCACCGCGTCGTTGATGACGAGCACCAGTGCGAAAGTGGCGAGCAGCTGAAACAGTTCCGTCGCCTGATAGATGCGGCGCAACAGCGCGATCTCGATCAGCGCGCCCAGCGCCGCCACCATCAGCGCGGCGGCGATCATGCCGCCCCAGAAGCCGAGCACTCCGCCTACCTTGATGGCGAGGCTCGCCGCGAGATAGAGCCCCAGCATGTAGAACGAGCCGTGGGCGATGTTGATGATGCGGGTGACGCCGAAGATCAGCGACAACCCGGCGCCGACGAAGAACAGGCTCGATGCCGCGGCGAGGCCGTTCAGCGCCTGGAACAGAAGGGCTTCAACGGTCATGACGGACGAAGCCGCTTGGCTCTTGCCGAATCCGCTTGGTCGGCTCAGGTGGACCGTCGTCCGCGCGAATTTCCGCAGGCGGAGATCGCGCGGGCGACGGCGGGCGGTGTCGAGCCCGATCGGCGGGACGGCGTATCAGGCCCCGGCCCGAGGGCGGAATGAGCCGACGTCTCGATGGCGGCGGTCAATTCATCGCCGCTGCCGGACGCAGCTTCTTCACCTCCTCGTCCGACGGCAGTACGCTCGCGCCGTCGACATATTTGAAGTCCGACATCGTGCCCTTGCCGTCCTTCAACGCGATCTTGCCGACATAGGCACCCATCGTCGCCTGTTGATCGCTCGCGCGGTATTCAAACGCCCCCAAAGGACTCTCGAGCTTGAGTTCCCTGAACGCGGCGATCAGCTTGTCGGTGTCGGTCGAGCCCGCCTTGGCGATGCCGGCGGCCAGCGATTTGATGGTGTCGTAGCCGACCACCGAACCGAGCCGCGGGTAGTCGTTCCACCGCTTCTGATATTCGGCCACGAATGCCTTGTGGGCAGGCGTGTTGATCGCGTTCCATGGATAGCCGGTGACGATCCAACCGACCGGCGCCTCATCCTTGAGCGGATCGAGGTATTCCGGCTCGCCGGAGAGCAGGCTCACCACGACGCGGTTCTTGAAAGTCCCGCGGGTCGTGCCCTCGCGCACGAGCTTGGCGAGGTCGGGACCGAACAATACGTTGAAGATGGCATCCGGCTTGGCATCGTCGATCGCCTGCACCACCGCGCCGGCATCGACCTTGCCGAGCGGCGGGGCTTGCTCGGTGACGAATTCGACGTCGGGCTGGGCCTTCTTGATCATCTCCTTGAACCAGGCGGCGGCCGACTGGCCATACTCGAAGTTGGGATAGACCAGGGCCCAGCGCTTCTTCTTCGCCGCCACCGCATCCGGCATCAGCATCGCCACCTGCATGTAGGTCGAGGGTCGCAGACGGAAGGTGTACTTGTTGCCGTTCTGCCAGGTGATCTTGTCGGTGAGCGGCTCGGCGGCCAGGAAAAACACCTTCTCCTTGCCGGCGAATTCCGTGACCGCGAGCCCGATATGCGAGAGAAACGTGCCGGCGATGATATTGACGCCCTCGCGGGTCACGAGCTCGTTGGCGACGCGGACCGCATCGCCTGGGTTCGCGCCGTCGTCGCGCGAGATCACTTCGAGCTTCTTTCCCAGCACGCCTCCCTTGGCGTTGATTTCCTCGACTGCCAGCTCCCAGCCTTTCTTGTAAGGGTCGAGGAAGGCAGGCTGCGACTTGTAGCTGTTGAGCTCGCCGATCTTGATCGTGCTCTGCGCCGATGCGGACGCGCCGAGACAGGCGAC
The DNA here is from genome assembly GCA_963821505.1 of uncultured Alphaproteobacteria bacterium. Classification (GTDB taxonomy): domain Bacteria; phylum Pseudomonadota; class Alphaproteobacteria; order Rhizobiales; family Xanthobacteraceae; genus VAZQ01. The sequence continues at coordinate 139,945 of CAWGEH010000033.1, forward strand.
CGCGGCGCCCGCCGCGGCCAGCCGAAGCAGGTGGGATGCGGTGATCATGCTGTGCTCCATGGTTGCAGCGAGTGCGGAAACGGCAGGCGGATGAAATGCGGATCGACAGAGTTTAGTCGCCGGACGCGTAATTGCCGCCGCCGCAAGCAGCCCATCGGCCGTTTAATCGGCATCGAAGGAAGCCGTCCGTCAATTCATTTGTACGCAAATAGTCCGGCGGGCCCTGAAGCTTGTCAAGATCAGTTAATCGCGCGTCGATGCCGAAAATCGCAGCACCCGGACGATGTCGCGCGCGGTGTCACGCGCGCCGGATCGGCGTGGCGCGTGCGATCCGGATGATCGAGGGCTCACTTGCGGTCGCGCATGCGATCCATGAGTGACTTCTCCTGGCCGCCGTCGATCTCGATCTGGGTGCCGTTGACCATGTGCATCAGCGGCGATGCCAGCATGACGACCAGCGTCGCGACCTCATCGACCTCGGCGATGCGGCCCATCGGAATCGAGGCCGGCGCGAGCTTGTCGGCCTCCTCATAGGTCAATTTCATGTCACGCGACATCGCCGCGACCAGGCCGGCCCAGCGCTCGGTCCGCACCGGTCCGGGATTGACGGCGCAGAAGCTGATGTTGTGCTTGCCGTACTGGCCGGCGAGCGACATTGTCAGGTTCTGGCCGGCGGCATTGGCGGCGCCCGGCGCGATCTCCCAATAGGATGGCTTGACGCCGTCGTTGCCGATCAAATTCACCACCCGGCCGCCGCCCTGCTTGACCATGATCGGCAGCACGTAGCGCAGGCAGCGCACGTAGCCCATGAACTTGAGCTGCAGCGACTGCTCCCAATCCGCCTCGGACAGATGCTCGAGCACGCCGCCGGGCGAAGAGCCCGCGTTGTTGACCATGATGTCGACGCGGCCCAACGCCTTGTGACCCTGTTCCACGAAGTTCCGGGCGGCCGCGTCCTTGCTGAGATCGGCGACGATGGGAACGACCTTGCGGTTGGTTTCCTTCGCGATTTCCGCCGCCGCCTTCTCGAGCGGTTCCTTGCGCCGCGCGCAGATTGCGACATCGACTCCTTCCTTCGCCAGCGCGCGGGCAATGCCTTTGCCGATGCCTTCGCTGCCCCCGGTCACCAGGGCGGTCTTGCCATCGAGCTGAAGGTCCATCTCGGTCTCCTCTTGTCTCACACGGCTCGGTGCGCGAGCCAGCGGCCGGCCTCGGCAGCGGAGAACAGCTCGGCGAGCGCCGCGTTCACCGCCGCCGGCTCCTCGCTGTTGATGGTATGGCCGGCGCGCGGCACCACCAGCAGCGCGGCGGTCGGTGCCGTCCGCTTGAGGAACACGCTGCCGTCGAGGCACAGGTCGTCCTCGTCGCCCACAATCACCAGAAGCGGCACCGAGAAGCGCTTGAGCTCCGCCTCCATGTCCCACAGCGTCGGCCGCTTGAGCTGGAGGTTCAGCATGGTGTGGGCGTGGCCCTCGGCCGAATGCTCGGCCAGCATGCGCGCGAACTCGGTCCAGCCCCGTGGATTCTTGTGCTTGAACGCCTGACGCATCGGAGCATCGGCATATTTCGCGGCCGCGGCGATGATGCCTTCCTCCGCGAACATCTTTCCGGTCTCGGCCGCCACGGCCTTCATGGCGTCGCGTTTTTCCCGGTCCGGCGTCGAGCCCCAGCCGCAGCCGGCGGCGGTCACCGACCGGCAGCGTTGCGGATATCGGATGCCGACATGCAGCGCCGTGTAAGCGCCCATCGAGTGTCCCACCACATGCGCCTTGTCGATGCCCAGCGCGTCCATGACCGAGATCACGTCGTGGCAGGAGATCTCCTGCGAGTAGCGGCCTGGCTCGGAGGGCACGTCCGAAGGTGGATAGCCGCGCTGGCTGTAGGTGACGCATCGGTGCTGACGACTGAAATAGCGCATCTGCGGTTCCCAGCTGCGATAGTCGCCGGCATATTCATGGACGAAGACGACCGGTGTTCCCGAGCCGGTCTCCTCCATATAGAGCTTCACGCCGTCTGCTGCTGAAATTTTCGGCATTGCGGTGCTGATGGATACGCCGGAGACAGCGCGATCCGACTTCGTTTGCGTACAAACAAAAGGCTAATCAAGTCATGGCGTGCCCGCAAGCTGCGAAAAGCGCGGCACGCCGGTAGGCAACGGCCGGCGCACCGGCCCGCTTCAACCATGATCCCAAAGAATTGCAAACGCCTGCGGCGCACCCCGGAATACGATCCGAGCGATCTCATTCTAGTTGCCCATGATCGCCTTCGCCGCGTTGCCGACCGCCTCCACGTCGTCGCCGGCGTCGAAGAAGGCGACGATGCGGCAGGGACAGCCCTCGAGACCCTCGTAGCGCCAGGGAAACGCGCCGATCAGCGCGCGCTTGTTGAGTATGAGCTCGATGTCGCCGCCGAGGTTCTCGGCATGCAGGAGTCCCTCCTGAAAGGCCCAGTTGTGAAAGGGAAAGACATCGGACACGACCTTGCGCTTGGATTTCTTGTGCACGTATTCGAAGGTCCCGAAGAATTCCGCCGGGGTCTTGCCGTGCTGCTTGGTGAACTGCGCCGCCAGATCCGGCCGCATCGTGCGGATCGATGTGTTCATGGCATGGTCGCACGATCCGGTGTCCATGCCCCACCACTTGATCTTCTTCTCGAGCATCCAATGCAGGGTGTCGAGATTGGGGCCCGGGTGGTAACAGAAGTACTTCACGAGATCCTGCTGGGGCTGGCCTTCGTAGTGGCGATGCCATCCCGTGTGCAGAATCAGAATGTCGCCGTCTCGAATGTCGGCACCGGCGCTCTCGATGATCTCCGGCGTGATCACCGCCCAGTCCGACATTTTGCCGGAAATGTCGACCACGACGCCGCGGTTGACCAGATAGTCGAGCGGCAGCGAGGCCATGTCGCCCTTGCGGTTGTCGGTGGCGTGCATGGCGCCGTCGAAATGGGTGCCGACGTGGAGCGCCGTGTCGATGCGCTGGGCGACGATCATCTGGGTCTGCAGATTCTGCGCGTAGTACATTTTGTTGCCGGCGTAGCCGACCCAGCCCGGCGTATGGACGTTCATCACGTGACTCATGTCGATGATTTTCATCGATTGACCCTCTTGCTCGAGGCGGCTTGCACGTCGCCGCGCGCCAGAGTGTTGGCCAAGCCGACGCGCGTCAAGATCGCGGGCGTGCGCTTGCGGTTTCGTGCTGGCGCCCACGTTGGGACTCGCTGAAAGCGCCATCGACGGGGTCGAGCCCGTCGGCGACGGCTCCGGCGTGCGCACGAGTTTCGATCTCCGAGGATTCCTCATCCCGTCAGCGGCCTTTGCGTCCCGCTCCATGGTGTCGGCGGCTCCGCGGTCATGGACGGGCGCCACAATCTCATCGCCGCGATCCGCGCCGCAGCCGCCGAGCGCTTCGGTTTTTCCCAACGAGGAAATTGCGATCGCGGATGGTGAGCGCCAGGGAGTGACGTGCGGAGCTGACGGAATTCGCGGTCTCGAGGCGGCGGGCACATTCGCCACCGCCATCCGCACGCCGTGCGGCCGACATCGGCCGTCGCGCGGGCGGCGGCCGGGGGCGCGGCGATGACCCCGAACCGTGCCGCCCCGGCGAATCAATAAACTTGTGACAATTCATTTTATACGTGTATAGTCATCTATCAGATAGGACCTCAATCCATGCCGACCGTGCGCCCCTACCAGAGCCCTTTGCGCGAGGCCCAGGCGGCGCTCACGCGCGACCGCATCCTGATGGCGGCCAAGGACCATCTGGAAACGCACGACATCGAGAGCCTGACGCTGCGCCACGTCGCCGAGCTCTCCGGCGTGTCGCCGCCCACGGTCTATGCGCATTTTCCGACCATGGACGATCTCGTGGCCGCCTTCTTCCAATGGGTGAAGCCGCGCGTGGGACTGGACCGGCGGCCGCCGCCCCTTTCCGAGCTGCCGTCCTTTCCGCGGCAGCTTTTTCCGCTCTACGACGCCCAGGGCGCGCTGCTGCGCAATCTGATGAACAGACCGTCCTGGGATCGTCAGCGCATCAGCGACCGCGAGGGACGCCACGGCGCCTGGATCGAGGCCATCGGTGCCGAGCTGCCGCGGCTGACGCCCGCGCAGCGCCGCCGCGGCGCCATGGCCATCGCCGCGTTTTGGACCCCGACGCTCTGGCGCTGGCTGATCGATACCTGCGGCTTCACATCCGAAGAGGCGCAGGACATCGCCGCCTGGAGCATTCGTGCCCTGGTCGAGGCGTTGAAACGCGATCCCGCGGGCCTCGACGGGCGCCCGCCGCGATCGCCACGGCGCAGCTCAAAGGGCAAACCATGATCCGTCATTTTTCCGCCGGCGATCCCCGCGCGTGCGCGACGCGTCGGCGCCGCTCAGCGCCGGAGCCTGCAGCCGGAGCGGATGAATGCCCGCGTTACGGGTCAAGCGAAAGGATGGAATCGTGAGTTCGAAATTCTCTCGCCGACGTTCTCATCGCCGGTGCCGGTCCGACCGGGTTGTCGCTTGCCATCACGCTGCGACGATTTGGCGTGCCGGTGCGCATCGTGGACCGGGTGGCGCAACCCAGCGCCGTCTCGAAGGCCCTGGCAGTGTGGAGCGCCAGCCTGGAGGCCCTGCAGGGAATGGGGGTCATCGACGAATTCCTCGCCGCCGGCCAACGCCTGCGCGCGCTCTCGGTCGGCGACGGTAACCGCGAGTTGGCCGAGCTGGCGGTGGGGGAGGGGATCGACAGCCCCTATCCTTATCCTCTGCTCCTCCCGCAGTCGCGGACGGAGCAGATCCTGGGCGCGCGGCTCGCCGCGCTGGGCGTCGAGATCGAGCGCCGCGCCGAGGTCACCGGCCTCGCGCAGGACGGCGACGGCGTGACCGCGAGCCTGCGCCATGCCGACAATCGCGTGGAGGAGGTCCGCGCCCGTTATCTCGTGGGCTGCGACGGCGCGCGCAGCTTCGTGCGCCAGGCCTTGGGCATCGCGTTCGACGGCTATACCGAGCCGCAGACCTTCCTGCTCGGCGACGTGCGCATCGACGGCGGGACCCTCGATCACCGCACCATCTATCTGCGCTGGCACGACGGCGGCACGGTGGCGCTGTTTCCTTTCGGGGATGCCGTCTGGCGCGTCTTCGCCATGCGCGGGTCCGGCGGCGGCGACGCGCCGGCGACGATCGAGGAGCTCCAGCGCCACATGGATCGGCATGGTCCGCGCGGTCTCAAGCTGCGCGATCCAAGCTGGCTGTCCACCTTCCGGATCAACGAGCGCCTGGCGGTGCAGTATCGCTTGGGCCGGTGTTTCCTCGCGGGCGATGCCGCGCATATCCACAGTCCCGCCGGCGGCCAGGGCATGAACACCGGCATCCAGGACGCGGTCAATCTCGGGTGGAAGCTGGCCTACGCGCTGAACGGATTCGGGGATGCCGCACTCCTGCTCGACAGCTACGAGGCCGAGCGGCGGCCGGTCGCGCGCGCGGTGATCGCGGGGGCCGCCCAGAAGCAGCATCTCGCCTTTGCATCGAGCGCGGTCCTGCGCCTCGTCAAGAACATGGCGGTCACCGTCTTCGGCAATATTCCCGCCGTGCACAGAATGCTGCAGGTGGAGCTGTCCGAGACCGACATCGTCTTTCGCGGCGGTCCGCTCGTCGCGCTGGGCGCTCCGCCGCGCCGCGCCAGGCGGACCGAGGTTGGCGCCCGGGCGCGCGATGCCACGTTCATCGACCCCGCCACCGGCAAGACCACGACGCTATGGCCACGGCTGTCGGAGTGGCGTCACTCCCTTCTCCTCTTCGAGGAGGCGCGGGGTGCGTTCGACGCGAACGGCCTCGCCACCAGAACCGGCGATCGGTTGCAGATCCTGCGTCTCGACCCGCGCGCCGATCCCGAGCGCAAAGCGCGCGAGCGTTACCGCCTGCGCGCGCCGGGCTGGGTTCTCATCCGCCCGGACCAGGTGGTCGCCGCGCGCGGCGAGGGGACCGATTTGTCCGTTCTGAACAAGTATCTCGATCGCGTGGTGCGCGCGGGAGCTGCTTGAATCGCGCAGGCCCGTCGCGCTTCAGGCGCGGAGTTCCCTGCGGCGAAGATCGCTGAGGATTTGCGCTCGCCCGTTAGATCTGTGGGATTTTTGCAACGCTTCGCAAATCTTTTCGCCCCGTCACATTGCCGGGCGGATTTTCTGCTCCGATGTCACGAAGTTACAACACGCGGGGGGCGTGCGAATGAGCATCGAGACGGTGCTGCTGATCGTGATTTTAACGTTCGGGGCTGGCTTTGTGCTGAACCGCTTGGATTTGGGACAAAGCCGCTTTCGACGGCGGCGTCGGGCGCAATGGCGCGACGCGTCCGCCGGGATCGGGGACGGAGCAAAGAAGCGTCCCGGATAATAGGAGTACCGCAATTCCCCGCATTCGCAGGAGGCGCGGCATATCTTTTGGTCTCACTGCGCGCGCGCAAGCGCGCGTCGGCGCTCCTTGCGGATTCGTCAGGACCTAGTCGGTCGAGGCCGCGCTCGCGCGCAGGATGGTCCGGAACTCGTCCTCGAGCGCCGCAAGCGCCTGCATCAACGCCGCGGATTTGAGCTGCCCCGGAGTCTCGACGCCGCCGGAGAGATCGTAAGCCGGGTCGTCCGGAAAATGAGCGCGGTAGGCTTTCCCGTCCAGCATTGTGCTGCTCCGTGGCAGGGACATTGACCGTGCATCCTTCATCGCTTGCCCGCGGTTAAGGTAGAGT
>CAWGEH010000034.1:0-744155 GCA_963821505.1 uncultured Alphaproteobacteria bacterium
ACCGAGGTGGGAATGGTCACTGCGAGCTGCTGGGCGGTTTTCAGGTTCACGGCGAACTCGAAATGCGCCGGCCCCTCGATCGGGAGTGTGGCTGGCGCCGCGCCGCGCAGAACCCGCAGCACGTAGTCGGCGGCGCGCCGCCACAGATCGGGCGCGACTGGGCCGTAGCCCAGCAGGCAGCCGCGCGCGGCCATCTGGCCCCATTCGCACATCGTCGGCAACCCGGCGTCGGTGGCCAGGGCAGCGAGAATCTCGGCATCGCGATTGAACTCGGGTGCCGCCACGATCACCAGCGCCTGTGCTGCGGCTGCGCGCATCGCGGTGAAGGCGCGCGGGTAGGATGCCGGACCCTCCGCGTAGACCGGAGCGAGCTCGATGCCCTCGGCCGAGGCGGTGACCGCCATCGCCGCCAGCGTCATTTCGTGTCGTCTTTCCGACACTGCCAGTACGGCGATGCGACGGGCCGCCGGCAGCGCCTCATGCAGCAGCTGCAGGCGCTTGGCATCGAGCACGGTCGCGAACATGGCGATGCCCGTGATGTTACCTCCCGGCCGGGCGAAGCTCTCGGCGAAGCCGGCTGCCACCGGGTCATAATCCGACATCGACATCACGATCGGCACCGTTTTCGACGCCGCCTTGAGCGCCCCGATCGCGGCGCCGGACACGGCCATGACCGCGTCGGGATTGGTAGCGATCAGATCGCGCGCCAGGCCCGGCAGCTGTTCCATGCTGCCCGCGCGCGCGTCGAGGATGAGGTTGCGGCCCTCGGCGATGCCGGCTTTGGCAAGTTCGGGCAGCACAATGCTGCGGACCGAGTCGAGCTGCGCAGTGGCCGGCGACAGCGCGCCGAGTCGATAAATCTTTTGCGTTGTCTGCGCCCGCGACGCGAGCGGCCACGCCGCCGCGCCGCCGAGAAGCGTGATGAACTCCCGCCGCGTCATTCGATCACCTCGTCGGCGCGCCCGGAAGCGTCACACACCAGGAGACGCCGTGCGGTGAGCGGAAGCAGCTTGCTCCGATGGTGTGATGGTTGTGCTGGGTTGGGTGGCCATTTTCAGCGTCTCGTTTCAGATCATTGGATATCGAGACAAGATAGTCGCCTACTCTTCTGGCGGCATCACCCATGCTTGCGGCGTCACCTGGGACATGTTCGCGACAACTGCCGCTTCAGTTCCGGCCGCGGCCCAGACGATCGCTCCTCCGAGCATTTCTTGAAAACGTCCACTCGTCCAGACATCCTCACGGTGCCCCATCGCGTTGTAGTAGACCCGGCCCTTACCCTCTTTACGAACCCATGCGAGCGGGAAGGGCGGCCGCTTATATTCGGAGCCCTGCATTCCGTCAGTCTCCAGGACAAGGAGCACGTGGATGTCCTTAGCGAAGTTCTTGAGCGAGTACCATTCCTCTTTGATCGTGAAGGCTTCACCCGAACCCAGGAGTCCAGGGAAGGTTGGATCGATCACCCTCACGCGCGCCTCCTGCTGGCTTCCATGGCTGATGAATTCGCCGCCTAGCATTGCGATAAACGGGTCTGGATGCGCCTGCGTCTCAAAACGGTGGCCTTTCGAGTGAAACGTGTCGCTCGCAGAATGCACGCCGATAAATCCCTTTCCTTCACGGATCGCTGAGAGAAGGGCTTGCTTCCCCAGCGCGCTCATGGGCGGCATCTCGTCGGTGCCACCCTCTGTCAGATCCCCGGTCGTGTAGAAGAGGATAGCATCGTATTGAGCCAAATCGCCGTCGAAAACCCGCCCGTCCTTCGTGGCGACGATCTCGAAGCCATGCTTCTTGCCGACGGCTGAGAGCGTCAGTTCGGAAAGGGAGTGAGCCGCGCCATTTCGCTTCACTCGATCGTGCTCGAATCCCGAGGACTTGGTGAAAAAAAGGATCCGCTTCTTCATCTTATCGTCCGCTGCGCGACTGTAGGGCAGGGCGGCTAGCGGCAAACTTGTCGCGGCAAACAGTTCCAGAATCCGTCGACGTGTGATGGTACTGGTTCTGTTCATCGTTGCGTAACTCCTCTCTCAAGTGGAGTCCGGTAAAGAATATAGTCTGATTCCGCGCGGTTGTGACTTGTTCGTATCACCTTATCCCGAGCCGACAGCCGCAGCAGTCCAACTGCGCTGCGCATCATGGCATGCAATGGAGTTAGGACGCAGCCTGGAAGCGCATCGCTGGGTTCAGAACGACCCAGTTCTGTCACCTGCCGGTGGCTGTGCGGCAGGCATATATGCGCCAGTCCCTCCAGCGTCGCCGCTTGGAAGCACCAGTTTTGTGACGGGGGTTCGTTACCGTGATCACGCCGATCAGTCTGCCTTGGCCGTTCTCGGGCTGGTGGGGGCCTCTATGTTCTACGGCTCAGTGCTCATCACCCCGGCGCTGTCTGTCCTGTCGGCGGTCGAGGGCATCAAAGTCCTAAGCCCAGCATTGACCCATACGTCCTGCCACTCGCCGCACTCATTCTCGTGCTCTTGTTCTCGGTGCAGTCTAGGGGAACTGCTCGCGTTTCGGCTTTTTTCGGGCCAATTACAGTTCTCTGGTTCATCATTATTGCCGCCGCCGGCGCCGTTCAGATTGTGGGTAACCCGAGTGTGCTGGCCGCACTCAATCCGGCCTATGGAATCGTTTTCTTAGTTGAGATGAAGTTTGTGGGCTTCGTGACGCTTGCGGCTGTTTTCCTGGTCGTGACCGGTTCGGAAGCGCTCTACAATGACCTCGGCCACTTCGGCCGAAAGCCCATTCAGACCGCTTGGCTCTATTTCGTGTTGCCAGCTCTGCTGCTGAACTATTTCGGGCAGGGCGCGTTGGTGCTCGCCAATCCCGCCGCCCTCGAGAACCCGTTTTTTCTGCTCTTCCCGCAGTGGGCGCTTGTGCCCATGATCTGCATGGCAACAGCAGCCACGGTGATCGCAAGCCAAGCAGTGATCACGGGGGCTTACTCAATCACGCACGACGACCAAGCGGCTCGCCGAATTGACGACCAAAATCCGGTCGTCAAACTTCACGAATTTATGGCGCCTGATTTCGCATGGATTGGATGCGTCCCACACCGTGCTGTTACGAACCCGATTTAGGCGGCGTAAAGGATTTCTGGTGGAGAAGGAAGAGCGCGCAAGCTTTTGTCGCATTCCCCGTTGCAGCCCGACCGAGTAGTCTCTGCGCAATATCCCGATTGGAGGACCTTATGGTGGGTGTGCGACGCCTAACTTGCGCGTTTATTCTGGCCGCGCTGTTCACGCCGCTGTTCGCGGATGTGCCGGTAGCGGCGCAATCATGGCCGACGCGGCCGATCAAGTTCATCCTGACGCTCGGGCCGGGCAGCGGGGCCGACATTGGCGCCCGGTTGCTGGCGGACCGGCTGACCAAGAAATGGGACCAGCCGATCGTGATCGAGAACCGACCCGGTGGCGACGGCATCTTGGCGATCAACGCCTTCGTCAGCGCCCAGGATGATCACATCCTGCTGTTCGCGCCAAGCTCCTCCTTCATCGGCCATCCTTACCAACACGACAATCTGCCCTACAAACCGGATGATCTCGCTCCTATCGCGCGAGTGTCTAACACGGTGGTCGCAATCTCGGTGCCGGTGGACTTACCCGTCAAGACGCTCAGGGACGTGGTCGAGTTGGCAAGCACTAAGCCTGGCCAACTCAACTGGGCCGGCGTCTCGGATATTTCGACCTGGAGCAGAAAACCCTGCAACCTCTCGACAACCCGTTCGGCACGAGGTTGTCACCCATGTCTTAGGTACGACCTGTCACCTATGTGTCCAGGCTGGACAAGACGACTGCGTGGCTGAGCATGTAAAACTCGAACTCAGAAATGTCGCCGCAAATTATCCCTTTGAAGGGTCGCGCAGATGAGCGCGGCGCCAGCCGCCTCGATATGACGCATAGACAATGCGTAGAGGGTCGTTTCCGGGCTGTAAATTACGCCCACCCGTTTCCCCTTCCCGCGATTTCGTGCCTTGGTGCTTCTCCGACGCCGGCTGCCCGAGCGCGTGGATCGTTCCGTCATTGCGGGCGTCCGAGAAACCTGCACAAACTCCGACTTCATGCCCCGGTTTTGGGTTCGCAGAGGCATCTGCAAGCCACTTCCGACAGCCCCCCTTCCTTGTATTCTGTGCATACGGCGTGGAATTGGTCCGCGAGCTGCCTAGAAGGACGTGCCGGGATCCTATTATTGAAAGCGGCAGCGTCGGTGCCGTCGGCCAGCATCCATACCACTAAGCGATAGGCGATTTTTGCCGTCGCAAATCTTTCATCGCTGCATAGGGCGCGCCAACCATCAGAGCGGCCCCGCATGCCTGTTGCACGAGCTATAGGCTTCTTCTCGTCACTCAAAACCGAGCGTACAGCGCGCAAGCTGTATCGCACGCGGGATGAGGCCAAGGCAGACGTGCTCGATTACATCGAGCGCTTCGAACTTGATTTATCCGTCGCGCATGGCGGTGTTCATGTGCGGGACGTCGAATGGCATTGGGAGTACAGGTTAGGCCCCCACCACCCGTGGCATCACTATCCAAAATCCTCCCGCTCGACGGCGCGCGGCAGCGGGGAGCTCAATATTCGGGCAACGGGTACTGAAGCTTCCCCGACTTGTAGGCGGACGGGAACAGAATGACTTGCGTTCCCGGCCGCTCGAACTGCTCCAGGCCGTTTCCAGTGATCCCCTGGTACTGCACCTGGAACATGCGGGCCTGCTCCCACTCCCCGTCCGCGCCGAAACGGAAGTCGCCTACGATCGTGCGGTGCGTCGTCTTATGGATGTAGTCGGCCATCTTGTTCTGGTCGAGCCCGTTGGTCGCTTCGACCGCCGCGGCGATGATCTGCATTCCGGCATAGGAAAACGGCGGCAGGTAGTATCCGAGCGCATCGACGCCGGCGGCGACGGCCTTAGGCTTGTAACGGCCGAGGAATTCCCGGATGCCGGGGAAATTTGTGGTGGGCTCCGGGACGAAGTCTTCGAACGACACAAAGCCGTTGAGCAGCGGGCCGAGCTGCTGCTTCACCGCCGCATATTGGGGACCGACCATTCCGCCTCCGATCAGCCTCGGCTTGAACCCGGCTTCGCGAACGCCGCGCACGATACCGACGGTATTGGGCGGAAAGCACGTGATGTAAACGATGTCTGGGTTGACTGCCTGGATCGCGCGCACGATCGGAGCAAAGTCGACCGCGTTGGGCGGAAAGCTGCGATCATAGGAGATGTCGAGCCCGTATTTCTTTGCCCATTCGCGCGCGCCTATTGCGGCGGTCTGTGGAAACTCCGAATTCAGCGACCGAGATCGCCACGGTCTTCGGCTTGGGATCCATGGTCATCGCGACCTCGAAGAAGCCCTGCGCGAAGGTCAGATGCGCATCGGGTCCCAAAGGCTGAATCTGGAAATACTTGTTATAGCGAAATTGGTCGTTGACCCTCAATCCGGCCAGCGACATGAACACCTTGTTGTGTTTCATGACCACCGGCATGGCCGGTCCGATGATGTTGGTGCCGTATCCGGAGATGACGAGATCAACTTTGTCGATGTCGAATAACTTTGTGTAGATCCCGGGCACCAGCGACGGATTGCTCTGATCGTCGTAGAAGATCAATTCGACCGGACGGCCCAGCAGCCCGCCCTTGGCATTCTGATCCTCCGCCCACATCTGGGTGGCCAGCAGCGCGGCCTTGCCGTTGCCGGCAATGGCTCCCGTGAGCGCCATGCTGAACCCAACCTTAATCGGGTCCGCCGCAAACGTTTGGTCAAAGGTTGCGTGCGCGATCAGCGCTGCCGCTGCAGCCAGAACGGCTAGTGACCGAAATCGATTGGCGATTTTCACATCCTCCTCCCATCCTCTTCTTGTGCGAAGCCGGCGATTTCAACCCTCGCGCAGGTCAGCTTTGCATGCAACGCGCCGCTATTCCAGGGGCGGATCGGTCAGGTGGTCGATGTAGTTGGTCTAGCGGCCATGCAATGTTCTTGAGCTGCTACTCACCCCAGTCGTCAAAGGCAATATCGATGCTGCCCCGCGCGTCTTCTTGCACGCGGCCAGAAACGCAGATGCCGCCGGGCTCAGCGAGGGCCTTCCAGCCAGTGGGCCGCCCCGAGATCAACGTTGAGCGTCTGCTCCTGATCGGGTTCGTCGCCGACCAAGGCACCCAGACCTCTGATCGATCGACGTCATTGCGGTGATGTCTGCTGCACGACCGCTCTTCCCCCGACAGCGGAAGCTATATCGCCGAAGTGCCATGTGTGGACGGCTCCGAGTTGGCAAGGGCCTTCTTCACGTTGCAGCATTGGTCGGTGCAGCCATGTGTTCGGCCTATTAAGCGCGGTTCGCATGACCGCTGGCCATAATGCCCTCCGCGGATCAGGTCACGGTCAAAACCTCGCATTCGACAATGCGCTGGCACGAGTGGGTTGTCCTGATCGCCGGATCGACCGGCTCTGCATTACGTGCTGTTCGCCCTCCCAACCTTCACATCACGCCGGATGTCCGGCGCGATCTCGTCTACGCCGCAAGCGCGACTGGATTCTTGTAACGCTCGCCCCTGGCCATCATGGCCCACACCATTCTTGCAATCTTGTTGGCGAGCGCGATCGCGGCGACCTTCGTTGGCCGCCGCGCCAGCAATGCGCTGAGCCACGGCCGGTGTTTGGTGCCGTGGATCTTGGCATAGCGGATGACGGCGAGCGCGCCGGCCACGAACAGGCTGCGCAGATAGCGGTCACCTTGCTTGCTGATACTGCGGAGCCTGTCCTTGCCCCCGCTCGAGTGTTGCTTCGGCACGAGCCCGACCCAGGCCGAGAAGTTCCGCCCTGATCGGAAGACCTTGGGGTCGGCAACGGTAGCGACCAGAGCGGTGGCCAGTACCGGACCGACGCCGGGACAATCATCGAGCCGCCGGCTCGTCTCACTGGATCGGTGCCAAACTCTGATCATACGGTCGAATTCCAGAATTTGCTCTTTGAGCCTTCGCAGCTGAGCCCCGAGCGCCGTGAGACACGCGCGCGCAATGTCAGGCAGCCGCTTGTCACTTGGATCGGCGACGACAGCGAGCAGGTCTTCGACGCCATTGCGTCCGACCGGTGCGACGATTCCAAACTCGGCAAGATGGGCGCGGATCGCATTGATCACCGCGGTCTGCTGGCGGATGAAGAGATGGCGCGTGCGATGGAGCATCAGGCAGCTCTGCTGCTCGGGCGTCTTGGTCTCGACAAAACGCATATTGGCTCTGGTCACCGCCTCGCAGATGGCCTCGGCGTCAGCCATATCGTTTTTCTGCCGCTTAACGTAAGGCTTCACATAGGCTGGCGGCATCAGCCGCACGGTGTGGCCAAGTGCCTGCAGCTCGCGCGACCAATGATGAGACGACGCGCACGCTTCGATTCCAACCAGGCACGACGGCAGCCTCTGGAAGAACGCCAGGACGTAGCGGCGCTTCAATTGGCGGCGGATGACCACTTTGCCTTCTGCGTCGATGCCGTGGACCTGGAAAACCGACTTTGCGATGTCAAGACCGATAGTCGTGATCGTTTGCATGATTGGCTCCTCCAAATTGTGAGGGCCTTAACAGCCCCACATCCATGGCACTCACGTGCCGGTGGAGGAGCCGTCCACAGCATCAATTCCGGACAAAGCGTAGGTTACTGCTTAATGCACGTGAGCTTGCCAATTCGGACCGCCTTCAGGGCGCGTTGATTTGAAGCGCCTGACCTTTCCCGGCATATTGGAAACCTAGAGCTTTAGCCGGCTCGGTCGCGCTCGCGTTCCTGAAGTTGTGGACTTCATTGGGCATCTCCGCGAAAGCCTCGCCGGCCTTGAACGTCTGCGGCGGCTTGCTATCCAACTCCAAGACAACGGCACCTTCCAAGACGTAAACAAATCTTGGCGTTGGATGAAAGTGTCGACCGGTTGCCGCGCCCGGCGCGATGTCAGCGACCCAAACATGCATCTCGTTGTCCTTGATCTCAGCCAGGTCCGATTTAAGAAGGTCCGTTCGCTTGATCGGCTGTTGCTGAGCATTTGTTGGCTGACTGCCGACCACGCCTAGCGCAATTCCAGTGATCAATGCTAAAATAGGTAATCTAACAATTTGCCACATGGGATACCTCCTCTTTGGCGCAGCAGGCTTATTCGATCACCTCGTCGGCGAGCGCGAGCAGCGACGGTGGCACGGTCAGGCCGAGCGCCTTGGCGGTCTTGAGATTGATGACCAGCTCGAACTTGGTCGGCTGCATCACCGGCATATCGGCCGGCTTCTCGCCCTTGAGAATCCGGCCAGTGTAGAAGCCGGCGAGCCGCATCCCGTCTGCTTGGCTCGAGCCATAGCTCATCAAGCCCCCTGCATCGGGGAATGCGCGCCGTTCGTGACTCGCCGGGATCGCATGCTTGACCGAGAGCGCGGCAACTCGAGCGGCATGGATGATGAACAATCCATCGGGAACGATCAGCAGTGCACCAGTTCGCAATTGCGAAAGCGTTGTAAAGGCAGGCGCAAGCTCGCTTTCGTTGCTGGCGTGCACGATATGGATGTCCTTGGCGAGCGCGCGTGCGGCATCCTGCACCTCCTTCGCACTGATCGCTGCGGCGGGATTTTTCGGATTGATCAATGCGGCAAAAACCTCGGCCCGCGGCGTGATTTCGCGGAGCAGTTCCAGCCGCTTCGCCATCACCGCGGAACTGAGCGTGGCAACGCCGGTGAGGTTGCCGCCGGGCCGATTGAAGCTCGGGACAAGGCCGAGGCTGACCGGATCCTCGCCCAGATAGAAGACGACCGGGATCGTCGCGGTCGCCTCCTTCGCGGCGACCGAGGCGGCGGCACCGAGCGCGGTGATGACATTGACCTGCCGGCGCACGAGGCCGGCTGCCAGGCCGGGCAGCCGGTCGAACTGTGTGCCGGCTAAGCCGAATTCGATGACGACGTTCTGGCCTTCGACGAAGCCTGCTTCCTTGAGCCCCTGACGGACCGGATCGGCGCCGGGGTTTTCCGCGGGGGAACCGGGAGCCAGGAACCCAACCACCGGCATCGCCGTCTGCTGGGCACGCACCGCGAGGGGCCATGCGGCCGCCGCGCCGCCGAGCAGCGTGATGAACTCGCGCCGTCTCATTACTCGATAACCTCGTCGGCGAGCGCGAGCAGCTTGTCTGGAATTTGGAGGCCGAGCGCTTTCGCCGTCTTGAGATTGAAGACCAGCTCGAATTTCGTCGGCTGCAACACTGGTAAGTCAGCCGGCTTCTCCCCGTTGAGAATGCGACCGACGTAGACACCTGCCTGACGATGCTGGTCCGGGATGCTGGCGCCATATGTCATCAGGCCACCGTCCACGGCGAACTCGCGAAACGAATAGCTCGCAGGAATGGCGTGACGCGCCGCCAGTGCCACCAATTTCTTGCGTTGGCTGGTAAAAAAGGGACTAGCGTTGACAAACAGCGCGCCCACGCGGCTATGAACCATGGATTCGAATGCCGTCTCGAAGTCTCTCTCGCTGCCGGCGTAAAAGACCTGAATTTGCTGCCCGACCTTGCGGGCAGCCGCTTCCATCTCTTTTGACTGAACGGCGCTACCCGCGTTGTTTGGATCGAGAAGGACAGCAATTGTCGTCGCTTTCGGCACTAGCTCGCGCAGAATCTGCAGTCGTTTCGGTTCCAGCTCCAACGCAATATTGATGACACCGGTCGCATTCCCTCCTGGCCGGCTGAGGCTAGCGACGAGGCCAAGTCTGACTGGATCGAGGGCGCCCGTGAACACGATTGGAATTGTTGTTGTGGCTTTCCTGGCGGCCAACGCCGGGTCGCTACCGCCCGTTGCAACGATCACGGCCGCTTGCCGGCGCACGAGATCAGCCGCAAATGCCGAGAGGCGTTCATACTGCCCCTCCGCCCAGCGGTATTCGATCGTAAAGTGTTCCCCCTCGACAACTCCCGCTTCGTTTAAGCCACGACGGAGGGCAGCCACCATTGGTGCAAACGCGGAGGGTGACCCGCTACTGAGATATCCGACTACCCGCATCGTTTGCTGCGCACGCGCCGCGAGCGGCCACGCGACTGCCGCGCCGCCCAGTGTGAATATGAATTCTCGCCGTCGGATGTGGATTGCCATGCGACCCTCCAGCCGGAGGTCATGTGCATGCAATAAAGGGGACGATATCACGCTTTAGCGAAGGAACGAACAATGCTTTTGCGCTGCGAAAGTCTTCAGCCGCCCATGTCTCAGTTGGGTCAGGATCGACAAAACTCACAGTGAGCATAACGAGTCCGCTTTCGGGCCGATAGCGTCGGCCGCGTGAAAAGGACGGATCAAGCAAGGAAGAAGGCGGTCTCTTGGGATTCGGACTGTACCAAGCGTGCAGTTGAACCGCGCGAAGATGCCCCACAATGGGAGGTTTAAAATGAAGGCCAGCATTGTTCTGCTCCTCGCCGTCATGTCGTTGATGTCGGCATGCTCGTCTCGCGAGTCTCAGCTGGATCCGATCGCTGATCAATTGAGCGCTGCCGTTAACCGATGTGTGATTGATGTTCGAGATAAGGGCGACAAATACGAGACCTCGGAAAACTGTCGTTCGCTCGGCGAAATAGCAAAGCAGTACATAGCGGCCGGAGGTCTAAAGGAGAGCGCGCCTTGCCGTGCGGATCGGCTCGCCGAAAGCGCCAGGGCACGAGCTTGGATGGCGGTAGCCGTTTCCAAATCGGGCGACCCAAACCTCACCGTCTGGTAGGTCACGCGTTAGGACGTTGATCTGACGGATCGGCGAAACTCGCGGGGCGGTGAGTCGCCATCCGCCGGAACTCCGCTGCCCGCTCGAGCAGCATTCCCTCGCGTAGAGCTGCGTCGCAAGAGCGGCCCCCGAAGTTTGAAGGTGGGGAGAAGCCCGGACGATCGGAGGTCCGCTTTCGGGGAGCAAACCGGAAAACATTTGCTCGTTCTGAGGCTTACCGGTTTTGATGTGGTGGACGGCGCCCGCTCCCGGCATCGATGTGCCATAGGGTGCTTCGTCGGAAGCAAATCACATGAGGGGAGCCGTCCAAATGCAAATTACCACGATCGGGTTGGATATCGCCAAGAACGTGTTTCAGGTCCACGGCATCGACGCCAACGAGACGGTCGTTGTCAGGAAGCAACTCCGGCGTAGCCAGGTGCTGGCGTTCTTCAAAGCGCTGCCGCCGTGCCTCATCGGCATGGAGGCCTGCGCCACGGCTCATTATTGGGCGCGCGAGCTCACGAAGCTCGGCCACCGGGTGCGGCTGATGCCAGCAAAAGACGTGAAGGCCTACGTCAAGCGCAACAAGAACGATGCCGCCGACGCCGAGGCGATCTGTGAGGCGGTGCGGCGCCCGACCATGCGTTTCGTGCGGATCAAGTCGGCCGAGCAGCAAGGTCAGTTGATGCAGCACCGTACGCGCGATCTGCTGATGCGCCAGCGCACCCAGTCGATCAACGCGTTGCGCGCGCATCTGGCCGAACTCGGCATTGTGGCTGCGCAGGGCGACAAAGGGGTGAAGGAATTGCTCTCGATCGTGGCGGACGAAAAGGATGCGCGCTTGCCGATCGATGCACGCGCGAGCGTCATTGTGCTGGCGGCGCAGCTTCAGGCCGTGCAAACGCTGATCGGATCGATCGAGAAACGAATCAAGACGCAGCACCGCTCGAACGAGGCGAGCAAGCGGCTTGAGACCATCCCGGGCATCGGTGTCATCGGGGCGAGCGCGATCGCGGCGACGGTAGCGGACCCAACGGTTTTTCGGTCGGGGCGCGATTTTGCGGCTTGGATCGGACTGGTGCCGCGACAGGATTCAACCGGGGGCAAGCAGAAGCTTGGGCCGATCTCCAAGCAAGGCGACCGCTACTTGCGGCGCATTCTTGTCGTCGGCGCGCATTCCGTCTTGCGGCGCGCCAAGCAGAATCCTGAGAAATATCTCTGGCTCACGCAGCTCCTGGCGCGGCGGCCCTTCAAGGTCGTGGCGGTGGCACTTGCCAACAAGATGGCTCGCATGGCCTGGGCGCTGCTGGCCCATGGCGCCACCTATCGGGCGCCTGTGCTTGCGGCAGCGGCGTAAGGAGTCTGGCGATGGAAGGATGAGGTTCTGTTCGTGCGTTCATGAACTGCAGGGGTGATGAAGACATTGATGCGAAACGGTCGAGACCGTCGATCGGAAAACCCGTGATGGGTCACGCGAGGAAAGAGCGCGTGGTTTTGTTTGGGACCGATCAGCGGATCACATCAGGGCCAGCGGCCAAACGGCCGCATTCAAAGGCCGAATACATGACCGCACCCGAACGCTTCGCTGATAGTCAAATTCCTCTTGCACCGCGGGCGCCGTCCATACATGACCCAACTGCGACATCGGTCAGCATCTCATGTTGCAGTAGCGAGGCCGGTTGCCAAACGGGTCTTGCCCGGAAACGCGTGCGTCAGCAATGCCAGCGAGAGTGACCAGACAACCCTTCGAGCACGTACCCGAGCTGACGGTAGCTGCCCGGAGCTTCCTTCTATCTTGCAGAAAGCCGAAGTAACGCGGATGATCACGCCTGTTCGGGAGTCATCCTGGGGGAATCCCGGGTGAATCTACGGCAAAAGGGGCGACGATGAAAAAGCTGATTTTGGCTTTGATGTTCGTGTATTCCGGCCCTGTGCTGGCGGCAGACAATGCGGACTGGGCCTATCCGGTTACGCCGCCGCCGCAGCAACTCGACGCGGTGACGTTGAAGTCGGTGCCGGGCAGCACGAAACAATACACTCAGGCGCAGATCGACGACATATTCAATCCGCCAGATTGGTATCCGAGCGAGCACCCGCCGATGCCACAGATCGTCACGACCGGCGGCGCGCGTCCGCGGACCGCCTGCGCGCAATGTCATCTGCCGTCGGGCGACGGTCATCCGGAATCGGCGAACATTGCCGGGTTGCCGGCGAACTACATCGTCCGGCAGGTCCTTGCCTTCAAGAACGGCGACCGCAAGGGTGGCCGCGCCATCGTAATGCTTGCAAATTCTAAGTTGCTTTCGGACGAGGAGATGAAGTCGGCGGCAGATTATTTTGCCTCGTTGAAGCCGCGCCCCGGCTACACGAAGGTGGTCGAAACCGACATGGTCGCAAAATCCTACGTTGGGGCGGGCGGCATGCGGTTCGCGACGCCTGATGGCGCCAAGGAACCGATCGGCAACCGCATCATCGTGCTGCCGCAGAATCCGCACCTCGCCGAGTTGCGCGATCCGCATTCGGGCTTCATAGACTACGTCCCGACTGGCAGCATCGTCAAAGGCGCCGCGCTGATGGCGGGCGGCGAGGGCAAGACCATTACCTGCACGATCTGTCACGGTCCGAATCTCAAGGGCCTCGGCGAGGTGCCGAGCATCGCGGGCCGGCCCGCGACCTACATCTTCCGCCAGCTCAACGACATGAAGATCGGCAATCGTAAGGGCCCTTGGGTCGAGCTGATGAAGCAGGTGGTCGAAAAGCTCGACGACAACGACATGATCGTGCTGTCGGCATACTTGGGCTCGCTCGATCCGTAGATGGCAGGCTTCGAGAATTCGGCGACCTGATCCGGCGCGATCCATGTCAACCGAGTGCTGTCGGCGTTCCGCCGCGCCGGCCTGATCGAAGCCAATGAACGCTCGCTGACGATCCTCGATCTGCCGGGGCTGCGCCGCATCACCGATATGCGATAATTGCCGATGGCGACGGTGTACCACAAGCAGCAAACCATTAAATCCAAACGCCGCCTGACCGCATGTATTCGGATTGCCACGTAGCGACTGCAAAAGGTCTGCGTGTGGTTGCTCTCTCCGTATTTGCTGCGATGCGAAGTGACGCTATTGGTAGAGCGGACCTGTTGCGAAAGGGACTAATCCGACGCTCGTGACCCGGAAGAGACATGCGCGGCTCTGGATTGCTGCTGCGCAAACTGACCAATGCCCCTATTCCGCCGGTCGCAATTTCCTGATTTGATCGGCCGCGTTGCAAGCCGACATTGACGCGGTCCCTAGGCTTGAGGAAGCAATGCGACGACGCGATTTCATAAAAGGGATTGCTGGATTAGCGACCACTTTACCGCTCGCGGCGCGCGCGCAGGAGCCAGGCCGGACGTATCGCCTCGGCGGCTTGTCCCCCAGCCCACGTGAAGCACCGCAAAACGTCGCACTGTTCGAAGAACTTCGGCGGTCCGGCTTCATCGAGGGTCAGAACCTCACAATCGATTGGCGGGGGTATGGACAGCGCGTTGAGCTGGTTTCGGAGTTTGCGGCGGAACTGATCAAAGCGCACGTCGATGTCATTATGGCCGGCGGAGATTTTGGAATTCGCGCCGCACAGCAGGCGACGGCCACAATTCCAATCGTCGGATTTACCGACGATATGCTCGGATCCCAACTCGTCAACTCGCTGGCCCACCCCGGCGGTAATACGACCGGGGTTAGCTTGCTGGCTACCGACCTTGACGGCAAGCGGCAGGAAATTTTGATCGAGGCGGCGCCCGGAGTTCGCCGCATGGCAGCATTCGCCGATATCGGCACGAGCTCGCCGCGCCAGCTTCAAGCGTTACGGGATGCGGCTCACGCCCGCGGGGTCGAGCTGTCGATCCATCAGGTCGCCAAAGCCGAGGAGATCGCGCCAGCAATCGATGCCGCGAAGGCGTCGAATGCCGCCGCACTCAACATCCTGGCCTCGCCTCTCCTGTTCGCCAATCGCAAGATCATCATTGAACGTGCCGCGACGCTGCGCCTGCCGGCGATTTACCAGTGGCCGGAAGTGGCAGAGGAAGGAGGCTTCATCGGCTATGGCCCGCGCCTCGTGCAGCTCTTTCGGGATTTGCTGGCCCGGCAATTCATCAAGATTTTACGCGGCGCGAAACCGCTAGATCTGCCCGTCGAGCAGCCGACGAACTTCGAGCTGGTCATCAATCTGCGGACCGCGAAGGAGATTGGTCACGAGGTTCCCGCCGGGCTCGTGTTGCGCGCCGACAAGGTGATCGAATGATGGGGTGGATGGCCCCCTTGCGGCATAACAGAGCAATTCACAATTTGCTAACCGCCAGCGGGCAAGCTGTCCTGGTCGGCTTAGGCCGACGACATCACCCGATGTTGCGAAGCCCCAGCCGCCTCCCGCGAAGACTGGCCGGGGGTGGGTTAAGTCAAGCCATGATTCGCTTTGTATTTCGGTTTGTTGGCCTTGTGTCGCTGGCCGCGGCGCTCGCCTCACTGGTTTATGACGGTGTGAGATCCGTCGTCGGGCAGACCGTGTCTTTCAGCAGCGTGGGCTCGGTCTGGGAGAATATCCCCCAAAACGCTCTGCTCGCGGTGCTGCAGCCGGCCGTCGAGCGGCTGGCAGACGTCTGGCACGAAGTCATCCAGCCTTATTTTCTCAAACAGCCGGTCTGGCTTGTACTCGGTATTATCGGCGCAATCCTGATTTGGGCGAAAGAAGAAGCCGTCGCTCAGTCGCAGCAACCGACCCGACACCGACTGCTGTAAAGAGTGAAGTTATCCTTCACCTGACCAACGTACGCCGCGCCGGCGGTCGAACCCTTCAGGGCTGCTCAAGATTATGACACTATTGGTTAGGATCATGCCCGGCGGTGGGCGATCTCAATTCCCTCGATCGCCGACCTGGTGCACTTCGCCCCGCCTTCCGGTGGGGCTTTCTTTTGGGGGAAGGGAGATACCCCGACCAGTGACGGTCGGACTGGCCGGGGTATCGGGGATGTCTCTCGGATGAGAGCGAGCGGAAGTGAAGCACGGTCAGGTTACCGAATAGTTGAGGACACCGTGGCCGCCCTCAGCATCTCCAAGGAGTAGATCCGCGAAGACCACCACAGACGCTCTCTTTGCTGCGAAATCCACCGCAAAGGTGAGCCGGATCATCTCTGGATCGGCAGCAGGCCGTAGTGACGGATGCGATGCACGCCTTTTGGCAGCACGTGCATCAGAATGCGCCGGATGAACTCGTGCGTGGGGAGCATCATGGTCTTGAACCGGCCGGGCCCCTCGATCCTGTAATCCTTCCACTTGAACGTGACGCCAGTCTCGTCGGCTGAGATTAGGCGGCGATTGGAGATGGCGACCCGGTGGGTCCGTGAGCTCCTCGGGCAGGAGGATGCAGACCGCCTGCTGGCAAAGACGTGGCAGGCCTTCGGCCCGCGAGATAGTCAGACGGCGAGTTTCTACGCCAGTTTTGTCGAGAGCCTGGTTGAGAATTCAAAGGGCGTTGGCGATGGATCGCAGGTGGAGGCCGTTCGCGCCATATTTGTCAGGCGCGGAATCAACTCGCCGCGTGGGCGCAAGTAGCCCGACGTCCGGCTCGCGATCACCTTAAGGCCGTGTCTTAGCTCGCTCTTTCAGGGCCACGCAGCGCGCGTGACGCTTCGAGACTGCTGCCTATCCTGGTGCGTTCGCCAAATTCGCAACTGTGAGCGAACCCACAGACCCACCAGCGACATCACCAGCATCAGAACTACGCCGTCCATGACGGCCACGGCTATCGTCCACATGTTGAACTCCCGGACGAAGCCCCGACAAGCACCCTTGTTGCTATCATCTCTCCCTGGGCCCGCCCGTACTTTGATCCACATCAAGCGGCAGAAGTGAATTCCGGGCTGGCGCGAAAATGGCCACACCCAGCCTTATCAAACCATAACCGGTGCTGACCGCCTACCGCGCCGACAAGAGGTTCCGTTTGATGGCCAACTGCCGCCTGTAGCCCGAAATCTGTGGACCGCCCTATATCGGCGGAATCAGTCCGGCGGGCAATAATTCAGAATAGGGCGACTCGTACATGGCTCGGTGAAGACCGTCGTCGGGCAGAACTCGCGGCCGGTCTCAATAGCGGTTCGCAGCCGGCGGCAGAATTGCTCGTCCTGTTTTTGTAAACGCGCTAGCGCCTCCACACTGCCTTCTTCAACAACTTGGTTTCGCCTGTGCATGATGCCACCCCCATCGATATGTGTCAGCGAAGCTGTCTGACAGCGTCGTGCCGGCACTCGCGGAAGGAGCGCACGTTCGTGATTTTGAATGTTTGAGGCTCCCCCGTGACCCAAGTCCAACGAGCAATGTGGGCGCTTTTGAGGCTTCCGGAGCGCTGTCCGCATCTCCGAGCTGCCGCCGGATGGCCGCTGAAACGTTCGGCCCTCTGACGAAGCTTCTCGAAGTGGATTTCAAATCGCGCGCCCAGGGCCGGGAGCAAACTTCTCGGGTCACCGAGAAGCGACGACCCTGTCGAGCACATCCTCGCCACGAGACGTCCCAGCGTTGCCGACCATTGTTTCCGGCAAACGGCGCGCTTTCCGCGACCACCAGGAATTCGGAGAGGGAGACGAGACTGGCTGGCTGGGCATGTAGGATTCGAACCGGCGAATCCCTCCGCAAGCTAGCTCATTGGATTTGCGTGACAACCTGGCCTGAGCCAGGCGCAAGCCGGGCGGCGGAGACCCTTCGCCTGCAAGCTGCGTGACAACCGATTTGCAGCTACGGCCAAGCCGCCCAGTCGAGCCGACCACCGTCAGATCGGCCACGCGGTCGCCAACCTGAAAGCCGCGCACGCAATCGCCGAGCTGATCGATTTCCCCGACGACATCATATCCCAGCACGAACGGCGGCCGGCGGGCCGCAGTTTGCGGGTAGAGGTGACGCCGGATCAACACGTCGGTGTACTGCACGCTCGAGGCGAGCACGCGGACCCGCACCTCGCCCTGGCCGGCCGTCGGCAGGGGAGAGTCGACCACCTCGAGCCCATCGGGATCGCCGAAGCGCCCGACTTGAACAACACGGTTGCGCGGCTCTCTCATGGGCGGATTCCAACTCATGATCCCGCGCACGGACAGGAAGGGCCGCAATCCCTAGATGCATATTTACCTGGCGGCTCACCAATTCCCGCCGCAGCACCGGCAGTCAATTGTATTTCCCGCTGTGTCCGGGCTTTCTTCCGCAATGCGCTGTGACGCCCTCCGACTCAGAGTGCCATCTGAAACACACGGCGGAATTTACCTCGCTCCAACCTTGCCATCGTCTGTCCCGGAACGGGATTCGATCCGCTGCCGCTATCTCGTAGGCTGCGACGGCGGCCGCTCGACCGTGCGGCACACCGTCGGCGCCGAGATGACTGGGATCGCAGAGTATCAGCGCGTGCAGTCAACATTCTTCCGGGCGCCGAAGCTGATCAATCTGCTTCCCGGGCAGCCAGCCTGGATGTATCTCGCCTTCAACCCTCGCCGCTGTGGCACCGTGATGGCGATTGATGGCATGGAGACCTGGTTGATCCACAATTTTCTCTACAACGACGAGCCGGATTACGACTCGATCGATCGGGATTGGGCCATCCGGCAAATCTTAGGTGTGGGCCCTGAATTCGAATATGAAGTTATTTCCAAGGAGGACTGGATTGGCCGCCGGTTGGTCGCTGATCGCTTCCAGAATGGCCGTGTATTTATCGCCGGCGACGCCGCGCATCTTTGGATCCCGCATGCCGGCTACGGTATGAATGCCGGTATCGCCGATGCCGCCAGCCTGTCATGGATGCTGGCTGCGGTGCTGAATGGTTGGGCGGCACCGAACATCCTTGAAGCCTATCAGGCGGAACGCCAGCCGATCACCGATCAGGTTTCGCGATTCGCATTCAACATGGCCAAGGATGTCTCGCAGCAGCGGCGCGAGGTTTCCGCCGACATAGAACGTCAAGATGAAATCGGCGAGGCGGCCCGAGCCGCCTTGGGCCGCGAAGCCTACGATCTCTATGTCCAGCAGCAGTCGGCGGATTGAATTTCGGCTATTTTTACGCCAACTCGCCTATCATCGCCTATGACGGAGCATTACATCCTGTCTATTCAATGGGCCGGTTCGAATCGTCCTCGGTCCCCGGATGCCGGGCGCCACATCTGTGGCTCAACGGACATTGTTCACTCTACGATGCGTGCGGGGACGACTTTGCGTTGCTCCGCCTCGATCCGCGCGCTCGCATATCCGGCATCATCGAGGCGGCGGCGCAACGCAAAGTTCCTTTGAAAATTGTCGAGGTTGATGCGCGCGATGCACAATCTCTTTATGCGCACAACCTCGTGCTGCTGCGTCCGGACCGGCACGTGGCATGGTGTGGTGACCACGAACCGGCTGATCCGCTCGGGCTTATCGATCTGGTGCGTGGTGCTCGCGACAGAACCGCGCGGGAGGTTGCGTGATGTCGCTTATTGCAGATTTTGTCGCAAAGTCGTTGATGGCTCGCGCGATCACGGATTCCGTCGCTCTGATGCGATTCGCGGCTATGCTCAGCTTGTTGGATGGCCGGCCGTCATCCAAGAGGGGCCAACCGAGTTCGCCTACAACGAGCACGTTCGTTCGTCGCGTGACGTTTTGGCTGGGCGTTCCAGCATGCGAACGCACCACCTCGAACGCTTCTGCCCGGGTCATGCAGACGAGGCGGCCCGTAAAAGCGACAGTGCTTTGGAGCGCCGAGCTGTCCAATTCAATAACGGTCATTACGGCCATAGTCGCCCTCCACAGGAGCAACTCACTTATCGGGTTGCCTTCTTTTTAGCAGGCCGGCTCGCGGCGGGGCTGGCCGCTCGGCGGGCTTGCGCGCTGCATCCCCGCCGTGGCATTGTGATGACGCTAGATAGCGCATCTACTTCGCCCCGCTGCGGCGGGGCTTTCTTTTTCCGCCGCCGAGGGCAAGCGCGCCAGCTCGTAGCAGGGCCGCCGCATGCTTTAGCGGCGGCATCGTAGAGCTTCGAGGGTTTTGATTGGGGCGCGTATCTTGTTGATTGCGATCGAAGCCGAATGGACCTGCGCGCTGCCGGTTGGTAGCGTAAAGGCATCGATTGACCGAGCGCCACGAGGAGGATGGCACGATGAAAGGCCCACATCGGCTGCCCGACTTTTCTGTCGTCGTCTGGATCAAAAGGAACAAACACTTCCCAGACTTGCAATCAGAATTGCTCGCTGCCGCAGGGGCGGAACCCTACGAAATGACCGAGTATCAAGGCATGGCCGATTTCCATTGGGCGACCAGCAGTGCGGTCGATGCGCGCAAACTTGCAGAGGCATTGAAGGTCCTCTGTCAGCGACCCGAAGTCGTTCTGTTGCGGATAATAAGCCTCGTGGACGATGTGGAGTCGATCTCCATTAAGGACGAACGCGTCACCAAGCACTAGATGCGCCGAGCAGCCGGCTCGGAGAACCGCAACCCCGCACTGGCCGAGAGGGGGAATCGCGAAACGCGCTTGAACATCGGCGCGAGCGCATGGCTTTGCGCTGCTCTCGCTCACTTCGAGAGCGCTCTCTCATGCGTCTCGAAGGGAACGCACGATGACATTCGATTTGGCCAAGGCGCGGAAACTTGCTGAAACGGCGGTGATCCTTAAGAATGAATTTCTGAAAACCGCCAATTGGCGCCGGGAACAGGCAATCGATTATCCAGACGACAAGTGGAATTTTGAAGCGGTCGTGCTCCTTGAGCGGCTGGCGAACACTGTTGATGAAATCGACCCACGTCTGCTTGAGGCATATGTCGGACTCTGGGAGCGCGATGGCCTGTCTGGAGCAGAGACGCAAACCGAGATGCTTCGCGGGGTTGCATTCAACTGGGCGCCGCAGACCGCCAGCGAATTTGTCTCTGAGTTCAACAGAAAAATGACATCGGGAACCTAACGGAGTCCCTTCACGCTTGCGGTATGGGAGATACTCCAGAATGGGCAGGAACCGGGTTCTGTTCGGCATCGTCGGGCAACCATCGCCGCCTTGACCCGTGTCAATTTCCCGCATTTTTCCTCTGAGCATGAACCTATAAGGCGCTGTCCCTCCGCAAACTCCATCCGTCGGATTGGAGAGTGTCAGGCAACCGAATATTCGGCGCGCTCATAATGCGGCTTGTCCATTGGGGAATTATGTATGGGACATTCGCCAATTCCTAGGCCGAGTGTTCGCAGGTGGAAAAGCGGTGGATAGCCACTCGCAGTCCGCTCAATTTCGTTGCGATCGGGACTCTATGGTTTCGCGGCCAAGCGGGCCTGGGGCTACAGCAGGAGCGCTGGGCTGTTGCATCCGATCGCGTCTTTCTCAGGCTCGGCCAGGCAATGGCGACGTGTTCGATTGACACGGGCGAGGCGTGCAGTGGAGTGCACCCTTTGGGGTAGACAGACGTGACGCCGTTCAAATGGCGACCTGCCGGGCGTGTTCCTCTTCAAACTTAGCAGGACTTTTGTATCCGAGCGCTGAGTGGCGCCGCTTGGCATTATAGACATCTTCGATGAAGCGCGGCAAAGAGGCAGCGACATCATCGAAAGTCTCGTACTCCATCAGGTAGATCTCCTCGACCTTAAGTGTCTTCATGAAGCTCTCGGCCTTAGCATTGTCGTATGGGTTGCCGCGTCGACCCATCGAACCCTTGAGGCCGTGCTTGGCGAGTTCGGCGCGGTAATCCTCAGCAGCGTACTGCGAACCGCGATCGGAGTGATGGATGCACCCTGGTGGCGGGCGGCGCGCCGCGACGGCGGCTCGGAGTGCGGCAAGCGCCAAACGTGCATCGATCCGCTTACCGATCGCATAGCCGACAACTCGCCGTGACCAGGCGTCTAGGATCGCGGCGAGATAGACGAACCCGGTCGCGATCGCGATGTAGGTGATGTCGGCGACCCAGAGCTGGTTCAAGTTTGTCGGCACAATGTTCTTGGCGAGGTTGGGGAATATCGGCCCGTCGTGATCGCTGTCGGTCGTTGCAATGAAACGCCGGCGCGGCCGCACGGACAGGCCGTTTTCCTTCATCAGTCGCATGACCTTCTTGTGATTGACGATGCGGCCTTCGCCATGCAACTCGGCAGTCACGCGCCGGTAGCCGTAAGCTGGCCACTCGGCGCAGACTTCCTTAATCTGCTCGACCAGCCGTGCCTCGTCGATGGGCTGGATCTCCGGCTCGTCGTAGTATGTGGAGCGCGCGAGCCCCATCAGCCGGCATCCTTCTGCGACTGAGAGACCACGGGGCCGGCAACAACGGACGTGCTCGCGCTTCTCAGCTGGCGAACGTGCCGCGAGGCCCCCTTTAAAAACTCGTTCTCGAGCGCGAGCTTGCCGACGAGGCGCTCAAGCGCCGCGATGCGCGCCTCATAGTCGGCCAGCACATCCGCGGCAGCCGCGTCGCTGTCGAGCCCGCCGGCCTCGTACTTGGCGACCCAGATCTTAATCAGGTTACGGCTGACGCCGTGGCGCTTGGCGAGGGCGTGGGGCGACTCTCCGCCCAGGAACTCGTGGACGACCTGACGCTTGAACACGATCGAATGGGTGCGGTGCTTAGCCATGGGCTTTCTCCTCGAAAGCCCGGTTCAGTTAGCCGATTCTCAGGTGCTCCACCTGTCCACCCCACGGGGTGCACTCCACAGTGCCCCCAGCCATTGCCATGGTTGGGGCACCCCCACCAACTCTCTACGGCGGGCCTATGCCCCTGCCCTCGGCTTCGTCGCGCCATGCCTTCGATCCCCTCGCCTACTTTCAGAACAATTCAGGCCTGTCCCAAGGACCTGCCGGTGGCTTCGCAACCAACCTCACGATGCGGTAGCATGACACTGGTTCGGGCCGGAGGTGAGCCCATGCTCGACCTGAGACGCCGCGACTTCATCACGCTCTCGGCGGCGCGGCGGCGGCGTGGCCGCTTAGGATTGCCCACGAGAGCGGCGGCGCGAGCAAGGCGCGACGCGAGGCGGATAGGCTCGGAAGAATGTTAATCACGACGTAAAAACATCGAGATGTCGAACTACGAGGTCAAAAACGTCGAACCCGTTGCGGTCAGCAATGACGTTCAGGTCCGTGTCTTCACGCTGGCTCACGGCGACGTCATTCCCTGGCATTATCACCGCGAGAGTACGGATCATTATTTTGTGCTGCGGGGTATTCTGACGATCGAGACCCGCGGTCCTGACAATCGACGCGTGCTCTCTGTCGGCGAAAGATACAAAATTTTGCCGGGCACCACCCACCGCATTTCGAATGAATCCGCCTCCGAATGCCAGTTCCTGCTTGTCCAAGGGGCGGGTAAGTACGACTGGCATAGGGCCGATTAAGTCAAATGCGTGTTCCTCAAGATTTCGGCGAAGCCGCTCCGCGCCCTTCCGGAGTGCTATAGTCTGGCCGGTACGATGCCTGGGGGTGGACAGATGAGGCGGCGCGCGTTCATCACCCTTCTCGGCAGCGCGGCGGCAACCACTTTGTCGCTCGCGGCGCGCGCTCAGCAGGCGGCAATGCCGTCAATTGGCGTCCTATCGCCAGCTTCAGTGGCCACCAGCGCGCGCAACATTGCGGCCCTTCGGGAGGGATTACGCAATCTGGGGTACGTCGAGGGTCGCAATATCGCGATCGAGTATCAATTCGCAGAGGGTATTTCAGAACAACTCTCAAGGTTCGCGACCGAGCTCGTCGCACTCAAGCCGGTTGTCATTGTCGTGGGGTCAACCTCCGGAATCGTGAGCGCAAGCAAAGTTACGCAAACAGTACCGTTGATAATGGTTGGAGCAACCGAAGACCCGGTGCTCCTGGGGCTGGCCGAGAGCATCGCGCGCCCGGGCGGCAACGTGACGGGATTCATGCTGACTTTCGATCAGGAACTTCTTGGCAAACGACTCCAGCTGCTCCGCGACGCTATCCCCGGGATTTTGCAGGTCGGCATCATGGCTAATCCTGACTCTCCGGGAGATGCCGCCGAGTTGAGAATGGTGCCATCGGTCGCAAAACGATTCGGGCTGCAATATCGTCTCTTAGAGGTTCGGACCGTAGCCGAGCTTGAGGCAGCGTTTGCGACGGCAACTCGCGATGACTTGCAAGCGCTCTATATTTCTTGGAACCCTGTTTTCAATGTTCATCGTGCGCGGGTCGTCGCCATGGTGGCGAGCCTGCGGCTACCGGCGATATATGCCTTCCGCGACTTCGTGCAGTCGGGCGGTCTGATGTCATATGGCCCAGATTTGCCCGACCTGTATCGGCGTTCTGCCACCTACGTCGACAAAATCCTCAAGGG
Source organism: uncultured Alphaproteobacteria bacterium (assembly GCA_963821505.1). Classification (GTDB taxonomy): domain Bacteria; phylum Pseudomonadota; class Alphaproteobacteria; order Rhizobiales; family Xanthobacteraceae; genus VAZQ01. The sequence goes on from CAWGEH010000034.1 coordinate 23,972, forward strand.
TGACAAAGTAGGCGAGCTGCCGCTGCAACGCTCCCAACGGTACGAATTGGTGATCAATCTAAAGACGGCCAAGGCCCTAGGACTCTCCATCGCGTCTGAGCTGCTCGCCACCGCCGACGAGGTGATCGAATAAGCGGCGGGAATATATCGTGGGGTTCTGCTAGAATTCTTAGGCTCGATCCTTAGCTGGTCCCGACCGGATGGGGACCAGGGACTGTGCCGACGAGGTGACCTTGTCTCGCAAGGGGGCGAAGAGCCCAACACGCATCCCCGGTCTTTGTTCGACCGGAACGAAGGCGAGAACTCACGTTGGTCGGACGCGTAAGCCGCGTGCCGATCTGGAACAGCAGCTCGAAAAATCCAGGCACGAACTCACCGAGGCTCGGGAGCATCTTGCCGAGGCGCTAGAGCAGCAGGCCGCGGCGTCTGAGGTGCTGCAAGTCATCTCCGGTTCGCCAGGCGATCTGAAGCCTGTATTTAGGGCAATGCTCAAGAACGCCACTCGCATTTGCGGGGCGAAGTTTGGCGTTTGGCGGTAGACATCTAAAAGAAACAGGCGCCTATCTATGGCTTCGCTCCTGTTTCCCCCCGTGGGTTGGCGGCGCCGCGGGGAGAGCGGACTGCGTGGCTGGACACGTAAAACTTCGAACCGCGGAATCCGTCAGGATCGAGATGAGCCTCGGTTTTGGTCCAGACGAATGGCGTGACCCGAACGGAAGTGGCAGGGACGTGCTAATTTTCCCGCATGACAAGCCGATCGTCAGCGCGCAAGCTCAGGCGCACGGTCCCGAGGGCGATCTGCCAGCCCGTTGAGACAGCAGCTCGACGGCAGCCTTGCGTCGGTTCGTGCACTGGCGGCCGAACGGCACCAACGCTCGGGAGAACACGTTATGTACTCGCGCAGCCAAGCCGGTGATGGATCAGTCAGGTTTGTCAATTTCGTCCTGATACTGCTGGTCGCCAGTGCTGCCACCTGCGGTGTTGCGTTAGCCCAAGGGGGTCCGACGCCCTCGGCCCAAGGGGCCGCGGTATATTTCGTCGGTCTCGATGATGGCGATACTGTTCCGACAAAAGTCAATATCCGCTTCGGTCTGCACGAGATGGGGGTTGCACCCGCTGGCCTCGATCGCGCCAATTCTGGTCATCATCACTTGCTGATCGACACCGAGCTTCCACCCCTCGATAAACCCATTCCCAACGACTTCAATCATCTCCACTTCGGTGCCGGCCAAACAGAGGCGGAAATTACCCTCAAACCAGGAACGCACACGCTCCAGTTACTCTTGGGGGACAAGGATCACATTCCGCACAATCCGCCGGTCATGTCGCCCCGCATTCGAGTCGTCGTCGTGGAGTCGGAACCTCCGAGAGCAACAATCCCCCCGGCGCGGAGGCACAAGCGAACGCAACGAAGAACTCGGTGACCAATCGACGAAATCGCCGCCTGGCAGTACGACCGCAACTCCCGACACATCAAAGCCACCTGGCACTTCACAACCGGCAAGCCGCGGTGAAGCGCCAAGCAGGGCATGGACGCGCTCGAACGCTTCATGCGCGTCTGGCTCACTCCGAGGATTTTCGACGTGAGCTTTGCCGTTGCGAGAAAGCCACACTCAAACGATTTCTACACGTTCCGACGGAGCGAGCCCCAATTCACCATCGCCCTCATAGTTAGAAGTCCTACGCCACTGATCCACCGGTCTCAGAGAGCCCGATGATATCCGCCATGCGCAAGGACGAGAGGGCGAGAATATGAACATACCTGCAGAGCAGGCGCGACGGACGAACCTCGACGAATATGGGCGAGGTGCTGAATCCGACTGTGCGAGAGCCATGGCAGAAGTCGAAAGAATACTTCACGAACTGTCCCTCGTCGCGCTCTTCACGCTCCGATCAAGTCCTGGCTGTTCAAGTTCTGCTAATGAAACGCCGAAGGCGCCATCGCTGGTTCCTGCGCCTTCTTCTATCGATCGGCTTACCCTCGACCCGGGCCTGGATTTCGTCTTCCATGATGATGGGATGATTGAACTGACCGAAGCCGGATTTCGGCGTATGGGGCAGGCGCACTCCGCAGGGCTTGACACGGTAATCGAAGTTGATCGGCGCTACGTATTGCACTTCCCCGCCTCGAAACCGAGGTTTGCATGATGCGCTCCCGCAAGTTGAACCGTCTACCGACTGCGGCGCTTATTTTTGCCCCGCGCGCGGTGCGCCACCAACTTATCTCATCTGTGAAGCCGCTGCGTTTTGTTGTTGCTGGTGGCTCGCTGGGGTTGCAGCCCTCGTTAGGTAATCCAATGCCAGCGCCCTGAGCGCTTCGGCGACGCCGGGCGCAACGCACTCACTGGCAAGCAGTGCGCACCGTTCGGCCAGCTGTCTGTAGTCCTCACGCGTTAGCATGGCTCCCGCCTATCTACACACCTGGAGCTTAGAATAAGTCACGTGAGGAGCCGTAGGGGTTTGCGATTTCCGGTTAATTTTCCGTAGCCTGCGGAAGGGATGTCCGCGACAGCCGTCAGGCCCGCTTAGGCGGGTGGCGAAGGAGCAAAGATTCTCCATGAGGCGCGAACGAAGCTGCACGAACATCGCGAGCGCAAGCGACTTCGACGCGCGAGCGAACCTTCTTTACGTTATCCGAACTGCAAGGGAATGGTTGGAACTCGCCTTCGTGCCTTTTAGGGGTCGCGCGTCGTGAGTGCTCAGGTTATTGGCCGGGAGTTCTAGCACTACTTTGGCAGATTTTGAGCGGGATGGGATTCCCAAATCAGTTTTTCAATGATTCATGGGTGGTCGGCATTTTGGAGGGGCCGACCATGGTTGGCAGGATGTTGGATTGGAAGGAAGAGCTTGGACGTTGGCTTAAGCCGTTTCTGGATCGGTTGGGTCATAAAGCGCGGCGACAAATGTGTCCGCTCTACGTATCGGGGCTGATCGGCCCTGGCGATCGCAAGAGCATTCAGCCGATGGCGGAGCGGCTTGCGCTTGGCAAATCCGATCAATTGCACCACTTCATTGCCGCCGGGGTCTGGGATGCGGCTCCGGTGGAGACAGAACTGCTTGTTCAAGCGGACCGGCTCGTCGGCGGCAACGATGCCGTGCTGGTGATCGACGACACCGCGATTCCCAAGAAGGGTGCGCATTCGGTGGGTGTCGCTCCGCAGTATGCTTCGGCGCTCGGCAAGACCGCCAATTGCCAGACGCTGGTGTCGCTGACGCTTGCGCGAGGCGAAGTACCGGTCATGCTGGCGTTGCGGTTGTTTCTTCCCGAGAGCTGGACGAGCAAGCGGGCTCGGTTGGAGCGGGCGGGGGTTCCGACCGAATATCGAACGGCACGGACGAAGCCGGAGATGGCCCTGGCGGAGATCGATCGTGTGATCGCGGCCGGTGTGCGCTTTGGCTGTGTGCTGGCGGATGCGGGCTATGGGATGAGCGCGCCGTTCCGCCAGGGGCTCACGGCTCGCGAACTTGCCTGGGCGGTCGGTATTCCGCGTCACCTCAAGGTGTACCCTGCCGATGTGCGGATGATCTGGCCGGTTGCTGGGCGCGGCCGTCCCCGTAAGCGGCACGTTCCTGACATTCTATCGATAGCGGCCGAAGACATGCTGGCCGACGCCACATGGCAGAACATCAGTTGGCGCACCGGTACGAAAGGAAAGCTCAAGGCTCGTTTTGCCGCCATCCGTGTGCGCATAGCAGACGGACCACCACAGCGGATCAGGGCAATATCTGCCCGGGGAGGAGGCCTGGCTCATCGGCGAACACAGGATGTCGGGAGAGAAGAAATACTATCTCGCCAACCTGCCGGCGAAGACGGACCTGCGCACCTTGGCGGCCAGCATCAAGGCGCGATGGATTTGCGAGCAGGCTCACCAACAGCTGAAAGAAGAACTCGGTCTCGATCACTTCGAGGGACGATCCTGGCAAGGCCTTCACCGTCATGCCCTCATGACGATGATTGCATATGCCTTCCTCCAGCATCGCCGCCTTTCAACAGCCAAGCGGGAAAAAAACAATCAACGGGCCACCGCCCCAGCCGACTTTGCCAGCCGTGCGTGCGCGCGGTCAATCCGGCGGTCAATAAGGTCTCTCGTTGTGGAGCAGGAGATAGACGAACTGCGCGACCTCGATGTTGTCGACCGTGATCTCGGACTCGCCATAACTTGTGACGACCAAGTTCTGCTGCTTGGCTCGCGCCCAAAGCCGCACGTTCGGCGGCCGCGCGAAAACGCGCTATTTGAGCACGTCCTCCTGCGCTGGCAATCGCGCCGCGGTCCGGCCGCCCTTCGCCTTCGCCATCTTCGGCACGGTGAGCTTGAGCCGCGTCTTGACGAATTCGGTGTCGTTCAGCGAGAAACGGATTGGCTCGCCCTTGTGTTCGGCGAAAAACTGCGGATCGAACACCTTGAACCAGATGCCCTGGCGGTAGGTCCAGTACTTCGGGATTCGCAGGTCGCCGACGTAGAGCGCGAAGCCGCGCGACGTCGGTTCGGGCAAGGTCTTGAGTTCGAACCTTCACGATGTAGGCAGCGCCGGGCAGCGTCTTGCGCTCGGTGGACTCGAACATCGCCAGCGTGGCACGATCGGCTTTGGTGGGTTGCGTGGCGACAACCTCGATGCCGGTGGCCTGGGGTGCGTCGGAGGCTCTCATGGCGCGGATCCTCGCATGCTCGATTCAAATTGAATCAATTGGATACCTGGACATCGCCGACGTACAGCGTCCCCGACGAACGCCGATCGAACAGGAACGCGACGCTGCGGATATCGTTCGGGTCGACGCCGCGTTCGACCAGCGACGCAATCGGCAAGCGCAGCGTCTGCATCACGATCTTGCCGGCGCCGAAGACGACGTCCGGATAGATGAGCCGATGGACCGAGCCCCCGGGGAATGACGCGGTGCGTGATCCGCTCGAGACTTCGATCGTGAAGTCCTGGTCGCGGTTCGGGGCGTTCTTAGGCTCGGTCGATTGTCCCACGCGCAGCGCGAGCACCTTGTAGCGCTCCGCCGGCAACGTCACGGGTGAAACCTGCAAGAGCAGGCGCGCCCCGGGCGCGTTCCATTCGAGGCGCAGGGTGATCGTCGTGATTGGCGCGAACGAGTTCACCAGATCCTTCAGCACGCGCGTTGCGGTCACGGCGTCGGCCGCGGCCGTTCCCTGTACCGGCAGGGAGATCTGTGGCGGCGCAACGGCTTCCTGCTCGTGCTGCAGATAGACGCGTTCCGGATCCTGGTATTGCGACACGAACGTGGCGCCCGCGGGCATCCAGGCGACGGCGGTCGCGTGGTCACGCAAAACGTCCATGTATTCGACGCGATCGAGCAGCAATGCCTGCGCAAGCGCGCCCAGCGCGACTTTTGCGACCAGTTCCTGGTCGGCGCGGGGCATCGTGGTCGCCGGCGGCGTTTCGGTGGGCCACGTCGAGTTGAATTGATTGTGGTTTGCGCCCAGTACCCAGAGCAGGGCCTTGAGCTTGCTGTCGGAGACGGTCGGATTGGCGAGGTCGACGGCGTGCGCGCGGTTGAATGTGTTGTAGCCCTCGAAAGTCGACACGTCGCCGTCGCGGCTGCCGTGGATGAGGAAGTAGCGGTCGGGGACGACGGTCGGGCCGGTGATCGGCGTGTATTGCCGGTCGGTCGGCGCGATCGCCGCGATGCACCTGAGCGCGAATCGGTACGGGCCGAGACCCGCCGAGCCGTCGAGCGGCACCGTGGGACTGAAGATGTCGGGCTTGATCGCCGGCAGCGGATTGAAGAACGACGCGTGCCCCACGCCTTCGCCGCCTCGCGAATGACCGACGATGAGGATCCGGTTGAGGTCGATCTTGCCGTGCAGCGGATGGGTCGCCGTGCTGTTCCACGTGCGGAACTGCTTCACGTGCTCGAGATGCACGATCCCGCGCGCGTCGTTCTCGCCGAAGTTGCCGCCGTTCAGGAAGTTCACGTCGATCGTGGCCGCGACGATGCCTTGCGACGCGAGCAGCGAGCACAGGTACAGATAGCCCGGCGTCGAATTCGACAGAGGATCGTGATTGCCGTGCGCGAACACGGCGAGCGGGAACGGCCCGCGTCCGCGCGGGATGCAGACGTGCCCGTTGAGCGGCACGCTCGTGTTCGGGAAGGGCCACGGGGCGCCGATGCCCAGGTTGGCGAACACCGAGATGTTGATCCGCGGCGTGACGTAGGCGGCGTCCGGCGTGTCGTAGATCGTGTACTGGGACAACGCCGGCACGCCCGCGTAGTTGCTGCCCGCCGAGGCGTAGATCACCGTGTCGAAGGAAAAGCTGCCTGGAAGCCCAGGATTGGCCAGCGCTGCCATGGGCGCTCCTTTGCGCAGACGGTTTTACGGACGGTCCGTGTACGGGATCGAAGCCTAGTCTAAGTCTAGCGGCCGCGCCACGCAAAATGAATTTCCGGCAGGGCAAAAGCCCTGGCATCCTCCTGATAGCGATTGGGTTGTACCTTGTCGCTGCCGCGACGCTTCGCTAACCGCGACGTGGGCCATTGTGACTGGCCACAAGGGAAATCCGGCGCGCTCTCCAGTGAGAACGAGCATCGCGATGCCGAGGACGAAAGCGCCTTGATGAGAGAGATGTCCAGCCAGAATGCCGTATGGTGCGATGGCTAATATTAATCGAATTTAAAGGGGCAATTGGGAGTCCGGCATTCGGTGAAATGGCCTTCTCAAGGCCTAACGTGGCTTAGCAGGGCGGGGCGTCCTCAAAGAATCTTCGCGCACCTGTGACATGCGTCACAGGCGCAGCCTCCTTTGTGAGCTACTTAACACGTGGACAGGAGGTCCGAGCCCGATGGAGGATTCAGATGGGTCAGACTCGATTGTTCGCAGCCAGTGCTGCCGCTTTGATCCTGACTTGCATCGCAGGATGGGCAGTCTCAGATACGCAAGCCGCCCGTGTTGCCACGCCCTCGGTTCAGATGGATCCGTTTAAAATGATGACGAGCGCAAAGCAACTGCCCACCGATCACTTTACAGATTATTCCTTCGTGTTCTGAGCGAGCGCACGATCAAGCTTTTTGTGTCTTAGATCCTGCGGGGTCTTTTTCTAGCGGCCGAAGCCCACACCGTCATCGCCATTCGCCAAAAGATAGCACTCCAAGCCGTCGGACCTGGGTCCGACGGCTATTCTCGAACCCGGCCGTTGTGCGCTGCGCCGCTGCCGACGCTTAAGCGCAGCTCGCCTCGATTCAGAACGATTCAGGCCCGTCCCAGGGACCCATCCAACAGCCGAGTAAATTCGCGCTGGTGATCAATCTCAAGACTGCCAGGGCGCTCGGCCTCACGGTGCCGCCAACGCTGCTCGCCCGCGCCGACGAGGTGATCGAGTGAGCAACTGTGTTGTTGGCTCAGGCGGATCGGGGCTGCCATGCAGCATTATCGCGGAGCATAGCGTTGAGGGTTGTGATCATTTTTCGCATGACGGCGACGATGATGACCTTGGATTTTTTGTCGGCGTCCGCGAGGCGTTTGTGGAAGGCCTTGAGGGCGGGACTGTATCGGCTTGCGCTGAGGGCGGCCATGTAGAGGACGTTGCGGACCGGCATCCGACCACCGTAGATGCTGCGGTGTCCCTTGAGCTTGCCGCTGTCGAAGTCATATGGTGCGAGGCCGACGAGGGCGGCGATCTGTTTGCGGCTCATCTTCCCGAGTTCTGGCAACAGGGCGATGAGGGTGAAGGCCAGCACCGGGCCGACGCCTGGCATCGAGGTCAGCAGCTCATAGCGCTGAGCGAGAGCCACATTGGCGGCAACCATCTCGGCCAGGCGCTTGTCGAGGAGGCGGATATCGGCCTCAAGTCGCGTCTGGCGGCGTTTGCTGAGCCGCCTCAGCATGGCATCTTCGAGATGAGCCGCCTGGTTCTCGGCCGCAACATGCTCGTCACACAGCTGTCGCCGCATGGTCACGATCTCGGCGAGCCTTTCGACCGCAGCGTCCCGCTGCACAACTCGTGTCGGCATGATCGCGACATACTCTGCGATCAGCCGCGCATCGAGGCGATCGTTCTTGGCCAGCACGCCGCGGGCGCGGGCGAACTGACGAAGCTTGTTCGGGTTGATACGTCGCACCGACAGTCCCGCCGCGAGCAGGGCACGGATGATTCCGCGCTCGTAAGTGGCCCGAACCTCTACGCTCGACAACGTACCCATCGAAGGAGTATGATTAACTCGACTGAGACGCCATCGCAAAGCGTCCAGTCCCCCTCACAAACTCGCCGGGACCCGTTTGAGTTGTCCCCTGTGCGCCTCGAAGCGAATCGGGCGAGAGGACATCCCATGAAGAGAGGCAAGGCCACGTTTGATCCCAAAATATTTCTCGCCAAGGTTGGCGAGGGAAAAACGATATCCAAATGCCGGAAGGATCAAATTGTTTTCTCACAAGGAGAGGTCGCGGACGCAGTTTTTTACATCCAGCAAGGCGAGGTCAAGCTCACTGTCGTTTCCGAGCAAGGCAAGGAAGCGGTGGTTGCAATTCTAGGACCCGGCCATTTTTTTGGCGAAGGATGCCTGAATGGCCATCCGTTGCGCATCGCAACAACCAGGGCGGTCGATGAATGCGTGATTACTCGCTTAGAGAAGGCGACCATGATCGCTACCATCCACAATGAGCCGGAATTTTCCGAACTGTTCATGTCGTATCTATTGACTCGGAACAGTCGAATTGAAGAGGACTTAATCGATCAATTGTTCAATTCGAGCGAGAAGCGCCTCGCCCGGCTTCTCCTTCTGCTTGCAAATTTCGGCAAGGAAGGCAGACCAGAGCCGATCGTGGGAAAGTTCAGTCAGGAAACACTGGCGGAGATGATCGGCACGACCCGATCACGCGTAAGTTTTTTCATGAACAAATTCCGCAAACTAGGTTTTATCGAATACAACGGAAAACTGGAAGTCCATAATTCCTTGTTGAACATGGTTTTGCGCGACAAGCCTGAGATCAAAACGAGGGATAAACTAATTGATGCAGAATAAATTCCGCCATATGAGCAATTCGATAATCCGAGCCTCCGAAAGCGGCTGTGTTTCACCCCTCAAGAAAGTGCCAAAGGCAGTCAGCGGCTGAACACGGTCGCAGATGATCTTGGTGATCGCCAGCATCGGCACCGAGAGGATCGCACCCGGAATACCCCTGTGTGTACCAAAAACTCAAACTCCGACATCGTGGTCACTCGCTAGCCGGATAAGATTTGCGATAGGGACGGGGTTCAGTTTGACTTCGGGGCGGCAAGTCCCATTCGGCGCGCCCTACAAATCGCAGTTGCCCACGGCCTATCCGAGTGAGCAATTTGGCACAGACTGCCGCCGTCAATGGGCGCAGGCTCCGCAGCCGTGAACATATCGAATAACGCCTCTCGCAGTCAGGAGGCTATCAATGTCAAGAGTCGACGAGTTCCGGCAATCGACCGAGGAATTTTGGTCCGAAATGGACCAAAAAAGAAAAGTGGTTGCGGCCGACCGCAAGCCAATGCCGACGAGTTCCGGCAATTCGCTGAAGAAGCTCTCCGTTGGGCGCACCAATCCAAAAACGAAAAAGAGAAACAAGCACTAATCGACCTTGCGCGCACGTGGATGCAAGCGACGTTAGAGAGCGAGAGCACTTTCGTCGTCAACAGCAGTCCTCTAGAGGCCAAGGCTCCGTAAGGCCGACTCAGTTGGCGGCCTTGCGTCTTCGGCCTGGCCTGTGGGCCTCCCGGCTTTTCGTGTCGCCCGCCAGGAACATGGGCGGCAAAGCGCAAGAAGGTTTTAGCCGCGTCACGCGTCGCGCGGGCCCCATCGACCAACTCGAGGATTGAATCTCCGATCGCCTTAATCGGCACGTGGCCATCAAACCAAAAAGCGCATTGTGCGTTATCATGACATTGTCAGTTATCATGACGTTGTCAGGAGGACGCCCAATGTCGATCATCCGGCTCATCCACATCAAGATCGATCCGTCCGAGACCGAAAATGCCATACGCGTCTGGAAAACGGAGTGCGCGCCGCTCATGATTCAGCAACAGGGCTGCATTTCGGAAAAGCTCTTGCGCTGCAGAGAGGCCCACGAGTTTATCTCTTATTCGGAATGGGATTCCGAAGCCGCCATCGAGCTCTATCGTAACAGCGACGCCCATAAGGAGATCGTGCGGCACGCGCGCGGACTGAAAGGGTCGAACGCTGAGGTGAAGCTCTACGAGCTCGTCCAATAGCTGCCAAGCGAGCACGCTCTTGATGCCGTTGAGCGTGAAGGAGTACGAGATCCTTGGGCTCACCTGCTGTAAAGGCGGGAGGCATGAGGAGCACGTACGTGCAACCGGCAAGCAGCAAGTTTGAAACGAAAGGTCGTGGGCCTACGCGAATGTCGGATCACTTTGGAGGCTTAGCGGGATCTTGGCGCATTGGGTGACTCTTGCACCATGCGGTGATCGCGACAGGGTCGATTTTTTCGTCGTTCGGGCCTTTCACGAAATGCACGATGCAATTTTGACGTATCAGGTAACATGCTTGGCGTAGAGCACCTTCTTTCGAAGCAAAGGCTCGACTAATAGCGTCGTTGTTCAATCGACGATCGAAGTAGTGCGCAGTCCAACTCATGCCGTGCTCCGGTGTCCATAAGATCGTACGCCGTCACCTGGGCCGGAAAACGGCATCAAAACGCCGCCCCCGCCGGCCGCGATTTATATTTTGGAGATTTTATTGAACCTCGAAGCAATTAGGCGCCTCACCATCCGCGCCGAAACACAAGGCGTTGACGACGCGCAATCGCGGGTGGCTGGAAAGACAGAGCGTGCATATGTTGGCTCTCGCGGCCAAGGACGCACAGTCAAACCATCGGTGCTGGGCGATCTGCGAGGAAGCGATGGCACAAAATACAAAATTGAAGCAGATGCCAACCAAGAGCCGGGCTTGGCTTGAGGCGGAATGCTTGAAGCTTGCCAGACAGGCCGTCGGCGGCAGTCAAATTCAGCTGTCATAATTAGACGATTACACCCGAAGGGCACTGGCCCGAATTGGAAGGTCGCCGATATCATTCCGCAGCCGACGCTGCTAGTCAGTGGAAAAGTACGCGTTACGCTCGCTCTCTTGACTGGTACATTTGCGCTCGAAGAGGAGTGAGTAGCCGGCGCCGGGGGGCAGACCGTTATTGAGCCGCTTTGGCTGTCCTCCGCGAAGATGCGGTTGTGTGATCGCTTGGAAAGTTCCATGCGGCTAGTGTTTCTGACACAAGCCCAGGAACGATCTTTCAATCCGAAATGTTAGGGAGATAGCACGGGCAAGGGAATTGGTGCCCCATGCCTCAAAAGGGAACCGAAAAAAGGCGCTCCTCGGAAAATGTGATCAGCACTAACAAGTCGGCCCTGCTGTGGATGTATTGTAGAGAGCTCGCGCCGTTTGAGACTCCGACCTTTGGCAAGAACGTCGGCGAGCTGATCGCTCGCGTAACAAGGGCCCCTCAGAAACGCGCTGACCGAGGCCGGACGACGTAAAAGACATAGCGCAGAGAGATGTTCAAAGGAGGTCCCTTCGGCCTTCACCCAAGCGAGGAATGCATTGGCCGCCTCGTGCTGTCGTTCCCAAAAATCGCATCCGGACAGATTCGCGCGATGAGGCAGAATCAGCGCATCCTCCGCGGCGATGCTTGCGATCCTCCATCTGCTTGGGACGTTTGTCGTCAACCTGTTCAGGTCGCGGCGCCGGCTTGAAGTCGAGAACCTCTTTCTTCGGCATCAGCTCAATATTGCCTTGAGGCGTGCACCACACCGTCTGCGGCTGCATGGCAGTGATCGCACCCTGATGGTGTGGATGACCCAGGTCTGGCCAAGCCTGCTCGGTCTGTCCCGCGTCGTTCAGCCTGACACGATCCTGCGGTGGCATCGAGCAGGGTTTCGGGCCTATTGGCGCTGGAAATCTCGCGGTCAACCGGGCAGGCCCAAAATCGAACCGGAGCTGCGCGAACTCATCCGACGGATGAGCAAGGAGAATCCCCTGTGGGGCGCCCCGCGCATCCATGGTGAACTGCTGAAGCTCGGGTTCGAGATCGCCGAGTCGACGGTCTCCAAGTATATGATCCGGCATCGAGGACCGCCGTCACAGAACTGGCGTACATTCCTGCGCAACCATGCGGACGCAATCGCGGCGATCGATCTCTGCGTGGTTCCAACCTTGACGTTCGGGTGCCTGTTTGCATTCGTCGTCGTGGGTCACGGACGACGACAGCTGCTCTGGTTTGCGGTGACCCGGCATCCGACCGCGGAGTGGCTCGCACAACAGATCGTGGAGGCATTCCCGTGGAACACGGCGCCGACCTATTTGGTGCGCGACAATGATGGTGCCTACGGGCAGGTCTTCACAAGCCGCGTCCGGGCGATGGGGATTCGGGACCGCCCGATGTCACCGAGATCGCCATGGCAGAATCCGTATGTTGAGCGCCTGATCGGGACACTTCGGCGCGACTGCTTGGATCATGTCCTGATCCTCGGCGAGCGGCATTTACGACGGGTCCTGACTTTGTATTCGCTCTACTACAATGAGACGCGCACGCACTTGGGGTTGAGCAAGGACGCGCCGCGACGACGAGCCGTCCAACGATCTGGGACCATCGTCACCGCACCAATCTTGTCCGGATTGCACCATCGCTACGGGCGGATATGATTTTTGGGAAGGACAACCTCGCCAAGGGATGCCCAACCGCATTCGGTCTTCCTGTGGCAGAACTAACTGTCGCCAGAAGGTGTCTTCGTCTTCAGCCTGACGTTGGGTTGCGTTCATGACGTTCTCCCCAGGTGTCTGTTTATTTTACTACTAAGAGAAGAACAGAAGAGAAGAATAATAGGACCGGGTCCGAGATTTCTCGGACCTGTCGTTTTTGAACCTCCGAGATTTCTCGGAGGTGAGGTCCGAGATTTCTCGGAGGTGCCGATTAGCCTTCGGGGTCTACGAGCCATGTCACCCGCGGCAACTGGCCGGGCTTCAACGGTTCGATCTTAATCAAACCTACCGTCTCGATTATTCGAAGATCGCGCACCTTAGCGTCGGCCCCAATTCGCCAATCTTTCAAGGTGTTGTTTGACACGGCGATTGTTCGCACCCGCTTCCCGTTCCCATCCCTGCTGCGAATGAATTTCTGCACTAAGTAGAGCGCAACACCCCACGGGGGATGCGGCGCAACTTGCTTGAGCGCCTCGATCCAATTCGCCGGCAGAATGATGAACCCCGGTTTGCGCCGGCGAGCAAGCGGCTCTTCCTGTCGGCGCCGCCTCGCCTTCGCGGGCGCACCCCCGACCGGGGTTTCAACAACCTCAATCCACCGGCCAAGGCCGGGGCTGTGGTGACGGTTGCTCATGCGGCGTCCCGTTTTGGCAGCGCTCCGGTGGTTTGCAGAGCGCGCATGATGGTCGCCCACATCCGCTTCGCCACCGGCCGTTTGTCCTGGTAGCGGGCGCCGTGTTCCAACCTCTGGTCAACATCAACGCCAATTTCCAGGCCATCGCACACTGTGCGCCCGGCCCAGTGCATGATTTCTTTCGCGTGCTCGATCTGCTCTTCGTTCTGGACCTCAAGCAAGATCCCATCGTGGATCAACATGCACGGCACGATGCCGACCTCAACCAACCGTTGCGTCGCCAGCCGCAACATCTCGGCGCCGCCGCTCTGCATCGGGAAGTTGTACAAGGTGCGCCTGTTCGGGCTCGTCGTAATCCGCAGCGGCCAGCCGAATACGCTTTCGATCCGCCGGTCCAGCATTGCGACCTGCACTTGGTTGTCGCGCCACTCCCAGAACCGCGGGTAGCGACGCCGGTGGCGCTCGATGAAGTCGCCAGCGATGACGGGGTGCCGGTCTAGTCCCGCCGCCAGCGACGCCACGCCCATTCCATAGTTCACGCCGAGTTGCAGCGCCTTCATGCGTTGTCGCATATCGGGGTGCTCGTGTTTCCAACGTGCGCGGTCGGCGTCGTGGGTGAGGCCGCAGAGGAGCGCAAGCGCGTGGTAGACATCGCCCCCACAATAGTCCTCGATCAGCGCAGGATCTTCGGACAATGCAGCGGCAATCCCGACCTCTTGCGTCCGCCAGTCGAGATAGACACCGATCGTGTCTTCCGGGAAGACCATGAACGAGCGGACGCTCGCATGGGCGTTGTACAGGCTTTTGGAATGGGCGTTGCGCCCGGTGGCGGTGCCGAACGGAAATAAGCTCGGCCGGTTGCGACCGTCGCGTCCGATCGGAAGATTTGCCCCCACGATGACGCGAAGACTGTCGCGCAAGGCGTGCAGACCTTCGATCCCCGGCACGTGATACATGAGGCGAAATGCGTCGCTGTCGGTGTCGAGTTGGCCGCTGTCCAAGCGCGGCCACGGAATTCCGTTGCGCGCGAGCCAGCGCTCAAGGCCGGCGTAGCTCCACTTGCCTTCGGGAGTGTAGATTGGATCATCGTCGCCATGGCTGGGATCGAACTGCCGCAGCAATTCGAGGATGACGGCTGCCTTGTTCTCCTGCACCAAATCCCACAACGTCATGTCGATTGGCATACCGCGCGCCTGGATCTGTGCGACCGCCTTCGCGCTGTAGTTCGACCAGTGCAGCACTCGTGGAACGTCGGTGGCCGGCAGCAGGATACGACCGGAGATATCGCAGTGGCGGCGCAGTTGAGCGCGCAGCAGCCGCACCGACATGCGCACGTCTTCTTCGCAGTAGTCAAAGACTGCTTCTTGGCCGTACTCGCGCCAGCGTCCCTCGCCGATGGCCTTGGCGATCTCTTCCTTGTCGATGCGCTCCCAGCCCGAAATGCCGTAGGCGCGGCAGGCGTCGGGAAGGCGCTTGCGCTCCCTCTTGCGCTGCTCGTCCGGGTTGTACGGCAGTAGGACGTTGCTGGCGGCGAGATAGGCGGTGTGCAGATCGAAGATGCGGGCCGGGAATTTCCAGTCCAACATCATCAAGCAGGTCATCTCCGCCCACGCGGAATAGGCGACGAAGAGCGTGTCATCTCCAATATCGAACGGCGGCGCCCTGCCGAATTCACCGCGCCACATGCGAATAGTGCGCACATGCTGAAGGTTCTCGTTCAGCATGTGCGCCACCATGCACAGCACGTTGGGCAGATTGTTGTCGTCAATCTCGTATTCAAAATCGACGACGGCGACCGTAGTGAAGTTGCTCACGACGTTGGCCGCGCGCCGATGAGCCGCAACAGGCCCGGATGGTCTTCGCGGTCGATGATGCGACCGGCGAAGGTGTGCCAGATCAACTCCTGCAACGTTTGCGCCGGCCAGTGCGGCTCCGTGAATGCGTCCTGGTCTTTCGCCGCCGCGACCTTGTACGAGTCGACGCCCTCGTCCCTGCGGCTGGTGACTTTCGTCCACAACGTCTTCGCCTGCTCGCAACCCATGAGGCTGCTAGAGTTGAAGGTGTTGTCGAGATTGCGCGTCGGCACCTGACACAAGAACAAGGTGTCGTATGGCTTCATTGCCAACGCGAGCCGGCACCGCATGATCTCGGCGCTCGGCAGGTATCGCATTGCCAAGTCCTCGACGACCAGGTGCAGCGTGTCCCGCTTCTGCCCCTTGACCGGGACATTGACGAAGCAAAGCTCGTCCGACCAGTACTCGTCCTCGTTCGGGTGCAGCCGAACGAAGTCTTTGGCGTCTGCAATCTTGTAGACCGGCAACGCCGTCACCAACGTCTCGACGTTAGCAATAGCGTTCGCCCGTCTGGATTTGAACTTGTCGAGGTCGAACCCTTCCGGCTTGGCGATCGACTGCGGGGCGTCGGTCGTGCCCTCGGGCGCCGGGGTGTTGTCTGGCACAGATTGCGGTTTTTCAGCCATAGGGAAATCCTCCTTGTTGGCTTGGGTCAGAACGGGATCTCGTCATCCATGCCGGCGCTAGTGTCCGCCTTGCGCGTGGTGATGGCTGCGACGGGTTTGGCCGACGGTGACGGTGACGGCGCCGGCGGTAGTGGCACGGGTTGCACCTCTGGCGCCGGGGTGTCCGCCTGCCAGAACGCCCAGTCGATGAGCTTGAAAACCGGAACGAAGATCAGGCTGCCATGTTGGCTTTCGAAGTTCCTGGTTTCCAATGTCACGACGGGAAATCGGCCGTGGCGGTTGGCGCTACCGTACATACCGACGAGTTCGCCGATCTCGCCGATCGCGCTGTTGCCTGTGGCCTTGAAGGCTACGAGTTCGCCCGCGCTGTCCCGCATTGGCAGATACACGGCGCGCTGCCATGGATCTTTCACCTTCCCGTTTCTCGACGACCACGTGTCCTCATCGTTATCGCCTAGCTCCTCGCGGGCGGGCGCCATTTCGCCATCGATCGTGCGGTAGACCTTTTGCGCAACGCGCTTGCCGTTAACGAACTTTGTCCAAGTGTCGATCATCTCGTGGGGATTGACGATGAAGCGTTCATCCGGATCGATCTGCGTTTCGTTCTCGCCGCGTACCCGCAGCCACTCGCCTGTCCGGTAATCACACTTGAGCAAGTCACCGCGATAGAACCCGCCTCCTCCTGAATTTCGTTGGCGGAAGAGTGCGAACGGATTGATGAGCGGCTGCGCCGGCACGATGGTGCCGCCGTCATCGTTGGTCGGGGGGTTGAAGTCGTCCATTTGTTGATCTCCTATTCCGGCGCGCGTTCGTTCGTTCTGCTGGCGGTGCCGGTGGTGCCAACAGGAAGCTTGGAAGTTCCGGGTATTTTCGCGACCTCGACGAGATCGTGGGCCGAGCAGCCGAGGCTATGCAGTTGTTGTGCGATCCGCCGCCGGGTGCGCTCGCGGGCGCGTCCGCGGACGCGGGGTGCTGTCAAAAAGAAATCTTTTGCGTAGAAGCCATACGCCGCGATCAGCCGCCGGATTTCGTCGAGTTGCTGCTGCCGCGTCATGACGAACGCTCCCGCAGCCGGTTGCGAACGTCGTGGCGAAGCTCATCAAAGGCGTCGGCAATTCGGGTTGAGGTGTCGGGCGCGGGTGCCCTCTCTTCGCGAATGTCGGTGCAGCGAAGACCGAACCGACGCAGCGCCGTTTTCAACAGCGCGCGCAGCGCGTGGATCCCGGCGCCTCCGGCCGGAGCGTGGAACGTCACCGTGAAGATTGTTCCGGCCTGCTCGCGGTTGTCAGTCACGGTGCGATCCCCAGCGTCACCTTGACCTTGTCGCGCAGCGCCTTCCACTCGGCATGATCGCTCGAGTCGGTTGAAACGCTGCGCGCTCGGGTGATGACGAAGCGGGCAAATTCACGGAGCAGGGCAAGCTCCTCGTCTGGTGCGACGGAGGCCACTGGTTCGGAGGGCTGGGGGGCGACCGCCGCCCTTCCCAAAGTAACGGCGCGGATGTTGGCGCGGATATTGCTGCGCTTCCTCTTCGCCGCCGGCTGCGCGCGGCCTTGGGTGTCCTTTCGCTTCTCGACGTGGTCAATCTGACCACGTCCCTCCATTTCGCTCCGGACGGCGGCGGCTGTGTTCTTGCTGACCCCCGCAATCTTGCCGATCTGCCGATCGGACTTTTCCGGTGTCGCCTTGAGCAGCGCCGCGATCGCCTCGCGCTTTTCTTTTGCCTTGAGATGCCTTCGGACAATATTCTGGCTGATCACGAACGCGCGGGCGGCGGCCGCATCGCCCTTGAATTTCTTGAACTGCGGCTTGCGCTTGAGCCTCAAGCACGCGCGGTATCTATTGCGACCGTCGAGGATCTGGTTTTCGTAGAGTGTGATCGGCTCGCGCAGACCATGGGTCTCGATGTCGCCAACGAATTCGTTGAACTCGTCGCCATTGAGCAGCGGGAATTTGTTGGAGAACGGGTGATAGGCGAGGACAGTGGAAGTGACGGGAGCATGCATTGCGTAGGTCCTTTCAGGTTAAGGACCGCGCGCGACTTGCAGACTGGACCAAAAATGCGTTAAGACGGCTTGCCAATAGTCCCTTGCACTTGGCCCCGGCTCTGCGGGTGCGCGAAGTCGGGGCTTTTCTATGCAGTGATGCGCGCTGCGGCCGCAGCATCGTCGCGGGCGTTAAGCTCGTCCTCGTCTTGGAGCGGAAGCTTGCTGCCCGGCAAGTAAATGTAGGCGGGCAGGCGGCCATCCTTCGCCATGCGATCGACGGTTCTTTCATCGACGTTATAGCGCGCGGCGACTTGGCGCTTGCGCAAATAGCGCCGGGTCTTGCCGGTGGGGTGGTGTTTGTTCAAAGTCAACCTCCTGCTGCTTGTCTTGTTCGTGCAGAAGGTGACAGGCTTGCAAAATTCACGCGGGGAGTAACCGACGCACGCCAACAAAGTTTAGCGGCGTGCGTCAGTAGCGCGGCGGGATTTCGGACGGCGGGGGCGGGGTGTCGAGGAGTAAGGCGGTCGCAGCAACAGCTCGTCGGCCTGTCGGCAGGCTGGCATCATGTCGTGATTGTCCTTGCCGGTGACGGCTTCATAAATCAAGGCCGCCAGCGTGAGCCACGGGCCTTCCGCAGTTAGCGGTGCGTCTTGTCGCCAAGGGTTTTTGACGCCGGGCGCGATGATCTTGCCGCAATGCTCGGGGAAAACGAAACGGGTCTCTAGGAGACCGCGTGCCGCTCGTGCCGCCATGTCGGCAATCAAGTCTCGCTGTTGGGCGCCAGGTGGCACGGGGAAGCCGGCGCGGTCTTCTACCTCGCGGATTTCGCGATCGAGCGCCTCGATGAAGTCGGCCGACCAGTAGAACGGCGCGACGGCGTTGGCCTTCTTTCTGGCCGCGCGCAACGCCTTCAGGTAATCAGCCACGCGAGTCTTCTTCATCTCGCGCGGCGACGGTAGGTTTGCAGCTCTTTCGTGGAAACTGCGCACGGTCGCAATAGCGGTCTTCAGCGTGGCCCGAAATAACTCGACGTTCTTCGCCAGTGGGTCGATCAGATCCACCGCCGCTTTCAAGATTGCGTCGCGATCGCGCGACATGGTCAGCGCCGCCGCATCGGGATGACGGCACCCTCCGGTGGATGGACGATGGTCTCGACCTGCGCCGCCAGCGCCTCGAAGGCGTGCGCCATCTCGTCGAGATAGCGATGGCGGTCATACGTCGCGCGGATGCCCGGCATCGCGTGTCCCAAGCACCGCTCGGCAACATCGGCATTGACGCCGGCACGGGACAACAGCGACCTTGCCGTTCGTCTCAGATCGTGCAGCCTCCAGCCGGTGACACTGGACGCAGCGTCGAGCTTCGCCTTGGGGGTGCTAAACTGACGGATGGGCGTCGAGGCAGTCGAGATGAACACGTAGGGGCAGTCGTCGATCTGCGGCATCTGCTCGACCAGCGCCAATGCCGCCTTGGACAGCGGCCTGATGACGTCGACTTTTGTCTTCGATCTGCTCTTCGGGAGAACCCAAACATCACCCTCGATCTCGTCCCAGCACATGCCGGCGGCCTCGGTGCGTCGTGCAGAGGTCAACAGCAAGAATCTGATCAGCGCCGAGAACGCGGTCTTGTCCGTGGTCGCGGCCCACAGCCTGCGAATCTCGGCGTCGTCGAGGATGCGCGAGCGGCGGTGCTCGGCGGCCCTCTGCCGGTTCATCCCGCGGACGATCGGGCTGGAAAAGTCGTCGTCCCGCAAGGCGTGCCAGGTGAAGACACGCCGCAGAACCGCCAGCGTCACGTCCGCCATGCGCGGCCCGGTCTTGTCCTCGATCTCGTCGAGCAGCCGGACGATCTCGCTGCGCTTGATGGCGTGGATCGGTCGCTCGCCAATGCGGGGATAGACCAGTCGGCGGAAAATGCTTTCACGTTGACTCAAGGTCGAGGGCCGCAGCTCGGCGCCTTGGCGTTTGAGATATGCGGCACAGACGGACGCCACGGTGTGGGCCGCGGCCTCCATCGCCTTGGTCTTGGCGTCCTGCCGCGCCTTGGCCGGGTTGTTGCCCCGCTCAAGCTCGTGCTGCGCGTCGGTGGCCGCCTTGCGAGCAGCCGCCAGCGTCACCGCCGGCCATTGCCCGAGCGTGAGCTTGATCGACTTGCCGTTGAAACGATAGCGCACCGCCCACGACCTCACGCCGGACGGCTGCGAGATCAGATAAAGCCCGGCGCACCCGGCGTCTGGTATCTCTCGCCGAACCAGATCCGGCTTGAGGTTCTCGACGTATTTCGCTGTGAGCCTCTTGGCCATGGTTCCCTCGGGGGTAACGGTTGAGGGTAACCAAACCGGCTGTCTGTAGCTGCGTTACCCTGTCCGCGAATGTCGCTATCAGGGCGCAGGAAAGCAAGGCTTTTCGGGCAAGACCCGCGAGAAAATGTCGCCTCGTGTCGGCGCTCGTCGATCAGGGCAATGTGCTCCTCCGACATGAGCTTGTAACCGAGCTTGAGCATGGATGGTTTCCTCTCATGCGGCCTTGGGCGCGGCCTGCCGGCTTTATGCTGTGGACGACGTCCGCGCGGGTGCGGGGCGAACCTCCTTGAAAACGCGCCCCGCGGTCGAAGGTTCACGCCAAAGGCTCCCGCCATAGCCGCGAGCGTGGCGTCGACTGGCGCGACGCGGTCCGCTATGCCGCGGGGGGTGGTGCGCGGGGGCATGGGGCGGGGGACGCGGAATGGCCGCCCGTTTTCAGTCCTCCGGGCTCAACCGTCGCCGCACGCCCCAGTCGCGCAGGACCGTGTTGATCTCGGCGGCCACAAAAAATCTGGCGCTGTCGCGGTCGTAGCCCTCGCGCACGAGCTCGTCATAGTCCGTGAACACGTGGCGCACGTAGGCCACCAGCGACAACCACGCCGCGGTTTCCGGTGAGGCGACGTTCAGGCCCGGGCTGTCGACGGCGTGGTCGACCACCGCCGCAAATTCATGCGATGGAACCAGGGGCGCCAGCCGACGCAGCGCACTCTCGATGTCTCCGCGCTTAGCCACATCGCGATGCTTGAACGCGCGTCGGCGAATATGCCGGACCGCAAGGGCATTATCAGCTATCCTGCCCCGGAAATCGAGCCGGGGAGCCGAGCCATGACCACGCCTTCCGCCAGGTCTTCCAACATCGCACCTGCCGCGGGGGCGGGATCGGGGCAGATCGGCATGGTGGCCGCCGTTTCGATCGGCATCGGCGGAATGGTCGGGGCTGGCATCTTCTCGATCCTGGGCGTGGTCGCGCACGCGGCCGGCAATGCGATGTGGCTGGCGTTCGCCATCGGCGGCGTGGTGGCGCTGCTCTCCACCTATTCCTACGCCAAGCTCGGCGCCACGTTCCCCTCCGCGGGCGGGGCGGTGCATTTCCTGGTGAAGGGCCTCGGCGACGGCGTGCTGGCCGGAGGGCTGAACCTGTTCATGTGGGCGGGCTACATCATTTCGCTCGCCCTCTATGCTACCGCTTTCGGCGGTTACGCCGCGACCTTCGTGGCCACCCCGCCTTCCCCGCTGTTGCTGAAGTCGCTGGCTGTTGCCGCGGTCGTGTTGCTCACCCTGATCAATTCCTTCGGCGCCGGGCTCATGGGTCGTTCGGAAACGTTGATCGTGGCGATCAAAGTGGCGATCCTCGTGCTGTTCGCCGCGGTCGGCCTGTGGTTCATCAGGCCGGGCTACCTCTCGCCCGAGCTGTGGCCCGAGGGAAAGTCGATCCTGTTCGGAGCGGGCGTGCTGTTCATCGGCTACGAAGGTTTTGGGCTGATCACCAATGCAGCCGCCGACATGCGCGATCCCAGGACGATGCTGCCGCGCGCCTTGTACACCAGCGTCATCCTGGTGATTGCGATCTATCTCGCGGTGGCGGTGACCGTCACCGGGAGCTTGTCGGATTACGAGATCGAGCGCGCCAAGGACTATGCTTTGGCGGAGGCTGCCAAACCGTCGTTGGGCCAGTTCGGGTTCCGCTTGATCGCCATTGCCGCGCTGTTCTCGACCGCCTCGGCCATCAACGCCACGCTGTTCGGCTCGGCCAACGTTTGCTACATGATCGCGCGCGACGGCGAGCTGCCGGCCGGACTCTCGCGCACCGAATGGAAGCAGGCCACTGGCGGGCTGCTGCTGACCGCCGGCCTGGTCGTGCTGGTGATGCTGCTCTTCGACCTCTCCGGCATCGCCATGATGGGAAGCGCCGCCTTCCTCCTGATCTATGCGGCGGTGAACGCCGGTCACCTCCGGGTGCTGCGTGCGACCGGCGCGAGCGCGGTCGTCGTATGGTTATCGCTGCTCACGTGTCTCGCCATGTTCGCCGTGCTGTGCGTGTACACCTACCAGCAGCAACCTGCGGCGCTCGCCGCGCTCGTCATCATCGCGGCTGCCTCGTTTGCGGCCGAATGGCTCTACCGGCGATGGACTGGGCGGACGCTCAAGGACCACGCTTAGCGCATGTTCCGGAAAAGTGGGAACCGGTTTTCCGAAGAGAACATGCGCAGAATTGAAGATCTAGAGCGCATCTCGATTCGACCCAATCGGGATGCGCTCTAGAGCATGATCCCGAAAAGTGGATACCGGTTTTCGGCGGGATGACGATTCGAAAGAAAGTCATCCCGCTGTAGAGTGAAATCGCTTTACATCGAATTGCGATTCCGCTCGCAAACTTTTCGGAATCATGCGCCCGCCCGCGTTCCCATGATGAGGGCATCAGCGCGCGCGGCTCACGCCGGGCGCGAGCCGCCCGCCGTCGCCGAGCGCCACAGGCGGCCCGCGCGTTCCAGCAACGGGCTCAGCAGCGGCCAGAACAGCAGGACCAGCGCCAGCGTGGTAATCGAGCCGACGAGACCGTTCGACCAGAACACGCTGAGATCGCCACCCGCCCCGATCATCGACAGGCGGAAGGCGTCCTCGGCGCGATTTCCCAGCACCAAGGCAAGGGTGAAGGGCGCCAGCGGAATGCCGATCTTCTTGAACACGTAGCCGACGACGCCGAAGCCCAGCATCAGCCAGATGTCGAACATGGCGTTCTGGATGGCGTAGGCCCCGATCGCGCAGGACACGACGATCATCGGCGCAATCGCCGCGAACGGCACGCGCAGGATGGCGGCGAAGACCGGCACTGTCGTGAGCACCAGCACCAGCCCGACGATGTTGCCGAGATACATCGATGCGATCAGGCCCCACACGAAGTCCTTGTGCTCGACGAATAGCAGCGGGCCGGGATTGAGCCCCCACACCATCAAGCCGCCCAGCAGGATCGCCGCCGTGCCGGAGCCGGGAATTCCCAACGCCAGCATCGGCAGCAATGCCGAGGTCCCGGAGGCGTGCGCCGCCGTCTCCGGCGCGAACACGCCTTCGATTCGACCCTTGCCGAAGCTGTCCTTGTCCTTGGAGAAGCGCTTGGCGAGATTGTAGCCCATGAACGAGGCCGCGATCGCCCCGCCGGGCGTGATCCCGAGCCAGCATCCGACGACGCACGAGCGCAGCAGCGTCACCCAATAGCGCGGCAGCTCCGTCCACACCTTGAGGACCACGCGCAGACTGATGCTGGCGGCGTGGCCGCGCAAGGCGAGCCGCTCTTCCATGGTCAGCAGAATTTCGCTGATGCCGAAAAGTCCGATGACCGCGACCAGAAAATTGATGCCGCGCAAGAGCTCGTTCCAGCCGAAAGTCATGCGCAAGGTGCCGGACACCGTGTCCATCCCGATGCCGGCCAGCAGCAGGCCGAGGGTCATGGAGATGATGGTCTTGTGCTTGTCCTCGCGTCCCAGCCCCACGAACGAGCAGAACGTCAACAGGTAGACCGCGAAGAATTCGGGCGGCCCGAACTGCAGCGCGAATGCGGCGATGCCGGGCGCCAGAAACGTGATCAGCAGCACGGCTGCCAGCGAGCCGATGAACGAGGAGGTAAAGGCCGCGGTCAGTGCCTCGGCCGCCTTGCCTTGTTGGGCCATCGGATAGCCGTCGAAGGTGGTCGCCACCGACCAGGCCTCGCCCGGGATGTTGAACAGGATCGAGGTGATGGCGCCGCCGAACAGCGCGCCCCAATAGATGCAGGAGAGCATGACGATGGCGGAGGTCGGGTCCATCGTGAACGTGAGCGGCAACAGGATGGCAACGCCATTCGGCCCGCCCAGTCCCGGCAGCACGCCGACGAAAATGCCGAGCACCAGCCCGACCATCATCACGGCCAGCACTTTCCATGTCAGCAATACGCTGAAGCCGTGAAGCAGCAGGCTGAAGGCTTCCATCGCGTCGGCCTAGTGGTCCGATTCCGAAGTTCGTCAGCACTCGCAGCGCGCTCAGATACGAACTTCGGAATCTGAGGACCACTAGCAACTCTATGATTCTAGTCCCCCTTTTGAACCCGAAGTTCGCGATCGCATTTGCCGCACGGTGTGCGCGAACTTCGGGTTCGGGACACTAGTAGCCGAAGGCCGCTTCCAGCGGGCCTTTCGGCATGATGACGTCGAACGCAATGTCGAAGGTGATGAACATGACGATTGCGAACAGGAAGGCGGTGAGCAGGGACTTCCACAGAGCGATGCGCCCGACGATCCGCATGAAGCCCGCGACCAGGAGGAAGCTCGCGACGTACAGCCCGAGCCATTGCGTCAATACGCAGAACAGCAGCGTCGGGATGAAGACCTGCATCACCCGGCGGAACTGATCGCGGGTGACGAATGTCGCCGCCGCGCCCGCGCCCGTCGCGAGGGAGGTAATGAGACCGTACAGGCTGGCGGCGGCAAGGATGAGCGCAAGATAGAACGGGAAATAGCCGGCCTGCGGGCCGTCCGAAGCCCATGCGATTCCGGTACGCCAATTGTCGAAGCCGAGAAGTGCCGCCAGCGCGAGCAGCGCCAGCGAGACGACGATCTCGACGGTGCGGGTGCTGACGACGGAGGGCGAGTTGTCTGCCGGCGCGGTCGGGTCCTCGACGACAATCTCGGTTTCGGGTGTGGCCATCGGGAGCTAGTGCGGATTGCGATCGAGTTGCGCCAATCTCTCGGTGGTCAGTCCGGGTCCCGAGCGCGACGAGGGAGCCCGGAATCCATAACCACTGCCCATGATCATGGATTCCGGGCTCGCGCCACCCAAGTCGGGTTTACCCGACTTGGGAAATCCTGACGCCGATCTCGGGTAAACCCCGAGATCGGTGGCGCGCCCCGGAATGACGGCGGAAAGGGATTCGTCTGCGAAAACAGTGTTACTTTGCGACAAATCCCGCCTCGGTCATCAAATTCTTGTTCAGCGTATCGTCATCTTCCAGGAACTTCACCATGTCCTTGCCGGTGAGGAAGATCGGCTTGAGCGCCTGCTTTTCCATGTAGTCCTTGTATTCGGCGGTCTGCGTCAATTTCTTGAACAAGTCGACGTAGAACGCCGTCTGCTCCGGCGTCACCTTGCCGGGAAGGAACATGGCGCGCAGCATCAGATATTGGATGTCGAGGCCCTGCTCCTTGCAGGTGGGGATGTCATTCCACGACATGTCGGCGGTGACCTTGGTCTTGTATGCGATCCGCTCCTTGTCGAACACGCACAGCGCCCGCACCTGGCCGGCGCGCCACACCTCGAGATTCTCCGACGGATTGTTGACGTTGGCGGCGGTATGATTGCCGACGAGTTGCGTCGCGGCCTCGCCGCCCGACTTGTACGGCAGGTAGGCAAATTTCGCGCCGGTCTTCTGCTCCAGGAAAACGGTGAGGACGTGGTCCTCGCGCCGCGAGCCCGTTCCCCCCATCTTGAACGGCGGCGAGGCGGCTTTGGCGGCCTCGCCGAACTCCTTGGCCGTCTTGTAGGGCAGTTGCGTATTCACCCACAGCACGAATTCGTCGAGCGCGATGACCGAAACGGGGGTAAGGTCGCGCCAGTTGAACGGAATCTTGGCGGAGAGCGGCAACATGTAGATGAGCGAATAGGCGATGAGGATCTTGTTGGGATCGCCCTCGCTCGATTTCATGTAGATGAGCGCCTCGGCCCCCGATGCGCCGCCCTTGAGCGAGACGACCATCGGCTGCTTCATCAGGTTGTTCTTCTGAATCGCGGCTTGCATCATCCGCGCCATCTGGTCGGAGGCGCCGCCGGCGCCGGCGGCAACGACGATCTCCACCGGTTTCGTTGGTTCCCACGCTCCGGCGGACGTCGCCGCCAGCGCGGTCGCCAGCGCCGCTGCCGCGCCGCCCAGGCCGATGGTCTTGATCTCGGGCATCTCGTCCTCCTCGCATGTTCTGGGCGGCGCTAAACACCCGCGCTGCCCTTGTTGTCGGTTGTCGCGCATTGTGCCGCTTTGCGCCTTCCGTGCAAGGGCGCGAGCGGTCGCCGGGCGAGCCGCGACGCTACGTCGCTCGCTCGCGCCGCGCAGGCGTCATTTCACCACCGGCGGTCCGACGTAGCGGAACTTTTGCGCGCGTTTTCCGGTGTCCACTTCGGTCGTATAAAGATTGCCCTTGGAGTTGACCGCGAGATTGTGCACCCAGTGGAACTCGCCGGCATTGCGGCCGTTGCGCCCGAACGTCCCGACCACTTCCCCGGTTTCACGCACCAGCGTGCGCACCTCGTTGTTGGTGCCGTCGGCGTTGAACAGGAAGCTTTGCTTGCCGTCGATCCAGAAGTCGAGGTCCCAGACCGAGCCCGAGGCCCTGGTGTTCTTTTCGTAGGCGAACTCCTTCACGAAGCTGCCGTCCTTGCGGAAGACCTGGATGCGGTTGTTGGCGCGGTCGCAGACGTAGACCAGACCATCCTTGGCGATTTTCACGCAATGAACGGGATTGCTGAATTGCGGTGAAGCCGGATTGTACGATTCGAGCTTCTCGTCCGTCGGCTTCTTGCCGTAGGCGCCCCAGTGGCGCTTGTAGGTGCCGCTGTCGGCGTCGAACACGATCACGCGATGATTGAAATATCCGTCGGCGATGTAGACCTCGTTGGTCTCGGGGTCGACTTCGGCGTCGGCCGGCTTGCCCAGGCGCGTGATGTCGTTGCTGTTGGTCTGGTCGCCTTGCTTGCCGATCTGCAGCACGAATTTCCCGTCGCGCGTGAACTTCAGATACTGCCCGTCCTTCTCGCCGTTACCGCCGATCCAGACGAAGCCCTTGGGGTCGATGCTCACGCCGTGCTCGTTCTGCGGCCAGTCGTAACCCTGGCCCGGGCCGCCCCATGCTTGCAGCAGCTTGCCGTCCTGGTCGAACTCCATGACCGGCGGGGCCGGCGCGCAGCACTTGCTGGTCGGCGGATTGAGCGTCGCCGCTTTCTCGTCGTTGGTGAGGCTTCTCGGGCGCTGAATCACCCAGATATGGTCCTGCGCGTCGACCGCGACGCCGGCGGCCTGGCCCATGATCCAATTGTTGGGCAGGGTTTGCGGCCAGGACGGATCGACCTGAAAACGCGGAGCGCTGTCGGCAAAGGCCGCCGGCGCGCCGAAGGCGATTGCTGCCAGTAGGATGGCGGTTCTCATGTTTTCCTCTCCCCGTGGCCTGCTGCTTTTTCCCGCAGGCGCTGGCCGCATGTTAGCACGTGGCGTCGCGGACTTCGTCCGCCGCGGGCGTTACTCGGCGCGGATGCCGGCCCTGGCGGCGACGTCCCGCCACTTCTGGATGTCGCCGCGGATGCGGGCACTGACTGTTTCGGGCGGCCCGGGCTCGGCCACCATGCCCTGCGCGACCAGCGCCTCCTTGCCGTCGGCGGAATTGAGGATTTCATTCACCTCGCGGTTGAGCCGCGCGAGGACGGCCGGCGCGACGGCCGCCGGCGCGACCAAGGCAACCCACAATACCGCTTCGTAGCCCGGGATCCCGGATTCGGCCACGGTAGGCACTTCCGGCAGCGCGGCCACGCGCGTCTTGCCGCTGGTCACCAGCGCTCGCAATTTGCCGGCGCGGATGTTGGGCAGCGACGGCGCGATGGTCGCGAATTGCATGTCCAGCCGGCCGGTGATCATGTCGGTCATGGACTGCGCCGAGCTCTTGTAGGGCACATGAGTGATGTTGATGCCTGCCATGCTCGCAAGCAGCGCGGTGCCGAGATGGGCGAGCGACGCCACGCCCGCGGAGCCGTAGTTGAGCGTGCCGGGCTTCGCCTTGGCGAGCGCGACAAGCTCGCCGAGATTGTGCGCGGGCAAGCCGGGATAGAGCACGAGCACATAAGGCTGGCTGCCGATCATGGCGACCGGAGCGAAGTCCTTGATCGGATCGTAGGGCAGGCTGGCGCTCAGGCTGGCGGCGACACCGTGCGTGCTCGCGGTCGCAATCCCGATGGTGGTGCCGTCGGGCGCGGCCTTGGCGATGGCATCGGCGCCGATATTGCCGCTCGCGCCGGCGCGGTTCTCGATCACCACCTGCTGGCCGAGGCGAGGGCCGAGCCTCTGCGCGACGATGCGCGCGATGATGTCGGTGCTGCTGCCGGCCGGGAACGGCACGATCAGGCGGATCGGCCGGTCCGGCCAACCGGCGTCGCCGCCCTGGGCCATGGCGCTGCTCGCGGCCAACGCCGATGCCAACGCGATCCCGATGAGCCGGATCATTGCCAAACCTCCCTGCGCGGGTACCGCAGCGCTGCGGCGGGCGCGTTCCGGGCATGCTTCGATGGTCCCGGCCACGAGGTCAAGGGGCGCAGCCGTGGCGGTGCCGTCGTGCTGATCTCCCGGCCTTGTCCAGAAGAATTCGGCCTGCGGCTCGACGGCGTCGTGCCAGGCAGCCCGGCCGGGCAGGCTATGTCGCGAATTTCGTCTGCGCCGACAACGTGCGCACGCCGACCTGGTGCCCCGAACCCGAAGTTCGCGCACACCGTGCGGCAAATGCGATCGCGAACTTCGGGTTCAAAAGGGGCACTGGAATCATAGAGTTGCCAGTGGTCCATAGATTCCGAAGTTCGTATCTGAATGTGCCGCGAGTGCTGACGAACTTCGGAATCGGACCACTGGTAGGCATTCCTCCGCGGCCGGCGCTGTTGTCAAAAACGGCTCCGCCGATGCCGGGGAGCGCGTGGGAGCCGCTCGGCCTGCGACGACCTAGGCTTTGACAACGCTCGGAAAATTGCGTTCCTTGAGAGGAATGGAAAAGCGCTGCGAACGATAAACGATATAGGAGGAGCCCAATGAGGAAATTCATCTCGACCTTGACCACGGCTGCCGCGCTGTGCGCGTTCTCGGCCGCGGGCAACGCTCAAACGGTGCTCAAGGCGTCGCATCAATTCCCCGGCGGCAAGGGGGACGTGCGCGACGACATGGTGCAGATGATCGCGAAGGAGGCCAAGGCTGCCAATGTCGGCCTCGACATCCAAGTCTATCCGGGTGCGTCGCTGTTCAAGCCGAACCAGCAATGGAACGCCATGGTCAACGGCCAGCTCGATATCTCGCTGTTCCCGCTCGATTACGCCAGCGGCAAGGTTCCGGCGTTCAGCGCGACGCTGATGCCCGGCCTGATCCGCAGCCAGGATCGTGCGAAGCGGATCAACAACTCGCAATTCATGAAAGACGTGCGGAGCGAGATCGAGAAGAACGGGGTGATCGTCCTGTCCGACGCGTGGTTTGCCGGCGGCATGGCGGCCAAGAAGGGCTGCGTCGTCAATCCCGACGACATGAAGGGCCTCAAGTTCCGCGCTGCGGGACCGACCTTTGCGGCCATGTGGGAAGCGGCCGGCGCCAGCATCGTCAGTCCGCCCTCGAACGAAATCTACAACGCATTCCAGACCGGCGTGGTCGGTGGCACCGACACCAGCTTGGGGACCTTCGCGTCGATGCGCCTCTACGAGGTGACGGACTGCCTTACGGCTCCCGGCAACAACGCCCTGTGGTTCATGTACGAGCCCGTGCTGATGTCGAAAAAGAGCTTCGAGCGGCTCAACAAGGAGCAGCAGGCGGCGGTCATCAAGGGTGGCAAGGACGCCCAGGCTTATTACGAGGGCAAGGCCGACGAGGTAAACAAGGATGCGATCAAGGCGTTCGAGGACCACAAGGTGAAAGTGGTCACCCTGAACGACCAGCAATATGCCGCTTGGCTCGACGTCGCCAAGAAGAGCTCCTATGCGAAGTTCGCCAAAGACGTGCCCAACGGGCAGAAGCTTATCGACGAGGCGCTCGCGGTCAAATAGCTTAACTTGATAGGCGGCCGGCGAGCGGAATGTTCGCCGGCCAATGCCATTTTAGAACGCGCCCGGCGTTCCGGAACGACCGCAGCGGAATTCAGCCGAAAAATTCGAGCCTATGGACGCTTATAT
The DNA here is from genome assembly GCA_963821505.1 of uncultured Alphaproteobacteria bacterium. Taxonomy (GTDB): domain Bacteria; phylum Pseudomonadota; class Alphaproteobacteria; order Rhizobiales; family Xanthobacteraceae; genus VAZQ01. The sequence goes on from CAWGEH010000034.1 coordinate 53,987, forward strand.
TCGGGTCGTCGCGTTTCTGTCGCGCCTCGCGGGCGTCGTGGCGGCCTGCCTCATAGGTCTCGGCGTGATCGTGATCTGCGACATGGTGGTCGAGCGTTACATCCTCAACCTGACCACCGTCTGGCAGATCGATGTCGTGACCTACAGCATCGTGGCGGCGACCTTCGTCGGCAGCGCATACGTGCTGATGACCCGCGGTCACGTGAACGTGGATATTCTTCCGCTGCATCTGGAGCCGCGCGGGCGCTACTGGCTCGCGCTGTTCACGACTTTGACGGCGCTCGCTTTCTGCGTGGTGCTGTTCGTGCTCTGCTCGCTCTATTGGCACGAGGCTTGGGCCAAAGGCTGGCGCTCGGACACGGTCTGGCGTGCGCGATTGTGGATACCGTACAGCGCGATGCCGATCGGCCTCGGGCTCCTGGTCCTGCAATACGTTGCGGAGCTGATTTGCCTGGTGACCGGGCGGTCGCCGCCCTTCGGCATGAGCGAGGGCGGGATGCGCGTATGAGCCCGACCACCCAAGGCTTCGTCGTCCTGGTCGTGACCTTGGCGATACTGTTGTCGGGCATTCCCGTGGCGTTCGGTCTGGGCGCGGTCTCGATCATTTTCCTTTTGATATTCCAGGGTTTCGACAGCATGCACATCGTCGCCGAGACCTTCTATGCGGGTCTCGACGACTTCACCCTGGTCTCGATTCCGATGTTCGTGATGATGGGCGCGGCGATCGGCTCTTCGCCCGCCGGCAAGGACCTCTACGAGGCGCTCGACCGCTGGCTGTATCGCTTACCCGGTGGTCTCGCCATTTCCAATATCGGCGCCTGCGCCATCTTCGCCGCGCTCACCGGTTCCTCACCCGCTTGCTGCGCCGCCATCGGCAAGATGGGCATTCCCGAGATGCGCCGTCGCGGCTATCCCGACGAGGTGGCGACCGGGTCGATCTGCGCGGGCGGCACGCTCGGAATTCTCATTCCGCCGTCGATCACCTTCATTCTCTACGGCATCGCCACCGAGACCTCGATCGGGCGGCTGTTCATCGCCGGCGTCCTCCCCGGGCTCATGCTGACCGGCCTGTTCATCCTGTGGACGCTGTTCTCGATCTGGCGCAGCGGATTCCGTTCCCACGCCCCCGATTTTCGCTTCAGCTGGAAGCAGAAATTTTCCAGCATTCCGAAGATCGCGCCATTCATCGCCATCATCGTCGGCGTGATGTACGTGCTCTATGGCGGCATCGCCACGCCGTCGGAGGCCGCAGGCGTGGGCGCCGCGCTGTGCCTGGTGCTGGCAATCGCCATCTACGGCCTGTGGCGGGTGGACCAGCTTTGGCTGATTCTGCGCGATACGATGCGGGAATCGGTGATGATCCTGACGATCATCGCCGCCGCCGTGCTGTTCGGCTACATGCTCACTTCGCTCTACCTCACCCAGACGCTGGCGCAGGCCATCGCCGATCTGCACGCCAACAAATGGGTGTTGATGTTCCTGATCAATATCTTTCTGCTCGTCTGCGGCTTCTTCATCCCGCCCGCCGCCATCATTCTGATGACCAGCCCCATCCTGTTGCCGATCATCACCGCCGCCGGGTTCGACCCCGTATGGTTCGGCGTGATCCTCACGATCAACATGGAAATTGGCCTGATCCATCCTCCGGTCGGCCTCAATATTTATATCGTGAATGCGATTGCCCCGGACGTGCCGATCACGAAAGTGATGTGGGGGACACTGCCTTACGTGCTCTGCATGATGCTGGCGATCGTGATCCTCTGCATTTTTCCCGAGATCGCCACTTGGCTGCCGGACCATATGATGGGAGCGGCGGCAGCAGGCGGCCGGTAATCGCCGCCGGTCACTCTTGAATCAGCCCTCGCCGATCTCGCGCAAAACCTCCGCCGTGTGCTCGCCGAGCCGCGGAGCGGCCCGTTCCGCCGCCATCGGTTTGCCGTCGATCATGATCGGCGTGCGCACGCCCGGGATCGTGCCGGCCTTGGCCGCTGCGCTCGGCCGCTCGATCCGCATGCCGCGGTGGACCACCTGCGGGTCGGCAAAGACCTGGTCGAGCGGGTTGATGGGGCCGGCCGGAACCTGCACCGATTCCAGCTTTGCCAGCAGGTCCGCGCGCGACCAGCGCCGGGTCAGCGCCGAGAGGCGCGCGATCAGTTCCTCCCGGTTCCTGAGCCGATCGGAATTGGCGCGATAGTTCGGCTCGCCGGAGATTGCGGGCTCGCCCAGCACCGCGCACAGCTTGGCGAACTGGTTGTCGTTGCCGGTCGCAATGATGGTGTGCCCGTCGGCGACCGGAAAGACCTGGTAGGGCACGATGTTGGGGTGCGCATTGCCGATGCGCTTGGGTACTTGGCCGGAGACGAGATAATTGAGGGCCTGGTTGGCGAGCACGCCGACCTGGCTGTCGACGAGCGCGGTGTCCACATGGCAGCCGCGGCCGGTGCGCTCGCGCTCGGCGAGCGCGGCGAGGATGCCCACCACCGAATAGATGCCGGTGAAAATGTCGGCGACCGGTACGCCGGCGCGCTGGGGTTCCCCGTCCGGAGTCCCGGTCAGGTCCATGATGCCGCCCATGCCCTGGGCCATGAGGTCGTAGCCGGCGCGCGCCGCATAGGGGCCGGTCTGGCCGAAGCCGGTGACCGAGCAATAGATCAGGCGCGGATTCTCCTTGGCCAGGCTGGCGTAGTCGAGGCCGAACTTGGCGAGCCCGCCGACCTTGAAATTTTCGATCAGCACGTCCGAGCGTCGCGCCAGTTTCTTGACGATGCGCCTGCCGTCCTCGCTCTCGAAGTCGAGCTCGATCGAGCGTTTGCCGCGGTTGGTGGCGTGGAAATAGGCGGCGCCGAGGTGGCTGCCGTCGGATGCCTCGACAAACGGCGGTCCCCAGCCGCGCGTGTCGTCGCCGCTGCCTTTGCGCTCGACCTTGACGACGTCGGCACCGAGATCGGCGAGAATTTGCCCGGCCCAGGGCCCCGCCAGAATGCGGGCGAGTTCAAGCACGCGTAGTCCGGCCAAAGGCCCCGGCATCAACAATTCCTCCCTCGCGTGAGCGGCGGGCTGTTGCGGTGGAAAAACAGCCGCTTCTTGGCCTGCCCGCGCCATCTTGTCCATAGCTTGCGGGCCCCGTGGTTTGGCATGATTTGTGAATTGATCAGGGCGACATTATCTAGTCCTTCGACATCTAGTCCTTCGACGCGGCGAAAGATTCGGGTCCCCCCGTGAGCACCTCCTTCTTCGGCGACATGCTGCAATCCATCGCGGAACGCGGCCGCGCGTTGATCGAGCGTACCCGCGACCGGCGCGAGGTGGCCGAGCAGCGCTCGGCCAACCTTGTCCAGCTCTGCGAGGATCTGCTGTCCCGCCGCGGCGAAGCCTCCGGCGTCGCGCTCGCGCGCGAAATCCTTTTGCGCTACGGCGAGCTGAAGATCGGTCCCCGCATCGCCTTTTTCGAGGCCCTGGCGACCCGGTTCGGGCCGGACCGTGCCCGTCTCAGCGCCGCCGCCACCGCCTGGCTGGCCATGCCCTCGGACACCGCCGCGTCCAAGGTCCATCGCGCGTCGGAGCCGCGGCGGCTCGAGCTCTTTCGCCGGCTCAACCTCGCGCCGGGCGGAACCGCGGCGCTGGTGCGCATGCGCGAGCAACTGATCGACGCGATGGATCATCGCGACGATCTATCGGTCATCGACGACGATTTTCTTCACCTGTTCTCGTCCTGGTTCAACCGCGGCTTCCTCGTGCTCCGGAGCATCAACTGGTCGACGCCGGCCAGCCTCTTGGAGAAGATCATCCGCTACGAGGCGGTGCACGCGATCCGCGACTGGAACGACCTGCGCGAGCGCATCGATTCGCCGGACCGGCGCTGCTACGCCTTCTTCCATCCGGCGCTGATCGACGAACCGCTGATCTTCGTCGAGGTCGCGCTCACCCGCGGGCTTCCGGCGGCGATCGATCCGATCCTGTCCGTCAAGCGCGAGCGGGTCGAGCCCGAGCGCGCCACGACGGCGGTGTTCTATTCGATCTCCAACTGCCAGCGCGGACTGGCCGGCGTGTCGTTCGGCCATTTCCTGATCAAGCAGGTGGTCGAGGAGGTCTGCCGCGAAATTCCGCGCCTCGCGACCTTCGTCACGTTGTCGCCGGCGCCGAATTTCGCCGAATGGCTCAAGCGCGAGCGCGCCACCGAGGCGTCGGTTGCGCTCAGCGAGGAGGATCGCACCGCGCTCAAGGCCCTTGATCGCCTCGACTGGTGGCGGGATGAAGCCATTGCCGAAGCGGTTCGCGAGCCGCTGCTGCGCGCAGCGGCGTGGTATTATCTGCGCGCCCGCACCCCCCGCGGCACGCCGCTCGATTCGGTCGCGCGCTTCCACCTCGGCAATGGCGCCCGGCTCGAACGGCTCAATTTCATCGCCGACACGTCAGAGCGCGCGCTGCGGCAATCGCATGGCTTGATGGTGAATTACCTTTATAACCTCGAGCACATCGAGAAGAATCACGAGGCTTATGCGCAGCAGCACGCGGTCGTTGCCGCGAGCGCGATCACCCGCCTCATCCGCACCCCGGCGCGCGACGTGGTGCCGGTGGGCGACTGAGCTTGCGGGGGGTGGGTAGAGCGGAGCGAAGCCCGTCGCGTCGATTTTTTGCTGGACACGCGTAACCCGAATCACCTATGAAGGATGCATCCTCCAGGATTGCGAGTGGCGAGCCGGCTTGTTCGGAAAGGCGCGGGCGGCTGCGTCGGGACGACCGGGGCCAGCGGAGCTTGACCGGATTGAGACGGTTTCACCGACACCCCGCTGAGCGACAGTGGCCTAATCCGGGGGGCAAGGCGCGCGTGGGAGAGATCGATTCGTTTTCTCCCCAGAAGTGACCCGCCGGCTACCCCGTTGTTTTCCTCCTGTTGTTTACAATGGTTTCGGTAATATAATACCAATCCGATCGCAGCCTGCGGCGTCAGGTCCGCCCATAAACCGGCACCACCGCGCCGCGGGTGACACGGTTCTCCGGCGCGGCCAGGAACAGAATGGTCGCCGCCACGTCTTCGACCTTCGCCCAGGCGGCATAGTCCGCCTTGGGCATAGCCTGCCGGTTCGCCGGGGTGTCCATGGTGGAAGGCGCGATCGCGTTGACCAGAATGTCCGCCTTCACCACCTCTTCGGCGAGCGCGACCGTGAGCGCCGCCACCGCCGCCTTGCTGGCGGTATACGCGACCATGCCGGCGCCCGTGCGCCATTCGAGCGCGGGGCGGGTGGCGACATTGACGATGCGGCCGCCCGCCCCGGCGCGCATCATGGCGGTGACGGCGGCCCGACAGCAGAGGAACGCGGTGACGAAATTCATGTCGATCTGCTTCATCAAATCGGATTTCGTCGTCTCTTTGACGGGGCCCATGGCAAAGCCGCCGGCGATGTGGATCGAAGCCCACAGCTTCGGCACGCCGGCGTAAAGCCTGGCGACCGCCTCCTCCTCCGTGAGCTCGATGTCGGCGACGAGTTCGACCTGCGGGTGATTGCGGAACGCAAAGCGCTCGGCTTCCGCGCGGTGGATATAGGGCACGAGGCACACGGCGCCGGCCTCCACCAGGGCGCCGACCATTGCGCCGCCGAGCGCGCCGGTTCCGCCAGTAACGACGACATGACGATCACGATAATCCATCGGCCTCTCCCGTTGCTGGAAGCGGTCCCGTATCATCGCCCATGGATCGGACGATGCAAGGCGTGGACGCGGCATCTTGAGCCTGCGGGCCGCGCTGCGCCATGCTGCGCGCAAAGGAATCAGCAGGCATGTCCGACTTCGATCTCGCCATCGTGGGCGGCGGCATCAACGGCACGGGAATTGCCCGCGACGCGGCGGGCCGCGGGCTGCGCGTCCTGCTGGTCGAGCAGAACGATCTCGCTTCCGGCACGTCATCGGCTTCCACCAAGCTGATCCATGGCGGATTGCGCTATCTCGAGCATGGCTGGCTGCGGCTGGTGCGCGAGGCCCTCGCCGAACGCGAGGTGATGTTGCGCATGGCGCCGCATCTGGTCCGGCCCATGCGCTTCGTGCTGCCGTCGGATCCGGACATGCGTCCATCCTGGATGCTGCGCTTGGGGCTGTTGGTCTACGATCATCTCGGCGGGCGTACGGTCCTTCCTCCTACCCGCACCGTCGATCTCGCGCGGGATTCGCTCGGAGCGCCGCTGCAGCGGCGCCACGGACAAGGCTTCGAATATTCCGATTGCTTTGCCGATGACGCACGCCTCGTGGTGCTCAACGCGCTCGACGCCGCGGAACGCGGCGCCGTGATCCGCACGCGCACGCGCTGCATCAGGGCGGAGCGAAGCACCGCTTGGCGGCTCGTGCTCGAGGTGCGGGGCCGGCGCGATCTCGCGACCGCCCGCGTCCTCGTCAACGCCACCGGGCCATGGATCAAGATGTTCGCCGACGGCGTGCTCCGCGATACCGCGCCGTTACCCGCACGGCTCGACAAGGGCAGCCACATCGTGGTGCCGCGGCTGTTCGAGCACGACCGCGGCTATATCGTCCAGGCGGCCGACCGGCGGGTGGTCTTCGCGCTTCCATTCGAGCGGGATTTCACGCTCATCGGAACCACCGACCAGGGCTTTGCCGGCGATCCGGCCGGGGTCAAGCCGACGGCGGACGAGATCGGCTATCTCTGCGATGTGACGAACCAACATTTTCGCGCCAGCATCGGCCCCGCCGACGTGGTCTGGTCGTTCGCCGGCGTCCGTTCGCTCTATGACGACGGTGCCGGGAAGGCGCAAAACGTGAGCCGCGACTACGTTCTGACTCTGGACGAGCTCGACCGCGCGGCGCCGTTGTTGACCGTCTACGGCGGCAAGATCACGACCTATCGGCGCCTGGCCGAGCATGCGCTTGATCGGCTTGCGCATGTCCTCGACGGCGGGCCGGCGTGGACCAAGGACTCGCGCCTGCCGGGCGGCGAATTCCCCCATGACGGCATCGCGGCGCTCGTGGCCAAGACGCGCAAATCCCGGCCGTTTCTGAGCGAGGCCTCCGCGTGGCGGCTGGTGCGGGCATACGGCACGCGGGTCGAGCGCGTCCTCGGCGCGGCGCGTTCCCTGCAGGATCTCGGGCCTAGCCTGGGCGCCGATCTCACCGGTGCGGAGGTGCGCTATCTCATGGAGCGGGAATGGGCGCAGACTGAGGACGACGTGTTGTGGCGGCGTACGAAACTCGGTCTGCGCGTTGCGCCCGAGGAGCGGGAACGCCTGGCAAAGTTCATGGCCGCCATGGTCGGCGGCGGCTCCGACGCATGACATAACACAGGGGAGCGCCCTTGCCGGATTACCTTCTCGCCATTGACCAGGGCACGACCTCGACGCGCGCCATCCTGTTCGACGCCGCGCTGGCGCCGGTCGCGAGCGCGCAGCGGGAATTTGCCCAGATCTATCCCGCGCCAGGCTTGGTCGAGCACGATCCCGAAGATATCTGGTCGACGACGGTGGCCACGGCGCGCGCCGCGCTGGCGCGCGCGGGTGCCCACGCCAAGGACGTTGCCGCGCTCGGGATTGCCAACCAGCGCGAGACCACGATCGTCTGGGACCGGACAACGGGCCGGCCCATCCACAATGCCATCGTCTGGCAGGACCGGCGCACGACGGATGCCTGCGCCGCGCTGCGGCAGGGCGGCTACGAGCCCATGATCGCGGCGCGCACCGGGCTGCTGCTCGATCCCTATTTTTCCGCCACCAAGATCGCCTGGCTGCTCGATCACGTCGAGGGTGGGCGCGAGGCGGCGCGCACCGGGCGGCTTGCCTTCGGAACGGTGGACAGTTTCCTGCTATGGCGGCTGACCGGCGGCAAGGTGCACGCTTGCGATGCGACCAATGCCGCCCGCACACTGTTGATGGACATTTGCCGCGGCGACTGGGACGGCGAACTCTGCGAATTGTTCGATGTCCCTCGCGCGCTTCTGCCGGACGTGCGCGACTGCGCAACCGACTTCGGGACCACCGATCTCTTCGGCGGGCCGATCCGCATTCTGGCGCTCGCCGGCGACCAGCAGGCCGCGACGGTAGGGCAGGGCTGTTTCAAGCCCGGCATGATGAAGTCGACCTATGGAACCGGCTGCTTCGCGCTCCTCAACACCGGCGATCGGCCGGTCGCGTCGAGCAACCGTCTTCTGACCACGATCGCCTATCAGCTCGCCGGGCGGCGCACCTACGCGCTCGAGGGCGCGATCTTCATCGCCGGAGCGGCCGTGCAATGGCTGCGCGACGCGCTCAAGGTCATCGGCGCAGCACCCGAGGTCAACGCGCTCGCCGCGGCGGCCGACCCGGGCGAACAGCTCTATCTCGTTCCCGCCTTCGTCGGGCTCGGTGCACCCTGGTGGGATGCGCAGGCGCGCGGCGCCCTCTACGGCCTCACGCGCAATTCGGGCGCTGCAGAGCTCGCGCGCGCGACGCTGGAGGCGGTCGGTTATCAGACCCGCGACTTGCTCGAGGCCATGCGCGCCGACTGGCCGGCGGCGGGCGCGGATACGGTGTTGCGGGTCGACGGTGGCATGGCGGCAAGCGACCCCACCATGCAATTTCTGGCCGACATCCTGGGGGCGCCGGTCGACCGTCCGCTCGTGATGGAGACAAGCGCGCTCGGTGCCGCCTATCTCGCAGGCTATGCCGCGGGATTGTGCCCGGATTTGCCGGGCTTTGCCGCCATGTGGAAATGCGAGCGGCGTTTCCAACCGCACATGGACGTTGCCACGCGCGAACGCAAATGCGCCGGATGGCGCGACGCGGTCATGCGCACGTTGAGTCGACGCTGACGCGGCGGAGCGCGTTTGCCGGCGCGGTCCACCGGCCGATGCATGACGCTGTTGAGCCCCACGCCGTGTGCCGTTAGCGTGGCGGCATGGGGAACAGCGACGCCGACGACACGACGAACGACCCGAGCCGGCGGCGGGCGCACCGCGCGTTTGCGCCGTGGACGGACCGCAACGCGCGGGCGCTGGTGCGGTTCGACGGCGTGAGCAAGCGTTTCTCCGGCATGGCCGCGGTCGAGCGCGTATCGCTCGATATTTTCGCCGGCGAATTTTTCGCCCTGCTCGGCCCTTCGGGCTGCGGGAAGACCACGTTGCTGCGCCTTCTCGCCGGTTTCGAGACGCCGGACGAGGGGCGCATCCTGCTCGGCGGCGAGGATATCGCGCCGGTGCCGCCGTATCGCCGGCCGATCAACATGATGTTCCAGAGCTATGCGTTGTTTCCGCACCTCACGGTCGAGGGCAACATCGCCTTCGGGCTCAAGCAGGAACGCCTTGCGAAAGCCGAGATCACCGCGCGGGTCGAGGAGATGCTGGCGCTGGTCCGGCTCGAAACCTTCGCCCGGCGCAAGCCGCACCAGCTCTCCGGCGGCCAGCGCCAGCGCGTCGCGCTCGCGCGCTCGCTGGCGAAGCGCCCGCGCGTCCTGCTGCTCGACGAGCCGCTCGCGGCGCTCGACAAGAAGCTGCGCGGCGAGACGCAGTTCGAGCTGATGCAGCTGCAGGCGAAGCTCGGCCTGACGTTCATCATCGTCACCCACGACCAGCAGGAGGCGATGACGGTCGCCGACCGGATCGGCGTCATGGACCATGGCCGCCTGATCCAGGTCGCGACTCCGCCCGAAATCTACGAGCGGCCGAACTCGCGCTGGGTCGCGGACTTCATCGGTGACGTCAACCTCATCGAGGGCCGCGTGGTCGAGGTGGGCGCGCCGGGAATGCTGATCGCGAGTGCCAGTGCCGGGCAGCTGCGCGCGCCCTCGTCCACGGATGCGAAACCGGGCGATACCGTGTGGGTGGCGCTGAGGCCCGAGAAGGTACGCATCGCGCACGAGCCGCCGCTGGCGGCGGGCGAGAATTGCGTGGCTGGGCAGGTCGGGAGTATCGGTTATCTCGGTGATCTCTCGATCTACAAGGTGCGGCTCGACACCGGATTCGTCATGAAGGCGACCGTCGCCAACGTGACCCGGCTGGCCGTAAGGCCGATCGGCTGGGATGAGCGCGTGTGGCTCACCTGGGCGCCGGACGCGGCCACGATGCTGACGCGATAGCGGGTAGGGCACGGTGCGTGGAGCGACGAACAGTGGCGGCGGCCACAACGAAGGTTGGGGCGCACGGCTGGTCGTGCTCATCCCTTATCTCTGGCTTGTCGTCTTCTTCCTCGCCCCGTTTCTGATCGTGTTGAAGATCAGCTTTTCGCACACGGCGATGGCCCAGCCGCCGTATTTGCCCGTGTTCGATTTTGCCGCCGGCCGGGAGGGGCTCAAGGAATTTTTCACCGCGCTGTCATTCGAGAACTACGCCCTCCTCGGCTCCGACTGGCTCTACCTCGCCTCCTATCTCAGGAGCCTCGAGATTGCCGCCGTCTCGACGGCGTTGCTGCTCCTGATCGGCTTCCCGCTGGCCTACGGCATGGCGCGCGCGCCGCGGCGGTGGCAGCCGGCGCTGTTCGTGCTGGTGGTGTTGCCGTTCTGGACCTCTTTCCTGATCCGCATCTACGCCTGGATCAACATTCTCCAACGCGACGGACTGCTGAATCAGGTCCTGCTTGCGTTGCGCGTCGTCGACGAACCGCCGGCTTGGCTCTCGACCGATACCGCCGTCTATATCGGCATCGTCTATTCCTATCTGCCGTTCATGGTGCTGCCGATCTACGCCACACTGGAAAAGATGGACGAGACGCTGATCGAGGCCGCCGCCGACCTCGGCTGCCCGTGGTGGAAAGCATTCTGGCTGGTGACGCTGCCGTTGTCGCTGCCGGGCGTGGTCGCGGGAGCATTGCTTTGCTTCATTCCGATCGTGGGCGAATTCGTCGTCCCGGATCTGCTCGGCGGCTCGCAGACCATCATGATCGGCCAGACGCTGTGGACCGAATTCTTCGCCAACAGGGACTGGCCGGTCGCGTCGGCGGTCGCGGTCGTACTGCTGTGCCTGCTCGTCGTGCCGATCGTGGTCTACCAGCGGATGCAGACCCGTGATCTCGCAGGGGGACGCTGACCGTGCGCAAGGCGTCCTGGTTCAACATCGGCTCGGTCGCGCTCGGGCTTGCCTTCCTTTATCTGCCGATGGTCATTCTGGTGATCTACTCCTTCAACGCCTCGCGGCTCGTCACGGTCTGGGGCGGCTGGTCGGTGCGGTGGTACATTGAGCTCCTCCATGACCGCGCCATGCTCGAGTCGGCCTGGGTGACGCTGCGCATTGCCTTGTTGTCGGCGACCGCGGCCACCGTGATCGGCACGCTTGCGGCCGTTGCTCTGGTGCGGCTCGGACGTTTCCGTGGTCGTGTGCTGTTTACCGGCATGGTGTACGCCCCGCTGGTCATGCCCGAGGTGATCACGGGACTCTCGCTGCTGCTGCTGTTCGTGGCAGTCGACATCGATCGCGGTTTCTGGACCATCACCATCGCGCACGCCACGCTGACGTCATGCTTCGTCACGGTGGTCGTGCAATCCCGGCTCCTGACCTTCGACATGAGCCTCGAAGAAGCAGCGATAAATCTCGGCTGTCCGCCGCTGCGGACCTTTCAGACCGTGACCTTGCCGTTGATCGCGCCGGCGCTGGCGTCGGGTTGGATGCTCGCTTTCACGCTGTCGCTCGACGATCTCGTGGTCGCGAGCTTCACCACCGGCCCCGGTGCGACCACATTGCCAATTCGCATCTATTCCGAGATTCGCCTCGGCGTGAAACCGGAGGTCAACGCCATCTGCTCGATCCTGATTGCGATTGTCGCAATCGGGCTTGCCGCCGCTTCGTTGCTGGCGAAATTTCACGTCGGACGCGGCGGAATCAGCGGGATCCCCGCCCGGTGAGGAGAGCCATGGCGCTGCGCCGGCATTCGGCGTGGAGCTAAGACTGCCGGGTCGCATGCCGGCCCGGCCCCGAGCGGGCAGCTGCAGCGAACCCTATCGCGCGTTTTCCGGCGCCTCGTCCGCGGGCGGCTCCGCTTTCGCCGGCGTGGTTTGCGCCGCCCCGGCGTTCTCGTCCGGCGCAGACGCGCCGGCCAGCGCCGGCGCCGTTGCCGCGGGCGTAGCGGCGGTGGGCCGGGCCGGAGCCGCGCCCGTCAGCCGCTCGATTGCCGAGCGCACGGAATCGCGCGAGCTGCGGTTGCGCACGGCATCCAGAATCGGGGCCGCCGCGCCCGAACGTTGAATGCGACTCTGCGGGTCGGGCAATATGATCGGATCGTCCCAGGGTCCCTGCACCATGAAGGGAAGCTCGAATGTCGGCACGCCCGCGGTCGCGCTGCTCGCCGCCACCGACAACAGGCTTGCGGTTCCCCTGAGATCGAGCTCGCGCGCAGGAATCGAGGCAGATCCCGTCAACGCGAGACCGACGCTTGGCCCTTCCATGCGGACGTGTTCGACATTCGCCACGCCTTGGACGATCTTGAGGTTGACCGTCAGCGCGTCGTACGGCGTTTTCCCGGTCCGGAACTCGCCGCCGCCGGAGAGCGGCCGGCGCTCGATGCGCTTGAGCAACTGCTCGACGTTGAATCCGGCGATCGCACCCTTGAGGCTGGTGAGGCCCGCCGTGCCGTTCAGGGCCTTGGTCAAGTCGTAGACGCTGCTGCCGGAGCTATCGATCGCGAAACCGAAGTTGCCTTTGCCCTCGAGCCGTCGAATGCCGAAGATCTCGCCGAGACACTGCTCGAGGTCGACATTGGTGAATTGCAGTTGGGCCTTGAAGTCGGCGCCGGCGGGCGATTTGGCAAGTCCGAACGTTCCCTTGACCACGCCTCCGAAGGCCTGGGATTCGCCTACTGCCACCGTAAGATTGCCGCCGCGCAGATTGGCCGCCACTGCCGTGCGCCCGAGCTTGGCATTCGCGACAGTGACGCGGGCGGCCGACAGCCTGAGATCGATATGCAGGCCGTCGAGCCCATCGAGCGCGATCGGCTTGCTGTCCCAGCCCCGCTCGCCGCTGGTCAGCAGGCGGACGGTCGAGACATAAGGCGTCAAATCGAGCCCTTCGGCCGCGAGCGTCCCTTGCAAGGCTTGCCGTCCGTCGAAGGTCAGCACGCCTTCGCCGACATTGCCGTCGAGTTCGACATTGACACCGGAAAGCCCGATCGTGCCGCCGACCACGTTGGTTTGCGCCTTGAGCGCGAAGCGCCCGAACCCGCCACCGGGCGGGGGCTGCTGGCCGGCCCAGCGCAGCGTGCTGCGCAAGGACGCGGCATCCGCGGCTAGCGTGCCCTCCATTCTGAGCGTGGGCCGGTGGCTGATGTAGCCGTCGAATGCGAACTTGAACGGCGCGCCGGCGAGGCGGACCTTGAGCCCGGAGCGGTCGCCGTGCAGGGTGGCAACGAAGTCGGTGAAGCTGATGGTGGCGTCGATCGGCTCGTCATGCCAGGCCAAACGGCCGGTGGCCGCGAAGCTCTTCGAGATCGACGGCCAGGCCAACGCCATTTCCACGTTCGCGAGCGTCTCCACGATCTTGTAAGCTTCGTCGCGCAGGATGACGGTGCCGTCCTCGATCCGGATCTCTGAAAACGACGCCGTCCGGCCCGGGCTGGGCTTTAGGTTCTGCGCCAGCGTGGCGATGTGGCCCGACCAGTTCGAGCTGCGGTCGGCGTTGAAGACGATGGCGATGGTCGGGCGCACCAGCGACACGTCCGCGATCTCGACGCGTCCGATCAGAAAGGGAAAAAACCGCAGGCGCGCGACGACCTGCTCGGCGGTGAGCGCAGGCGCGCCGGTACGATTGTCGCCGAGGCTCACATCGTTGAAGCGGACGGTGCCGGTCGGGAACAGCGACACCGAAACGGCTCCGCGAAGGACCGGGTCGAGGCCGGTGACGGCGCGAATTTCGGCCTTCACCGCCTCGCGCACCGCGTCTGCGGGCATCAGAAATGGCAAGATCACGAGAGTACCGACGCCGGCGGCGGCCAAGGCCAGAATAGCAAATCCAAGGCGTTTGATGCCAACGGCCGCGGTCACGACGCGTCTTTCTCAAATGTTCGAGGGTCAACAGCCCGACTATTCCAAGGGAGATCCAGGGTACAAACTTCCACCCCGAGCGGGAAAGCTTGCAATTGCTCTGTGACGCTTTCGTGGCCGGCCGATGAACTAATCCGACCGTAATTTCAGGCTTTTACCGCCATCGAGGTTGATGCTAGAGCGCGTTTGCGACGTGATAGCTCGCTTCGGTCTTGCTGCGAATCTCCTCAAGCGTGGAGCCGGGCGCCAGTTCGACCAAGGTCATTCCGCCGCCCCCCTTCTTGTCGATGGTAAAGACGCCGAGGTCGGTGATCACCACGTCGACGACGCCGGCGCCGGTCAGCGGCAGGGTACAGCGCTTGAGCAGCTTGGCCTCGCTCTTGGCCGAATGCTCCATCACCACCACGACCTTCTTGACCCCGGCGACGAGGTCCATGGCGCCCCCCATGCCCTTCACCATCTTGCCCGGGATCATCCAGTTTGCGAGGTCGCCGTTCTCGGCGACCTGCATGGCTCCGAGAATCGAGAGGTCGATGTGTCCGCCGCGGATCATGGCGAAACTGTCGGCCGACGAGAAATAGCTCGTGGTCGGGATCTCGGTAACCGTCTGCTTGCCGGCATTGATCAGGTCGGGGTCCTCTTCGCCCTCGTACGGGAACGGACCGAATCCGAGCATGCCGTTCTCGCTTTGCAGCTGGACGCTCATACCCGCGGGGATGTAGTTCGAGACCAGCGTCGGGATGCCGATACCGAGATTGACGTAGAAGCCGTCGCGCAGTTCCTTGGCGGCGCGTTCGGCCATTTGGTCGCGAGTCCAGGCCATCAGACTTCCTCTCCAGTTCCTGCCGGCGCCGCGGTGCGCTTGCGCACGGTCCGCTGCTCGATGTGCTTCACTGCGTTGGGCACGTGCACCAGGCGCTTGACATAGACGCCCGGCGTAATGATGTGGTCGGGATTGATATCGCCGGGCTGCATAAGGTGCTCGACTTCCGCCACCGTCACCTTGCCGGCGGTCGCCATCATGGGATTGAAGTTGCGCGCGGTCTTGCGGTAGACGAGGTTGCCCTCGGTGTCGCCTATCCAAGCATGGACGATCGAAAGGTCGGCCACAATCCCGCGCTCCAGAACATAGCGCTCGCCGTCGATCTGCCGCTCCTCCTTGCCCTCAGCGATCATGGTGCCGGCCCCGGTTCGGGTGAAGAACGCCGGAATACCGGCGCCGCCCGCACGAATGCGCTCGGCCAATGTGCCCTGCGGATTGAATTCGATCTCGAGTTCACCCGCGAGGTACTGTTGCGCGAAGGTCTTGTTCTCGCCGACATAGGACGAGATCATTTTCTTGATCTGCCGGGTATCGAGCAGAAGGCCGAGTCCGACGCCGTCGATGCCCGCGTTGTTGGAAACGACCGTCAGATTCTTGACGCCGGAATCGCGGATGGCCTGAATTAAGGTTTCCGGAATGCCGCAAAGCCCGAAGCCGCCGGCCATGATCAGCATGCCGTCCTTCAACAGGCCGGCGAGCGCTGCCCGGGCATCGGGATAGACCTTGTTCATGAATCCCCCAGTTGGATGGAGCGCCGAGGCCGTCCGGGGCGGAGGCGTCGGCGGTCGGCCGGCGGAATTTTCTACCGCGCTGCGGCAAAGGCTGCAATGTCCGTCGCCGTCGGTCGCCCGGGTGACCACGCCGGCCCCGCGAGCGGGCGGGTCGTTTGCGCCGCGCCTGGAGGTTTGCGCGATCGAGCCGCGCGGCGGTGATTGACAGCATCAAGCCTGCGCGCCGCCGATACTCGTGCGCGCCGATATCGCTGAGCGTTGCGGCAAGACAAGCGAGACGCCAACCGCGATCGCGTGTCGCGTCGGCGGGCGGCGATGCGCCAGCCGAGGGGCCTATGGTTGCGCGCCAAGGCGCGGCGCATGCGCCGCGAGTTGGCTCGTTCCGCGCCGGCGGGCGCGAGCCCGCAACCGATCTCAGCGCATGACGATCCGCGGCCTCGACGAGAGCAAGGCGATCTCGGCGATCAGCTTCTTGATAATGGCTCGGCCGAACGAGTTGAAGTTCTCCGCCACCAGGACGAACGCGCCGGGTCCGCCGATGACATGGTCTTGGTAATATTTCTCGAGTTCCGCCGGGTGGGTTGGTATGCTCGGCGTTCCACGGCACGGGCCGCTCGCTCAGAATGACGAGACCATTGATCACGATTCCTTTGGCGACGGTCTCGTCGCGGGCGAGCTTCACGTCGCGGCCCGCATTGTTGGTGCCATCGCCCGAGACGTCGATGGTGCGGCGCGCGCCTTCGACCGGCGCGCGCTCCAATTGAGCGGCCGCGAACTCGATCCCGCCGCTGATCGAAGTGCGGTCGGCGAACGATCGGGGCAATTCCAGGAGTTGGTCGCCGAATTTACGGGCCGGGCTGGGACCGTCGATGATGGTCCAATCGATCACAAGCTTCTGCGCGCCGAAGCCCGACCATTCGATGAAGCAGAGCGCAATGCGCTGTTGCGGACCGGATTTGATCGCGTCCATCACCTGCGGATCGGAGATCGCCGCCGCATAGCCTTCGCGTTGCAGCAGGAATTTCGGATGATCGATGCTGCGCGAAACGTCGGACGACAGCGCGAGCAAGAGGTCGACTTGCTCGGCGGCAAGCGCGCATGTCGTGGACATCAGAGCCAGCGCAGTCAGCGCCAGCAGGCACCGCACCAGCGCCAGCGTGCATCCAACCACGCGGTTCATGATCGTCCTCCAGGACTTCGCCACCGCCGTGTCGTGAGCCACGGCGTCGTGTCCTTCGAATGATAGCCGATTCCGACCGCCTTGCGCATGGGGTAAGGTGATCTCGAGGAGCGTACCAGCCTTCGGTTGCACCTTCGCTCCGCCGCCGACGCGGGCGCTATCAGCATTTTGACGATGATTTCCAATGCTGCCGCCTGCCGCGGTCCATGCCACGCGGGCGCGGGGCGTAGTCAAAGCCGGTACAACCTTGATCGCCAATGCATGCCTCGGTGCGGGAGTTCGCGCAATCTTCAGGCCGCAAGCTCACGCATGATGCCGTAGAGCGCCGACTGGCCCTCGAAGCCGATGCCGGGCCGTTCGGAGAGCGTGAGATAGCCGCCGTCCAATCTGGCGTCATCGGCGAAGCCACCAAAGGCTCCGAACACCCCGGGATAGGATTCCGCGCCGCCGAGCCCGAAACCGCCGGCGATCGCTAGCGACATCTGATTGCCGCCGTGGGGAAACAGCGCGCTGCGCGGCCAGCCATGGCGTTCCAGCATCGCGACGGTGGATGCGTATTGCACGATGCCATAGGACTGCGGCGGATCGACCTGAATGACGTCGCGGCGTTCCGGACGTAGCCCGCCGAAGCGAACCAGATTTTCCACGTCCTGCGTGGAAAAAAGATTTTCGCCGGTCGAGAGCGGCGGGTCATAATGGCTCGCGATCTCCGCGAGCAGGGCGAAATCGAGCGGATCGCAGGGCTCCTCGAACCAGCGCAGCTGGAACGGCGCCAGCGCCTTGGCGTAGGCGAGGGCTTCCTGGCGGCCGAATTTGGAATTGGCATCGACCGCCAGCTGCGCGTCCGCGGGCAACATCGCCTTGACGGCTTCCACCCGGCGCACGTCCTCCCGGAGTGGAAGACCTCCCACCTTCATCTTCACCATGGTGTAACCGGCATCGAGATGACGACGCATCTCGTCCTGCAGGTCTTTCACGGTCTGGCCCGGGACATACCAGCCGCCGCCGACATAGCAGAATACTTTGCTGGCGATCCTGCCGCCGTTGCAGCGCTCCGCCAGCAGGCGATGGAGCGGCTTCGCCGCGATCTTCGCGACCGCGTCCCAGAGCGCGACCTCGATCGTGCCGATCGCGATCGAGCGCTCGCTGTGGCCGCCGGATTTTTCCCGCTGCATCATGACGGCGAGAATCTTGCTCGGATCGAAATTATCCTGCGTTTCGTCAAGCAGGGCTTGCGGATCGGCGGCCAGGATGCGGGGAATGAAACGTGCGCGCATCGTTGCCCCGCAGGCATAGCGGCCGGTCGAGTTGAAGGCGAAACCGGTGACCGGCTTGCCCTCGCGCACGACGTCGGTGAGGACCGCGACGACCGAGGTCGTCATCTCGGAAAAATCGATACTCGAATTCCTCAGGTCGGATTTGAGCGGGATCGCGCATTCGCGGATGTCGACGATACGCATCTGGGCTTTAGTCCTGTCGCTTCCTGTGGCGGTGCGGTCCGCGATGCCGACGGTTCCGTTCCGCGCTCTCGCAAGGGGCCGCAGCGGATGGGCCGTTCGGACGTTGGTACTTCAGCAGGTCGCATGACCTTACCGGCGTAGCAACCCATGCCGAGCCGCGGTAGGAGGCGAGAATGGGGGGAGGGAGCACGAGCAAGGCCACGCGAAGGGAGCGGCTGCGCCAAAGCGTTGAGGGGCCCCGGAGCCCTCCGGCTGGCATGGCTGGTACAACTAATCCTTGATTGTGCGGCGCAATATTTCTATTGCATTGCACCAAAAGCAGTGTTAGATGGTGTGCCAGACGGCGGTGGCGTTTTCCGTTCTCTGGGACAATGGCCACGTGCCCGTTAATCAACGAGCGCGGATCGGCTGTGGGCGCAGATCCGTGCGATGCCGGATCATCGCCCCAAAGGACCCCTCTATGACCGAGGCCATGGAAAGCACCAAATCCAAGTCGAAGACTGCGCCGTCCGCATTCGAAATGCCGAAATTCGAGCTGCCGAATTTCGAGATTCCCAAGATGGAAATCCCGGCGGCGTTTCGCGAAATCGCAGAGAAGAGCGTTTCGCAGGCGAAGGAGACCTACGAAAAAATGAAGTCCGCCGCCGAGGAGGCGACCGACGTACTGGAGGACACCTACGCGACCGCGACCAAGGGTGCCTCCGACTACGGCCTCAAAGTGATCGAGGTGGCGCGCGAGAACACCAACGCGGCGTTCGACTTCGCGACCCAGCTGATGACCGTGAAGTCGCTGTCCGAGATGGTCGAGCTTTCGACCGCGCATACGCGCAAGCAGTTTGAGGCGCTGACCGCTCAATCCAAGGAGCTGGCCGCGATCGTGCAGAAGGTGGCCACCGAGTTCGCCGAGCCGGTCAAGGAAAGCTTCGGCAAGGCTTTCAAGAAGATTGGATGACTTGGCGCTTGCCGCGAGGCAAGACGGTTCCATTGATCGCCGCCCGGGCGCGTCCGCCCGGGCTTTTTTTGTTTTTGGAGATGGCGGGCGCAATCTTGCGACCAAGAAGCGGCGATCGGCGGCGCGCGTTCAGGCCGCTCGGCTCCCGCGCGCGCTGAACTCGACCCGAGGCCTTGTCAAAGCAGAACGGTGCTCCTAGGTTGCGCCGCTTCGACGACGCGTGCAGCTGTAGCTCAGTTGGTTAGAGCGCTTGGCTGTGGACCAAGAGGTCGGTGGTTCGAGTCCACCCAGCTGTACCAACACCGCGCGCCGGCCGTGACCCCGGCGCCAATCTCCGGTCTTCAAGCGCTCCGTGTCGCGACGAAGCGCGCCGCCGCCCTGAGAACGTCCGCATTGGCGCCGAAGGAGCCGAGCGCCGCCTGCGCGTCGCCCACCAGACTTTCGAGCCGACGCTTCGCCGCCGCGGGCCCGAGCACTCCCACCAGCGTTGCCTTGTGGGCGGCTGCGTCCTTGCCCGTCGCTTTGCCGACCGTCGCCGGATCGCCTTCGAGGTCGAGGAGATCGTCGGCGATCTGGAACGCTTCGCCGAGAGCGGAACCGTAACGGTCAAGCGCCGTCCATTGGCTCTGACCGGCCTTGCCCAGGATCGCCCCGGCGAGACAGCCAAAGCGCAGCAGCGCGCCGGTCTTCATCGCTTGCAAGGTCTTGACCTCCTGCTCCCCGAGCTTGGGTGGAGACGGGTCGAACCGGCCTTCCGCGGCGAGATCGAGCATTTGTCCGCCGACCATGCCCCCGAGGCCACCCGCCCGCGCCAGCGCCGAGACCAGCTTGAGCCTGACCTCGGCATCGGGATGCGTCGCGGGGCGGGAGAGAATGTCGAAGGCGAAGGTCAGCAGGCCGTCACCCGCGAGAATGGCGGTCGCCTCGTCGAACGCCTTGTGCGCGGTGGGCCGGCCCCGCCGGAGGTCGTCGTTGTCCATCGCAGGCAGATCGTCATGTGCCAGCGAATAGCAATGCACACATTCCAGCGCCACGGCCGCCATCAGGGAATTTTGCCGCGAGACATCGAACAGCGCAGCGGATTCCACCACCAGGAAGGGCCGCAAGCGCTTGCCGCCGCCGAGGCTCGCATAGCGCATCGCCTCGAGGAGCCGCACCGGACGGGCCAGTTCGCCCTCGACCTGAGTTGGCGCGAGCAGACGGTCGATGAGTGCTTCCGCGTCGCGGGCAACCTGGCCGAGCCGGTCCTGGAAGACCGCTTCGATGCCGACCCCTTTTTTCACAGCATCGATGCGTGCCATGCGTTCCGTCACCCAGCGCGCTCCGCGCGAAAGTGGTCAGCGTTTTTTCGTCCAAACGTACGCCAACTCGTCGAGTTGGCGTACCTTACAGCAGGCTGAGCGATCTCCATTCAGCCTGAAAGCGCGCCGGTGGACAACTACCGGGGCTGCCGCCCGTCCAAAACTTTTCCTACCCCAATTCATTGAATATGTTGAGTTGTTTTTGCGGAACGGGACGGGGCCGCCTGGGTTCGCAGGCGTTTCAGGCCCAAGAAGAAGGCTCGGGTTGCGGTGATAGTCGTTGCCTCGCTGGCGCTTGCGGTCTGGCTCTATCTGCTGCTGGCGCGCGGAGCGTTTTGGCGTTGCGCCGAGCGCGACGACTGGGAGCTGACGGAACTCGCGGCCTGGCCGCACGTCGCCGCCGTGGTGCCTGCGCGCAATGAGGCGGACTGCATCGGGGAGAGCATCGGCTCGCTGCTCGGCCAGGATTATCGGGGGCCGATGACGGTCGTCCTGGTTGACGATGACAGCGGCGATGGCACCGCCGAGATCGCTTGTCGAACGGCACATGCCGACCAGCGGCTGTGCGTGGTGACGAGCCGCAGCTTGCCGGCGGGATGGACGGGAAAGCTCTGGGCGGTGAAGCAGGGCATCGATGCCGCAACGGCGTCGGCGCCGCCACCGGATTATTTCCTGCTCACCGATGCCGATATCGTGCACGCGACCGATTCCGTCAGCCGGCTGGTCGCGTACGCCGAAGCCAACCGGCTCGTATTGACATCGCTGATGGTGAAGTTGCGCTGCGAGAGCCTCGCCGAGCGCGCCAATGTCCCGGCATTCGTCTTCTTCTTTCAGATGCTTTACCCGTTCTCCCGCGTGAATCGGCGGCAGAGCACGGTGGCGGCCGCCGCCGGCGGCTGCATGCTGGTCCGCGCCGACGTTCTTCGCGAGGCGGGCGGCATCGACATCATTCGCGGCGCTCTGATCGACGACTGTGCCTTGGCGGCGGCGCTCAAGGCCCACGGACCGATCTGGCTCGGATTGACCGAGCGCGTGCGCAGCATCCGCCCCTACCCAGCTTTCGCCGATATACGCCGCATGGTGGCGCGCTCGGCCTATGCGCAGTTGCGCTATTCGCCGCTTCTCCTGCTCGGAACCGGGGCGGGGATGGCCCTGACCTATCTCGTTCCGCCGGTGGCGGCAATTTTTGGCGGCGGCGCCGCGCGGGTGATCGGCCTCGCAACCTGGGTGCTGATGGCGGCAGCCTTCCAGCCGACGCTGCGGCTGTACCGCCTATCGCCCCTGTGGGGCATCGCGCTGCCTGCAATTGCACTGCAATACATGCTCTTCACTCTCGATTCCGCCTATCAATATGTGCGAGGACGGGGCGGAAGCTGGAAGGGGCGCGTTCAAGCCAACCTGTCGGGGCCGCGATGATCACTCCTGCCGATGCGCGATCTGGCAAGGGCCACCGGGACGAAAATTTTCCCGTGGCGTCGCGGCTCATCGATCCGCGTCATCGTGGGCCAATCCTGGCATTCTACGACTTCGTGCGCACCGCCGACGACATTGCCGATCACGCCACGCTTGCACCGCGGGAGAAGCTTGCGCTCATGGCTCGACTCGAGGCGACCTTGCTGGGCCAGAGCGACGCTGATCCGGCCGGCGTCGCCTTGCGCTCGCACCTCGCAGATCGCCAGCTCTCCCCGCGCCACGCTCAAGATCTGCTCACCGCCTTCCGAATGGATGTGACCAAGCTGCGCTACCGCGACTGGGACGACCTGATGGGCTATTGCACGCTACTCTGCCATGCCGGTCGGACGCTTCGTGCTCGACGTTCATGGCGAGAGCCGCGCGACTTGGGCCGCCAATGACGCGCTCTGCGCCGCGCTGCAAATCATCAACCACCTGCAGGATTGCGGAAAGGATTACCGTCAGCTCGACCGCGTCTACATTCCGCTCGACGTGCTGGCCGAAACCGGTGCGACCGTCGAAGAGCTGGGCGGCGAGCCGCGCTGGCGCCGGCCTGCTCGCGCTGCATCCACAAGCTTGCGCGCCGCACCGGCAATCTCCTGCGCGACAGCAGGCCGTTTTCCTCGAGCATCGAAAATTCGCGCCTTGCGTTGGAGGTCGCGGTCATCCAGACCTTCGCCGAGCGCCTGATCGCATTGCTGGTCGAGCGCGACCCACTAGCGAGCGCGTCCATCTCGGCAAGCTGGGGGTCGCGGGCTTCGGCTTTCTCGGACTATTATGGGGTGCAACGGGGCGCGTCGGTCGCGTCTTCGCGGCCGGCCACAAACCGCAGGATGCGTGAGCATTGGCGTTGGCAGAAGCTTCAGAAACGGCTGCGGCCGCGCGAGCGTCGGGCAGTTCATTTTATAACGCAATGCGCGTGCTGCCGCGCGCGCAGCGCGAGGCCATGTTCGAAATCTATTCCTTTTGCCGCCAAGTCGACGACATCGCGGATTCGAGCGGTCCCCGCAGCGAACGCCGGCGAGCAACTCGACCGCTGGCGCGCCGATATCGATGCGCTCTATGCCGGCAAGCCACCCCCGCGCACGCAAGGCCTGGTCGCGCCGGTGCGGAATTTCGGCCTGCGGTGCGAGGACTTCCACGCCATCATCGACGGCATGGAGATGGACGTGGTCGGCGATATTCGTGCGCCCGACGACGCCACGCTCGACGCCTATTGCAATCGGGTCGCGAGCGCGGTCGGGCGGCTGTCGGTGCGCGTCTTCGGAATGGAAGAACATGACGGAATTGCGCTTGCCCACCACCTGGGGCGCGCGCTGCAACTCACCAATATCCTGCGCGATCTCGACGAAGATGCCGGCTTCGGACGGCTCTACCTGCCGGCGGAGGCCTTGCGCGAGGCCGGCATCACGGCGACCGATCCGGCGACGGTGCTGGCGAGCCCGCGGCTCGGGCAGGTCTGCGCGCGCGTCGTCGAGCGGGCGCGCGGGCACTTCGCGCAGGCCCATGAGATCATGGCGCGGAGCCCCCGCCGCGCCGTTCGCGCGCCGCGCATCATGGGCGAGGCCTATCGCCTGATCCTCGACAGCCTCGTCGCCCGCGGCTGGTCGCATCCACGCCGCCCGATCCACCTGCCGCGCTCCCGGCTGCTGTGGATCATCATGCGCCACGCCTTGATCTGATGCCGCGCACGGTCCACGTCGTTGGAGCGGGACTTGCCGGGCTCGCCGCCGCGGTTCGTCTTGCGGCGCGCGGGGAAGGGGTCGTGCTGCACGAGGCCGCCGGCCAAGCCGGAGGACGTTGCCGCTCGTACCACGACCCGGCGCTGGACATGGTGATCGACAACGGCAATCACCTTGTGCTCTCGGGCAACCATGCCGCGCTGTCCTACCTCGAGACCATCGGGGCAAGCGCTGGTCTCGTCGGTCCGGCGACCGCCGAGTTCGCTTTCATGGATCTGGCCAGCGGCGAGCGCTGGACCTTGCGCATCAATGCCGGGCGCCTGCCGCGCTGGATTTTCCATCGCGAACCGGCGCGTGCCGGGCACGACGGCGGGCGATTATCTGGCCTTCGCTCGTCTGCTGTTCGCCTCCGGCGAGAAGACGATTTGCGAAACGGTGAAATGCGTCGGGCCGCTCTACGAGCGCCTCGCGCGGCCGCTCTGGCTTGCCGCGCTCAACACCGAGCCGAAGGAGGCAAGCGCGGCGCTTGCCGGCGCGGTCATCCGCGAAACGCTGGCGGCGGGGGGCAAGGCCTGCCGGCCGCTCATCGCGCGCGACGGGCTCGGCGGGGTTTTCATCGAACCGGCGCTGCGCTTTCTTGCCGAGCGCAATGTGAAGGTCGCGTTCGGGCATCGGCTGCGCGCACTCGATTTCTCGCAAGACAGGATAGCCGCCCTCGACTTCGGCCAGGACACGCTGGCGATCCCTGATGCCGGCGTGATCCTGGCCGTGCCGCCGGTGGTCGCGGCCGAGCTCGTGCCGGGCCTCGAGACGCCGTCGCAGTTCCGCGCCATCGTCAACGCGCATTTCCGCCTCGCGCCGCCCGCCGGGCTTGCGCCCATCACCGGGGTCGTGAACGGCACCATCGAATGGCTGTTCGCCTTTCCCGACCGATTGTCCGTCACCGTCAGCGCGGCCGACCGCTTGCTCGATGTTCCGCGCGAGCGGCTGGCGCAAGACATCTGGCGGGAGGTCGCGACCGTCGCCGGCCTTCCCCCGGCGCTGCCGCCGTGGCAGATCGTGCGCGAGCGCCGCGCGACCTTTGCGGCGACGCCCGGCGAGGTTGCCAAGCGCCCGGCTGCGACCACGGCGTGGAGCAATCTCGTCCTTGCCGGCGACTGGATCGACACCGGATTGCCGGCCACCATCGAAGGAGCGATCCGCTCGGGCAACCGGGCAGCCGATCTCATCGGCCGATCGTGATCAAGGAAGCGCAATGAACGGCGTCGAGCCAAAATCGTCGAGTCTGGCACCGGTCGTCGACCGCAGCATCGCGGCGGCGAGCCATGCGCTGCTGGCCTTGCAGCAGCGCGACGGACATTGGGTGTTCGAACTCGAGGCGGACGCGACCATTCCGGCCGAGTATGTGCTGCTGCGGCACTATCTGGCCGAGCCGATCGATGCCGCGCTCGAGGCCAAGATCGCGGTCTATCTGCGTCGCATCCAGGGCGAGCATGGCGGCTGGCCGCTGTTCCACGACGGCGCCTTCGACATGAGCGCGAGCGTGAAAGCCTATTTTGCGCTCAAGATGGTCGGCGACTCCATCGACGCCCCGCACATGGTCCGCGCGCGCGAGGCCATCCGCTCGCGCGGCGGCGCGTCACGCTCGAACGTGTTCACGCGGCTGATGCTGGCGCTGTTCGGGTTCATCCCCTGGCGCGCGGTTCCCGTGATGCCGGTCGAGATCATGCTGCTCCCGAAGTGGTTTCCATTTCATCTGGACAAGATTTCGTATTGGAGCCGCACCGTCATCGTCCCCCTGCTGGTGCTGCAAGCGCTCAAGCCGAAGGCGCGCAACCCCAAGGGAATCACCATCGAGGAGCTCTTCATCGAGCCGCCGCGGACGATAGGTCCGGCCCCGAAGGCGCCGCAGCAGAAGGCGTCGTGGTTCTGGTTGTTCCGCGGCGTCGATGCCGTGCTGCGTGCGATCGAGCCGCTGTTCCCCGAGCGGTGGCGCCGGCGCGCGATCGAGCGCGCCCTGGCGTGGGTCACTGAGCGCCTCAATGGCGAAGACGGTCTTGGCGCGATTTTTCCGGCCATGGCGAACAGCGTGATGATGTTCGACGTGCTCGGTTATCCGGAACATCATCCGCAGCGGGTGACCGCGCGCAAATCGATCGAGAAGCTGCTGGTGGTGCACGCGGGCGAGGCCTATTGCCAGCCCTGCGTGTCGCCGATCTGGGACACCGGCCTCGCCTGCCACACCTTGCTTGAGGTCGGCGGCGATCGCGCCGTGGCATCGGCCTGCAAAGGCCTCGAATGGCTCACGCCCAGACAGATCCTCGATGTGAAAGGCGATTGGATCGCGCGTCGGCCCAATATCCGCCCCGGCGGCTGGGCGTTCCAATATGCCAATGCGCACTATCCGGACGTTGACGATACGGCGGTGGTGGCGATGGCGATGGATCGCGCGCAAGGCGTGGCCGTGCGGGGCGTCGACACGCAAGGTTTGAGCGCGCAGGGATTGGACGTGCAGAGCGATTTCCGGGCGGCGATTGCGCGCGCCCGCGAATGGATCGTGGGAATGCAAAGCGAGAACGGCGCCTGGGGCGCGTTCGATGCGGATAACGCGTATGAATACCTGAACAATATTCCGTTCGCCGACCACGGTGCCTTGCTTGATCCGCCGACCGAGGACGTGACCGCGCGCTGCGTCTCGATGCTGGCGCAGTTCGGCGAGACGGCGGAGAAGAGCGCGGTGGTGGCGCGGGCGGTCGACTATTTGCGCCGCACCCAGATGGAGGAGGGGAGCTGGTACGGCCGCTGGGGCATGAACTACATCTACGGCACCTGGTCGGTGCTATGCGCGCTCAATGCCGCCGGCGTCGATCACGCCGCGCCGGAATTGCGCAAGGCCGTCGGCTGGCTGGTCAGAATCCAGAATTCCGACGGCGGCTGGGGCGAGGACGGCACGAGCTACAAGCTCGATTACCGCGGCCACGAGCGCGCGTCCAGCACGCCGTCGCAGACCGCCTGGGCACTGCTCGGCCTGATGGCCGCGGGGGAGCTCGACCATCCCGCCGTCCAGCGCGGCATCGACTATCTCTCACGCACCCAGGGCGATGATGGATTTTGGAACGAGGCGCGCTACACCGCCACCGGCTTCCCGCGCGTGTTCTATCTCCGTTATCACGGCTACCCGAAATTCTTTCCGCTGTGGGCGCTCGCGCGCTACCGCAACCTCAAGCGCGCCAATGCGCGCGCGGTGGCGTTCGGAATGTAGCGCGGCCCCATCGGCGCGGGCCGCTACGCCTACTCTGCCGCCTCCAGCGGAGTGACCCGCTCTTGTTTGGCACGATGAATGGCGGCGAGTTCCTGCTCGACGTGGCGCGAGAACACGAATTCCGCCGGCCGCTGCTTGTCGAGCGGGATCTCCGGCGCCATCGGCCCTTCCGTGCGCACGCCGAACAAGGCGACCTTGAGCGCCTGCCACGGCTGCGCGATCGTCGCCTCGGCGGCGGTCGGCTCGTAGCCGCAATGGGCCATGCAGTTCGCGCATTTCTCGTATTTGCCGGTGCCGTAGGAGTCCCAATCCGTGGTCTCCATCAGTTCGCGGAAGCTCTTGGCGTAGCCCTCGCCCAGCAGGTAGCAAGGCTTTTGCCAGCCGAAGATATTGCGCGTCGGCATGCCCCAGGGCGTGCAGTGATAGGTCTGGTTGCCGGCGAGGAAATCGAGGAACAGGTTGGAGTGGATGAAGTTCCACTTCTTGCCCTTGCCCATGCTGAAGATATTGCGGAACAGCTCCTTGGTCTTGCGGCGGCTCAGGAAATGCTCCTGGTCGGGCGCGCGCTCATAGGCGTAGCCGGGGGAGATCGACACGCCGACGCCGAGCTCCTTGGCGTAATCGAGGAATGCCGCCACGTCTTGTGCGGGATGGCCGTCGAAGATCGTGGCATTGATGTTCACGGTGAAGCCCTTGGCCTTGGCGGCCTCGATCGCGGATACGGCACGATCGAACACGCCGGTCTGACAGACGGATTTGTCGTGATGCTCGCGCAATCCGTCGAGATGAACGGAAAAGAACAGATAGGGCGAGGGCTCGAAAAGATGCAGCTTCTTCTCCAGCAGCAGCGCGTTGGTGCAGAGCGAGACGAACTTCTTCTTGCCGACCAGGCCTTTGACGATCTCGCCGATCTCGCGGTGGATCAGCGGCTCACCGCCCGGGATCGCCACCATGGGCGCGCCGCACTCGTCGACGGCGTCGAGGCATTCCTGCACCGACAGGCGGCGATTGAGGATCGGATCGGGATAGTCGATCTTGCCGCAACCGACGCAGGCGAGATTGCAGCGAAACAGCGGCTCCAGCATCAGCACGAGCGGATAGCGCTTACGGCCCAAAAGCTTCTGCTTGAAGATGTAGGCGCCGATGCGCATTTCCTTGAAGAACGGGACTCGCATAATTTTCTGTCTTCCTGTTTGAACGTCTCAGGTCCGTCGCCTCTGATCGTTGTCTCAGGCCGTCGCCAGGTCGCGGGGTAGCCGAAACTCAATATGCTCTTCCCGGCCGGGGAGAGTCGAGACTTGGACCTCGCCGAGCTTTCGCAATGTGTTGATGACGTCCTCGACCAGCACCTCGGGCGCCGAGGCGCCGGCGGTGATGCCGATCGTTTCCGCGTGCTTGACCCATTCCGGCGCGAGCTCGCTGCCGTCGGCGATGAGATAGCTCGGAATGCCGGCCTCTTCGCCGATCTCGCGCAGTCGATTGGAATTGGAGCTGTTCTTGGCGCCGACCACCAGGATCACGTCGACGTGATGGCTGAGCTCCCGCACCGCCGACTGACGGTTTTGCGTCGCGTAGCAGATGTCGCGGATTTCCGGCCCGACGATGTCGTGATAGCGCCGTTCGAGGGCGGCGATGATGCCGCGGGTGTCATCGACGCTCAGCGTCGTTTGCGTGACATAGGCGACCGGCGTGCCGGCGGGAATATCCAGCGCCTCGACGTCCTTCTCGTTCTGCACCAGCACCACGGGGCCATCGATCTGGCCGAGCGTGCCCTCGACCTCCGGGTGGCCGGCGTGGCCGATGAGGATGAGAACGCGCCCCTGCGCGACGTAGCGCTTGCCCTGGTTGTGCACCTTGGTGACCAGCGGGCAGGTCGCATCGAGCACCGGCAGTTGCCGCCCGGCCGCCTCGTTCATCACGCTCTTGGCGACGCCATGCGCGCTGAAGATGGTCACGGCGCCCTGCGGCACGTCCGCCAGCTCCTCGACGAAAATCGCGCCCTTCGCCCGCAGGTTGTCGACAACGAATTTGTTGTGCACGATCTCGTGGCGGACGTAGACCGGCGGCCCGTATTTCGAAAGCGCGCGCTCGACGATTTCGATGGCGCGCACGACGCCCGCGCAGAATCCGCGAGGCTGGGCCAGAATGACCTTCATGGGCGCCCCGCGGGTAAACGACTGGCCGGTAATGCTCCGTCCC
Organism: uncultured Alphaproteobacteria bacterium; assembly: GCA_963821505.1. Lineage (GTDB taxonomy): Bacteria > Pseudomonadota > Alphaproteobacteria > Rhizobiales > Xanthobacteraceae > VAZQ01. The sequence continues at coordinate 82,964 of CAWGEH010000034.1, forward strand.
GTCCGAGCGCCTCGAAGACCTTGGCCACGATGCACTTGGCATCGAGGCCCGCCTTGGCATACATCGCCGCCGGGCTGTCGTGATCGATGAACAGATCCGGCAGGCCCAGCGAGCGCACCTTGAGCCCGCGATCCAAGACGCCGTGGTCGGCGAGCGTTTGCAGCACGTGGGTGCCGAAGCCGCCGATGGCGCCCTCTTCGACCGTCACGAGCACTTCGTGTTCGCGCGCAAGTCGCAGCAGCAGTTCGACATCGAGCGGCTTGGCGAAGCGGGCGTCGGCGACCGTCGCCGACAGGCCGTGACTCGCCAGCGTTGCGGCCGCGCTGAGGCAGTCGGCGAGGCGTGGGCCGAGCGAAAGCAGCGCGACGGCATTGCCCTCGCGCATGATCCGGCCTTTTCCGATCTCGAGCGGCACGCCGAACTCGGGCATGTCGACGCCGACGCCGTCGCCGCGCGGATAGCGCAGGGCGGACGGCCGGTCGTCGATGGCGACCTGGGTCGCGACCATGTGGACCAATTCGGCCTCGTCGGCAGCCGCCATCAGGACGAAGCCCGGCAGGCAGCCGAGATAGGTGAGGTCGAACGCTCCGGCGTGGGTCGGCCCGTCGGCGCCGACAAGGCCGGCGCGGTCGAGCACGAATCGCACCGGCAGGCGTTGGATCGCCACGTCATGCACGATCTGGTCGTAGGCGCGTTGCAGGAAGGTCGAATAGATCGCGGCGAACGGCTTGTAGCCTTCGCTGGCCAAGCCGGCGGCAAAGGTCACCGCGTGCTGCTCGGCGATGCCGACGTCGAATGTCCGCGTGGGGAAGGCCTTGCCGAAGATATCCACTCCAGTGCCCGACGGCATCGCTGCGGTGATCGCGACGACGCGTGGGTCCTTCGTCGCCTCCTTCACCAGGCTCTCGCCGAAGACCTTGGTATAGGAAGGCGCATTCGACTTGCCCTTGGCCTGCTTTCCCGTGGCGATGTCGAACTTGACCACGCCGTGATACTTGTCCGCGGATGCCTCGGCGGGCGCGTAGCCGTGTCCCTTCTTGGTCACGACGTGCACCAGGATCGGCCCGCTTTGGGCGTCTCGCACGTTTTTGAGCACCGGCAGCAGGTGATCGAGGTTGTGGCCGTCGATCGGACCGACATAGTAGAAGCCGAGCTCCTCGAACAAGGTGCCGCCGGTGACCAGCCCGCGCGCATATTCTTCGATCGCCAGCGCGCGCTCCTCCAGGAATTTCGGCAACGGCTTGGCAAGCTGCTTGATGATCTTGCGTACCGAGCGATAGGCGCGGCCCGAGACGAGACGCGCGAGGTAGGCCGAGAGCGCGCCCACCGGCGGGGCGATGGACATGTTGTTGTCGTTGAGGATGACGATGAGGCGCGAATCCATCGCGCCGGCATTGTTCATGGCCTCGTAGGCCATCCCGGCTGACATGGCGCCGTCGCCGATGACGCAGACGACATTGCGAGACTGACCCTTCAGGTCGCGCGCCACCGCCATCCCAAGTCCGGCCGAGATCGAGGTCGAGGAATGCGCGGCGCCGAAAGGGTCGTAGGCGCTTTCGGTGCGCTTGGTGAAGCCGGACAAGCCGCCGCCCTGGCGCAGCGTGCGGATCCGGTCGCGTCGGCCGGTCAGGATCTTGTGCGGGTAGGTCTGGTGCCCCACATCCCACACCAGCCGGTCCCGCGGAGTGTCGAACACATGGTGCAGTGCGACCGTCAACTCCACGACCCCGAGCCCGGCCCCCAGGTGGCCGCCCGTGACCGCGACCGCATTGATTGTTTCGGAACGCAACTCGTCGGCGACCTGCCGCAGCGCGCGCTCAGGAAGGCGGCGTAAGTCCTCGGGACTTTGGATGGCATCCAGGAGGGGGGTCGACTGCATCATGATTCACACATTTTCCCACATAGGCGCGCGCAGGCACAGCGCAAATCACCGGAAACGCTCGTCCGGGGCTACGTCAATTCGCCCCGCGAACCTAACCCCGCATAGCGCCCTCCGTCCCGGGGTTGTTGAACCGGCCTGACAGGTGTGCTTCGCAGGTGTTCTCGGTGCCACCTTGGTCATTGTCAACGCGCTGAACCGCCTGATATTCCGCCGCCATACTGGTAGAGCTTCTCCGCCTCCCCGCCCGCGTGGGCCCAAGCGATAACTCCTAGGACAAGGCATGTTGCAGAAGGCGATCGTCACTACGGTTGATTATTGCACCCGTTACGCCACGCAAATGATTGGTATCGCGGCTCTTTTGGGCCTCGTCACCGCCATCTACGCCGCCGGCCATTTCGCCATCGATGCCGATGTGAACAAGCTCATTTCCAAAGAGCTGCCCTGGCGGCAACGAGAAGTTGCATTCCAGAAGTCCTTCCCGCCGAAAGAAGAAACCATCCTCGCCGTCGTCGATGCCCCGACCTCTGAACTCGCAACGCAGGCGACGGCTGCCCTGATCCAGAAATTGTCCGGTCAGAAGGATCACTTCCGCTCGATCATGGAAGCGGGCGGCGGGCCGTTCTTCCAAAAGAACGGGCTTTTGTTCCTGCCCACCGAGGAGGTGGTGGGGACCACGAAGAAGCTCGGCGAGGCCAAGCCTGTGATCCAGGCCTTGGCGCAGGATTCCAACCTGCGCGGGCTCACCACGGCGCTCAATTATGGATTGATCGGCGCGCGGATGAACCACTACACGCTCGACGATTTTGGCGGGACCTTGAACATGGTCTCGGACACGCTCGACGAGGCCATCGCGGGGCGCCCGGCGAGCTTTTCCTGGCGCGCGATGCTCAATGGTCACCCGCCGACCCCGGGTGAGCGGCGGCGCTTCATCGACATCAGGCCGGTGCTCGACTACAGCGCGCTCATGCCGGGCAAGGCTGCGACCGATGCCATCCGGCAGGCGGCGGCCGACTTGAATATCGCCGGGCGAGACGGCGCGAGAGTGCGGCTCACCGGACCTGTCGCGATCGCCGATGAGGAATATGCGACTCTGCAGGAGGGAGCGTTCGTCAACACGACGGTCACCATCCTGGTGGTGTTGACCATCCTGTGGCTCGCCCTGCGCTCATTCGGGATCATCCTGGCGGTGTTCCTCAGTCTGCTGGTCGGCCTCTCCATCACCGCCGCGATCGGACTGGCGCTGGTGGGTGCGCTCAACCTGATTTCGATAGCTTTCGCCGTTCTCTTTATCGGGCTGGGCGTCGACTTCGGGATTCAGTTCAGCGTCCGCTACCGGGCCGAGCGTCACGAAGTCGACGACCTCCACAAGGCCTTGCTCAACACGGCGCGACACGTGGGCGCGCCGCTGACGCTTGCCGCCGCCGCAACCGCCGCCGGCTTCCTGTCCTTTCTTCCCACCGACTACAAAGGACTGTCCGAACTCGGCTTGCTCGCCGGCCTCGGCATGATCATCGCGTTCCTGACCAGCGTGAGCCTGATCCCGGCATTGCTGACGCTGCTGCGGCCACCGGGCGAACCGAAGGAAATGGGATTCAAGAGCCTCGCGCCGGTCGATCGATTCATGGAGCGGCACCGCATCCCGATCATTGTCGGTACCGGCCTTGTCGTCGCGGCTGGCTTGCCATTGCTGTACTGGCTGCAGTTCGATTTCAATCCGCTCAATCTGAGAAGTCCCAAGGTCGAATCGGTTGCGACCTTCCTGGAGTTGCGGAGCGATCCCGCCATCGGCGCAAGCTCGATCTATGTCCTCGCGGCGAACAAGGAGGCGGCGGACGCCGACATGGAGAAGCTCTCGAAGCTGCCGGAAGTCTCGAGCGTGAAGACCATCGAGAATTTCATCCCCGCCGACCAGCAGCCCAAGCTCGCCGCCATCCATCAGCTCGCGACCGTGCTCGACCCCGTGCTGCGGCCGGATCCCAACAAGAAGCCGCCGACCGACGCCGATAACGTGGCCGCGCTCAAGGCGGCGGTCACGGCCTTGAAGCAATCGGCCGGTACGCAAAGCGGGCGCGGGGCCACCGCCGCCAAGCGCCTCGCCGAGGATCTCGCCACCATCGCCGACGGCGATGAAGCCCTGCGGGCGCGCGCCACCGCCGCCATGGTGCCTTCGCTCAACGTCGCGCTCGACGAGCTGAGGAGCTACCTGCAGGCGCAGCCGGTCACGCTCGAAACCCTTCCGCCCGAGATCGCGCGCGAATGGGTCACCCCGGACGGCCGCTACAAGGTGGAAATCCTGCCGAAGGGCGACCCCACCGACAACGAGACGTTGCGCCGGTTCGCCCGCGCGGTACAGGTGGTGGAGCCGAACGCCGTCGGCGGCCCGATCGCGATCCTGGAATCCGGCCGCACGGTGATCCGGGCTTTCTTCGAGGCCGGCTTCTGGGCGCTCGGCTCGATCACGATCCTGCTCTGGGTCGTGCTGCGCCGGTTCGGCGACGTCCTCCTCACCATCATTCCGCTGCTGATGGCAGGCGTGGTGACCATGGAGTTGATGGTGCTCCTGGGCATGAAGCTCAATTTCGCGAATATCATCGCGCTGCCGCTCCTTCTCGGCGTCGGCGTCGCTTTCAAGATCTATTACATCATGGCGTGGCGCGCCGGCCAAACCGACCTTCTGCAATCGAGCCTGACGCGCGCCGTGATGTTCAGCGCGTGCACGACCGCGGCCGCGTTCGGCAGCTTGTGGCTGTCGAGCCACCCCGGCACATCGAGCATGGGCAAGCTGATGGCGCTCGCGCTCGTCACCACCATGGCGGCTGCGGTGCTGTTTCAGCCCCTGCTGATGGGACCGCCGCGAGAACGCGCGAAGACGCAGCCTGCGCCCGAACCGAAGCCGCAGCCTCAGCCCGAACCGCAGCCGCAGGCTTGAGCGCGGGGCAACCGCGCCCGCGGTCGAGCACGCGGAACCGTGATGCGGTTCTCGGCCGCCTCGGATCATGTGGGTCGGAACATCCCGCGGGCCCGAAACGGCGCCGCGGTCACGGCGGCGTCGCCGCCGGCGTCGAAACGTCGACGAAGACTTGGCCGTCCTTCACCTCGGTGCGGAAGGTCTTGAGGTCGGTGAAGCAGGGCGCCTGCACCGCCTTGCCGGTCGGCACGTGGAACGCGCCGAAGTGCAGGCTGCATTCGATCACGTCGCCTTCCAGGATGCCGTCGGCGAGGTCGGCGGTGGCATGGGTACAGCGCGCTTCGGTAGCGTAGAAGGTGCCGTCGATGTTGTAGACGGCCACGAGCTCGTCGCCGACCTCGAAGCTCTTGACGTTGCCGGGCGCGAGATCGGCGGCGGCGCAGACGGGGACAGGATTTTCGGCCATGACCTGATTGATCGCAGGGAAGGTATAGTGTGCTTTAGCGGGCTGCCTGAAAAGTTCAATAGGCTCGCACGGGCGCCCGTCACGCGTTGAGCGGCCCGCGATAGAATTTGACCGCATTTCCCACGAGCATGTACGTTGCGCATTCGGGCGAACCCACATCCGGTTCGCCGCCCACAAGCGCGTCGATCCCGTGTGCCGGAAGCGCCCTCCGACCCCGGCGCGGCGGAAACCACTTTAGGTCGTGAGCGGCCGAAGCAAGAGGCAGTCGGAAATGTCCGTGCGTTCCTACATCGTCGATGACCGCGAGAAAAAGACCTTCCTGCTCGATCGCGAGGTCCTGGTCTCCGAGGACGTTCTGCGCAAGGAGATGGCGCAAATCTTCGGCCGCTGCTGGATCTATGTCGGCCATGCCTCCGAGCTGAAAAAGCCGGGAGATTTTCGCTCGCGCAGGGTCGCCGGCCGGCCGGTGATCTTCTGCCGCGACCAGGCGGGCAAGTTCCACTGCTTGTTCAACACCTGCCGGCACCGCGGCGCCATCGTGTGCACCGAGCGCGAAGGCAATCGGCGTCGCTTCCAGTGCATCTATCACGGCTGGACCTACGGCAATGACGGCCGGCTGGTGGGCGTGCCGGGCGAAGACGCCTACGCCGAGAGCTTCGATAAATCCTCCTATGGCCTGCGCCGGCCGGCCCGCTTCGAGGACTATCGCGGCTTCTGGTTCATGTGCTCTCGACCTCGATGCGGCGGCGCTCCCCGACTATCTCGCGGGGGCGAAGGACTACATCGATCTCGTCATCGATCAGTCGCCCTCCGGGCAGATGGAGATCATTGCCGGCGTGCAGGAATACGATGTGGCCGCCAATTGGAAGCTGATGGTGGAGAACAGCGTCGACGACTATCACCTGCCGTCGACGCATTCGACATGGCTCAACTTCATGGCCAATTCGGGCGTGAAGATCGAGCCGCCCAAGGAGGAAGGGTTGGTGCTGCCGACCCGCGGCAAGGCGGTCGAGCTCGGCAACGGGCATTTCACCACCGACAATATCAATTTCCGCGGCCGGCCGGTCGCGAAGTGGATTCCGCTCTACGGCGAGGCCGCCAAGGCGGAGATCGACGACATCCGCCGCGAGCTGGTCACCCGCCTCGGTCCGGAACGCGCGCTGCGCGTGGCCGACACCAACCGCAATCTGGTGGTCTTTCCCAATCTGGTGATCAACGACGGCTCATCCGTCACCGTGCGCACCTTCTATCCCGAGGGCGCAGGCAAGATGCACGTCACCGCCTGGGCGCTCGGCCCGGTGGAGGAGGGGGAGAGCGCCCGCGCGCGGCGGCTCGACGCTTTCTTGACCTTCTATGGTCCGGGCGGCTTTGCCACGCCCGACGACGTCGAGGCGCTCGAACTGGTGCAGCAGGGTCTCGCCAATTGGGCCGAGGACCGCTGGTCGGAAATGTCGCGCGGAATGGGCAAGGAGGGCGAGCAGCTCAACAGCGACGAACATCACCTGCGCATCTTTTGGCGGCGCTGGAACGAGCTGATGGAAGCGCAGCAATGACCATGGCAGCACCGAGCGTGGTCACCCGGTCCGAGATCGAGGATTTCCTCTATCACGAGGCTGCGCTGCTCGACGAATGGAAGCTCAACGAATGGCAGGAGCTCCTCACCGACGACGCGGCCTACTACGTTCCTCCCAACGATCAGCCCGAAGGCGACCATCGCCACACCCTGTTCCTCGTGGCCGACGACCGCGAGCGCATCCGCCAAAGGATCATCCGCGTCCTCGATCCCAATTGTCATGCGGAGTTTCCCAAGTCGCGCACCCGGCGCATGATCTCGAACGTGCGCATCATCGGTCGCGACGGCGATCTCGTCACGGTCACCGCCAATTTCGTCTGCTACCGCTACCGGCGCTACGAGCGCATACGGGAATATGTCGGCGCCTATCGCTACATCCTGCGGCGGACCGGCGATTCCTTCCGCATCAAGGAGCGCCGGGTGCTCATCGACGCGCATGAGCTCGGCACGCTCGGCTCGGTGAGCTTTATTCTCTGACGATCACCTCCACAGTCATGCCCGCGCTTGTCGCGGGCATCCACGTCTTCCCAGACAATGAAAACGGAGACGTGGAATGGCCGGGACGAGCCCGGCCATGACGAAGGATAGACTGCACCAGATTTTGAAGGAAACGCCGATGGCCAAGCTGGATGACCTGATCGAAGAGCTCGTCACCGCAAACCGCATCCTCGCCCGCGAAGGGGTGGTGGATTCGTTCGGTCACATCAGCGTGCGCCATCCGGACAATCCGCAGCGCTATCTGCTGTCGCGGTCGCGCGCGCCCGACTGCATCGAGAAGGACGACATCATGGAGTTCACGCTCGACGGAACGCCGGTCGATCCTCGCGGCCGCACCCCCTACCTCGAGCGCTTCATCCACGGCGCTTTGTACGAGGCGCGGCCGGATGTGATGTCGGTCGTGCACAACCACAGCGAAAGCGTCATTCCCTTCGGAGTGACCGGCAAGAAGATCAAGCCGATCTTCCATATGGGGGCATCGATCGGCCATGAGGTGCCGGTCTGGGATTCCCACGATCAGTTCGGCGATACCGCATTGCTGGTCGAGAGCATGGAAATGGGCCGCGACCTGGCGAAGCTCATCGGTGCGGGCGGCACCGCGCTGATGCGCGGCCATGGTGCAACCGTGGCGGGCAAGAATATTCGTCAAGCCGTCTATGTTTCGGTCTACCTCGAGGTCAATGCGCGGCTGCAGAAGCAGGCGATGGACATGACCGACTTCGGCGAGGTCAAGTTCCTGACCGCGGGCGAAGTGGACAAGGTGTCCGCGCGCACGGGGTCCTACGGCATCAACCGGGCCTGGGAGAATTGGTGCCGGCGGGCGGGCCGGCCTTTCCAGCCGGAGCAGACCTGAGGCCACCCTTCTGCGTCGAGTTTCAACGGAATAAGAGCGCGCGTTGCTACCGTTCCGGACCGGCCAGCGACATAATTTCGCCAGGGGTGTTCGTGCCCACGCTGGTGGGGATGTGCTATTAGGGCGTGGGCCAAGCCGACGGGCTAACCGTGCCGCGCAAGACGGATGGTCGAGAGGGAACGATTGATGGGTGGCGTGACTGTGCCGTTGGAACGCATTGACGCGGGTGCGCCGAATGCCGCGGCCTCCCATGCCATTCTGGTGGTCGATGACGTCGTCAAGCGGTTCGAGACGCCCGACGGCGTGCTCACCGCGGTCGACCACGTCTCGCTCAGCGTCGCGCCCGGCGAGTTCGTCGGTATCATTGGCCCCTCCGGCTGCGGCAAATCGACGTTGTTCAACGTCATCGGCGGGCTGCTGGACGGCGACGAGGGCACGGTCAAGGTCGCGGGCGAGCGCGTGCGTGGACCGCATCGATCGATCGGGATGATCTTCCAGGAGGAGTCCACTTTTCCCTGGCGCAACGTCATCGACAACGTGGCGTTCCCGCTGGAGATCGCGGGCCTGCCGAAGGCCGAGCGCTACGAGCGCGCCAGGCATTTTGTCAGGCTTGTCGGCCTCGACGGGTTCGAGCGGCGCTACCCGGCGGAGCTGTCGGGCGGCATGCGCCAGCGGGTGTCGATGGCGCGTACGCTGGCGGCGCAACCGAAAATCCTGCTGATGGACGAGCCGTTCGCCTCGCTCGACGAGCAGACCCGGCTCCTCCTCGGCGACAAGGTCCTGCAGATCCAGCAGCAGCTCAAGCAGACGACGCTTCTCATCACCCACAACATCACCGAGGCGGTGCAACTGTCCGACCGCATCCTGGTGATGACCTACCGCCCCGGCACGGTGAAGCGGATCGTGGACATCAAGCTGCCGCGCCCGCGCACCTCGGAAATCGTGTCGAGCGAGGCGTTCGGGCGCTACGTGGCGCAGATCTGGAGCGACCTGCGCGAGGAAGCAAGCCGCGGAACTGCGAGGACGAGGAAGGTCGCAAGCTGCGCGAGGCCGAGAAGCGATGACCGCCGCCGCGACTCTTGCCAAGAACAGGTATGTTCCCGCCGCGCTCGGCCTCGGCGTCGTTCGTGGGGTTCATCGCGCTCGTCGAACTCCTCATCCGCGTCGGCCTCATCAATCGCTTCATCGTGCCGATGCCGTCCGACATCATCGCTGCCTTCCCGCGCGTGATCGTCGAGGAGCACGTGCTTCAGCGCTTCCTGCTCACCGCCGGGGAGGCGTTCTCGGCCAGCATCCTGGTGACCATTCTGGGAGTTGCGGGCGGCGTCCTGCTCTACCGCTACCATCTGTTGCGGCTTGCGACCGAGACCTGGGTGGCGGCGATCGCGGCCGCCCCGCTGGTGCTGATGTATCCCCTCTATCTCGTGATCTTCGGGAGGAGCGCGCTCACGATCGTGATGATGGGCTTCACCGCGGGACTTGCTCCCATCATCCTCAAGACGCTCGAAGGCCTCTCCGCCACCCGGCGCGTGCTGATCAATGTGGGCAGGAGCTTCAACCTCACCCCCTCGCAGCAATTCTGGAAGATCCTGTTCCCGGCGGCGCTGCCGACCATCTTCGTCGGGCTGCGGCTCGGGCTGATCTTTTCCCTCATCAACATCGTCGGGGTCGAGTTCCTGATCAATTTCGGCGGACTCGGGCAGCTCATCAACGAGCTTGCCGAGCGCTACGATCTTCCCGGAACCTATGCCGCGATCTGCTTCGTCATTCTGGTCAGCGTCTGCGTGTTCATCCTGATGGAAAGGCTTGAGCGATGGCTGAGACCGGTCGACTGAGCCTGCCGGCGGCAAGGCCGCTGCGGCTGCCGCTGCGCCCGGTGACGGCGGTGCGCATCGCCATCATCGCCGCCGTTGTCGTCATATGGGAACTCGTCTCCGCCTCGGGCTGGCTCTACCGCGACGTGGTGCCGTCGCTCGCGGCCATCGGCACGGCGCTCTACGCGACACTGAGCGACCCGACGTTCTATTTCCATCTCTACACGACGTTCTACGAGATCGGCATCGCCATGGTGATCGGCGGCTTGAGCGGGCTCGCCGTCGGCATTTTTCTCGGCGGCAGCAAGTTCATGTCGCGCGCCTACGAGGCTTATCTCTACTACCTCGGTCCCTGCCCGAAGATCATCTTCTTCCCGATCATGATCATGTGGTTCGGCGTCGGGCCCGGCTCCAAGGTCGCGATGGGCGCGATCTCCTGCTTCTTTCCGGTCGCGCTCAACGTCGCGGGCGGCATGCGCGAGATCGACAAGGTCCTCATCCGCGTCGGCAGGAGCTTCCGCGCCAATACCTGGCAGATGGTGACCAAGATCTATCTGCCGGCCATGCGCCACCCCGTGATCAACGGCGTGCGGCTCGGGCTCGGCGTGGCGCTGATCGGCACGCTGCTTGCGGAAACCAAGCTCTCGAACCGCGGCATCGGTTTCCTGGTGATCCAGGCCTACAGCATCTTCAACATGCCGCAGATGTATGCGCTGCTGATCATCCTGTTCGTCATCTCGATCGGCGCCAACACGCTCATCGGCCGCCTGGGCGGCCTTCACGACATCAAACGATCCTGAACGCGTCCATCATCCGCTTCCTGTGCTGTGCCTGACGGACGAACATGAATGATGCCGCAAACTCGGTGGGCTCCCTCTCCCCATTTGGGGAGAGGGTTGGGGTGAAGGGGTTACCGATCATCGAGAGACCATAACCACTCACCCCACCCCTCACCCACGCAGGTCGGGCTCGCCCGACTTGCGCGGAACCAAGACGCGACCCGGGCGAGCCCGGGGCGCGTGGGAGAGGGAGCAGACCGAGTTCGCGGCCAGGTCGGCGATCACAATCTTCAGCAACAGACAAACAGCTCTGGAGGTGTCCCATGGTTGCAGTTGCGTCCGCGGCAAGAACCCAGCCGCCCGCTCCCAATCTGCCGTCGCATCGCGATCCCTATTACGCCGGGAAGTGGCAGAAGCCGAAGTCGGACCGCTATGTCGACACCATCAGCCCCGGCACCGGCGAATCGCTGGGCAAGGTGGTGGACGGCTCGGTGGCGGACGCGGAAGCCGCCATCGCCGCCGCCAAGGCCGCGTTCCGGGAATGGCGCCGCGTGCTGCCGCTCGAGCGGGCGAAGATGCTGCGCGCCATCGCCGATGTCCTTCGCAAGAACGGCGACGAGCTCGCCATGATCGACGCCGCCGATTGCGGCAATCCCTACGCCGAGATGGTGCGCGACGCGCAGGCGGGCGCGGCGCAGCTCGATTTCTACGCCGGCCTCGTCACCGAGATGAAGGGCGCCTCGATCCCGATGGGACCGGACGCCGTGAACTTCTCCGTGCGCGAGCCGTTCGGCGTGGTCGGGCGCATCATTCCGTTCAACCATCCCTTCATGTTCGTGGCCGGCAAGTCGGCGGCGCCGCTCGCCGCCGGCAACACCATCGTGGTCAAGCCGCCGGAGCAGGCGCCGCTGTCATCATTGCGGCTCGCCGAGCTGATCGACGGCATCCTGCCGCCGGGCGTGTGGAACCTGGTGCCGGGCGGCAAGGAGGTCGGCCAGGTGCTGGCAAGCCATCCCGACGTCGCCAAGGTCGCGCTCATCGGCAGCGTGCCGACCGGCCGCGCCGTGATGAAGGCGGCAGCCGACACGCTCAAGCCGGTGACGCTCGAATTGGGCGGCAAGAATGCGCTGATCGCTTTCCCCGATGCCGATCTCGATGCCGTCTCGGCCGCCGTCGTCGACGGCATGAATTTCACCTGGTGCGGGCAGTCCTGCGGCTCGACCAGCCGCGCCTTCGTGCACGAGAAGATCTACGACGCGGTGCTCGAGCGCGTGAAGAACTCGGTCAAGCGCTACAAGCCCGGCATTCCGACCGATCCCGCGACCACCATGGGCTCGATCGTGAGCAAGGTGCAATACGACCGCGTGCTCGGCTACATCGAGGCCGGCAAGCAGGACGGCGCGCGGCTCCTCAGCGGCGGCAAGCGGCCGAGCGATCCGCATCTGGCCAAGGGCTTCTACGTCGAGCCCACGGTGTTCGCCGACGTGACCATGGACATGCGCATCGGCAAGGAAGAGATCTTCGGCCCCATCCTCTCGATCCTCAAGTGGAGCGACGAGGACAAGATGCTGGCGCAGGTCAACCAGGTCGAATACGGGCTGACCTGCTCGATCTGGACCAACGATCTCGTCACCGCGCATCGCGCCGCGGCGGCGGTCGAGGCGGGCTTCGTCTGGATCAACGAGGTGTCGAAGCACTTTCTCGGCGCGCCATTCGGCGGCTACAAGCAGTCCGGCGTCGGGCGCGAGGAAGGGATCGAGGAGCTGTTGAGCTTCACGCGCGAGAAGAACATCCACGTCAACTTGAAGCGCCGCGGCGGCGGGCATTGAGTTCACCCGAGGGCGGCAATGGAAAGGGGGCCCGGCAGCCAAGCTGCCGGGCCCCCGACGTTCTTGCGCGCTCGGCTAGATGATCAGGCTTGCGGCCGCAACCACCATCCCCGTGACGAACGCGGCCATGCATGAAAGCAACAAGAATTCATTCAACGCTCTGGCCATTTCTGGACTCCCCCTGTGTGCGGAAATCCCCCTCCGCTCCCCTAGGGCACTCCCTTACCGTGGCAAAAAGGTGGCGGGATGCGGTCGAAGCGTGGGGAAGCCGTTCGCGCCGCTTCAGTTTTGTTCGCCATCTGTTCTGGCCGCTCAGCAACATTCACGCCGGCGGACAGGGCGGCGAGCCAGCCAATTCATGCTCGTTTCTTGTCAACAAGATCTTCTCATAGCGCAGAATGAGCGCCGGCACTGCCAAGACGATCAATAGCGCTGCGAGGCCCAGGAAAATTGCGACCGGCGAAGCGAAGTCCGTGAACGCTTCCCCAAAAGAATAGGCCGCCAGACCGTAGCACATGACCCAAGCAACCGCCGCGGTCGTGCTGGCGAAGTAGAACGTATGCTGTGCCATGCAATTCGCACCAGCAAGGACAGCGGCCATGTTGCGGAGAAATGGCAAAAAGCGGGCAACGCAAACGAACCTGCCTCCGTATCGCAGGAATAGCCATTGACCGAGCCTGATCCGTGTGTCGGTCAATCCAAGGCGAGCTCCGTATCTGATCAATAGCTGATACCCGAACCTCCTGCCGACCCAAAAGCCCACAACGTTGCCAACGATTGCGGCAAGGATTCCGGCAGCGATCAAAAGCCAAATATTGAGGTCATGTGTTCGGGCGGCGAAAAACGCCGCAGCGATCAAAGCGGCCTCGGCAGGCAACGGCGCCCCGATGGTTTCGAGCGTGATGAAGGCTGCCACCAGCCAGACGCCATAGACTGAAATGAAGTCAACCAATTCTGGCTCCGAGAATACTTCAGCAACGGGAATCGCAAACCCACTATTGTCTGATGTTCCATGACCAGGGTTAAGAATTGTTGTCCCCGCCCGGTCTCGATCGCGATGATTATCTCCGGTGCGCCGCCAACCGTTTCCGGCCGTGCGCATCATAGCCAGGTGAATATTCAATCGGGGCCAGGAGCAAGCGCCTCGGCGAGGCAGCGATGCGGAGCGGGCCGCCTGTGACCGCTGCCGCGGCCGTTCAGGGCTTCTCCTCCAGCAGTTGCGCAAAGCCGAAGTCGTAGCGCTTGAGCTGCGGATTTTTCACCTTGCTGTAACGGCTGAAGTCGACGCTGTCGAAGCCGCGGCTGAAGCGCTCGATGTAGCGGTCCGCGAGCTGCGGAGTGAACTCCGCAAACATCGGGCGCTCCAGCTCGAGCCCTTCGTCGGCGAAGTCGCGGCCGTGATGGTAGTCGTAGAGCATCACCAGCGCCCACGCGCCGGTGATGAAATGGCCGCCCGCGAGCGAGGTCAGGCGCCCCGACTTGATCGCTGCGAGCGCCTCGGTCGAGGTATTGATGCCGCTGAACCACGCGTCCACTCCGGGCTTGCCGCCGCGCTTTTCCCAGACCGCCATGGCGCCGAACGCCATCAAGTCGTTGCCGGCCCATATGAGCTTGGCATCCGGATAGCGCTGGTAGAGCCAACCGGCTTGCTCGGCGGCGATGTCTCGCGTCCACGCCGCGTAAACCTCGAGGTCGAGAACGACCTTCGGATCTTCGGCGACCGCGCGGTGCATGCCCTGATTGCGTTTGATCGACGAAGGGGTCGAGCGATCGCCGGCAATCGCGAGCATATGAAGCTTGCCGTCGGCCCCGAACGCCTTTTCTCGTTTGCCGCGCTCGATCAGCGCCCGCGCCGTCAGATAGCCGGCGTCCTCGGCCTGCGGCTCCAGCGAGCCGAGCCAGCCCTTGTACTTGCCGCGGGGCGATCCGATGCCGGCGCGCTGGTCGAGGGGAATCGAGCTGTAGGCGAGAAAGGTCTTCACGCCGGCATCGTCGATGATCTTCACCAGCTGGTCGGCGACGGAATAATCGTCCGTGACCACGACATATTCGGGCCGCTTGCCGGCGCCGCGCGCGACCAGGCCGCGGGCGATCTCGAGGGTCTTCAGCGGCTCGCGCTGGGCATACTGTACCTCGAACGTCATGCCGAGGCTGCGGGCGGCGGCCTGCATGCCCTGCGTGACGGTCATCCAGTAGATTTCGTCGGACTTGCCGGGATTGATGAATGCGACGGACTGCGCGTGTGCAGCGGAGCCGCACAGCGCAATGGCAAGACATGCGGCGAGACAGGAGGCGACAGCGCGATGGCTTGACTGTTCCTTCTCCGGTGCGACTTCGATCATGGTGCCGTGTCCTTGGGCCTGTTCGGCGGCCGCCGTGCGCCGCGCATCGTCGTCGGCCGATGCCTTCGCGCGGTCTCAAATCGAAGTCTGGCCCCTCGACACGCCGAAGGATAGGGCCCGGTTCTGATCCTTGCCAGTCTCGAAAGAGACGCTCTCCCGGAGTGCCTCCGATTGCAGGCATTCGTCGGCGGCGTCGGCAAGCCTCGGGGCGCGCCTGAAACCGGCATATCGGACGCGAGGCGGACGTCCGCCCACGCCTCGACCGCGGAGCTTGCCGCGGCCGGCGACACGGCCAATGGGATAGCCCGACCGGGCGTCCTGTCTTGAGATGAGCATCTCGATAGCCTGACGCAATCGGGCCCTGCCGTGGTTCCGAGCCGTGCCGATAACGCAATCCGACCCCTTCCGAGCTGGGCGGCACCGAACTAAGATGTCGTCTTAACGACGCCTGCTCAGAGGACGCCACGCTCGGAATCACGGCCTCATGTCGATTGCCGCACCGCCCTTTGGGCATTTGATCAAGAATATTTGGGTCTCGGTCGCTAAAAATCTGACTTACTGGGCGATCGTCGGAACGATCATCGCGATCACCGGGTTCGGCCCCGAACATTGGTTCGCAGCGGTATTTAATTATGTTCAGGTGCCGGAACCCGTGGGGCATTTGTGGCCCCCATGGCTCGACGTCCGCGCAGTGATCGTCTCCGTCGGCGTCGCCATCGTGGTAGTGGACGTGCTTTTTCACCGAAGAGCGCTGCGCCGGGAAAGAAATATCAGCAGCGTATCGGGAGCAAGCGCGCCACCGACCGATGCGGCTGCGAGAATCCCAGTTCAACCCTCCGTCCCGCCGGATGCAGGTCGCGACCGGCCGACCGGCGCGGCCGAGGAGGGTACGCATCCACCGACCCCGTCGCTTCCCAGCCAGCCGTCGATCGTGGTCCTGCCCTTCGCCAACATGAGCGGCGAACCCGAGCAGGAGTTTTTCGCCGACGGGCTGACCGAAGACATCATCACCGAGCTGTCGCGGTTTCGCCATCTGTTCATCATCTCGCGCAACTCCGCCTTCAAATACAAGAACAAGGCCGTGGACGCGCGGCAGGCGGCGCGCGATCTGCGCGTTCAGTACGTGGTCCAAGGCAGCGTGCGCAAAGCGGGCAACCGCGTCCGCGTCAGCGTGCAATTGATCGATGGCCCGGTGGACTGCCATATCTGGGCCGAACGCTACGACCGGGAGCTCGAAGATATTTTCGCCATCCAGGACGAGGTGACCGCGGCGATCGTCGCCACGCTTCCGGGGAGGGTCGACGCCGCGACCCGCGAACGGGTGAGCCGGAAGCCGACCGAGAGCATGGCTGCATATGAATGCGTGCTCGCCGGCAAGCTCCACCACCACCGCGCCACGGCCGCGGACAACGAAGCAGCCCTGCGATTGCTCGATCGCGCGCTCGCGCTCGACCCCAGTTACGCCCACGCCCATGCCTGGAAGGCCTGCACGCTCGGCCAATCCTGGGTGTACGGCTATTGCACGGACCGGGAAGCCACATGGAACCGGGTCATCGACGAATTGCAAACCGCGCTGCAGCTCGACAGCAACGACAGCGACGTCCACCGGATTCTCGCCGCCGTCAACCTGGCCTGCGGCAATCACGACAAGGCCGTCTACCATCAGCAGCGCGCGCTCAGTCTCAACTGCAACGACGACCTCATCGTCGTGCAGCAGGGCGAGATCCTGACGTGGCTCGGACGGCCCGAGGAAGGCATCGAATGGATCGAGAAGGCAATGCGCCTCAATCCCTATCATCCCGAGCGGTTCTGGAACCATCTCGGCCGGGCCTATTTCGTTGCGCGCCGTTATGAAGACTCGATTTCGGCGTTCGGGCGTATCACGGCGCCCGACCAGTTCCACCATGCATTCATCGCCGCCTGTCATGCCCAACTCGGCGACGTGCCGTCCGCACGGAGACATGCGGCCGAGGTGCTCAAACGCGCGCCGAACTTCGCCGTCGAGTCCTACTTGAAAACTCTGCACTACAAGCGCGCGGAAGACCGCGCGCATCATTGCCAGGCGCTGTTAAAAGCCGGTTTGCCCGTAGGCCACGCGGAGGCAGACGCGGCCGAACCTGCGGCGCAATCTGCGGGCATCGGCAAAGCCCCGCCCTGAAAAACTGGCGTTATGAGGGGCGACCTCTTGAAACGACCCGGCATTGAATCATTTATCCGGGCAATTCGGGTCGGTTGAACGACGGGCGTGACAAGGCCCGCCTAACCTACGGCCCGCGCCAATAGCCGAATACAGGCGTAGGGCTTCCACACTACCCATTCGCCGGGGGCGAAGGGCGCTCGATGTCCGACTGGCGCATCAGCCCTGCCCGCAAACGCGGCTGATGCATAAAAGCCCGGGCGCAGCGTCCGCCGCGGGCGAGCGGGGTGCCACCTTGCGTTGCATGAATGCGGGTGTTGGACTATGCCCAAAAAGCGGATAGCATTTTTTCAATAACAACGTCGTCCTAGGGAGGATACCAATGATGCGATCGACGCTTTTCGCGGCACTGCTGAGCACGGCATTTCCCGTCGCGGCACTCGCGCAGACGGCCGACGACTTGAAGAACGATGCCAAGACGACGGGCGACGTGCTCGTCTACGGCATGGGCTATTCCGCCCAGCGGTTCAGTCCGCTGACCCAGATCAACAAGGAGAACGTGAGCAAGCTGGTCCCGGTGTGGGCCTACTCGCTCGCCGATCTCCAGGGCGGCGAAGGCTTTCCCATCATCAAGGACGGCGTGATCTACGTGACCACCCACAATGCGACGGTGGCGGTCGACGCCATGACCGGCAAGCAGATCTGGCGGGTCATCCACGATTATCCGCCGGAGACCCTGCGCGTCGTCTGTTGCGGCATCGTCAATCGCGGCGCTGCGATCTACGAGGGCATGATCATTCGCGCGCTCATGGACGACCGGCTCGTTGCGCTCGATGCCAAGACCGGCAAAGAGATTTGGACGGTGAAATCGCCGGACCCCGTGACCCACGCCAACGGCTACGCGATGACGGGCGCGCCGCTGATCGTCAATGGCGTGGTGATCATGGGCGTGGCCGGCGCCGAGTTCAGCCACCGCGGCTTGCTGGAAGGGTACGATGCCAAGACCGGCAAGCACCTCTGGCGGCTCTATACGATTCCGGCCAAGGGCGAGCCGGGCTCCGAGACGTGGGAAGGCGATTCCGCAGCTCACCGGCGGCGGCAGCAGCTGGGTGACCGGGACCTACGATCCCGAACTCGACCTCGTCTATTGGGGTATCGGCAATCCCGCGCCCTGGAATCCGCGCGCCCGCAAGGGCGACAATCTGTTCACCAACTCCATCTTCGCCATTCGGCCGAAAACCGGCGAACGCGTCTGGTATTTCCAGGCCACCCCGCAAGACCCGTTCGATTACGACGCGGTGCAGACGCCGGTCATCGCCACCATCAATGTCGGCGGCAGTCCGCGTAAGGTCGTGATCCAGGCTAACCGCAGCGGCTTCCTCTACGTGCTCGACGCCAAGGACGGCAAGCTCATCGCGGCCAACGCCTTCGGCAAGGTCAATTGGGCGAACGGCATCGATCGGGAAACCGGCCGTCCAAACGTCACCGACGTCTACAAGGGTGCGCTCGAAGGCAAGAATGTCACCGTCTGGCCGTCGGTATCGGGCGTGACCAATTGGCAGCACTTATCGTTCAGCCCGCAGACCGGCATGCTCTACATCAACACCCTGCATGTCGGCATGACCTACGAAGCCGGCGAGCCGCCGAAGCTCGCGCCCGGGCGCCCCTCGGGGCCGGGAACTGTCAAGCGCACGACCGTGGTCGACGACCCGAACATTCGCGGCTTCCTCAAGGCGGTCGATCCGTTGACCGGAAAGTCGAAGTGGGAGACGCCGTACAAGAGCCCGAACTATTCATCGACCATGGTGACGGCGAGCAACCTGGTGTTCACCGGCGTCATGACGGGTGAGTTCCAGGCGCTCGATGCCGACACCGGCAAGGTGCTGTGGAGCTTCCAGACGCCATCCGGCATCGTCGGCCAGCCGGTGACGTGGGAAAGAAACGGAAAGCAGTATGTCACGGTGATGAGCGGCATCGGCGGCGTCTACGCGCTGCGCGCCGGCGATCCCAACCTCGAGAACCTGCCGACCGGCGTGTCGCTGTGGACCTTCGCGCTGTTCGACAAGTGACGTAGCAATCGACCTGAGGCGGGAGGCCGCGCGTGGCGGTCTCCCGCGGGTCGCGGCCTTTGCGTCGGGGGTTGCCGCCCTGCCGGCAATTGGCGAAAGGCTTGAACCTCGCGATCGGGTTGTTCGATATTCCGCGTTGCCTTCCGCCGTTGCCGGGAGCGCTCGCGGCGGCAGCGGGAATTTGAATGGCAAGCAAGAAGATCAGGCCGATACGTACACCTGCTATCGTCGGCGTCGCGATCGCGGTCGGCGCCATGATGTCGTTCATGCCGGCCGCATCCTCCGAGGACCCGGCGCCGGACAAAGCCAAGATCGAGGCCGGGGCGAATGTCTACAACGACAATTGCCAGACCTGCCACGGCGACCGGTTGGTCAATACCGGCCAGACGTTCGATTTGCGCCGTCTGAAGGCCGACGATCGTGCGCGCTTCGAGAACTCGGTGCGCAACGGCAAGAACCAGATGCCGCCGTGGAAAGACGTGCTCACCGCGGAAGAGATCGATCAGGTCTGGAGCTATATCCGCGCCAACGCATATCAGAAATAGCCGCCCGCGATGGATCAGGATCGTTTGCTGGCCGGCTGAGTTCTCTTTGGGGTGCCTCAAGCCAGCGGCTCGATCTGCATTGTCGCCTCCGAGCGCGCATCCCATGCGGTGGCTGCTCGGCCACGGCGCCATTGAACCCGAGTCGAAGTCCGGGTGGTACGGCGCCGGCGGTTGCAGGCTAGGGCGGCTGGACGCGTGGCTGGCGAGCAGCTCCTCGGAGCCGTAAGCTGTGGCGGCGCGCGCCCTGGATGAAGCAGGTGGGCGGCGATGATCCGCGTCGACTGGCCCTTCGGCACGACGGGAGATCGTTCCAATATGCGTGCGAGTCCACGAAGCGAGTCCGAGCGATGAGCGATGGAACTGGTCACTTGGCGACGAGCAGACTCGTCGCGATGATTGTCGGGATTTCGCTGTGGGGAGGGTTTGCAATGGCGGCCGATGGGTTGACCACCAAAGTCAGCAGCTTTGGGGCGAAGGAGACGATGGATCGGCTCGAGGCCGAGGTCAAAGCCAAGGGCATGACCGTGTTTGCGCGCATCGATCACGCGGCAGGAGCCGCAGAGGTCGGTTTGCCGCTGCGGCCGACCGAGCTCCTGATCTTCGGCAACGCCAAGGCCGGTACGCCGCTCATGCAGGCCAACCAGGCGATCGGCATCGATCTGCCATTGAAGGCACTGGTCTTCGAGGATGCGGCCGGCAAGGTCTGGCTGTCCTACAATGACCCGCGCTGGCTGGCACAGCGGCACGGGCTCGGCGCGGCCATCGCTCCGGCCGTCAATGCCATGGCCGCCGCGCTCGACGCCGTCGCGACCAAGGCAACGAAATCACCCTGACGCCATGGCCTTCACGATGAACGAGGCGCGTCATGATTCCTGGCTATAGCGACCACGCGGCCAACGAGCGGACGTTTCTTGCCTGGGTGCGCACGGGCATCGCGGTGATCGCGTTCGGGTTTGTCATCGAGAAATTCAATCTTTTTGTGCTTACGATCGCGAGCACCACCTCCGCCGAAGCGGCGCAACGATTGCTCGAACGGCTGCACGGGCCGTTCGGTCGCTACGACGGCCACGCGCTCATCTTCGGCGGGCTCGCGCTGATCGTGGTCGCAACCGTGCGCTTCGTCCGTACCGGACGGTTGCTTGACGACCCCGAGACGCACGCCGCCGCCACCGTGCGCACCGAGCTGATCCTGTCGGCGGTGTTGGTGCTCCTGATCGCCGGTTTCAGCACTTATCTCGTGATCGGTGATGCCGGACCTTGAGCGCTGCCGCCTGCCCGCTTACGCGTGAGCGCGTCCTCATCGTCCATGACCGCCCGCATCCATTCGCGGGCCCTGCTGGAGGAGCTTCTCGCGCAGCTCCGGGCTGTCGGCTTGTTCCGCCAGCTTCACACAGTCGCGAGCGTAGGTCTCGAATTCCCTTGCTGTCCCGGACGGCATGGGGGGTGCTCCCGCAAAGTTCCATTCGTCGGATTTAACAATGCGGTTCCATAGACCGGGTTCCACGGCGCCCGCAAAATCCGGCCACGGGGAAAATCCCGCAAACAAACGCTCGAGCCCCCACTACCAGGGGACGCGCGGAACATAGCAAGAACTAAGGCCGATGTTTACCGCCGGTCTTGCGAATGAAATTTACGAAACGGAGACGATCGTGGCGTTAACTGGCGGTGACATGGGCAGCTATCCCAGAGAACCAGCGGTGAAATGTCCAGGCTGTCAACGCCGGATGGCGCCGATGGACCGCAAGCCGATTCTGTTCACCGACTGCCTGGTCGATGTGACCTATGTGTGCGAGTGGTGCGGCACCCAAACCAAACGCGCAGTCAGAGAGCAGATGACGCTGGCTGGTGCGAGTCATGCCGGAAATGGCGACCGCCATGGCGTCGTCCCGTGATGGCCTGCGCTGCCACCCAAGGCCGGGAGCGAATCCGCCGGCAGGCGGCCATGGCGGCGCTTTTCCGCCCAAATCCTGGTGCATAGGATCTGTCAATCCGGGCACGGGATACCACACCGGGGGCGAACCGCTTCGGGGCTTTGGGGGAAGCTAATTTGACACGACATCGGTCGGGCCTTGTCGCTGCACTCGCTTGTGCGGGTCTGCTGGCGCTTACTCATTTTGCTGCGGCCAAGAGCGCGGCGTCTAAAGGCGGCGCCAAAAGCTCGTCCGCCGCGACCGTAAAAACCGCGGGCAAGGCCGCCAAGCCTTCCCATAAGAGGGCGGCGGCCAAGTCCAACGACAAGTCCAGGGAAAAGACGTCGGCATCCCGCAAAGGCGCGGTCGCGGCGGCTCCACTGCCGCATGCTCGTCCCGGCGCCGCGGGCGCCCGCCACGACCGCGAGGCGGTGTCCCGGCCGCCGACGGTACCGCTGGCGCAAGCGCCGGCATCGGACGCCTCCGACGCCGATGTCGCGCTGGTCAGGAGCGCAATCGACAGCCTGCGCAGCGGCGGCGCCAGCAAGGCGACCAGCGTCGAGGCCACCATCTCGGACCCGGTGGCGCGCAAGCTGGTCGAATGGATCATATTGCGCAGCGACCACAACGGCGCCGACAGCGCGCGCTACGCCGCCTTTATCGCCGCCAATCCGAGCTGGCCGAGCCTCGCAATGTTCCGCCGCCGCGCCGAGGCGATGCTTTGGGCCGAGGACCTCAAGCCGGCGCAGGTCCTGCGCTTCTTCGACGGCTCGCCGCCGCAATCGGCCAGGGGCCGCCTGATCCTGGCGCGCGCGCTGCTGGCGCAGGGCGATAGCGAAGGCGGCAGGGCGCAGGTGCGCGAGGCGTGGCGCAACGATTCGATGTCTGCCGATCTCGAGAAGCAAGTGCTCGAGCGCTATTCCGAGTTCCTCAGCCGCGTCGACCACAAGGCGCGCATGGAGAAGAGGCTCTTCGCCGGCGACAACGAAGCCGCGATGCGGGCCGCGCGCCGACTCGGCGACGCCGAGCTCGCGATCGCGCGCGCGCGCATCGCGCTCAACGGAAAGGGCGGCAATGCCGGCAAGCTGCTCGAAGCCGTACCGGCGGAAGCACGCAACGATCCCGGTTATCTCTTCGCCTATGCGCACGTGCTGCGCCACGAGGAGAAGATCGCCAAAGCCGCGGAGGTGATGCTGTCCGCCCCGCACGACCTTGCCCAGATCCACGATGGAGAGGAATGGTGGGTCGAGCGGCGGATATTGGCGCGCAAGCTGCTCGACATCGGCGATGCCCGCTCCGCGTATTTGGTGGTGCGCGACGCCGCCGAGCCGACCAAGGAAAACTCCCGGGTCGAGCGCGATTTCATGGCGGGCTGGATCGCGCTGCGTTTTCTCGATGACCCGGCCACGGCGGCGGCGCACTTCGCCCGCATCCAGGACGTGAGCATCCATCCGACCTCGCTGGCGCGTTCCCATTACTGGCTCGGACGCGCGGCCGACGCCGCCCACCGGCCGGATCGGGCGCGCGCCGAGTACCAGGCGGCGGCGCGCTCTTCGGCTGCCTATTACGGGCAGCTTGCACGCGCGCGTCTCGGGCTTGCCGCGCTCGCGCTGGCGGCGCCGCCGGCGACGCCGGACAAGCGCGCGAGCGTGGAGCGGCTGGAGCTCGTTCGCGCGCTGGAAATCCTCTACGCGCTCGATGAGCGCTCGCTCGTCATCCCGCTGATGTCTGACCTCGGCGACAAGCTCGACGACGTCGGTGCGCTCTCCGCGCTCGGCGAATTGGCGGAGCAGCACCAGGACGCGCGCGGCATGCTGCACCTTGGCAAGGCCGCCCTGGCGCGCGGCTTGCCGCTCGACTACTACGCGTTTCCGACAGTCGGCGTGCCGCGCTATTCGCCGATCGGCCCCGAGATCGACAGCGCGATGCTGTTTGCCATCATTCGCCAGGAGAGCGCGTTCAATCCTGCCGACTGGTCGAGCGCCCAGGCGATGGGTCTGATGCAGGTGACGCCGGTCGCCGCGCGCGACACCTGCAAGCGCTTCAGCTGTAAATACGACGTCAAACGTCTCAAGAACGACATGCCCTACAACCTTCAACTCGGCGCGGCCGAGCTCGGAGGCGTGATGCAGGACTATCGCGGCAACTACATCCTGGCGTTCGCGGCCTACAATGCCGGGCGCGGGCGCGTGCAGGAGTGGATCAAGCGGTTCGGCGATCCGCGCGACCCTGACGTCGATCCGATCGACTGGGTCGAGCGCATTCCGTTCATGGAAACCCGCAACTACGTGCAGCGCGTGATGGAGAACATGCAGGTCTATCGCACGCGCTTCGGCAACAACGTGCCGCTCACCATCGAGACCGACCTGCGCCGCGGCGCCATGGCGAACTGACCGCCCGGCGACGATCCCCTTTTCGTGGGCTTGGCACGCGAGTCGGTTTGATCCAGCCCGCGATTTTCCGGCGCGCGCCATCGACGGACCGGACATGCCCGCACGAAACGGGCCCAGGCGTTTTCGTCGCGTAGCGGAACGACGCAGGGATCGGGTCAAACCAAGAAGACCCGCAGCGCGGACATGCTGGTCAGCCGCCGGCATGATGATGCCGGCCAAGCGGACTCCGCACAGAGCGCGAGTCGCAAAAGGGTGCCGGGTCGAGAACGGCTCAGCGGAGCGGCTCAAGACTGTAGCCGTGCGCGCCACAGGGGCTTCAAGAACTCGAGGACCACAAGCACGAGGACGCCGGCACCAAGCGTCAACGCCAGATCGTCCACGTGCAGCGGCCCGAAGCCGAAAAGGCCGCGTGCGAACGGCCATAGCAACGTCACGCTCAACATCGCCGTAACAGCCAGGACAACCAATGCGAGCGCCGGGTTCGGACGGCGGAGAGCCGTGACCAGCGACGCGCTGAAGGAACGGTTGACGAAGATCAGGCTGACAATCGTCGTAACCAGCGAAAAGAAAGTCAGTGCCCGTACCTCCTCCTCCGGCATCCCGTGCCTGAAGGCTACGACGAAGATGGCGGCAACGAGCACGAAGGCGAAAGCTCCCTGCAGCAGACCCCAGCCAATGAGCGGCCCCGAGAACAGCGGCTGATCAGGGGTGCGCGGCGGTCGGCGCATCACATCGTCCTCCTCGGTCTCGGCCTCGAAGACGAGCGAACACACGGGGTCGATCACCATCTCCAAAAACGCAATATGGATAGGGGCGAACAAGATCGGTAAGCCGAACAGCAGCGGCAGCAGCGCCAGTCCCGCGATCGGCACGTGCACGGCAAAGATGAAACCCATCGCCTTGCGGAGATTATCGTAGATGCGACGGCCGAGTCGGACGGCCGTGACGATCGAGCCGAAATCGTCGTCGAGAAGCACGATCGAAGACGCCTCGCGCGCCACGTCGGTTCCGCGTCCGCCCATGGCAATGCCGATGTGCGCCGCCTTGAGCGAGGGCGCGTCATTGACGCCGTCCCCGGTCATGGCCACGATGTCGCCGTTCGCCTTGAGCGCGTTGACGATCCGAAGCTTCTGCTCGGGCATGATCCGCGCGAACACGGTCGCCGTGCGGACGCGCAGGGCCAACGCGGCTTTGCTCAACCGCTCGACCTCTCCGCCTGTCGTGATGTCCTCGGCGTCGAGTCCGGCCTGGCGCGCGATTGCTCGCGCCGTCGCCAGATAGTCGCCGGTGATCATGACCACCTTGATGCCGGCCGATCGGCATTCGCTCACCGCATCGCGCACGCCCGGCCGCAGCGGATCGGCAAGGCTGACAAGACCCAGGAATTCGAACCCGAAATCGTGCTGCGAGTCCGGCCATGTCTGCCCAGCGAAGGAGGCGCGGGCGACGCCCAACACGCGCAGGCCCTGGGCGGCCATGGCGTCCACGGACTGCGTCAGCGCGGCGACGTCCGCGGCGCCGAGGTGGCAAAGGTCGGCGATGGCTTCAGGTGCGCCCTTGGCCGCGACGACGAACTCTTGTCCGCCGTCGGCAGTCCGCCACACGTGCGACATGGCGAGGAGACCTGGACGAAGCCCATAGGCGTGTACGAGCTTCCATTCGGGGCCATGCAGATGTTCGGTCCCCGCCAATTCTTTGCGTGCGAGATCATGAAACGCCCTCTCCATGGGGTCGAAGGGGTCGCGCTCGCTGGCGAGAAGGCCGAACGCGACCAGATCATGGAAGGCTTCCGGTATTTTTGCGCCGGACGCCTCTCGGGGCCGGAAAATTTCGCCGCTCTTGAGCCTGAGCTCGACGATGGACATTCGGTTCTCGGTCAGAGTGCCGGTTTTGTCCGTGCACAACACCGTTGCGGAGCCGAGGCTTTCGATGGCTGCGGCACGCCGGGTCAGGACACGCGCCCGCGAGATGCGCCAAGCACCCATCGCCATGAACACGGTGAGAACGACCGGGACCTCTTCGGGCAGCATCGACATGCCGAGCGCGATGCCGGCGAGCACCGCATCGAGCCACCCGCCGCGCAACGAGCCGTAGAGCAACACGGCCAGGACGGTCACCGTCCCACTGACCACGGCGAACGCCCGCACAAGTCGCCGGGTCTGTGCCTGCAGCCGCGGCGGCTCGGTCTCTAGAGTGCTCAGCGACTGGCCGATCTTGCCGATTTCGCTCAGTGCGCCGGTCGCGATCACCTCGCCTATGCCCGTGCCGCGCACAATCAACGAACCGGAAAATACGTACGGCAGGTCATCGCCGCCAGGCCGGCGATCTCGGGAGGGAGCGACATGACTGCCGGCGATCTTGCGCACGGGAACCGATTCACCCGTCAGCAGCAATTCATCGGTCTGTAGGTCGTGACTTTGAATCAGGACGGCGTCCGCCGGCACCCGGTCCCCTTCCGCAAGGACAACGAAGTCGCCCCGCACGACCTCGCGTCCCGCGATGCGTCTACGCTCGCCATCGCGAATGACCAGCGCCCGAGGGCTGGTCAGATCACGCAGCGCCTCCAGAACGCGTTCGGTGCGGGTCTCTTGCACGACGGTGATCACGACCGACATCGTTGCAAAAGCCAGCAGGACGAGCGCGTCCTGCAGGTCGCCCAGGGCCAGATAGATCGCGCCGCCGCCGAGCAACAGCGCCAGCATCGGCTCACGCATGACTTCGAACAGGATACGAAGCGGCGTGCGCCGATCCGGCCGGGGCAGCTCATTGTAGCCCTCGGTCTTCAGCCTGGTCTGAACATCTGCCTCGCTAAGGCCGCGGATTGAGGCGAACGACAAGGGATCGTCAGGCATGTCAACCTTCTTAAAGCAGTTGGACGCGAGCGCTCCCCCCCGGAATGGAAGCAATCCGGCTGCCCGTGCAGTCGGGCCAATGGGGTTTGATGCAAATCAACGAGCATCGCCACACAGGATGCGACATGGAGACCGTTTGATCGACATTCCTGGCTTCTGATCGGAGGAAGTTCAATGAATCGGTTCAGTCTAGCGCTGGCGACGGCGATATTGCTGGCACCTCTTATCGGCGCATGGCCGTCGGTCGCGCAGCAGGCGAACACGTCAAATCCGGGTGCGCCTTCCGCGAATTTGGTTTTGATACCAGGCGCCATGACAGGAACTCGGGACAAGGGGGCCGACCGGATATCGGCGGTTGTGCGCCCCGCTTTCCGTCGGTCTCTATGAGTGGCGCGTGCAGTGGGTCGAGCGTCTCGTCAAGCCGACCGAGGCACAAAGGGCCCTGTTGAATGACCTGTTGGCGGCATCGACCAAGGCGAAGGAGACGATAGCGGCGGCATGTCCAAGAGAACCCGTGGAGACGACGACCGTCCAATTGGCGGTCATGGAAAAGCGCGTGGCCGGACTGCTCGACGCATTGAAGATCGTCCGGCCGGCATACGATAACTTCTATGCATCGCTCGATGGCTGGCAAAAGGCTCGCCTGGATGCGCTGGGACCGGGACGCCATGGTTGGCGATGGTGATCACGCTGCGGTCGCCGCGGACCGCTGCGACCGTACCAGGAAAGTCATTCTCCGCCGAACGTTCGCTCCGCGCGCGCAAGTGACGCAGCTGCCGACACCGCTTAGAATCGCGGGGGGCAGGTTGCGCGGCGGGCGCGTCCTCGATCCTTCGCGCGCCAATGTATTGGGTTGACCTCGCCTCCGATCTCCTTCCAACATCGGTCGGCGTCGATCGGGACGCGTCGGCACGGCTGATGGAGAGATCGCATGGGACGCCGGTATGGCAATATTCTTGAAACGATAGGCAACACGCCGGTAGTCAAGATCAACAAGCTGGCGCCCGCGGATGCAAACCTCTTCGTCAAGATCGAGGCATTCAACCCCCTGGGCTCGGTCAAGGACCGGCTTGCGCTCGGCGTCATCGAGGCCGCCGAGCGCGCCGGGCAACTGAAGCCCGGGCAGACCGTCATCGAGGCGACCAGCGGCAACACCGGCATCGGTCTCGCCATGGTGTGCGCGCAAAAGGGCTATCCGCTGGTCGTGACGATGGCCGAGACCTTCAGCGTCGAACGGCGGAAGCTGATGCGTTTCCTGGGCGCCAAGGTGGTGCTGACTCCGGCGGCGCAGCGCGGGATGGGCATGGTGACGAAGGCCGTCGAGCTCGCCAAGGAGCGCGGCTGGTTCCTCACGCGTCAGTTCGAAAACGAAGCCAATCCCGACATTCATTCGCGGACCACGGCGCGGGAAATCCTCGAAGATTTCAAGGGCGAGGCCCTCGACTTCTGGGTCACCGGATATGGAACGGGCGGCACGCTCAAGGGCGTTTCCCGGATCTTGGCGAAGGAGCGGCCCGATACCAAGATCGTCGTCTGCGAGCCGGAAGAGGCTCAGCTCCTGGGAAGCGGGATCAAGCAGCAGCGCAACCCCGACGGCTCCGCCTCGACGGCCCACCCTTCGTTCAAGCCGCACCCGATGCAGGGCTGGACGCCCGATTTCATCCCGAAGCTCACCGCGGACGCGGTCGACATGGATGTCATCGATCGCATCCTGCCGGTCTCGAACGCCGACGCCTTGCGGTTCAGCCGGGAGCTGGCTCAAAAGGAAGGAATCTTCGTCGGCATCACGGCGGGCGCCACGTTTGCCGGTGCGCTCCGCGTCTGCGCGGACGCCCCGAAGGGCTCGACCGTGCTGTGCATGCTGCCGGATACCGGCGAGCGCTACCTGAGCACCCCGCTGTTCGCGGACATCCCCGCCGACATGACCGAGGAGGAGCTGGCCATTTCGCGCTCGACACCGTCCGCGCAGTTGGGGGTGTGAAAGGTCCAAAGTGGGGATCGAGCCGATGTCCGTCGTGTCAGCGCGAGCAAGGGCGGCAGATGCGGCATTCGCCGTTGTGAAAAAATTCTATTTCAACTCGCGCTATGGCGAGCGGCGGCTCGAGCCCGGCATCTGCGATTTCACCTTCGGCAATCCGCACGAAATGCCGCTCGACGGGCTCGTCGCCGCGCTGCGCAAGCAGGCGGTGCCGCGCGACGAAAACTGGTTCGCCTACAAGACGAGCGAAGCGCGCCCGCAGGCGTTTCTGGCCGAGAAGGTCGGGCAGGAGCTAGATCTCGCCTTCGCGCCGGAGGACATCGCGCTCACCGCCGGAGCCTTCGCAGCCATCACGGTGGCATTGCGACTGCTGCTGGACGCCGGCGACGAGGCGGTCTTCTCTGAACCAGCCTGGTTCTGCTACGAGCCGATGCTGCTCGCCGCCGACGCCGTGCCGCGCAAGGTCGATCTCAAGGCGCCGGCCTTCGATCTCGATCTCGCCGCGATCGAGGCGGCGATCGGCCCCCGGACCCGGCTGGTGATCGTCAATACGCCGCACAATCCGACCGGGCGGATCTACGATCGCGAAACGCTGCAGGAGCTTGCTCGCCTGCTCGAGCGCGCCTCGGCCAGGATCGGCCGTCGTGTGTTCCTGCTGTCGGATGAGCCGTACCGGCGCCTGCGCTTCGATGGGCGCCACTTCACCAGCCCGGCGAAGCTCTATCCGTGGACGCTGATTTCCTACAGCTACGGCAAGGTTCTGCTCGCGCCCGGCCAGCGGCTCGGCTATCTCGCGATCTCTCCGCTGATGCCGGCGGCGGAACGAAAGACGCTCTGCGACATGATGTTTTCCGCCCAGATGGCGCTGGGATGGTGCTTCCCAAGCGCGCTGATGCAGTACGCGGTGCCCGACCTCGAAAGCCTGTCGATCGACCAGAAAGCGCTCGCGCGCCGGCGCGACCGGTTCACGGCAACGCTTGCAAGGGCCGGCTACGATGTCTTGGCGCCCGAGGGCACTTTCTATCTCTGGAGCAGGTGGCCCAAGGGCGACCCCGACCACTTTTGGAATGCGCTCGCCGATCGTGATGTCTTCGTCATGCCGGGCACCGTCATGAACTCGCCAGACTACTTCCGTATCAGCCTGACAGCGTCGGACGCGATGGTCGACCGCGCACTGCCGGTATTCGAGGACGTGGCGCGGCGGCCGGAACACTAATTTAGTGTGGTAGAGCGTATCGCGATTTCGACCCGATCGGGATGCGCTCCAGTCAACCGGGAGAAGGCGATGGCCAAATTTGCGTTGTACGTTCCGCTCCAGGCGAAACCGGGCAAGGAGAAGGAGGTCGCCGATTTTCTGCGTTCCGCCGTGCCTTTGGTGAACGCCGAGCCGGGCACGGTCTCGTGGTACGCCATTCAAGAGGGGCCGTCCTCCTTTGCCATCTTCGACACGTTCGATGACGAGGCCGGTCGCGCCGCGCATCTCAACGGGAAGGTGGCGGCGGCCTTGATGGAAAAGGCCAAGGCCGGCGATCTGTTCGCCAAAATGCCGGAGATCCACAAGATCGACATTCTCGCTGACAAACGTCCAAAATGACGGCTCCCGCGGCGGCGTGCACGAACCTCCGTCGGGAGGCCGATGTAGGCCGGTGTGCCTGGGCGTGCGGCGCACACCCTTTCCCCGCAGAGCCTCAACCAGAACAAGGCCGCTCTCGAGGGCTTGCTTGTGATCACCCGGAAGGCGTTCGATGGCATTGATCATCAGGCGTCGCTTATTCGCGAGCGTTCCATGTCGCTGGCGGAAGAAACGCTGCGAAACACGTTCGACTTCACTCAGAAGCAGCGTTTGGGCCCGGCGCTTGCGAAATGGCACGGGAGCGTCCAGGAACAATTCGCGTGGCGCAAGTGTTGGCGTCGGGGGGGCCACTATGGGAAGGCACTACAATGCTTTACAAAGGTGTTGCCGCTGTTGTTGCCGCGGCGTTGGTGGTGACGGCATTCTCCCTGCCGGCTGATGCTCGCGCCAAGAAGCAAAAGCGATACGAGGTGCAAACGCCGTCGCTGGACGGCCGCATAACGGGCCGGCCGCGGACCTGCGGCTACGAGACGTTTCAATATGACGGATGGGGAGTCCCCTATGGCCCCTATTGCCATTGAGCCGCTGACAACGCTCGCGGATACCCCGGCGCCGAAAGCGCCGCCCGCTGTCGTTCGGCGAATCAAGGTTTCCGGCGGCACCAAGCGCAAAATGATCCAGCAATTCCGACCGTTCGGCTGCGGGATGGTGATTCGCCTTTGCATCCATTGAGGCTATCCGGCGCGGCAACCTCCGCCCGCGGACTCGTGCCTCGTGATTTCCCTTGACAACGTAACGAGAATCACCTATTGGAAGCGCATTCTCCAGAGATGCGCTTGAATACGAACGCCGGCCGGCGGGGCATCCATGGTGCCGGGCGGGCGGGCCTGTCGCGCGCAGCCGGTGGTGTCTTCCCCGGAGTCGCTTGCGCGTGGAAGCGCCGGCGCATGTTCCGGAAGAAGCCTGCGGCTTCGCCGCCCGCCGTTGGGCGGAAGCTCCTTTTCACGTTCCTCGACCTGAGAGTGGCGTCCGGGCATCGCTCCGCACGCCGACGCGAGGTCGTTGATTGATGCCATCGTTGGTGAAACCGATACCTCGACCGGAGGCGCCAGCTACCGATGCGCGGGCCGCGCCAGTGAGTCCGTACGAAGAAAAAAGCTCGCCGCCAAGGCGCTCGACGGCGACCTCGGGGCCCTCAGAAAATCTTCGACCGCATGGACGGCAAATCAGTCGCCGGAGCGACCGCAGATGATGGGCCGAGAAAGGTGACGTTCGAATGGAAGGACCGCGAATCGTCGTCGACTACCGACCCCGCCGGCAGTTCGTCGGCTTCCACCGGCGATGGCAGCGCTTCGCCTGCATCGTGACCCACCGCCGCGCCGGCAAGACCGTGGCCTGCATCCAGGACTTGCAGCGCGGCGTGGTGCAATGTCTGAAGGTGCGGCCGCGGTTCGCCTATGTCTCGCCGTTCCTGCGGCAATCCAAGGCGGTGGCGTGGGACTATCTGCGTGCGGCCATGGCGGCGGCGCGAACGGTCGGCGCGACCGCGCATGAGAGCGAGCTGCGGGTCGACTATCCCGGAGGCGGGCAGGTGCGACTCTACGGCGCCGACAACCCCGACGCCATGCGCGGCATCTATCTCGACGGCATCGTGCTCGACGAATATGCCGACATGGACCCGCGGGTGTGGTCGGAGGTCATCCGCCCCGCGCTCGCCGACCGGCAGGCCTGGGCGGTGTTCATCGGCACGCCCAAGGGCCGCAGTGCCTTCTTCGAGCTGTGGCGGCGCTCGCAAGCGGAGGAGGGCTGGTTCTCGATGATGCTCAAGGCGAGCGATACCGGGCTCATTGCGGAAAGCGAGCTCGCGCTGGCGCGGCGCGATCTCAGCGAGGAGCAATACGCGCAGGAGTTCCAGTGCTCCTTCGACGCCGCCGTCGTCGGCTCGTACTACGGCAAGCTGATGGCGCGGGCGGAGGCGGACAGGCGCATCGCCGGCGTGCCCTGCGATCCGGCCGCGATGGTCTGGACCTCGTGGGACCTCGGCATCCGCGACGCCACCGCGATCTGGTTCGCGCAGGTGGTCGGGCGCGAGATCAGGATCATCGACTATTACGAGGCCTCCGGCGTCGACCTCGGCCACTACGTGCGCGAGATCAACACGCGCCCCTACGTCTACGCGGGGCACATCGTGCCGCACGACGCCCAGGCCAAGGAGCTCGGCACCGGCAAGAGCCGGCTCGAGGTCATGGAAAGCCTGGGCTTGAAGCACATCACGCTTGCCCCGCTGCACCGGGTCGAGGACGGCATCAACGCGGTGCGCATGCTGCTGCCGCGCTGCTGGTTCGACGCCACGAAATGCGCGCGCGGCCTCGACGCGCTCAAGCTCTACCGCGCCGAGTACGACGACAGACTGCAGGCGCTGCGAGCGCAGCCGGTGCACGACTGGACCTCGCACGCGGCGGATTCGTTCCGCTACCTCGCGCTGGCGCTCGATCGCGGGGCGGGGCAGGGCGGGTTTCACCGGCGCATCGAATATTCGCAGCAAGGCGTGGTGTGATTGGTGAAGGAGGTTTGCAAGCCGGGAGCGCAATGCATCTCATGGGCTCGCAGTCCTCGACCTGATCGCTCGCGGTTTCCCGCAACCCGGCTTGACGCGCATCGGCCCAACACCGGGACCGCGGCATCGCCCGCGCGCCGTCGCCAGGTCACTGATCGGCGACATGCCGGCGGAGCCGGGCGGGCGATCGCTTCGCGGGCGTAACGGCCGGCGATGTATACGCTTCGCAACTCAAACTCAGACCCGCGCCATCGCGCGCACTTCGCGCGGGAAGAGATCGTCCACGGTCATGCGGCGGTGGGTCACGCCCTGGTCGTTCGCGTAGCGGCAGAACGCCTCGATCGTCGGCCGGCTTTCCTCGATGCCGTAGGGATAGGGATCGGGTCCATAGTTCGCGGCGATCTCGTCGGCGATCGCCGCCGCCCACGGCAGTGGAATCCGCGCGCAGGTGAAGTCGCGCAGGCGCTCGAAGCAGCGGCGCTTGGCCTCGTCGAACATCTTGTAGAGATTCATCGCGATCCAGGGATGCTGCTCGAACACCGCGCGGCGCATGGTCATGAGATGCATGATCGGGAAGATGCCGGTCTTCTTGAAGAAGCGCTCCTCCTCGGCGCGATAGTTCGGATAGAGCCGCACCACCGCCCCGCCGCCGGGCGCGAACGCCTCGGGGGCGCGCGCGGAGATCACCGCATCGACCTCGCCGCTTGCGAGCATGGCGGAGAGGCTCGTCTCCGGCCGTGCCTGATACTGGATGCCGGCCGGCAGCTTGAGCTCGACCTTCTCTGCCCGGCCGGGCTCGTTGACGCCGGCCTGCAGCCAGCGGATCTTGGCGAGGTCGACGCCTTCCTCCTCGGCCAGGAAGCCGCGCACGTAGACGCCGGCGGTCTGCGCCCATTCCGGAATGCCGACGGCGCGGCCTTCGAGGTCCTTGGGCCGGCGAATGCCGCGGTCGGCGCGCACATAGATCGCGGAGTGGCGGTGCACCCGCGATGGGAATACCGGGATCGCGACCATGGGCGCGGCGCCCTGCGAGGTGAGCGAGATGTATTTTCCGAACGAGAGCTCGGAGACGTCCCATTCGAGACCGCGGGTGAAGCGGAAGGTGATCTCCTCGATCGAGGGAAAGATGAGCGGGGTGAGCGTGATCCCGTCCGCGCGGACGAGGCCCTGCGCGATCTCGCGCACGTGCTCGTAGTCGCAGACCGCGAGCGTGAGGTGGAGCGAAGCGGTGCCGCCGCTTCCCACGATTTGCGGGCTGCGCAACTCCGGCGCCGGCCTGCGCGTTGCGTCCTGTGCTTGTGCTGGGATGTTCTGGGCGGTCATGGCGGCTCCCCGTGTTGCCTCGTCATTGTTAGTAGGAGCGGGCGGCGTTCGCAATCCTGCGCCGGTGCGCGTCAAATCCCCGCATCCGATGGACCAGCGGTATGATCTTTGACGGGAATTTTGCTAAAGCGCATTTGGTGAACGTCATGGGCGGGCCACAACGCGAGACGACCAAGAGGCCATGAGATGAGAACCTCCATTCTGCTGCGCCTGATGGCGGCGGGCGCCCTGCTCGCGACCGCCGCGGGGTCCGCTCCAGCGCAAACGCCAAAGCCCTGGAAACACGGGATCATCTCGCCCAAGGCCGATGCCGGCTTTCTGCTGATGGCGGCCAAACGCGGCTTCGCGGAGCGGGAGGTGCTCAAGCTTGAGCTGCTCGAGGTCAAGGACGACCAGATCGGCCTCAAGGCGCTCCTTGCCGGCGAGCTCGACAGCTACGAAGGCGGCGCCCAGGGCGCCATCGCGGCGAACGTGCGCGGCGCCGACGTGAAGATCATGGGGTGCCACTGGGTCGTCGTCCCGCACGGCATCATGGCCAAGGCCGGCATCGAGAAGATGGACGACCTCAAGGGCAAGTCCATCGCGGTCTCGGCGCCCGGCTCCTTTCCGGACATGCTGGCACGCCTGGCGCTGACGAAATTCAAGATTTCGCCGTCCGACGTCACGCTCGCGGCGGTCGGCGGCGATCGCGATCGCTACACCGCGCTGGTCGGCGGCGTCGTCGACGCCGCGGTGGTGTCGAACGAGTATCTGCCGCTGGCGTCTTCGAAGAATCTCAAGATGCTGCTGGAGGGTAAGGACGCGCTGCCGAACTTCCTGCGCATCTGCATGTTTTCCAGCGGCAAGGTGCTCGCCGAGCGCCGCGAGGATGCCATCCGCTATCTGACGGCCCAGTCGAAAGCGCTGCGCTACGCGCTTTTGCACCGGGACGAGACCATCAAGCTCACGGCCGAGGCGACCGACGCCAAGGCCGACGATCCTCGCCCCGCCTTCGTCTACGACGACGCCGTGAAAGTGGGGGCGGTCGCGCCCGACCTCCCGCTGCCGATGGACAAGCTCGCCTGGATGCAGGAGCAGATGGTCGCGCTCGGCCAGATCCCCAAGGCCGGCGACCTCGCCAAGATGGTCAACACCGACATCCGCGCGCAGGCGATGGAGCGGGCGGGCAAATGAGCCGCGCGCGCCCGATCGAACGAAATAAGGGAGGGGTCGGGATGAGCGCGATCGGTCCGCTCCGGCTGGCGGGCGCCCTCGTCGCGGCGGTGCTGCTGGCGTGCCCGGCACAGGCGCAAGACCAGAAGGGACAAGACCTAAAGCTCCAAGACTTGAAGGCTCAAGGCCTGAAGCCTTGGCGGCAGGCCATGATCATGCCCAAGGCCGACGCCGGCTTTTTCCTGATGGCGGCGAAGCGCGGCTTCGCCGAGCGCGAGGGGCTCAAGGTCGACGTCCTCGGGGTCAAGGACGACCCGATCGGGATCAAGGCGCTGCTGTCCGGCGAGGTCGACAGCTACGAAGGGGTTTACGGCGCAATCGCCGCGTCCGCGCGCGGGGCCGACGTGAAATTGCTCGGCTGCAACTGGCATGCGGCGCCCTATGTCATGCTCGCCCGGCCCGACATCGGCACGATCGCGGACTTGCGCGGCAAGTCCATTGCCGCCTCGTCGCCCGGCACGCCGCCGGACATGGTGGCGCGGGCCGCGCTGGTGCAGGCCAAGGTGCCGGTCTCCGACGTGAAGCTGGCCGCGGTCGGCGGCGATCGGGACCGCTTCACCGCGCTTCTGGGCGGCGTGGTCGACGCGGCGGTCGTCTCCAACGAGTACATGCCGCTCCCGTCCGTGAAGCAGATGAGCCTGCTGGTCGAGGCGCGGCAGGTTCTGCCGAAGTTCTTGCGCTTCTGCACCCTGATGACCGGCAAGACGCTCGCCGAGCGGCGCGAGGATGCGATCCGCTTCATGATGGCGGAGATCAAGGCGTTCCGCTATGCCGTGACGCATCGCGACGAGACCATCGCGCTGGCGCGCGAGGCAACGAACGCCAAGGCCGACGACCCGCGCCCGGCCTTCATCTACGACGAGGGCGTCAAGCCCGGCGTCGTCGACGCGGATTTCTCCATCCCGGTCGAAAACCTCGCCTGGATCCAGGATCAGATGATCGCGCTCGGGCAGCTCGCGAAGGCGGGTGACATCGGCAGGCTGATCGACCCGGACATCCGTAGGGAAGCGCTGGCGCGCATCGGCAAATGATGCGAGGAGAGCGTCGCGCACATCGCGAGCTTTGCACCGCGGGCGCGCCGCGAGGATTGGCCGCCGCCGCAGCGGCAAATTCGGTCTGCTCCCTCTCCCGTGGGGAGAGGGGTGGGGTGAGGGGTTAAGGTCTCTCGATAGGTTCCGAACCCCCCACACCCCTCTCCCCCAACGGGGGGAGAGGGAGTCCACCGAGTTGGCGGAGAGAAGAGCAGACCGGCCCATGGGTGAGGTGACCCTGCACGACGTGTCGAAGCAATTCGTGCTGCGCATCGACGGCGCGCTGCATGCCGTGCAGGCGCTCAGCCGCGTGAGCTTTACGGTGCACGACGGCGAGATCGTCACCCTCATCGGCCCGTCCGGCTGCGGCAAGACTACCGCGCTGCGTATCGCCATGGGGCTCGAAACCGCATCCGGCGGCAAGGTCGCCGTGGACGGCCGGGAGGTGCGGGGCTGCGGATACGACCGCGGCATGGTGTTTCAGTTCGCCGAGCTCCTGCCCTGGCTCACCGCCCTGCAGAACGTGATGTTCGGGCTGGAAATGAAGGGGATGCGGGGGGCGGAGCTGCGCGCCACCGCGACGCGCTATCTCGAGCTGGTGGGCCTTTCCGAGTCGCTCAACCGCCGCCCGCACCAGCTGTCCGGCGGCATGAAGCAGCGCGTCGGGATCGCCCGCGCGCTCGCCATCGATCCCAAGGTGCTGCTGATGGACGAGCCGTTCGGCGCGCTCGACGCCCAGACGCGCGAGACCATGCAGGCGGAACTGCTCGATCTGCATGCGCGCACCGGCAAGACCATCCTGTTCGTCACCCACGACCTCGACGAGGCGGTGCTGATCGCCGACCGCATCGTGGTGATGAAGCAGGGCAGGGTGCAGGAGATCATGACGGTGCCGCTCAAGCGGCCGCGGCCCGATCT
Organism: uncultured Alphaproteobacteria bacterium; assembly: GCA_963821505.1. Lineage (GTDB taxonomy): Bacteria > Pseudomonadota > Alphaproteobacteria > Rhizobiales > Xanthobacteraceae > VAZQ01. Next base: position 120,406 of record CAWGEH010000034.1, read on the forward strand.
CGGCATCGTGCGCGGCACGTCGGACTTCGCAGACACCCGCTATCGCGTATGGAAGGCGCTGCATGCGCCCGCCGGCGCGCCGCAGTGAGGCGATCGAGCCATGGTTGACGTCGTCGATCCAGCAGGGACGCGGGCCGAGGCGCCGGCCGAAGCCAGGCTGCGGCGTCCGCTGCCGAGATGGGTCATCACCGTCGGCTCGCTCGTCGTGCTGCTGGGAGCGTGGGAAATCTTCGGCCGCGACATCAATCCGGTGTTCGGCTCCTATCCCAGCGCCATCGCGGAGGCGTTCTGGCAGCTCGCGCGCACGGGCAAGCTGTGGACCGCGCTGCTCGACAGCCTGCGGCCGTTCCTGCTCGGCTACGGCCTCGCCATCGTGCTCGGCGTCCCAATCGGGCTCGTCATTGGGCGCTTCCGCACGGCGGAGGCGGCGGTCGGAATTTACGTCACCGCCGGCTATGCCATGCCGCTGGTCGCGCTGGTGCCGCTGCTCGTGCTGTGGCTGGGCCTGGGCTTCGCGGTCAAGGTCGCGATCGTGTTTCTGATGGCCGTGTTTCCCATCTGCATCAATACCTGGCTGGGGGTGACGGCGGTGCCGAAGGCGCTGATCGAGGTCGGCAAATCCTTCGTGGCGCCCGATTCCGTCATCCTGAGCCGGATCATCCTGCCGGCGACGCTGCCCTACATCATGGCCGGAATCCGGCTTGCCGTCGGGCGCGCCGTGGTCGCCATGGTGATTGCCGAATTCTTCACCTCGATCTCGGGCCTGGGCGCGATCATCATCACTTCGGCCAACAATTTCGACACCGCGACCATGTTCGTCCCCATCGTCATCCTCATGGTGATGGCGATCGGGCTCAATTATCTGATCGGCGCGGTCGAGCGCTGGGTGGCACCGTGGCAGGCCGAGATCGCCGGGCGGGACGAGTAATCCGTCGGTTGGACGTGGGCATTGCCGCGCAGACGCTGTCTGCGACGGTCGCCGGCGTCATTTCTGCCGCGCCAGGAAATAGGCGAGGTAGACGAAATCCTCGTCCTTCATGCTGTAGACCACTTCCGACATCTGCGCGTCATAGCCGTGCCGCGAATTGTCCTTGTAGCCGCGCAGCGCCTTGAGCAGGTAGTCCTCGCGCTGGCCCGCCAGCCGAGGCACATTGTCGAGGCCCTGATACTTCGATTGATGACAGAAATTGCAGCGGTTCTGCGTGGCGAGCGCACGCGCCCTTTCCATGCGAGCGGGGTCGGGCGTGTCCGACACCGGTTCCGGCGGCGGCAGCTTTGAAATGATATCGCCGGCTTTGCGCAGGTCGTCGTCGCTCAGGCCCTTGGCCATCTCGTTCATCGGCTCGGTGACGCGCATCTTGTCCCGAAACATGAGGAGCTGCACCATGGCGTAAAATGCCGGCTGCGCGCCGAGCGAGGGCGTCTCGGGCAGCTGCGAGGTGCCGTTCTCGCCGTGGCAGGCGAAGCAGGTCGGCAACCGGTCATCGAGCGACTGCGCGTAGAGCGGCGCCGCGGCCAGACCGGCGAGGATCGCCCCGACAGCAAGGCCGCGCATATCGCTCTCCGGAAGCTTTGCGGACGGCAGGAGCCCGAGGGCGGCGGGACCACCGCCCTCGGCGTTGCGAGGCGCTCAGCGTGCGCCGGCGGTGCGCGCGTTGCCGTAGCTCACCCGCCAGACCGCGCCGTTCCAGTCGTCGGAGATGAGCACCGAGCCGTCCTTCATGACCAGCACGTCGACCGGCCGCCCGACATAGCTATTGTTGTTGAGAAAACCGGTGATGAAGGGCTCGATCGCTCCCGCGGTACCGTCCTTCTTGATGTTGACGAGGACGACGTCGCCGCCGATCTTGTTGGTCTTGTTCCAGGAGCCGTGGCGCGCGACCAGGAGCTGGTTACGGTATTTTGCCGGGAACGAGTTGCCGGTATAGAACTTCAGGCCGAGCGACGCCGAGTGCGGCCCCATCAGCGCGACCGGCGGTGTGAACTCGTCGCACTTGTGGCCCCAGCCGAACTCTTGATCCGGGAGATTGCCCTGATAGCAATAGGGCGATCCGAAGTGCTGGCCGACCTTGGTCATGCGGTTGAGCTCGTCGTTGGGGAGGTCTTCCGACAGCCAGTCGCGGCCGTTGTCGGTGAAGTACATTTCTTTCGATGTCGGATGCCAATCGAAGCCGACGGTGTTGCGGATGCCCTTGGCGATCGTCTCCATGCCGGTGCCATCGAGGTTCACGCGGCGCATGGTGCCGGAGCCTTCCGGCGGAATGCAGTCGTTGCAGGGCTGCCCGATTTCAAAATAGAGCTTGTTGTCGGGACCGACGGCCAGATATTTCCAGCCGTGCGCCTCATCCTTCGGCAGGCCGTCCAAAATGACGGTGGGCTTCGGCGGATTGTCGAGCTTGTCGTCGATATTGTCGATCTTCGAGAGCTGCGACAGCTCCATGATGTAGAGCGTGCCGTTCTTGAAGGCGACGCCGTTCGGGCGATAGAGTCCCGATACGAGGACCTTCGCCTCGCGCTTGCCGCCCTTGTCGACGATGGCATAGACCTTGTCCTGCAGCCGGGAGCCGACGAAGACGGTGCCCTTGTCGCTGACCGCGAGCGAGCGGGCATTGGGCATGCCGCTGGCATAGACCTCGATCTTGAAGCCCTTCGGCGCCTTGAGCTTGTCGAGCGGCAGCTTGTCGGCCGCGGCCGCAAGCGGCGGAGCCGGGACCGGCGCGAGCTTCTGGGCATCGGGGGTATCGGGACGCCCGATCAGCGGGGACCCCGGCGGTAACGGAGCCGGCTGTTGCGCGGCCGCCGGCCAAGGAGCCACGAGCAGCATGCCGAGAGCTCCGGCAAGGACGAGGCGATGCCGTTGAGACGAGTAGGTCATTGGTGATCCTCCCTGATGCGGAACACTGATCTTGGCTGGTTCGCCGGCCCATGGCGGAAGGCCGTGCGCGATCAGCTTCCTTGGAATTGAGTGTCCGATATTTTGCCCCCCGCGCGCAATCGATTTCCAATGAGCCACAGTCCGCCGCTCGAAGGCCGTGCGCGCCCTGCCGCGCGTATCGCGGCGCGCCGTGTTGTAGCGCTCAGGGCTCGACGCCCAGGCTCGACGCCAAGTTTGGCGCCGCGCCGACTACCGCAGCTCACCGGGGAGACCCTCCCGCATCATCGTCCGACGCCGGCAGCAAGGCTGAATTTTACATGCGCCGGTAGACGTAGGGCGTGTCGGCCCGCACTGCCGCGAGCTCCGCCACCCGCGCGTGGTCGGGTGCGAGATGGCAAACCGGGTCCGTTGCCGCGGCGTCGCCGGTGAGCGCGAAGGCCTGGCAGCGGCAGCCGCCGAAATCCTGCTCGCGGCGCGGGCAACTCGCGCACGGCTCCTTCATCCACGCGGTGCCGCGGAACGCATTGAAGGCCGGCGAGTTCGCCCAGATGTCCGCGAGCGAATGGTCGCGCACGTTCCAGAATTCAAGGTTGGCGATCGATTCGGCCGCATGGCAGGGCAGCACCTTGCCCGCCGGCGTCACGTTGAGCGAGCGCCGTCCCCAACCGCCGACGCAAGGCTTGGGGTAGCGGGCGTAATAGTCGGGCACCACGGCGTCGATGACGATACGGCCGTGGTGACGCGCGCGCAATTCCTGCACCAGGGCGGCCGCCGTCTCGACCTGCTCGCGGGTCGGCATCAGCATGGCGCGGTTCCTCAGCGCCCAGCCGTAATACTGCACATGCGCGATCTCGACACGACTTGCGTCCAGGGACAGTGCAAGATCGACCATGTCGCCGATCCTGTCGATATTGGCGCGGTGCATCACTGCGTTCACCGTGAGGGGCAGGCCCCGCCGCACCACCTCGGTTGCCAGCGCGCGCTTTCTTGCAAACGCGCCGCGATAACCGGCGATGTGGTCGGCTGATGACGCTTCGCTGTCCTGGATGGAGATCTGCACATGATCGAGCCCAGCGTCGGCGAGCGCGCTCAGCGTTCTGTCCGTGATGCCGACGGCCGAGGTGATGAGATTGGTATACAGCCCGGCGGCATGGGCGCCCGCGGTGATGTCCACGAGGTCGCGCCGGGCGCCGGGCTCGCCGCCCGACAAGTGCACCTGCAGAACGCCGAGACCGGCCGCCTCCTGGAAGAGCCGCATCCAGGTCGCGGTGTCGAGCTCGTCTTCCCTTGCGTCGAGTGCGAGCGGATTGGAGCAGTAGGGGCAACCGAGCGGACAGCGGTGGGTCAACTCGGCGAGCAGCCCGAGCGGCTTGTGCAATGCGGCTTGCTTGACCGACGTCACGTCAGGCTGACCTTCCAAACGACGAGTTCTCGTGTTTGTCATAGGCGGGCTCGTCACAGCAAGTCGGATGCGCCCGTCGCACCGCGAGATTCGGACGAGCCAAACCCCCGTCCACGTCCACGGCTGTTTGCAATGTAAGGACGCGGATGTCCCGGGCAAGCCCGCGCATCACCACATTCGTCACAGCTCCAGGAGCCTCTTATCGGCCAGGCCGCGCAACAGAGCGGTGACATCAGCGAGGATCTTGTCGCGTGGGGCCGCGTAGGTCTTTACCAGGTCGTCGATGATCTCGCCGAAGGTGGCCTCGCCGGTGCAGCGCTTGATGATCTCGACCGCGATCTGGTCGGCCTTGAACACCCGTTCCGGCGCCAGGAGTACCCAGCCGCCCTGGGCCTCGTTGTGGACGAGCCGGACGCCCCGCGGCAGCTGCGGGCGAATCTCGAGGGCGATGCTGGCGGCCGGATCGGCCACGCGGTCCTCCTACTCCTTGGGCGCGAAGGCACCCGGGGGGATATGCTTCGGCGCCACATAGGCATGATAGAGCGCGTCCAGCATGGCCCACAGCACATCGCATTTGAATTCGAGCGCCTTGAGGACGGTTTGCTGGACCTCCGGCGTCCGGGCATGGCGCTTGACGTAATCAAGGGCAAACTCGGAATCCCGCCGGGCCAGCGGCGGGCGCTTGGAAAAATAGGCGAGTGTGTCGGCGCTGACGAAATCGTAGCTCTTGAGCATGCCCTCGAGCCGCTCGCTGATGATCTGCGGCGAGAACAGCTCGGTGAGCGAGGAGGCGACGGCTTCGAGCAATGTTTTGTCGCGCACGAAATGCACGTAGGCCTCGACGGCAAAACGGGTCGCTGGCAGCAGCCCGGAGAGCGAGACGACGTAGCCGCGGTCGAGTCCGACCCCGTCGGTCAGCTTGAGCCAGCGTGCGATGCCGCCGTCGTCTTCGGCGTTGCCGTCATGGTCAACGAGGCGGCTGCGCCACTCCCGGCGCAGCGCGGGATCATCGCAGCGCGCGATCAGGCTCGCATCCTTCACCGGGATCATGGCCTGGTAATAATAGCGGTTCAGCGCCCAGGCCTGCACCTGACCCCGCGTGCATTTGCCTCCGTGCAACAGCGTGTGAAACGGGTGCAGGCGATGATAGCGCCGCGCTCCGATGTCGCGCAGTTGCGCTTCGAGTTCCTGTGGCGTCATCAGCGTCCCAGCACGATCTCCATTCCGTCCTCGGCGATCTCCCAGCCGTTGCGCTCGACATAAAGGCGTTCCGGCGAACCGTCGACCAGGATCGGATTGGTATTGTTGATGTGGACGTAGATACGCCGGCCGGCAACATCCTTGAGCGCGGACAGCGAGCCGTCGGGTCCGTCGATCGGCATGTGGCCCATGCGGCGGCCGGTCTTGGTTCCGGTCCCGGTCGTGATCATCTCGTCGTCGCGAAAGAGCGTGCCGTCGAACAGGATGACATCGGCGCCGGCGATCCGCTTGGTCATTGCCGCGGTCAATGCCGCGGCGCCCGGGACATAGCTCATGCGCGCGCTCCCGGCCGCGATCTCGACGCCGACATTCGCCGCGCTCTCGCTCGCGGTCTCCGGGTTCTCGCCTTCCAGATAAAGCGGAACCTTGCCCGGCACGGTGAACAGTTGCACCTGCAAGCCGCCTGGAAGCGTCAGCGCGGTGCCCGGCGCGACGGCCTGTCGCGCGACCACGTCAGGCGCCAGCACGCCGAACATGGGGTTGTCGGCAAGCGCCGCGAGCGTGGCCGCGGTGGCGCAAACTGTGAAGGGCTCGCGCTCGCGCAGGCTCAACAGGCCCGCAACCTGGTCGATCTCGGCACCGGTGAGCAAGACGGTTTTGATCGGACTCCCGCGCGTACCCACGCACGGATGCAGCGCCTTCGACTCGCGCAGTTGGTGGGGGAGATCAGGGGAGGCGTTGATCAGGAGCCAATTTTCGCCGTCCGCGGTGACTGCGAGGCTCGCCTGGGTGCGCGGCCGCACATGCGCGTCGCCCGCCCATGCCAAGCGGCACGTCGGGCAACGGCAATTCCATTGAGGGAACCCTCCCCCCGCCGCCGAGCCGAGCACGATGGCGGTGAGACGTCCCATTCAGGATCGATGGAAAAGGGTCGGGATCAGAACTCGGCCGGCAGGTAGCCGTTGATCTCGAGGCCGATGCAGATCTCGACGAGGGTCGGGGTTGTCCAGGCCATTGGTCGTTTCCCTAGAGTTCGTGTGAAGCCCCCTAACTTAAGTCGGCTCGGGCTTCCGCGCAAGCGCTCCCGTGCCCCTCTGCAACGCTTGGGGGGGCGCGACGCGCTGCAACGGATCGCACGCAAAAGAAAACCGGACCCTTGCGGGTCCGGTTTGCAGTTCGTCGGCGCGGGGGCCGACAATCACCTTCCAGAGGGGAACAGCTGACGACGTGACGATTGCGATCTGGGAGGATGGACAACCGACGGCCGCCAGTCGCTTCAGTATGCAGAGGCAAATTCCTCACACAATACAAAGGGTCGCATGCCAGCCATGCGGGTAGACAAGCATCGACGGAGAATTGCCGTCACGCACCGATTAGCGTTCGTGATCGACGATCAGAAATGCCAACGCTGCGCCTTCGCGACCAGAAAATCCCGGAATACCTGTACCCGTGCCACCGATTTCAATTCTTCCGGATAGACGAAATAGGCATCGAGCGCGATGCTGTCGGACTCGCCAAATAACTGCACCAGGCCGCCGTTCTCCTCGACCAGATAGTCAGGCAGCAAGGCGACACCGATGCCCCGCTGGCACGCGCGCAGAACGCCGAGCACGGTATTGATGGTGAGCGTGGGCTGCCGCGGCCCCTTGCCGTCGCGCGCCACCTCCATCAGCCAGCGCCGGTTCTCGAAATGATTGGGAACCACGCCGCCGCCGAGCAGTAAAACGCGGTGATTGTCGAGGTCGTCGAGCGCGCGCGGCGTGCCGAACCGCTTGATGTATTCCGGCGAGGCATAGGCGTGGAAGCGCACCGAAAAGAGCTTGCGTTGGATCAGGTCTGGCTGGGTCGGCTGTCGCAGGCGGATCGCCACGTCCGCTTCGCGCATCGCGAGGTCGAGTTCCTCATCGGTGGTGATCAGCGTGATATGGATGTCGGGATAGAGGTCGATGAACTCTCCCAGCCGGGGTGTGAGCCAATGCACGCCGATGCCGGGCGTCGTCTGCACCCTGAGCTCGCCATTCGGCCGCTCCTTGCTGTCGGTTAACTTGGCCCGCGCGGCCTCGAGCTTCATGAACACGTCGTGCGCGGTATGATGGAGAAGCTCGCCCTGCTCGGTGAGGATGAGACCGCGCGCGTGGCGGTGAAACAACGAAACGCCGAGTTCCTGTTCGAGCGCCGATACCTGCCGCGATACCGCCGATTGCGACAGCCCGAGCTGCTCGCCGGCATGAGTGAAACTGCCGGCCTCGGCGGCGGCGTGGAAAACCTTGAGCTTGTCCCAGTCCATGCTCATTCGCGCCCTCGCTGTCATTCCGCCGCGAGGGCCGGTTCCGCCTCGCCTTTCGAAGCCAGGAAGCGTTCGGCTTCGAGCGCAGCCATGCAGCCCAGGCCGGCGGCGGTCACCGCCTGGCGATACACGTCATCGGTGACGTCACCGGCGGCAAAGACGCCGGGCACCGAAGTCGCGGTCGAGAACGGCGCGGTCTGGATGTAGCCGAAAGGCTTCATGTCCACTTGTCCGACGAAGAGCTCGGACGCAGGTGTGTGCCCGATGGCGATGAAGACGCCGTCTGCCCGCCACTCGCTGAAAGCATCGGTCTTCACGTTGCGAAGGATGACGCCCCTGACTTTGAGCGGATTCTCGTCGCCCACTACCTCCTCCAGGACGGTGTCCCAGATCACCGAAATCTTCGGATTCTTGAACAGCCGGTCCTGTAGGATTTTCTCCGCGCGGAAGCTGTCGCGTCTGTGCACCACGGTCACCTTGGAGGCGAAATTGGTGAGGAACAGCGCCTCCTCGACCGCGGTGTTACCGCCGCCGATCACGAAGACCTCCTTGCCGCGGTAGAAGAAGCCATCGCAGGTCGCGCAGGCGGACACGCCATAACCCTTGAATTTCTGCTCGGAAGGCAACTCTAACCACCGCGCCTGGGCGCCGGTCGCGATGATCACGCTGTCGGCGCGATAGCGATCGCCGGAATCGCATTCCAGCCGGAACGGCCGGTGCGCAAGGTCGACCTTGGTCACGTGGTCGGTGACGAGCCTCGTCCCGACATGCTCGGCCTGCTTCTGCATGTGCTCCATCAGCCACGGGCCCTGGATGACGTCGGCGAAGCCCGGATAGTTCTCCACGTCGGTCGTGATGGTGAGTTGACCGCCGGGCTGGATGCCTTGGATCAGCACCGGTTCCAGCATGGCGCGGGCGGCGTAGATCGCGGCCGTATAGCCCGCCGGCCCCGAGCCGATGATGACGACCTTGGCGTGGCTGAGCTTGCCCATGGGGAACCTTTTTGGAGGCTTCGGCGCTTCGGGCGTGGGCCGACCGGAAAGCGCATCGGGTGCCGAGCACATTTATGAGTTCTGGGCAGCTATGCAAGATATGCAGACCGGAATGCACAGGGTTGTGCGATGCGGGACTCATTTCGGTATTGAAATACCTAATTCGAGCAATAATGTTTCGTGTTGGCCCCCGCTCCCGCTAAGAATACAGGCGAGTCACACGATCCCTCCGGAGCGCCCTGTGCCCGCCCGTCTCGACGCCATCGATCGACAGATTCTCAAGGAGCTGCAGGACGACGGCCGCATCACTAATGTGGAACTCGCCCGCCGGGTCGGCATCTCGGCACCGCCCTGCCTGCGGCGCGTGCGCGCCCTCGAGGCAATGGGCTACATCAAGGGCTATCGCGCGCTGCTCGATGAGAAGCTGCTCGGCTACGAGGTCACCGTCTTTGCCATGGTGCACCTCACCAGCCAGGCCGAGGCCGACCTCAGGGCGTTCGAGGATTTCGTGCGTGCCCAGCCGCTGGTGCGCGAATGCTGGATGCTCTCCGGCGAGATCGACTTCATCCTCAAATGCGTGGCGCCGGATCTGAAGACCTTCCAGGCGTTCGTCGCCGAGCTCACGGCGGCGCCGCATGTCCGCAACGTCAAGACCTCGCTGACGCTGCGCAATTCCAAGGATGCCGCCATGGTGCCGATGGACGTGAAGACACCCGCATGAGCGCCGTCTTGCACGTGGCTGATTGCCGCCGAGCAACGGCCTTTGGGGAGCGCGCCCTTGGGCCGAACATCCGGCCTCGTCAGGTCGGCGGATTCTGACGCGGCATGCTCGCTCGGGGGCGCCCCCCGGCGAAGGCTGGCATCACCTCGCGCGAAAACAGTTCGAACGATCGCAGCGATTCGGCGAGCGTCATGTCGCCGAATGCAAACCATGACAACACGTAATTGCTGCCGGTTGCTTCCACCTCGGCGGCGATGAAGTCCCGGACGGTGCGGGGCGATCCGGCGACGCCGTTGTCGATCGCCATGAGCTCGTCGAAGGTCGGCGGATAAAGCGCCGCAATCCGTGGCTCGGCGCCGTGCCGCGCGAACAACCAGCGGAAGCTGTCGCGCCAGCGCGGATAGGCGCGTCGCGCGATCTTGACTGCGGCGTCATCGGTGTCCGCCACCACGACGTGGCGCGTGACGCCCACGAGCGGGCTCTCCTCTGGGTTCTTGCCGAGGCTCGCGCGCACCGTGCGGTAGCGCTCGGCGATGATTCGCACAGCTGGCCGCAGTGCGATGGTCACGATGTTCACATCGTTTGCCGCCGGCCAATCCGCGTTCTCCGGGATCGTGGTGCCGTACCACAGCGGCGGATGCGGGCGCTGCACCGGCCGCAGGATCATCGGCACATTGCGAAATTGGTAATATTTGCCTTCGAACGTCAGCTCCTGCGCGACGAGGCCCTTGAGAATGAGCTGGAAGGCCTCGTGATAGATCTCCCCGGTCTTCGCAAAGTCGAGACCATAGGCCTTGCTCTCGAACGGCGACACGCCGCGTCCGACGCCGAGCTCGAGACGCCCGCCGCTCAGCTGATCGAGCATGCAGATTTCCTCGATCAAGCGCAGCGGATGGTAGAACGGCAGAAGATAGACCAGCGGGCCGAAGCGCAATGTCTTGGTGCGCTGCGCCATGGCCGCCAGGAAGAGCCCGGGCGAAGCCGCGCAGCCGAGCGGCGTCGAATGGTGCTCGGCGAGATGGTAACCGTAGATGCCGCCGCGATCATAGGCTTCGACCAGCTTGAGCCGATCCGCGTAAAGCTGGCCGAGCGGCACCCCCGCATCGTCCATGTGGTCGAATACGCCGAATTTCATGCACCGTTGCTCCCCTCAGAGACAGCGAATTGCCAACCAGGGGGCTCATCGGGCCCCTTGTTTTTCATTGCCATTGCAGTCTGCTTTGTTAAACCCATTGGTGCTGCTTGAGATCGTTGCGGTCAGCAAGTTGGGCGCGCATGGGGGCCCCAATGTATCGCGCGGGCGCTGTTACCATCGCCATCCTGAGTTTGTCCGCCGTTGTCAGCGGTGCATCAACTGCTTCTGCGGCTCTCAAATGCACGAGCCTTCAAGCGCGGTGCGCAGTAGAAGTCGGTGGTTCGTGTAATCCGACGACGGGCCGATGGAGATACAGGTGTCGCACTTCGGCGTCGTGTGTGGCGCGCTTCACCGACTGCATCACCCGCGGCTTGGCCAGCGCGAAACGCTGACGATGTCGACAGGTCGGCGGGCTACCGCCACTCGATCTTCTTGACCTCGTAGGCCTTGGCACCGCTCGGCGTCACCACCTCGACACTCGTGCCCTTGGCCTTGCCGATGAGCGCGCGTGCGAGCGGAGAGGTGATGGAGATCTTGCCCTTCTTGGCGTCGGCCTCGGGCTCGCCGACGATCTGCCAAACCTGCTTCTTGTCGGTGTCCTCGTCGAGCAGCGTCACGGTGGCGCCGAACTTGATGGTGTCGCCCGAGAGCTTCGAGACGTCGATCACCTCCGCGCGCGCGAGCTTGTCCTCGAGTTCAGCGATGCGGCCCTCGTTATGTGACTGCGATTCCTTGGCGGCGTGGTATTCGGCATTCTCCGACAGATCGCCGTGCGTGCGCGCGTCGGTAATCTGCTGGATGATGCGGGGCCGCTCGACCTGCTGGCGGTGCTTGAGCTCGTTCTCGAGCGTCGCATAGCCCGCCGCCGTCATCGGGATCTTGTCCATCGCTTCTTTCAAACCTCCGGCTCCAGCCAAGAGACAATAATTCCGATCGCGGGCCGAAGTTTCATCCGGCCACGCGACCCTGAACTCTGTCCAAACACGTACCCGTCAGGCGGCCGGCCCCGGTTTCCCGGATGCGGCCTTGCCGCCGAAATAGCTCTGCAGCGCGCGCACCTCGAGGTCCCCCCCGAGGTAGGCTTTGATTCCCTGCGCCGCGGCGACGGCCCCTGAAAGAGTGGTGTAGTATGGCACTTTATGCAAGAGGGCTGCCCGCCGTAGCGAGCGGCTGTCGGCCAGGGCCGTTGCCCCCTCGGTGGTATTGAAAACGAGCTGCACCTCGCCATTCTTGATGGCGTCGACGATGTGCGGGCGGCCTTCCAGCACCTTGTTGATCTTGCTGGCCGGCAGCCCCTGCTCGGCCAGGTAGCGCTGGGTGCCGGAGGTGGCGATGATCCGAAACCCCAGCGAAACCAGGAGGCCGACGGCGTCGAGCACGCGCGGCTTGTCGGCATCCCGGACCGAGACGAAGACGGTGCCCTCGCGCGGCAGCCGCGAGCCGCCGCCGATCTGGCTCTTGGCGAAGGCGATCGCGAAGTTGCGGTCGATGCCCATCACCTCACCGGTCGATTTCATCTCGGGTCCGAGCACGGTATCGACGCCGGGAAAGCGCGCGAACGGGAAGACCGCCTCCTTGACGCCGATATGATCGAACCGGGCCGGCTTGAGGTCGAAGCTCGCCAGCGACTCGCCGGCCATGATCCGCGCCGCGATCTTGGCCACCGGGATGCCGACCACCTTGGCGACGAACGGCACCGTGCGGGAAGCCCGCGGATTGACCTCGAGCACGTAAATATCGCCGTCCTTGATGGCATATTGCACGTTCATCAGCCCGCCGACTTCGAGCGCCAGCGCGAGCGCGCGTGTCTGCCGCTCCAGTTCGGCGATCGCGCCGGGGCTGAGCGAGTGTGGCGGCAGCGCGCAGGCACTGTCGCCGGAGTGGATGCCGGCCTCCTCGATATGCTCCATGATGCCGACGATCATCGTGTCCTTGCCGTCGGCAAGGCAATCGACATCGACTTCGATCGCATCGGAGAGGTAGCGGTCGATCAGCAGCGGGCGCTTCTGCGAGACCACGAGCTCGGAGGGACGGTCGAGATCGTCGGCGAGCCGCGCGATGTAGCGGTCGAGCTGGAGGGGGTCGAGCACGATCTCCATGGCGCGCCCGCCGAGCACGTAGGAGGGTCTGATCACGATCGGATAGCCGACCGCCTCGGCGATCGCGCGCGCCTCCTTGGGGCTCGTGGCAATGCCGCTGGTGGGCTGGCGCAGCTTGAGCCGGTCGAGCAGTTTCTTGAAGCGGTCACGGTCTTCGGCGAGATCGATCATATCGGGCGAGGTGCCGAGGATCGGGATTTTGGCCTGTTCCAGCGCCGCGGCGAGCTTCAACGGCGTCTGCCCGCCGAACTGCACGATGATGCCGTGCAGGTGTCCGGTTGAACGCTCGGTTTCGATGATCTCGAGCACGTCCTCGGCGGTAAGCGGCTCGAAATAGAGCCGGTCGGAGGTGTCGTAATCGGTCGATACCGTCTCCGGATTGCAGTTGACCATGATGGTCTCATAGCCGGCCTCCTTGAGGGCGAACGAGGCGTGGCAGCAGCAATAGTCGAACTCGATTCCTTGGCCGATGCGGTTCGGCCCGCCGCCCAGGATCACGACCTTGTTCTTGTCCGACGGCGCCGCTTCGCAGACCGGCGGACCGGCAAAGGGCGCCTCGTAGGTCGAGTACATGTAGGCGGTGGGCGAGGCGAACTCGGCGGCGCAGCTGTCGATGCGCTTGAACACCGGGCGCACGCCGAGGGCCCGGCGTCTCAGCGTAACGGTCTCGGCAGGAATGCCGGTGAGCTTGCCCAGACGGGCGTCGGAAAAGCCCATGGCCTTGAGACGGCGCAAGGCACCTGCGCTCGCCGGCAGGCCCTTGGCCCTGATCTCCGTCTCGGTTTCCACCAGGCCGCGGATCTGGGCGAGGAACCAGGGATCGATCTTGCAGGACCCGTAAATGTCCTGGTCGGAAAATCCAAGCCGCATGGCCTGCGCCACCTTGAGGAGGCGCTCGGGGGTGGGCGTGCCCAGCGCCGCGCGCACGGCGTTCTTGTCGTCGCCCTGGCCCAGGCCCTCGATCGCGATCTCGTCGAGCCCGGTGAAGCCGTTTTCAAGCGAGCGCAGCGCCTTCTGCAGGCTCTCCTGAAATGTGCGGCCGATCGCCATGGCCTCGCCGACCGATTTCATCGACGTGGTCAGCGTGGGCTCGGCGCCGGGAAATTTTTCGAAAGCGAAGCGCGGGATCTTGGTGACCACGTAGTCGATGGTCGGCTCGAACGAGGCCGGGGTCGCGCCCCCGGTGATGTCGTTGGCGATCTCGTCGAGCGTGTAGCCGACCGCGAGCTTGGCGGCGACCTTGGCGATGGGAAAACCGGTCGCCTTCGAGGCGAGCGCGGAGGAGCGCGATACGCGCGGATTCATCTCGATGATCACCAACCGTCCGTCCGCCGGATTGACCGCAAACTGTACGTTCGAGCCGCCGGTCTCGACCCCGATCTCGCGCAGCACCGCGATCGAGGCGTCGCGCATGATCTGGTATTCCTTGTCGGTGAGGGTGAGCGCCGGCGCAATCGTGATCGAATCTCCGGTGTGCACGCCCATCGGATCGAGATTCTCAATCGAGCAGATGATGATGCAGTTGTCGCGCTTGTCGCGCACCACCTCCATCTCGAACTCTTTCCACCCCAGCACCGATTCCTCGATCAGCACCTCGTTGGTAGGCGAGGCGTCGATGCCGCGTTCGACGATGTCGATGAACTCGGCCTTGTTGTAGGCGATGCCGCCGCCGGTGCCGCCGAGCGTGAACGACGGGCGGATGATGGCGGGCAAGCCGATATCCTCGAGCGCTTCGAGCGCCTGGATCAGCGTCTTGACCTGCCTGGAGCGCGGCGTCTCGAGCCCAATGCGCTGCATCGCCTCGCGGAACAGCTCGCGATCCTCCGCCTTGTCGATGGCGTGCGCGGTGGCGCCGATCATCTGCACGCCGAACCGGTCGAGGACGCCCATCTTGTTGAGCGACAGCGCGGTGTTGAGCGCGGTCTGTCCTCCCATCGTAGGCAGCAAGGCGAATCCGCCGGGGACGACGTGCCGTTCCTTCTCGATGATCTTGGCGACGATTTCGGGCGTGATCGGCTCGATATAGGTGGCGTCGGCGAGATCGGGGTCGGTCATGATCGTCGCCGGATTGGAGTTGACCAACACGATCCGGTAGCCCTCGGCCTTGAGCGCCTTGCAGGCCTGCGTCCCCGAATAGTCGAACTCGCAGGCTTGTCCGATGACGATCGGGCCCGCGCCGATGATCAGGATCGAGGAGATGTCGGTCCGCTTGGGCATATCGCTCGCTTAAGGCGCACCCCGATGGCCGGAATGCGCAGTGGATGCTTCGGTTTTGCGCATGTTCCGGTCGGAAAACCGGTACCCGCCCCGCATCGAGTCCGGGGCCGGCTTTTTCCGGAACATGCGCCAAGGCACAAAAAAAAGGCGCGCTTTTGCGCGTCCTCCGGCCGGCGCAGAGGCTGCGTCCCCGCGCGCGGGGGCTGTTTAGACCAGAATCACCGGGCAGGGAAGGGCAGGTCGCCTCTACCCGCAACAAACGAGCCGTGGCATGAAACCGATCACACGTCCGGCCGTTAATGACCGACATCCCGGCCCACCCGTTCCGCGACCGCGCATGCCCGGCAATCCACGCAATTCCACGCTCGAAAATCTCCTGTCCTGGTTCGCCGCCTCGGTTCTGGTGACGGCCGGCGCGATCTATGCCCTCAAGCTTCAGGACAATGGCCGGCCCTCGAAGCCGGCGCGTGCGCCGCCGCGCGCCACGCCGGCGCAGGAGCCGTTGACGTTGCAGGAACGCCGGGCCGCCGAACCCGGCCGCGGGCGCCGCGCGCGCGCGCCGCTGCAGATTCCCTGGCGCGGATGGAAGGACGTTCTGGTCCGCACCTACCGGGAAATCCTGGACGACCGCCTGTTGGCGCTCGCCGCCGGCGTGGCGTTCTATTCGCTGGTCGCGCTGTTTCCCGCGATCGGAGCGGGCGTTTCCTCCTACGCCCTGTTCGCCAACGCCGCCACGGTGAGCAATCACCTCCAGATCGCCGCCGACATCGTCCCCGCCAGCGTCCTCGACATCCTCGGCACGGAGATGACCCGCATCGCGGCCAAGAGCGACGGCAAGCTCACCTTCGGCTTTCTGCTGGGCCTCGGCATCGCGCTGTGGAGCGCCAACGCCGGCATGAAAGCGATCTTCGACGCGCTCAACATCATCTACGACGAGGAGGACAAGCGCGGCATCGTCCGGCTCAACATGGTGTCGCTGTTTTTCACCATCTGCGGCATCGCCGGCGCCGGGCTCGCCGTCGCGCTCGTGGTCGTGTTTCCGCTGCTGCTGGCGGCGTTCGGCCTCTCCAGCTCCGACCATCCGATCGTGGGCTATCTGCGCTGGCCGGTTCTGTTCGTGCTGATCATTCTGGGGCTTTCGGTGCTCTACCGTTACGGGCCGAGCCGCCGGCTGGCGAAATGGCGCTGGATCAGCGTCGGCAGCGTGTTCGCGGCGCTTGCCTGGCTCGCGGTGTCCTCGCTGTTCTCCTGGTACCTCGGCAACTTCGCCAACTACAACGCCACCTACGGCGCGCTCGGTGCGGTGGTTGGCATGATGATGTGGATGTGGCTCTCGACCATCGTGGTGCTGGTCGGCGCCGAGCTCAACTCCGAGATCGAGCACCAAACCGCGCACGATTCGACGGTCGGCTCCGACAAGCCGCTCGGCACCCGCGGCGCGGTGATGGCCGACACGGTGGGCGCGGGGGTGACGTAGCATTGTGCTGATTCAGCCTTGGTCATTCCGGAGCCTCACCGATCTCGGGTCCACCCGAGACGTTTCGACGCCCAGTGCGCCGCGCTTCGCGACGATCGCAGCCGCGCGGCGGTGATGTTTGCACTCGAAAACGCGGCGGGCTACCGTCGCGCCGCGTGAAAAAAAACGGCGGGCATCGCAGCGCTCGCCATGGGAGGACGACGATGCGCGCGATGGACCGCGATCGCCGTGGGCCTGGCCATCGTCGGGGCCACCGTCTTGACCGCGATCATCGGCGCCGTTCAGCTGCAGGCGCAGGCGCCCGCGGGCGAGCCGCGCTGGGTTACGATCTCGAATTCGCCGGCAGCGAAAGTTTTCGGGACTTGATCGCGACCGACCATAAGCGCTACGGGACGGTCATTCGCGCGGCTGGCATCGCGCCGAACTAGCTGGTGCCGGGGAACATCGCATGCAGGTGATCATCGTCGGTGGCGGCATTGCGGGGCTTTCAGCCGCGCTCAGCCTCCACCAGATCGGCGTCGACTGCCGCGTCTATGAAGCGGTGACGAAGCTCGAGCCGTCGGGTCTCGGCATCAATCTGCAGCCGAATGCGGTGCGCGAGCTCACCGCGCTGGGGCTCGGCGAGAAGCTCGCGCGGGCGGGCATCCTCACCGCCGAGCTCGCCTTCTACAACAAGCACGGGCAGCTGATCTGGACCGAGCCGCGCGGCGAGGCCGCGGGTTATCATTGGCCGCAGATTCTCGATCTCGCGCGGCAGATTGCAGCAGATTCTGCTCGAAGCCGTCCACGAGCGCCTCGGCCCGCAAGCGCTCGCGACCGGCCATCAGCTCGCAAGCCTGGAGCAACGTCACGGCCAGGTCATCGCGCGCTTCACCGATACCGCCGGGCAGCCCGCCGACGAAGCGCGTGGCGACCTGTTGATCGGAGCCGACGGCATCCACTCCGCCGTGCGCAGGCATTTCTATCCCGGTGAAGCCGCCGTCTGCGACGGCTATTTGCATTATCGCGGGATTGTCGAAGGCGATCCCTATCTGACCGGACGCTCGATGGCCGTCGTCGGCCATCGCACCCATCGGGCGATCATCTATCCGATCGCGGCATTGCCCGGCGGCAAGGTGATGATCAACTGGCTGGCCTACACGAAGATCCCGACCGGTGCGCCGCCGCTCGAAGCCTGGGACACGGTCGCCGACGAGGCGCTGGCGGTCGATCGCTACCGGGGCTGGAACTTCCCCTGGCTCGACGTCCAGGACCTGATCGCGCGCACCGAGCGCGTCCTGCAGCTGCCCAACGTCGACCGCGATCCGATCCCGCGCTGGAGTTTCTCCCGCGTCACGCTCATCGGTGATGCCGCGCATCCGATGCAGCCGGTCGGCGCGCAGGCCGGATCGCAGGCGGTGGTCGACGGCCGCGTGCTCGCGGCCGCCCTCATCGCCAGCGCCGATCCGCTGGAGGCGCTCGTGCGCTACCAGGACCAGCGCATCGCCGCCATGAACGACATGATCATCCGCAACCGCAATCTGGGCCTCGAAACCGTCCTGCAGATCGCGGAAGAGCGGGCGCCCGACGGCTTCGCCAAGATCACCGACGTGCTCTCGCAGGACGAACTCGAAAATACCGCATTGAGCTTCAAGAAGGCGGCGGGATTCGATCTGGAGACGGTCAACAGCCGCCGGTCCTATGTCGAACTCGAGCGGCTATAAAGCGAGCTCGCGCCGCGCGCGCCCCTTGGGCCGCGCGGCAATGCCGACATCAACGGGAGGACGAATGGCGAGATTTCTGTTCGCACTGTTTCTCGCAGGCACCATGCTGCTCGATCCCGATGGCGCCGCGAGCCAGAGCTATCCGGCGCGCCAGATCCATCTGATCGTGACCTTCCCGCCGGGCGGGAATGCGGACACAGTCGCGCGCCTCGTCGCTGACAAGCTCACGCAGCAACTCGGCCAAGCCGTCGTCGTAGAAAACAAGCCCGGCGCCGCCTCGATCGTCGGCACCGGCGCGGTGGTCCAGGCCCCGCCCGACGGCTATACCCTGCTCGAGGCCGGCACCAACGTCTCCACCAATCCCGCGCTCGGTCACAAGACGCCGTACGACGCCGACCGCGATCTCGTTCCGGTCGTGCTGCTGGTGACCGTCCCCGCCGTCATCGTCGTCAATCCGGCGCTGCCGGTGACAACGCTGGCCGAGCTCGTGGTCTATGCCAAGGCGCGGCCGGGCGAGGTGAACTACGGCTCCGCCGGAAACGGCTCGTTTCCCCACCTCGCCATCGAGAAGCTCGCCCAGGAGACCGGCATCAAGATGACGCACGTGCCGTTCCGCGGCTTCGGGCCGGCGCTGATCGGGCTGCTGCGCAACGACGTCAACGTGCTCGCCTCCGACATCCCGGGCGCGCTGGAACATGTGCGCGCCGGCAAGCTGCGCGCGCTCGCCGTCACCGGCGGTGCGCGAATGGCGATGCTGCCCGATGTTCCGACCGTCGCCGAAGTCGGCGTGCCGGAATACGAAGGGGTGGGCTTCCTCGGCATCATGGTGCGCGCGGGCACGCCGCGCGAGGTGATCGACATGCTCAACCGCGAGGTCAACCGTGCACTCAAGACGCCAGAGATCAGCAATCACATCGCCAACAACGGTCTCATGGGCGGCGGCGGCACGCCCGATGACTTCGCCGCGTTTCTCAAGCGCGACAAGGCGATCTGGACCAAGGTCATTGCCACTGGCGGCATCAAGGGGGAGTAACCTTCCGCGCCACGGGTACCGGCGGACGGGCCGGCCGCCGCCGGCACCGCGTTCCGGCCACCCAATCGGAGATGGTTGGGCCTTCAGCCCGCCGTTCGTCGACCAGGCCCCGAATTTCCCGGTTGACGCGGTGCGCAAGCTCACCGGCCACGCCTGATGCAGTTTGGACTTTACACGTTCGGTGAACTGACGCCGCACGGGACCGACGGGAGGCGCGTCAGCGCCGAGCAGCGCCTGCAGGAAATCCTCGCCGCGGCCAAACTCGCCGACCAGGCAGGTCTCGATGTTTTTGCCGTCGGCGAGCATCACCGGCTCGATTTCGCGATCGCCGCCACTCCTGTCGTGCTGGCTGCGATCGCGCAGGTGACGTCGACGGTTCGACTAGCCAGCGCGGTGACGATTTTGAGCACTGCAGACCCGGTGAAGGTGTTCGAGGATTTTGCCACCGTCGACCTTCTCTCCGGAGGACGTGCCGAGGTGATCGCCGGTCGTGGCGTATTCACCGAGTTGTTCCCGCTGTTCGGCTACGACGTGGCAGACCAAGATCAGCTTTTTGCGGAAAAGATCGACCTTCTCCTGCGGCTCAATGCTGCCGAACGCGTCACCTGGCAGGGTCGCTTCCGTCCGCCCCTGCACGACGCGCCGATCCCGCCGCGCCCGCTGCAACGTGACTTGCCGATCTGGGTCGGAACCGGAGGAACTGCCGGCAGTGTCGTCAGGGCGGGCACGCTCGGCCTGCCGCTGGCGCTTGCGAATATCGGGGTGCCGCCAGCGCAGTTTGCTCCGCTGATCGATCTCTACCGACGCACCGGAACCCAAGCGGGCCACCGCGGGGCGGACCTCAAGGTCGCCGTCGCCAGCCACCTGCACGTCCAGAAGAACTCGCAGGATGCGATGGACACGTTCTATCCATACTACGCGGGCTATTTCCGCCACCACCCGCCCGATCCGTCCCGTGCACGCGAGATTTCGCGGAGCGTCTATGAGCAATTGGCAGGCCCCGAGGGCGCGCTGTTCGTGGGCAGCCCGCAGCAGATCGTGGACAAGATCCTCTATGAATATCGGTTGTTTGGGCATCAGCGTTTCATGGCTCAGATCGACATCGGCGGCCTGCCTTACGCCAAGGTCGCGCAAGTGATCGAGCTGCTCGCGACGCAGGTGACGCCGGTCCTCCGGCGCGAAATCGCGGCGGTTTGACGTGGCGCTGCACGGCCTCGCTGCAGACCCTGTTCGCGTAAGCTGTTTGTTCCGGCTAGGGGCTTCTGGTCGCCAGAAACGTCATGCGCGCAGGGTTGTGGCCGATATTGGCGGGCGCGCGGCGCGCCGAAAATCCCGCGGCGGCGAGCTTCTCGATGATCGCCGCCTCGCCGTAGCGGGTGAGCCCGAGGTTCGACCGCAGGCGCCAGTAGTCGGAGGCGGCCGTGCGCACGAGGCCGACAAGCGCGGCGCCAAGAAAGCCGTTGGCGGCGCCAAAGCGGATGAGCGCCACGGCATCGCCCAAGGCTGAGACATGCGGGGGAATGATGTCCCCGAGGATCAGAACGCCGTTCTCGCTGAGCAATCGGCGAAACAAGACGAGCAAGCCGTCGAGCTCCTTCGGCGTGAGATATTGCGCAACCGAATGAAGTGCCACCACGTCGAGCGATCCGGCCGGCAACGCCGCGATCTCATCCGGTGAGCGCACCTCGATCTTGGAATGTCCGGCGAACCGGCGGGCCAGCGCGGCGCGCACCGCGGGCGCGGCCTCGCACAGGATCAGCCGCTGCGCCGGCCCGGCGACGAGGTCGGCATGCAAAGCCTCGCCGCAGCCGTAGTCGAGCACGCGCGCGCCGGCGGGCACGTACGCACGAATGTCCTGCGCGACGGTGCGGTAATGCACGTCGCGGTGACGCGCATTGACATAGATTGAATGCTCGGAATCCCAGAAGGCGATCCAATCGCCCATCGCTCGTCCCCGCTCGCCCGTTCGGCGGCCGACTATAGGGCAATCTCCGCCACCCGCCAGAGCTCGCTCCGGATTCGGGAGCGCCGATTGCGCCGGGCCGAAAAGCGGCGCATGAAATTCGGAACGTCGGCAACGGCGCGGGAGGAGATATGCTTACGCTCTACCACGGCAGGACGTCGGTTTGCTCCGTCAAGGCGAGGCTGGCCTTGGCCGAAAAGGGCGTCGTTTTCGACAGCCGGCTGATGACGCTGCGCGGCGATCAATTCGATCCCGGTTACATGAAGCTCAATCCCAGTGCCGTGGTTCCGACCCTGGTGCATGACGGCGAGGTCGTCATCGAATCGACGGTGATCATGCACTACGTCGACGAGACTTTCCCCGGCGTGGCGCTCATGCCGTCTGATCCGCTCGAGCGCGCGACGGTGCGCATGGCGGAGAAGCTCATGGACGAATACGTGCACGTCTCCTGCATGACGATCACCTTCGCAACCGCCAACCGCGCGAGCCTTGCGCGGCTCAAGCCGGAGGAGATGGAGGCCGAGCTGGCCAAGGCGCCCGACGCCAAGCGATCCGAGATCAAGCGGCAGGTCGTCGCCCATGGGCTCGATGCCCCGCCGGTAGTGGAAGCACTGCGCCAGCAGGAGAGGCTGCTCGACCAAATCGAGGCTGCGATGCAGCGCGGTCCCTACATGGCCGGATCGGACTGGTCATTGGCGGACGCGGCCGCGACCCCCTACGTCTGGCGGCTCGACAAGCTCAAGCTCGCGCGCATGTGGGACGACCGGCCCGGCGTTGCCGCCTGGTACCAGCGCATCCGAGAACGGCCCTCGTTCAAGACGGCGTTGGAGGATTGGGTGACGGCAGCCGACCAGGAGGGTTACGCCAACGAGCCGGACCCCTGGCCGAAGGTGTGCGAGATCCTGCGCGCGGCGTCATCCACTCGCGCGGCGTAGGCTGGGCAAAGCGAGGCGTGCCCACGCATGCCTGAGCATCCCGGACGCTTGTTGCGCGCATCAGCCTTCGATGCTGCGAGACTGCGACACGCGCCTTTGTCGGCCCCGCGGCGTCGTCGGGATCATTTGCGCTTGGACTCGCGCATCATCGCGGTGAAGCGGTCGAACAGGTAATGGCTGTCGCGCGGGCCGGGCGATGCTTCGGGGTGGTACTGCACCGAGAATACCGGTCGGTCCTTGAGCGCAATGCCGCAGTTCGAGCCGTCGAACAGCGACACATGAGTCTCGGTGGTGTTCGCCGGCAACGTGGCGCGGTCGACGGCGAAGCCGTGGTTCATGGAGGTGATCTCGACCTTGCCGGTGACGAGGTCCTTCACCGGATGGTTGGCGCCGTGATGACCCTGATGCATCTTCATCGTCCGGGCGCCGACCGCAATGCCGAGCATCTGGTGGCCGAGACAGATGCCGAAGGTGGGGATGCCCTTGGCGATGATGTCGCGGATCACCGGCACGGCATATTCCCCGGTCGCGGCCGGATCGCCGGGACCGTTGGAGAGAAAAACTCCGTCGGGCTTAAGCGCGACGATGTCCGCCGCCGAGGTCTGGGCCGGCACCACCGTCACCTTGCAGCCCTTGCCCGCGAGCTGGCGCAGAATGTTGCGCTTGATGCCGTAGTCGATGGCGACCACGTGGAATTCCGCGCTGTCCTGCCGGCCATAGCCCTTGTCCCATTGCCACGCGGTCTCGTCCCAGGTGAAGCGCTGGCCCGAGGTCACCATCGGCACGAGGTCCATGCCGACGAGGCCCGGCCATTCGCGCGCTTCCCGCTTGAGCGTGTCGAGATCGAAGCTGCCGGATGGAGCGTGTGCGATCACCGCGTTCGGCATGCCCTTGACGCGAATGCGGCTGGTGAGCGCGCGGGTATCGATGCCGCAGAGCCCGATGATGCCGCGCGCCTTCAGCCATTGATCGAGGTGGCGCGTGGCGCGGTAGTTCGACGGCTCGGTGATCGCGGCGTGGAGCACGACGCCGCGTGCGCCCGGCGTCGCCGCCATGTTCACGGTCTCGATGTCGTCCTCGTTGGTGCCGACATTGCCGATATGCGGAAAGGTGAAGGTGATGATCTGTCCGGCATAGGAGGGATCGGTGAGGATTTCCTGGTAGCCGGTCATGGCGGTGTTGAAGCACAGCTCGCCCACGGCGTGCCCGGTGGCGCCGAAGCCGAAGCCTTCGAGCACGGTGCCGTCGGCGAGCGCGAGGAGCGCGGTTGCCTTCGGCTCGGCCCAAGACGGCCGAGCGGGGATATCCGCTGGTTGTTTCTCGCTCATGCAAGGCCTAAATCTGGAACCGCGCCGCGCTCGAGCGTCGGTTCGAGCTCGACATCCGGCGGCGCAACCTTGCGAAAGGCCATAGCCGTGCTGCGCGACGAGATCAACACCGCCCTCAAAGATGCGATGAAAGCCCGGGACGAGCGCCGGGTATCGACGCTGCGCCTGGTCAATGCCGCGCTCAAGAATGCCGACATCGAGGCGCAAGGGCACGGCAAGCCCGTGCTCTCGGACGAGGAGCTCCTCGGCCTGCTCCAGAAGCTGATCAAGCAGCGCCAGGAATCGGTCGAAATCTACGACAAGGCCGGCCGCAAGGAGCTCGCCGATCGCGAGCGCGGCGAGATCGAGATCATCCGGGCCTATCTCCCGCAGCAGATGTCCGAGGCGGAGGCAGAGGCGGCCATTGCCGAGGCCGTCAAGGCTACCGGCGCGCAGAGCATGAAGGACATGGGCAAGGTCATGGCCGCCCTCAAGCAGGCCCATGCCGGTAAAATGGACTTCGGCAAGGCTTCGGGCCTGGTGAAAGGGCTGCTGGCGGGCTGAGCGCCAGACGGGGGCGAGGGCGCTCTTCACCAATTGGCGCGGCTCGCAACGCCACCGGGAGCTGACCGCTGCCAGCTCAATCGGCGGCGGCATTGACCCGCGAGCCCACCTGGATTGATGTCAGAACGTGTCGGCCCCGTCAAAATGGAGGTTCGAGCATGTCCGTGTCCTGCAAGTTCGAGCGCAGCCTTCTCAGCCACGAAGAAGACGAGACCATCCGGGATACACATCATCCTGCGATTTACGAACACGACGCGGAGGGCCTGAAGGCGTTGCGCGTCCGCTTGCGACAGATGCGCGACAAGGAGCGCACCCTGACACGAGAGAAGCAGCGTGAGGTCCGGGGCAAGGCCGCGCCGCGCGGGGGAAGCTTTCCGGGAACCGCTGAGCAGCCGCTCCACCGGAAGCAGGTGTTCGCGTCTGCACTGAAGCGGGTGAACAAGGAACTGGCGCGTGTTCACAAGCTGGAGGCTCGGACTGCCCATGTGGAGGCCGCTTGGCGCGCACTCGCGCTGCGCCGGGCGGCACAGTTTGCGCCATATCCGGCGGCCGGCGATACCGCAAACGAGGGCATGCGTCCACTTCCGGGCCAACGCCGCCGAACAAAGGTCCCCCCCGGCAAGATCGGCAGCGTCTCGCAGGCAACGAAGGTCGCTCAAGCGGCGCGCGACTCGCGCAGCTAGCTCAACTCCCTGCGGCGCCGGCGTTTCTGGCGGTGGCGATCGCTCCGCGCAGAACGATCGTAAGAGAGACTCCCTGATTGTCCTCCGCGGGGCGGCCGAAACCCGGAGCGACAGATTGTAGGCTGCTCGATCGTATCGCTGTTGGCGCCGCGACCCGCTTGCGATAGCTATCGCGCGTCGTTCGATCAAACACGAACGCCAGTCTTGGCGGGCTAGGCCGGCGAGGGCTGCCGGAAGGATGATGATGATGCAGCAATGTCGGGTGCGCGGTGTCCGCAGCGTCGAGCTCGCGGCAACGAACCTCGAGGAAGCCGGGCGATTCTACGAAAGCG
Organism: uncultured Alphaproteobacteria bacterium; assembly: GCA_963821505.1. Lineage (GTDB taxonomy): Bacteria > Pseudomonadota > Alphaproteobacteria > Rhizobiales > Xanthobacteraceae > VAZQ01. The sequence goes on from CAWGEH010000034.1 coordinate 145,331, forward strand.
TCTGGGGACTGCGGCCGGTGGGCTCACGCGACGGCGTTCAGCTGTATCGGGGGACCGCGGCCTATCATCATATTGTCGGCTTGCATCGGGGGCCGCGGCCGGGGCTCATACGCATCGTGTTCGACGTGGCCGACCGCGAAGGCATCGACGCGCTCCATCGCGCGGTCACGGCGGCGGGCGGCCCCGTCACCGCCCCGGCGACCCCTGCCGCCGACGGAGGCGGCTATGGGTTCGGCTGCACGGATCCGGACGGCCGCAACCTCGCCTTCGTGTGCGCCTGCGCCGACCACGCGGACGCACAGGACATGACCGACCGGCCGCGCCAGATCGCCCACGTCAATCTTAACACCCTGAACTTCGACGCCAGCTATGGCTTCTTCACCCAGACGCTCGGCTTTCGACAGATCGACGAGAATGCGCCGCTGTGGTTCTTGCATTGCGACAGTTCCGAGCACAGTTCCATCGTGCTCGCGAAGACCGGGCTTGCGACCCTCAATCACATCGCCTTCGAGATGCCGGACTTCGACTCCGTCATGCGCGGCATGGGCCGCATGAAGGACAACGGCTATCCGATCGAGTGGGGGCCGGGGCGGCACGGTCCCGGCAACAACGTCTTTGCCTATTTCTGCGGGCCGGACGAAGTGCCGATCGAGTACACCGCGGAGGTCCTGCAGGTCGACGACAGCTACGTGCCGCGCGGGTCGGAACATTGGAAGTTTCCGCCCGGCCGGTCGGATCAGTGGGGCATCACCCAGCCGCGCTCGGCGCGCTACTACCGCGTGCAGCGGCTGTTCGGTTTCATCGCGGACGGCCACCGGCTCGAAGCGGGCTGAAACGCGGAGACGAATTATCGCAGCCGGCGGCGGCTTCCCGCGCGAGCGCGGCAGCAACCGGGATGCTAGGCTGTCCGGCACCAGAGCATAAGAAAAGCGGAGGAAACCCTGTGCGCGGCTCGACCCTGGTGGTTTCGACGGTCTGTACAGCGTTCGCACTCGCGAGCATTGCGCGGGCGCAGGACTATCCGACAAAGCCGATCCGGGTGATCGCATCGTCGGCGGCCGGCGGCATCAGCGATATATTCATGCGCACGGTGGGCGAGGAACTCAACCGGCGCTGGGGCCAGCCGATCGTGATCGAGAACCGCGCGGGCGGCGGCATGAATATCGGCGGACGCGCGTGCGCCGATGCACCGCCCGACGGCTACACGATCTGCATCATGTCGAACGAGGTCGTGACCTATAACCAGTATCTCTACAAGACTCCCGGCTTCGACGCCGAGAGGAGCATCGCGCCCGTGACCAACCTGTTCTTTTTAACGCAAGCGCTGGTGGTGAATTCCTCGCTGAAGGTGAAGAACCTGGCCGAGCTTGCCGCGTTGTCGAAGGCCAAGCCCGGCACGCTGAGCTTTTCGGCGCCGGCGGCGCCACTCGCGTTGTTCATGGACAATTTCAACAAGGACAACGGCACCGATCTCGTGCGCGTGCCGTTCAAGGGCGGCGGCGACGCCGTCAATGGCGTGCTCTCGGGCGCCACGCCGATCACCTTCCTGGGTGTGGGAAATCTCATCTCCTACCTGCAGGGCGGGATGATGACCGCCCTCGTGGTCGACGGCGAGCGGCGTTCGCCGCTGTTCCCGGATGTCCCGACGCTGCGGGATGTCGGCTATCGCGGCCCGCTGACGCGCTCCTATTTCGCGCTCTACGCGCCGATGGGCACTGCGCCGGCCTTCATCGCCAAGATCGCCGCCGACGTGCGGCAGATCGCCGGCGCACAAGCCTTCCGCGACAAGCACCTGATCGCGCGCGGGCTCGAACCGGTGCTCGATTCGCCCGAGGAGTTCGCCCAATTCCTCAGGCGGGACCGGGCCGAAGCCCGACGCGTGGTTAAGGATGCGGGTTTGCAGCCGCAGTGAAACGAGCGCATGTTCCGGAAAAGCCTGCCCCGGACTTGATCCGGGGTGGGAACCGGTTTTCCGAATAGAACATGCACAGATCAAAGAATTGAGAACGCATCACCATTCAACCCAATCGAGACGCGCTGCAGCGGAGAAAGGGAGCATGAAACACCTCGTCGCCGTGATCGGACTACTCGCCGCCGTCGGCGCGACGCCGTCGCCCGCGCAGGACTATCCCACGCGTCCGATTCGGGCCCTGACCACCACCAGCGCGGGCGGGATCAGCGACATCTTCATGCGGGCGCTCGGGGACGAGATGCTCAAACGCTGGGGACAGGCGGTTGTGGTGGAAAATCGACCCGGCGGCATGCAGAACGTCGGCGCCCGCGCCTGCACCGAGGCGCCGCCCGACGGCTACACCATCTGCATCCTCAACGCCGAGCCGGTGGCCTACAACCAGTTCCTCATCAAGAACATGCCGTTCAACCCGGAGAAGGGGCTGCAGCCGGTCACCAATCTCTATCACCTGATCCAGACGCTGGTGGTGAACTCGAAGCTCGACGTCAAGACCATCGACGAGCTGATCGCCTTGTCGAAAGCCAAGGCCGGTACCCTGAACTACGTGACCGCCTCCGTGCCGCTCGCCCTCTACATGGAGACGCTCAAGAAGGAGAAGGGCGCGGACTGGGTGCGCGTGCCGTTCAAGGGTGGCGGCGAGGCCGTCAACGCGGTGCTGAGCGGCTCGACGCCCATCGCGCTCATCGGCGAGGGCAATGTCGTGGGACAGATCCGCGCCGGCACGATGACGCCGCTGGTCATGGTCAACAACATCAAGTCGCCGAATTTCCCCAATGTCCCGACCATGGCCGAGACCGGCTATGCCGGGGCGCCGTCGCGCAGCTGGTACGGGCTGTTCGTACCGGCCGGCACGCCCAAGCCGATCGTCGACAAGCTCGCCAAGGAGGTCGCGAGCATCGTCAACGATCCCGCCTTCCGCGAGCGCCATCTCACCGCCCGCAGCCTAGTGCCGGCCGTCAACACACCGGAGCAATTCGCCGAAGAGATCAAGAAGGACCGCGCAGCCGCCCAGCAGGTGGTCAAGGATTCGGGCCTCGAGCCGCAGTAAGATTCAACGACTGATGCCCGCATGCGCTCGACTGCTCGCCTCGCCACGGGAGAGAGCACGCATCGCCGCCGCCCTCGACGAGATGAAGGTGGGCGGCTCAGCCATCATGTCCATCGGCTGAAACCGTAAACTGAAACGTCATCCCCGGGCCGCTGTTGCGAGACGCCCACACCCGCCCGCCGTGGGCTTCGATGATCGAGCGACAGATGGACAACCCCATTCCCAAGCCATTCGGCTTGGTGGTGTAGAACGCGCTGAAAAGCCGATCGGTCTGCTCGGGTTCTATTCCGACGCCGACATCCTCCACCGCCACAAGCACCTGGTCGGGGCTGTGCGATTGCGTGCGGATGAGAAGCACGCGTTCGCGATCGGTGACCGTCGCCATGGCCTGGACGGCATTGATGGCGAGGTTGACGATCACTTGCTGCAGCTGGATCCGGTCGCCGCGCACCGGCGGCGGCCGCGACGCAGGCTGCAGCCGCATTGTGACGCGATGGCGCAGGGCCTCGTGCCGTATCAGAGTGACCACCTCATCGATGACCGCATTGATGTCGAGTTGGGTCATCTCCGGAGGGGCCTTCCGCGAGAACTCCCGAATCCTATGGATCACCGCATTCGCGCGATGGGCGTCGCTGACGATTTGCCTGATGCCATCGAGCGCCTCGTCGATTTCCGGGACTTCCCGGCTCAGCCATCGCAGGCTGGCTTCCCCGTTGGTGACGATGGCCGCCAGCGGCTGACTCACTTCATGCGCAATCGACGCGCTCATCTCTCCGAGGGTGGTCACGCGCGTGACGTGGGCGAGCTCGGACTGTGCGGTATGCAACGCCTCCTGCGCCTTCCTGGTGGCAGTGACATCCATCAGCGCCCCGACTATTTCGTCCTCGCCTGTTTCGGATTTCAGGCGATGCGCTCGAACGTGAAGCTGTTTGACCGATCCATCCGGCGTCAGCAGGCGGTGCTCATAGTCGTAGTCCTGTTCGCCTCGCGCCGCGCGATCCATTTCCCGCCGGACGAGCTCGCGGTCGTCCGGATGCACGCGTTGCAGTATGACGTCGATCGTCGGTTTGACCGCCGCATCGACGCCGAATATCCGGTGGGTTTCGTCCGACCAGAAGATCTCGCCGCTCGCGATCTTCCAGCCAAAGCTTCCGGTGACGCTCAGCCGCTCGGCCTCGGCCAAATAGGCTTCGCTCCGCCGCAGCGCGCTTTCGGCCCGCTTCTGATCCTCGATGTCGTGGCCCACTCCATACCATTTGATCACGTCTCCGTTGTCATCGCGCAGCGGCACGCGGCGAACCCAGAACCGTCGGTATTCTCCGTCGGCTCGCCGCAGGCGCTGTTCCAGCTGGAACGGTTCCCCCGTCGGCAGGTGGGCGCGCCACGCGCGCTCGACCGAGGCGAGGTCATCGGGATGAATCGCGACCCCCCAGCGCTGACCCGTCAGGCTGTCCTGGGAAAGGCCGGTATAGTCCCGCCACGTTTGATTGACGAAATCGAGAGAGCCGTCGCGTCGATAGCGTGCTGCCAATGCCGGAATGGTGTCGATGGTCACCTGCAGCTCTCGTTCGGCTTGGCGGGCCGTTTGTTCGGCCCGCCTGCGTTCGGCGTTCTCGGCCTGCAGCGATGCGTTGAGTTCTTCGAGCTCCCCGACTGCCGCCTGCAGGTCATCGCGCGCGCGCCGGAGCGACCCCGCGGTGCTCCTTTGAGCGGCGCTCAGCGCAACCACGAACAGCGCCGCGATCGCGAACAGGACAAGGCGCGGGATGTCCTTGAGCGCCGCCGCGGCTGTCAGCATCGGAGGCATGAAATAGTAATCGAACGCCAGAAGGGAGAGCGCGGTCGCGACCAAACCCGGGCCGACACCCCCAAACCAGGTCGCGAACATGATCGCGCAAAGAAACAACGATACGAACGGAGCGGATTCCAGGAACCTGTCCAGCAGCAGCGCGGCGACCAGCGCCGCGGCAACCGAGAGAACCGCAATTGCGTAGCGTAGAAGCGAGGGCGGTTTGGACCACCACGAAGGACTGGACTTCGGCATTTTCCGCCTCCTCGAAGAAACGATGCCTTCGCCGCCATGCGCAGAAGCGACAGGTCGGCATCCGTGCGTCAAGGCTCCGCACTCGATAAGGCCGCGGTACCACTAGCGCATGTTCCGGAAAAGTGGGAACCGGTTTTCCGAACAGAACATGCGCAAAATCGAAGAATCTAGAGCGCATCACGATTCGACCCAATCGGGATGCGCTCTAGTGCGGTGATACAAGGCAGCCAAGCCGAAGAGGCCTTGATAATGAAGTGATATCGCGGTCGCTGTCGTCGCACGACAGGCTTTTAGGCAATGGCACCCCGAGAACTACACCGCGAAGGAAGCCGCCTCAGCTTTGTCCATCGGGCCGTCGCTGGCCCCTCACCACCGGCAGAAGCAGGCAGGACGGATGCGCGCTGTGGTGGTGTATGGTGTCGGTTCCGATCGCGGTCGGCGGATAGGGATGGGTGAAGACCGCGTCGGTCAGCGCGGAGTCGCCGTTGGCGATTTCGAGCCGGATGCGGTGGCCCTGCTTGAACAGGTAGGCGATCGGCAGCACCTCGATGTCGAAGCGGTAGACTTCTCCGGGCTTGAGCGGCTGCGGATTGGCGTGGGTGTAGAATGGGCGCAGCGCAGTCGAGCGGGTCTCGTCCTTCTCGCGGTGTGAGGCGAGGAGCCAGCCCTTGGAAACGTTAACGAAGGCGGGCTGCGCGCCCTGCGCGCGCGCAGCCTCGTCCTGCGGCTGCTGGTCGGCGAGCTTGACGATGAAGCGGGTGTCGACCTGGTCCGATGACGCATAAAGCCTAAGCACGATCGGCCCGATGACTTCGAGGTCGGCCGCGAGCCGGGCCGACGTGAAGGTGAGAACCCGCCGCACCGGATCGGGCCGTCCGCCCGGTCCGATGGAAACCACGCCGTTCGTCCATTCCCAATCCGGGTAGGTATAGCTCGTCGCCACCTCGTCCGCCGCCGGCGGCTCGGTCGACAGGCCCCCGTCGTTGAGCGAGGTCACGCTGCCGGACGGGCCTCCGCGCAGGAAATAGGGAACATAGCCGGCGCGCGCGAGCGGCCATTGCGGCTCCTCGCGCCAGACATCGGCGCCGCGGATGAACAGGCGAACCGGCGCGTCGTCCATGAACCCATTGTCGATGCCCTTGAGGTGCGCATCGTAGAACGGCAGCAGTTCGCGGCTATGGAAGTTGATCTGGTCGAACTGGTGGTGCGCCTCATGCACGTTCTTGGCGCCGGTGACGACGAGCTTCTTTGGCGCCTTGACTTCCTCGAAGCCGAGAATGTTGCCGCGCAGGTGGAGGCCCATCTTGCCCCAATGCCCGATCGAGAGCACCGGCACCTTGATCTCTCCGAGCCGGTGGAAGGCCGAGCGCTCGCGCCACCAGTCGTCGTCGAGCGTATGCTCGGTCATGGCGCCGACGAGATCGAAGCGCATCGGCGGCCGCCCGGTGGCGCCGGCGGGGCGATGCTGATTGTCGGCGCGCAGGTTGGCGTACCAGGCCGAGCGGTAGCTGCAGAAGATGCCGCCGTGATAATTGGAACAGCGGTACTGATCGACGAGCCCGTCGTAGGGCGCGATGCAGGCGAGGCCGGGCGGGTTCCACGTCGCCATCAGCCATTGCGCCATGGCGTAGTAGGACTGGCCGATGCCGCCGACGCGGCCGTTGCACCAGGGTTGCCGCGCGATCCAGGCGATCAGCTCGACGTAGTCCTGCTGCTCGGCGGCATGCATGAATCCGAACTCGCCTTCCGAGCGGCCCGAGCCACGCACATCGGCATGCACATAGGCGTAGCCTTGCTCCACGTACCATTCGATCGGTCCGGTCTCGCGCCAGAGAAACAGCGGAAACGCCGGCACGGTGTCGAACTCGTGCTGGTAGGGCGAGGCCGCGAACAGGGCCGGCACGCGTCCGTCGTGCGCGGGGCGATAGATGCAGAGCGAGATGCGCACCCCGTCGCGCATGACGACCTTGACGTCGCTTTCGATCTTGATGTGCTGCTGCGGCGTCATGGCGCTCTTCCGGTCTTCTCATCGGCCCGTACTCTCGCCTATTGTCGTCATCCGTGAAAGCGGGTGATCGGCCATCACCGCGCCTCGGGTTTCCGCGGCGTTCGATGTGACTGGATGCGCGCGTTCGCGGACCTGACGCCGGGGAGAGAACCGCCATGAAGCGCCTGTTGCCTAGCGTGCCGTTTTTCCTCGCGCTCGCAACGGCCCCCTGGCCGGCGCTGGCGCAGGACTATCCGACGCGTCCGGTCCGGGCGATCGTGGCGGTGGGCGCCGGCGGCACCGGCGACATTTTCATGCGCGTGCTCGGCGAGGAGCTGCACCGGCGCTGGGGTCGGCCGGTCGTGGTGGAGAACCGTCCCGGCGGGGCTTCGAATATCGGCGCGCGCGCCTGCGCCGACGCGCCGCCCGACGGCTATACGATCTGCATCATGCCGGGCGAGCCGCTGGCCTACAACCAGTTCCTCTACAAGAAGCTGACGTTCGATCCGGCCAAGGACTTCGAGCCGATCATCAACCTGTTCTTCAACACCCAGGCGCTGGTGGTCAACGCCGCGCTCAAGGTCAGGACGGTGGATGAGCTGGTCGCGCTTTCCAAGGAAAAGGCCGGAACCTTGAGCTATACCGCGCCGTCGCTTCCGCTTGCGCTCTACCTCGAGAAGCTCAAGCGCGAGCGCGGCGCCGACTGGGTGGCGATCCCGTTTCGCGGCGGCGGCGATACCACCAATGCCGTGCTGTCGGGGTCGACCCCGATCGCGTTCCTCGGCATGCAGAACTTCATCTCCCATCTGCAGAGCGGCACGATGATCGGCCTGGCGGTCGACGGCGCGCAGCGCTCACCGCTGTTCCCGGAGATTCCGACCTTGGCCGAGCTCGGCTATCGCGGCAATCTCACGCGTGTGTATTTCGGTCTCGTTGCGCCGGCGGGCACGCCCAAGCCGATCATCGACAAGATCCACGAGGATGTTGCCCGCATCGGCAACGAGCCCGCCTTCCGCAAGAAGCAGTTCATCGACCGCGCGCTGGAGCCGATCTTGAACACGCCCGAGGAATTCGCCCGTTTCCTCGTCGCGGACCGCGCCACCTCCGAGCGCGTGATCAAGGAAGCCGGTCTCCAGCCGCAGTAGCTAGCGGGGAGAAAAGCCATGGCGACGTGCGTGCGGCGAGCGCCGTGCATTTGCGCGGCGGCGTTGTGCCTCTTGGTTGCTGCGCTCGGCGCGCAGGCATCGGCGCAGAGCTCGAGCCCGATTCGCCTCGTCGTCGGCGCGCCGGCGGGCGGCTCGATCGACACCTATGCGCGCATCATCGCCGAGCACATGAGCGGCACGCTCGGTCGCCCCGTGATCATCGAGATCAAGGCCGGCGCCAATGGCAACATCGCCGCGCAATCGGTCGTCGACGGCCCCGCCGACGGCAGCCTCGTCTGGGTCGGCGCCCAGTCCATGATCGAGATCAATCCCTCGACCTACAAGAACCTGCGCTGGAAGCGCTCCGACTTCATTCCCGTGATCAAGGGCATCGAGACGCCGCTCGTGCTGGTGACGCATCCGAGCGTGCCGGTGAAGACTTTCGCCGAGTGGGTGGACTGGGCGAAGGCCAACCGCGGCAAGCTCTCCTATGCCAACTACGGCCCCGGCACGATCTCGCATTTTCTCGGCTACCAGCTCGACGAGCGCTTCGGCCTCCAGTTCACGCAGGTGCCCTACCGCGGCAACGCCCCGCAGATGATCGATCTCATTGCCGGGCACGCGCTGTTCGGCTTCACGCAATTGCAGTCCGCGGTCGAGCCCGCGCGCTCGGGCGTGCTGCGCGCGCTGGTGGCGAGCGGGGCGGAAAGGTCCCCGCTGCTGCCCGAGCTGCCGACCCTGGCGGAGGTGGGGCTCGCCGATATGACCGCAGGCGTGTGGTTCGGCCTGCTGCTGAAAACCGGCACGCCCGCCGACGTGGTCAGGCGGCTGGAAGCGGCCGCGATCGAGGCGCACGCGGATCCCGCGGTCAAGGCCAAGCTCGCGGCGCAAGGTTTCGAGGTGAGCGGGATCACTGGTCCCGCCTTCAAGGAGAGCATCGAGGTCCAGTTCGAGCGCTGGGCGAAGATCGTGAAGGCGACCGGCTTTTCGGCGGCGGAGTAGGGCGCTCACAATGGCTAGACTAACTAGCTCAGCTGAAGAGCAGAGAGCCATGGCTGCCGGCCACGGCACCGAGAATGGTGAGGATGCTCAGAACTCGATAGAATCCAGTGCAGCCACTGGACCAGCCGGAAGGTCGAGTCCGGCGCGGTCTTGGCACGGGCGAGGACCCAGCGATGCAGGAACAAGGGCTCGGCGATAAATAGCAGCAACGAAAACAGCAGCCACACGCCGACCATGGCGTGCATCCACCAGAACTCGGCCGATGCAAAACGTCCCCAAAGATCGAGTCGATAGATCATGTAAAGCCCGCTCAAGCCCGCGACCACCGTCGTCACCCGTGACTGCGAGGCGAAGCATTGCTCGACGGACTCGAAGAAGGTGATGCGCTCTTCGGGAGATTTGAGGCGCCGGACCGCGGGCAGCAGCACCGTCGTCACCAATGCGACGCCACCGATCCAGAAAACTACGGCCAGGACGTGAATAGCGCGCGCGAGCGTCACATCATCCATGACCCATTTTGGCCCCTCTTGCCGCCGCCTTTTTCACCGGCGGGCCTCTCTTGTGCTCCAGATCGACCCTTCCGTCATACGAGGGTCGAGAAAGCGAAGCGGAATGTCGGTTACAGCCCGGTCGCAAAGCGCGCCATGACGATGATGATGGCGACCTGCATCGCCCCTTGAGAGGCGACGACGCTGAAATAGACCCGCATCCAGCGCGCAACCATGGCAAGGTCGGGCGTCGGCTTCTGAAGCTCGAAATAAATGCGCAAGTTTGTCGGCAAGAGATATCCCAGGCCTTGGACCGTCAGCACGGCTACAATGACGAGCGAGGCCACGACCCACCAGAACTCTGGATAGTTGAGATCGAGAAATCCGGTGCGTTCGGCGAGGAACCAGCCGGAGGTCGCCGTGATGATGCTCAGCGTGGGCATGAGGAATAGCGTGCGCGGGACCAACGCTGCGATCACCGCGCGCCGCGCTTCGAGCGGGAGGCGTCGCAGGATCGGCCCGATGACGAAGCCCATGAAGAGGTCGATTCCGGTCCACAACCCCCCACACATTACATGGACGAAGTTCAGGACCCAGTTGCTCCCGAACTCGATCGCTATCACCATCGCCGCAAGAGCGACCACGGACGCGAAGACGTACCATATCCGAATGGGGGAGGTGATTTGCCTGGGAGCACCGAGAATCTGCTCGGTCATGGCGTCCCCCCAAATATCGATTGCAGCCTCGCCGCGCGACCGAGGGGTCAAGCACAACGCCCTTCCCCCCCTCCCGCTTGGCAGCAAATGACCGTTCGATCAGTTATCCAATAGCGATCACTGGCGTTCTTCGGATTGATATGAATCAAGAGACCGGATCGTCTCTTGTGGCGTGTTTATTTTACATGAGATTTCGCGATTCGAATATCTGCCCGCGTTGCGCCGGACGGTCGTCGCTGTTCGAAGCGACGTGTGGCCGGGAACGTCAGAGACGGAATTCGTCGTTTTGGAGGGTGCCATGCAGTACGCGGTCGGGATCATCACACTCATTCTGGTGACGCTCCTCGCGATTGCGTTTCTCATGGTTCTGCGGCGCGCGAGCGCCCCGGCGGCTCCCGGGCCGACGGCCGATCCGGGCCGCTATCGTGCCCCGTTGTTTTGGCTTCTCGTCGTGGTCGGGATCGGCGTGAGCTACGGCACGCTCGTCGGGTGGCCCTACGGACCAGGCCCGGCGACATCCGGCGAGCCGATGACGGTGGCGGTGACGGGGAGCATCTGGTCGTGGGAGATCAATCCAACAAAGCTGCCCGTGGGCAAGCCGATCGTTTTCGCGGTGACCTCGAGCGACGTAAACCACGGCTTCGGCATCTACGACCCGGACCTCAAGATGTTGACCCAGATTCAAGCGATGCCCGGTTACATCAACAAAGTCTACTACACCTTCTCCAGGGCCGGCACTTATAAGATCGTGTGCCTCGAATATTGTGGGCTAGGCCACCACGTGATGGCGACCGATTTGACGGTCGGTCCTTGATTGCGCAGCGGGCACTCGCTGATGGAAAGTCGACAAGGGGGAGTGGTGGTCATGGCTGACATTGTTGTGACTCGCAAGATCTCGCCTTCCGCTGCAACCGCCGTTCGCCTGACGATGGCGCTTGCAGCTCTTGTCTTACTGCTGATGATGGTGCTCGGCTTGGTGCTGCGGCTTGCCCAGAGCAACTGGGTCGACCTCGCACCCGACCTGTTTTACCAGATCATGACGGCGCACGGCGTCGGGATGGTCGGGGCCGCCGGCCTCGCCGGCGCCTCCATCATGTGGTTCTTCCTCAACCGTTACGTGGCGCCGAGGGTCGGGGTCTATTACCTGTTCCTTGCGTTCTTTTTCCAGGGTGTCGTGCTCATTCTCGGCGCGATATTTTCAGGTGGTTTTGCGGGGGCATGGACGTTCCTCTTTCCGCTGCCGGCCATGTCGGGCGGCGTTTGGAATCCAGGCGCCTCCCTCGCCTTCTTCATTGGCTTGCTGTGCGTCGGCGTCGGCTTCCTGGTGCTCTATCTCGATGCTGGCCTCAGCATCGTCTCGCGTTACGGCAATCTCGCCCGCGCGCTGGGCTGGCCGCAGCTATTCGCCGGCTCTCAGCAAGAGCCGCCGCCGCCCACGGTGGTGGCAAGCACGGTCGTGCTCATCGTCAACACGCTCAGCATCGTGGCCGGCGCGATTGTTCTGGTGATCAGCGGCGTCAACCTCTACGTCCCGGCCTTCGGTATCGATGCGCTACTGGCCAAGAATTTGATCTATTTCTTCGGTCACGTCTTCATCAATACGACCATCTACATGGCGGTGATCGCCGTCTACGAAATCATTCCGGCCTATACCGGGCGGCCCTGGAAATCGAACAAAGTGTTCCTCGCTGGCTGGACAGCCACGCTTTTGCTGGTGTTGGCCGTCTACCCGCACCATTTGCTTCAGGACATGGTTATGCCGGCCTGGATGCTTGTGATGGGCCAGGTGCTTTCCTACGTCGCCGGCATCCCCGTGATCGTGATCACGACCTACGCGCTTCTGGTCTACGTCCATCGCTCGGGCATCCGCTGGGATCTCGCCTCCGCGCTGCTTGCGCTCGGTATCTTCGGCTGGGTCGCCGGCATCATCCCCGCGATGATTGACGCCACGATCTCCGTGAACAAGGTGATGCACAATACGCTCTGGGTGCCCGGGCACTTCCACTTCTACCTGTTGCTCGGGATGGTCGCCATGGCGTTCGGCTTTTCGGTCTGGCTCGCGCAAGGTGAAAAGCCGGCGCAATCCTTCGTTCCCATGCAGAAGATCGTCTTCCTCGGCTATCTAATCGGCGGGCTCGGCCTGGTCGCGACATTCCTCTATGCCGGGATGATCAGCGTCCCGCGACGCTGGGCCGTGCATCTGCCCGAATGGGTGGCACAGGACCGGCTGGGCTCGATCTTTGCCGGCCTCGCCGTGCTCGCGACTGCAATGATCGTGGTGAACTATCTCGGACGTTTCGCCCGCGCGAAGTGAAGAGAGGATGCGACGCGTGATTTCACTCCGCAGCATCGTTGCGACGTTGCTTGCCATCTCGCTCGGGGGGCTGGCGCTGTGGACGGAAACCGACGGGCTGCGCGCGCTCACGGCCGAGAGCGCGCGGCGGCTCGCGGTGGCCAGCGCCCCTGTCATCGTGCCGGCAACCCATCTCGAGCTCGCGACCGGCGAGACCATAAAGTTCGCGGACTTGGCCGGCGACATCGTCTTCGTTGACTTCATCTATACCCGGTGTCCGACCCTTTGTGTTGCGCTCGGCACGAACTTCGCGCGGCTGCAGGACGCATTGCGGCGGACCGGGCGGGACGACGTCAGGCTGTTATCGATCAGTTTCGATCCCGAATACGATACGCCCGAAGCCTTGCGCGCCTACGGCGAGGCTTACGGCGCCGACATGCGCCTTTGGTCGCTCGCGCGCGTGAACGATAGCGCGGAGCTCAAACGCCTGCTCGCGGTTTTCGGGATCGTAGTGATCGAGGACGAGGCCGGGGGCTTCACGCATAATGCGGCGATCCACTTCGTCGATCGCAACGGCCGCCTCGCCCGGATTTACGACCAGGACGATATTGAAGCTGCGCTTGAGGGAATCGGGCCGTGGCGAGGCGACTGACGGCAGCGGATCGCGCCTATCTCGCGGCGGGCGTAATGCTTTATCTCGCGCTCATATCGCTGCCCGTCTTGCGGCTGCTCGAGAGCCGGATGACGACGCATATGGCGGTGCTGCTGCCCGGCCTTGCGCTCGCCGGGTACCTTTGCGGCGTTCATCTTCGCACCCTCGTCGCCCCGGTGAGCCAAAGATGGAATGCAGGTGGAATCTTCGGACTTGTCGCCGCTCTGTTCACCGCGGCGTTTTGGATGTTGCCGCGTGCGCTAGATGAGTCGCTGCGTAACCCGAGCATGGAGATCGTCAAGCTCATCAGCATCCCGCTGCTGGCCGGCGTTCTGCTGGCAATAAGTTGGCCCGCCCTCGGGCCGATCTGGCGCGGCGTTCTCAAGGTTCAAACGATTTCGATGCTCGCTGCCCTTGGCTGGCTCTATTCGGTGGCGCCGGTACGGCTGTGCACGAGTTACCTGCAAAGTGACCAGGAACAGCTTGGCCGCGCGCTCTGCGTTCTGGCCGGAGCACTGGCCCTGGCCTGGGCGTTCCCGTGGATGTTCGGCAGCAATAACGCCGCGCTAGAAGCCTCTCGCCGGTAGTCGGAGCGCGCGGCCCCGCGGCGACCTGCGGAGCGTCGAGCGGTGTTGCCTGAGCGCAGCGTCAGCACAAACCATGCGCCTTTGCTCGGTCATTGTGTAGCGGTCTCAGCCATGCAGGCATGACGACGTCCGCTTCTGACACGAGCCCGACTTGCCGAGGTGCCTGCTCTCCTGTCGCTATCAGGTGGTAAGTGGACCTTGAGAAATCAGGTGGTAAGTGGACCTTGAGCACACCGCACTCAAGAAGCTCGATCTGTGAGTACGCGCGAAGCAAACCGCGGATTGATACCGTATATCGCCTGAGACGCGCTGTGTGCGACGTCACGCAAGTCGGGTCCTTGCCGATTTGCGCGTCTAGAATACCGATCTCCGATAGACCCGAGATCGGTGCGGTCGTTTTAGTTTTTCGGCCAGATATCGACCAGATAGCGCTTCGCGGCCTTGAGTGACGCGAGCCAGGCCTTGGCATCCGCGCCGCCATTCTTTTCGGCGTAGATGTCCATGAATGCCGCCTCGACGGCGGGAGCGAGGGTCGCGGCGTCTCCGCAGACATAGATCACGGCCTCCCGCCCGATGAGGTCCCAGATACTGTCGCATCGGGCGGCGATGCGATGCTGCACGTAGCACTTCTTGCCGTCATCAGGCCGAGAATAGGCGGGCTCGAGCTCGACGATGCCGTCGCGCGCGAAGGCGGCGAACTCATCGGCATAGAGGTGGTCCTGCGCCGAATGGCGGCAGCCGTGGAACAGCATGGCGTGTCCCACGCTTTCGCCTCGCGCTTTCATGGCGGCGCGCGCCTGCAGGAAGCCGCGATAGGGGGCCACGCCGGTTCCCGCTCCCACCATGATCATCGGCGTCCCGGATTTCTCCGGCGGAAAGAACGGCACGCTCGGATGGCGCACGAAGCATTCGGCGTCCATGCCCGGAGCCAGGCCGGCGAGATGGCCCGACGAAACGCCGCGGTACGCGCCGTGGCCGGAATGCGCCTTGCCCTCGACTACGGCGACCGTGATGCTGCAGGCCGACGGCGTCACCAGCGGCGACGACGAGATCGAGTAGTAGCGCGGCTTCAACATCGGGACGAGCTCGATGAAGATGTTGAAGGGCAGCGCGCAGGAGGGAAATTCCTCGAGCATGTCGATCAGCGACACGTTCTTCGCCAGCACGTGCTCGCGATAGCGGGCAACGCTCTCAGGAGCGTCGCCGCAGAACGCGAGCAGCGCCGCTTTTTCGGCGGGCGCCTCGGTGTATTCAGCGAGCACCTCGATGTCGGCGCGGCGGGCCACGTCCTGCAGCGCCAGATAACCCGAGAGCAGCAGCGTCAGGCGAACCGCGCGGTCGACCGGCAGGAACGCCTTGCCGGTGCCGTTCGCGCGCACCCGGACCTGCGCGTCCTTCGCCAGGCCGAAGCGCGCGAGCACCCGATCGATCTGCGAGGAGCTGTTGTGGGGAAGCACCCCGAGGTGATCGCCTTCGCGGTAGGACATGTCCTGCGGCAGCTTGAAGACGATGTGCCGGGTGGATCGCTCCGACGGCTTAGGCCCAGCCTCCGCCTGCAGCTCGCGGTTTTCCGCAACGGCCAGGCGGCGAGCGCCGAACTCGGCGATCAGCATGTCGGCCGCGGCCGGCTGCTCCAGTATCTCGACCTCGTAGCGGTGGCCCTTGACGATCTCGTCGGGATGGACCGAGACCGCGCCGAGTGCGGTGGAGAGCGCGTCGAACAGGCCGCGATACCAATCGCGGAACTGGCCGTCCATGTCGTCGCTCTGGTCGCCCTCGCCGCGCCGGTGGATCCGCGTCGCGCCGTGGGCTTCCAGTCCCGCGTCGATGAGCCGGGGAATGCGCTGGAAGGTGTCGGCCCAGTCGTGGTCGCCGCACCCGAAGACGGTGAAGCGCACGCCCGCCAGCGCGTCGGCCGCGAGCGCGCTGCCGCTCAGCCACTCCACGAAGCGGACCGAATTGTCGGTCGGCGTTCCGTTGTAGGAGGCGGTGACGATGACGACCGCGCCGTCGGTGGGCAGGCGGCCGGCGCGGCTGTCGAGTTCGGCGACCGTCGTCGAAAAGCCGCGGATGGTCGCGTCCTCCGCAATGCGGTGGGCGATCGCCTCGGACGTGCCGGTGTTGGAGCCATAGAGGACGAGCAACGGCGCCCGCGCGCGGATTATCGGCTCGGCCGCGGCGGCGTGCTCCTCCGCGGTCGCGCCGTTCCCGGTCCGGACCGCCGCGCGCGCGCCGACCGCGGGCCTGTTGGCGCGGGCGCGCACCTTGATGCGGAATCCCTCGGGCTTGATGGTCAGCGTCTGTTTCAGCTTCAGCTCGTATCCGGTGTGATCCCGAAGCTCGAAGCGCTGAAGGATCAGCGCCAGCGCGACGATCGCCTCCTGCAGGGCGAAATGCCGTCCGATGCAGGCGCGAAAGCCGGTTCCGAACGGCTTGTAGGCGTTCGCCGGCCGTGCCTTCACGCGCTCAGGCTCGAAGCGCCCGGGATCGAATTTTTCGGGGTCGGGACCCCAGATCGCCGGATCCCGATGCAGCATGGGCACGAGGGTCGCCAGCGCATCCCCGGGCGTCACCTCGTACTTTCCGCCGAGCACGGTTGTCTCGAAGGCGTGGCGGGTGAACACCGGGGCGGTCGGCCACAGCCGCAGCGTTTCGTTCAGAATCTGACTGGCAAAGCGAAGCTGCCGGACCTGCTCCTCGCCCGGGGGGTTCGAGAGGTCGCCGCCGAGCACGGCGCCCACCTCGGCATAGGCTTTTGCCATTACGTCGGGATTTTGCAGGAGATAATACAGCGCGAACGTCAGCAGGCCGCTGGTGGTTTCATGGCCGGCGATGAGGAAGGTGAGGACCTGATAGCGGATGTTGATGAGGTCGAGCTTTTCGCCGGATTGCCGGTCGACGCCGGAGAGCATCGCCTGCAGCAGATCGGTCTTTTCGGACTGTCGGGGATCGGCCTGGCGTTGAGCGATCAGGTCGTCGACGAGGCGATTCATCGTCGAGATGTTCTCTTGCTGCTTTCGCTTGGCGCGAATCATCAGCTTGCGCTGGATCGGCAGCCTGCTGAGATTTGAGGTCGCATAACTGAGCGAGGCGACCATCGCGGCGACGAAGGGATGCGGCCGCTCGCTGTAGAACGAATTGAAGCGGTAGCCGAACGCGCAAAGCCCGATGGTATCGAGGGTCAGGCGCGTCATATCGGCGGCAACGTCGATATCCTCCTCCGGGTTGAGGCGCGACCATTTGTCGACGAGCTGCATGGCGATGTCGCCCATCTCGGGCAGATAGCTGCGGATCGCCATCGATCCGAAGGCGGGGGTGAGGATATTGTGGGCCTTGCGCCAGTTCGGCTCGTCGGTCCAGGCCGTGAACAGGCCGTCCCCGGCGACGGCCCGCGCCTGCATGATGCCTGGGCCGAGGAACTTGTCGAAGTGCTCGTTGTCGCAAACCTGATCGACCAGCTCGAAACTGGACAGCACCACCAGCGATGGCCCGGCAAGGCGCAGGCGATAGATCGGACCGTAGATTTCGGCGAGCTTGATCAGATTGAGCAGCGGCACCTCGCCTCTGACATCGAGCATGTTGCCGATGACCGGGTAGGCGGAGGGCTGGGGAATGGGTTGCAAATCGGGCTGGCCGCTCACTGCTCGCTCCTCGTGCCACCATCCCCGACGTGATGATAATCGCAAGCACCCGGTTCGGTGCGCAAGAGCATCGATCGTTCACGGCAGCGCACTGATCGAACAATCAGCCGGATGCCGCGTCCGACCTTGCTGCGCACCGCCGATTTCAGCCGGCCGTGCGCCCAATTTATCGGAGTGAGGCACACTCAAAGCGGGGCGGCTTGTCGCACGCGTCCGCGCGACGCAGGGCGAAGCAACAGAGCTACGCCACCTCGAGCAGAATCTCCGTGAGGCGGTCGGGCATGTCGACCATGGCGTCGTGGCCGCACGGCAGTTCGTAGACGCGCCATCCGGCGTCGGCCTTGAGCCGCGTCTCCACGCCGTCGAACGGCACGCTGGGATAGCCCTTGGCGCGGATATAGGTCTTCCTGGCGATGCGATCGCGGGCGCCGGTGATGGCGATTGCGTCGGTGAGGGTGGCGACCGGGTGCGGCGTGCACTTGGCATCGACCCAGGCGCGGTCCTTTTCGTTCACCCGGAACACCGCGGCCGGCACCGGCTTCATCGCGGTGTCGCCCTTTTTCACCACCTCCGCGATGGCGTCGCGCACCGGCTGCGAGGCCTTGGTCGCCAGGCTGTCGCCGCTCTCCGGCACGAAGGCGTCGAGAAATACGATCGAGCCGATGCTGTCGCGCATCTCTTCCGCCACGCCCGAGATGATCATGCCGCCGTAGGAATGGCCGACGAGCACGATGTCGTTGAGGCTTTCCCACTTGATGACGTTGACGATGTCGGTGATGTGGGTCGCCAGGTTCACCTTGTCGCTGATGAGGTGCGAGCGCTCGCCCAGCCCGGTCATGGTGGGCGCGAATACCTTGTGGCCCTTCTTCTCCAACAGGTCGGACACGCGCCGCCAGCACCAGCCGCCGTGCCAGGCGCCGTGGACCAGGACGAAAGTCTTGGCGCTCGTTTGCGCCTGCGCATTCGCACTATCGACCATGCCGATGAGCCCCGCGCCTGCCATGCCGCCCAGCACCGTGCGGCGTGTCTGTCCCTTCGCCATCGCTTCCTCCGCTCACGATACTTGCAGCAGGATGTCGGTCAGCCATTGCGGCGCATCGACCATCACGTCATGCCCGGAGGCGGTGGCCTCGAAGGTGCGCCACGACTTGTCGGCCTTGCATTCCGCCAATGCCTTGTCGAACGTCGGCTGCGGATAGGTGGCAGCGCGGATGTAGGTCTTCTTCGCCACCTTCTCGCGCGCGCCGGTGAGCTTGATTGGCTGCAGCGCCACCCCGTTCGGCTGCGGCGTGGTCTTGGAATCGACCCAGGCGCGGTCCTTCTCGTTGACCGCGAAAGCTTCCGCCTTGGGGGAGGGGCGGCCGGGCTCGCCCTTCTCCATCGCCGCCAGTAGTCCTTTGCGGCTGAACTCGGACGTGACGTCGAACAGACGCTCGCCATTCTCCGGCTTGAAGGCGTCGAGCCAGACGATCGAGGAGACCCGATCGCCGATCTGCTCGAGCGCCCCCGAGCCCGGGTAGCCCCCGTAGGAATGCACCACCAGGCAGACGTCCTTGAGGTCCTCCCACTTGAAGACGTTGACGATGTCGGTGATGTGGGTGTCGAGATTGATGTCCGTGCTCATGAGGTGCGAGCGCTCGCCGACGCCGGTGAGCGTCGGGGTGAACACCTTGTGGCCCTGTTTCTCGAGCAGGTCGGACACCCGCCGCCAGCACCAGCCGCCGTGCCAGGCCCCGTGCACGAGAACGAAGGTCTTGCGCTGGCCGGTCTGCGCCGTAGCCGACGTGCCGCCGAGCGCGGCCGCGCCCGCGCTAGCGCCTGCGCTTGCGAGCACGGCGCGGCGGGTGAGCGAGGAGTCGTTGGTTGCGATCATCATTTCCTCCCTGCGAGTTGTTGTTGGTTCATAGAGTTGTTGTTGGTTCATATTAGCGCGCGCGCACGAGTTCGTCCCGAGCGACGGCCATGGTGCCGGCCGCGATGGCGCGCCGATGCGATCGGTGGTTCTCGCCCACGCCGAGCCGGTGGGCAGAGGCGCGAAGGGGATACCCGTCCCTTGTCGGGCGATGCGGGGTCGTGTCCGCGCGGAGAAAAACGGGGCGCCGATGAGTGGGCCGCTTCCCTGTGCCCACCCTGCCGCGCCCCCCCTGTGGATAACCGGGACAACCACCCTTGGCGCGGCGGCTGCCCCGCACAGGCTTATACTGACAGATCCGAGCGAATCAGCAGGCTCCGCCGCATGCGTTTTCCGCCCCAGTTCCTCGACGAATTGCGCGCGCGCCTCCCGGTTTCGGAGGTCGTCGGCCGGCGCGTGCGGCTCAGGAAGGCCGGGCGGGAATGGAAGGGGCTCTCCCCGTTCAACAAGGAGAAAACGCCGTCCTTCTTCGTCAATGACCAGAAGATGGCGTGGTTCGACTTCTCCTCCGGCAAGAACGGCAACATCTTCGATTTTCTGATGCTGACCGAGGGACTGAGCTTCCCCGAAGCGGTCGAGCGCCTCGCGGGGCAGGCCGGTCTTGCGCTCCCTGCGATCTCGCGCGAGGCGGAGGCCCGCGACGAACGGCGCAAGACGCTCAACGACGTTGTCGAACTCGCGGCAAAGTTCTTCGAGGCGACGCTCGCCGCGCGCGCGGGCGCCAAGGCGCGCGGCTATCTCGCCGACCGCGGGCTCGACCCGGCAACTCAGGTCAAGTTCCGTCTGGGCTATGCGCCGCCCGAACGTTTCGCGCTCAAGGAGCACCTCGGCAAGGAGGGGATATCGACCGAGGACATGGTCGAGGCCGGACTGTTGGTCGCCGGCGAGGATATCCCGGTCCCCTACGACCGCTTCCGCGATCGCGTCATGTTTCCGATCAGCGATTTGCGCGGCCGCGTGATCGCCTTCGGCGGCCGCGCGCTCGAGAAGGACGCCCAGGCGAAATATCTCAATTCACCGGAGACGCCACTCTTCCACAAAGGTGGAACGCTCTACAATATCGCCGCGGCGCGCGCGGCCGCACACAAGGGTGCTCCGGTGATCGCGGTCGAAGGCTATGTCGATGTGATCGCCATGGTGGGCGCGGGCTTCGAGGCCACGGTCGCGCCGCTCGGCACCGCGCTGACCGCCGAGCAGCTCGTTCTGCTGTGGAAGATGGCGGATGAGCCGACGCTCTGCTTCGACGGCGATGCGGCCGGGCACCGCGCCGCGTACCGCGCCGTCGATGTGGCGCTGCCGCTGATCAAGCCGGGCAAGAGCCTGAAATTCGCGAGCCTGCCCGAGGGACACGATCCCGACGACCTCGTGCGCGCGGGAGGTCGCGACGCGGTGACCGAGGTCATCGCCGGTGCGCGTCCGCTCGCCGACGTGCTGTGGATGCGGGAAACCGAGGGAGGTGGGCTCGATACTCCCGAGCGGCGCGCGGCGTTCGAGGCCCGCCTCGCCGAGGTCACCGCCACGATCGGCGACGATGCCGTGCGCAAATATTACCGCCGCGAGTTCGGCGATCGGCTGCGGCGGCTGTTTGAGACCGACGAGCGGCCGAAGATGCGCGCGAAGCCCGGCCGCGGCGACGCGCGGGCCCGTGCAGGCCGCTGGCCGCAAAGCGGGGATGCACGCGTGCGCCGCCAGGATCGTCTCCGCTCCGCCGGCGCGGTGCGCGGCGAGCCCTATGTGGTGGCGAGCCCGCAGCTGGCGTCCAGCCCGCTTCACCGCGGCCCTCGTTCCGCCATCCCCCGCCGCGAGGCATTGATCCTGCAGACGGTCGTCAATCACCCCTGGCTCCTCCACGAGCACCTCGAGGAGCTCGCCGGCGTGGAGTTCCGTCACTCCGAGGCCGCAAGGGTGAAAAGCCAGCTGATCGACATTTTTGCGCACGGGACAGCGCCGGACGGGGAGGCCATGATCGCCGAACTTGCTCGCCGGGGGCTTGCTGAGCTGGCGGGGCGCATCCAGAAAACGATCACCACTGCGGACTGCTGGGGGGCGGGGGTCGAGGCCGCGCCCGTCGACGTCCTGATGACGTGGAAACAGCTTGTCGCCTTGCATCGGCAATGGCATTCCCTAATTAAGGAACTCAGGGACGCCGAACAGGCCTTGGGACAGGATACAACCGAGGCCAACTATTCCTGGTTGCAGGATGTGAAGGCTCGACTGTCGGTCCTGGACGGCACCGAAGCCCTGATCGAGGGCTTCGGGACGTCGTCCGGTCGGCCGGTTCGATCGCTATGAAGGCGGGACGAAGGCAAGCCAAGGAAGGTCAAGGGACGTCGGAACCCGGAACAGGCTTTGGCTTCCGCGGTATCAGGAGAGTAATCGGGGCTTAAGGGCCTCCGACGACACTCCGGCCGGCCCGAATCGGCGGTACCAGGGGTTCGCTGACCAGGGTCGGCACCTCCCCCGGCGGCCGACCAATTCTCCCCGCATAGGGTAGGGATGGTGTCGTGATCCACGTCCCGGAATGGGGCGCTCCAGGAGAGATTTATGGCGAGCAAGACCAAGGCGGCACAAAAGGAAAAAGAAAAGGAAGAGGCGCCTGAAAAAGAGGTAACCGAAGCGCCCGACACGCCGCTGCCGCTGCTCGACCTCTCCGATGCGGCCGTCAAGAAGCTCATCCGCTCCGCCAAGAAGCGGGGCTATGTCACCCATGACCAGATCAACTCGGTCCTGCCCTCGGAAGAGGTCAATTCCGAGCAGATCGAGGATGTTCTCGCCATGTTCAGCGAGATGGGCGTCAACGTCGTCGAGACCGAGGAGGCGAGCGAAGAAGGGGAGGAGCAGCGGGAGGAGGCCGACGAGGAGGCCGAAAGCGAGAGCGGCGAGCTGATCGAGGTCCAGCAGAAGGTTCCGGCCAAATCGGAAGCCAAGGAGCCGACGGAGCGCACCGACGACCCCGTGCGCATGTATCTGCGCGAAATGGGCTCGGTGGAACTTCTTTCGCGCGAGGGCGAGATCGCGATCGCCAAGCGCATCGAGGCAGGCCGCGAGGCGATGATCGCCGGCCTGTGCGAGAGTCCGCTCACCTTCCAGGCCATCATCATCTGGCGTGACGAGCTCAACGAGGGGAAGGTGTTTCTGCGCGATATCATCGACCTCGAAGCCACCTATGCCGGTCCCGACGCCAAGGCCATGCCGGCGCCGACGATCGGCCCCGACGGCCAGCCGATCGTGGCGGCCGCCGTCACGCCGGTTCCCGGCGTGCTGGCGCAGACGCCGGCGCCGCCGGCCGCGCCCGCGAGCGCGACGCCCTTCAAGCCGGCGTCCGAGCGCGGCAATGGCGGCAATGGCGGCGAGGAGGGTGAGGGCTCCGAGACGCCGCCCGGCGAAGGCGATTTCGACGACGATGACATGGAGAATTCGCTCTCGCTTGCCGCCATCGAGGCCGAGCTCAAGCCCAAGGTGGTCGAGACCTTCGACAACATTGCCGATGCCTACAAGCGGCTGCGCCGCCTGCAGGACCAGGACATCCAGAACAAGCTGCGCAACAATTCGCTCTCGCCCGCGCAGGAGCGTCGCTACAAGAAGCTCAAGGACGACATCATTGCCGAAGTGAAGTCGCTCCGCCTCAATCAGGCGCGCATCGACGCCCTGGTCGAGCAGCTCTACGACATCAACAAGCGCCTCGTCGGCTACGAGGGCCGCCTCATGCGGCTTTCCGAGAGCCATGGCGTCGCGCGCGAGGATTTTCTCAAGAACTACCAGGGCTCGGAACTCGATCCGCGCTGGCTCAATCGGGTGTCGAAGCTTTCCGCCAAGGGCTGGAAGAGCCTGATCGCCAGGGACAAGGACAAGGTCAAGCAGCACCGCCACGAGATCCAGGTGCTCGCGGGCGAGACCGGGCTCGAGATCGGCGAGTTCCGCAAGATCGTGCAGATGGTGCAGAAGGGCGAGCGCGAGGCGCGCCAGGCCAAGAAGGAGATGGTGGAAGCGAACCTGCGGCTCGTGATCTCCATCGCGAAGAAGTACACCAACCGCGGGCTGCAGTTCCTCGACCTGATCCAGGAAGGCAATATCGGCCTGATGAAGGCGGTCGACAAGTTCGAGTACCGCCGCGGCTACAAATTCTCGACCTATGCGACCTGGTGGATCCGCCAGGCGATCACCCGCTCGATCGCCGACCAGGCGCGCACCATCCGCATTCCCGTGCACATGATCGAGACCATCAACAAGATCGTGCGCACGTCGCGCCAGATGCTCAACGAGATCGGCCGCGAGCCCACGCCCGAGGAGCTCGCCGAGAAGCTCGGCATGCCGCTCGAGAAGGTGCGCAAGGTGCTCAAGATCGCCAAGGAGCCGCTCTCGCTGGAGACTCCGATCGGCGATGAGGAGGATTCGCACCTCGGCGATTTCATCGAGGACAAGAACGCGATCCTGCCGATCGACGCCGCCATCCAATCGAATCTGCGCGAAACGACGACACGCGTTCTGGCGTCGTTGACGCCGCGTGAGGAGCGCGTGCTGCGCATGCGCTTCGGCATCGGCATGAACACCGACCACACGCTGGAGGAAGTCGGCCAGCAGTTCTCGGTGACGCGCGAGCGCATCCGCCAGATCGAGGCCAAGGCGCTGCGCAAGCTCAAGCATCCGAGCCGGTCGCGGAAGCTGCGGAGCTTCTTGGACAACTGACGCCTTCCCAGGCTTTACCCGCGCTTGAACGCCGGCACGCGCGGTGAGCGAGGCGCGCGTAACCTTGCGACCGCAAATCTGCGGCGATGCGGGCCGCGCCAATTCATGCGCGCAAGGGCCGGAAGGCTCGCCGCTCGGCTGCCGAGAAGAAGTGATCGATGAAAAAGTTTCGCCCGGCGGAGCCGGGCGAAACCATTGTCGCGCCGGAGCGCGAGGATCGTGATGCGCTCCAGGGTCTTTGGGCTTTGCACAAGTTCTATTCGGAAAACCGGTCCCCCAACTTTCCCGAAACACGCGCTAGACGCAAACTCTGCGGCCGTAGAGGGCCTGCATCTTCGCCCAGGCCTCCGGGTAGCTGCCGGCGAACGCGACCGCAGTCCAGCCGGGTCCCCAGGGGCCGTTCACATCGTTGCGCCAGATCTTGCAGTCGCCATAGGCCCAGCGGACGACAACCCACGGGGGCTGCACAACCGCGTTCGCCGACGGTATCACGGCGAGGGCCAGCAACAGCGTGCCCAAGGCGAGAGCTAAGCGTTTCATCGAGATCTCCGTGAAATCATAGACTGTTAGTCGGGGGGAAGGGTCCGCGACCGCGGCGAGTATAGTCGGCGCAGCGGAGGATTCCAGTGGGGATCTCGGGCATCGGACGGGTGGAGGTGACGGCACTGGGAACACGCGCTGTCCGCCGGGCATGACCCCGACGATCGCGCCGTTCGCTATCTGCGCCGAATCCAGCGGCGGGCAACGGCAATCTAGCCGGCGTAAGGATTGAGGTTCTCAACGGGGGAAGGACGATTCGAGCGTTAAGACGGATTCACGCGACCTTAACCTTGTTCCGGGATGATTGTGCGGACTGCATCTTTCCGCGAGCGCCGTCATCTGGATCGAGACATGAATGCCATGGAATCCGAAGAGACCACGCAAGCCGTCGCGGCGATAATGGACGCCACCGAGGCCATTCGCGATCTCGTTCCGGTAGCGGCGTTGTCGATGCCGCTCGACCAAGCAGAGGCGGGCGCCGGCGGTGACAGGCTCGCCGCGTTGATTCAAAAAATAGGCGCGACGCCGCTCGTCGAATTGGAAAAGCTGATCGGGGAGCTGCAAGCGGCGAAAACCTATCTGCAATCCGAGGGCGAGCGAATCGAGCGCGAGGCGGTCGGTTACGTCGAACTCGGTCAGACCGCGCTGGAGTCCGTCAAGATCATTGCCGAGACCGTTGGCGAATGGCGCAAGGCGGGCCATCCCGTGCGCCGCACCAACGGAGGATGATGGAGTTGGGGCCGATCGGGGCCGCGGGATAGGACCATCGGCTTATGGCGTGGGCCGATCCGCGGGACGCGTGAAAAAATCAGTTTGGCGTCGAAATCAGGCCCTTGGTCGTGGCAACGATCCAACGGTTGCCCCAGCGGACGATGGAATCGACCCGCCCCACCCCCGGCACCGTATCCCCGCTCCGTGCCCTCCAGCTGCCGTCCGGCCCGTCCAACACCGCGGTCCCGCCGATAACCTCACGCACGGTCCAGCCCGCAATGGTCGTAGGCCTTGTCTCCGGCACGGGGACAAGTCGCGGTGCGGTCTTCACCCGGTCCTGGCTGGCCGCCGATGCCGGTGAGGACGTATTCTGCTGCGCCGGCGACGCGTCCCGCTTCCCGGATGCGACGGCTTGTTGCGCGCTGCCGCGCGAGGGCTCGTGCCCGCGACCAGCGCCGGTCGGAGCGGCGACCTTCTGCGTACTGACCGTGCCTACTATTGCCTCCCGGTCCGATTTGACAGACACGCAGCCGACTTCCTTGCCGGAGTCGAGCGTGCAATCCGAAGCGCTGAGCTGATTGACGGGCGTCGAGGCGGGAGTAGGGGCGAGCCAGCGATACGAGCTCCATCCGACTGCCCATCCCAGGAAAAGCACCGCCAGCAGTGCGCCTGCGACGAGCGCGGGCCGGAACGATACGGCGCTGGCCGAAAGGCCGGGGATCACGAATTCGTTGCGCTGATCAATCCTGATCCCCTCATCCCATGCCGGTGTTATGGCGGGAACGGGGACACCGGCCGGATCGATCAACAGAGATCCGGCTTTCCGGCGCAGGGCTCGGTTAGACTGCGTTCGATCGCCGGAGGCTGCGGAGGGCGGCTGGCGTGGGCTCACGGATGCTTCGGCAGGCTCGAATGCGTGCGTTTCCGGTCGCAGCGCCGACCATAAATCGAGTTGCCTCGGGTCGCGGCCGTCCCTGCTGCCGGTTGCCGCGCCCATCGACGTCGCCGGGCCGAAAGGTCGCCCTCGTGGGTCGTCCATGCTCGGGTCCCCTACGCACGATGGGTTGTCGTCGATCATGCCGAAATGATCGAGCCCAGAGCTAAACGGAACCTTAACGAAGTTGCGATTCCACCCGCGCGGATGCGGATATCGGGGGATGAATGCCCGGATCATGCGGTCGAAGGAGGCCATGCGCCGACAGGCGCCATTTTGATGGAGACGGCCATGTCGAGCCACGGAAAGGCCGCCGAGCCGATTAACGACCGGGAAAATATGCAAAAGAACGCGTGACGGGACCCATGGCGCGCTGCGGGATTTCGATCTTGAGTCTGCTCGTTCTGTTGGCGTCGCCTGCGACAGCGCAACTCGGCGCGATCTCCGGGCAAAAGGTAAGGCGCCGACAGAATCTCGCGCGCCGGGGGCGCAGGTCGAGTGCGGTGCGATAGGCTGCCGGCCGCTGCCGCCGGGTTGTCGGCAGGTGCGCACGGGCGGCCAATGGCTCGACAACAATGGCCTGAGGGTCGTCTGTCGCGACGAGAAGGGCTGACCCGCGTATTCATCCTCTGTGCTGATCACGCGCACGGTCTTTTGCGCTTGCATTCTTGTTCCTGATATGTTCTCATTGCGCGCCTTGGCCCACGTCGGCCGCGATGGTTGGGTCGTTTCAAGCCCGGCTTCGGGGGCGCATGAGACATCTGCTGGCAGTACTCTTGTATGCCGTGCTGATTTGCGGAGCGAACTGCGCCGAGACACTGACGCCGCGCGCCTTCACCGACGAATTTGCAAGGGCGGTGAAAGCGGCGCTGCCGTCGTCGACGGTCACCGCGGTCGGCGATTTGGAGCTGGCAATCAGCGATCCGAACGGAAGAGAGCGCTCGCTCCTGCTGATCAACGCCTACAAGGATTATTCCAGCGATCCACAGCGGCTCGGCCACCTCATTCGCGCCTTCGTAGCGGCAATGACGCAACCACGGAGCGGACAGGGCAAGTTCGACTCCTCGCGCATCGTGCCAGTCATCAAGGATCGGCAATGGCTCGATGATCAGCGCAGGGGGTTTAAAGCCAGAGGCATCGAGCAGGAACATCTCACGGACCGTTTCAATAACGAGCTCGTCATTGTCTATGTCGAAGACGATCCGACGAGGATGCGGTACATCATGACTGGAGAGGACGTCGGGATCGACCGCGAGAAGATGAGGGCGCTTGCGATCGAGAATTTGAGACGCATCCTGCCGAAGATCGAACTGCGCAGCGAGGGCGATGTCTCGCTGCTTTCGGCGGGAGGCGACTACGACGCAAGCCTGTTGTTGATCGATGACATCTGGTCGGGCGGACAGATCAAGGTGAACGGCGACATCGTCGTGGCGGTGCCGGCGCGCGACGTGCTGCTGCTGACCGGCTCGCGCAGCCGCGTGGGCTTGAAGCAGGTGCGCGAGCTGGCCGGGAAATTCGCAGCCCAGGGGCCATACGGACTGACCGACACCCTCTTTGTCTATCGCAACGGACGGTTCGCCAAGTTCGGTCGCTAAGCAGGTTTGCTCGGCTGCGCCAACGGATGGGCAGTGAAAATACCTGCCACTGACACGATCCGTGGGCTGGTCTATTGGCCAGCCCGGAATCTTTGCTTAGTGAGCGCCGCTGTCACGCTGGGCGACATGCCTGCGGAGCGCGCGCATCGACCGAGGCGATCCTACGCTTCCGGGCGAAACCCGAACGTCTGCTCGAACCGCTTGGTATAGGCCGGCCATACCTGCGGATTGACGATGCGGGGCGGGCGCTTGCCGTCGAGCGTCATGATCAGCTGCTCGGCGGCGATCCGGCCCATATTGGCGCGTGCCTCGCGCGTGACGCCCGCGGTGTGCGGGCTCGCGATCACGTTGTCGAATTGCAGCAGCGGATGGTCGCGCGGCGGCGGCTCCTTGTCCCACACGTCGACGCCGGCGCCGGCGATCTGCTTTGCCTGCAATGCCGCGGCGAGGGCACGTTCGTCATGGACGAAGCCGCGCGCGGTGGTGATGAAATAGGCATGCGGCTGCATGAGCGCGAATTCTCGGGCCCCGATCATGCCGCGCGTGTCTTCGTCGAGCGGGCAGTTGATCGATACGAAGTCGGCGCGTTGCAACAGCCCCTCGAGCGTGACCTTGACGGCGCCGCGCGCGGCGATCGTCCGCTCGTCGAGATAGGGGTCGCAGGCGATCACCCGCATGCCGAACAGGCCGCGGCAGAGCTCGGCCACCCTGCGGCCGACATTGCCGAGGCCGACGATGCCGATGGTGCGGCCATGCACGTCGTTGCCCGTGAACGCCGTGCGGTCGTGCATCGTGCCGCGCCGCAGGGCGTGGTCGGTCTGGATGATCTGCTTCGAGAGCGTCAGCATCATCGCCAGCACGTGCGCCGCCACCGCCTCGGCGTTGCCGCCGGACTGGTTGACGACCAGCACGCCGGCATCCGTGCAGTCCTTGACGTTGACGGTGTCGAAGCCAGCACCGCTGGTGGAGACGACGAGCAGGTTGGGCATGCGCGCGAGCAGGTCGCGCTGGGCGTGAAACCGCGGCCGGAGCTCGTCGCGCGCCGACCCGATCTGGTAGGCGTGCGCGGCCGCGATGATCGGTTGGACGACTTCGTCGGGCGTCTCGTTCTCGAGCTTGTCGAGCCGGATCTCCGGCCGCTGCGCGATGATCTCGAGATAGCAGGGATGGGCGACCTGGCGCACGTAGAACACGCGCTTGACGTTGTCTTTCATTTGGCTTGCGGTCCCTTCCTCCCGCGGTTGCTCGTCCGTCTCACGCACGCTTGAGCGCCGGCATCACGTCCTTGGCAAACCAGCTGAGCTGCTCCTTGAATTCCTCGGGCGGGAGGCCTTCGGCCCAGTGGATCATGAAGCTTTCGAGCCCCGGATACTTGTCGGCAATCGACTTGATGCCGTCGATGACCTGCGCGGGCGGGCCGCAGAACCAGGCCTTCTGCTCGACTCCGTCGCGCAGCGAGGGTATCCGGGCGGGCGCCCCGGGCGTGCCCCAGGTGCGCCCTTGCTCGTCGGCGTAGCGCACGAAGCCGAACGGCGCGAACCACTTGTAGCGTTCGTCGTGCGCAGGCTTGAGCTTGCGGACGGCCTCCTCTTGGCTTTGCGCGAGGTAGACTCCGGCGCCCCAGATCATGTCCTCGCCGAGCTTCTTCGCGCGGCCGTGGCGCCCGCAGGCGGCGTGATAGGCGCGCACGACGTCGTCCAGTATCTTTTCGCCGTTGAGCGTCACCATCGCCTTGAGGCCGTAGCGTGCCATCATGTCGATGGTCTTGCCGCTTGCGATCGGCATCCAGATGTCGACCGGCAGGTGCAGCGGCCGCGGGACCATGGTGATGTCCTCGAGGCGATAGCCGCGATAGTCGACCGGCGGCGGGCACTCGTAGTACTTGCCCTTGTGGTGGAAGGCGTCCGCGTTGAAGCATTTGAGCAGAAGCTCGAGCTGCTCCTCGAACAGCTCGCGATTGGCGTCAGCGTCGAGCAGCGGCGCCCCGAACGTTTCCACTTCACGGGTATGGTAACCGCGGCCGACGCCCATGATGACGCGTCCGTTGGTCACGATGTCGGCCATCGCATAGTCTTCGGCCAGCCGGATCGGGTGCCACATCGGCAGCACGTTGAAGGCGCAGCCGAACTTGAGCCGCTCGGTCTGGGTCGCGAGCCACAATCCGAGCTGGATCAGGTTGGGCAGGCACTCGTAGCCCTCGCGCTGGAAATGATGCTCCGCCGTCCACAACACGTCGTAGCCAAGGCGGTCCATGTGCTGGGCAACGTCGCGAGCGGTCGTAAAGGCTTCACGCAAGCGTTCATCGGAATAACGCCGGTCGTTGGCCGGCGTGCCGGCAAGCCCGACATTGTCGAGCTCGATCTGGCCGACATAGAGGACGTGGAAATTTCTGATCATCGCGCTTTTCCACCGTGTCGGCACGCCCGCTTCGGCGCGGTGACGATAGCATTCGCGCGGGCGACGTGCTGCGCAAGCGCGAGGAATGCAGCCCTCATCCCGCTACTTGATCCGGCGCGCGGCGCTCATCCCGGCGGGTGCCGGCGGAAATATTCGGCATCCCGCGGTTTTTGCGTCCACTGCGCGTTGCCGCGCCACTCGAAATGGCGGCTCGACATGTCCGCGCCGTAGCGCACCCGGAAGAGCAGCGTGCGCT
Source organism: uncultured Alphaproteobacteria bacterium (assembly GCA_963821505.1). Classification (GTDB taxonomy): domain Bacteria; phylum Pseudomonadota; class Alphaproteobacteria; order Rhizobiales; family Xanthobacteraceae; genus VAZQ01. The sequence goes on from CAWGEH010000034.1 coordinate 175,937, forward strand.
GCGGCCCGTTGATATATTCGTGCAGTTCGCCCGGCGGATGCACCACGAACGCGCCGGGCACGATGTCGACCGTTTCCTTGGGCGTGCGCATCTTGCCGCCGCCCTCGAAGCAGAAATAGATCTCGGTCGCACCCGGATGACAATGATTGGGGCTGATCTGGCCCGGCTCCCAGCACGCGACCGTGACGTCGCCTTCGGCGGTCTCTCCGAGGACCTTCTCCACGTGGCGCTTTGGGTTCCACTCCTGTTCCTTGAGCAGGCTGAAGACATGCATGACGTTCACCTCGGCGCCGACATTAGACCGGCGGCACGGTGACGAACAGGGCAGGGACAAAATCGGATGCGCGCGCGGACACTTGCGCCCATCCGCTACGCCAGCCCCTCGACGATGCGCAGGTCGCGCACTGCGGCGTTGCCGAATACCTTGAGCGCGGCCTGGTACTCCTTGCCGTCGTGGGCCGCCACCGCGCGCTCCACGCTGTCGAACTCGATTACCACGACGCGCTCCGCAACCCCGGCCTCATAGGCTTTCGCGGCGTTGCCGCGCGCGAGAAAACGCCCGCCCGCGGCGGCGATGGCAGGACCGGCGAGCTTGGCGTAAGCCGCCAGCGCATCCGGATTCGAAATCGAACGATAGCACGCGATCCAATACGCCTTCGCCATTGTGATCTTTCTCCTTGGATGCCCCCGCCCTTGGCGCGGGGAGAACGGCAGCCTACTCGGTTGGAGGCGAGAAGGAAGCCCCCGCGCAGATTGAGCGCTAACCTCTCCACTTGATCGAGCATCCCATGCTCGCGGTCTGCTCCAGCGGTCCGCGGCCGCTCTGCGCCACGTGCGCCATCGCCTCGAACAGCTCGCGCCGTGCGCCCGGCATGAAGTTCATGCGCCCGGCGTCGAGCCGCCCGCGGTATTGCAGCTCATCGTTGGCGTTGAAGCCGAAGAAATCGGGCGTGCATTGCGCGCGATAGCCGCGCGCGACCTCCTGCGTCTCGTCGATTACGTAGGGAAAGGTGAGCCCGTGCGCCTGGGCGAAGGCCTTCATGTTGTCGAAGGAGTCCTCGGGGTAGGATTGCGTGTCGTTCGAATTGATCGCGATCGTGCCGATGCCGATCGCTTTGAGCGCGTTGGCCTCCTGCACGAGGCGGCGAATGACGGCGCGCACGTAAGGGCAATGGTTGCAGATGAAGACGACGAGCGTGCCCTTGGGCCCACGTACATCGCCCAGCGAATAGGTCTTGCCGTCCACGCCCTTGAGATCGAAGTCGCGCGCCTTCCAGCCGAAGTCGCAGATGTCGGCATTGGTCAGCGCCATGGCGGATTCTCCACCTGACCGTCCGCGCCGCACGTACGGCGCGCAAGGCGATAACGCTCGGTCCTACGCCCGATTTCGGTCCTACGCCCGATCATTGCCATGCGCCGGCCGCGCATCGGCTATTCCCGGCGGGCACCGGTTCCATACCTGGACCGGTGCATCGGGGGCGCCTTGGCGCGCATGGGCCAGATACTCCGAGAGCAGGACGATCGACACCGTTTCGCCTTCGCCCGCTTCGCCCACCGGAACGACATAGACGAAGCTGTGGCGGGTGTAGTCGCCGCGCGTCTGATTTCCCCCCGGCGTGACGATCTCGGGACCGCGGATCTTCATCCGCTTGCCGTCCGCCTTGCACCAATCGCCGTCGATCACGTCTGCGCGCGCATGTGTCGCCGCGAGGCACAGCAGTGCGGCGCCGGCTGTCAGCACTGGGAAAAGTCGTCGGCCCATGGCTGCGATCTCCGTCAGCTTGCTCCGCCTCGTTTCGGCGGGCGGTTCCGGGCCAATTCTTGCCGCGCCGCGACCTGCCGTCCAGAGCCTTCGACATGGCGTGGCAAACCCGCGGTTTCTTTTCGCGCTGTTCGCGCTACGATAGGCTTGAGTGGCTTCACCCGGAGATTGGCCCATGAAAGCTCTGAAAACGCTGGCCCTGATCGGTCTCCTCGCAATCCTCGCCGCGATCGGCGCCGCCGTTTATTTTTTCGGCGGCCTCTACAACGTTGCCGCGTCCGCCGAGGATCCCGCCGTCGTCAAATGGGCGCTCGTCAAGGTGCGCCAGGCCTCGATCGCGCGGCACGCGAAGGAGCGGCCGCCGATATCGCTCGACGACCCTGCGACCGTGCAGGCGGGGGCGCGCGCCTTCTCCGAGCGCGGCTGCGTGACTTGTCACGGGGGGCCGGGCGTGAATTGGGCCAAGTTTTCCGAAGGGTTGCATCCCGATCCGCCCGATCTCAAGGAACTCGCCGACGAGATCTCGCCCCCAGAGCTGTTCTGGGTCATCAAGAACGGCATCAACATGACGGGCATGCCGAGTTTCGGGGCCATCGAGGTGCCCGACCGGGAAATTTGGACCATCGTGGCCTTCGTCAAGAAGCTGCCCAGCGTATCGGACGATGACTTCAAGGCCTGGACTGCGAAGCCTTGAACCCTCATGTCTTCGGCCCGCGAGTAAGACCGCGCTCGTAACCCAAAAACCCAAAAGCTCCCGGATACGGAAGCTGACGCATGTCGGCGCGAACCGACATGCGCACCGCCGGTCGCGCCGAAGGCCGGGGTCAAATGCACCGGCATGGCAAGGCAAAGCGATGCCGATCGCACCGCGGGCTTGACCCGGCGGCGCTGCTCTTTTTCCTTCCCGTGCTCATGAAATCAGGAAGATGACATGCGTATTCTCGTCGTCGGCGCAGGAATCGGCGGCCTGACCTTGGCGGCGCTGCTGCGCCGCTGGAATGTGAAACCCGACCTGATCGACCGCGCCCCGGATTTCGAGCACGCCGGCTATATGCTCGGTCTCTATCCCCTCGGCAGCCGCATCCTGCACGGCCTTGGCGCCTTCGGCGACTTCGTCGCGGCAAGCGAGCCGATGGATTACTACGCTGTTGCCAACGGGAAGGGCGACGTGATCAACCGCTATGACCTCGGCGTCATTAGCGAGCGGTTCGGTCCGATCCGGCAGCTCAGCCGTGGCGAACTGCTCAAGCTGCTCGCGGCGGCAGCCGGCGCCCTGCCGGCGCGCATGGGAGTGGGCATCGAGGCAATCGAGCAGCAGGGGCCGCAGCTGGTTGCGCGCACGAGCGATGGCGAGACGCGCCGCTACGACCTTGTCGTCGGCGCCGACGGCATCCATTCCGCGGTGCGCCGTCTGGTGTTTGGAGAAGGCGCCACGTTCGACACCGGGTGGGGCGGTTGGGTCTGGTGGGCCGACCACGCGCTGGTGCCTCACGACACGGTCACCGAATATTGGGGCGCCGGCCGGTTTCTCGGCGTCTATCCCGCCAAGCAGCGGATCGGCATCGTGGCCTGTGGCCCGGTCAAGAACATGGATCCGGACGATCGCGTCGGGCGTCGCGAACGCATTCTCGCTCATTTCGCAGCGCTCGAAGGCAAAGCCGGCGCGATCCTGCACTCATTGCCGGGCGACGAGGAGGAGCTCTTCTTCTGGAAGCTCGTCGATCAGCGCGCGCAAAGCTGGGTCAAGAACCGGGTCGTGCTGCTCGGGGACGCGGCCGCGGCGTTCCTGCCGACGGCGGGTATCGGCGCGTCGATGGCCATGGAGTCGGCGGCGGTTCTAGCCGACGAACTCTCTCGCGCCGATGTCGCGCACCTCGATCATTCGCTCGCCTTCTACGAGACGCGCCGCCGCAAGCGCGTCGAGGCCGCGCAGAACGACAGCCGGCATATGGCGCGCATGATGTTCATCGAGACGGTTCCGCTCGCCTGGGGGCGCGACCAGGCGCTCAAGTTCTACTCGCTCGATCAGCTCGTGAAGCAGATCGCCAAGATTTTCGAGCAGCCGATCTGAGCCCGACGACACCGGGAGATATTGCGCTCACGACCTTTTTCTCGAGGAATGCGCGGGTCGATCTCACGCATGGCGCGTCGCGAATTCTGAGCATTGGCAGGGGATCGTGCGGGCGAACAAATACCGAGCGGCGACTTCGCTCCGGATCATGCTGTGGCCGGGGTTCTTGTCGCGCGTCCGGCCCATTTACCGGTCACTTCCCGCCTGAGCGGCGAACGCTCTTGATCGGGACCGCCGGGAGGCCGGACTTCTCGGCGATCGCGCGATCCTGTTCCTCGATGATCGAGCGCGCGGGAGCATCACCATCCAGGCCGCCGAGTGCCGCGCTCGGCACTTTGCGGTTGGACCGCTGCGAGCCGTCCTCGTAGAACACGTCGAACAGCACGAATTCAGCGCGCGTTCCAGGTTTCCGGGCCATCGTTATCATCCTGCTGCAGGTGCGCGGGCGCCCCCATCTCGCACAGTCGAAAAAGCAAAAAAGCCCGGCGCATTTCGCGCCGGGCCCGATGTCGACCGCTAGTTAAACGGTCTGCAGATTGGCTGCCGCCGATTTTCCGCTCCGCTGGTCGGCTTCAATGTCGAAGCTGACCTTCTGACCCTCGACCAGACCACGCATTCCCGCGCGCTCCACGGCCGAGACGTGAACGAACACGTCGGGGCCGCCATTCTCCTGTTGAATGAAGCCGAATCCCTTTTGGGAGTTGAAAAACTTCACGGTACCTGTCGCCATATTGGCCTCCTTGAAAACGCCCAAAGGCATTTGGACCGCACAACCATTTGTGCGAGCCGATATCCGGATTCGGCGTGTGCTTGGGAAAGCCCTGTGCGGGCGAGTTGCAAGGCAGGCAAAATCTCGAATGCCGGAGATATAGTGATGGTTTGCGCGCATTGCAACGGCCCCTACGGAACAGGGTTTCGGGCCGCGGCCTCAAGCAATCTCGACGATTTCGGCTTGCGAGTGCCCGACTTGGATCGTGTCACCCACCTGTTTGCCGAACAGCGCACGCGCCAGCGGCGAAGCGTGCGAGAGCGTTCCGCGCGCGGGATCGGCCTCATCTTCGCCGACAATATGGAAGGTCTGACGGCGCCCGTCGTCTCGGAGGATGCTCACCGTCGAGCCGAAATGCACTTGCGTGGAGTCGTTCGGGGGCGGAACAAGTTGCGCCGTCGCGCGCCGCGCGTTCCAATAGCGCAAGTCGCGGGCCACCCGCGCCAGCGCGGCCCGATCGTCCGCCGCCAAGGCTGCCGCGTGCGCCTGCTGCAGACGCGTGACCTCAGCCTCGATCCGCGCGAGTCCGGCGGCGGTGACCAAATTCGGATGCGGGGAAATCGGCCGCCCCGGCAGCTCTTCGACGGCGCGTTCGCCGTCCGGTTCTTTGACGAAAGCCCTGCTCATGGTGGCGCCACCGATCGTCCGGCATGTCCGGGTTCTGCGCCGCTCGTCAACGGCGGGGAGGACCCACCAACTCATATGGGATGTCGCAAAGTAAAACTCATGTGGGACGTTGCAGGCAAAATTCGATGCGTCCCACTGGCGCGGGTCGGGTTGGGGAACTATTCCGCTAGGAAAAAGTTCACTCCAATTCGGCACCGGTCTGGGCTCCTTCCTGCGCCGGTCATCGCCAAGCCCGTCCACCCGGGAGGAATAGAATGCAGAAGGCGCCGATCTTTGCCCTCGCGATATTGCTGCCGTTCATCGGTACGACAGCCCAGTCGCAAACCCCGCCGGGAAATGCGCCCCAGCAACAGCTCGCGCCGACGACCCCCAAGCTCAATCTCACGCTCGAGCAGCGTTATACCATCCGCGAGATCATCAAGGACAAGAAGGCCGATGCCGCGCCAGCCGACGTTCAGGCCGCCATCGGTGACCCGATCCCTCAAGGCGTGACCCCGCAGCCCATGCCGAGCGAAGTTGCGCAGAAGGTCCCGCAGGTGAAGACCCACAGGTATTTCCTCACCGCGCAGCAAATCGTGATCGTCGATCCGAAGGACAACAAAGTGGCCGAGGTGATCAAGGTCACCGGCGAGTGACGGTTACGCTCCGCGTGTGAGATACCGCTTGTCCAGCATCACATGGATGCCCTTGTTGCCGTTGACCACCTGCGTCACGCGCAGATCGGCGGCGAGGCTTGCCAGCGTATAGGCCTGATAGCGGTCAAGTCCGGCGCGGGCGCAGATCAGATCGAGCATCTGGCGCAGCGCAATCACCACGCAATCGTCGAGGTCGGGATCGAACGCCATGGTGATCATGTGCGTGGGCGTCTCCGCCATCGGCCATTCGAGCCGCATGTCCTCGCGTACGGTGAGACGGAACGTCCCGGTCAACCCGGTCTCGACCGCGGTGATGCAGACTTCGCCGTCGCCCTGGACGCCGTGGCCGTCGCCGACCGAGAACAGCGCGCCCTCGACGAAGATCGGCAGATAGAGGGTGGTGCCGGCAACGAGCTCCTTGTTGTCGAGGTTGCCACCGTTCCGGCGGGGCGGCGCCGTCGAGATCATGCCCCAGGCCGGCGGTGGCGCCGTGCCCATCACGCCGAAGAACGGCGCCAGGGGGACCTCCTGGCCCCACGGCAACCGCCAGCACTTACACGCGCGGTCGAGCACGACGTGGATATGGCGGTTCTCGGCGAAATCGTCCGGTAACGCGCCGGCGAGCGGTCGCACCGAGTTGTAGCCCCAGTCGTACAGCACGTCGATCGCCTCGATGTCGACCTGCAGCACCTGTCCGGGCCTAGCGCCCTTGACGGCGATCGGACCGGTCAAGATGTGCGGTCCGAGCTGGCGCGCGATCTTGTCGTGAATGGCCCGAAGCGCCGGCGGAACAACCAGCGGCGGGTCGGGCATCAGTTCGGGCCCGCCCGAGACGCTCGAGATCGTCACGCGCTCGCCGCTGTCGACGGCGAGGCGGGGAGAAAGGCCGGCGTGGAAATAACCCCAGTGCACGGTGTCGGGGCCGGGCTCGAGATGAACGGGCATCGATTTCGGTCCGTTGCGGGCGGAAACGTCAAACACAGCATGTTTTCGCGTTCGATCCAACGGGGGGCAAAGCGAGTCATGATTGATTACCGGGTCAAGGACGGCAATGACGGCAAACGGAGGGGCTCACAGCGCCGCGACGGTCTGCACCTCGATCAGGAACTGCTCCTGCACCAGCCGGTCGACGATCAGCAGCGTGTTGGGCGGATAGGCGCCGTTCGGGAACATGCGTGGAAATTCCCGCAGGCGAAACTGCATGAATTTCGGGATGTCCTGGGAATGCACGAGATAGGTGGTAAATTCGGCCACATTGGCGAAGCTTGCGCCCTGTGATTTCAGCGCGGCCTCGATATTGGCGAAGACCTGCCGGCACTGGGCATCGAATTCGTTCTCGCCGATGGTCTTGCCGCTCCGGTCGCTGGCCACCTGACCGGCGATGAACAGAAACTCGGATGCCTTGACCCGCGCGATCTGGGAATATTGGCCAAGCGGTTTGCCCAGCGCATCGGGATTGTTAATCGTGATTTCGGGCATGATGGGTCCTCGCATTGGCACCGAGCGCGCATTCACCATTTGAATTAAACCGGCAGACGGTGCCGTGGAACGCAATAGCAAAGCGTACTGGAGCGCAGGTCGCGAAGAGGCGCAATACGCTTGCTGCGCCTCACGCATTGCGAGGCGGCAACCGTCATGCATTTGGAATGACCGGCAGCAGCAGGTGCGAGGGGTGCCGGGGATCGTGATAGATCCGATGCAGCACGGTCTTGCTGCTGCAGATGTGATAGGGAATGTATTCGACATTTGTGGCGCTGCCCACGCCGGTCGCGACATCGAGGCTCGTGATCTCGACGCAGATGCGGTGATCTTTCTTGAACTCGTTGGCGGTCGCCATGATCTCGATGGCGTATTCGTCGATCTCCCCGGGAACGACGGGCTTGCCTGCCGCGCGCGTGAGCGGATGCCAGGGCCGGCCGGGCAGCGATCGGCTCGGATCGACCGCCCGATGCGAGGCCTTGAGCCAGCCGCGGGTGAGCTCGCGCTCGTGCAGGCCGGGCGTGATATCGCGCTCGCCTTCGCGGGCGGTTTGCACCCCCACATCCGGCCCCACATCCTTCAGGATGACGATCCAGTTGGTATCGTCCTGGTCGATCGAGGCGTAGAGGTTGAGCACGCTCGGCCCCGCGATCGTGACATCCCGGGCCAGCGGTTCGCTCAGATAGCGCAGCTTCTGGATCCGATTCGTCTGGCTCGCGGGCATCTGCGCGAACGCGTCGGGCGCCTGATAGTCGTCGGCACTCGACGGCACGAAGGGCTCGGTCGTGAGGCGCTCCCAGCCGCGCAGATAGAACTTGATCCACTGCGTCTCCGGCAGCGGCCAGTCGCTGCCGGAGCGCCATTCGTTGGCGCCCATGACCCAGAACCGCACCGGTGGATCATTGAGAATTCCCGTGTCGATCCCCTTGAGCCACTGGTCGTACCACCGCAGCATTTCGTCGCGGAACGCGGTAACCGGGCGATCTAGGTGGGCTGGACCGGCGAGGAGAAGCTTCTTCGGCGCCTTGATATTGTGGAACCAGTTCTGCGCTCCGACAAGATGGGTCTTGTACGTGTAGCCGTACCAGCCCGAGCCGGTATAGGTCGGGACGCTGATCTTCGAAAATTCGGCCTCGCTTTTCTCGACCGCCGCCTCCTTGTCGTAAGGATCGATGAGAATGTCGAAATAGGCCGGGAAATGCTGGCCCTTGAGCGCAAGCACGTTGTACACGTGCGGATACATCTTGAAATCGGGATTGGCGATCGCCTCCTGCCACAGCTTCTCCCGCTCGGGCGGCAGCGGCTTCGGCTGGCCTTTGTGCTGATGAGCCGAGGCGTAGACCTGCAGCAGAAACCGGAACAGGTGGATGACGCCGCCGGGATACTCGTCGCGGAAGCCGCCCGCTTCGCCGTAGGCGCCGCGCGGATCGAACGGGAAGATCGCCTTGAGATGGGGCGGCTTGAGCTTCGCCGCCATGAGCTGCTCGGCGCCGAAGCCGGAAATGCCGACCATGCCGACATTGCCGTCACACCAGGGCTGGGCCGCGATCCATTCGATGAGATCGTAGCTGTCGAATGCGCGCGAGCCGCCGCCTTCCGATTTGCCGATGCCGCGTGGGTTTCCGATCACATGCGCGTAGCCGCGGCCGACGAAGAAACGCGTGTCGCCGGCTTCCGCCGGTCCGGTCCACAGCATCGACCAGGCCGGATGAGCCAGCGACGCCGCGGCCGGCTCGGGACCCTGCAGATCCTTGTTGTGAATCGACAGGGCGAGCAGGGCAGGGAGCTTGTCCGTCGTGTCCGGGCGATAGATGGCGACCGCGATCTTGACGCCGTCGCGCATCGGCACCAGCACGTCCTTCTCCGCGATCAGGCCGGAATAGGTCGGTGGCCGATCATAGTCGACCGGCGCGCGCTGGGCCGACAGCGAGAGTTGAAACGCCCGGTCGGTCGGCGTGGTCGTCTTCGTCATCGTTTCCTCGATACCCCCGCAGCAATCCCTGCCGTGCAGCCGCGCCCCGCGCATGGTCTGGAAAACCGGGAACCGGTTTTCCGAATAGAACACGCGCAAAACCGGAGAATTTAAACCCAATCGGGACGCACTCTGGCAACGTATCACGGTCAACCCGCAAGGCGACAACCCCGCTCAACGATGCTTGCAGCGCCGCAGACATGCGGGAGCCTGCCAACTTTTTACCCGATTGGCGTTGCTTGATCCGCGCGCAGCCGGCAAGGATGTTAGGTTCCACGACTCGCCCAAAGACAACGCACGGAAAACGCCGGCAAATCCGCCCAAGTAAACCATGCTCACCTCCGGGACCATACACGCCGGGATCGAATCTCCGTTTGCCTGGTGGCGGCTGGCCGCCGCCGTGGTGCTCGGCACCATCGGCGGCGTCGGCATGTGGTCGGTGCCGGTCGTGCTTCCGGCGGTACAGGCCGAGTTCGGTGTCGCGCGCGCGGACGCCTCCCTGCCGTTTACGCTGGCCATGATCGGCTTCGCCTTCGGTGGGGTTGTGATGGGGCGGCTGTCCGATCGGTTCGGCATCGTGGCGCCGGTCGTGTGCGGTGCGGTGGCGCTCAGCCTTGGTTACATCGTCGCGGGCCTCGTGCCCGATCTGACGCTGTTTGCGCTGGTGCATGCGCTCATCGGGTTCGGTGCGTCCGCGACCTTCGGGCCGCTGATGGCGGACACCTCGCAATGGTTCACGCGGCGGCGCGGCATCGCTGTGGCCATTGCCGCCTGCGGCAATTATCTCGGTGGCACCCTGTGGCCGCCGGTTCTACAGCATTTCGTTGCGAGCGACGGTTGGCGCGCGACCCATATCGGCGTCGGCCTCTTCTGCGCGCTCACCATGCTGCCGCTTCTGCTGCTGCTTCGGCGTTCTGCACCGGCGCAAGCGGCCTCTCGGGCGGACGCTTTTGCCACGGCGACGCAACGCGACCTGGGCGTTTCGCCCAGCGCGCTGCAGGCACTGTTGTGCCTCGCCGGCCTGTCCTGCTGTGTGGCGATGTCGATGCCGCAGGTGCATATCGTCGCCTATTGCGGCGATCTCGGCTACGGCGTCGCACGCGGCGCCGAAATGCTCTCTCTGATGCTGGGCTTCGGGATTGTCAGCCGTATCGCCTCGGGCTTCGTCGCGGACCGCATCGGCGGGGTGGCGACGCTGCTGTTGGGCTCCGCGCTGCAGGGGCTGGCGCTGTTCCTGTATCTCTTCTTCGACGGGCTCGCGTCGCTCTACGTGATCTCCGCGCTGTTCGGCTTGTTCCAGGGCGGCATCGTGCCCATGTACGCCATCATCGTACGCGAATATTTCTCGCCTCGGGAGGCCGGCATGCGACTCGGCGTCGTGCTGATGGCGACGCTCTTCGGCATGGCGTTCGGCGGCTGGCTGTCCGGCGAGATTTTTGACCTCACCGGCTCGTATCAGGCGGCCTTCGTCAACGGCCTGCTCTGGAATCTGGTGAACGTGTCGATCGTGCTCTGGCTGCTCACCCGGCCGGGCCGGCGCGTCGCCCACGCGTGAGGCGCCGTTACTGCCTGCTGGCCATCGCGGCGGCGGGCGCGGCTGATTGAATCGCCACCTGCTGGCTCAAGGCGAGTTGCCAGCGGTTGTCACGAAACACCCAGATGCGCACATTGATGTAGGGCTTGCCGCCGCGATAGGGCGTGTGCTCGGAGGTCATCAATGCCGAATTCGCACCGAAATCGAAAATGTGCATGGACGTGACGGGATCGCCGGGGGTGCCGGTACCGGCGTCCTGCTGGCGCTTGGCGATGGCGACACGCTCCTCCTTGTTGCGGATCGTCGTGTTGTTGATGATCATGAACTCGTCGGCGATGAAATTCGCCCATTGCGCGGCATCCGGTTTCCATTCGAGCATCTTGGTCTTCTGCCAGGCAGCAAGGATGTCCTTGTCCATCTGCGTCTTTGGTGCGTAGGGCACGGTGCGGCAAGGATTGTCGCAATCGCCGGGGCCGGCGGCTTGTTCCACCGAAGCCGGCCGTCCGCCCGCCGCGATCGGCGTCTCCAGCAGCGCGAACGCTTTCCAGCCGTGGCGCCGCTTTACGAATACCCGCAGGAAGCGCGCGTCGTTGTGGGCGCCCCGCACGGTGAGCATCCGCCCGTAGAAATGGGTTTGGACATCGCCGTCGCCCTGATTGGCGGCTGCAAGCGCGGGGAGCGCCTTGAGGGTCTCGCGCCGCGTGAGCGTTTTTCCTTCGGTTTCGGTCCAGGCGAAACGCCGGTCGAGCAGCGCGGCGATGGCCTTGCGATCGCCCTTGCCGAGACCGGAGATGAAGGCATTGTGAGCCTGGTTCGCTGCCTGCTCGTCGTCGACGGGCGCGGTCCGGCCGATGACGAGGCTGCCCGCGGCCAAAATGCCGACTGCAAAGGCAGCGATCACGAAGCGGCGCATGGCATGTCTCCAACGGCGATCGGCCATGAGGGCGCAATCATGCCCTCAGGATCATGGCTCCGGCTTGTAGTCCTCGCGCGGCTGGTTCGCGATCTTGATCAGGCGCGCGGCATCCTGCCGGTCCTTCTTGAGGAACGCAACGAATTCCGCGGGTGTTCCTGGCGCCGGCAGCACCGCCTGCTTCTCCAGATAGGCGACGAACTTCGGCTCGCGATAAAGCTTCACGAACTCGGCATTGAGGCGGTCGACGATCGGTTGCGGCACCCCCTTGGGAGCAGCGAGGCCCCACCAGCCGAACGGCGGAAAGTCGATACCCGCCTCAGCGAGGGTGGGGACCTCAGGCACGAGGATCGAACGGCGCGCGGCCGCGACTGCAAGCGGTCTGATCTTGCCGGTTCCCAGGAGTCCGAGAAAATTTCCCAGCCCCATCTTGGCGACCTGGAGCTCGCCGGCGACCAGCGCTTGTGCAATCGGCCCACCACCGCGATAGGGAATGCCGACGATGTTCACATTCCAGGTCTGGTTCATCCATTTCAAGAACATTTCCGGATTGGAGCCAGGGCCAAGCGTGCCATAGTTGAGCGCGCTCGGATGCGCCTGCGCGTAAGCCTTGAGCTCGGCCGCGGTGGTGACATTGAGGGAGCTGTTCACGAACAGCGCCTCCACCAGGAGGTAGAGATTGGTGATCGGCGTGAAGTCCTTGTCGGCATCGTAGGGCAGCTTGTTGAACATCAGCGGGTTGATGGAGAGCGTATTGTGATAGACGAGACAGAGCGTGTAGCCGTCGGGTACCGCCTGGGCGCAGGCCTGCGCGCCGGGAATGCCGCTCGCGCCGCCCTTGTTCTCAATCACGAAAGGCTGCCCGAGCCGCGGTGTCAATTCGCTTGCGGTGGCGCGCATGATCACGTCGGTCACGCTCCCGGCCGCGATCGGCACGATCACGCGGATCGGCCGATCGGGGTAGGTCTGGGCGCTTCCAGTCGCCGCCCAGACCATGAGCGCAGCCACGGTCGAGGCGAAGGTCGCAAACCCGCGCAGCGGGCGCGATGATCGCGTCACGAGATATCGTTGCATCGTGGTATGGCGGTTGCCACCCGCTTACTTGAGCTGGTCGGCGACTTTGTCGAGTGCGGCCTTGACGCAGGCTTCGTCCTTCTCGCCGCCGGGCGCGCCGGAGACGCCGGCCGCGCCGATCACGTCGTCGCCGACCTTGATGGGCAGCGCGCCGCGCGCGGTGGTGAAGCCGGTGAGATATTGCGCGCCCATCTGCGGATTTTTCTTCAGCCGGTCTTCCATTTCGCCCGACGGAATGCGGAAGGTGCGCGCGGTGAAGGCCTTCTTGAAGCTGTTCTCCATGGTGTGCGGCCCGGTCCCGTCGCCACGCACCTGCACGATGACCTCGCCGTTGCGGCCGACGATCGTGGCCGACACGCGATAGCCGTTCGCAGTGCAGGTGGCGATGGCGGTTTGCGCGATGGTGATCGCCGTGTTCGCCGACAGGTCCTTGTGGGCGAGCAGTTGCGCGCTCGCGGGCGTCACCAGAACACAGGCCAGGCCGGCGGCGGCCAGGCGAAACGACACCACAGACATGACGAAATCCTCCCTCGTAATCGGGACCGCTCTGGGACGGCGGCCAGCAGCGAAGCCTAGCGCATTTCGCACCGTTTGTATGGTTCTCGCGGGAGTTTCCCGCCGGCGCGCACGATGTGGTATCTGCGGCCTTGAGGCCGGCCGGGCATGCCGGCGGACGACACCGGCGTCGGGGCGCGAGCAACGCTCGCTTCGCCGGCGTGGCCGCGGAGATATCGCTGTGATCGGAGTAGGGATCGTCGGCTGCAACTACGGGCGAACGGTGCTGCTGCCGGCGTTCCGCACCGACCCGCGCTGCGAGGTGGTGGCGCTGGCGGGGACCGATGCCGTGCGCACGGCCGCGTTCGCGCGCACGGCGAACGTCGCGCGCGGGCTTGGCGACTGGCGCGCGCTGGTCGCAGACCCCGCGGTCGCGGCCGTCGCCATCGCGGTGCCGCCGGATCTCCAGCCGGCGGTCGCCCGGCGCGCGCTCGATCTCGGCAAGCCCGTCTTCGTCGAGAAGCCGCTGGCCGCCGATCTCGCCGGCGCCCGGGCCATGCTCGAATCCGCCCGCACCAGCGGGCGACCGACGGTCATCGATTTCAACTTTCCCGAACTGCCGTCGTGGCGGCAGGCCAAGACGATCTTGGACAGCGGGGCGCTCGGGCGCCTGCGTCACGTGGTCGTAACGTGGAACGTCGAGAACCAGGCGACGCGCCTGCGCCTCGCGAGCTGGAAGACAGCCAGCGGCGGCGGTGGCGGTCTCCTCGGCAATTTCGTCTGTCATTGCTTTCACTACCTCGAATGGTTTTGCGGTCCGATTGCCGGTCTCGGCGGTCGCGTGTTCCCATTGCCGGATGGCGACGCCGAGAGCAGCCTTGCGCTGGCGATCGCCTTCGCGTCCGGCGCCGGCGGCAGTCTGCAGATGAGCTGTGCGTCTTTCCTGGGCTCCGGGCACCGCATCGAGTTCTACGGCGAGGACGGCACACTCGTTCTTGCCAATCCCACGACCGACTACTTCCGCGGCTTCGAGCTCATGCATGCGCGCCGCGCCGATGCGAGCTTGCAGAAGGTGGGGGTCGAGGACGCTGACATCCATCGATCCGCCGATCCTCGCGTTGCTCCGGTGTCGCAGCTGGTGCAGCGCTTCATCGACGCCTGCGAGCGCGGCGGTTACCCGTCTCCTGGCTTTGTCGAGGGTTATCGCGTGCAGTGTCTGATCGACGCAGCGCGGCGCGCGCATGCATCCGGCTGCTGGGTCGAGATCCCGCCTCCGGAGGGGAAGCAGCGGCTATGAGCGCCCGGCGCATCCTGGTGACCGGCGGCAGCGGATTCATCGGCTCGGCGCTGGTGAAGGCGCTGCTGCGCCAGGGCGAAGCGGTGCGCGTGTTCGACGACAATTCGCGCGGAGCCTTGCGCCGGTTGCGCGAAGTCGAGCGCGACGTCGAGTTCATCGAGGGCGACATCCGCGACCCGTCCGCGGTCGATGCGGCCATGCGCGGCATTGACGAGGTACATCACCTTGCCTTCGTCAACGGCACTGCGACGTTCTACAGCGCACCCGACCTCGTGCTCGATGTCGGCGTCAAGGGCATCGTCAACGTCATCGACGGGTGCCGGCACCAGGGCGTCGGACGCCTGATCCTGGCCTCGAGCTCCGAAGTCTACCAGACGCCGCCGCACGTCCCGACCGACGAGACTGCTCCGCTCGTCGTCCCCGATCCGCTCAATCCGCGGCTCTCCTACGGCGCCGGCAAGATCATCAGCGAGATGATGGCGATCAATTACGGGCGTAAGCACTTCGAACGCGTGCTGATCTTTCGACCGCACAATGTCTATGGGCCCGACATGGGGTTCGATCACGTTATTCCGCAATTCGCCGTGCGGCTGAAACGGGCGATTGGCGCGCAGGCGCGCGGCGCGGTGCCGTTTCCGATCCAAGGGAGCGGCAAGGAGACGCGCAGCTTCTGCCACGTCGACGATCTGGTGCTGGGCGTGATGATCATGCGCGAGAAGGGCGAGCATCTCGGCATCTACCATATCGGCACCACGGAAGAGGTCAGTATCGCCGATCTCGCCCGCCGCATGGCGGGCATCGTGGATCGCGAGATCGTGCTCGGGTCCTCGGCGGTACTCGCGGGCAGCACGCCGCGCCGGTGCCCCGATATTTCGAAACTGGCCGCGCTCGGCTATAGACCCCGCGTTCCGCTCGAGGAAGGATTGCCGCCGACGCTCAAATGGTACTGGGACCACGAGGCCATGGCGCCGGCCGCATAGGCGAGAGGGAGAAGGTGTTGTTTCCAGCCAAGATTGCCCGCGCCGCCGGCAGCGGAGCCAGCGTACCGGTGGAATGCTGCCAGCTGTGCGGCCACGCCCCGCTGACCAACGTGCTCTCGCTCGGCTACATGCCGCCGGTGAACCAGATGGTCGCCGTCGGGGAGGTGCCGCGGCAGCAGCCCTGGTTCCCCACCAATCTGTTGCACTGTGCAAAGTGCGATCTGGTGCAGCTCGGCCTGGCGGTCGATCCGGTCATCATCTTTCCGCCCGAATATCCCTACACCAGCGGCACCACCAGGCTGCTACGTGACAATTTTGCCGCGCTCTATGCGGAAGCTGCGGCGCTGCTCAAGCTTCAGCCGCAAGACCTCGTGATCGACATCGGCTCCAACGACGGGACCCTGCTCTCGAATTTCAAGAGCCACCGCGTGCTCGGCATCGAGCCGACCGAGGTCGGCAAGATCGCGGTGAGCCGCGGCATCCCGACGCTCACGCGCTATTTCACTCCGGCGGTGGCGGCCGAAGTGAAACGCGAGCACGGCCCCGCACGCATGGTGACCGCGGCGAATTGCTTCGCCCATATCGAGGACGTGCATGCCATCGTCGAAGGCATCCTCGATCTGCTCGGCCCCGACGGTGTGTTCGTCTCCGAGTCGCACTATCTCATTGGCCTGCTGGACAAGCTGCAATACGACACCGTCTACCACGAGCACCTGCGCTACTATTCGCTCACCAGCCTCGCCAATCTGCTGGAGATGCACGGGCTCGAGGTCTTTCACGCGCGGGCGATCCCGACCCACGGCGGATCGATTCGCGTTTATGCCGCGCGGCGTGGCGTGCACCCGGTCAATGACAGCGTCGCAACGATGCTTGCCGCCGAGCCGCGCGGCGCGGCGATGCTGGCGCGGCTCAAGCGCTTTCGCGAGGACGTGATGCTCTCGAAGCTCCGGCTGCTCGCCATGATCCGCGACCTCAAGGAGACCGGCGCGCGCATCTGCGGCATCAGCGCGCCCTCGCGCGCCTCGACCCTCGTCAATTATCTCGGTCTCGACGAGGCCATCATCGATTACGTCTGCGAGATCGCGGGCTCGCTGAAGATCGGCAAGTGCATGCCGGGAACGTCGATTCCGGTGGTCGAGGAAAGCCGGCTTTTCGCCGACCAGCCGGACTGCGCCATCATTTTCTCCTGGCACATCGCCGACGAGCTTGCGCCCAAGCTGCGGGCGAAGGGCTATCGCGGCAAGCTCCTGACGCCATTGCCGGTTCCGCGCGAGCTGTGATGACCGAGGCGACGGGCGGCGCGCCTTTGTATAATGGCGCAGGCTGGGCTATCACCACCCGGGCGCGCGCAACAGCCCTGCGGGCATGAACTTGGAGTGCTATCCCCCGTGAATTTTGCCGGTGCCGAGCCGACTGCTGCGATGCCGGCGCGCCTCGAGGCCGCCGACCTGACCGTTGTCGGCGGCGGCGGCCACGTCGGCGTCCCCCTCGTGCTGGCCTTTGCCGAGGCCGGCTATCGCGTCAATGTCCACGACATCAACCGGGAGGCGCTCGAGACGCTGCGGTCCGGCCGGCTGCCGTTCATCGAATACGGCGGCGAGGAGCTGCTCGCCAAGGCCCTGAAGCAGAATCGCCTCACGTTCACGTCGTCGCCGGCGGATATTTCCCGCAACGGACCCGTGATCATCACGATCGGCACGCCGATCGACGAGTTCCTCAATCCGGTCCGCAAGGTGATCCAGGATTGCATCGACGCGCTGCTGCCGCACCTCGCCGACGGTCAGCTGGTGGTGCTGCGCTCGACCGTGTTTCCCGGGACGACCGATTGGCTGCACGCCCATGTGAACCGCGAGAACCGCGACCTCAAGCTCGCCTTCTGCCCGGAGCGCATGGTGCAGGGGCACGGCATCAAGGAGCTCAAGGAAACGCCGCAAATCATCAGCGGCACGACTCCGGCGGCCGAACAGGAAGCGGCGAAGCTGTTCTCCGCCATCGCCCCCGAGCTTGTCGTGGTGACGCCGCGCGAAGCCGAATTGGCCAAGCTGTTCAACAACGCTTACCGTTACATCGAGTTCGCGGCTGCGAACCAGTTCTACCTGATCGCAAAATCGGCCGGTCTCGATTACCGACGGGTGTACGACGCGATGAAGCGGAACTATCCGCGCGCCCGCGGCATTCCCACGCCCGGGCTCGCAGCCGGCCCGTGCCTGATGAAGGACACGGCGCAGCTTGCCGCCTTTGCGCAGAATCAGTTCAGCCTCGGCAACGCCGCCATGCTGGTCAACGAGGGCTTGGTGCTCCACGTCTGCGACGATCTCGGCCGGCGCTATGATCTTGCGCGCATGACGGTCGGGCTGCTCGGCATGGCCTTCAAGGCGGAAATCGACGACACGCGCGCTTCGCTCAGCTACAAGTTCAAGAAGGCGCTCGCGAGCCTTGCCGATGCGGTGCTGACCACCGATCCGTTCGTGACCACCGACCCGGCGCTGCTCGCGCTCGACGAGGTGATCGAGCGCAGCGATCTCCTCATCCTGTGTGCCCCGCATTCGACCTATCGCGATCTCGATTTCGCCGGCAAGCCCGTGGTCGACGTGTGGGGCTTCCTCACGAAGGCGAACGTGATTTCGTAGGCGCGAAGTCGTCAGAGCGCGTAGGGGCGGACCAGCGGAACGTAATCCCCCTTTCGCCGCAGGGTGGCAGCTTACGCCTTCGCCTAACCCGCCCTAGATGCGGCCGTATCAATACGCCGTCTTGTCGATCTGGCCGTTCGAGCGCACGAACCAATGCTCGCTCGCAAAGGGCTTGCCGGCGAGCCTGTCCGCCAGCCAATCCGCCACCAGAATCGGAGGGAAGGGCCCGAGATTCGCCGCCGGGACGTTGCCGACCGAATGACGCGATTCCTGGTAGACCACCATCTGCTTGGGCCCCTTCACCGTCTTGACCAGCCGCTCGGAGTGCTCGATCGGGCTAAGCTCCTCGCATTCGCCCGCGACGACAAGATAGGGCGCGCGGATTTTGTCGGCATGGCCCTCCCAGGTGATGGTCTTGCGGAAGCGGTCAAACTCGTCCTCGTCGGTGATGCCCGACATGTACATGAACCGCTTCTTGAAGGTCGGCGAGGCCTCCTGGAAGATGGTGTGGCAGCCCGGCTCGTGGCACACCGACATGGCGGCGAACGCACGGATGCGGGGCTCGTGGGCGGTGAGGATGGTGCCGAAGAAAGTGCCGAAGCTGGTGCCGGAGCATCCGATGCGTTCGGCATCGATCTCCGGCCGGCTGCAGAGCCAGTCGACCAGCGCCTTGCCGGCCGCGCTCCAGTTCGCCACGGAGAAGTAGATCGCGACCATGGGCGCCTCGTACTGGCCCGGCCCGTCGATCGCCAGCACCGCCATGCCGCGGTTGAGGAAGCGGTCGCCGTAGAGCGCGACCGAGATCTCCTTGAAGCTGTCCATGCCCGGGATCGCGATGACCACGGGGATGCGGCCGCCCTTGTAACCGGGCGGCAGGTGGAACCAGGCCGGGATCGCCTTGTCCTGAAACGGAACCCACACCGGCTCGACGTGATGATCGGCGAGGGCGGCGTATTTCGCGTAGCATTCGCGCTTCTTGTTGTTGTAGGCGATATTGGTCTCGTCGTTCTGGTCATAGGGCCACTGCGCGGCGCCCCAGTGGACGGCCGCCATGAAGTAATTGTCGCGCGCGGTCACCTTGTGATCAGCTTCCTCGGCGGTTTTCGCCTTGGCCTCCCGCCGGCGCGCGACCGCCTCGAAGGCCGGGCCGATGTCGGCCATTTTCTTGACCCGCTCGCGGATCCCGGCGAAATCGGCGTTGGCCTCGTTGCCGCACGGGCCGCTGAGATAGAGCGAACGCGGCTGGTCCCAGTCGATACCGTTGGCGCGGATGATGTTGTCGATCAGCCAGCGCTGCTCCTCGAAGCGGCGCACATGCGGCTCGCTGCGCTTGTCCAGAACGGGTTGCGGTGGGTGGATCACGTTCATCGTATTCCCCTTTTCGTTTCTGCTGCGTCACCGCGGTCGTCACTGCGGCTTGGTGCTGACGGCCTTGAGGATCGATTGGTGATCGAGCCGTTGCCGGCCGACCTATAGGACAGCTTGCCCGGATTGGCCTTGGCGTAATCGACTAGCTCCCCGAGCGTGCGCGGCGGCACCGAGGCATTGATCACGATCGAGGTCGAGCTATAGGCGAAGACGGCGGCCGCGGAAAACTCCTTGACCGGATCATAAGGCGGGTTGGCCATCGCCGGCGTGAGCCACACATGGGTCGTGGTACTGCCGAGTAGGATGCTGTAGCCGTCGGGCTGCGGGTGGGCGACGTCGTTGGTCCCGATCAGGCCGCCGCCGCCGCGATTGTCGATGACGATGATGCCGAGCTGCGGCTTGGCCCTCTCAGCCCAGACCCGCCCGATCATGTCGTGCACCCCAGCCGGAACCGAGGGGATGACCAGGCGGATCGCCCGCGCGGGATAATGCTCCTGCGCCGGCGCGCGCGCCGCGGTGGCGACCGCGACCGATGCCGCGAGCAGGCCGAGCATCCACGCACGCGGCGGCTTCATCGCGCTTCCCCCGTTTGTGGTTGGTGTTGTGGTCCGAAAGCTTGCGCCGCGGATGTTAGTGAATGCGGCGGGCGGTGCCAATCGTCATCGGCCCGGGAAGGGGAGTGCGCATTCGGCGTGAATCTCCCGAGCTCGGTCTTGTCTGCCGCGTGTCCCGGGCGCAGCGCAGCATGAGCGAAGCGAATGATGTGCTGCAGACCCGGGACCGTTACCATCGAGTTCTTGGCGGTCCCGGATCAGCGGTGCACCGCTCGCAAGCGCTTCGCGCTGCACCGCATCCGGGACACGCATCGGCGCGTTACTCCGACCCCGCGATCCCGGCTCGCTGCACGACCTTGCCCCAGCGCACGATCTCCGACTTGACGAAGCCTTGCAGCCCCTCCACCGATGGATTGTCGAAGGGCAGCATGCCGAGCCTGGCAATCTCGCTCTTGATCTCTGGCAGCGCGAGAATTGCGATCAACTCGGCGTGCAGCTTCTCGACGACGTCGTGCGGAGTCTTGCCGGGCGCGACCAACATATGCCACCCGGGAAGTGCGCCGAATTCCGGCAGGCCGGCTTCGGCGATCGGCGGCACGTCGGGAAGCGCCGGGACGCGGCTGAAGGTGGTGACGCCGAGCGCGCGGACCTTGCCGGCCTGGACCATTCCCAGCGCCGGCGGAATGTCGCAGAACATCAACGGAATGTGGCCGGCGACGACGTCGTTCAAGGCGGGCGCGCTGCCCTTGTAGGGGACGTGCGTCATCGCGATGCCAGCGGTGCTCATCAACAGCTCGGCGTAGAGATGATGGGGAACGCCGGGCCCGACCGAGGCGAACGAAAGCTGCCCGGGCCGCTCCTTCGCGTATTTGATCAGCTCCGGCAGCGAATGCACGGGAAGCGACGGGTTGACGATCAAGACGAACGGCACCCGCGCGAGGCCCGCGAGCGGAATGAAATCGGCCGTCGGATCGTAAGGCAGCTTCTTGTAGAGCGTGACATTCGTTGCCATGGTCGAGCTCGGCGCCATGAGCAGCACGTATCCGTCCGGCGCGGCTTTCGCGACCGCGCTGGCCGCGATGATGGTGCCGGCGCCCGGCCGGTTCTCGACCACGAAGGTCTTGCCCAGGCGCTGCTCCAGCTTCTGGGCGAGCATGCGGGCGACGATGTCGGTGCTCCCGCCCGGCGTAAAAGGCACAACGATGGTGACGGCGTGGGTCGGATAGTCCTCGGCCCGCGCCGGCGGCGAGATGGAGAGCCCCGCAATGGCGGCTCCGGTAAGACGCAGGAATTGACGGCGAAGCAGCGTCATGGCTGGTCCCCTTTGCAATGCTCGCAATGCGCCCGGGCAGGCGCGAGCGTTCAGAGTGAGGTGCAGGTCGCACCGGGGAACGCGAGGTCGTGATTTTCGAGTGCTATAGCGCCTGCCGACGGCACTTGCGCTGCCCGCTGGCAATGACGCGGGGACTTCGGCACGTCCCGCTTGAAAGGGCGGCTCGCAGGCACGCTACCGCAAACAGGGAGGCCTGGGGAGAGGCAGAGGGTCACATCGATGGACCTTCGGTGGGCGCGGTGGCCACCGTCGGCTTTTGGAGAGGTCGTGCGCTTGCTAGACTTGCTGCCGGAAGCGAGGGCTGGGGCGGCGCGGATCATACTGAGAGCGAAGAGCGATGTCTGACGCGCGATCCGAGTTGACCGTGTCGCTCTGGCGGGGGGCGCAGCAGGGCCGGTACGAGACCTACCAAGTTCCGCTGCGCGAAAATCAGACCGTGCTCGACATCGTGACCTTCGTGCAGCGACATCTCGACCCGACCTTGTCCTACCGCTTTGCCTGCCGGGTCGGCGTATGCGGCTCGTGTGCCATGACGGTGAACGGCCGCCCGCGCTGGACCTGCCGCACGCATGTATCGAGCGTGGCCGGGGGCGGGCGCCTGCAGATCGGCCCGCTCGAGAACCTGCCGATTATCAAGGATTTGACCGCCGACATGGCTCCCTTCTTCGAGAAGTGGCAGCAGGCGAAAGGCGCGTTCGTGCCGTCGAAGACGCGCCACGACGCCATCGAGCAGATCAAGCCCGACAGCACGGCGCGAATCGCCGCCGATGCCGCCATCGAATGCATCAATTGCGGCGTGTGCTATGCCGCATGCGATACGGTGCGATGGAATTCCGATTATCTCGGACCGGCGGCGCTCAATCGCGCCTGGACGCTCGTGAACGATGAACGTGATGGCGGAAACCCCGCGCGTCTGCAGGCGGTCGCGGCTTCCGGCGGCTGTCACGCCTGTCACTCGCACCAGTCCTGCCAGGAGCACTGCCCGCAGGCGCTCAATCCGACCGCCTCCATCGCCGGTCTCAAGCGCCGCACCATGACCGCCTATCTCAAGGGCGAGATATGAACGTCCGTCTCTACGTCTGGCAGCGAGCGACCGCGGCGCTCATGGTGCCGCTGGTTCTTCTTCACGTAGCGGTCATCTTCTACGCCACCCGCAAGGGGATGACGGCCGCCGACATCCTGGCGCGTACGCGCGGCAGTGCCGTCTGGGCGTCGGTCTACGGCATCTTCGTCGCCGCCGCGGCCGTTCACGCCGCGATCGGCGTACGCAACGTCTTGACCGAATGGTCGCCGCTCAGGGATCGCAGCGCCGGCATTTTCGCGACCGCTTTCGGAGCTTCGCTACTCATCCTCGGCCTGCGGGCGGTCGCCGCCGTGGTACTGGCATGACCGCACGGCGATTAAATCATCGCAAGAGCGTGCTCTGGGTGGCGGCGCTGGTCCACCGGCTCTCCGGCCTGGCGCTGGCCATTTTCCTGCCGCTGCATTTCCTTGCGCTCGGGCTCGCGATCCGTGGCGAAGCACATTTCGAAAGCTTCCTGCGCTGGAGCGACCGGCCGCTGGTGAAGCTCGCCGAAAGCGGCCTCGTCTTCCTGCTGATGGTGCATATGCTGGGAGGCCTGCGGCTGCTGGTGATCGAGAACCTCGATTGGCGCGACGGCCAGAAAGAGCTTGCGACGGTCGCGGTCGGAGTGTCGGCCGTCGTCGCGTTCATCCTGCTGGCGCGCATGTTCTGAGGATGGCGTGGCGCGGCGCCGCTAGTGCCCTGAACCCGAAGTTCGCGTACATCGTGCGGCAAATGCGATCGCGAACTTCGGGTTCAAAAAGGGCACTAGAGTCATAGAGTTGCTAGTGGTCCTTAAATTCCGAAGTTCGTATCCGACGTGCCGCGAGTGCTGACGAACTTCGGAATCGGACCACTCGCGGCACACACTTGGCAAATAGGGAACTTTCGCCAATGGCAGGTGGCAAGCAATACGAGACCGACATCGCGATCGTCGGCGCGGGCGGTGCCGGCATGGCGGCCGGCATCGAGGCGCGCGATGCGGGAGCGCGCGCCATCGCGTTCGAGAAGGACTCCCAGATCGGCGGCGCGGCCATCGTCTCCGGAGGCGGCTGCCTGATCGTCGGGTCGCCGTTGCAGAAAGAGAGCGGCATCCACGACACGCCGGATCTCGCGTTCAAGGACTGGATCGAGTGGGGAGGTCCGTCGACCGACGTGGTCTGGGCCCGCTACTACATCGAGCACAGCCTGCACGATCTCTATCACTGGGCCGAAGGGTTCGGCGTGAAGTGGGTCGACTTGAAAGTCCAGGAGGGCAACTGCGTGCAGCGCTGGACCCGGCCCGAGCGCAACGGTCTGGGCCTGATGACCCACCTCATCGCAGGCTTTCGTCAGAGGGGCGGCGAGATCGTTCCGGAGACGGAGATCACGGGGCTCAGCGTCGAGGGCGGCCGCGTCACCGGCCTGGAAGGCCGCAATGCCAGGAACGGCGAGCCCGTGGCCGTCAGAAGCGAGGCCGTCGTCGTGGCAACCGGAGGCTTCAACTCGAACCTCGACATGGTGCTCAAGTTCAACCCCGCGCTCAGGAACGACAGGGTCCTGGAAGGATCGGGGCGCGGCTCGACCGGGAGCGGACACGAGCTCATCCGCCAAGCGGGCGGCTACCTCACCCACATGGACCACATCTGGTTCTACGTGTACGCCACGCCCGACTACCGCGACCCCGCACAGCGCCGCGGCCTCGTGTTCCGCCTGGTGCCCGGCTACATCTGGGTCAATCAGCAGGGCCGCCGATTCCACAACGAGGCGATGTCGGGCGGCAACTCGGCGAGCCCCGCGCTGATGGCGCAGAGCCCGCGCCACGCCTGGGCGATCATGGATGCACCGATGACCGCGACCATGGAGGTCGCCGATCCCTACTACCGCGACGGCGACAAGGTCGTGCGGGCCAAGGTGGCGGAGCTGCTCGACAACTCGCCCTTCATCCGCAAGGCCGACACGCTCGCCGAGCTGGCCCAAAGGATGGACGTCGACGTGCAGACATTCCTCGCCACCGTCGAGCGCTACAACAAGGCTTGCGAAGCGCGGCTCGAGACGGAGCCGGAATTCGGCAAGGCGCTCAAGTCGTCGAAGGCGTTCGACACGCCACCCTATTACGCCGTTCAGATCTTCCCGCTGGCGCGCAAGAACTTCGGCGGCGCCAAGACCGACCTCCAGTGCCGCGTGCTGGACAAGCACTTCGAGCCGATTGCCGGCCTCTACGCCGCGGGCGAGGTCGCAGGCATGGCCGGCGGCCACATCAATGGGCGCGCCGGTCTCGAAGGCACCATGCTGGGTCCGTCCATATTCAGTGGGCGCGTCGCCGGCGGCTGGGCCGCCCATGCGGCAGGCCACGGCTGCGGCTTCGTCGGCAAGCCGAACCGGAGCTGACGATATGGAGTGCTCGCCGGCTCTCAACCCTTTCCCTTGCGCCAAGAGAGGCTCAGCGGTCGCCGGTGTCCACTTCAAGGGAGGTGCGTTTCCAGTACTGTGGATTCCGGCCGGACAGCGCACCAATATTGCGAGCCTTTCGGCTTTTGACCCGGACCCAAGCGACCTACCCGCTCCTCCTCCCTCGATCAGCCAAAATGACTAGTTGTGGTACATCGCTCAAATGCGGCAGCGCGGCTTCGTCCGAAACGCGCTCCCTGGGGGTTGCCAACGCGACAAATCGGCACCATGCCGTAGGGCGTTGGCGCGCGGCAGCTTATGTGTCCTTGCGGGATCGATTGGGAACAGGTTCTTGTCATTCAAAACATATTGACGGAACAGAGTTAATTACATTTTTCTGAGGATCGCATGACCCTCGAGCGTCTCGAGACCGATATTCTGATCCTCGGCGCGGGCGGTGCCGGGCTGTTCGCAGCGTTGCACGCGCACAAGGCCGATCCCGATCTCGACGTCACCGTCGCGAGCAAGGGCTTGCTCGGCAAATGCGGCTGCACGCGCATGGTGCAGGGCGGCTACAACGTCGCGCTCAACCCCGGCGACTCGGTCGAGCGCCATTTCATGGACACGATCGAGGGCGGCAAATGGCTGCCGCATCAGGAGCTCGCCTGGACGCTGGTGTCGACCGCGGTCGAGCGCGTGCAGGAGCTGGAGAACGAGATCGGCTGTTTCTTCGATCGCAATCCGGACGGCACGCTGCACGGGAAGGCCTTCGCCGGCCAGACCTTCGACCGCACCGTGCACAAGGGCGATCTCACCGGGATCGAGATCATCAACCGGCTGATGGAGCAGGTGTGGGCGCGTCCGATCCGCCGCCTCGAGGAACACCGCGCCGTCGCGCTCATTCCGGCGAAGGACGGCGCCATCGCCGGCGTGCTGATGATCGACATCCGCACCGGCGAGTTCCGTTTCGTCGCCGCCCAGGCGGTGTTGCTGGCGACCGGCGGCGGGCCCACCATGTATCGCTATCACACCCCATCCGGCGACAAGAGCATGGACGGACTGGCGATGGCGCTGCGTGCCGGCCTTCCCTTGCGTGACATGGAGATGGTCCAGTTTCACCCGACCGGTCTGCTCGCCGGGCCGGACACGCGGATGACCGGCACCGTGCTGGAGGAGGGGCTGCGTGGGGCGGGCGGCCATCTGCTCAACGGCGCGATGCACCGGTTCATGGGCGACTATGACGACAAGCTCGAGCGTGCCACGCGCGACGTGGTCAGTCGCGCGATCTACGCGGAGATGAAGGCCGGCCGAACCACGCCGCACGGCGGGGTCTACATCGAGATGGGCCACCTCGGACCAGCGAATGTGGCAAAGCAGTTCAAGGGCATGGTGGACCGTTGCCGCGACTGCGGCTTCGATCTCGCCGGCGGTTTGGTCGAGGTGGTGCCCACCGCCCACTATTTCATGGGTGGGGTCATCTGCGGCGCCGACACCGCCACGCCCTGGCCGGGGCTTTTCGTCGCCGGCGAGGACGCCAGCGGCATGCACGGCGCCAACCGGCTGGGCGGCAATGGCGTCGCCAACTCGACCGTGTTCGGCGGCATCGCCGGCGACGTCATGCCGCGCTGGATCGCCGCCAATCCGGGCCACCGTGCGCCCGACGGGGAGGTGCTGGACGCGGAACTCGGGCGCGCACTCGAGCCGTTCGCGCGCAAGGGCGGGAACTCGAACGGCCTGCGCGAACGGCTGCTCGATACGATGTGGGACGAGGTCGGCGTCGTGCGCGACCGCGCGGGGTTGGACCGGGGCATCGCGGCGCTCGACGCCATCGAAGCCGAGCTGTTGGCGACCGGACTTTCCGATGCCGGCCGCGCCTTCAACATGACTTGGCACGATTGGCTCAATCTGCGCTCGCTCACCGAGATCAGCGGGGTGATTGCGCTCGCTGCACGCAAGCGCGAGAATTCACGCGGCGCGCACTTCCGCTCCGATTTCCCGCAGCCGGGCGAACTGGCGACATCGCGTTTCACGGTCGCCCGGCAGACGGCGAAAGGTGTCAAGATCACCGATGAGCCGGTCGAGTTCACCCGCGTAAAGCCGGGCGAGACCCTGCTGCAGGACAAGGTCGCGGCCGAATAAAGCGAGGCGGATATGATTCCCTTGTCGCTCGTTCAACGCACGGCGGAGGACTTGATGGCCAAGGCGGCGATCGAGATCCCCGAGGACTATCTCGCCGGTCTGCGCAAATGCGCCGACACCGAGAAAGGCGATCTGTCGGCCTTCGTGATCCAGGCCATGCTGGAGAATTACGAGGCTGCCAAGGAGGACCGCCGCGCCATGTGCGGCGATACCGGCCTGCCGCGCTGGTACGTCAAGATCGGCAACGACGCGAGCATCGAGGGCGGGCCGGTGGCGCTGGAAGCGGCGCTGCGACGCGCGACCGCGCGTGCCACGACCAGCGTGCCGCTTCGCCCCAACCGCGTGCATCCGCTCTGGCGCACCGATCACAACAACAATGTCGGCATCGGCGCGCCGGAGATCGAATATGCGTTTCATCCCGATGCCGACTGGATCGAGCTCACCACCGTGCACAAGGGAGGCCTGTTCGGCTCCGACTATCGCATGCTGTTTCCAGGCGATGGCATCGAGGGCATCAAGCGATTCTATCTCGACACGCTGATCGGCTTCGGCAAGCGCGGGCTCGCCTGCCAGCCGGCGATCGTCGGCGTCGGGCTCGGCGGCTCCAAGGACACGTCGATGGTGCTCGGCAAGCAGGCATCCTGCCTGCGCGTCGTCGGATCGCGCAACCCGGACCCCCGGATCGCCGCGCTGGAAGATGAGTTCAAGGAGCTCGGCAACAGCATCGGCATGGGCGCGATGGGGTTCATCGGCACCTCGATGGTGATCGATTGCCATATCGAGGTCGGCTATTGCCATACCGGCGGCATGCCGATGTCGGTGCACATGTTCTGCCTGTCCTCGCGCCGCGCGTGCGCGCGGATTTCGGCCCACGGCCGGGCCGAGTTCCGCACCGATCCGATGTGGTTCACCGACTACATGCGGCGCTCCACGGTCGAATGGCAGCAGCCCGCGGCCGAGGCGGCGGAGTAGGAAAATGGCCGGCCTCAAGACGGTTCACCTCGATCTTCCGGCGCGGACCGAAGACCTGCGCAACCTGGAGATCGGCTCGGTCGTCTATCTCGGCGGCCGTGTCTTCACCGCGCGCGAAGGCGTGTACAAACGCGCGATCGAGGACGGCGCCGGAATGCCGGCCTCGCGCGAGGCGCTCGGCCTCGCCAACTTCCATTGCTCTCCGGCCGCGACGGTCAATCCCGACGGCAGCTACACCGTCGGCGCCGTGACCGCGACGGCGTCGTTCCGCTTCGCAAAATGGCTCGACGGCTGGTTTGAACTCTCCGGCTGCAACATCATCATCGGCAAGGGCGGAATGACCTCCGAGGTCTATCGCCAGTCATTCATTCCCAACAATGCGATCTATCTCACCACGGTCGGGTACGGCACGGGCGCGCTGCTCGGCCGCGGCATCAAGCGGGTCGCCGGCGTTTATTGGCTCGAGGAGCTGGGGCTGGCGCAGGCCGTCTGGGTGCTCGACGTGGACAAGTTCGGCCCGTTCCTGGTCGAGAGCGATCTTGCCGGTAACAGCCTGTTCGAACGCGAGAACGCCAAGATCGCGCCTGGACTGGCGAAGCTCTACGCCGGCACCAGGCCCGCCACGCTGCGCCGCTACGGCGAGACCGACGACAAGACCGAAGAGGTGATTTGAGCGCGCCGTGGCAAATCCCGAACCGTGATGCGCGGGCTCGTGCGGTACGTCCACGCCGCCTTCTCTTCGCCCGAACGGCTTCTTGCGCAGCAGCCCTTCACCCATCGGCAACCGGTGCTGGAGCAGATTGCCGCCAAGCCGCACGGATCGAAGCGCCATCGACGCAGGAACCGTGTTTGCTTGGCAGAAAGAGGAAGAAATGCGCGGCCGAAACTACGACGTCCTGTTGCTCCGGCCCCAGGAGATCAAGGATGTAATCGACATGAGGCGGGCCATCGATCTAGTCGAGCAGGGATACCGCGAAGCGCATGGGTTTCCGATCATCAATGCGCCGCGGCGCCGCGTTCATTCCAAGCAGAACGTCCGTATATCGAGCTTTCCCGGCGGGATCGACGGCCTCGGGGTCATAGGCTCCCTGACGCGCGGCGAGCAGGTCGCGCACGACCCGTCGAGCCAGGAATATCCCTATCGCGAGCATCCGGTCTATCTCCTCTGGAATTCGCAAACGGCCCAGCTGCAATGCATCATGATCGGCGAGATCACCGAGAAGCGTATCGGCTTCTCGAGCCTGATGGCGCTGCGCACGGCGGCGACGAGCGGGGTCGGGTTCCGCTATCTCGTGCGCAAGGATGCAAGGGTCGCCGGCGTCTTCGGCACCGGCGGACAAGCCCTGCACAAGATCCTGGCGTTGCAGAATGAGCGTGCGATCGAAACTTACAAGGTGTTCAGCCGAAATCCCGATAACAGAAGAAAGTTCTGCGAACGCATGTCGGGCCTGATCGAGGCGAAGTTCGTGCCTGTTGACATGCCGAAAGACGTCGTCCGGGGTTCGGACGTGGTGATTTGCGCGACCAGCTCAAACGTACCGGTGTTCGACGGTGCATGGCTCGAGCCCGGGCAGCATCTGGTGACGATCGTGGGATCCAATAGCGCGCTGGTCAAAGGTGGATGGCTCAAGGAGGGCCGTCGCGAGAACGACGACGAGACGGTCCGACGCGCGGATTTCATCATCACCAACTGGCGCGAATCGATCGAGCAGGAACGCCAGGCCGGAATATTCGATCCGATCCAAAACGGCATCATCACCCGGGACAAGATCCACGAACTCGGCGAAATCCTCGACGGGTCGTTCCCCGGGCGCACCGGCGACGAACAGGTGACGTTCCACGCCAACAACAACGGCACCGCGGCGGCGGACTTGGCGATCGCCCAGTGGGTCTATGAGCAGTGTCGTCGATTGGGCCGTGGTACGCCGATCGAATTGCCGCGGCCCGGAGACCAGTAGCGCGTCTCTGCTCCGTGGCAAACGGCGGCCGCTTTGGCCGGGTGAAATCACCCCTTGAATAGAGCCATCGTTGCCGTGGTAGACTCGGGCCGCGTAAGCGAGCGGTAATTCCTGCATGGAGGCGCCACATGAACATCAGCGTCACTGCTGAGAAAAAGGCCGCGGCCGGAACAGGTTCGGCGCCGTTCGAGGTCGAGGGGCTGGGCGCGAAGCTGGGGGCTGAAATCCATGGCCTCGATCTTAAGCAGCCCATGGACCCGGAGACATTCAAGGCATTCGAATCCGCCCTGATCGAGCACAAGGTGCTCGTGGTCCGCGATCAGCATCTGACGACAGAACAGCACGTCAGGATGAGCCGGATGTTCGGCGCGCTCGAAGTCCATCCGATGCGCCCGCAAGGCGAGTTTCCCGAAATCCTCGTGCTCGACAACCATAAGGACAATCCGGTTCTCTCCACGGACGTGTGGCACAGCGACACGACCTTTCGGCAGAATCCAACGAAATACACGATCCTGCGATGTCAGATCATGCCGAAACTCGGCGGCGATACGCTGTGGGGCGACATGGAAGCCGCCTACGACGGGCTCAGCGACACTTTCAAGAAAATGATCGACGGCCTTCGCGCGGTGCACGACTTCCAGAACTTCCGCGTGCTGTTCAAGAAGACGCAAGAGGATGAGGCCAAGCTGCGCAAGATGGAAGAGCTCTTTCCAAATCCGTCGCATCCGGTCGTGCGGACTCACCCCGTGACCGGCAGGAAATGCATCTACGTGAACCCGCAGTTCACCGTGCGGATCGAAAATCTGAAGCCGGCCGAAAGCCGCGCAATTCTGGATGTCCTCTTTGCCCAGGTGCACGTCCCGGAAAACCAGTTCCGGCTACGCTGGACGCCGGGCGCTGTCGTGCTCTGGGACAACCGATCGACCCAGCACTATGCCGCCAACGACTATTACCCGGAGCGCCGGCGCATGGAGCGCACGGCCGTCGTCGGCGACGTGCCCTATTGATCGCCACGGCGCGCAACCTTCCGACCGGAGCTCATCGTATCGCCGTATCTGCGATGCGAGGCATGGAAGGCCATCGCGCCGCCGAGTACCCCGACTGAGAAGTCGCAATGCCGGTCAAGAATATCCTCTTCATCATGGCCGACCAGCTTCGGGCCGACTATCTGTCATGCTACGGCCATCCGAGGCTTGCGACGTCCAATATCGACAGTCTGGCGGCGCGCGCGGTGAGGTTCTCGCGCGCCTTTGTGCAGGCGCCGGTCTGCGGTCCCTCGCGGATGTCGTTCTATACCGGGCGCTACATGAGTTCGCACGGTTCGGTCTATAACGGCGTGCCGCTGCGTGTCGGCGAGCCCACGATCGGGGATCATCTGCGGCCGCTGGGATTGCGGGTGGCGTTGGTCGGCAAGACCCACATGACGGTCGATGGCGCCGGCTTCAGGCGTCTCGGCGTCGGCGCGGCTTCGATCGAGGGCGTGCTCGCCGCCGAATGTGGCTTCGAGCCCTACGAGCGCGACGATGGCCTGTGGCCCGATCGGGGAATGCCGTCTGACCTCCGCTACAACGCGTATCTTCGGGAGCTCGGCTACCTCGGTGACAATCCCTGGCACGAATATGCAAACTCTGCGCTGTCCGAAACCGGAGAAGTCGAATCCGGATGGCTGATGCGTAATGCGCGCGCGCCGGCGCGGGTGAAGGAGGAACACTCGGAAACGGCCTATATGACCGACCGGGCCATGCAATTCGTCACCGAGGCGGGCGACGCCCCGTGGTGCCTGCATTTGTCCTACATCAAGCCGCACTGGCCCTATATCGCCCCGGCTCCCTATCACGCCATGTACGGCGCCGCCGACGTCATTGCCGCCAACCGAAGCGAGGACGAGCGGCGCGACCCGCATCCGGTTTACGCCGCATATCTGCGTCACGAGGAGAGCATCAACTTCGCGCGCGAGGAGGTGCGGCGCACCGTCATTCCCGCCTATATGGGCCTGATCAAGCAGATCGACGATCATCTCGGCCGGCTGTGGCAGTTTCTTGAGGAGCGCCGATTGTTCGACCACACGATGATCGTGGTCACCAGCGACCACGGCGACTATCTCGGCGATCACTGGCTCGGGGAAAAAGAGCTTTTCCACGAGGAAAGCGTGCGAATTCCATTGATCGTTTTTGACCCCGACGGATCCGCTGACGCGACCCGCGGGACTACCGACGATCGACTGGTCGAGGCGATCGATCTTGCGCCGACCTTCATCGAGGCTGCAGGCGGGACGCCTCCGTATCATGTCCTCGAAGGCAGATCGCTGCTGGGGGGCATCAGGGGGCGGGGCGACAGCGCGTCGTGGCGGGACGCGGTGGTGAGTGAGTGCGACTATGCCTTTCGCGCGGCCCGACGTGAACTCGGCGTATCGCCCGACAAGGCGCGCGCCTTCATGCTTCGCACCGCACGCTGGAAATACATAGTTTACGAGGGCTTTCGTCCGCAGCTCTTCGATCTCGAGAATGATCCGTGCGAGCTTGCCGATCTAGGAGCCGATCCGCGCTTCGCGTCCATCCGCACCGACCTCGACCAACGCCTGTTTGCATGGTCGAGAAACCGGCGCTGCCGGATCACGATGTCAGACCAGGAGGTCGAGAAGAGGACCGACACTCACAGGCAGAGAGGAATCCTGTTCGGCATGTGGTGACGCAGCCGCCCCTTCATGAATCAATGACCGACGTCGGCGTCAACGTCCGATCGCTTCCTGCGCCCGCCTGAACACTTCCGCCGGATATCCCGCAAACCGCTTGAGCAACTCCATCACCTCCTCCGGCGACGCGGGGTCAATGTCGAGTCCGATCCGGTTGGCCTCGGCGAGGAATTCCGGGTCCTTCATGGTGGCGACCAGCGCGGCGCGCAGTGCCTTCAGCCGGTCCGCCGGAATTCCCGGTGGCCCTGCCAACGGACGTCCGAGCAGGAGCTGCTTGAAATGCACGTCCAGCACCGCCCGGTCCTCGTCGGTCTTCGCGTAGTCGAATACGCTCGGAATATTCCCGAATTCGTCGGATTTCTTGCTGCCCATCTGAATCACGAGCTTGAGGCGGCCACTCTTCACGTCGTCCATGAATTGCGCCTTGACCGATGAAGCGAACATGCCGCAGGTGCCGTTCACCTCGCCGCGGTGCATCGCCAGATTGATCTCGCGCGTCCCCGGATATCCGGCGATGACGCGGATGTTGGCGCCGAGGATGTTCTTCATCACCATCGGGTGCTGAAACGTGATCGCCGCCGTTCCGCCGCCTCCGAAGATCGTCTCCTTGGTCATCATCTCGTCGAAGGACGTCGCCGCGCCGGGCGTCTGCCATACGCCGCAATAGGCGACGTCTTGCGACATGCTTCCAATCCAGCTGAATTTCGTGGCGTCGAACAGCGCCGCCTTGTTGCCGAGCAGCGGCTCCATCGCTGCCGACGCGGCGAACATGGCGAGCGCGGTGCCGTCGGCGGCTGCTTTGCTGTAGATGTTGTTTGCTGCGGTCAGCGAACCGGCGCCCGGCATGTTCGATGCGACGATCGCCGGTTGACCGGGAATGAAGCGGCCGTAATGGCGCGAGAGAACGCGCACATAGGTATCGTAGCCGCCCCCCGGCGGGAAGCCGGCGATCAAGGATACGGTCTTGCCGTTGTAGAAGTCGGCCACGCCGTCCGCTTGCGCGGGCGTCACCATGACCGCAGCGCACAGCGACCCGAGCAGACCCAATCGGGGCAGGGACCACATTGCTCGCCTCGTCTCTTTCGATCTTGCCATCCGCACGACGTTCTCCCGAAGACTAGTTCGCCCGCTGCTCGCCGGTCCAGGACCGGCACATTCTCGGCGGCCGGCTCCGTGCACGGCTTAGTCCGTCAACCAATGCGCGCATCCCGCCAGTCTGGCCCAATATTCCCAGCCGCGCCGCATGGCGTCCAACTCGGGATCGATGGCCAATCGCGCCCTGGCCTCACCCTCCGAGAGGCTTGTTATCTCTCCAATTTGCAAGGATGCCGCAAGCGTCCGCGCATTCCTGGGAAGATAGATGGACAGGCGGACGACATCGTTGAGGCTTCGCCCCGTGGCGACAAAACCCGCGCCCCGTATCAGGACGATGCGGTCGGACCGAAGCCGCCGCGCCAGATCGCGGCCCCGTTGCGGTGTGTTTACCCGCAAATCCGTCTCGCCGCCGAATTCGGCGGCGATGTCCCAGACCGGAACGTGCGTCCCCATGTCTCCGACCGGAGCGATGACGGGTCGCATCGGCGTGCGCGTCACGCCGAACGGCAGAAGATCCTCCGATCGCGCGTAAAGCACGGCATGGATGTCGGGACGGGCATCGAGCACGGCGCCGTGAATGAACCGTTCGATGCAGAGCGGCCGGGGGTCGTCCACGACCGGATTTCCATCGAGCGTGAACTCAATGATGTCCCCGGGTTCCACCAGGCCGGGGCATCGCGCGCGCGCCAGAAGGTAACGATCGGGGGTCTCGGGGTGACGAACGCTGACGTGTCCATCCTCGTCGAGGATGCCCTGCTGTGTCAGGATCCGACTGGCGACTGCGAGCTCGTTCCTGGCGCGCTGCAACGGGTTCATGGCATCGATTTCCTTGCCGGTGCCGCCTTGACTATTGCCGTTCTGCCCTGATGTTCGACCGGCGGATGGTCTGTGACCATCTCGTATTCTCGGAGCCGATCCAGCGTCCGAGCTCCTCCGGCGTGCTTGCCACGATCTGCACGCCAAGCCTGTCGAGACTGGTCTTGATGTCCGGCAGCGCCATGACCCGCGCAATCTCATCGCTGATCTTTCGACGAATGTCCGGGCTCGTTTTCGCGGGCGCCACCATCGCGAACCATGTTGTCGAGATCACATCCGGAAAGCCGATCTCCTTGAACGTCGGAACGTCGGGCAGCGCGCTGATCCGCTCCTCGGTCGACACCCCCAGCGCCCGCAGGTTGTCCTTGCCGACGCGGGGAAGGGCATTTCCGGTATCGATGAACATGGCATCGACTTGCCCGCCGATCATGTCGGCGAGCGCCGGGGGAAATCCGCGGTAGGGTATATGCCGCAGCGCCAAGCCTGCGGCCAAGTTCAGCATGACTCCCGTGAGATGGCCGGTCGTCCCGATTCCCTGCGACGCGTACGAGAATTTGTCCGGCTGTCGCTTGGCCTCATCGATCCATTCCCTGAGCGTCGCCGCCTTGACGCTCGGACCAACCACAAGGACGTTCGGCAGCATCCCGATCAGCGAGACCGGCGCAAAAGCCTCGGCCGGGTCAAACGGCATCTTGTCGTAGAGATATTGGTTGATCGCCAGTACGGAGGGCGGCGTTGCGAGCAGCGTGTATCCGTCCGGCGCGGATTTCGCCACCATCTCCGCGCCGAGATTGCCCCCGGCGCCCGGCCTGTTCTCGACCACGATCACCTGATTCCAACGCTCAGACATCTTGTTGAGGACAAGCCGAGCCACGACGTCGACCGCTCCGCCCGCCAGGAACGGGACCACGACCTTGATCTGTCTCGACGGATAGTCCTGTTGCGCAACGGCGGACGACAAGCTCGCGGATACGGCAAGCAGCAGGAGTGCGCCGCAGGCACCTCTATGACGCCGATATGCCTTGTTCATTGAGCCTCTGCGTCCATGGATACCGAAAACCTAAATCCGGAGGTGATGGTGAGGGAGTCCGCCGCGGACCGGCGCGGACACGGTTCGGCCCTGGTGTGGACAGCACGACGGATCGGAGTATCCCGATTTTGCTCATGGCGCCGGCACGCAGCGCTGTGATCGCAGTCGCATCGGCAAACGCGGTCGCCATGATGCGGTCGCTCAGCGTCCACGCTTCGCTCGCGGCTTCGATGCGCGTTCCTTCACGTTGCGAACCTCGGTATTCATGCGGACGTCCTTGCGCCTGCGCTTTTCCAACAGCTTCGCCGTCTCGAAATACTCGCCGCGCGTCGCCCGCGCGGCTGATTCATCGAGCTCCGCCGACCATTCGCCCAGCGAGTAGCCGAACCACGGCGCCTCGGGCTTGAGCTTCGGCAATCCGAGCTCCTCCCAGATCGCCTTGGCACGCTCCATGTAGGGTCGCTTGGGCAGTGAGATCGGCGGGAAGTTCTCCTTGAGTGTCGCGTCGATCAGCACCGAGGCATCCTGCCCGTCGTTGCGCTTGCTGCGGGGCCCATGGCCCTGGTCACGGTGCGGCAGGATGTGGAAATCGAGCGTCGGGTTGGCGCGATACGACATCGCCCACAGGATGGCGTCGGAATTCTCCGCGTCGATATCGTCGTTCACGGCGATGACGTACTTGCCGGCGGCGCGATGCAGAACGGCGGCGCCGTAGAGCGCGCGCCAGATCTCGGTCGTGGGCATGTCGCGCTCGCAGATCAGCACGATCACCTTGCGGATATTCGTGAGCGGCTCGTGCATGGAGACGCGCTTGACGCCCTTGATGCCGAGCGTGTTGCTGAGATAGTTGAGGAACAGCGGCTCCATGCCGATGCGCTTGATCAAGCTCGATTCGCTCGGCGTCACCTGGGAGATAATGGAGGTGAGAATGGCATCGCGCCGCCGCGTGATGGCGGTCACGTCCATGTAGGCATTGAATTCCTGCAGATTGACGTGGCCGTGCGATTCGCCAAACGGCGCCTCCGGCTCGAGGTATTCGGTGTCGATGAATCCCTCGATCACGATCTCGGCCTCCGCCGGGATGAGAAGGTCCACGGTCTTCGCTTTCACCACGTTGATCGGCGCGCCGACCAGCGCGCCGGCGACGTGCATTTCGTCCAGTGTCTCGGGGAGCTTCTGCACCGATGCGAAGGTGATGCAGGGCGGCGCGCCGAGCACCACGGCGCAGGGCAGCTTCTTGAAGCCGCGCGCGCGCAGCTTTTCCCAGTGGTTATAGATGCCCGGTCGCAGCTCGAGCGACGGATTCATGCCGAGTTGCCGCGGCGCCTTCACCTGTCCGCGGTAATTGCCCATGTTCTGGACGCCGGTGTCCGGGTCCTTGGTGATGTACTGCGACAGCGTCGCGTAAGGCGCGATGTCCCAGCCCGGCGTCGAGATGGGCAAAGGGATGCCGTCGAGTCCGTTGCCGGGCTTGTCGAGGGCCGCGCCGGTGATGACGATCTCGTGGCATGGCGCGTTGTCGACCAGCCGCGGCGGCAACGGCTTCTGCGCGGCGGCGACCCACCGCCGGTCGATTTCCTCGAACGGGCAGCCGATGCCGATGCGGTAGATCTCGCGGTTGGCGGCGAGGCCACCGACCAGCACGGGAATGTCGTACTTGCGGCCCTTGCTGTCGACCACGTTGGTGAACAGGAAGGCCTTGCGGTCCTTCTCCTCGATGCCACCGCGGAATTGCCACCGCACCAGCGGGTGCATTTCGGTGTCCTTGTTGATCGGACGATCGACCTTGATCAGCAGCCCGGCCTTGTCGAGCGCGCTCACATGGTCGTGCAGGTCGGGATATGAACGGCTGACCGCGCGGGACGTTTTTCGCTTTGGCTTGGAGATGGCGTCCATTTCAACAATCCTTGTCGGCGATGTTCGAGACAGCCCTGCGCGTTGCCCCCGCAAACAGTACAGCATCAGCGCTTGCGCCGAGGCCTTCCGAGATGTCGACTGCGTCTTTCGCACGTCGGGCGACCACTGCGAAACCGAAGATCGTCATCCACTCCCTGCGCGCGGCGGCTTCAACCACCGGCCTTGGCAGGCGCCTCGACGTCGTTTCGGCAGCCCGCGGGCACCTCGCAATCTGGCCGTTACCGGAAAAATCCTCAAGCGCTCTGTGATGACGCCCGAGGCTGGTCCGGCCAGTCCGGTCGGCGCATTGAAAGCTCGGCTTTACGCGCTCGTCGCTGCCGCTCAGCCGCCGATATCGGACGTTCGTACGGTCCTCGCTCTCAATCAACGACCCGAATGAACGGTCGCTCGCCGGTCGGGTCGACCTCCACCATCGCGCCGTTCGGGATGGCCTGCGTGATGTCGAGGTCGAAGCCGGAGATCATGGTCAAGTCGGCAAGCGCGGCGCCCTGCACCATTATCGGGTTGACGGCGTTCAGGACCAGGGCCGCCGGCGCGACCCCGCGCACCGTCATGTCGTGCAGCATCCACGCCGTGGCGACGCCCCCCTTCGCCGCGTCGAGTACAAGCACGCGGCCCACATAGCGCTCGCCGGCGAGCTTGTGTTCGGGCCGCGAAAATACGCCGCGCACGCGGTCGAGATCGTAGCGCGCGGAAAATCCATCCTTGGCGACCAGGGCCTGGCCTCTGATCCGTCGTCCCATGCCGGCGGCGGCAATGAAAATCCTGCTGCTCATCTTGCGATCCGGCCGTCGCGACACGCGGCTTCGACGCAAGCTTCCATGGACAGAAGCGCCGGCCGGTAGCCATAGCCGCCGATGATGTTGACGAGTTTGGCCGAGTTCGTCGCCAGACGCTTCCAGCCATTCGCCTCCGCCATTTCCCGGGCGTAGCTCTGGTAGAAGCACATGCCGGAGAGCACGCTCCCGCCGGCTGCTTCGATCCGCGCGGTCAAGCCCATACGATCCGCGTCCGGCTTGACCTGCGGGCTGGTGACGACCAGCAGCGGGATGGTCGCGCGGCGGCCCTCGAGCAGGCCGGCGACCTGCGCCATCTCGACCAGGCTCAATTGCGGCGCCGAGAACACCACCAGGTCGACACTGTCGATCGCCGCGGCGTAGCTTTGCCGGAAGGCGTGGATGTCGGCTTCGCCGACCTCATGGCGGCGCACCGCGGGTCCGCGCGGGAGGATATCGCCGTCAAGCCGCGCCTCCGGCGTGATGCCGATCATGTGGAAGAGCGCCACCGAGCCGTAGCTCGCAAGCGCGGCGCCGAAATGCTTCATTTCGTCGGAGCCCGGGATGCGATCGATGCCGACGAGCGCGGGGACCTGCCAATAGTCGCCGGCCAATCGGCCGACGATCCCGCCGAGCGCGCCCCAATCGTTGAGCTCGCGGGGAGTTCCAGCCGACGTCGACAACGAGCGTTGCCGTGCGCCGGTCGTCGAGGTGATAGCCATAGCGCGGGGTGCGGCCGGTGAGGGCGGCGCTCAGCGCCGAGGGACCGCCCTCGAAGTTCGAGCGCGCGCCGCAGACGCTGTTGCAATAGATGACGACCCCGGTGTCGCCGTACGCGACATGTTCGCCGCAGACCGGTGGCATTATGGTTTGATAGTTGATGCAGGTGTTTGTCATCAGCACCCCGAGCGCCTCGAATGCGGCGATCGCCCGGCGTTCGAGATCCAGCATCCAGGGCTGCTGCTTGAGCCGATGGGCGGCCGCAAAGTCAGTGCCGCGCGGATCG
Source organism: uncultured Alphaproteobacteria bacterium (assembly GCA_963821505.1). Classification (GTDB taxonomy): domain Bacteria; phylum Pseudomonadota; class Alphaproteobacteria; order Rhizobiales; family Xanthobacteraceae; genus VAZQ01. The sequence continues at coordinate 215,264 of CAWGEH010000034.1, forward strand.
GTGATGGTCGGAATGCGCAGGCGCCGCTGGTCGGGCGGCAGACGCGCCATGCGCTCGAGCCATTCGACCCCCGCCCGGCCGAGCGACTCGGTGTCGGCCATGATGTGGGCTTGGCTCACCGCCACGAAATCCCTGGCGCCGAGATACCGTCCGACCTTGATCTGGTGCTCGATCGCCCACTTTGCCGCCGGCCCGCATTCGCCGGCCCGCAGCGCTTCTTCCTCGCCCGTCAGCTTCATCTATTCGCCGACTGCCCCCGAGGCTTGGATCAGCGGCACCCACTTGTCGATCTCGCTCCGAACCAGCTTTCCGAGCGCCTGCGGCGTTCGCTGCTCCGGCGGCGGCAGATCGGCGCCCAGCTTCGCCAGCCGCTTGACAATGGCCTCGTCGTCCATGGCCCTGTCGACCGCGGCGTTGACACGATCGACGATCGGCTTGGGCGTCCCCTTCGGAAAGAACAGCGCCGTCCACGCAATCGTCTGCAACTCGGGCAACCCCGCCTCGGTCGAGGACGGCACATTGGGAATCGCGGCCGCCCGGGTCGGCGCCGTCACCGCAAGCGGCTTCACGCCGCCCGACAGGATATGCGGGGTGGCCGAGACCACCTGATCGAACATGAGGTCGATCTGCCCGGACAGAAGGTCGTTCACCGACTGCGAAAGACCGCGATAGGGAACGTGCTGGATCTGTGTTTTCGTCAGGTGGGTGTACAGCAGGTAGGTGAGGTGCGAGATCGAGCCGGTACCGGCGCTGCCGAAGGTCAGCTTGTTCGGATTTGCCGCGGCGTAGGCGGTGAAGTCCCCCAGGGTATCGGTCTGCAGGTTCTTTCGGACCACCAGCACCATGGGCGTGCTGGCCACGAGCATCACCGGTTCGAAATCGACGCGCGGATCGTAGGAAAGGTTTTTGTAAAGCCCGACGGCGGCGGCATGCGTGCCCAGATTGCCCATCACCATGGTGTAGCCGTCGGGCGCCGCCTTGGCGACGCGCGCCGCGCCGATCGAGCCGCCTCCGCCGGTCACGTTCTCGATCACGATCTGCTGACCGAGCGTCTGGCTCATATGCTGGCCGAGAATGCGCGCGAGCACGTCGGTCGGCCCGCCCGCGGCAAAGGGCACGACGATGGTGATCGGACGGGTGGGATATTGGGCCTTCGCGCCCTGGCCGAGGCCGGCAAGAATTGCGGTGGCGAATACAATGTGAACAGGCAAGCGCATCATGTTCTCCTCGGGCAAGGTGAGTAACGCAGCTGTCGATCGAGCTCCCGTCTTCGAGCATGATCCCGAGAAGTTGCAGACTTTTCGGATAAGATCATGCGACCAAACAAATACTTGGAGCTAAATCGCGATTCAATGTGAAGCGATTTCGCTCTAGGCGACGCCGCCGACACGGAACATTCATCCCGTTTGCTGTCGCGGCGGATTAGTGGTCCGATTCCGAAGTTCGCCAGCACTTGCGGCACGTTACGATGCGAACTTCGGAAACTAAGGACAACTAGCAACTCTATGATTCTAGTGCCCCTTTTGAACGCGAAGTTCGCGATTGAACTTGCCGCGCGATGTGCGCGAACTTCGGGTTCGGGGCACTAGTTGGATTTGATATTCAACTCCTTCACCAGCCGCTCGTACTTCACAAAATCGTCGCGCACGAGCTGCGAGAACGCTTCGGCGCTGCCGCCGACCGGCTCTTGCGCCGACCGCAGAAAACTGTCGCGCACCGCCGACTCGGCCAGCGCCTTGTTGATCTCGGCGTTGAGGCGGGCGACCATGTCCGGCGAGGTCCCTGCGGGCACAAAAACGCCGAGCCACTGGTCGAGCACCAGCCCCTTGATGCCCGCTTCCTGATAGGTCGGCACGTCCGGCAAACTCGGCGAGCGCCTCTGCGTCGATTGCGCCAGCAGCCGCAGCGTGCCGGCCTTGTAATGCGGGATCAGCGGAGACGACCCGAGCGAACCGATCTTGATGTGGCCGGCGACGAGGTCGTTGATCGCCTGGCCGCCGCCGCGATAGGGCACGTGCTCGAGCCTGATACGGGCGATCTTCGCAAACCATTCGGCGACGAATTGCTGCTGCGAGCCGACGCCCGAGGTCGCAAAGTTCAGGCCCGGGCGCTCTTTCGCCAGCGCGATCAACTCGGCCAGAGAATTCACGCCAAGCGATGGATGAACAGCGAGCGCTACCGGCTGGCGCGAGAGCTGCATGACCGGCACCAGATCCTTCAACGGATCGATGTTCATCTTGAAGACGTGAGGCGTGCTCGCGACCTGATCGGTCATGATGAGGATCGTGTAGCCGTCAGGGGCGCTTTTCGCGGCAGCCTCGAGGCCGACGATACCGCTGGCCCCCGACTTGTTCTCGACCACGATCTGCTGGCCGAGCGTTCGCGACAGATATTCGCCGATGACGCGCGCCGCGACGTCAGTCGAACCGCCCGCGGGGAATGGCACGATGAAGCGCACCGGGCGGTTCGGCCACTCTTGCCCCCAACCCGCCGCCGGCGCAACGATGGCCACGAGCGTTGCGAGGACTCGCAGGATCATCATCGAATGCGCCCGTTTGCGTTCATCATCATATATCCTATCCATCCTTCTCCCGGCCGGCCAGTCGCCGCGCCGCTATCGAGGTCGTTTTCCCGTCATGCCGTTCTCGACCTATCTCCCAGCGCACATGGGTTCGATCAAACTTACGCCGCCCGGACCCTTTGTCGCAGGCTCGCACGTCGAGCTGACGTTGACCTACACCGCCGGCACGTTCGGCATCGACGATACCGGCATGGTGAAGATTTCATGGCGCACCACCTCCGATATGAGCAAGCCGCAATTCGCCAAGCCGGCCGCGCCGAATTTTACGACCGTCGAGGCGAGCAACGGGGCCAGGCTCGAAGTCTGGTTCGACCGTCTCAACATCCGGCCCTACGCCAACACGCTGCTCATCCGGATCGGCCGCGGCTACCTGCGTGCAGGCGATACCCTGACCGTGCGAATGGGCGACCGCCGGCAGGGCTCGCCCGGCTACCGGCTGCAGACCAATTGCGAGCAGCGTGTCGAGCTCAGGACCTCGGTCGACGCCTTCGCGACTTACGAATTCACCGAGCTACCGGAGCAGCCGGCCTTCGCGCTGGTGCCGGGGCCGGCCGCGCGCTGGAAGGCGGTCTGGCCCTCGCTCGTGGTGGCCGGCGAGCCGTTCCGCCTCGCCATCGTCGCCGAGGATGCCTGGGGAAACCCGACCGGTGATGCCGACCAGGTCGTGACGCTGGTGCCGTCGCGGCCGGTGCGGGGATTGCCGCCGAGCGTCGCCATCAAGCCCGGCGCTGGCCCGTGCGTCGTCGAAGATCTCATCGCCGATGCGGCCGGGGACCTCGATCTGGCGCTCCTGGCGAACGGCGAACAACTCGCCCGCGCCAATCCCCTGCGCGTCGTCGCCACGGCGCCGCTGCGACGCTATTGGGGCGATCTGCACGGCCAGAGCGGGGAGACCATCGGCATGGGCACGGCGGAAAGCTATTTCCGCTACGCGCGCGACTTGGCGTTCATCGACATCGTCGGCCACCAGGGCAATGACTTCCAGATGACCGATGCATTCTGGACCGAGCTCAACCGGCTCACGGCGAAATTCGACGCGCCGGGCCGTTTCGTGTGCCTGCCGGGCTACGAGTGGTCGGGCAACACCGGGATGGGCGGCGATCGCAATATTTTCTACCGCCGGGAGGGCGGCCCGATCCGCCGCTCGTCGCACATTCTGGTGGAGGGCCGGACCTCGACCGATGCCATCTATACGGCCGACGAGCTGTTCCGGGCGCTTGAAGGCCAGGATGCGGTGGTCATCGCGCATGTCGGCGGCCGCTATGCCGACCTCAGCTACGCCCATGACGGGCGGCTCGAACGCGCCGTGGAGGTGCACTCGACCTGGGGCACCTTTGAATGGCTCCTCCACGACGCCTTCGAGCAGGGCTGCCGGGTCGGTGTCGTGTGTCATAGCGACGATCACAAGGGTCGTCCGGGCGCCACCCGGCCGGGCGCATCGACCTTCGGCGCGATCGGCGGTCTCACCTGTTACCTCATGCCCGAGCTGACGCGGGACGCCCTATTCGAGGCACTGCGCCGGCGCCGGCACTACGGCACGACCGGTACGCGCCTGTTCCTCGATCTGCGCGGTACCTTCGCTCGCGCGGTGACGGGATTTTCGGAAGATCCGCAGCTTGCCCGCGGCCACGAATGCTCCGTGCAGGAAGCGTTGATGGGCGACATCGTCCGGCCGGGAGCGGTGCCGATGCGCGTTGCGGCGGAGGTCATCGGCACCGCGCCGATCGAGCGGGTCGACGTCCTGCACGGAACGCGGGTAGCGCAAACCGTTCGCCCGTTCGCCGCCGCCGATCTCGGCCGCCGCGTGCGCGTGCTGTGGCAGGGCGCGGAATATCGCGGCCGCGGCCGCGAGACCATGTGGCAGGGAAAATTGACGCTCAGGGGCAATCGCTTCGCGCGCTTCGCGCCGGTGAATTTCCTCAATCCCGAACGCAAGGTGCAGGAAACCGCCGCCGGCACCACGCTGACCTGGAGTTCGGTAACGACCGGCAATCTCGCGGGCATCGACATCTGGCTCGACGAGGGGCGGCGCGGCACGCTTGCGCTCGAAACCAACGTCGTGTCGGGCGAAGTGCACTTGGCGACGCTCGCCGATGATACGGTCACGTTCGAGGGTGGCGGCCTCGGCCGCCGCATCAGCGTCTATCGCTTGCCCGAGCAGGATTGGAGCCGGCGCCTCGCCGTCGACCACACCGTGACATTCCCGGGCGGTGCCGACCTTCCGGTCTATCTGCGGGTGACGCAGAGCGATGGTCATCAGGCCTGGTCGAGTCCCATCTACCTAATCGGGTGATGCGCGGCGCGCGCGAGCGGGATTCAACCAAACTGAATCCCTTGGTGAGGTCGTGTGCTGGGTCCCGGGTCTCGTCCCGTTCGCGCAAGAGCGCTCGCTGCACTCGCCCGGGACACGAGAATTGCGTGTCCCGGACGAGCGAGCGCTAGCGAGCGAAGATCCGGGACCCAGGGGCCGCACGACGACTGGAGAGCTTGGCGTCTCCTCACAATCGCCATATGCGATAGCCCTTCTTTTCAGGGGGAGTGGGCGCACCGAGATTGCTGCGCGGTCATGCTACACCCCGCGCACCCTGGGCAGATCGATGAACGGCCACGGGCTCGGCATCTCGCCGACCGGAACCTCGATCAGCGCGGGCTCGTTCTCCGCCAGGCTCTTTTCGAGCGCCTGCCGTAATCCCTCGGGATCGACAACGCGGCGGCCGGCGACGCCGAAGCTCTCGGCCAGGCGCACGAAATCCGGATTGGCGAGATCGGTGCCGATCACGCGGTTGCCATGGAGGTTCTTCTGCATGTTGCGGACATTGCCGTAGGCGCCGTCGTTGAACACGATCACCACGACAGGGATATGGTGGCGCACCGCGGTCGAGAGCTCCTGCACATTGAACATAAAGCCGCCGTCGCCGCTGATCGCCACCACCGGCACGTCGCCGAGCGCGTGCTTGGCGCCGAGCGCGGTAGCGACGCCCCAGCCCAGCGTGCCCTGATAGCCCGACGAGATGAAGGTGCGGGGCTTGCGCGTCTCGTAGGCGTTGCGCGCGGTGTAGCCGACCTGGGTCAGCTCGTCGATGAGTACGCCCTCGTCAGGCAACACGTCGCGGATCGCGCGCAGGAAGCCGAGCTGTGGCTTGAGCACGGACAACGCGGCGTTGATGCGTTCCTTGAGGGCGCGGCTCTCGGCGACGCGATCCGTTGGCATGGTGGGCAAATGCGCAAGGTGCTGGTTGAGCCGCGCGAGCACGGCCGCGGCGTCGCCGGCGAGCCCGATCTCGGGCGTGCGAATGCGGTCGAATTCCTCAGGATCGATGTCGACCTTGATCAGCGCGAGCTTGTCGTCGGTGCCCCAGCTCCCCAGCGGAAGCTGAAGCCTGGTGCCCACGGCGAGCACGACGTCAGCCTTGGCCCACAGCGCATGGCCGCCCGGCAACGCGTGACTGAGCGGATGGCGGTCGTCGAGCACGCCGCGTCCGCGGCGGTAGGACACCACCGGCGCGCCGAGCCGCTCGGCGAGCGTGCGCACTTCCTCGGCCGCTTCGAGAGCGCCGCCGCCGACGAAGATCACTGGACAATCCGCTTTCGCCAGCAGGGCGGCGGCACGCCCGATCGCATTCTCGTCGAGCGCCGGCTCGCCATCGAGCGGCAAGGGCGGCGACAACTCGACCTCGGCGCGCGCCGCCAGCATGTCGGGTGGGACTTCCACACCGACCGGCCGCGGCCGTCCCGACCGCAGCTCCTTGAACGCGCGGGCGACGACGCCCGGCGCCTCCTGCGGGCTGCCGACGCGCTCGGCCCATTTGGTCAGCTTGCGCAAGATGCCGATCTGGTCGGGAATCTCGTGCAACAGGCCGTGCCCCTTGCCGATGCCGCGGCTCGGGATCTGGCCGATCAGCGCGAGCACCCGCGCGCCGGTCGAGTAGGCGGTGGCGAGCGCCGCGCTGCTGTTGAGAAAGCCGGGCCCCGGCACCACCGAATACGCGGCGGATTTTCCGGTCGCCAGCGCGGCGCCGAGCGCCATATAGGCCGCGCCTTGCTCGTGGCGCGTATGCACGACGTCAAGCGCGTCGCCGGCGTCGAACATGGCATTGAACAGATGATCGCTCTGGACGCCGGGCAGGCAATAGATCGTGGCGGTGCCATGCGCGACGATCGAGCGCACGACAGCATCACCTCCGCTCATCAGCGGCATCCAAGTCTCCGATTGATTTCCTGCTGTCATTGCCGGGCTTGACCCGGCAATCCATCACCTTTGTGAAATTCTTGCGAAGAACGGATGGACCCCCCGGGTCGAAGCCCGGGGGTGACGCAGTTGCGGCTGTGGCAAGTGCAACATACTAAAATCGCGTGCACTCGAGTCTAGTTCGACAGGTTCAACGACGACAGAGCCTGCTTCCATTTCGCGGACTCGCCGGCGAGGAACCGCGCGAATGTCTCGTCGTCCTCGTAGGCCGTCGCCGACGTCAGTGCGCGCGCGGTGGTCTGCGCGCCCGGCGTCGCGAGAATGGCCGCGACCTCTTGCGATAGCTTCTTGACCACCGGCGCCGGCGTTCCCGCCGGGGCGAACAGGCCGATGAATCCCGACGCGCGCCCGAAACCCGGTACGCCGCCTTCGGCGATGGTCGGAATTTCGGGCGCCACCGGAAAGCGCTTGCTGTCGATGAGCCCGAGCGCGATCAGGCGGCCGGCCTGGATATGCGGATAGGCCGAGGTGAGGTCGACCGAGGCAAGCGGAATTTGCCCGGCCAGGACATCGACCACCGCCGGTGCGCTGCCGCGATAAGGCACGTGGACCAAGTTCGCTCCGGTCGCCTTCTTGAGCAGCTCAATGGAGATGTGCTGGCTGGTATTGGTGCCGGTCGAGCCATAAGCGAGCCCGCCGGGCGTCGTCTTGGAGCGCTCGATCACCTCCCGGACGGTTTTCGGACCGGTCGAGGGATTGGCGACCAGGACGATGGCGACGTCGATCAGCTTGGCCACGGGAGCGAGCTCGCGCAAGAGATCGGGCCCCGGATTGCTGGGCAAGTTCGGGTTGAGAAGCAGCGCCCCGGTGGCGCCGACGCCGAGCGTGTCGCCGTCGGGAGGGGACTTGGCGAGCTGCTGCAGGCCGAGCGCGCCGCCGGCGCCCGCCTTGTTCTCGACCACGACCTGGCGATTGAGACGCGGGCCGAGCTCGTTCGCCACCATGCGCGCGGCGCCGTCGGCCGATGCTCCGGGCGCAAATGGCACGATGATCTGGATGGGTTTTTGCGATGGTTGCGCCAGCGCGGGCCCGCATGTCAGCGCGAAGCTCAGCGCCGATGCCAGCACAACCGCGCCCAGCATTGTGAACGCTCGCCGCAGGCAGTTCGAATACCTCGCCACGAACCTGTGTCCCGGATGCGGTGCAGCGCGAGCGCGTGAGCGCGAGTGGTGCACCGCTGATCCGGGACCGCCGCAGGCCGGGACGATCCCGGGTCTGCAGCGCACCACTTCGCTTTCGCTCGTGCTGCGCTGCGCCCGGGACACACACCCAGCGTGGAGAGCGTTGTTCACCGCGAAGGTCGGCATCATTTCCTCCCGCTGCTTGTCGCGTTTGCCGTCGCCCTCGCTTTGGCGTCCTGGATGAGCTTCCAGATCTTGTAGGGCGTTGCCGGCATCTTGATATCGCGAACGTCGTAATCGCGCAGGGCGTCCACGATCGCGCTGACGATGACCGCGGGCGCCGCGGTCGTGCCGCCTTCGCCGCCCGCCTTGATCCCGAGCGGATTGGTGGGCGAGAGCACCTCGGCGATCTCGGTCTTGAACGGCGGCACGGTGTCCGCGCGCGGCATGCCGTAATCCATGAGCGAGCCGACGAGGGGCTGGCCGGAATCGGGCTCGACGTAGCACTGCTCCCACATCGCCTGGCCGATGCCTTGCGCGATCGCGCCGTGGGTCTGGCCGTCAACGATCAGCGGATTGATGCAGCGGCCGACGTCGTCGACCGAGGCATAGCGGGTGATCCGCACCGCCCCGGTCTCGGGATCGACCTCGACCTCGCAGGTGGCGCAACCATTGGGGAAGACCGGATCGTGCATCTCGTTGTCGGTCACCACCGCGATGCCCTCCGCGAGCTTCGCTTTCAGATTTTCGGGAAGATCCGGGCGCGCCGCCTCCTTGGCGAGCTCGAGGAAATCGAAGCTGCGGTTGGTCTCGCGCGCGCCGAACCTGCCGTCGCTGAATTCGATCTGGTCCGGCGCCGATCCCAGAATGAGGGCCGCCACCGCCTTGCCCCTGGCAATGAGGTCAGGCGCGGCCTTGGCGAACACCGTCGCGGCATGGCGCATGGAGCGGCCGGAGTGGGAGCCGCCGCCCACCTGCACCACGTCGGTGTCGCCGAGGATGATGTTCACGCTCTCGACCGACACGTGCAGAAGATCGGACACGACCTGCGCGAAGCTGGTCTCATGACCCTGGCCGCTCGGCTGCGTGCCGATGATCACGTCCACGCGGCCCTCCGGGCGAACGGTGATCCGCGCCTGCTCGTTGGGCGCGCCGATCGAGGACTCGACATAGTTCGCGAGGCCGCGACCGAGGAGCTTGCCCCGCTCGGCGGCCTCGCGCCGGCGCCGCTCGAAATCCCTCCCAGTCGGCGATCTCCATCGCCCAGTCCATGTTCTCCTCGTAGCGCCCGCTGTCGTAGTTCATGCCGACGGCGTTGCGGTAAGGCATCGCCTCGGGGCGGATCAGGTTCTTGCGCCGCAGCTCGATGCGATCGATGCCAAGCCGCGCCGCCGCCGTATCGATGAGCCGCTCGATCGCGAAGGTCACTTCCGGCCGGCCGGAGCTGCGATAGGCCTGGGTCGGCATGGTATTGGTGTAGACCGCCATTGCGCGCAGGGTAGCAGCGGGAATGGCGTAGGATCCCGGGATCAGGCCCGCGCCCTTGGACAGCGGAGAGAGCGACACGCAGCGCGCGCCGACATTGCTGATATTGGTCGCGCGCATGGCGAGGAAGCGGCCGTCGCGGGCGAGCGCCAGCTCGACCTTGGTCACGAGGTCGCGCCCCTGATAGTCGCTGAGGAAGGCCTCCGAGCGTGTGGCCGTGAACTTGACCGGGCGGCCGAGCTTGCCTGCCGCCCAGAGGACAAGGCCGAACTCGACGAAGACGCGGTTGCGGGTGCCGAAATTGCCGCCGACGTCGTGGGAGAGAACGCGCAGGCGCTCGGGCGCAATGCCGAGGATGCTGGCGAGCTCGCGCTTCTGCCGCACCGCGCCGCCGCTCCCGGCATGCAGCGTGTAGCGACCGCTCTGCGCATCGTACTCGCCAAGCGCGGCGCGCGGCTCCAGCGGCACGCCGGTGACGCGGTCGATGTGGAAGTCCATCGCCACGACGTGATCGGCACGCGCGAACGCCTCGTCCGTCGCAATCCGGTCGCCGAAGAAGGTGTCGACTGGCGTGTTGTCCGGCGTCTCGTCCCAGACCGCCGGCGCTCCCGGCCGCATCGCCTCCTCGGAGTGGTAGACCCCCGGCAACACCTCGTAGTCGACGGCAACCGCCTCTGCCGCGTCAAGCGCCTGCGCCAGCGTCTCCGCCACGACCATCGCCACGGCCTCGCCGACGTGGCGCGCCTTGTCGGCGGGCAGCAGCATGTGCGGGCCGATAAAGACCGCGCCCCCGCCCGCGGCGGTGAGCTTCATGTCGTACTTGGTCTTGGGCAGCGGGTCGTGCGGAATGGCGCGGAGACCGTCGGCGAGGCAATCCGCGCCGGTGAACACGCCTAGCACGCCCGGCATCGCCTTGGCACTCGTTCCATCCACGCCGAGGATGCGGGCGTGCGGATGGGGGCAGCGCACCATCACCGCATAGGCCTGGCCATCGAGGCTGAAATCGTCGCTGAAGCGGCCGCGGCCGGTGGTGAGCCGGTCGTCTTCCTTGCGGACGACCGGCTTGCCGATGAAGCGGAAGCTCGCTTCGTCGGGTCTCGTGTCGTGCTGTCGCGTATCCTGCTCGAGATCGGTCATGGGCGGCAAGGTTGGCATTTCCACCATTGCGGGAAGGATGTCGGAGCGGGCGCCGGACGATGAATCCGGCCGCGCGGAAGCTCCTTCTTTTCCCGCGCAAATGCAAATATACGTCGCTCAGCACTGTCTTGCGATCGCAGGGAGCCTCGATGCCGTACCAGGACTTTCGCCAGTTCCTCGATGTGCTGCGGCAGCACGGCGAGCTCATCGACGTCAACCGGCCGGTGGCGTTGAACGATGTCGGCAAGGCGATGAAGCAGAGCTATGTGCGGCAGGGCCCCGCGATCATGTTCAACCAGAACGGGACCGACTACCCCTTGGTCGCCGGCGTCTATTCCACGCGCAGCAAGGCGCTCATCGCCTTCGAGGCCGACGAGGACACGATCTTCGACAAGGTTCTCACCGGGCTAGACAACCCGATCCCGCCGACGGCCTTTGCCGGCAAGGCGCCATGCCAGGACGAGATCGTCACCGGCGACGACATCGACATCCGGCGCTGGCCGGTGCCGACCTACAGCCCGAAGGACGGCGGCCCCTACATCACGCCGGGCATCGTCGTGTCGGACGATCCCGAAACCGGGGTGCCCGACATCGGGCATTATCGCTTTCTGGTCCTCGGCAAGGATACGTTCTCGTTCTCGGCGCAGCCGTTCCACCGTTTCGGCAAGCATCTTGCGAAACACAAGCGCCTGGGCACCGTGCCCAAGGCCGCGCTGGTGATCGGGGTCGACCCAATTCTCGCCTATACCTGCCAGGTGCAGGTTCCCGACGACACCAACGACTGGAACGTGGCCGGCGGCTTGCGCGGAGCGCCGGTGGAGCTGGCGAAGTGCGTCACCTGCGATCTCGAAGTGCCGGCGACCTCCGAGGTCGTCATCGAGTTCGAGGTCGATCTGAACCAGACCGTGCTGGAGGGGCCGCTGGGCGAATATACCGGCTATTATACCCGCCCGTCGCAGAAGCCGGTGGCGCGCATCACGGCGATCACGCATCGCTGCAAGCCGATCTTTCAGGGCTTGCTCACGGGCAAGCCGATCACCGAGAACCACATCCTCAAGCAGGTCCCGTTCGAGGCGTCGTTCTTCCGTGCGCTCAAGCGTCAGTTTCCCACCATCACGCAGGTGTCCGTGCGGGCATCGGCGGGAGTGTCGTTCTACGTCGTGATCGCCATGCGGCCGCGCTATGCGGGAGAAGCGCGGCAGGTCATCCTTGCCGCGATGGCCAGCAATATCCGGCCGAAATGGACCATCATCGTCGATCCCGACATCGACGTGCACTCATCGACCGAGGTCGAATGGGCGATGGCGTTCCGCGTCCAGCCGCAGCGCGACGTGATCGTGATCGAGAACACGCCGGCGGGACCGTCCGATCCGTCGGTCGATCTCAGCAGAGACCGCACCATGCGAATCTCGTCCTGTATCGGCATCGACGCGACGCGTCCGTTCGGCGAGCCGTTCTACGACGTTGCCGACGTGCCGGGCTGGCAGGATTTCGACATGCCGGAATTGGGCCGGTAGGCTAGTACAGAGTGTCGTTGAAGAGTGAGTCGGACTTTGTGTTTGGGGCGATGATCGGGTACTAGGTCCCGTCGATCGCGCCTTACTCCGCGGCCCGCGGCAAATTCCGGCGCACCCGGCCGCGCGGCGCCTCGGCGGCGCGCAAGGCCCTGAAATTGTCGATGATCCGCCCGGCGATTGAAAACAACTGCGCGACCTCGCCCTTGGTGAGGCCCCTGCTGGCGCGACCGTTGGCCTCGGCGGCGCAGGCCATGAGCGACGTTTCCAGCGCGGCCCCGGCTGGGGTGAGAAAGACGTTGATCTTGCGCCGGTCGGTGGCATTGCGCACGCGGGCGATGAGCTTCTCCGCTTCGAGCGAATCCAGGATCGCGGTCGAGGATGCCATCTCGATGCCGATGCGGCGCGACAATTCGGCTTGGGTGAGGCCGTTCTCCACCCACAGATTCCGCAGATGCTGGAACTGCCCGAAGGTGACGCCGTGTACGGCGAGCCGCGCGGTCAGATAACGATTGAACGCCGTATCGGCATCGCGCAGCAGCATCCCGATGCCGGTCTTCGGGGGGCGAGCGGGGGTCGCGCGCCGCTTTCCCGGTCTTGCTACCACGCCGTTTCTCCTCCGTGCCGTCTTCCGCCGCCTGTTATTATAAGGTACCATATCATATGGTACCATAAGAATATGCGATGGGAGCAAGGCCGATGGCCGAGATGCTGGTTTGCAAGGATGGCGAGATCGCCGACGGCGGGGTGCGGATCGTGCGCGCCGACAAGGTCGAGATCGGCGTCATTCGCCAGGACGGGAAGTACTACGCCTACCGCAACCATTGTCCGCACCAGGGCGGGCCCGCCTGCGAAGGCCTGCGCATGCCGCAGGTGAAGGAGCTCATCGACGAGCGAGGCGTCTACCACGGCAAGACCTTCGAGCCGTCGGACATGCACATCGTCTGTCCCTGGCACGGCTACGAGTTCCATCTGTCGGACGGTGTCCACGTCGCCGACAAGCGGCTGCGATTGCAGAAGTTCGAGGTCATCGAGCGCGATGGAGAGGTCTATGTCGCCGTCTGAGCATGCCGCCGTCGGTTTCGGAGCGCTGGCGAGCGAAATCTCCGCGCTCTGCGCCGAGGCCATCGAAGCGAACCGGCTCGAAGAGATTCCCGACGATTCGCTCGGGCAGGTCTTCGCCAGCGTGGTCAGGCTTTTTGCCGCCAAGGCGCAGGCCGGGCCGGCGCCGCGGCCGTTCGGCCGCAACAGCGGCGTCACCCCGACCGACGTCGTGATCGGCTGCAGTGCCATGCTCGACGCCGCCGGGCTCGCGGTGTTCGAGCTCGGCGCCTGGCAGGCGATGTCGCAGGTCGGGCGCCAGCCGAATCCGCGCAGCTGAACACCAGCGGGAAAGGATCACCCATGAACGTCCATGCCAACAACTTCCGCGACCTCGCCGCCGCCGAGTTCGACACCACCACATTGCTGGCGCATGCGGCGGAGCAGGCGATCGAGCGCCGCTACGAGGATTTCTGCATCGTCGACGTGGACTGCCACCACTACGAGACCGAGGCCTTCAACGAGATCCTGCAATACATGGAGGATCCGGTCCTGCGCCACGAGGCCAAGTATCAAGGCATGGCGCGCGGCGGCATCGCGTCGGCCGACGGCTCGTACCAGGAGCTCGGCGGACGCATCACCCGCTATCCCGGCCGCCGCATCGAGAAGGTCCCGCCCACGCCCCACCGCGACATCACCCTGATGCGACGCTGGATGGACGCCATGGGGGTCGACATCGCCTGCATGTTCCCGACCCCGATGCTCAATCTCGCGGCCTGTCCGCGCGTCGAGGTCGAGGTGGGACTGGCACAGGCCTACAATCGCTGGCTCTGCGAGCGCATCCTCGGTGAGGAGCGACGCTTCAAGTCGATGCTCTACCTGCCGTTCAACGATCCCGAGGCCTGCTACCGGACCGTGCTGGAATTCGCCGACCGCAAGGGCGTCATCGGCTTCATGGTCACGGCGACGCACTACCGCGGCGTCTACGACAATGCCTATGCCAAGACCTACGCTGCGCTGCAGGAGCGCAACCTTCCGCTGGCGTTCCACGCCGCCTTCAACTGGGCCGATTCCGGTCTGTCGATGACCAACCGCTTCATCGCGGTGCATGCCCTCGGATTCACCTGGCACAACATGCTGCACCTCACCAACTGGGTCGTGAACGGCATGCCGGAGCGCTTTCCGCGCCTCAAGACCATCTGGATCGAGAGCGGCCTCGCGTGGATTCCGTTCCTGATGCAGCGGCTCGACAACGAGTACATGATGCGCACGTCGGACTGCGCGCTGCTCAAGAAGAAGCCGAGCGACTACATGCGCGACATGTTTTTCACCTCGCAGCCGATGGAGATGGTGGACAACCGCGAGGCGCTGCAGCTCACGTTCAAGATGATCAATGCCGAGACGCAGCTGCTTTACTCCTCGGACTACCCCCATTGGGACATGGACCTGCCGAGCACCATTCACGATCTGCCGTTCCTGAGCGGGCAGGCCAAGCGCAACATCCTCGGCGACAACGCGCGCCGGCTGTTCAAGCTCGAGCCGGTGCTGTCGGAGACGAAGCGGCGGCGCCTGGCGGCGCGCGCACAACCCAACGCCAACAACGTCGTTGCGGCGGAGTGAGCCGGGGGGCGCGCCCTTTCTTCCGCCCTCGTCCTGAGGAGCGCGCATGACATGCCAGCGCGGTGATACGGGACCCGGTTGCGTGCGTCTCGAAGGACGGGGGCGGCCTTCTGCTTCGAGACGCATCGCAGCGGGAGTTGTATAGCCCAGATGGATTTGCCGGGGCTGCGATGCTCCTCGGCATGAGGCCGATTGGAGGCCTCGCTAGACGCCCAAGTCCTAATCCTCCCGCTCGACATTGTCCCGCACCCGCTTGCGCAACGCCGCGATGTCGATTTGCGCCACGCTGCCGCTGCCGGCGAGATCGAGCGCATGCGCGGCCGCCGCGCCCATGGCGATGCACGGCCCCATGACCCGGACGCTTGAGAGCGCCGCGCTATCGCCGTCGATGCAGCGGCCGGCGGCGACGATATTGTCGGCCTCGGCCGGGACGAGGGCACCGAACGGGACGTAGTGCACGTGGTCGTCCGGGAACGGCTCCCAGACATAGCCTTCCGGGCGATCGTGCAGCTCGATCGGCCAACTGGTGCGCGCGATGGCGTCGGGAAACGGCGTGCCCGCGCGCACGTCGTCGACCGTGAGCTGCTGACGAGCGGCGATCCACCGCGTCTGGCGAATGCCCGGCAGTCCATAGCTGCGCACGCGCGCCCGCCCGAAGGCCTTGCGATATTCGCTCTTGAGAAAATGCAGGACCCTGTCGGCCTGCGCCTTGCCGAGGAGCGCGTTCTTCGAGGCCGCGACTGGGTCGAGCGGGGTCTCGACATGGGTGAGGTTCACCAGCGCCGTGGCGCGGCCCGGGAAGATGAAGGCAAATCCGTCGGTGCGAACCAGACCATATGCCGCGGCTTTGGCACGCGCCCGCGCGGTCAGCTCGTCGCGACTCGGTTGCTGCGCCTCGTCGATGCCTTCGAGTACCATCATCTGCGTGCCGTAGATCGGACCCTCGGCGTGCTCGCGGCAGGCAAAGCCCGCTTCCCAGGTCAGCGCCGCGTCCCCGGTCGCATCGACGAAGCCTGCCGCAGCAAGCTTCATGTCCCCGTAGCGGGTGGCGAGATCGAGCTCGCGCACCCGAGCGCCTTCGCGCGTCACCCCGCGCAGGATTGCGCCAAGGAGCACCGTAACGTCGGCCTTGCGGATGGCTTCCTCGACCCAGCGGGAGAGCGCGACCTCGTCGTACATCACCACCGTCGTGTTTGACGGTCCGCCGCGGCGGTAATGCAACGCCCCCTGCGCGCCGAGATCGCGCAGGATGTCGTCCGCAATGCCGTGCGTGAGCTGATGCCCTTGGGGACCGTTGGCGAACAGTCCGCAGAACGTTCCGATGATGGAATTGACGGCTTGTCCGCCCAGCGCGGGAAGGGCGTCGACCAGCGCGACGTCGCGGCCGAGGCGGGCGGCTTCGAGCGCCGCCGAAACGCCGGCGATGCCCGCGCCCAGCACGCAGATATCCGCGGACACACGCCGCGGCGTTGCACCGGCCGCCCGTCGGACGATCCGGGTCGCGGTTTTCGCCTTGTCTGCATCCATCGTCGGTCCCGGCCTTGACGTCACCGGCGCAGGATAGAGATCAATTTTGGATCGACGATCCGCCAGCCGGATCGGCGGGATCGGGTGTTCGGCCGAATACGACCGAGACCTGGATGTGTCCTCGCCGCTCCAGGATTTCCACCGACACCTCATTGGCGTGGCGGCGGATTTTGAGGTCGACGCTCGATTGCTTGAGCTGCAGGTTGCGCAGCACGACCTCGTCCAGGAATGACGGCAAGCGCGGATTGCGCAGCCGAATCTCGTTTGCCTCAGGATCGAACTGCAGCCCGAGCGAGGCCTCGATCAGCGTGAAGGGCGTGGCGCTCGCCCAGGCCTGTGGCGCACACGCGACGGGATAAAGGGTTGGCCCGCGGCCGCGGCCGCGCTGAAAGCCGCAGAACAATTCGGGCAATCGCCGCATCTCCATATAGGTCGCAGCATCGAACAGGCCTTTGAAAACGCGCTCGACCGAGCGCTTCAGGCCGTAGCGGGCCAAGCCGAGGGCAATGAGCGCATTGTCGTGCGGCCAGATCGAGCCGTTGTGATAGGACATCGGATTGTAGCGCGCTTCTGTTCTCGCAATGGTGCGGATGCCCCACCCGGAGAAGAATTGCGGCCGCAGCAGGCCGTTGCCGACCTGGATCGCGCGCGCCGGTTTGGCGATGCCGGTGAACAGGACCTGGCCGGCATTGGAGCTGCGCACCCGACAGGGCTCCTTTCTGCCGTCGAGCGCCAGCGCATAGGTCTCGAGCTCCGGGCACCAGAAGCTGGCGTCAAATCGCTCCGCCAACAGATCGGCCTCGGCTCGCAGGCGGCGTGCATGATCGCCGCGCCCCAGACGTTCGGCGCAGCGCGCTGCCAAAAGCTTGGCGCAGTAGACATAGCCTTGCACCTCCGCGAGCGCGATGGGCCCCTGCGCCAGGCGCCCGTCGGCGTGGAAGATCGCATCCTGGGAATCCTTCCAGCCCTGGTTGGCGAGACCTTGCTCGGTCGCGCGATAATATTCGACGAAGCCGTCGCCGTCGGGATCGCCCGGCCCGTCGATCCAGGATAGCGCGGCCTCGATTGTGGGCCACAATTCGACGATGGTGGCATCGTCGCCTGTTCGTTCCGCATAGAGTCCCGCAAGCATGACGAAGAGCGGCGTTGCATCGACGGTGCCGTAGTAGAGGCCGAACGGGACCTCGCGCAGGGCTGCCATCTCGCCCTCGCGCATCTCGTGCAGGATCTTTCCCGGCTGTGCGTCAGAGCTGGGATCGTCGGCTTTGGCCTGGAAGGCGGCCAGCCGCCGCAACACGCCCTGGGCCACGCGCGGATCGAGCCACAGCATCTGCAGCGCAGTGATCAATCCGTCGCGGCCGAATGTGGTCGAATACCAAGGGATGCCGGCATAGGGATAGCGCCCTTGCGGCGTGCTGGTCATCAGCATGTACAGGTCGGACATCGACCGGCACAGCACCTCGTTGAAGAGATCATTCGAGGTCTCGACGGTGGTGGTGTTGTGCGAGGCGGAGCGCAGATTGCGATGGACCGCACGCAGGCCGCGCAAGAGCGGCACGGGCTGGGGCGGTTGCGGCGTGCCGCAACCAATGGTGAAAGCGATTGGCGTGGCCTCCTTGGGCGCAAGATTCAAACGGTAGGACGCCGTGCTCGCTGTGATTTCGCTCGGGACCGGGTCGAAGCTCAACATCGTCTGCCGCAGCCTCGCGTCGAGCCCCTGGTAGCTCAGGACGGCGCTGGCCGGTCGAATCGCCCGGCGCCCCAGAACACCGCGGCGCGCCCGCCGCAGCCCGCGCACCTCGAACAAGTCGGCGAAATCGCTGTCGAACAGTATCGTCAGGCGAAGATCGACCGGACGATCGCCGTGGTTGCGGATCGCCAGCCTTTGATAAGCTGTCTGACGCCAGAGAAAAATCGTGCGCACGACGTGCAAGGTGTCTTTGGGCAGCACGAGGTGATCGTCGAAATACGTATCCGGATTGGTCAGATCCACCGTCAGCGAGGTGTTGTCGTCCCGCATGCTGGACCCCAGCAGCAAGGGCTGCATGCCGTTGAGCAAGAGCTCGAGGTGCGAGAGAAAACGGGTGTCGCAATGAAACAGCCCATCAGCGCCGCCGGCCGAGGCGCCGATATCGCCGTAGCTGTCGAGCACGAGAAAGGTATCGTCGTGCTTGAGCGTGCGGCGCGGGCGCGTCGCAGGACCCGTCGCCGGAATGTAGAACGGCGCCTCGGGAATGGTCTCGAACGACAACTTGGGAAGCGCGACGCCCTCGGTCGCCATGGAATTCCTGTCAGTTCATTCCCGTTTCGAGCTCCGGTTCGCGCCGCGAGAGGGCGGCCGCGCGCTCCGGCAAGGAGGGACGCTTGACGAGGGCACGGTACACCTGAACATAGTCCTTGGCCATGCGCGTGGCGGAAAAACGTTGCTCGAACCGCTGGCGGACCGTGTGACGATCGAGCGCTAGCACCTGAGGCAACTTGCTGATCGCCTCCTCGATCGTATCGACGATCACGCCCGTGACACCGGGATCGATGATTTCAGGGACCGAGCCGCAACGGAAGGCGAGCACCGGTGTCCCGCAGGCCATGGCCTCGATCATGGACAACCCAAACGGCTCGGGCCAGTCGATGGGAAACAGCAGCGCGCTGGCCTCGCCCAAAAACGCGGTCTTCGATCGCTCGTCGATCTCCCCGATAAATTCCACGCCCGGTTGATTCAAGAGCGGCGCGATCGCTTCGCGAAAATAAGCTTCATCGACCTTGTCGACCTTGGCCGCAATCTTGATCGGGATGCCGATGGCCTGGGCGATCCGGATGGCACGGTCGGGCCGCTTCTCCGGCGAGATACGTCCGAGAAAAGCCACATAGCCGCCACCGGGATTGTAGTTCGGCCTGAGCAGATGGGCGGGAATGCCGTGATAAACCGTGGACACGAAGTTGGCATTGGCGATCGGCTTGCGTTGGGCATGGGAGATCGACACCAGGGGCATGTCGCTGAAGCCGACATAAAGCGGCTTGAGATCGTGGAGGTCCTGCCGGCCGTGGAGCGTAGTCACCGTCCGACGGGCTATCGGCCTAAACAGCGGAAAGTGAAACTGATCGATGTGGAAGTGCAGGATGTCGAATTCGTCGGCGCGCTCGCGCACCCGGTCGAGCATCAGCATGTAGTAGGGAATGGGATCACGGACATTTGCATCGAGCCGCAGCGCCATGGGCACGCAACGCACGAGGTTGGCGCTGGAAACCGAATCGCCGCTCGCGAACAGCGTCACCTCGTGACCCAGTCTGACCAGTTCATCAGTGAGATAGGAGACAATTCGTTCGGTTCCACCATAAAGACGCGGCGGCACGCTCTCCATGAGCGGCGCGATCTGCGCGATTTTCATATTTTCCTCTCCAGCAGGACCGGCTCTGATCGCAACGTATTGCGATGCGAAAAGTTCCTCGCATCCACCTGCTGCGGCAGAGCAAACGTAGCATGGATTCAGCCTTCCGCGTACGCGATTGTCGTCAAAAGGGAGACCTCGGCGCGTCGGGAATCGAGCCGAGTGTGCTGCACGACGATCGGGACATCCGATTCGAATACCGATGCGTAGTCGGTGTCGCGCGGGATGGGCTGCGGGTCATCGAGATCATTGAAGCGTAAATGCAACGTGCGCCGGGCACCGACTGTCACCCGGTAAGGACCGACCGGCTCGCGATCGGCAAAGAAGATGGTGATTGCGACGTGCGCGTCGCGGTCTGCAGCGTTGAGGATGCAGGCGGTCTCGTGCGAGGTCAGCGCGCGATCGGAAAATGAGCTTTCCGAGGGGATGTAGCCCTCGGCAATGGCCCACCGCTGCCGTCCGATCGCTCCCATCTCTGCGCCTCCGTTTTTTCCCAACAAGGACGATAACGCTGAACGCCCAATTTTCGTTTCAGGCGACGGGAACTTTTCTTCGCCTTTGGCGTAAGGTGTGTCAGAAGCGTTTCCCGGCGAGTTGAATCCGCTTCACTGCAGGGTTGCGCCGCCTTCCAGCCGTGGCGCGATGACGCCCGTCGCTCGCAATCCGACTTCACGGCTATCCGAATTAAGGCAAGGGATGCGCGCAATCACCGTTTCTCCCGGAATCCCCCATTCCGCAAGGCTCGAGCGAGATTCCCGACCCGTCCCCGGGGGACGGCGCCGTATTGGTGCGAACCTGGGCGCTCGGCGTGTGCGCAACCGATCGTGAAATCCTCGGGGGTGTCTATGGGTCGGCCCCCCCGGGCGAGCAGCGCCTTGTTCTCGGTCACGAATCCCTGGGCGTGGTCGAGGAGGCGCCAAGGCATTCGGGGCTGGCCCCCGGCGACCTCGTTGTTGGCATCGTACGCCGACCCGATCCGCAGCCGTGCCCGGCCTGCGCCGTCGGGGAGTGGGATATGTGCCGCAACGGGCGCTATACCGAACGCGGGATCAAGGAGCGGCACGGCTACGGCGCCGAGCGCTTCCGCATCGAGCCGGAATTCGCCATTAAGATCGACCCGCATTTGGGCATTTTGGGCGTGCTGCTTGAGCCCGCCAGTATTCTCGCCAAGGCGTGGGATCATACCGAGCGAATCGGACGCCGCGCGCGGGTCTGGCAACCGCGGACCCTCCTGGTCACGGGCGCCGGTCCGATCGGCCTGCTGGCCGCGCTGATGGGAATGCAGCGCGATCTCGACGTGCATGTGCTCGATCACAACAAGGGCGGTCCCAAGGAGGCGATCGTGCGCGATCTCGGTGCGACGTATCATACCGACGCGGGCAGCATCGAGCGGCTCGAACCCGATATCCTGATGGAATGCACCGGTGCCCGCGCCGTCATCCTTGCTTGCCTCGGATCAACGGCAGCCGCTGGAATTGTCTGTCTCACCGGTGTCACCGAGCCCGGCAAGACCTTCCAGGTCGATATCGGTGGCCTCAATCGCGCCATGGTGCTTGCCAACGATGCCGTGTTCGGTACCGTGAACGCCAACCGCCGGCACTACGAGATGGCGGCGGATGCGCTCGCGCGCGCGGACCAGAGCTGGCTTGGGCGGTTGATCACGCGCCGCGTCCCGCTCGAGCGCTGGAGCGAGGCGCTTGAGCATCGCAGGGGCGACATCAAAGTCATCATCGATTTCGCACCATAGGCCGTCATGTCGTCTCGCATCGAGGATTATGCGCTGATCGGCGATTGCGAGGCGGCCGCGCTGGTCGGGCGCGACGGATCGGTCGACTGGCTGTGTTGGCCGCGCTTTGATTCCGATGCCTGTTTCGCGGCGCTTCTCGGTTCCGATGATCACGGTCACTGGCGCATTGCTCCCCGCGACCCGGACGTGCGCGTGACGCGGCGCTACCGGCCGAACACGCTGATCCTGGAAACCCGTTTCGAATGCGGCGAGGGCGCGGTAACGCTGGTCGACTTCATGCCGATGCGCGGGACGCACTCGAACCTGGTCCGCCTCGTGGTCGGGGAGCGCGGCCGAGTCGCGATGTGCACCGAGTTGGTGATCCGCTTCGGCTACGGCGCCATCACCCCCTGGGTCACGCGGTTGGACGACGGCACGCTGCGCGCGATTGCCGGTCCTGACATGGTCGTGATGCGCACACCCGTGCAGCTCGCGGGTCAGAACATGAAGACCGTCGGCGAGTTCAACGTCGCGGCCGGCGAGACGATGCCGTTCGTCCTGACCTACTCGCTTTCGCACCTGCCGCCTCCGGAGCCGATTGATCCGACATCGGCGCTCGATGCGACCGAAAGCTTCTGGACGAAATGGTCGGCAAGATGCCGGCCGGCCGGGCACTGCGCCGATGCCGTCCTGCGTTCGCTGATCACGCTCAAAGCCTGCACCTATTGGCCGACCGGCGGTATCGTCGCGGCGCCCAGCACCTCGTTGCCGGAGCAGTTGGGCGGGGCCAGAAACTGGGACTATCGCTTCTGCTGGCTGCGCGACGCGACGCTCACGCTGCTCGCGCTGATGAATTCCGGTTTTTACGAGGAGGCGCAGGCCTGGCGCGAGTGGCTGCTGCGCGCGGTGGCGGGGAGCCCGGACCAGGTTCAGATCATGTACGGCATCGCGGGCGAGCGCCGCCTGACCGAATGGGAGGTGCCATGGCTGCCGGGATACGAAGGCTCCGCGCCCGTCCGCATCGGCAATTCCGCCCATGGCCAGCGTCAGCTGGACGTGTTCGGCGAGGTCATGGATGCGCTCCACCAGGCGAGAGATAAGGGGCTCGCCGCGAGCGAATCCGGCTGGGCCGTGCAGCAGGCAGTCCTCGCGCATCTCGAGCGCATCTGGACCGAGCCGGACGAAGGGATTTGGGAGGTGCGTGGCGGGCGCAGGCACTTCACCTATTCCAAGGTCATGGCGTGGGTCGCCTTCGATCGGGCGATCAAGAGCGCGGAACAGTTCGGCCTCGAAGGTCCGCTCGACCGCTGGCGGGAGATCGCCGCCGCCATTCATGCCGACGTCTGCCGGCGCGGATTCAATTCCGAAGTCGGGAGCTTCGTCCAATCCTACGAAGGCAAGCAGCTTGATGCCAGCCTGCTGCTCCTGCCGCATGTCGGCTTTCTGCCGCCGGACGAGCCGCGCGTGCGCGCAACGCTGCAGGCGATCGAGCGGCGGCTGCTGGTCGATGGATTCGTCATGCGCTACGACACGGCGGCTGCCGATGACGGCTTGCCGCCGGGGGAGGGCGCTTTCCTGGCATGCAGCTTCTGGCTGGTCGACGCCTATGTCTTGCAGCATCGCTGGCAGGACGCGCGGCTGCTGTTCGATCGCCTACTGGCGCTGCGCAACGACGTCGGACTGCTCAGCGAGGAATATGATCCGCGCAGCCGCCGACTCGTGGGCAATTTTCCGCAGGCGTTCACCCATCTCGCGCTCGTCAACAGCGCATTCAACCTGACGCGTTTCGAGAAGCCGGTGGAACAGCGCGCCCGGCAGGCGACACAGGATAAATCAATCGTCGCCGAGGTTTAGGCAACGCCGGAATACAAGGAAGGCGCGAAGCCGAGTTGCTCGTACCAGAGCGGCGAGGCCGCGTCCTGGGTCAATGCATTGAGGAAATGTTCGCCCCACGAATTGAGGTCGTTCTCGGAAATCACCTGGAAGAGGGCCTCATGGCGTCTTCGCCGCTCTTCGAGCGGCATGGAGAGGGCGTGTGCAATCGACGTCGACGACCGACTCCGGGTCGTATGGATTGACGAGAAGCGCAGCCGTGCATTCCGCCGCCGCTCCCGCGAAGCGCGACAGGATGAGAACGCCGGGATCGGCGGCATCCTGGGCGGCGATGTATTCCTTGGCGACGAGATTCATGCCATCGCGCAGCGGCGTGACAAGCCCGACGCGTGCGGAGCGATACAGACCCGCCAGCGCGCTGCGGCTATAGGCGCGGTTGACGTACCGGATCGGCGTCCAAGCGACTTCGCCATACTCGCCGTTGATCCGGCCGGCGGCTTCGCTGATGGTGCGCTCCATTCCGGCATATTCCTGGATTTCCGAGCGGCTCTTGGGCGTGATCTGCAGGTAGGTCACCTTGCTGCGCCAATCCGGATAGACCGCGAGGAAGCGCTCGAATGCATCCAGGCGCTGCGCGAGCCCCTTGGAGTAATCGAGCCGATCGACGCCGATCATCAGGGCGCGCCCGGCCAGACTCTCCACCACCCCGCGCACCAGCGGCGAACGCACGGAACGTCGCGCCAGCCGGCTGAACTCGCTGGTCTCGATGCCGATGGGAAAGACGCCGACGCGCACGGTCCGGTCGGCCGTTTGATACGCAAATTCGCCGCGCTTCTGCAATCGGCATTCGTTCTCGAGATAGCGCGCGAGATTGGTGGCGTCGTTCTCGGTCTGCAGGCCGACCAGGTCGTATGCGGCCAATTGCGGAATGAGCCATTCGTGGTTCGGCAATGCGGTGAGAATCTCCGGCGGCGGGAACGGTATGTGCAGGAAGTAACCGATGCGGTTGCGGTGACCGCGGTCGCGCAGCATTTTTGCAAGCGGCAGGAGATGATAATCGTGCACCCAAACCACGTCGTCCGGCTGCAGCAGCTCGTCGAGCTGGGTCGCAAAATGCGCGTTGACTCGCCGATATCCGCTGAGATCGCGCCGGGAAAACTCGGCAAGGTCGAGGCGGTAGTGCAGGATCGGCCACAGCACCCGATTGGCGAAACCGTTGTAATATTCCTGGTAGTCCGCCGCGAGGAGGTCGGTCACGACATAGGATACGTCGCCATGGCGGAAGGTCTTGGTGGTAACATCCTCGTCGACCGAAACGGTGCCGCTCCAGCCGAACCACAGGCCCGCATGCCGTTTGAGCAATGAGCGCACGGCAACCGCCAGTCCCCCGGCCTGGTTGTCGCGGCCCGGGACGGCCACGCGGTTCGAAACCACAATCAGCCGCGCCAATATCGATCCTCCCAGCTTCGCGACAGCCGCATCGCCGTCAAGATCAGGCCGGCCATCGAATAGGTTTGCGGAAAATTGCCCCACAAGGTCCCGGTTTGGGGGTCAATGTCCTCCGACAGCAGACCATACCGATTGCGATAGGCCAATGCATCCACAAACAGCTCACGCGCCTCCTCGCGACGCCCGAGCGACCACCAGGCATCGACCAGCCAGAACCGGCAGATCAGGAACGCTGTTGCCGGTAGGCCGAAGTCGTCTGCTGCAGCATAGCGCATAACGTGCTTCTCGCGTAAAAGTTCGCGCTCCATCGCCTTGACGGTGCTCACAAAGCGCGGATCGTCGGCTTCGATCACGCCGAGATCCGGCAGCAGCAGAACGCTGGCGTCGAGATCGTCCGACCCAAAGGCGGCGGTGAAGGCCTGCCGTTTGTCGTTCCAGGCCCCTTTCAGAAGCGCCTGGTGCACGGGATCGGCGACGGCATTCCAATGCGCCGCCCGATCCAGGAGGCCAAGCCGAGACGCAATGGCGGCAAGTCGGTGGCAACCTGCCCAGCACATCGCGATCGAATGGGTGTGGAGACGCTGCCGGCCGCGATATTCCCAGATGCCGTTATCGGCTTCCAACGCCAGCTCGCCGGCCTTCGCGCCGAGTGATTCCAGCAGCCGGAACAGGCCTTCGTCGCCCAGCCGCGGCAGGCGGCGGTCGTAGAACATCGGCATCGCGGCCAGGATGATGCTGCCGTAGGTATCGTTCTGCACCTGCGCGGCGGCGGCGTTGCCGATGCGAACCGGGCCGTCCCCACGGTACCCGCGCAGCTCGGGCGCGGTCTTTTCGTCCATGGGCTCGATGGGGACGACGCTGTAGACGGGCCGCATCGGCTCATTGGGATTGGACGCGATGCTCAGCGTGAAGGAGATAAAGTCCTCCATCGTCTGGGTCGCTCCGATGCGATTGAGCGCCTTGACCACGAAATAGGCGTCGCGCAGCCAGCAATAACGGTAGTCCCACGTGCGCCCTGACCCCGGGGCTTCGGGGATCGACGTGGTATGGGCCGCGACGATGCCGCCGGTTTCCTCGAAGTTGCTGAGCTTCAGCGTGATCGCAGCGCGAATGATCTCGTCTTGCCAATCGTAGGAGATGGAGAGACCGCGGGACCAATCCATCCAATAGTCGATGGTACGGTCGCAGAATTCGCGGCAGGTTGTTTCGAGATCGTCCTGAAACCGCTCGTCGACGCCGAACACGAGATGCAACGGCCGCGTGAGGACGAACGGCGCCTCGCTCTCGATATAGGACAGCGGGGCATCGGTCGTGAGCCGGATGACGGTACCCTCATGCAGGTAGCGAATGTGATTGCTGCCGACGGAATGATGAGCGAATGGATGCCCGTAATCGTGCGTCGGGCGGAAACGAATGGTGATGCGCGGCAGCCCGGCGACCGGCTCGATCATCCTGACGAGTTGCGGCGGTCGGAAAACGCGGCCGAATTGCCGATAACGAGGCGCAAAGTCGGTGATGCGGACGGCGCCGCCGCGCCGGTCGGTGAGAACCGTCGATACCACTGCGGTATTACGAAGATATTCGGATTGAAAATCCGCCAAGTCGTCGAGGACGACATCCGAAAATCCCTTCTCGTCGTCGCCCGAGAGCAGGCGGCAGAAAATCGGGTCGGAGTCGAAGCGCGGGTAGCACCACCACACCACGCGAGCGCAGGGATCGACAAGCGCCGCCGTGCGCCCGTTGCCGATGACGGCAAGATCAAGCCCGTGATCCGTCATGACGTCGCAAATGCGTCATTTCGAGAAATTTGCTCGAGCCAGCGACGAACGTCCGTCGGCCGCTCGAGGCAAGCCTCGACCCCCGGGACCTGGCGGCCGACCGATACACCGACGCCGTGGAAATCGGGCAGAATCTCGAACACGCCCAGGTCCGTCACGTCGTCGCCGATGAAGACGGGACGGCGCCCGGCGAACGGCGGATAGGTCATCAACTCGCGAACGGCGGTCGCTTTCGTAAAGCCGGTCTGCTTGACTTCCACGACGAGCTTGCCCGGCAGAAGCTCGATCGTCCCCGCCTTGACGCTGGCGCAAATCCGGGCAGCGGACTCTCGCACCACGGTTTCCTTGTCCGGTGCCAGGCGATAATGCAGCGCCAGCGAATAGCCCTTGTCCTCGAGGACGATGCCAGGGCCGGCCTCCGCAATGGCGGCAAACTGCCGCTTCAGAATGGGGTCGAGCGGCGGCAACCGCGGCGCCTCGGGTGCCGCGCCGGAAATCGTGCGAAGCTCGGCGCCATGGCCGCCGATCGCAGGCAGTTGCAGCGGAGAGAAGATGAGATCGAGTTCGCTCACCGGCCGGCCGCTCACGAAAGCAACGGCCCCGCCGGTCCGTTCCCAGAGCCGCTCGAGGGTGCCGCGCAGCGCGTGCGAAACAAAGACTTCGCGCGGGGTGGGAGCGAGATCGAGGATTGTTCCGTCCACGTCCAGCAGGATAGCGAGTTGGTCGAGGTCGGCAGGAAGCGACGGAATGCGGTTTGACATCAGGTGGTCCGGCAAGTCGTCCAATTGTGTGCGTGGGCGGAGGGCCCAGGGGCGTGAATATTCAGGGAAGGTCGATATGGTACAGATTACAGCAACCCGGCGCCTCCATAACTCTTTGATTTAGTGATGGTTCCGAGCGAGCGCAATGCTACCCCCCGCGGCGGCGGGATGGCTGTGGCCCAAGGCCTAGTTGCCTCCGACTTTACCGGGAGATCGATGCCCAATTATGTCGTTAGGGGGAGATTGATACACAATCGTGCGAGCGGCATGCTCCAATATAAGGCGTTCTCCAATAGTTAAGGCGTTTGCGGGCCTAATCTAAAGCGCCATGCCGCCGTCGACCAAATGGGGTTGCCCGGTCACGTAACTTGCCTCGTCGGACGCGAGAAAGACCGCGAGTGCCGCCACCTCCTCCGGCCGGCCCAGCCGTCCCATGGGCTGGCGTTCCACAAAGGCTTGCTCCACCTCCGCGAGCGACTTGCCGCTCGCCTGCGACCGGTCTCGGATGCGGCCCTCGAGCGAGGGCGACTCGATCGTGCCCGGACAGATCGCGTTTGCGCGGATGCCTTGCCGGATGAAGTCGGCGGCGACCGCCTTGGTGAGCCCGATGACCGCGGCCTTGGTTGCGCCATAGGCATAACGATCGGGAACGCCGCGAATCGAGGACACCGCCGACGAAATATTGACGATGGAGCCCGCCCCCTTCCGCAGCATGCCGGGCAGGAACGCCCTGATCGTCCGATGCATCGATTTCACGTTGAGATCGAACGAGAAGTCCCAGTCCTGTTCGGAGCAGTCCAGCACGCTGCCATGGTGAACGTAACCGGCACAGTTGACGAGCACGTCGAGCCCACCGAACTCCACTGCGATTTCATTCGCGAGGGCTTCAATCGCGGCGGTCGAGCGCACGTCGAGCTTCAGGCGCTTTGCACTTTTGATGCCATCGAGCTTGGTCCCGTCCACGTCGGTGGCGAGGACGCGGGCGCCCTCGGACGCAAACGCCTCGGCAATGGCGCGGCCGATTCCCTGTCCCGCCGCGGTCACGAGCGCGAGCTTGCCTTGCAGACGTCCGGCCATGACGTTGTTCCTCCGTGCCGCAGGCAGGTAACGGAATTCGGGGCCTTTGGTTCACGCCAAAGCGCGCCGTGACGCCGGGCCCAGACCTGATGGTCGCCGCAGGCGCACCGCGGGGTCAGTGGTTGTCGCGTGGCACGCTCGTTTGCGCGACGCGATGATATTTCACCGCCGGCTTGAGCACCATGCCGTCGGCGAGCTGGTCGACCATGCCGCGTTGAATCTCCTGCCACGGCGTCTGGCTCGGCGGATATTTGTAGCCGCCTTGCTTCTCCAGCGCGGCGCGGCGTTGCGCGAGCTCGCCGTCCGAGATCAGGACATTCGCGGTGCCCTTGTTGAGGTCGATGCGCACGCGGTCGCCGGTCTTGAGCAAGGCAAGCCCGCCGCCAACCGCCGCCTCCGGGGTAGCATTGACGATCGAGGGTGAGGCCGAGGTTCCGGACTGGCGGCCGTCGCCGATGCAGGGCAGCGAGGTGATGCCCTTTTTGATCAGCGCGGCCGGCGGCTGCATGTTGACGACTTCCGCCGAACCCGGATAGCCGATCGGCCCGACGCCGCGGATGAACAGCATGGTGTTGACGTCGATCTGCAAGGAAGGATCGTCGATGCGGTGGTGATAATCTTCCGGGCCCTCGAACACCACGGCCCGGCCCTCGAAGGCGTCCGGGTCCTTCGGGTCGCACAAGTAGCGTTGCCTGAACTCCTCCGAGATGACGCTTGTTTTCATGATTGCGGATGCGAACAGATTTCCCGACAGCACCTTGAAGCCGGCGTGCTCCTTGAGCGGCCTGTCGTAGGGACGGATCACGTCCGCATCCTCGGTCTGCGCGTGCTTGACGTTTTCGCCGATGGTCTTGCCGTTGATCGTTAGCGCACCCGAATGGAGGCGGCCGGCAGAAAGCAATTCATGCAGCACCGCCGGCAATCCGCCGGCGCGGTAGTATTCCTCGCCGAGATATTTGCCGGCGGGCTGCATGTTGACCAGCAGCGGCACGTCATGACCGATCGTTTCCCAGTCCTCAATCGAGAGCGCCACGCCGACGTGACGCGCGATGGCGTTGATGTGGATCGGCGCGTTGGTCGAGCCGCCGATCGCCGAGCACGCGACAATGGCGTTCTCGAATGCCTCGCGGGTGAGGATGTCGGACGGCTTGAGATCCTCGTGCACGATCTCGACCGCGCGCCGGCCGGTCTCGTAGGCGATTTGCGCGCGCTCGCGGTACGGCGCCGGTATGGCGGCGCAACCCGGCAGTGACAGACCGAGCGCCTCGGCGAGCGCATTCATGGTCGAAGCCGTGCCCATGGTGTTGCAATGGCCGATCGATGGCGCCGAGGACGCCACCAGATCGAGAAACTCCTTGTAGGTCATGCGGCCGGCGGCGTGCTCTTGCCGTGCCCACCATACCACGGTGCCTGACCCCGCGCGCTCGCCCTTCCACCAGCCGTTGAGCATCGGTCCGCCAGACAGCACGATGGCGGGCGTGTTCACGGTGGCGGCCGCCATGATGGCCGCGGGCGTGGTCTTGTCGCAGCCGGTGGTGAGCACCACGCCGTCGAGCGGATACCCGAACAACACCTCGACCAGGCTGAGATAAGCGAGATTACGGTCCAGCGCCGCGGTCGGCCGTTTGCCGGTCTCTTGGATCGGATGCATGGGGAACTCGAAGGCGATGCCGCCGGCGTCGCGGATGCCCGCGCGCACGCGCTTCGCCAGCTCGAGATGGTGGCGATTGCAGGGCGAAAGGTCGGAGCCCGTTTGGGCGATGCCGATGATCGGCTTGCCCGACGACAGCTCGGTCTTGGTCAGGCCGAAATTGAGGTAACGCTCGAGGTAAAGCGCGGTCATTCCCGGATTGTCGGGATTGTCGAACCATAATTGCGAGCGCAGGCGCGGCCGTTTTTCATCCGTCGGCATAAGAGCCTCCACTCCGGTGGTCAGGGTTCCAGGTCTTTGCGCTTTCTATATAGGACGATCGAGCGCATGCGTCCCGCGCGTCTCAGCCGTGCGGGAACTCGTGGAAAACAGCGAAACGGCGGAGGAACCGCTTCGGTGATGCCCCGTTACAGCCAGAGCCGGTGCTGATCAATCCGGCTTCCCACGATCGGTCTGCCGGCGGTGGCGGCGGCCATCATGAACACCCGCACCGCGCACAGCCAGTATGTCGGCGGGCTCATTTGGGGCATCGGCTCGGCGCTGCATGAGGCGACCGAGATCGATCGCAAGCGCGCCCGTTACGTGAACGATAATCTCGCCGACTATCTCGTGCCGGTGAACGCCGATATCGACCAACTCGAGGTGATCATGGTGCCGGAGCAGGACACCAAGGTAAATCCACTCGGGATCAAGGGCATCGGCGAACTCGCCAATGTCGGGACCGCCGCCGCCATTTCCAACGCGGTCTACAACGCCACCGGTAAACGCATCCGCGAACTGCCGATCCGGATCGAGGATTTGCTGACGGCGTAGCCGCCATGCCTCGGGCGGGCGGCGTCTGCGCTGGGTATCACGCCGACGCGAGCTTCTGGTAGGCGCCCGCTTTGCCCAGAGCGTCGACGATCCGGTCGGGCGTCAACGGCATCTCGGCAAAACGCACGCCGAAGGGCGAGAGCGCATCCTCGATCGCCGAGATGATCGCGGCAGGCGCCGGGATCGTGCCGCCTTCTCCGGCACCCTTGACGCCGAGCGGATTGAGCGGGTTCGGCGTCTCGACGTGCTCGATCTTGCAGCCCGGCACGTCGGGTGCCGCCGGCAGCAGGTAGTCCTGAAAGGTCGTCGTCAGCGGCTGCGCCCCGGCGTCGTACTTCATCCGCTCGAACAGCGCGTTGCCAATGCCGTGGGCGACGCCGCCCTGAACCTGGCCGTCGACGATCAGCGGGTTGATGATATTGCCGCTGTCGTGGGCGACCGTGTAACGCAGGAGGCTCACACCGCCGGTAAAGGGGTCGACCTCGACCTCCGCGACGTGCGTCCCGTTGCAATACGACGCCTGTGGCGGAGTGAAATAGGCGGTGTGCTCGAGCCCTGGCGCCTGGCCGGCGGGAAGGGAAAAACCGGGCATGCCTTGCGCGGCGCGCGCCAGCTCGCCGAGCGACATCGACGGCCTGTTGCCGCCGCGGGCGGTGGCGCGGCCATCCTCGACCTCAATGTCGCTCTCCGGCGCGCCAAGCACGCGGGCAGCGAGCGAAACGATCTGCTGGCGCACGTTTGCTCCGGCCATCAGCGCGGATGAGCCGGCATTGATCGCCTGGCGGCTGGCGAAGGCGCCGATGCCTTGCGAGATCGCCGCGGTATCGCCGGCGGTCATCACGACGTCCTCGACGCGGCAGCCGACTTGGTCCGCCACGACTTGCGACAAGGTCGTGCGCGTGCCTTGTCCTTGACTGGTGGCGCCGGTCGCGACTGCGACCTTGCCATTGGGAAGGACGCGCACAGTTACACCTTCGAACGGCCCGAGCCCGGTGCCTTCCACGTAGTTGGCGATGCCGATGCCGATATATCGCCCTTCGGCGCACGCTTTCGCCTGCCGCTCGCAAAAGCTGACGTAGTCGGAGAGCGCGATCGCGCGGCGTTGACTTTTCGGAAAGTCGCCACTGGCATAGACCAAAGGCTTGCCATCGCGAAAGATCAAGCCGACCGAATAGGGCATCTGCTCGGGCCGGATCATATTGCGCGCCCGCAGCTCGGCGCGATCGAGCTTGAGTTCGCGCGCCACGCGATCCATCAGCCGCTCCATTGCAAAGACCGCCTGCGGCCGCCCGGCGCCGCGCACGACCGTGGTCGGCACGCGGTTGGTGAGCACGACCTTCGCCTCCAGCGAATACGCCGGCACCACGTAAGGTCCCGGAAAAGTCGTCGCCGCAATATAGGGCGCGATGATCCCCCACGGCAGAAATGCCCCGGTATCATGCAGCATGCTGCCGCGCAGGCCCAGGATCCTGCCGTCACCGTCGACGGCGATTGCGACCTTCCAATACTGGTCGCGTTCCTGTGTCGCCGACAGAAAATGCTCGCGCCGGTCCTCCTGCCAGGTCACCGGACGGCCGAGCATTATTGCAGCGGCCGGAATCACCGCCTCCTCGGCGTAGAACGGCGCCTTGGTGCCGAAGCCGCCGCCGACATCGGGGGCGATCAAACGGATCGTTTCGAGATCGCGCTCGAGCAGGTCGGCGAGGGTGGCGCGGCAGAGATGCGGCGTCTGGGTCGCCGACCAAACCGTCAGCATGTCGGTGCCGGCATCGTGGTTGGCGAGCACGGCGCGGCCTTCGAGCGTCATCGCGCCGCCGCGATGGACAAACAGCTCCTCCTCGAACACGTGCGCTGCGTTTGCAAAAGCCGCGTCGATGTCGCCATAGCCCATGGGAACCACGGCCGCGACGTTGCCCGCGAGATCGCTGTGCGCATGCGCGCCGCCCGGGCCGGCGGCATCGCGGAAATCGCTCACCGCCGGCACGATATCGAAATCCACGTCCACCGCCGCGGCTGCATCCTCGGCGAGATAGCGGCTGTCCGCGACGACGACGGCGATGGTCTGGCCGACATAGCAAACTTCCTGGCGCGCCAGGGCGAGCTGAGTGCGTGGCGTCCGAATCGACGGATTGGGCACCAGCATCGGAATCTGGCCGCTCGCCATGCGCGAAGGTAGATCATCCGCGGTGAGCACCGCGTGAACGCCTTGCATTGCGCGTGCCGCCCGCGTGTCGATGGAGCGGATTTTGGCATGCGGATGCGGGCTGCGCACGAAGCATGCGTGGAGCGTGCCGGGAAGATTGATGTCAGCAACGAAGCGCCCGCGTCCGGTGAGCAGCGCCGGATCTTCGAGGCGCGCGACGCGGGCGCCGAAATGCTTCGCGCCCATGGTCGGATGCCCCGGAACAGCGCAATGCGGCAGGCGGACGATACACATAAAGCATCGCATTGCAACGCTACGATCCTTGCGTCGTCGCGCGACGCATCTCCCCCGTCATTTCCTCATTGCGGCCGAGGTCGCGGCACTCGATCCGGCGGAGCGGCAGCCGCCATCCTTCAACCACTGTTGTGGACGCAAGGCGCCACCTTTCAATGCGGACCGTTCTGTGGTTATGGGATGCCGGGCTGTGGCTTTCGCCAGTCCCGGAATGACGGCTGAGATCGTCGCTCCACCCGAGGTGTTGTCAATGCTCGATGTCGGCGCCGAGGCGCACCGGCCTGCGCGATCGCCAGCCGGACCGCCGCTCGATTTCCAGATGCATCTTGCCGCGCTCGAAGCGCAAGGGCTGCTCGTGCGGATCGATCGCGCCATCAACAAGGACACCGAGCTGCACCCATTGGTGCGTTGGCAGTTTCAGGGCGGGCTCGCGGAAGATCAGCGGCGCGCCTTCTTGTTCACCAACGTTGTCGACTCTTCGGGCCGCCGTTTTTCTATGCCAGTGGCAGTCGGGGCGCTCGCAGCCTCACCCCAGATCTATGCCGTCGGCATGGGGCGTCCGGTCGAGGAGATCGAGGCGGCGTGGGTGCGCGCGATCGCCAATCCGATCCCGCCGGTCGTCGTGTCTTCCCCGCCGTGCCAGGCGGTCGTGACCAGGGGCGATGAGCTGTGCGGCGCGGGCAAAGGCCTGGCACGCCTTCCCGTGCCGATCTCGACGCCGGGTTTCGATGCCGCGCCCTATCTTACGGCGACGCTGTGTGTCACCCGCGATCCCAACTCCGGCGTCCAGAACATGGGCACTTATCGTGCTGCCCTGAAAGCATCCGACAGGCTCGGCGTGCGCATGGCCTCGCGCATCGGCGGCGCCGGCGGCTATCTGCATTGGCAGAAATACAACAAGCGCCGCGAGCCGATGCCCTGCGCGATCGTCATCGGCTGCACGCCTGTCGCCATGTTCACGGGCGGGATGAAGCTCGCCGTCGATCTCGACGAAATGGCGGTCGCGGGTGGGCTTGCCGGCGCGCCGATCCGGATGGCGAGAGCAGTGACCGTCGATCTCAACGTGCCGGCCGACGCCGAGATCGTGATCGAAGGAATGATCGACCCCGATCTGCTCGAGCCGGAGGGTCCGTTCGGCGAAAGCCACGGCCACGTCGCGCTCGAGGATTTCAACATGTCCATGCGCGTGACCGCGATCACCCACAAGCAAACGCCCGTCTTCGCGTCCACCATCAGCCAGGTGACGCCGAGCGAATCGAGCGTGCTCAAGAAGGTGGCCATGGAGCCGTTCTTCTTCACGCATCTGCGTGAGCACCTTGCGATCAAGGGTGTGCGCCGCGTGGTGATGCACGAACCGCTGTCCAACCTGCGCAAGGTGATCTTCGTGCAATATGCCCAGGGCACGCCGCGCACGGAGGTCTGGCGCGGCTTGCACGGCGCCGCGACGCTGCTCGCCGATTGCGGCAAAATCTGCGTGGCGGTGAGTGAGGACATCGATCCGACCAACACCGATGCGGTGTTCTGGTCGCTCGCGTACCGCTCCAATCCAGTCGACGATGTCCATATCGCTCCCCATCGTTCGGCCGGGCACGGTCCCAAATCCGGGCTCCGCAACGAAGAGTCGACCATCCTCATCGACGCGACGCTGAAGCATTCGGCCCCCCCGCTCGCCTTGCCGGCGCGCGAATTCATGGAGCATGCGCGTACGATCTGGCAGGAGCTGCGACTGCCGCCGCTGACGCCGCAGCCGCCATGGCACGGCTACTCGCTCGGCGATTGGTCGCCGAGCTGGGACATCTACGCGCAGCGCGCCGTTGCCGGCAGATGGGAGCAGAACGGGGAGGAAACCTTCGCGCGCCGGCGCGGTGGCCTCATTCCCGAGACGCCGGTGCGGGACGTCGAAGGAAAGGATACGAAAGCTTAGGCACTCTCTCTGGCGCAGCGCGACTCCAAGAGAGCGATTCAGCAGATCGCTGCAGAAGCCCTGCGCCGCGGACCGGGGGCACACGCCTCCCTTTCATACCACGACAGTCAGCCGCTTCGCCGCCCGCGTCACGCCGGTATAGAGCCAGCGGTCGCGGTTATCCGCGAACGCGCCGGATTCGTCGAACAGCACCACGTCGTCCCATTGCGAGCCTTGTGCCTTGTGGACGGTCAAGACGTAGCCGAAGTCGAACTCGTCGAAATGTTTGCGCTGCGGCCATTCGAGTTGGTCGATCGCGCCGGTGAAGCATTCCGGCCGCACCGAGACTTTCACGTTGCGGTCGCCCAGGTCCTCGTCGGGCTTGAGCCGCATCCGCAGGATTTGCCGCCGCGTCTTCGGCTTCTCCTTCACCAGCCAGAGCCCGCCGTTGAACAACCCCTTGCGTCGATTGTTGCGCAGGCAGACGAGCTTGTCGCCCGTCATCGGCAGCGCCTCGGCAAAGCCGCGACGCTCGCGCAAACGCGCGTTGTAGGCGCGCCGCGTAACGTTGCGGCCGACCAGAACCTGATCGGCATCCAGCACACGCGCAGGGTCCAATGCCCTGCGTCCCACCACTTGGGTGTCGCCATATTGTCCTTCCGTGAGGGCATGGCCGGCGCGAATGTCCATCGACAGCCGGACGATCGGATTGTCGCGTGCCTGCCGGTGCACTTCGGTGAGCATGGCATCGGGTTTGGCGTCGGTGAAGAAGCCGCCGCCCTGGATCGGCGGCAGTTGCGCCGGATCGCCGAGCACAAGCAGCGGCACCCGGAACGACATCAGGTCGCGCGCGAGCTCGGCATCGACCATCGAGCATTCGTCGATGATTATGAGCTTGGCCTTGGAAGCGGGCGCTTCGTTCCAAAGCTCGAAGCTCGGCTGCTCTTCGTTGCTGTCGAGCGGCTTGTAGATGAGGCTATGGATGGTGGATGCACTGTGGCACCCCTTGCTGCGCATCACGCATGCGGCCTTGCCGGTGAAAGCCGCGAACAGCACCTTGCCGTCGGCGCCCTCGGCGATGTGCCTGGCGAGCGTCGTCTTGCCCGTTCCGGCATAGCCGAAGAGGCGGAAGATCGATGAGCGCCCGCGCTCGGCTTTGAACCAGCTCGCGGCCGCGGTCAGCGCGGCATCCTGGTGGGGCGTGAAGACCGGCATCAGTCAGGGCGATCAAGCTCTGGTCGTGTATCGCATAAAAGAACAGAGAGAGAACATTTGTCAACTGCACGCGCGTTGATGCATGCCGGCGGCCGCGCCCGGCGCGAATGGCGCCTCAAACAGGAAAGTCGCCGTCTTATTTCATGACCTGCTCATGCGCCGCTCAGCGACCTCAGGCGAGGAAGAACCTCACGGTCGTGGCCGCGGCGAGCGCTGCACCGAGTGTCACCAGCAGATAGCCGAGCCAGGACGACGCGGCCGGCGCGGGTAGGGCGGCAAGGTCGAGTTCGTTGACCTCATTCGGGTCGACCATGTGCACGGCTTCGGTCGCGCCAGCTTCGACCGCCTCTCCTGTCGTTGCTGCGACCGTGTCTCCAGCCGTTGCTGCCACCGCTCCAGCCGTAGCCGTCGGCGCGCCGGCGCCGTCGGGCTTGGGAAGAGCGAGCCAAGCTGCTGCCGCGGCCGTGGTCGGACTTTCATTCCGTTCGGCCTCATCGTTGAGCGGTTGATCGGTCCGCGGCGGCACCTCTGGCGGGGCGGTGACCGCCCCTTGGTGCTGCGCGCCGGCTTCAGTCGCTTGCTCCTGTACGGCCGGTTTGGTCGCTTTCGCGTGCGAAGCAGCGCGCGAGCCTTCGCGTTCGGCCTTCGCCCGTACCTTCTCGTCGCGGTGCGCTGCGCTGCTCGTTTTCTTGCGCGGCTGCGCCGATGGAGCCACCCGAGCCGGCGCCTCGGCGGTCTCCTGCGCGGACGCTTCCGGCACGACGGGGCACGGAAAGCGATCGTTGTCGCAGGCCTGCGCTCTGGTCAAAGGCACGCCGGCGAGCACGCCAGCTGCGGTGATCACGATTGCCAAATTGCGTAAAGTCAACATGCAGCCCTCCCCCCCATTAAGGTGGATGCTTCTATAGTCACTGGTGCAATGGCCTCACCTTGACGCAAATGGGGAATTGTTCGCGCAATCCAGAGTCGCAAAGGCGGCAGTTCGAAGGCAGCCAGTCACCCTATAATGATGCAAAGGAGGCGATCATGAACGAGGATGTTTTCAACAGCAGCATTCGAAAGTTCCTCAAGACGCTTGGGGTGACTGCGCAACGCGAGATCGAAAAGGCGGTCCGCCAAGCCTTGGCGGAAGGCAAGCTCAAGGGCAATGAAAAGTTCCCCGCCCAGGCGACGGTGACGCTCGGCGGCATCGGCTTCTCGCACCAGGTCAAAGGCGAGATCGAGCTGGAGTAAGCGGGCCAGCTCGCTCGATCATGCTCGAGACACGGGCAAGTCAGTCGACCGTCACGCCACTTGCCTTGATCGGTGCCGACCACTTCTCGATTTCGCTCTTGACGAATTGAGCGAGATATTCCGGCGTGGCGTGGTCCTCGGGGACGATCACGGCACCGAGCCCTTCGAGCCGCTCTCTCACCGCCGGGGTCTTCATTCCCTCGACCGTGCCATCGTGCAGCTTCTTGACCACATCGGGGGGCGCGCCCTTCGGCAGGAAGATGGCATTCCAGGTATAGGCCTCGAGGTTCGGTGTCCCCTGCTCGAGGCCGGTCGGCACGTTCGGCAGGGCTTTCGAGCGTTCCTTCGTCATGATCGCAATCGGCTTCACGGTGCCGCCGTCGATTTGCGGCTTGGCGGTGCTGACGATCTCGCACAGGTAATCGATGCGCCCGCCTTGCAAATCCTGCATCGCCGGGGCGGTGCCGCGATAGGGCACATGGGTAATATCGACGCCGATCAGATAGTTGAGCAGCACGCAGCCGAGATGGGTCGCGGAGCCGGCGCCGGCCGAACCGTATTGCATCTTGCTCTGGTTGGCCTTCGCATAGGCGATGAATTCTTTGAGATTGCTCACCGGCAGGTCCTTGCGCGTGATGAGCACGATGGGAACCTCGGCGATCAGCGCAACCGGGGTAAAATCGGTCATCGCATTGTAGAGCGGCTTCTTGTAAAGCGTCTGGCCCTGCGCATGCGTGCCGACGGTGCCGAGCACAAAATTGTAGCCATCCGGGGCCGCATCGGCGACGCGCTTGGAGCCGGCCATGCCACCCGCGCCACCGACGTTCTCGACCACCACCTGCTGCCCGAGGATCTCACTCATGCGCTGCGCCATGACGCGGCCGAGCACGTCGGTCGGGCCGCCGGCCGCGAACGGAATCACCATCGTGAGCGGCTTGGCCGGATAAGTCTGTGCCAGCGCAGCGCCCGCGAACAACAGGCCGAAGGCGGCTACTGATACTCTCTTGAACATTTCGCTTCTCCTGACTTTGCGGAACACTTGCCCTTCCGCCGGATCGCGGTCAAGCCGCTGTTTGATGCGGGGTTTGCACGTGCTTGTGAGCGCGGAGGGAGCCGGCTAAGAGGCTGCTCGAGTGTTTTGGAGGCCTGCTCATGCCCACGGCCTGCTCATGCCGATGACCCGCGTCGCCATCGCCGGCCTGGGCGCCATCGGCCGCGTGCTCGCGCGCAAGCTCGCCGACGGCATGCCGGGTCTCACGCTCGCCTGCGCGGCGGCGCGCGATCGCGCCAGGGCGCAAGCATGGCTCGATGCCGAACGGATCGCGTGCTCCTTGGTCGAACCCGAAGGATTTCCGGCCCACGCCGATCTCGCGATCGAATGCGCCCCGGCCGCCGTGCTGGAACGAATTTGCCGGCCGATGCTGGAGGCGGGAAAGCAGGTCATGGTGCTCTCGGCCGGCGCGCTGTTGCCGCGTCCCGCGCTGATCGAACTCGCCAAGGCGCGGGGAGGGCAGATCATCGTGCCGACGGGGGCGTTGCTCGGCCTCGATGCGGTCACCGCCGCCGCCGAGGGCCGGATTTATTCCGTGCGCATGATCACCCGCAAGCCGCCGCGCGGACTTGCCGGCGCGCCCTATCTCGAGGCGAACGGCATCTCGGTCGAGGGGCTCAACGAGCCCAAACGGGTGTTTGCCGGCACCGCGCGCGATGGGGCCGCGGGATTCCCCGCCAACGTCAATGTGGCGGCCGCGCTGTCGCTGGCTGGCATCGGGCCTGACCGCACCATGATGGAGATCTGGGCCGACCCCTCGATCGAGCGCAACTGCCATACCATCGAGGTCGACAGCGATTCCGCTCGTTTCACGCTATCGATCGAGAACGTCCCCTCAGAAAACCCGAGAACGGGGCGAATTACGGCGCTTTCGGTGCTGGCCGCCCTGCGCAAGCTGCATGCGCCGTTGCGAGTTGGAAGTTGAGTTAACCCCTGCCTAACGGGCCGATAGCCCGGTCTTGCCTCGCGGCATCGTCTCGAGCGGCTACCGGCGGCGCCGCAAGCGACCTTCTCAACGGCGCGCCGCTCCATGCAAATATTTGCCTTTGTTATAAAATTTCTGAAAGTTCCAAGTTCCTCCAAGCCGCGGATCGGCCACAATATTAGGCCCCTAAGTCGCAGGGAAGAGCGGCCGAACAGGGGAAGGAGGAGCTCGGGCCTTGCCATCTCTGTGGCAGAACCGTGAACCCAATCGCAGCGCCCTGCGACTAACTTCACGAGTCCGACCGTCCGAAGGCGATGCAAGCGAAATCAGACGAGGTGCTGATCGGACGAATCGCGAACGGCGACCGGTTGGCCATGCAGGTGCTGTATGCGCGGCACCATGTGCGGGTGTTTCGGTTCGTGGTGCGTCTCGTCCGGGATGAGACCACGGCGGAGGACTTGATCAGCGAGGTGTTTCTCGACGTGTGGCGTCAGGCTGGTCGATTCGAAGGGCGCTCGGCGGTGTCGACTTGGATGCTGGCCATTGCGCGCTTCAAGGCTCTCTCGGCACTCAGGCGGCGTCCAGACGAGGAGTTGGACGAAGAGACCGCAGGCGCGATCGAAGATCCATCGGACGATCCAGGCATCGTCCTGGAGAAGAAGGACAAGAGCGTGCTGATCCGGAAGTGCCTCACGGGACTTTCGGCGGAACATCGGGAGATCATCGACCTCGTCTACTATCACGAGAAATCGGTGGAAGAAGTGGCCGAGATCGTCGGCATCCCCGAGAACACGGTCAAGACGCGCATGTTTTACGCGCGCAAGCGACTAGCGGAGCTGCTCAAGGCGGCAGGAATTGAAAGAGGTTGGCCATGAACATGATCAATAAAGAGCCAGAGCGCTATGACATCGAAGCTCTGCTGCCGTGGCATGCAGCCGGAACGCTGAACCGCCGCGACGCTGATCGCGTCGAGCAGGCGCTCGCGGGTGACCGCGAACTTGCGCGGCGCTATGACCTCGTTCGGGAGGAGCTGGCGGAGACAATCCATCTCAATGAGACGCTCGGTGCGCCGTCGGCGCGCGCCATGGAGAAGCTGTTCGCCGCGATTGACGCCGAGGAGGCGCGTGCGCCGCGCCGCCAGCACTCGTTCGACTTCGGCGGGCGCATCTCCGACTTCCTGTCGAGCTTTACCCCGCGCACGCTCGCCTGGTCGGCGACCGCGGCTGCGGTCGCGATCCTGGTGCAGGCCGCCGTGATCACCACCGTCATGGTCAAGGAGCAGGGCGCCCCGAGCGGACCTGGACTGGCTAGTGCGCCCAGCGACGGCTCCTTTGCGGTCGTGCGCTTCGCCCCGCAGGCGACCGCGACCGACATCACCAACTTCCTCGGTGCCTACAAAGCCACGCTGGTCGAGGGACCGTTGAATATGGGAGGTCAGCTCTATCGCATCCGCCTCTCTGAAACCAAGCTGCCGAAGGACGAAGAGAGCAAGATCGTTCGTCAGATGCAGGCAGAATCGAAGATCGTCGGCTTCATCGCCGTGAAGGAGTAAGGCCAAGCGGGCGATGGGTTGCGGGGTGGCCGGTGCGAACGGCCGCTCTGGCAGGTGGAGGACCGCGCGGGCAGCTTCCGTTAGGAGAGGCCAAGCCATGCGCTCGAACAGCGCCAAATCCGGCACCAAATTCGGCACGACATCATCGGCCAGACGGATCAGGTCGCGCCTGCTGTTGCTCGCGCTGACCCCGATCGCTGCGGTTTTTGCATTCGCGAGTACTGCGGACGCCGCTCAGCGCGTGCGATCGGCTGAGGGAGCGGGGGTCAGCGGCGACCGCGGTTGGGCAACAGGCGGCCACCCCCGGCATAGCGGTGGCGCTTCCGGCCGAAGCGGCGGCGTGGCCCCTTCCACGCGCCCCCACATCGCGCGGCGCAGCGGCGGCGTACCGCCTGCCAGCGAGCGGCGCTACGTGCCGGACGAAGTCTTGACCCAGCTCGGGTCCGACGTGCCAAGTAAGACCGTCGACGGCCTCGCCCGGCGGCTGCGGCTCAACCGGATCGCATCGTTTGCGGCCGACGGCGGCACGATGTTGCGCTGGAAGATTCCCGACCGGCGCTCGGTGCCGGCGGTCATCCGGTCGCTGAAAGCCGAACCCATCGTCCTGGCGGCGCAACCGAACTACCTCTACGGACTGCAACAGGAGCCGCAGGCGCCCGGCGACGGGCTCCCCGCCGTGATCATGGGCGACCTCGGACTCATGGGTCGCAAGTTCCAATTCGGGGCCGGGGTGGCCGACGGCTACCGGGGCGATCCAGTCGCCTGCCCCCCAACGAGGGGGACAGTGACCGGCGTCAGCCCGTCCCCCTGTGAGACAATAGATTGAAATCGCTGGCGTTTTCCTGCCAACCCGGCACTGGAATGGCAGCCGGGAGACAGCCCCAAAATTTCTCGCTGCGACGTTAAATCGGCTTGAACCTTTTGGCCGCGAGCAGAGACTAATAGTCAAACAGGCCGACAAGGCCAGGAGTTACAGCCCCGATCGGCGCTCACGCCCCCCCGATCCCCTGCGCCGATCAACGCGACCCGCCCGGATTTCCCCGTCCGGGCGGGTCAGTTTTTGGGGGGCATTGCGCCGCGGCGCCGTACCCGTTTCGCCACGCTCAAGCGAATTCCATGCAGGCTTCCTGCCCGCGCTCTTGCGCCGCGCCGAAGCGGATTATGATGTGGCAGTGATTCGGCTTCATCCGGGCAACATGCCCGCGAGTATTTCGTCGTTGCTTGTGCGTGCTCCCGACGACACGGTCACACGTCGCGACCAGCGACATGCCACGGCTTCTTCATGTCGGCACGGCTACCCGCGCATGCACTCGATGACGTCGCGCAGAAATGGCGTGACCTTGCCGAGCGCAGGCAGGCGCACTTTCTCGAGCTCTATCAGAGCGGGCGCTGGAAGCGTTATTACAGCGAGGAACGGTTCCTCTATCGCATGCGCGAGGCCATCCAGCTGAGCGAAAGATGGGCGCAGATCGCGCCGCCGCCGGCTGACGACCTTGCAGCACACCAAACCGCGCCTGTGGATATGCCCCGCCGCACCGCGGCCTGACGTTGCCCAAGGCCATCCGGCTCCGGTGTCCGGTCGCGCGCATGAGCGGACGTCATAATCGCCGCAGGCAGGCGCTTCCGGCCCGGCGCATCCTTGCCTATGGTTGACGCCCGCTCCGGTGACCCCTTCCTCCATTCGACGCGTGTGACATGACCAGTGCCCTGTTTTCTCCCATTCGTCTTGCCGATCTCGAACTCGCCAACCGGATCGTGGTCTCGCCCATGTGCCAATACAGCGCCGATGACGGCGTGGCCGCGGACTGGCACATCAGCCATCTCGGCATGCTCGCCAATTCCGGGGCAGGGCTGGTGGTAGCCGAGGCGACCGGCGTCGAGCGCCGCGGCCGCATCAGCCATGGCTGTCTCGGGCTCTATTCCGACGACTGCGAAGCCGCGCTTGCGCGCGTCATTGCCCATTGCCGCCGCTACGGCACCGCGAAGCTCGGCATCCAGCTCGCACATGCCGGGCGCAAGGCCGCTGCCCAGCGTCCCTGGGAGGGCAGCCGGGCGCTGGGACCCGCGGACGATCCCTGGGAGACGATCGCCCCGTCAGCCATCCCGTTCGGCTCCGATTGGCCGGTTCCGCGCGCAATGACGGCTGCAGACATGGAGCGCGTGCGCGAGGGCTTCGTGCATGCCGCAAGGCGCGCGATCCGCGCCGGCATCGACGCCATCGAGCTGCACGGAGCCCACGGTTATCTCCTGCACAGCTTCGTTTCTCCGATCTCCAACAGGCGCAGCGACGACTACGGCGGCTCGCTCGCGGCGCGCATGCGCTATCCGCTCGAAATCGCGCAGGCCGTGCGCGCGGTCATGCCCAAGGGCATGCCGCTCGGCGCGCGCATCACCGGCAGCGACTGGATGGAGGGTGGACTGACGCCCGACGATGCCGTCACTTTCGCCGGCGCGCTGAAGACGGCTGGCCTCGATTTCGTCTGCATCTCCTCGGGCGGCATCAACGCCGAGACGCGGCCGACCTTGGTCGCCGGCACCAATGTCCAGTTCGCCGAAAAGGTGAAGCGCGGGGCCGGCATCGCCACGCGCACCGTCGGATTGATCGCCACGCCCAGGCAGGCCGAAGCGATCATCGCCGAAGGCAAGGCCGACATGGTGGCGCTTGCACGCGCCATGCTCGACGATCCGCATTGGGGCTGGCACGCGGCGCACACGCTCGGCGCCGACGTCGCACGCCCCAAGCAGTACCAGCGCGCCGCGCCCAAGGTCTGGGCGGGAGCAGCCTATCGGGATTGATCCTGCAGGCGTCATCCTTCGCCGACGGGTCGCGGCGGAGCATGAGCAGCGCGAGCCGCCGGCCTGCACGCACGCGGATTTATTCGGGCCATGGATGCATTCGTCTTCGCCGCCGTGCTGTTCGCCGCCGCATGCCATGCCGCCTGGAACGCCACCATCAAGGGCGGGCTCGATCCGCTCGCGACGACGGTGCTGATCTCAATCGGCGCGGCGATTGTTTCAGCCGTATTCCTCCCCCTCATCGGCCTGCCGGCCGCCGCCGCATGGCCGTGGTGCGGCGCATCGGTGTTGATCCACCTCGTCTATTTCGGCGCGTTGATCGAAAGCTACCGCGCCGGCGATATGGGACAGGTCTATCCGATCGCGCGCGGCTCGGCGCCGCTGATGACCGCAATCGTGACCACGGCGTTCGTCGGCGAGCGCCTCAGCCTGCTCGCCTGGTGCGGCATCATCCTGTTGGTGGTCGGCGTCATGTTGCTGTCGCTGCGCGGCGGCCGCGACCTTGCACGGCTCGATCGCAGGGCGGTCGGTTTCGCCCTCTTCACCGCGGTCATGATCTGCGCCTATTCGGTGGTGGACGGGGTGGGCGCGCGGCTGGCCGGCAGCGCCAATGCCTACTCGGTCTTGCTGTTCGCAGGCATCGGCCCGGTCATGGTGATCTACGCGCTGGCCCGGCGCGGGCGCGAGGTCATGCCGGCGATGGCACGTCACTGGGGCATCGGACTTGCGGGCGGGACGCTGCAGCTCGGCTCCTACGGCATCGCGATCTGGGCGATGACGGTGGCTCCGATCGCCATCGTGGCGGCGCTGCGCGAAACGAGCGTCCTGTTCGGCGCGGCGATCGCGGTCGCCTTTCTCAAGGAGCCGCTGCGGCCCAGCCGATCCGCCGCGGCGCTCATGATTGTCATCGGCCTGGCGTTGATCCGGCTGTATTGAAGGCCGGGGTGCACGAGGCCTGCGCCAACCGCTGAGCGCTTCGGCCTCAATCCCCTGAGGGGATCAGGTCATGCAGGCCAACCGCGCGCAGTCGCTCGAGATCCGCGGGCCGGTCCACGTCCCACAGCGTGACTGGCTCCTGCCATGACAGGCCGAGTTCGCTC
Source organism: uncultured Alphaproteobacteria bacterium (assembly GCA_963821505.1). GTDB lineage: Bacteria > Pseudomonadota > Alphaproteobacteria > Rhizobiales > Xanthobacteraceae > VAZQ01. Next base: position 260,225 of record CAWGEH010000034.1, read on the forward strand.
AGGCGGCGGCGGGTCTCGTCCATCACCTCCGGCGTACCCCAGGGCATGTCCGAGAACAGCGCGCGCCTGGGGACACGCATGCCGATCAGCGCGTAGCCGCCATCGTCCGCCGGAATGACCACCGCGTCAGCACCGGCGCGTAGAATGTCCGCCGCCGTGCGCAGGTGACCGGGGGTCAGTACAGGGCAGTCGGCGCCGATGACCAGGGCCGGCGCGCTCGCCGCCTCGATCGCGGCCAGCATCCGCGCGCCAAGGTCGCCGTCACCCTGGCGCGCGAGTGCAATGCCGCGTGCGGCAATGGCGTGAAGGGCAGGGTGGCTCGCATCCGGCGTCGCCCACAATGTTACCGGGCCGATGCCGGCGGCGGAGGCGGTGGCGACGGCACGCTCGACCAGTCGTGCCTGCAGCGCCGCGGCGCCCAAGGCGCCAAGCACCGGGATGAGCCGGGTCTTTGCGAGGCCCGGGAGCGGCGCCTTGGCCAGCACCGCAACGGCGACCGGCTCATTCATAGCCGTATCGTCGCGCGAGCTCCTTCGGGTCGGCGCCGAAGAAGTAGGCGAGCCGCAGGCGCCACATCAGCACCATGGTGCGGAGCACGCCCTTCTGCTCCCAGCGCCGGCCGGAGGTGACGACGTATGCGCGCAGGCACAGCGGCCGGCTCACGCCCTTCAAGCGCCTGCTGAGTTCGATGTCCTCCATCAGCGGGATCGCGGGAAAGCCCCCCGCCGCTTGGAACGCGTTACGCTGCACGAATATCGCCTGGTCGCCGGTCGCAATTCCGGTGAGCCGCGAACGACCACTCATGAGCCACCCAACGACGACCAGCAGCGCTGACCGGCCGGCGATCTTGACATCAAAACGGCCCCAGGCGCGGCCCGACCGTTCGAGGCCGTTGAGCACGAGGTGGTCGGCGTCGGCCGGCAGGTGCGTATCAGCGTGCAGGAACAACAGCACGTCGCCGGAGGCTTTCTCGGCGCCCGCGTTCATCTGCAACGCGCGCCCGCGCTGCGCCGCGATGACGCGGTCGGCGCGCAGCCGCGCGCGCTGGATGGTGGCATCCCGACTGCCGCCATCGACCACGATCACCTCGGTGCCGAGCGAGCGCAGATCGGCAAGTGCATCGAGCGCAGCGGCGATGCCTTCACCTTCGTCCAGCACGGGTACGATGATCGAGAGCTTCGACATGCCGATCTCGTGGGCGGCATTCGTCCAGGAGCGGCTGCATGATGGAGTGAAGGCTCACCTCCGGCAATCACGAATCGCGCCTTGGCAGCGGCCTGTGCGAGCGCGATCCGCCCCGCATGATCCGGTCCCGCCGTGATGCGCTGGAAATACGAGACGGGCGGTGCCGAGCCCTCGGCGCGACGACACGGCGGCGGGAAAGCATCGCCGCCGCAGGCAGACGCGACCTCGTTCGCCGGACCATTGCCATAGAGCTCGCCGACGGGCATGCCCCTCAATGCGTGCCGGCCCTCGCCGCGAGGGCGCAGCTGCGCGGAGCCGGATCGAACGCCGTCATTCCGCCGCTTCCCTCAGCGCGCCGCCGCAGCTCGATCCCTGGCCGGCGGTGCAGCCGTAACAATGACCGGCGACCCGGATCGACTCACCCTCGATCGCAGCGTCGAGCAGGTCCGCCAGGTGCATGCGCTCGCGCGCGCCGTGCTTGAGCGGCAGATCCAGCATCTGGTTGAAATCGCAGTCGTAGGCGTAGCCCTGCCAGTCTACCGAAACGAGGTTTCGGCACATCACGTGCTCGAGATTGGCGTCAAGGTGCGCGTGTCGCAGCAGACCGAGGTAGCGATCGAATTCGCCGTCGGCGATGAGGATCGCGCCGAAGCGCTGGATCGGCATGTTGGCGAGCGTATAGAGCCGATTGAAAACGACGCCGTAACGCTCGCCCAGCACGCGCTTGTAGTCGGCCTCGAGGATCTCCTGCGCCGGCGGCAGCGACGGTCCCTGCGGGTTGTAGACGAGGTTGAGCACGAGCCCGCTCTCGGCGCGTCCATAGCCCAACCGGTTGAGAGATTGCAGGCCGCGGATCGACCTCTCGAAAGCGCCTTTGCCGCGCTGGCGGTCGACATTGCTTTCGAGATAGCAGGGCAGGGAGGCGACGATCTCGACCCTTTCGCGCGCCAGAAATGGGGCGAGGTCCTCCTGGCCGGCCATTTCGAGGATGGTCAGATTGCAGCGGTCGATGACGTGCACGCCCATGGCGCGTGCGCCGTGCGCCAGCCTGCGAAAGTGCGGGTTGAGCTCCGGCGCGCCGCCGGTGATGTCGAGCTTCGCCACGCGCTTCGTCGCGAGGAAAGCAAGCACTAGGTCGATCGTCTCGCTCGACATTTCCTCGGTGCGGTTCGGGCCAGCATTGACGTGGCAGTGCACGCAGGACTGATTGCAGCGGTAGCCGACATTGACCTGAAGCGTGTCGAGCCGCCCGCGCCGGATCGCGGGAAAGGCGATCTGCTCGAGCAGCGGCCAGGTATCGCGCATCGCGCTCGTCCCCTGTTCAAGCGCCGAGAATCGCACAATCCGCCATGCGCGTCAGCGTGGCGAGCGCGGCTTGCGCACAAAATCGCGTGACACGATCGCTCCGGCCCCGCGCAGCAGCCGCGACAAGTGTGCGGCAAGCTGGCCGGCGGCCATGCGCCGCGACCCATCTGGTGGCCGAAACGCGATTACTTTGCCGCCGCAGGGGCTGCGACGGCAGTCCCGTCATCGATGCCGATACGGCCGAAGCCCGGAAGCTTCAGGGCGGGATGGCGCAGATCGAGGCCTGCGACGAGGCCGAGAAAGTTGAGCTCGATCCCTTCGACCCAGCCGACCTTCATGCCGAGCAGGCCCCACATCGAGGCTTCGAGACCGGTGCCGCTGTCGGTCAAGCCGACATAGGGATAGGGGCGGAAATCCTTGCCGACCGCGTTCGACGGAAGCGTGGTTTCGAGTTCCGGCACGGCCCGCAGCACGGTGGCGGTGAACGTGTTGCTGTTCGGCCCGGGCCAGATGCGGTAGTCGCCGAAATTGTTGTAGCTATAGGCCACAATCACGGCCTTGACCTTTGGAATGAGCGCGGCCGCCTCCGGGCCCCGCACATCGACAAGAACGCGCGGGCTATCGCCGAACCAGCGCCCGTCCGGCGCCCAACCATTGCTGCGTAGAGGTCGGCCCCAGCCGACCACGTCGTAGCGGCTCCACGCGACGGCGTTCTCCGGCTTGAACACGATCCAGCTGTGGACGGCGAAAATGCCTTTCCAGCGGCCGGTGCGGCCGGTGAAGACGAGGAAGCGCGCGTCGCTGTCGGCGCTTGCGGGCGACAACATGCCGACGCTCGACCAGTCGGCGTCGCGAAAACTGGCCGGCCGATCCTTGCTGGCGTAAAGGGCCGCGTGGACCGCCAAGGGAAACAGAAAAAGGGCGAGGATTGCGACCAGCACGTTTCGAACGGGACGATGCATGCACATGGAGGAAGACGCAGGTTCCGGTCCGAAATATGGCGTGCGACCCGGGCCATGCACAATGGCCGCGCTCACCACCACGCTCACAATGGCACATTAGAGCGCATCCCGATTGGGTTGAATTGTGATGCGCTCTAGATTCTTCGATTTTGCGCATGTTCTGTTCGGAAAACCGGTTCCCACTTTTCCGGAACATGCGCTAAAAGCGGCAAGGTGAGAACAGCGGACAACCTGCGGCAAACCGCGCCGCCGGAAAGTGCCAGTCGGGGTCTCATCGCTCGACGGATCAGCGCGCCGCAGCCAGTGCAGCGCGCACGATCGCCTCGCCGGCCCTCGTGAGATCATCGAGCGTCAACAGCCGGCGTGGCCGGACCTGCGTGCGCCGAACCGCCGGCACATGGACGAATGCAACCAGACGCGGCGCCCCGGCGCGGGCGGCCTCGGCGGCCCGCCAGCACAAATAGTTGCACAGATACTGGCCGGCATCGCGGGACAGCGCGGCCGGCACGCCGGTCGCTTGTGCCGCCAGTAAGAGCCGCCGCGCCGGGGCGCGCAACGGCACCGCCGCCGGTGCCCCCGGTACGATCGTGGCTGCGACAGGAAACTGCCCGCTGGCGTCGGGCATCAGGCGCGTAAGCGCATTGCGCGCCCGCGTTTCGACCCGGAGATGCTTACTGCGCCCGGCAAGCCCGAACATCACCAAGGCATCGGGCTTTTCGCGCTCGAGCAGCGCCGGCAGCTCCCGGTCGACCGCCCCGTAGCTGACGTGGAAGATGTGCGCGACGCGCCGCACGTTGGCGAAGGCCGGATGGCGGCGTCGCGCCAACTCCATGACCAGCGGCTCGGTCGGATTGAATGGTGCCCCGGGAAACGTACCGAAGCCGGTAATGAGGATCGTGGCGGTCATTCGCCTCAACCGTGGCTGGTGAGCAAGATGCACGGCTTGTGCCGGCATGGAACCGTTCGAATCTGCACGGTATATCGGTGCCCGCCGTCGAGAATCCACTGCCGATCCGGGCCGGCGGTGGCGCGCGTCGAACGGAAGCATGCTCCCGACAATTCGCAGACTTTGCGAATAAGACCATGCGACCAAATAAATGCTTAGGGCGAAATCGCGCTGCAATGTGAAGCTATTTCGAACTAGACGCCCAAGGCGGCTGCAATTTCGTCCACCGCGACCGCGGGTGATGTCCGCCCCGCGGCGACGGCGGCCTCGATGCGGGGAAGCTTCGCCTTGAGCGCCGGGTCCGATCTGAGACGCGCGAACACCCGGTCTTCGAGCATCGCCCACATCCATTTCACCTGCTGCTCGCGCCGGCGCGCGTCGAGTTCTCCGGTTTTGCTCGTTCGCTCGCGATGATCGAGCACCGTAGCCCAGAGTTCGGCAATGCCTTCTCCGCGCAGCGCCGAATAGGTCACCACCGGCGGAGACCAGCTCGGCGAACGAGGGCTCAGAATGTGCAGCGCGCCGCGATACTCGGCGGCGGCGGCTCTCGCGCGTATCATGTTGTCACCGTCAGCCTTGTTGATCGCGATCATGTCGGCGATCTCCACCACGCCCTTCTTGAGGCCCTGCAGTTCGTCACCTGCGCCCGGCAACATCAACACCAGGAAAAAATCGGTCATGTCGGCGACCATCGTTTCCGACTGACCGGTCCCGATAGTCTCGACCAGCACCACATCGTAGCCGGCGGCCTCGCAGATCAGCATCAACTCCCGCGTCTTGGCCGCAACGCCGCCGAGCGTTCCCGACGCGGGGGAGGGCCGTACGAAGGCGCTGGGATCGCTGGCGAGCCGCGCCATGCGCGTCTTGTCGGCCAGAATCGAACCGCCGCTGCGCGCCGAGGATGGATCGACGGCGAGCACCGCGACCTTGCGGCCGGCCGCGGTGAGGAAGGTGCCGAGCGCATCGATGGTGGTCGACTTGCCCACCCCGGGCGCGCCGGTGATGCCGACCCGCACCGCCTTTCCGGTCGCGGGCAAAAGCTCCTGCACCAGGCGGCGTGCGGACTTCTGGTGGTCCGCGCGCCGGCTTTCGACCAGCGTGATGGCGCGAGCGATCACAGCACGCTCGCCCGCGCGGATACCACGCGCCAGGTTCGCGATATCCGGAACTTTTGGGGTGCGCGCGGACATAAATTTGCCCTAGACCTGCAAGCAGGCCGCGCCAAGCCTACCCCGGGGCAGTAGCGGGTCCCGGAGATATTTTCGAGGAATTTCAATGAGATAGATAAAAGACACCCGGGCCATCCGCATGGGTTAACAAGCGGTGAATATTGTCCGCCGCAGGGCGCGGCGGCCCGGTAGTATAGCCGTGGATGGGGTCTGGGAGGGGTGTATGCGTCGACAAGCGCTCTCGACCGCTTGGGCCGTATCTCTGCTTGCCGGCCTTGCCGCCGGTTCAAGCCAGGCCGCCGCAAGGCCGGCGGCAAGGCCGAGAGCAAGCGCACGGCGTGCGGCGACAAGCTCACCATCGCGCGCGTGCCATATGCGCTCGATCGCGCCGGTTCCGGCGTCTCGGTGACGGTCAAACTACCCGACGGCCGCGAACTCGCGGAGCCGGAGGTCGTGGTCGACGATCTGTTCATCGTGGCGCTCGGCGATTCCTTTGCGTCCGGCGAGAGCAACCCGGATCGACCGGTGCAATTCAGCGCCGAGCGCGAGATGGTGTACGACCCGACCCTGCTGCGCGAGGATGTGGCATCGGGGGCGCCGGCCAACGACGCGGTGCCGGGCTACGGCCTCGCCTCCGGCGATGACCGGTATGATCCGAAAGTGCTGCCGCGCCGGTTCATGGACGACGAGCGGGCCGAACGCTTCTACAAGCTCTCCTCCCCCGAATTCGCCGCCGCGTTCGAAAAGGCCTCGGCGCGCTGGCTGAGCCGCGACTGCCACCGCTCGCAGTACGGCTACCCCTTCCGCGTCGCGATCGAGCTTGCGCTCGAAAACCGCCATCGCTCGGTGACGCTCGCGAGTTTCACCTGCTCCGGCGCGGAGGTGGTCGAGGGCTTGTTTCTCGACATGGACCCGCGCGAGGGTGCCAGCGAGATCCCCGGCGGCAGGGTTCGCGCGCAGCTCGACCAGCTGAGCGATCTGCTTTGCCGCGGCGCACCCTCGCAGAGCGCGCGCTATACGCTGCCAGGCTACGCTCATGGCAGCACGCAGATTTCGGTGCAAACGATCACAAAATCCTGGTGCGCGCCGCACGCGCGCAAGCGCCCGATCGACGCCGTGCTGATGTCGATCGGCGGCAACGATGTGGGCTTCGGAGCGCTCGCGGTCTATTCCTTGACCGAAAACATCGCCGATCTGGCGCCGATCGCCGGCCTCGCCGGCAGTTCCAGCCGCTTCGGGCCGCAAGTCGCACGCGCCTATCTCGAGGTGCTGGACGAGCGCATGAAAGCGGTCAAAGCGGCGCTGCATGACGGCTTCGGCGTCGCGCCGGCGCGCGTCGTGCAGTCGTCCTACGAGCCGATCCAATATGACGAGACCGGCGCGCTGTGCGGCGCGCAGCCGACGCTCGGGACGGACGTGCATCCCGGCCTGAGGCTCAGCCAGCAGCGCCTCAAGGAGACGGCTGATTTCCTGCATGATTTTCTTGCGCGGCTCGAATGCATCGCCGGCAAGAGCCGCGCCGGTTGCCCCGCCGATCTCGCGACCGGGCCCGGCACCGGGTTCACGCTGGTCACCGACCACATCCGCGAATTCACCAAGCGCGGCCTGTGCGCGCGCGATCCCAAGCGCGCGCTCGCCGACAGCGTTGCCATGCGCATGCCGCGCAAGCCGGCGAACGGCGACGCGTTCAAGCCCTATTCGCCGGCGGCGGCGCTGCCCTATGCCCATCGCTGGCGCCTGTTCCGGACGCCTAACGACGCTTTTCTGACGGCCAACACGCATCGGGAAGGCACGCCGCTGTTCGATATCCTGCAGCCGGCCTATGCGGGGCTTTACAGCGGGGCGATCCATCCCACGGCGGAGGCGCATGCCATCGTTGCCGACCACGTGGTGCGGCACGTCCGTGCGATCGTGGACGGGCACGACGCCAAGAAAGACGTGATCGAGAGCCTGGCGCGGTAATGGAGCGAAGGTCGCCGCGCAGGCCGCATGCTTACTCGCGCACCAGCTTGGAAACCGGTTGACCGAGATCGAGCCGCTGGAACAGCGCCGCGGGATCTGCGACGCGGTCGATGATGCATTCGAGGTGCCCGTTCACCTCGACCCCGGATGCGGCAAGCGCGGTCTTGTCCTGGTCGTCGCATTGCGGGACGTAAAACAGCGCTTCGCCGCCGGTCACGCGCAAGACCCCGTAGCCGTAACCCGGCTGATCCTTTTCCGCCTTCGCTTGGCCGACGAAAACATCGCCCCCGAGGGCGTGGAAGGAGACCGTCTGCGTTTCGCCTTTCTCGTCGATGAAATCGTAGGCGCCGTCGCCGCGGCGCTTGATCACGAGCACCTCCTGGCGCTGATAGCGATCGTCGGGGCCGCGCTCGTAGACCACGTAGCGCCCGCCGTCGTCGAGCGGCGTAGTCGCGCTCGCGAGCGGAAACTTCGGCTCATTGGATTGGAAGCAGCCGGCAAGGAGGAGGCCGATCGCCGTCAGCACTGGCAGCGAGCGCAATCTCATAAGGCGTTTGGCCATCGAGGAGAGCCGTCTTCTTTCGGCGGCGCGGGCGCGCCGGCCTGGGCGGTGGCACCACCCCGGTGCAGGATCGAGGCTACCGGGGAACGTCGCATTAACGTGCGCCTGGGGGTCGCCGCGCACGCACGGCGGCCTGGCCACATCGACTGGTCACTCCGCCGCCTGTCTGCCATGCCCCAGCCGCTGGTTGAGCTTGTCGATGAGCGCCTCCGCCGCCTCCGCGATCACAGTGCCGGGCGGGAAGATCGCCTCGGCGCCTGCGCGCTTGAGCTCTTCGTAGTCCTGCGGCGGCACCACGCCGCCGACCACGATCATGATGTCGTCGCGGCCCTCCTTCACCAGCGCCGCCCTGAGCTCCGGAACCAGCGTCAGATGGGCGGCCGCGAGCGAGGAGACGCCCAGGATATGAACATCGTTCTCGACCGCTTGGCGTGCGGCTTCCAAGGGTGATGCGAACAAGGGACCGATGTCGACGTCGAAGCCGAGATCGGCGAAAGCGCTTGCGATCACCTTTTGCCCGCGGTCATGACCGTCCTGGCCGATCTTGGCCACCAGGATGCGCGGCCGCCGGCCCTCATTGGCCTCGAACTCGGTGACCAGCTTCTGCACGCGCGCGACGGCTTGCGACATGGCGCCCACCTCCCGCTTGTAGACGCCGGTGATGGCCCTGATCTCCGCCCGGTGGCGGCCGAAGACCTGCTCCAGCGCCGATGAGATTTCGCCCACCGTCGCCTTGGCGCGGGCGGCGTCGACGGCGAGCGCAAGCAGATTTCCGTTGCCGCCGGCCGCGTTGCGGGTGAGCGCCGCCAGCGCCTCCGCGACCGCCTTGGGATCGCGCTCGCGCTTGAGGCGCGCGAGCTTGTCGATCTGCAATTGTCGCACCGCCGCGTTGTCGACCTTGAGCAGGCTGATCGGGGCTTCCTCCTCCGGGCGATATTTGTTGACGCCGATGACCGCCTGCTGCCCGGCGTCGATGCGCGCCTGGGTCTTCGCCGAGGCTTCCTCGATGCGCAGCTTCGGCAGGCCGGCCTCGATCGCCTTGGCCATGCCCCCCATCTGCTCGACCTCCTGAATGTGAGCCCAGGCGGACTTGGCGAGCTCGTAGGTCAGGCGTTCGACATAGAACGAGCCGCCCCAGGGATCTACCGTGCGCGTCGTGCCGCTCTCCTGTTGCAGCACGATCTGAGTATTGCGCGCGATGCGCGCGGAAAAGTCGGTCGGCAGTGCGAGCGCTTCGTCGAGCGCGTTGGTATGGAGCGATTGGGTGTGGCCTTGCGTCGCCGCCATCGCCTCGATCGCGGTGCGCACCACGTTGTTGAACACGTCCTGCGCGGCGAGCGACCAGCCCGAAGTCTGGCAATGTGTGCGCAGCGACAGCGAGCGCGTGTCCTTCGGCTCGAACGGCTTCATCAGCTTCGCCCACAGCAGGCGCGCCGCGCGCATCTTCGCCACCTCCATGAAGAAGTTCATGCCGATGGCCCAGAAGAACGAGACCCGGGGTGCGAAGCGATCGATGTCGAGCCCGGCCTTGAGCCCCGCGCGCACGTATTCGACGCCGTCGGCGAGCGTATAGGCGAGCTCCAGATCCTGCGTCGCGCCCGCCTCCTGCATGTGATAGCCGGAGATAGAGATCGAGTTGAATTTCGGCATGTGCGCCGCGGTGAAAGCGAAGATGTCGGAGATGATGCGCAGCGAGGGTGCAGGCGGATAGATGTAGGTGTTGCGCACCATGAACTCTTTGAGGATGTCGTTCTGGATCGTGCCCGCGAGCTTTTCCGGCGCTACGCCCTGCTCTTCGGCGGCCACGATATACAATGCGAGCACCGGCAGCACCGCGCCGTTCATGGTCATCGACACCGACATCTGGTCGAGCGGGATGCCGGCGAACAGCGTGCGCATGTCATAGATGGAATCGATCGCCACGCCGGCCATGCCGACGTCGCCGGCCACGCGCGGATGATCGCTGTCATAGCCGCGGTGGGTGGCGAGATCGAAGGCGACCGAGAGCCCCTTCTGCCCGGCGGCGAGATTGCGGCGGTAGAAGGCGTTGGAATCCTCGGCGGTGGAGAAGCCGGCATATTGCCGGATCGTCCACGGTTGCGTGACATACATGGTGGGATAGGGGCCGCGCAGATAGGGTGCGATCCCAGGGAAGGTATCGAGGAAGTCCAAATCCTTGACGTCGTCCGGCCCGTAGACCGCCTTGACCGCGATCCCCTCGGGCGTGAGCCAGGGCGCGGTCGGGGCGGACGCCGTCGCAACCTGCCGCTCGGCGTACTCGACCTCGGTGAAATCCGGAACCCGCGTCATCGCGCAATCTCTGCCGGTCGGCACACTACCATGCATCGGGCTGGGCGTCGCCGTGCCGGCGCGCTCAATATATGTGCAGCAATATATGTGCAGCAATCCGCGTGTGTGCAGCGGCCCACGTGCGCGGGACGCGCGCTCGGCGCTTCGGTCCCCGCTCGGTTATGCGGGCCTGTCCGGATAGCGCGCGCGCAGCGTCGCAGGCGTCATTCCACCAGCAGACCGAGCTTGCGGATGAGATCGTGGAATTTGACGTAGTCCTTGTCCAGGAACTGCGCCAGTTGCTCCGGACTGCTCGATACCGCCTCGAAGCCGCGCACGGCGAGTGCCTGCTTGAACTCCGGATCGGCGACCACGCGGTCGATGTCGGCGTTGAGCTTCGTCACGACCGCCGGCGGCGTCCCGCCCGGCACCAGCACCGCGAACCACAGGCTCACGTCCACGCCGGGCAATCCGGCTTCTGCAAAGGTCGGAACCTCCTGCAGCCCATCCACGCGCTTGTTCGAGGTAACGGCAAGCCCGCGCAACGCGCCGCTCTTGATGTGGGGGACTGCGGTCGACGTTCCCACCAGGAACATCGCGACGTCGCCGGCGATCAGCGCGGTAATCGCCTGGGCGGAGGAGCCGCGATAAGGGACGTGGGTGATGTCGACCTTGGCGACCGACTTGAACAGCTCGGCGGCGAGATGCGGAGCGCTGCCGATTCCGATCGAGGCGTAATTGAGCTCACCCGGCTTCTGCCTTGCGAGCGCAATGAACTCCTGGAGATCGCGCGCGGGCAGCGATGCCCGAACGATCAGGACCTGATAGCCCATCGCCAGCATCGATACCGGCGCGAAATCGCGCTTCCAGTCGTAGGGGACGCGCTTGTAGAGGCTCGCTGCGACTGTAAGCGGACCATCGGTCGCAAGATAAAGTGTATAGCCGTCGGGATCGGAACGCGCGGCCGCCTCGGTGCCGATCAGGCCGCCGCCGCCGGCGCGGTTGTCCACGACGACCTGCTGACCCCACATGTTCGCAAGCTTGGCCCCGAGCAGGCGGGCGAGAAGATCGCCGCTGCCGCCGGCGGCATAGGGCACGATGAAGCGCACCGGTCGCGAGGGAAAATCCTGCGCCACGGCACTCTGGAATGTCGCAAGCGCCAAGGTCCCCAGCATGGCAACAATCGGCAGCAGGCGCATCGGACCGGCTCGCATGGGGCCCTCTCTCCGGTGTCGCGGAATGCGGTCACGCCCGCGCGACGGCTGCCGCGGGCGCCTCTTCGCCGAGGCTGCGCATCAGTCGGCCATGACCGTCGATGCGGTCGCTGATGCCGAGCGAGCGAAACGCCTCCCAATAGTCGGCGTGCGCGCCCGTCACGACCGGCACGGCGAGCGCGTTCTCGATCAGCGGGGCGGCATCCGCTGCCGACCATTGGTTGCACGGGATGTAGACGCCCTCGGCCGCGGGCGCCGCCGCCAAGACCCGCTCGGTGGTCGCGAGGATCTGCGCCGGGGTGACGTCCTGCAGCTGCTTGAACACGACATCCATGGTGTGATCCGCGACCACGCGGAAGCCGCTCGCCGTCAGGAATCTCAGTGCGGATTGGTGCAGCTCCTGCGGATAAGGCGTCACCACGGCCACGTCGCGCACCCCGAGATGCGCGAGCGCGCGGATCGCCGAGCGGATGCTGGTGGTGGCCGGCAGTCCCGTCACGTCCTCGATCTGCTTGACGAGCTCGTCCTCGAAACCCTTGCCGCGGGTGGTCACCACCGGCATGCCGGTATGGATGATGTAATCGACGTGACGTGATGCCAGATACTTCACCGCGGTCACGATCGGATCGAGCACGTGCCGCTGGAAGTTCTCGCGGCTCCAATGCTCGATGTTGGAGGTGGTGGCGCACATGGAGACGCCGTCGGGAGCAAGCCGGTAGAAATCGTAGGCGGCGGTTTCGATCACGGTCGGGCTGAGCAGGCCGATGCGTTTGCGCCAGCCGAAGGGGCGGTCGGGATTGCTCATCTCTCGAACTCGATTGCGCTCGTTGCGGGATGGAGGAGGCAGGAGTCTCGGGCCAGGGCCAGTCTGATGACTTCGGCGTCAGCTGGCAATGAGACCGTGGGTTGTTCTCAGCGCCGCGAGTGCATCGCAACCGGCGAAAATGAAGCCGCAGACGCCGGCGTTCCCGAGCGCGGCCTCGAGCGCGCCCGGCCTGCCGGCGAACCAGACCGAGGCGCCGGCATGGCGCAAAGCGTGCGCGGCCGCCACCGCCTGGCGCGCATAGACTTCATCCGAGGAGCACAGGCAGGCGAGCTTGGTGCGGGAGCCGCGGAATGCCGCCACCAGCGCGTCCTCGCTCTCGAACCCGTCGTTGGTGATCGCCTCGATGCCGCCGGCTTCGAAGAAGTTCTTGGCAAAGGTCGCGCGCGCGGTGAAGTCGGCGGGTTTGCCGAGATTGGCGAGGAAGATTTTCGGCCGCGCGCCCGTGCGCTCGAGCAACCGGTCGGAGGCATCCCGCAGCTCTTCGAACGGCCGGGCGAGCCGGACACATGGCAGCGCTTCAAACTTCACCGCGGCGGGAGCGGGCGGCGGCGCCACGGGCGGAACGTCGAGCACCGCAACCGGTGTTTCCGCCAGATCGGGGAAATCGCTTGTGCCGGTGAGCGCATCCTTGCGCCGCGCCACGGCGGCTTGGCGCTCGGCGCGCACTGCTGCGACCTTGCTCTGGATCAGGCCCTGCTCCAGGGCGGCGCTCGCGCCGCCCGCCTGTTCGATGGCCTGGAACTGGGTCCAGGCAGTGCGGCAGAGCTGTCCGGTCAGTTCCTCGATGCCGCCGGCGCCGGCGGCGGGATCTGCGACCTTCGCGAGGTTCGATTCCTCCAGCAGCACCAGCTGAGTGTTGCGTGCGATCCTGCGCGCGAAGCGATCGGGCAGGCCGAGCGCCATGGTGAACGGCAGCACCGTTATGGCATCGGCGCCGCCGAGGCCGGCGCCGACCACCGCGATGGTCGCGCGCAACATGTTCACGTAGGGGTCGCGCCTCGTCATCATCCGCCAGGCGGTCCCGGCGGCGACGAAAGGCGGCGCCGGCTCGAGCCCGCAGGCCGCCTCGAGGCGCGCCCACAATTTCCGCAACGCCCGGAACTTGGCGATGGTCAAAAGCTGCTCGGCATCGGCGGCGAGGCGGAAATAGATCATGGCGCGCGCGACATCGAGCGCGATTCCGTCCGCTTCGAGCGCGCGCAGATATTCGACCGCCACCGCGAGCACATAGGCCAGTTCCTGCGCCTCCGAACCGCCGGCATTGTGGATCACCCGCCCATCGGCATGCGCAAATGGCCCGCGAAAGCCTTGGTCCGCCAGATCCGATACTGCGGCACCAAGGGTCGACAAGAGCGCCTTCCAGGGTCGCGGGCTCGCGCCGTCGACGGCGGCGGCACTGATCGGATCAAGCCCGAAACGGATATTGACGGCGCCGGGCGAGATGCCGCGTCGCTTCACCAGGTTTGCAAGCCGGCGCGCTGCATCCTGCGCTTGCGCACCATGATCGAGGTCGAGCGCGATGCCGGCATCGAGGTGAACGCCTTCGAGCGCGCGCATGATCGTCCCCTCGTTCGCCGCGAGACCGTAGCCGTAGGCGCCTGCCGCACCGGTGAAGACGAGGGACAAGCCGGTCGCGCCGTTTTCGAGGTCGTGCAGCGCCTCGCTGTTGGCCGCTGCCGGCTCAGGGTGGTCGACCCGCTGCATGACCGACCAGGGCATGCCCGGCTCGCGGCCTGCAATGGGCGACGCCTGCGCGTCTCGCCCGTAGAGCGGCTCGATGGCAAGCCCGTCATAAGTCTTGGTGACCAGCCGCTTATCGAATGGCGCGCCTTTGAGCACGCCCTCCACCAGCTTGCGCCATTGCTCGCGCGTGGCCGCAGGAAACTCGGCGGCGAGCGGCAGGTCGTTGGCGGATGCGGATGTCATGATCACAAACTGCCACGGTGCAAACGGCGGGCCAACCTGCCAGCCTGCCCGATCTCATATCCTGCGCGGCGGCGGTCGCGGCCGCAACTTTTCCACGCCCTTGGTGTCCACCCGCGCCAGGGCGTCGCGAATGCGGATGCCGGCGATCACCTTTTCGGGCGCGATCTCCGCGAGCGGCGCCAGCACGAAGGCGCGCTCGAACAGCCGCGGGTGCGGCAGCGTAAGATCGGGTTCCTCCAGAGCGAGATCGTCGTAGGCGATGAGGTCGATATCGACCGGGCGCGGCCCCCAGCGGCGTTCCTCGGCGCGCACGCGCCCGAGCCCGCGCTCGACCATTTGCGCCCTAGCCAGCAGCGCGCGTGGCGTCAGACCGGTTTTGACCGCGATGCAGAGATTGACGAAGGGCGGCTGATCCATGACGCCCCAAGGCGGCGTCCGATAGTCCGAGGAGCGGGCGAGAAGCTGCACGTCGGCACCGTCACAGAATGCTGCGACGGCGCGGTCAAGCGTGTCGCGCACGTTGCCGATATTGCCTCCGAGCGCAACGAGCGCTTCAGCCATGATCGTGGCGGACGCTGACCCCGCTCAGGGCCGCCGCGATCGGCGTATCGGTCATCGTGCGCTCCGGACGGCGGCCGCCACGCGTAGCGCCTGCACGGTCTCGGCCACATCGTGGGCGCGGATGATCACCGCACCGCCCGCCACCGCGAGGAGGTGGGCGGCGATGGATCCGCCCAGACGCCGGTCGGGAGGAGCGGGCGAAACCTTGTCGATAAAGCGCTTGCGCGAAGCGCCCAGCAGGAGCGGCAGGCCGAACGATTTGAGCTCGGCGAGCCGCGCGATGGCGGTAACGCTCTGCTCCGGCGTCTTGCCAAAGCCGATGCCGGGGTCAAGCACGATGTTATGCCGCGCGATGCCGGCGCTCGCGGCGATTTCGAGGGAGCGGAAAAAGAACGCGGCAATATCGGCCATGACGTCGATCGACGGATCGGCGGCGTCGCGGTTATGCATGATGATGACCGGCGCGGCATGCTCGGCGACCACGCGCGCAAGGTCAGGGTCACGTTGCAGCCCCCATACGTCGTTGACGATGGTGGCGCCGGCCGCGAGCGCCCAGGCTGCGACCTTGGCCTTCATAGTGTCGATGGAGACCGGCACGCCGAGCGCCACGGCCGCCGGCAGGACGGGTGCGAGGCGTCGGATTTCCTCCTCGCTCGGCACGGCCACAGCGCCACCGTAGGGACGGGTCGATTCCGCGCCCACGTCCAAAATGTCGGCGCCGTCCGCGACCATTCGGCCCGCTTGGGCAATGGCGGCCGCGGGATCGAGAAAACGGCCGCCGTCGGAAAAGGAGTCGGGCGTAATGTTGAGCACGCCCATCACCGCCGGTCGCCCCAGCGCCAGCAGGCGCGCGAGCGAATTCGACGACGCCTTCTCGTCGCGCGCGGAACGGGCATTTGCTTGCGCCAGCGTCATAACCGTCGCTTTGCGCCGGACGCGGGAGGGGTGTCAAGCGTCCCCGCTATTCGCTGGTCGGCGGCGTCAATATGTGATTTTCCGCGGAAGCTTCCTGGCGTGCTCGACCCAGCGCGTCACCAGCTTCTCGGATGGGAGAAAGCGAACCAGCTTTCGCTTCTTGTTGGCCTCGGCCATCGCTCGAGCGAGCCTTGCCGGATTGCGATACTGCAACTCTTTCACGGTGTCGACGCCGGCCTCGCACAACAGCCCGGCATATTCCCTGCCCATGCCCTTGATGCGCAGCTTGTCGGCGAGATTGGCCCAGCTCAGGAGCCTCCTCTCATTCAGTTCGGTCTTTGCGGCAAGGAGCCTGCGTCCCTTCGGACTTTTCGCCGCCTCCAGCAGCTTCTCGGTTGTTCGGATGCCGACGGATTTGAGCGCCTCTGCCTCATCCCTACCGATATCTTCAATAGCGGTGATCGGGTAGGACATTTAGTTCTCCTCGCTCCGGGCCAGCCGCTATCGCTACCAGACGTCGGACCAACGGGCCGAGGAGGGGACGGCGCCAACGTTCTTGTCGCCCGCGTCCTCCCCTGCATTTTCACGTGCAAGACGCATGCTTTCACGCGCGAACTTCTCGATATCCACCATGCCCGGGCGGCCCGCCGTCATTTGACCGCCGACTGCCATGAGGCCAGCGATCGCGCTCGGCAAACGCAACGATGTCGTCGCCGCATCGGCGCGATACTGATTGCAGCCTGACATGCGCTGGGCCGGGGCCCGCACGTTTGCCGTTGGCCCTGCCTGCAGCCGAAATTGCATAACGCGGCCGCCGGCCTTGTCCGCGGCCGAGCGGTCGACGCCGATATCGGCGACGAGACGTCCGATAAGATCGTTCATATGGCCCCTCGCCAGCCCTGCACTCTCGGCAGGTTGGTTACATATTAGGCCGGCAAAAGTTGAGAACACAAGCGGCGCCGATAAAAGTGACGGTGTGTTGTTGCATTCGTGCATCAGCGGCATCGCGCTTCATCGTTTGCTCGAACGCCCGTGCGCGTGCGCCATGCCCCTGATGCGAACGCCGTGATCGTCCGATACAATGCGACAAGCTCCGTGATGGCACGACGGGTTGCCGCAAGCATGGGCTTATTCTCCGTCGCGGCCGCAGCGGTTGACCCTGCAGGCGCGAGAGCGACAATAGCGGCGCCCTATCGGCAAGGAATTGCGCAATGGCGAACCTCGACCACGACGGCACGATCTTCGTCGGGCGCAGTTTCAAGCCCGAAGTCTTGACGCTTGCGCTCGCCAACCGCCACGGCCTGGTGACTGGAGCGACCGGCACCGGCAAGACCGTGACGTTGCAGATTCTGGCGGAAGGCCTGTCGCGCGCGGGCGTCTCGGTCTTCGCGGCCGACGTCAAGGGCGATCTCTCGGGCGTTTCCGAGCCGGGAGAGGCCAAGGAGGCGTTCGTGGCGCGCGCCAAAAGCCTCGGCTTCGACTATGAGCCCGACCAATTCCCGGTGGTCTTCTGGGATTTGTTCGGGGAACAAGGGCATCCGATCCGTGCCACCATTTCAGAGGTCGGGCCGCTATTGCTGTCACGGCTCATGGATCTCAACGACGTGCAGGAGGGCGTGCTCAACATTTGCTTCCGCGTCGCCGACGAGCAGGGGCTCCTGATCCTCGACCTCAAGGATCTTCGCGCCATGCTCGCCTACATCTCGGACCATGCCGCCGAGCTCACGGTGCAATACGGCAACGTATCGAAGCAGACCGTCGGGACCATACAGCGTCAGCTTCTGGTGCTGGAGAACCAGGGCGGGAGCAAATTCTTCGGCGAACCGGCGCTGGCGCTCAAGGATTTCCTCCGCACCGACCGCGACGGACGCGGCTTCATCAACATCCTCGCCGCCGACAAGCTGATGGAAAGTCCGCGGCTCTACGCCACCTTTCTGTTATGGTTGCTTTCGGAGCTATTCGAGGAACTGCCCGAGGTCGGCGACCAGCCCAAGCCCAAGCTCTGCTTCTTCTTCGATGAAGCGCATCTTCTGTTCACCGATGCGCCGAAGGCGCTCCTCGACAAGATCGAGCAAGTGGTCCGCCTGATCCGCTCGAAGGGGGTCGGGGTCTATTTCGTGACGCAAAACCCGCTCGACGTGCCAGACAAGGTGCTGGCCCAGCTCGGCAATCGCGTCCAGCACGCATTGCGGGCATTCACGCCTCGCGACCAGAAGGCGGTGAAAGCGGCGGCGGAGACGTTCCGTCCCAATCCCAAGCTCGACACCGTCAAGGTGATCATGGAGCTCGGCAAGGGCGAAGCGCTGGTATCCTTCCTCGAGGGCAACGGCACTCCATCGATGGTGGAGCGCTGCATGGTCCGCCCGCCCTCCGCGCGGCTCGGCCCGATCACGCCCGAGGAGCGCAAGGCGTTGATGGCCGCGAGCCCGGTCAAGGGCAAGTACGACCAGGCGATCGATTCCGAATCCGCTTATGAAGTGTTGCAGCAGCGCATGCAGTCCGGCGCTGCCGGCGGATCGATCCTTCGGCCGCACTCGCCCGGGACGCCGGACGAAGCTGCGCCTTCGGGCGGCTTCGGTGCGGTGCTCAGCGGCATCGGTGGTGTGCTGGGGAGCTTCTTCGGCACCAGTCGCCCGCGCGGAACGCGCCTGTCCACCGGCCAAGTCATCGCGCGTGAGGTGACGCGCTCGGTCACCAACCGCGTGGCGGGCCAGATCGCGGCAGACATCGGAAAATCGCTCGGCGGCAAGACCGGCAGTTCCGTCGGCCGTGCAATCGTACGGGGCACGATGGGAGGTATCTTGAGACGGTGATCGCTTCTTCCGGACAGGACCAAGCCGGACACTACGTCACCACCCGCTTGGTCGTATTGTTCGAATTTCGACGCTAGACGATACTTCATCACCCTGTTGCGCCGGCGACGGCCAGGCAAACAGGCAACGTCAGAGCACCGATGACATGACCCCCTCGCAAGCTCTTCCCGCCGTGCTGGAGAAGATCGACGCCGATCTTGAGCAGAGCCTCGAGCGGCTATTCGCGTTCCTGCGCATTCAGTCGATATCGACCGATCCGGCCTACAAGGACCAGTGCCGGACCGCCGCTGAATTCGTGGCCAGGGACTTGTCCAGCATGGGGTTCACGACCAGCGTCCGCCCCACCGAAGGCCATCCAATCGTGGTGGGCAAGGGCGATTCCCAGGCCAACGGCAAGGTCCCGCGCGTCCTGTTCTATGGCCATTACGACGTGCAGCCGGTCGATCCGCTCGATTTGTGGGAGACGCCGCCATTTGCGCCTCGTATCGCGACGTTGCCGGACGGCCGCAAGACCATCGTCGCGCGCGGGGCCTGCGACGACAAAGGCCAGGTGATGACGTTCATCGAGGCCTGCCGCGCGTTCAAGGCGGTGACCGGCCGATTGCCGCTGCCGATCACCATGATGATCGAGGGCGAGGAGGAGTGCGGCTCCAACCACCTGTTCGGCTTCGTCAAGGACAATGCCGACGAGTTCAAGCTCGATCTCGCGCTCGTCTGCGACACCAGCATGTGGGACCCGGCGACGCCGATGGTGACGACGTCGCTGCGCGGGCTCGTCTACGAGGAGGTGAGGCTGACCTGCGCCGACCGCGATCTGCATTCCGGCCTGTTCGGCGGCGCCGCGCAAAACCCGCTGCGCGTGCTCGCGCGCATTCTCGCGGCCATGCACGACGATAACGGCCGCGTCACCATTCCGGGCTTCTACGACGGGGTGAAGGAACTGCCGCCCGACATCAAGGCCGACCTCAAGGGGCTCGATCTCACGCCGGAGGATTTTCTCGGCCGAGGTGGGCCTCAAAGTGCCGGCGGGCGAGAAGGATCGCATGCTGATCGAGCAGATCGCCACGCGTCCGACTGCCGAGATCAACGGCATGATCGGCGGCTATACCGGAGAGGGCGCGAAGACCGTGATCCCGGGGCAGGCGACGGCGAAGGTCTCCTTTCGCCTCGTCGGGACGCAGGACCCGCAAAAAATCCGTGCCGCCTTCCGCGCCTTCGTGCGCGCGCGGCTGCCCGCTGACGCCAAGGTCGAGTTCAAGAGCTTCGCGGGCGCGCCGGCGATCGGAACTTCCATTCGACAATCCGGCGTTGGCCAAGACGCGCGCGGCGCTCGCCGCCGAATGGGGCAAGGAAGGCGCTTACGATCGGGGAGGGCGGTTCGATCCCGATCGTCGGCGACTTCAAGCGCGTGCTCGGCATGGACACGATCATGGTTGGCTTCGCGCTCGACGATGACCGCGTGCATTCGCCGAACGAGAAATACGACCTCACCTCGTTCCACAAGGGCACGCGCAGCTGGGCGCGCATCCTGGCGGCGCTGGCGGGCTGACCTTCACGCCGCCCTTGGCCTGATCGCCTTGAGCTTGTCGCCGATCTGGCGACGGCGCTGCATCAATTCATGGTCGGTCTGCAGGCCGAGGAAGAAGCCGTCGGACATTTTGAAGTAGCGCGCCAGCCGCAAGTCCGTATCGGCGGTGATGGCGCGCTTGCCCAATACGATCTCGTTGATGCGCCGAGGAGGCACTGTGATCGCGCGGGCGAGCGCCGTCTGTGACAGGTCCATCGGCTTCAAAAAGTCCTTCATCAGGATTTCGTCCGGACGCGGATTGGGAAGAAGCTCACTGGTAGTCGACGATATCGACTTGGTGCGCATGTCCATCTCCTTCTCTCAACGCGGTCTCGGTCGGAACCAGCCATGCTCGTCACGCGTTTCTATTGCAGGCAATGGAGGAGCTTATGGTCGCACCGACGATGATCAAGGAACACATGGAGGTCCTCGGTTCGGACGGCGTCCACGTCGGAACCGTGGACCATCTGGAGGGACGGGATCAGATGAAGTTGGCCAAGGACGACCCGGATGCCGGCGGCGAGCATCATTTCATTCCCCTCGCCTGGGTCGAGCGGGTCGACGTGCACGTTCACCTCAAGCAGTCGGGCGCCGAGGCAAAAGCGCGATGGAAAACCCACTAGCGCCAATCAGCGCGAGTTCGGACCCTACCCCGCGACAATGAGCTAGGCGCGGGGTAGATTAAACGCCTCGAGTCAATCGGACTGCGCGAATCGCTGCCTTTGAGCTCAGCCGCCTTCCGGAAAACGGAAACCGATTTTTCGCGCACCACGTCCGTAAGTGAGAAAATCTAGAGCACGAGCGCCTTGTACCAGCGCTGGTCATAGAGCGCGCCGGTCGCCGATCCCAGCACTTGGCGGAATTGCTTGGTGTGGCCCGCGATTTCGTGTTCGTCGTTGGACTTGATATCGCGCCACACCTCGATGACCGTGAAATGGTTCGGCCGCGCCTTCTGCTGAAAGACGTCGTAGCGCAGGTTGCCTGTATCCTTGCGGGTCGGGTCGGCCAGCGCCTTGAGCGCGGCGAGGCCGTCGTCCTTTTTCGGCGGAATGACATCGACATGGCTGATCGAAACGAAACTGCCCGGCGGGATCGTAGCGTTATCCTTGGAGCCGAGGGCAAGCGCCAGGTAGGGCCGTTCGTCGATCGGAGCGATCAGATGCGGCTCGATCTGCTGGCGGAACGTCTTGACATGCGCCGACGCCGCGTGGGCGTCGTAGCTGTTCGGGTCCTTCCAGGCTTCGAAGATCACGAATTGGTTCGACGGCGCGGTGCGCTGGAATGCCTCGAAGCGAAGCACGCCCGGATCCTTGCGGCTCGCAGCCGCCAGTTGGCGCAAATGGTCGGCATCCGTGCCGCGGGTTCCCTGCGCAACATCGATGTAGCTGACCACGTAGACGGTCGGGTCGGCGGCGTCCTGGGCGCTCGCGACCGGCAGGGAAACGACCGGCGTCAATGCCAGGGCGAGCAAAAACAAAAGGCCAGCGCGCATTTTCGTCCTCCCAAAATTATTGGTTCCTTGTCGTCGATAGTATCGATGGCGCCGAGCGGTCGTCAACGCGACGCAATCTGACCGGTCATCGTGATGAGCGCCCCGAGATCCGTGAGCACCGCGTCGGGGGCTGGTCCATATTCCTCCGGCAGGCTGGCGCGATTGATCCATGCCGTGCGAAAGCCGAAAGCGGCGGCACCCATGACGTCCCAGCGGTTCGACGAGACGAAGACGACTTCGCCGGGGGCGATCCGGAAACGTTCGGTGACGAGCGCATAGACTTCGGGGCGCGGCTTGTACATACGCACGGCGTCGACCGAGAGCACGGCGTCGAGGTCCGCCCCCATCCCAGCTGCCGCGACCGCCGCGGTCAGCATTTTCGGCGAGCCGTTCGACAGAATCGCGGTGGCTTTGCCATTGTCCTTGAGCATGCGCAAAACCGTGCGCGCGTCGGAAAAAGGCGTGAGCGTCCAATAGGCGTCGAGCAGTTTCGATCTAAGACCCCTGTCGACCGATGGAAAGCGCGCGAAGGCGAAATCGAGCGCGCTTTCCGTCAGGCTCCAGAAATCGACATGGCGGCCGGCCAAGGTCAGCGTCCAGGTATATTCGAGCTGCTTGGTGCGCCAGATCTCGGAAAAGCGGTCGGCATCGGGGCCGGCCGCCGCGCGATACCTGCCGATGGCAGCATGCACATCGAACAGCGTCCCATACGCATCGAAGACGAAAGCTTGGGGCATGGACCGGTCCTTACTTCGTCCCTTGTCGTGCCCGCGCCCGCGGGCCTTCCAGGAGCCGCCGATTTCCGCGGGCCCGTCCATGATCGGGCTTTCGTCCTGACTGGAATCGTCGCCTTCGTCGCGCGCGCCAAGCTGAATTTGCGCGATCAAAGTCCCGGCCGCGTCAGCAGGGTCGGGAACGACCGTCCGCGAATATCGTAGACCCGCGCGTAGACTACGCCGTCGCGCACGATCTCAGCCAGCACCGGGGCGTCCAATTTCGCGCAGTAGAATTCCCCGAGCATCATCGCGAAATCGGCGCCGGCAGGATCCCACGTGGTTTCGAAATCAGGGCCGAGCTCGACTTGCGGCGAGCGGTGTGGGCCGCAGACGGCGATCTTCCACCGGCGGCCACTGGGCTTCGTCTCCCGCCGCTCGGCAAGCTTCGCCAGCAGCGCCTGCGAGGCCTGCTTGAAGGAGAGGCCCCAGTAATCGAGCATGTAGCGCTCGCGTGCGCGCGCAACTCCGCCGAAGAGCCGGTCAAAATGGGTGTATTCGTACGGGTGCAGTCGCACCATCTCGACGACGGGGATGCCGACGCCAGCGAGCAAGATGGCTGCAGTTGCGATGGGCGCAAATCGCCACCGTCGCAAGCCGACGTCGACGAGAAAGGCGCACGCGAGGCCGCCGAGCACCGCGAGCGGCGGCAACACGAACACGAAATGACGGATACCGTTGTACATTGCCGGCCGAAGCGCGACCGTGACCGCGAGCGGCAACAGCGCGGCCAGTCCGGGCAGGAAAAACGTGGCACGGCGGTTGATGCCGACATGGCGGCGGAAGGCGGCGACCAGCGCACCTGCCGCTCCGCCAAATCCTAGGACCGATAAGATCGCCGGCAGCTTGAGCGCGAACAGCGTCGGCACGTAGCTGCGCGGCATATCCGGAACGGAAGTCAAGCGGCCATCGAACAGCTCCTCCCACGGCTTTTCAAAAAAGTGCGAAAAATATCCGACGGCGCGAAACGGATTGAGCGGATCGAGCGCGGACCAGGGCCAGACAAGCGCCATGACGGCGTAGGCGAGCACCATCGCGGGCACCAGCGCCGCGATAAAATGTCCAAGCCGCGCGGCTGCTGGTCGGATGCCGTTCGCGCGGGACTCGACGGCCAAGATCAAGGCGAGCGCCGCGACCGCCTCGAGCAACCCGAACGCGCCCAGGATGCGGGATCCGAACGACAAGCCGAAGCCGATGCCGACGATCGCGCCGGTTGCGATCGATACCCGCGGATACGCCTCGAAGGCACGCACCATGCCGAGCAGGAAAATCGCCATTGCCACCGCGAAGGGCGAATCCTTCGGGTTCATGAACATATGGCCGTAGTAGAGCGGACAAGCGGCCAGAAGCACGAGCGCAACGAACCCGGCCGGTGGACCGCCGATGCGTCGGCCGATCCGCCAGCTGACGAACAGCCCGACGATGCCGACTGCGGCGCCCACGAGCCGCCGTGTCTCGAACAGCGTGAACGGCAGAATCTTGGCGGCAAGCGCCGCGAGCAGGTCGAAACCGCCGCCGTAATAATAGAGGTTCACCCACGACAGCGCGCGCTGGTCGCGCAATCCCGAGGCATAGAATTCGAGCAGGAGGTTGCCGTACTCGGAATGGGCATAGTCGTCCCACCCCAGCCCATAGTCGCGGAAGGTCAGGACCGCGATAACGCCCACGGCGCAGAGCACCGCGATCGCCAGCCGGTCAAATACACGGCTCCTCGCCAGTTCTTTCGGCGAGAGCGTAGAAGGCGGGGTCGCGAGGGCCACTGGCCGGCGGCTCAGGTGTTGCTCGGAGTGCGCGACCGCGGCTCACGCCGCGGTGACGACGTCCGCCGCCTCCAAGATATCAGGCCCGGAAGCGGACGCTCCACCGTCCACCGAAGGCTCGGCGATGGTCGGCTCGCGCGCCATTGCTTGGGATGCCGGATGCTGCGCTGGCCGCCTCCCTTCGACGCCATCGGGGGGAGGGCGTGAACCATCGCAAATGCCGCCGAACATTACTTCATTGCCGCGTCGTACATCTTGGCGACGTGTTCCCAATTGACCAGATGATCCATGAAGGCCTTGAGATAGTCCGGCCGCCGGTTGCGGTAGTCGATGTAGTAGGAATGCTCCCACACGTCGCAGCCCAGGATAGGCTTGCCGCCGTGCACCAGCGGGTTCTCGCCGTTGGGCGTCTTGGTGACCGCGATCTTGCCGTCCTTGACCGCGAGCCAGGACCAACCAGACCCGAACTGCGTGATGCCGGCCTGGATGAAATCCTCCTTCATCTTCGCGACCGACCCAAGATCAGCGACGATCTTCTTCTCGAGGTTGCCGGGAATCTTGTCGCCGCCGCCATTCGGCTTCATCCACTGCCAGAAATGGATGTGGTTGTAGTGCTGGCCGGCATTGTTGAAGAGCCCGGCGTTCTTGCTGTAAGAGCCTTTGATCACCTCCTCGAGCGATTTGCCTTCCCACTCGGTGCCTTTGATGAGGTTGTTGGCATTGTTGACGTAGGCGAGGTGGTGCTTGTCGTGGTGATATTCGAGTGTTTCGCGCGACATGTAAGGCGCGAGCGCGTCGTAGGAGTAGGGAAGGTCGGGCAGCGTAAAAGACATCGGCTTTGCTCCTCAATGGACAAAGGGCGGGACGAGACAGCGGCCGGTTGGGGCCTATGGCAACGGATGGGCGCCAGCCTCGGTTCCGGGGTAAACTCATTAGGCCGGAGCGGCCGCCGGGGCAACGGATGGAACTCGTATTTCGAGCCCCTAGCGCATGTTCCGGAAAAGTGGGAACCGGTTTTCCGAACAGAACATGCGCAAAATCGAAGAATTTAGCTAGAGCGCATCACGATTCGACCCAATCGGGATGCGCTCTAGCCGCGCAGCCGACCGGGCGAATGTGCCCTTGGCTTCGGGTACCCTCCCCCTCCGCTGGTGTTAAGCAAGATCGGATTTGGCCGCAGCCGCGCCACAATAGTTATTGCGATCGGAGTGGAACAGGGTCAAAATTCTTTAGTAACCATAGTACGCTGGCCCCTGCCGAGGATGGCGGGGTCGGACAGGGACAGAGGCATGTCTGTGATCTTTTGGTTGTTGGGTATCGTGGTTGCTGCGGGGGGCGTCGCCGCGATCACATTCGGCATTCCGCTCAATGAGTTCACCCTCGGTACCACTCTCATCGTCGCGGGCACCACGGCGCTGACCGGTGGTTTGATCCTGGTCGGCCTGGGCGCGGTGGTCACCGAGCTTGGCCGCGTTGCCGAGGCACTGAAGACGCGCGCCGTCGCTCGACCTGCTGCCCGCCCCGCCGAGGCCGCAGAGCCAGCGTCCCCTCCTGCACCTAGCATCATTGCCGCGTCGACACCCACGATGGCCGCTAGCGGACGCCCGTCCCAGGAGCACCTCCCGGTCACCCCGCGGACCAAGCCCGAAGCGCCAGTGGGGCGGGAGCGTCGGCCGGCGGAATCATATCCAGAGTCGGCGCCGACGGCAGTTGACGTGTCGGCTTCCGCAATCGAGCGGCTGCGCTCGGGCATCCCACGAGCGGAGCGACCGAGGGTCGAACCTTCGATCGTTGCAGACGACGATGAAGCTCCGCTGTCTCCCAGTGGCACGGCGGATCAGGCGCAGCAGCCCCGGGCCGCGGGCAGCGAGCCTGCGCCGCCCGAGCCCAAGGTCACCGCCGAGGATCGCGGCGGCGGAGCCGCCGTCGAAGCGTTGAAGGCATCGCGGCTCGATTTTCTGTTCCGGTCAAAGCCGGTGCGCAGTGCGCCCCAGCCGGAGAGATTCGATACCGTCTGGCCCGATCCTCGTGCGGCAAGGAGTGCCGACGCCAAACCTGAGCCGGAGGTCGCCGCAGCCGAACGCGGGACCGACGATGCGGCAGCGGCGCAAGTTCACCCCGCTGAATCCGCGCCGGTCGAAGAGCCGCGCACAGCCGCGATCCTGAAATCCGGCGTGGTGGACGGCATGGCCTATACGCTTTACGCGGATGGATCGATCGAGGCGAAGCTTCCGCAAGGAACCGTCAGATTCGGATCGATCGGAGAACTGCGCGCGCACATCGAAAGCAATTCGTGATTTGACGGCAGACGCCTGGCGTCACTTTTCCGCGGTCTCGCCCGGCGCGAATTTCAGCGCGATACCGTTCATGCAGTAGCGCGCCCCGGTCGGCTTCGGCCCGTCGGGGAAGACATGGCCGAGATGCGCATCACATGAAGCGCAGCGGACCTCGGTCCGACGCATGAACCACGAGCGGTCCTCGTGTTCGCTCACCGCATCCTTTGCGAGCGGCGCCCAAAAACTCGGCCAGCCCGTACCGGAATTGAACTTGCTGTCGGACGAAAACAATGGCGCCCCGCAGCATACGCATTTGAATAGGCCGGCGCGTTTCTCGCTGTTCAGCGGGTTCGAAAAGGCGCGCTCGGTGCCATGCTCCCGGGTCACATGATATTGCTCGGGCGTCAGCTGCTTTTTCCACTCGTCATCGCTCTTGGTGATTTTCCCAGGACCGCTGCTACCCATGCTGAACCTCGTGCGACGATGTCGTTGGACATCATTTAGCGCAGCTTGCACGTTCGACAACCCGGATTTGCTTGCGGACTCGTGATCCGCCCTTGTTGTCGCGATCGGATCGAGCGGCCCGCCCAATTGGCTTTCCGAGCTAGCCGGCGCCGCTTGCCGAGCAGGTGATCGAATTTCGAAATCAGCAATGCGCGCGGATTGATCTGTATCCTGCAGAAGACTTCAATAATAACCAAGGATAATGTCCACTCAATATCGAAACACTTCTTGCCATCTCCCATGTGCAAGAATAGATATACAGACGACTAGCGTTTTCGATTTTGTTTCATGCCTTGGCTCCGCGACTGATCCATGCCAGAGGCGTCGAATACGCATATGCGCAGGTCCTGACGATCTCACAACGCGGCAGGAAAAAGCCAATGAGTGACAATACCGGCGGAACATTCATCGAGCTGACGGCATCGATCGTTTCGGCTTATGTCAGCAACAATTCGGTGCCGGCTGCCGATCTACCGGCGCTGATCGGTCAAGTGCACTCGGCGCTGACGCGGGTGTCGAGCGGGCATGGCGACCCGCCGATCGAGCCGCCGAAACCGGCCGTTTCCGTCAAGAAGTCGATCACGCCAGACCATATTGTCTGTCTCGAGGATGGCAAGAAATTCAAGTCGCTCAAGCGTCACCTGCGTACGCAATACAACATGACTCCGGAGCAGTACCGCGAAAAATGGGGACTGGCGGCGGATTATCCCATGGTTGCGCCCAATTATGCCGCCGCCCGCTCGCACCTTGCCAAACAGATGGGGCTCGGCCAGCAGCGGCGTCGGCGCAAGTAGACGGCCGATAGGGCAAGGCCGCGCATCGCGTGAGCGGCTCACTCGCTCTCAGCTGGCGGGCCGCGAGGTCCGCCAATTGGAAGGCCCCGGGGAGGTTGTCGCCGGGGCCTAGCAGCCTCTTTCACCCCTTTGGGGGGTCGATTGAGGCCACCAAATAGACGACAGGCAAATCCCGAGCGAGTTCCCCGCCTCAGCAAAAAAATCGCCGAGGCAACCAGTTCGCAAGGCAGGCGGCGGGCCCGGCCCGGCTTGCGGGTTTTCAAGCCGCGGGCGCAAGCGCCGCGCGGGCGTCCATGCGTATGCGCTCGACCATCGAACGGAACCCATTCGAGCGTTGCGGCGTCAAGTGTTCGCGCAGGCCCAGGCGCTCGAACAAGGCGATCGCGTCGGCGGAAAGAATCTCGCGGGCGGGGCGACCGGAAAACATCGCGAACAGGATGGCAATGAGCCCGCGCACGATATGGGCATCGCTGTCGCCGGAGAAGGTGAGCACGGGCCCGCCTGGACCGTTGGGATGCACCGTGGTCGCGAGCCAGACTTGGCTTGCACAGCCCTGCACCTTGTTCATTTCGGTACGGCCTTGCTCCGACAGCGGATCTAGGCCGCGGCCAAGCTCGATGACATAGCGGTAGCGATCGTCCCACTCTTCCAGCAGCGAAAAGTTATCGATGATCTCGTCGAGCGTCGTCATAGTGTCGGGCGAGGCTGCGATCATGGTTGCGGGCATACCGGATATATAGGAGCTATGATATAGCCACGCGAAGGCCGCCGTCGAAAAACAAACGATTCAACGCCTGAGCGGATTCCGATCGTGGCGGCAGGCCAAGCCCGGCGGCGGCGCGGTTCGCTCCCTTGACTTCGGAACCGGCTCTTATGCCGGCCGATCGCCCGGTCCGTCCTTGCGGGGCTGCGGGCCGCGCCAGGTCGGGGTCAAATCGGCCGGCGAAAGCGTGTGCTGCGAGGGCCGTGGAGCGGGCAGCGGGACGGCTTTGCCGGCCACGGTGGTCGCCGTCGCCCGGCCGTCGCGGGATCCAAGGTGCTCGCCGAGATATTCATAAAGCATCTTGGCGCCGGCCTGCGCCCGCTGTCCGATCGCCACCGCTGCCTGCGATCCGACGGTGCAAGCGTCGGGCTGCCGTTCGCAGAACGAGCGCATGTCGGTGACTGTGGCCGTCGCTGCCGACATGGCATCGATCGCGCTCACATTGAGGTTCGCAGTGGGCTGCGATCCGCCGCTCGGCAGCAGCGCCAGAACGACGGTGAGCCAAAACGCCATTCGCAGGAGAAATCGCATGACCGGTCCTTCCGTCCGCGCGGCCATGGTTTGCCGCATGGGAGCCGACCCTAGCAGCAAGGCCTGAAACGCAGGTTGGCGCCACCGCGCATTTTTTGCCCATATTCGACGCGAATCAGCCTTGGATTTTCTGAAAATCCGAACAAACGGCATTTGGTTCAAATCTGAAGCAATGGTGCTCGGCGCGCGAAGCGCCGAGGCAAACGCGCGTCCGGCCGACGCCCAGCCTCCGATCGTGCGCGGACGCGAAATGCGTTTCAGCAACCCAGCGTTCACCATTCCGCCCGAATGCGCCAGGCGACCCGGCGAAACGAGGCGAAAATGGGGGCGGGCGCGGCGACCCGATTACCGCCTTAGCGTTCGCTTAAGCGACCTCTGGCACGATCGCGTGAGCCAATAAAGGGAGCGCGTCCCTGACACCGTCGGGCGTGCACGCAAACGTGGGCCTGTTCGCTCCGATCCGAGAGGGTACCGACGCGCGGGTGCGCCCGGCGACGCCGCGGGCGGCGTCGACGCGCTCGCAGTATCGTATATCGGCCCCCGCGCACGTTCTCGGCAACCTGGTGGCACTCGGCCTCGCCGGTCTGCGGTCGGTCACCGGCGTGTCCCGTGGCGGCGGGGCGGCGGCCAACAGTCCGGTGAAGACACATGCGTAGTCCCGCCGCTCGCACGGGCCGCGGGAAAAGCAGCGCGGTCAACGACGACCGTGGACCCTCCCTGGTGCGGGCGCTGAGGCGGCATCCGAGGGATGCCGCTGGCATCATGGTCGGAGCCTTGGGCACCATCGCCATCCTGATCAACGTGCTGTTCATGCAATCGGGCTCGCATCCGGCCCCGATGTTCAAGGGCGCGCCGGTTGCGACCACACCGGCGGCTGCGGCTGCGCGTGCGCGTCCGGTCGAGCCGACGCCGGCGCCGGCGCCTGCGCCGGTGCCGACCAAGGGCACTGCGGCGTCCGCGCCGCGCACGCCCGGCGAGATCATCAATGACATCCAGCGCGAACTGGCGCGCCGCGGCTATTATGATGGTACGGTCGATGGCCTCTACGGCCCCAGGACGGATGCCGCAATCCGCGACTTCGAGCAGGCCGCCGGTCTCAAGCCGAGCACGGAGCCGAACGAGGCGACGTTGCAGGCGATCACGCGATCGCCCGCCAAGCTGGTCAAGGGGACGACGGGCGTCGCCTCGGTCGCGCGTTCGATGCCTGCCCGCAACGACACCGTTGGAGAGCGGCCGGGCCCCTCGAAGCGCGTGGTTGCGCTGCAGCGAGCTCTGGCCGAATACGGCTATGGCCAGATCAAGCCGAGCGGGATCATCGATGCCGACACTCAGGCCGCAATCGAGAAATTCGAGCGCGAGCGCAAGCTGCCCATCACCGGCCAGGCGTCCGACCGCGTCGTGCGTGAGCTGGCGGCGATGACCGGCCGGCCGCTGGAATGACCCCTCGCGTCGCGTCCGCGGGGCAAGCGGGCCGGCAATGACCGAAGAAAAAGCGAGCCGCGATCTCGCCTCAGGCGCGACCCTGGTGGATACTCGGATGCGTTCGCGAGCGACATGACGAGCGAGAAACCGGAATGCGCCTCAAGTCTGCGATCTGGGTCGCAGCCTACATTCGTCGCTGCCACATCGAAGGGGCCTTTGCGGCGGTTCGCCGGCGAGGAGCCGAAGAGGCCGGAGCCATTTTCGTCAAGCTCAATCGGCTCGACGGCACAGCGGAGCTGTTCGGCCCCGCGCCGCAGAGCGTCTTCGACGATGCGCGTCCGGCGGACCGGGTCTTCAGCCGGTGTCTTGTCGAGCAGCCCGCACCGGAAGCCAAGATCGAGGAACGCCTGGTCCGTGAGCTGCGATTCGATCCCGACGCGTGGATCGTGGAGGTCGAAGATCGCGCCGGGCGCCATTTTCTCGATCGGATCGTCACCTGAATCAGGGCGATTTCGCCTCGCTCATCGCTCGCCGCTTCGCAGGCGGGCATCGTGCGCAAGCTCCCGGCGGCTCAAAACCTCGGACAGCGCCCGCCGCGCATTTTCCGCCGCCGTCCGCCAGGCAACCGGCTCGTGCCGGATCGGGCTATTCTCGACCTGCTCGGCGTCGCGCCAGATCGAGATCAACCGGCGGGCCGCGTCCACGCTGATCTCGCTGGAGAGCTCGGCGAGCGCATAGGTCCGATCGACCGACTGGCCGGCCCACGGCATCATGAACAGCAGCATGCGCTGCAATACCGCGGTCGGCAGGTTCAGGGCCTTGGCGGCGGCCACGATCGGCTCGCCGAGCTCGTCACTCACGATCCGGCGAGCTTGGGCTCGGGAGATGCCGAGCGTGCGCCCGAGCTCGCGTATGAGCGCCTCGGCGTTGCGCTTCAGCGCGGCCGATTCCAAGCGCCAGACGTCCGAGCGTTGCATGGCGCAGAGGGGCTGCGACGGGATGAGCGATGCATATTCGAGATTAATCAGGATCAATCGCCGCTCCTGCGCCCCTGCCGCGTAGAACAGCTCCGACAGCTTGGAAGCCTCGGCCGCAACGTCGTGGGCAGCACCGGCAGCCGGCCCCGCGAGGGAGGCCGAGGGTGACCGCGCCGCCACGATCCGCGCATGGGCACCGCCACGCTCTTCCGCGATCGCCTTGAGCTCCGCGGGGGAAAGGCCCGGCGAATGTTCGAGGATCGGACCGGCGACATCGATCACGTCGCGCGCCAGGCGGGCGATGATGGGTCCAGGAGCCGAGGGGTAGCGAGCGAGGCGCGCGGCGAGGGCCGCCCGCTCCGAGACATCGATCGCGTCGATGAGCCGCAACGCCAGCTCGGTGTAATAGTGTTCGTCTTCGAGCGTGTGTGTTGGGCGCTGCAGATAAAGATCGGTCAGCAGCCGCAGGAGGGCCGGGCGCTGGTCGACCGCGTTGGCGTGGCCGAGATCGAGCACATCGTCGAGACCGGCAAATGCGCCCGGCGATTTTATCATGCTCACTGCGCCTTTGATGCAACACTTCGTCCGCGAAAATAGCCTAAGGTTCCCCCGTTAGCAGAGCGTTAACCTTGCGCGTCTCAAATCGGTCGAGGGCCGAGCTGCGGCGTGGGGATGTCAGGGGCGGGGGCAAACGAGATGGGTACGGTTATCAGTTTTCCGATAGGAGAGCGCAGCGGGCGAGGGTCGAGGGCGATCGCGGACAAGGCTGCGTCGGCGACCGTCATCATTCTGCCCGTCGTTCGAATTGAGCGATACGCCGAGGGGCCGACCGGCGACCTCGAGCGCGATGCGAGCAGCAGCCCGCGTCGTCGCCGGCGGCGGCGTGCGCACCGCTCCGGACTATAGTCCGGCGGCGGATGTCACCGCTTGATTTGCATCGGGTGAAAAAATGCCGCCGTTAGAGCGCATCCCGATTAGGTCGAATCGTGATGCGCTCTAGATCTTCGATTCTGCGCATGTTCTCTTCGGAAAACCGGTTCCCACTTTTCCGGAACATGCGCTAGCGGAAACCGGCGCATATAGCCGAGGCCGAATCGCTTTACATTGAATTTCGATTTCAGCCAGGATCTTTTTTCGGTCCCGTGACGGCACCGGGAGGTCCGCAATTTTGGAAGATCACTCCCGTCCTGGTCCGACACGCACTCACTGCGGGCGACACTGCGCCGCCGCAAGCGCGCTTCGCACTGCCGGGATCCATCCCGATTCGGCCGCAAGCGCCCTGATCACGATCAAACCGGTGTTCGTCGGCGACGTCACGATCAATCGATCGGCGGCCGTGATGTCTTCGTTCTCCGGTAATTCCGCCCGTTGCGCGGCCGTCATGAGGTCGAGTTCGATCACCCGGCGTCCGGCGGCGCGATCGTTGATGGCGTAATAGGCAACGTCGGAGCGGGTATAGAACGATACCGAGGTATAGGCCTGGCTTATCGGCACGGAGAATTTCAACGCGCCCTGCGACAGATCATAGCGGCAGATCGAGACCTCGAAGGCCGGATCCATGAATGGCATGATCGCCTTCTCCGGCGTCGGGCTTGGGAGAGGAATGACGGTGTTGACCGGAGCGATCGCGGACACGCGAGCATAGGCATCCTGGCTCGCCATGCGCGGAAGCACCAGAACCGTGGCGAGATGCACGATGCCTGCAAGGAGCAGCGCGCCCAACAGCCACAGCGCCACCCGGATCACTGGCAAGCCCTCTTGGTGATCGCAGGCATCGGCGCGTCGCGCCCGGTGCGCGTCGCCATTCCGATCGGCGTGTCGTAGAGCCGCAGAACCAGAAGATACTTCTCCGACTCCGCCGGTCGGCAGCCAGTTGCCCGGGCGCGCACGGGGACCGACTATGATCTCGAAGCTTCCATCCGCATTGCGAATGACTTCCTGGCTGGTGAAGCCCTGCCGCTGCGCCGAGTTGGCGACCAGTCGCCCCTCCGGATCGTACAAGCGTGAGGGTCCAGAACCGGGCCTGCGGGGTGATTCCGCTCACGAGCACGTCACAGCGGCCGTCGAGGGGCTGGCCGACATCGTCGGTGCGTGCATAGAAAGCGACCCCGTCGCCCGAACCGACCGGCAGTTCGCCGCTGCGCGCGACCATCGCGCGGGCATAGGGATCGATGCCCGGGGTCCCGTTCTTCGGCCATGCCGGTCCACGCACCGATCGTGACGCCGCCATAGGCGGTGCCCTGCGTCAATGCGATCCAGGTCGCCCCAAGGCCGATGCCCGCTGCAATGACGAGCGCGAATACCATTCCGAAAAGCAAACGCACGTTTGGTCCGATGGGTAACGAGGCGGTCAGCGCTACGGGGGTAGCAAGAGCCGCGCGCCGGCGTTCAATCGCCGCGGATTCTGACCGGCCGGCTGTTGGTCAGACGCGGATGCGAATGTGTCCTGGCGCTGTGCGCACCGTCTCGTTCGAAGCCTTGGTCGGCGCGCTGCCGGCCGCGAGCGCGCGCGTGGCATCATCCATCAGCCGCTCGACCCGAACCAGGGCGTCGGCTCCGCGCCGGGTGAGAATCGCCGGGCGGCCTGCCGCCACCTCGGGCGCGCCATCCTTCTTGCCTTCCGCAACGGGAGCGCGACCCGTGGCCTGCGGGCCGAGACCCGGAATCGGCTTGAGCTCGATCCCTTGGTGGGCATAGGCCATGATTTCGTGCCAGGTCTGGGCGGGAAGCGAGCCGCCGGTCATCTGGTGCATGGTGGTGTAGTCGTCGTTGCCGAACCAGACACCGCAAACCATGTTGCCGGTGAAGCCGACGAACCAGGCGTCGCGATAAGCATTGGTGGTGCCGGTCTTGCCCGCCGCCTTGATGCCGTCGAGGATGGCGCGCCGGGCGGTGCCTTCCTCCACCACCTTGTTCATCATCATGTTCATGTCCATGGCGACCTGCGGCGTGATTACCTGCACCGGCTTCTTGCCGTCGCGGTCCCAGCGCCAGATCAGCTCGCCGGCGCCGGTGCGCACTTCGAGCACGGCGTGCGGGGTCATCGCCTTCCCGAGATTGGGGAACATGGTGTAGCCGCCGGTGTGATCCAGCACGGTCACCTCGTCGGCGCCGATCGGCATCGACGGCGTGTCGGGCAGCGGCGTGCGTATGCCGGCCTTGCGGGCGGTCTCCCGGATCATCGCGCGGCCGATCTTCGGGTTGCCCTTGCCGAGCGCGATCGACAGCTTCACGGGGATGACGTTGACGGAACGGGTGATCGCCTGCGTGAGCGTCATCGCGCCGGCGTGGCCACCGCCGTAGTTCTTCGGGCACCAGTTCCCGATGCACACCGGCGAATCGACGACGACCGAGGTCGGCTTGAAGCCGTTCATCAGCGCGGTGGCGTAGACATAAGGCTTGAACGAGGAGCCGGGCTGGCGCATCGCGTCGGTGGCGCGGTTGAACTGGCTCTCGCCGTAGTCGCGGCC
Organism: uncultured Alphaproteobacteria bacterium; assembly: GCA_963821505.1. Lineage (GTDB taxonomy): Bacteria > Pseudomonadota > Alphaproteobacteria > Rhizobiales > Xanthobacteraceae > VAZQ01. Next base: position 295,189 of record CAWGEH010000034.1, read on the forward strand.
GCCGACCATCGCGCGCACCGAGCCGTCGATGTCCATCAGCACGGCGGCGCCCTGCTTGGCTTTGTATTCGTGTCCGTACTGCCGCAGTGAATCTTCGAGCGCCTGTTCCGCGTGCTTCTGCAGGTCGACGTCGAGTGCGAGCCGCACCACGAAAACGCGCTCGTGCACCGACTTGGGCAGGGTCTCGACCAGCTTCTTCATCTCGTCGAAGGCCCAGTCGAGGTAGTAATTGGGTGCGCGTTCATCGCGCCGGTCGACCGCCATGGCTGGATTGCGTCGTGCGCCGAAGACCTGGCCCTCGGTCATGAATCCGGCCTCGACCAGGTTGTCGAGCACCACGTTGGCGCGTGCGCGCGCCGCCGGCAGATTGATGTGCGGGGCGAATTTCGACGGCGCCTTGAACAGGCCGGCCAGCATGGCCGCCTCGGCGAGGTTCACGTCGCGCGCCGACTTGTTGAAATAATATTGCGCCGCCGCATCGACGCCGAAGGTGCCGCCGCCGAGATAGGCGCGGTCGAGATAGAGCTTGAGGATCTCGTTCTTCGGCAGCCGCGCCTCGAGCCACATCGCGAGGAACGCCTCCTTGACCTTGCGCTCGATGGTGCGCTCGTTCGTCAAGAACAGGTTCTTCGCCAATTGCTGGCTGATCGAGGAGCCGCCCTGCACCACGCCGCCGGCGCGCGCATTGGTGAGCATGGCGCGGAACATGCCTGGAATGTCGATGCCGAAATGCTCGTAGAAGCGGCGGTCTTCGGTAGCGAGCGTGGCCTTGATCAGGTGGTCCGGGAACTCGTCGAGCGGGATCGCGTCGTTGTGCCGGATGCCGCGCGAGCCGACTTCGTTGCCGTAGCGGTCGAGGAAAGTGACCGCGAGTTCGGATTTCTTCAGCCAATCGTCGTCCGCGGTCTCGCGGAAGGCCGGGATCGCGAGCGCGAGCATCACTATCAGGCCGCCGGTGCCGATCGTGAGCGCCTCCGACAGCGGCTCGACGAAATACCAACGCCGCCAGCCCGCGACATGGAAGCGGTCCATGAATACCGTGAAGCGCTCATAAAGCTCGCGCGTCCAGGTCTTGAGCTGATACATCCCGAAGTCGATGCGCGAATCGATATCGAGCAGGAAGCGGCGCAGCCGCACCCGCCAGCCGTCCTGGCCCTCGCCGTGGTGGAAAAGCTTGCGCAAGGTTTCCTCGGGACCGCAGCGTAAATTGCGGCCGGGCGGCATCGCCCAGCCGTTGCTATTATTTAGCCGATCCTGTTTAGCCGGTCCAAAGGTTCCAAACTATGGCGGATCGCCACAAGGCGAATGAAAAAGGGAGCATTTCGCGATGATCGCGCTGCCGGCCGAGCGCCGCGCACGGCGTCCGGCGAGTCCCGTGAGGCGCCGCCATGGCCGCTGACGATGACACCCCGTTTTGGCGCGTTAAGTCATTGGCGCAAATGACTGATTCCGAATGGGAAAGCCTCTGCGACGGGTGCGGGCGCTGCTGCCTGGTCAAGCTGGAGGACGCGGACGATGCTGCGCGCACCTATTTTACCGACGTGGGTTGCCGGCTTCTGGACGGCGAGACCTGCCGCTGCCGCGACTATCCCAACCGGACCGCGAAGGTAAAGGACTGCGTTCGGCTGACCCCGAGAAACATCAACCGAATTGTCTGGTTGCCGCCAACCTGCGCGTATCGGCTGTTGGCCGATGGGCGGGAACTCTATTGGTGGCATCCGCTCGTTTCGGGGGACCCTCAAACGGTGCATCAGGCCGGCGTCTCGGTGCGCGGCCGCGTGGGCGCGAGCGAAGACGAGGTCAAGGACGACGAGCTCGAGGACCGCATCGTAAGCTGGCCGCTGCGCCTTCCGAAGGCGGCGCGTGGGCGGCCGAAATCGTGAGCGCCGCGTTCCCCGACTTGACCGGTGGGCCCGCGACCGCCGAAGCGGTCGCGAGCAGTTTGGCTCGCGGGGAATGAACCGGCTTCGCGGAGGAAGAGCGACGCCCGCCGTGGCGTGGGGATGGGCGCGGTGTCCAAATACACGCGGGTGACGCCGGCAGGATCGGGCGTCGCCCCGTTGGCGCGGAGAATGACGGCCATCGGGCTCGTCTGCATGGCCCCGGTGCCGCCCGCGATCTTGCCCTCATCCCCGTTCCCCGCCTAGATGCCCGGCGCCTCGCCGCCGGGCGCGGGACCAAGCCAATGCGCGATCCCCTCACAGCTGCGCCGGACTATCTCGATCATGCCGCCGCGCGCCGCATCGTGGTGGGCGTCCTGCTCACCATGCTGCTCGCCGCGCTCGATCAGGTGATGGTCGCGACCGCGCTGCCGACCATCGCGGCCAGTCTCGGCGACGTCGACAACATGTCATGGGTGGTCACGGCCAATCTGCTGTGCGCGACCGCCGCGACGCCGCTCTATGGCAAGCTCTCCGACATCCACGGCCGACGCGGCATGTTGCTGATTGCCATCGGCATTTATGCGGCGGGCTCGCTCGCCTGCGCTCTGGCCCCGTCGATGTTGATCTTGATCCTCGCCCGCGCGCTGCAGGGACTCGGTGGCGGCGGCCTGATGCCGCTGGTGCAGACCATTATCGGCGACGTCGCTTCGCCGCGCGATCGTCCGCGCTATCAGGCTTACACGTCCTCGACCTTCATCGTGTCGACTGTCGGCGGGCCGATTGTCGGCGGTTTCGTCGCCGAACACCTGCACTGGTCGTGGATTTTCTGGCTCAACCTGCCGCTCTGTGCGTTGGCTTATCTCCTGACCCATAACGTGCTGCGGCGGCTGCCGCGCCACGACCGTCGGCACCAGCTCGACGTGCTCGGCGCCGTGCTGATGGTGGGAGCCGCCGTCGCGCTGATGCTCGCGCTCACCTGGGGCGGCCGGCGCTATGCATGGATATCGTCGCAGATTGTTTTGCTGTTCGTCGCTTCCGCTCTGCTGTGGGTGCTGTTCGCCTGGCGCGTGATGACCGCGGCGGAGCCGTTCATCCCGCTTTCTGTGCTGCGTGACGGTGCCATGCGCGTCGGCACTGCGTCCGCGTTCTTCGCGGTCGGAACGGTCATTGCGCTGACCATCATGCTGCCGCTCTATGCCCAACTTGCGCTCGGCCTCTCCGTGAGCGAGTCGGCCGGGGCGATCATCGCGCTGCAAGGCGCCGCCACGATCACGTCGGTCGTGGGCGGCCGGCTGCTCGTGCGCTTTACCCATTACAAACGCGTGCCGCTGGTGGGTCTCCTGCTCTCGATGGCGGCGCTGGTGCCGCTCGCGCTTGCACCGACCGGCTTTTCGCCCGCCGCCGCGCTCGGCTTGATCGCGCTCGTGGGGCTCGGATTGGGCCCGACATTTCCGTTCACGATCGTGGTCGTGCAGAACACGGTCGCGCTGCATCAGCTCGGCGTCGCGACCGGCACGATGAACTTCTTTCGGGCGCTCGGCTCGACCTTCATCGTCACTGGCTTCGGCGCCATGGTGCTCGCGGGCGCGCCGATGAGCCGCGGAGTCTCGGCCGGCGCCGTGCTGGCGGGCACGGATGCCGCCGACGCCTTCCGATGGGTCTTCACCGCCGCTATTCTTTGCCTGGCGGTCGCGCTCGCCTGCATTCTCACGCTGAAGGAGCGCCCGCTGCGTGGGTCGTCACCGCCTCCGGCGGCCGCGTGACATAGCTGCCCTGTGCACGGGCCCATTGTGCCCGGGGCATGCCGGGATGATATCAATTTGCTATGCGCCAATGGGAAGTCATTAGCCAGTGACTGAATTTCGATCGGAATGACGTCTTCGAGCCGTACGCCGGAAACGCCCGTGGAAACGCACTCGCACGCGCCGCTGAACAGGGTGCATGTGCGCAGTATTTTCTACGGCCTTATGCTGGGCATGTTTCTCTCGGCGCTCAACCAGACCATCGTCGCCACGGCTCTGCCCACCATCGGCCGCGACTTCGGGGATTTCGAGAACCTCTCCTGGGTCATCATCGCCTATCTGCTGTCGTCGACCGTGGTCTCGCCGCTTTACGGCAAGCTGTCCGACATCCACGGCCGCCGCACGATGATGCTTGCCGCGCTCGGCCTGTTCCTTGCGGGTTCCGTGCTGTCGGCGGTCGCCCCTACGATGGGTTGGCTGATCGCCGGGCGGACGCTGCAAGGCATCGGCGGCGGCGGCATCGTGCCGCTCACCCAGACGACGATCGCCGACATGATCACGCCGCGCGAGCGCGGCCACTATCAGGCCTATATGGGTACGTCGTGGATCGTAGCGGGGGTCGCCGGTCCCGCCCTCGGCGGTGTGATCGCCCAGCACCTGCATTGGTCGATGATCTTCTGGCTGAACGTGCCGTTCGGGCTGCTCGCGGTGCTGCTCACCCATCGTGCCATGAAACGCCTGCCGCGCCACGAGCGGCCCCACCAATTGGATATCGTCGGCGCGTCGTTGATGGTCGCCGCGGCAACGCTGTTTCTGATCGCTCTCACCTCGGGCGGTACGCGCGTGCCGTGGCTGTCGCCGACCATCTTCGTCCTGGTTGCGGTTTCGTTGGCGCTCGGTCTCGCGTTCGTCTGGTGGCTCAGACGGGCGCCCGAGCCATTCCTCCCTCTCACGGTGCTGCGAAATCCGGTGATGCGCGACGGAACTGCCGCCACGTCCTGGATGATGGGCGCGGTGCTCGGGCTCACCGTCTACCTGCCGCTTTATTTCCAGGTGGTGCATAAACTCTCGGCTTCCGATTCCGGCCTGGCGCTGATCCCGATCGTCCTCATGACGACGCCGGGATCGATGCTGTCTGGACGCTCGATGATGTATCTGCGCCGCTATAAAGTATCTGCGATCGCCGGCGCGACGCTGGCGATCGCGAGCGTCACCGCGCTCGTGATCTGGCCGGCCATGCCGCTGAGTGGCGTGGTCCTCACCCTCACCTTCATCGGCTTCGGCGCCGGAACCGTGTACCCGGTCGCCACCGTCTCGATCCAGAATGCCGTGCCGATGCACCAGGTCGGCACCGCGACCGGCACGATGAATTTCTTCCGCGCGCTCGCGAGCACGCTGGCGGTTGCGATCATGGGCGCGATTCTGCTTGCAGGCCTGGGCGTGGCGCCCGAGCGCGGCAGCGGCGTCGAGCTGCTGGTCGAGACCGCTGGTGCCGCAGGCATCGACATGGCAGCCGTGTTCCACTGGGTATTCGTGGCGGCGGATGTTTTTTTGGGCGCCGCGCTGATCTCGGTCCTGCTGATGGAGGAGCGTCCGCTGCGCGGACCCGCGACAAGCGCGGTACCCGTGTCACCCGTGGCGCCGCCGCCGGCGCCGGCGGAATAGCGCCGCTTCGACCAAAAATGCTCTGATCTCGTATGGCCTGACCGTCCAGCACGCCCGTCATGGCTCCTTGATGCTGGACTCTGGCTTTCCCCGCCAAATGGCGAGAGGGAGCGACGAGAATGCCTTGGAAACGCTGGCGGCGACCACGGCTCGTGTTGGGGGTCAATTCGGTTGCCCGATCCGAGTTCGCGCGCTCATCATTGCGCTCGGCGAATCAAATGGAACTCGGATGGCGAAGCGTTTTTATTGCCGCTGGTGTGTCGTCGAGATGCAGCGGATCGAGCTGGCCGACGGCACCGCGGCGCTCATCTGCGTCGATTGCGATGCGATCGGGCTCGCGCACGAAATTGCCCGTGGCGGTCCGCTATGGTCGGCGGGTCTTGCCGCGCCCCCGCGGGTTGCGAAAGAGCGAGGATCCGCACGGCAGCCGGGGAGGGCAAGAGCCGCCAATGGCAGATGAGCTCACCGCCGATCAGATTCGCGCTTTGCTCAAGCTCGAGCGGAATGCCACCTGCGGTTTCGTGCCGACGACCTATCTGAGCACGCGGTCGATCGCGGCCGGCGGTTTGCCGCCGCCCTTTGCCGACGGGCGGCCGATGGGATCGGCGCTCTACTTCATGGTGACGCCGAGCGCCCCCGTGCAGCTCCACCGCATCCGCAGCGACCAGCTGTACCATCACTATCTCGGTATCCGCTCGAGGTTCTCCTCCTGCGGGACGATGGCGCGACGGTGCGCGCCGAGGTTGGCCCGAACCTGCGCGGCGGGGAGCATGTGCAGCTCTTGATTCCGGGCAATACCTTTCACACGGCGCGCCTGGCCGGGCGCGGCCGCTGGTTCCTCGGGGCGAGCACGGAATGGCCGGGGGTCGTGCCGGCAGACTTCGAGGTCGGCGATGTCGAAGAGCTGGCGGACAAGTGTCCGGCGGTCGCCGCCGACCTGCGCGCTGTCGCCGACGCCGTTCGGCGACATTGACGCTCGGCTCAGGGGGACAGCGGTGAGCGCATTTTCGCTGCCTGCTCGACGATCCATGCGCGATAGCGCGCGAGCGGCGTGACGCCGGTGAGGCCGCCGCAGCCATCACTCAAGGCGGGACCGGTCGACCAGCTCACCACGCCGACCACGGCGAGCGCGCGGCCGACGTCGCGGTAGACCGGCGCGCCGAAGTCGCCGGTGCAGGCGCCGAGGCCGGCGCGTTCGCCCTTGGTGACGGGATCGACGAGCCGGATTTGCAGCGTGCCCGGCTGGCCGACGGCGATCAGCGTCGCGGCGCGTACCGTGCCGCCGGTCCTGCCGTCGCCGCGCACGGCGACGCCATAGCCGGCGACCACGAAACTGTCGCCGGCGACGACCGAGCCGCCCGCCGGCGCAAGTGGGGCGGGAACGATTTTCAGCGGCGCGGCGAGCTTGAGGAGCGCGACATCGGCGGTGACGCGATGGCGCAGAACCGCATTCACGTCGAAGTCGGGATGTCGCGCAATGCTGGCGATGTCCTTGAGCGCCGGCTGCCGCGCGGCATCGAATTCGACCAGCTTGTAATCGGCCCCCGGCAGGACGCAGTGCGCGGCGGTGAGCACGAGATCGCGCGTAAGCGCGACGCCCGAGCAGAATGTGCCGTGTGAGCCGGTCAGCATGACGGCCGCGCGCCCCGCCGCCTCCCGCGTGGGTTGCGCGCCGCCCACCATAGCCGCGGCCGGGACCGCGGATACGAGCGCGCAGGCGAGGACAACCGCGACGCGGGTCATGGCTCCAGCGGCGATCCAAGTTTTGCCGCCGTATCCAGAATCCAATAGCGGTAGCGCGCGAGCGGTATGACGCCGCTGACGAAGCCGCAAACGGGTTCGCCGTCGGACCGCCCCGACCAACTCACGATCCCGACCAGGGCGCGGTCCTGTTCGTCGAATACCGGCCCGCCGGAATCGCCATGGCATACTCCAAGGCCGCGAGTTTCACCCAGTTTTCGCGGATCGACCAGGCTCAGCTGCTGCGAGCTTGGCCGGTCGGTCGCGACCAGTATGACCGCACGCAGAGTGCCTGCAGTCTTGCGGTCGCCTTGCACCGCGACGCCGAAGCCGGCGACGATGAACCTGTCACCAACCGAAGGCGGGGCACGCCGCTCGCTGAACATCGCCGGCGCGAGATTCGGAGCCGGCGGTGCAGCAAGCTTGACCAGCGCCAGGTCCGGGCTGTCGGCGCGGGCGGAGTACTGCGGGTGGGCAACGACGCTTGCGACCTCCTTCACCGCGGGGCGGGCGCCTTCGAATGCCACCAGTCGATATTTGCCGTTGCTCAGTACGCAGTGCGCGGCTGTGAGCACGAGATCGGGCGCAATCGCGACCCCGCTACATAGGCTATGCCCGTCCATGATCAGCACGACCTGGCGGGCAATAGCCTGGTCGGCCGTCGGCGCGCCTCCGACCATGCCGACGGCGGGCGCGGTCGAGAGCGCGATGCAGACGACGGCAATGAGCGCGCGCGGCGACCCGTTTTTGCTCAGCATTGCAGCAGGAATTGGATGAGGCTGCGGGCCGGGCATACTTCCGATCGGTCGATGCTATCTCCCGGCATGATGCCCAGTTCTCCGGTTCGCGCGATGCCTTGTCAGGCGCTCATTGCCGCGGAGCTTGGCGAGGTTCCCGTTCCTTCTTTTGGAAGAACGTCTGCTCGACTTCATCATGGATACGGGTGAGCCAAGCCTCGGCGCGTGCCGCGCGATCGCGAAAATGGGCCGCCTCGGCCTCGACTTCTCTCAATCGCTCCTCGGAAGCTCGCAGCTGGAATGAAAGTTTATGAGCCAAGTCCATGGCGCGCGCGCAGTCTTCCTTGGCCATGTCTGCGGCCTTCTGCAGCAACGCCACGATCGAACGGCCGGATTCGTCGGCCACGACTTCCGCCTGGCGCTTCGGTGCCGGGGCAAACGGCACGATGGTATCTGCTTTGTCGGGCGCATAAGCACTCATCGCTACTGACTCCGTTCTAGCCATGCCGTCGTACACGAAAACAAAGTATAGCACAGCCCGGCCGCGGAGCCGGGGAAATTTAGGGCCAGCACGACCAGCTTTCGAGCCGTGGCGGAAAGTTCACTCGCGATGACACGGAAAATGGGCGGCGTCGACCCCTCGCGGCGCGCGGCCGCGGCCGCAGCGCCCACTTGGGATTCGACGGGCCTCTTGGCGAGCGTCGGCTACGTTCCCGCGGCGAGGAGTCCGGCGGAATTGGGGATTTCGACGTCGATCGCGAGCGTGGAGACGCTCGCGCCGCGATCCATCCGCACCTGGACGTTCTCGCGCTCGACGGTGATGTGCTTGGTGATCGCGGCCAGGATTTCCTCTCGCAGGATGGCGAGCAGATCGGATTGCCCCCGCGCTGCCCGTTCGTAAGACAAGAGGATTCTGGAGCCGCTCTCTTGCGACCGGAGCGGAACCCCGACGCCGGAACAGGTTGAAGAAAGTCATGCTGCTCTCCGTCCGAACAGCTTGTCGAACAAGCGCTTGCGGTCGGTGGGAACGCTCATCGGCACCTCGTCGCCCTTGAGCCTGCGGGCGGCGTCGAGATACGCGCGCGCCGGAGCGCTCGTCGCGTTGCTGAGAGTGACCGGCGAACCGATGTTGGAAGCTCGCAGCACCTCTTCGCTTTCTGGAATGATGCCCAGGAGCGGCGTAGACAGGATTTCGAGCACGTCTTCGATATTGAGCATCTCGCCACGCGCGGCGCGTTGCGCGTCGTAGCGCGTGATGAGGATGTGTTTCTCGATGCGTTGACCCTTCTCGGCCTTCTCGGTCTTGGAATCGAGCAGCCCGATGATGCGATCGGAATCGCGCACCGAGGATACTTCCGGGTTGGTCACGATGACGGCTGCATCGGCGTATCGCATCGCGAGCGTTGCGCCGCGCTCGATGCCGGCCGGGCTGTCGCAGATCACCCAGTCGAACTTGTCGCGCATCTCTTTGATGACGTTTGCGACGCCCTCTTCGGTGAGAGCATCCTTGTCGCGGGTCTGCGAAGCCGGCAGCAGCCACAATGTCTCGAGCCGCTTGTCACGGATGAGGGCTTGTGAGAGCTTCGCGACGCCTTGCACCACGTTGATGAGGTCGAAGACTACGCGGCGCTCCGCTCCCATCACGAGATCAAGGTTGCGCAGACCGACGTCGAAATCGATGACCGCAACCTTCTGCCCGGCTTGCGCCAAAGCGGCGCCGAGTGCGGCGGTAGACGTGGTCTTGCCCACGCCGCCCTTGCCGGACGTGACCACGAGGACCTTGGTCATGTTTGCTTATCTCCCAGAGGTTTCAATCCAAGGCTGCTATCGACAGGATACGGTCTGTGAGCCAACACTGGACCGGCCGATGGCGCAGGCTTGCGTCCATTTCCTCGGCGGTCCGGTAGTAGCCGTCGATCGAAACCAATTCGGCTTCGTTCTTGCTGCAGAAAATCCGTGCGCGCCGGTTACCCATCGAACCCGCCATCGCTCGGCCGCGAAGCGCGCCGTAGACGTGGATCGATCCGCCGGCCACGACCTCCGCGCCTGAAGAGACCGCGCCGAGCACCGTGACATCGCCGTATGGGAAAATCACGGACTGACCCGACCGGATCGGGCTCTCGATCAGCAAAGAGCTCGGCTCCTGACGTTGCGGTGCTGCGGCCTTCGCAGCCGGATTGCGATTGTCGGAGGACGCCGGCGCGGGAGTGTCGCGGCCCGCCGTGGGGCGCCCGCCTTTGAGAAGCGGCGGCAGCGAGGGGTCGAGTTGGTCCGGTTCCACCCCCTCGATACCCATGATCCGAATTCCGCGCTCGCCCAACGTCGCGATCAACCGGCCGGTCGCGGGCGGGCCGAGCGGAACGGCCGCGAGGTCGAGGATGATCGGCTTGCCGGCAAAAAAGTCGGGTGAGTTCCGGCTCCAGTTGTCGAGTTCCGCCAGCCACTCCGCGAGCGGTGGGGCCGGCGAAAGCACGAACGCCATGAACGAGCGGCCTCGGAATCGCATCGATGACTTTGGTCGAACGGCAATCGCACGTGTCACAACGCAGCCTCGAGGTCGGTCTTGCCGGCGGGTTGATCCGATTAGCGCGCGCCGTGGTTAATGGCGGGTTAACTCTCGCGCGTTTATCGGGATTTGCAGGGCCGGGGTCCGGTGGTCCGCTGTTGCCTTGACCGCATCGACACAGCCGCCAGTCTTAGAACGGCAGCACTTCGGATTGCATCGCAGTTAGCCGCAAATATTTTTTGTTCGATCCAATGATGATGATGTCCGAGAAGTGAGCAACGGGTCGCAATCAGGCCCTAGAACAGACGCCAGAACGCCAACAGCATCAGGCCGTAGAGCGCGATCACCAGCGCCGTTCCAGCGGCCTCGGTCCGCCGCCGGTTCACGCCTGCCGGCTGCAGCCACCAGGATAAGCGGCTGCTGGTCCACTGCACGAGGTAATTGACGAGCACGACGCTCACGACATTGCCCATGAACAGCGCGATCGCGAAGGGCAGGCCCGCGCGGCCGATCAGGAGGGGGGTTTGCACGAAGAACCCGAACAAGAACACAACCGGATAGAGCATCAGCAGGACCAGCATGTTCATCTTCCAGACAGCCGGCGGCGGCGCTCCATCGGCCGGGAGAGGAAACCATTGGTCGAAGCCGGTGCGGACGACGCGGGCGTGAAATTCCTCGGTGAAGGGGCTTGCGTCCCGCAACAACTTTTGACGTTCCGGCGAGTCGAGCCAAGCCTGGAGGTTTGCTTCCGTATCGAACCGCAGAATCGCGAGCCAGTCGCCTTGCACGCCAGGCACCGGCGGTTCGAAACGGTAGCCCTGAAAGCCCGGCGCCTTCGCCTGCGCGGCGGCGATGCGTTGCTCCCATGCGCGATAAGCCAGCTCCTGGCCCGGCTTGATGCGGGTCGAAATGACCACCGAAACCGGCGAGGGCAGCACGCCAGCATCGCCGTCATTGACGATGTGGATGTCGTCGCGGCCGACCAGCATGTCCGCCGCGCCTTGGATGCGTTTGAGCCTTTGCTCGGAGTTGAGCCACGCGACGGCCATCTCGGTGCTGGCAAAACGCTGGAGGATGACCCAGTCGGCCTGCGCGGGAGGGCTCGGCGGCAGCACGGTCTGTTCGATGAAGCCCGGAAACAGCGCGACGGTGCCGCTGGTCTCTTCCTGCCACCGCGCGAAGGCGTCGGCACTCTCCGGACGCACCCGCGTCTGCGTGACGATGGTGACGGCGCCCTTGCCTCCGCCCGTGGCGGCGGGCGTCACGTCAACGCTCGTCCGCTCCACGCCGCTCACGGCTGCCCGGCGAGCTTGCTGAAGATGCGGTCGGGCGTGAACGGCAGATGCGGGAATCGCACGCCGGTCGCATTCGCCAGCGCGTTGGCGATGGCGGGAGCGACGGGATTGATCGCGCACTCGCCCTGCGCCTTCGCTCCAAGCGGGCCGATCGCGTCATAGGTATCGGCGAAGAACACCTCGCTGGGCGGCACGTCGGCGAACGCGGGAATGCGGTAGTTGCGAAGCGTCGGGTTCACCATGGTGCCGCCGTCGTAGACCATCTTCTCCGTGAGGGCCCAGCCGAATCCCATCGCGATCGAACCCTCGATCTGGCCGCGGCATTGCAAGGGATTGATCAGGCGGCCGATGTCGGCGGCATGCACGCTGTGCAGAATGCGGATCTCTGCGGTCACCCGGTGCACCGCGAGCCGCACGCCCTGGACGTTGAAGGCGACCGTGCGCGGAGAAAGATAGGCCTTGCGCTTGGCCTCGAAGCGGTGGCCAACCTTGGTGCCGGCGACGTGGAGGTCGGCCAGCGCGATCTCTTGGTTGCCGCAGACCACCACTCCGTCATCGAGGCGGCAGTCTGCGGCGGCCACGCCGGTATGGCGGCTGGCAAAGTCGAGGATGTTGTCGCGCAAGGCGTTGGCCGTAAGGTTCACCGCCTGGCCGGCGACGACGGTGCCGGTGCTCGCGAAAGTACCGGTATCGTAGGGCGTCAGATCGGTGTCGGCGTTGATGATGGCGATGCGCTCCGCGCGCGCGCCGACGACTGAGGCCGCGATCTGCCGGTGGGCGGTAACCGATCCGTTCCCCATCTCGGTGGAGCCGACGGCGAGATGATAGCTGCCATCGGGCAACATTGCCATCTGCGCACCTGACCGGTGCTCGGTCGGCGGGCCGCAATCCAGCATCGCCAGTGCGATGCCGGTGCCCTCCGCCCAATCCTCCCCTGCGGGCTTGGGCGCGCCGCCGCCGGACGCCAAGGCCTTTTCGACCAGATCGAGACATTGGTCGAGGCCGTAGCTCCCGAAGCCGACATCGCTCGGATCCTTCCACACCGACTCGATCCAGTCGTTGGGCCGCACCATGTTCTTGCGACGGATCTCGAACGGGTCCATTGCGAGCAGCCGCGCCAGTTCGTCGATCCCGCACTCGATCGCGTACGTCGTCTGCGACGAGCCGTAGCCGCGAAAGCCGCCGCCCGGGACCATGTTGGTGTAGACGGCGTATCCGACCGCCTTCTTGTTGGCGCACCGGTAAGCCGTGAGCGGGCTGCCGAGGGAGGCGGCGAGCGTCTCGCTGGCGTGGCCGCCATAGGCGCCGGTATTGGAGACGACATGAATGTCGATCGCGGTCAGCGTCCCGTCGCGTTTGGCGCCGAGCTTTACCCGCGTCGTCATCTGATGCCGCGTCGTCGCGCCGATGAACTGTTCTTCGCGGGTGAACTCCCACTTCACGGGCCGTCCGGTCTTGAGCGTAGCGAGCAGGCAGAGATCCTCGGAGATCATCTCCTGCTTGCCGCCGAACCCCCCGCCGACGCGCTCGGTGAAGATGTGCAGGTCGCGGGCGCGCAGACCGAAGATGTGGCAGAGCTTCTGCTGCACGACGAACGGTGCCTGGGAACTGGTGCGGATATGCAGCCGTCCGTCGTCGGCTCGCCAGGCAATCGAACCATGCGTTTCAAGGTGGACGTGTTGAACGCGCGAGGTGGAATAGGTCATTTCGTGCACGGCGTCCGCGGCCTTGAAGCCGTCGGCCACGCTGCCGACCTCGCCGTGGATGTCGACAAAGATGTTGCCTTTCTCGGCCCCACCCTTGTCGTGCAAGACCGGCGCTTCGGGTGCCATGGCCGCGACCGGATCGAAGACCGCGGGCAACATCTCGTAGGTGACGTCGAGCAGGCGGCAGGCCTGTTCCGCGGCAGCCTCGGTTTCAGCGACGACCGCGGCGATGCGCTGGCCGACGAAACGCACCACATTGTCGAGAACATAGCTATCGTCCGGGTCGACCAGATGGTCCTCGTGGAGGGCGGTGCTGTAGAGCCGCCGCGGCGCGTCCTCCCAGGTGAAGATCTTGACCACCCCCGGCACCGCCATTGCCTTGTCGCGCCCGATGGCGAGGATGCGGGCGTGGGCGTGCGGCGAGCGCAGCACCTTGAGGTGCAGGAGCCCCTCCATGGCGACGTCCATGGTGTAGCGTGCCCGGCCGGTGACGATGCCTTCGGCAAACGGGTTTGGCACGCTCGCGCCGCAGGCCCGCCCGGCGACGTCATCCTCGATGGCTGTCAGGCCGGCGAACGCGTCGCGGATCGACCGGTAACCGGTGCACCGGCACAGATTGCCCTTGAGGGCATGCGGCAAGTCCGCCCGCTGTTCTTTGTCGAGCGCGGCCGCCGTCATGATCATGCCCGCGGCGCAATAGCCGCATTGGAAGGCCTGCGCATTCAGGAAGGCTTGCTGCATCGGATGCAGCGCGCCGTCCTGCGCCAGTCCTTCGATGGTGGTCACTGCGCGCCCGGCGGCCCGAAACGCCGGCATCAGGCAGGAATGCACCGGTACGCCGTCGAGCCACACGGTACAGGCGCCGCAATCACCGGCGTCGCAGCCTTTCTTGACACCGAAGACGCCGAGCTCGCGAAGAAAGGTCCGCAGGCATTGTCCAGGCCGCGGCTCGGCCGAGAACAGCTCGCCATTGACGTGGTAGTTCATGCCGCCGTTGGCCTTGCTCGCCGGATGCGGATTTGTGGGGACCGTTTGCTTCATGCGCTCGCTCCCGGTTGCGCCAGTTCGCCCCGGATCTGCTCGACGAAATAGGAGGTGAGGTGGCGCTTATAGGCTGCCGAGCCGTGGACGTCGTCGAAGTATCCGTCGGCCGGTATGCGCTCGTCGAGCGCGCGTCGCAGCTCAGTGGCGGACGGCGCTTTTTTGAATCGAATCTGTATCGGCCGCGGCGTCGCGGCGGTGATCGTGATCAGCAGGTCGTCAGCGGCCGCGTTCTGCGTGCCGATGATCAGCGCCGCCGACCGTCCGAGATGCGTGAGGGAAGCGTGCCGGAATGCGAACCGCTTCGACAGCGCCGCCGCCGGCAGGCGGATGCCGCGGAGCAGCTCCCCCCGCTGAAGGATATTGCTATGGTTCCCGGTGACGAAGTCGACGGCGCGGGCCTCGCGCGGCGGCGCGTTGCGCGGCCACAGCGTGTAGGTGCCGTCGAGCGCCACGGTCAGCGAAATCATCGGGCCCGCCGGCAAGGACATGCAGATGTTCCCCCCGACGGTGGCGGCGTTCCAGATCTTGAACGACGCCAGAAACGCGTTGCAGCACTCGCGCAGGAGCGGCAGCGCGCGCCATTCCGGCGGTCCCCTGAAACGGAAGAGCTCCGCGATGCGGCAGGTCGCCGCGATGTCGAGGCCGGCGGTGGATGCTTCCAGCGCCGGCCAGTTGAGCTCACCGAGGTCGATGAGCGTGTCGGTGGCGACCTGCGGCTCCGAGAACAGCCAGGTGCCGCCCGCGAGCCAGGCGTATCCGTCGCGCCATTGCGTGATCTGATCCGCCGACGTCGGGTACTTTACCTCGGTGATCGTGTTGAGGTTCATGCCGCGCTTCTCCGCGAGCTGGTTCCAAACCGGGTCGACGGTCTTCGCCGGTCGAGCGCGCGAGCACGGCCACCCGGCCGGCTCATGGAAGGTCGGCCAGGGACGTGGGTCCCGGCCCGGGCGTGATCAGCGTCGGCCACTGCTGGGAGCCGAACGGCACCGCTGGAGGCAGGAACGCCTTCATCCCGCGCTTCTCGGTTTCGGCGATGATCGCGGCGCGCGCATCGCCGCCCATGAGCTCGTAGTCCATCAGGTAGTAGTTGCCGAAGAACAGCGCGCCGACCGAGCGGTCGGCGATGATGCGGGTGAGCGACGTCAGCATGTCATCCGGCGTCGTCGTGAACGAGATCGTCTCGATCAGCATCAGCCGGTGATTGATGCCCTCCGGCCCGAAATACTGCGCTAGCACGCTGAACAATATGTTGTTCTGTCGCGCCACGTAGATGGTGTTGCTGGCGGCGTAGGCCTTGTCCCAATCGCTGCCCAGCATCTCCTTCCACTCGCCGATCACGGTCATCCAGTGCGCGACCTGGGTCTGCGCCGCCCACGCGATGTCGTGCTTGAGCAGAGGACCCTGTTTCTTGGCGAACGCTTCCAGCGCGGCGACGGAAATGACGCCCTTCGCCAGGCAGTCGTCCATGAAGGCGATGTTGTTCTGCAGGATGGCGCGATTGTTGTCCCGCCACTCCGGCCGCATCAAGGTCGCGTCCAGGCCGTCGAGCGCGGTCTGCATGCGGCTGCGAAAGGCGAGCATTGGGCCGCGCCAGGATTGGTTGGCGGCATTGTCCACATAAGGACCCACGATCTGGGTCAACGCCATCGTGCTGTGGCCGATCGATTTCAGCAGCTGATACCCGATGGGCACCGACGGCGCCTCGAGCGGCGCCATGCCGGGCCGATAGAGAATGAAGCGCCCACCCGCCCCGGAGAACAGCCCGAGAATGACGGGATGCTTGCTCAGAATATTCGCCTTGAAGACGCTGGCCGCGTCGTCATAAAGCTCGAACATGGCCGCATTCAGCGCCAGAACGTTTTTTGTCGCCGTCTCGGCGGGGCTCGCGACAGTGCGGCCGGCGATCGGCGCCATGTAGGACGGCAGATCTTGGGTGTGCGCCGGTGTGCCCGGCAACGCGAGCACGATAGAAGTCATCATTGCGCAGGCGGATCGTTTCAGGAGCCCATCAGTTCGCATGACTTTCCTTTCAGGAACACCGGTGCGTCGGCTCGTGAATACAAATCATGAGACCGAGCGAACCGGCTCGCTTGGGTTCTTGCCCCTGGACCAAACTCAGGGCACGCGCTCTACCGACCTGTTGACGGAATTGTCACAGGCGACGCGGAGGGTCGGAGTTTGTGGGTTCCAATCTAGCCGAGAAGTTGCCGGGAGTGCTAGGCCTCATGTCTCAAGGGCGCAAACGCAACTCAGGTCCCGTCAAAGCCTGATGCGCAGGAGATGAGCGATTTCGCCGATAATGCCGCGGCGGAACAGCAATACGCAGACGACAAAAATCAGTCCCTGAACCACGAACACCCATTGACCCATCGTGGTGAGATAGTTTTCCAGCGTGACCATGAAGAACGCCCCCACCACCGGCCCGAACAAAGTGCCGAGGCCGCCGACGAGAGTCATGAGGATGACTTCGCCCGACATCGGCCAGTCGACGTCGGTCAAGGAGGCAAGCTGAAAGACCAGCGCCTTGCTCGTGCCCGCAACGCCCGCGAACGTCGCCGACAGCACGAAGGCAATCAGCTTGTAACGGTCGGTCTTGTAGCCGAGCGAGATCGCGCGTGGCTCGTTCTCCCGTATCGCCTTGAGCACTTCGCCGAAGGGTGAATTGATGATGCGGTAGATCAGCAGGAAACAGCCGAGAAAAATGACCAGCACGGTGACGTACAAGCTGGTCTGATTTGCCAGATCGATGAAACCAAACAATTTTCCGCGCGGTACCGCCTGGATGCCATCCTCCCCGTGAGTGAACGGCGCCTGGATGGCGAAGAAATACATCATTTGCGCCAAAGCGAGTGTGATCATCGCGAAATAGATGCCTTGGCGGCGGATCGCGAGCGCGCCGACGATCGTGCCGAGCCCGGCGGCGGCCGCGGTTCCCGCGGCGATCGCGAGTTCCGGCGACAGGCCCCAGACCTTGGCCGCATGGGCGCCGACATAGCTCGCCCATCCGAAGAACAGGGCATGGCCGAACGACAGCAGGCCGACATAGCCGATCAGCAGGTTGAATGCGCAGGCGAACAGCGCGAAGCACAGCGCCTTCATCAGGAACACGGGGTAGAAGAACATCGGCGCCACGATGAGCGCGACGACCATGATGACGAACGCGATCGCCTCGCTGCCCGAGCGCATGCCTTCGTCCATCTTCGGGTCGACGATGCGTTGCACCTCAAGCGCTCCGCCCGAACAGGCCGGCCGGCCTGATCAGCAGCACGATCGCCATGATGATGAAGATCACGGTGTTGGACGCTTCGGGAAAGAACACCTTGGTCAGCCCCTCGATGATGCCCAATCCGAAGCCAGTCACGATCGCGCCCATGATCGAGCCCATGCCGCCGATCACCACCACCGCGAATACCACGATGATCAGGTTCGCGCCCATCTGCGGGCTCACGTTGTAGATCGGCGCTGCCATGACTCCGGCGAGCGCGGCAAGGGCAACGCCGAAGCCATAGGTGAGGGTGATCATGCGCGGCACGTTGATGCCGAAGGCGCGCACTAGCGTCGGGTTCTCGGTCGCGGCGCGCAGATAGGAGCCGAGCTTGGTGCGCTCGATGACGAACCACGTGCTCAGGCACACGGCGAGCGAGAAGCCCACCACCCAGGCGCGGTAATTCGGCAGGAACATGAAGCCCAGATTCTGCCCGCCTTGCAGCGCCGGCGGCACCGAATAGGGCAGGCCCGACGAGCCGAAGAAATTGCGGAAGGTGCCTTCGAAAATGAGCGCGAGACCGAAAGTAAGCAGCAGCCCGTAGAGATGATCGAGCCTATAGAGCCACTGCAGAAAAAGTCGCTCGACGATGATCCCGGTTATCCCCACTGCGATGGGCGCGATGACGATCGCCGACCAATAACCGAGCCCGGCATATTGCAGCAGAAAGAACGCCGTGAACGCACCCAGCATATACTGGGCGCCGTGGGCGAAGTTGATGATGTTGAGCATGCCGAAAATGACGGCGAGCCCGAGGCTGAGCAGCGCGTAGAACGAACCGTTGATGAGCCCGATGAGCAATTGCCCGAACAGGGCCTGCGAGCTGATGCCGAAAATCTCGAACATGAACGGGCGCCTCGGCGGGACACATCATTCCTCGAGGTTGGGGCAGCGCCTTGTCATCCCGAGGAGGACGTGATCGGTTCGTGCACTCGAATACCCTCTCGCTCGGAGAGGCATCGGCTGAACAACGGCCCCCTCGAACCGAGGGGGCCGTTCGCAGCGAGTTCACCCGCTGACCAACGGGCAACCGCCGTCCTTGAGCGGACGGAAGGCTTCGGCGGCCGGGATGGTGGCGAGCAACTTGTAGAAATCGCCAGGGTACTTGGACTCCGACGGTGCCTTCACCTCGAACAGATAAGCGTCGTGGATCTTGCGCCCGTCGGCGCGGATCGTGCCCTTGCCGAACAGCGGGTCGTCCGTCGGCAGCGCCTTCATCTTGGCTACTACCGCCTTGCCATCGGCCGCGCTCTTGAGCGCCGCCGCCGCCTTGAGATAGTGGGTGACCCCCGCATAGACGCCGGCCTGAACCATGGTCGGGAACTTGCCCGGCCGCTCCTGCTGCCACCGCTTGGTCCAGGCGCGGTTATTTTCGTTGGCGTCCCAGTACCACGTCTCCGTCAGCGTCAGGCCTTGCGCCGTCTGCAGGCCCAGCGCATTCACGTCGCTGGCGAACACCAGCAGGCCGGCGAATTTCTGTCCGCCTTTGACGATGCCGAATTCGGCGCCCTGCTTGATCGCGTTGATGGTGTCGCCGCCGGCATTGGCGAGACCGATGACCTTGGCCTTCGATGACTGCGCCTGCAGCAGGAACGAGGAGAAGTCGTTGGTATTGAGCGGATGCCGGACCTTGCCGAGCACCTTGCCGCCGTTTGCTTCGACCGCGGCTGCGGTGTCGCGCTCGAGCGCGTGCCCGAAGGCATAGTCGGCGGTGAGGAAGAACCAGGTGTCGCCGCCGGTCTTCACCAGCGCTTTGCCGGTGCCGTTGGCCAGCATCCAGGTATCATAGGTCCAGTGAACGGTATTGGCGTTGCATTTCGGACCGGTGAGATCGGATGCGGCGGCGCCCGAGACGATGAACACCTTGTTCTTCTGTTTGGCGATTTCGCTGACCGCGAGCGCCACGCCGGAATTCGGCACGTCGACGATCAGATCGACCTTGTCGGCGTCGAACCATTGATTGGCGATGCTCGATCCCAAGTCTGGCTTGTTCTGATGGTCGGCCGAGACAAGATCGACCTTGACGCCCTTGTTCGCGGCGGTGAAGTCCGCAATCGCAAGCTTGGCGGCGGCGACCGAGCCTGCCCCGCCGATATCGGAATACAAGCTTGAAACGTCGCTGAGCACACCGATCTTGACGTTGACCTGCGCGTGCGCCGCGCCGCCCGCGAACAGCGCGGCAAGGGCCGCCACTCCGATTAGCCGTTTCATCACAGCACTCCTCTCTGTCCTCTCGTTTCCGTCTTCTCTTTGTTCTTTGTCCATCTTCTCGATCCCGTAGCAGGTTTTTCACACGCCTAGATAGTTGTGCAGCTTCTCCAGGTTGGCCGCGAGCTCGGCATTGGCGAACTGGTCGATGATGCGGCCATGTTCCATCACGTAATAGCGGTCCGCGACCGTCGACGCGAAGCGAAAATTCTGTTCGACCAGGAGGATCGTGAACCCCTGTTGCTTGAGCATGCCGATGGTCTTGCCGATCTGCTGAATGATGACGGGTGCAAGACCCTCGGTCGGCTCGTCGAGGAGAAGAAGGCGCGCGCCCGTGCGCAGGATGCGGCCGATGGCCAGCATCTGCTGCTCGCCTCCGGAAAGCTTCGTGCCCTGGCTCCACAGGCGCTCCTTGAGGTTGGGAAAGAGCTCGAAAATGCGATCGAGTTCGAGTCCGCCGGGACGCACCTTGGGCGGCAGCAGAAGGTTTTCCTCGACGTTGAGGCTTGCAAAGATGCCGCGTTCCTCCGGGCACAGCGCAATGCCGAGCCGCGCAATACGGTCGCTGGTCAGGCCTATGACCTCCCTGCCGTCGTAGCGGACCGATCCGGTGCGTCGGCCGACGATGCCCATGATCGATTTCAGCGTCGTCGTCTTGCCGGCGCCGTTGCGACCGAGCAGCGTCACCACCTCGCCGGCGAAAACCTCGAACGTGGCGCCGTGCAGCACATGGGACTCGCCGTACCAGGCTTTGAGCTCCTCCACCGCGAGCAAGGGCGCAGCGCGTGGGCTAAGCATGGCCCACCCCGAGATAGGCCTCGCGCACGGCGGGGTCGGCGGAGACCGTTTGGTAGTTGCCCTCGGCGAGCACCCGACCGCGCGTGAGCACGGTAATGCGGTCCGACAGGTTGGCCACCACGCTGAGATTATGCTCGACCATCAGCACCGTGCGGTGGGCGGCGACCGATTTGATGAGAGCGCTGATGCGATCGATGTCCTCGTGTCCCATCCCGGCCATCGGCTCGTCCAGCAGCAGCATTTCCGGATCGAGCGCCAAGGTGGTGGCGATCTCCAGGGCGCGTTTGCGACCATAGGGCAATTCCACCGCGGTGCGATGGGCGAAAGACGACAAGCCGACATCAGCGATGAGCGCCATCGCCCGCTCGTTGAAGACATCGAGCACGCGCTTCGAGGTCCAGAAATCGAACGAGGATCCGCGCTTGCGCTGCAGCGCCACGCGCACGTTTTCGAGCACCGTCAGGTGCGGAAAGACCGCGGAGATCTGGAACGATCGCACCAGCCCGAGCCGCGCCACCTCGGCAGGAGGCAGCGGCGTGATGTCGCGCCCCTTGTAAACGATCTGCCCCCTGCTCGGACGCATGAACTTGGTGAGCAGGTTGAAAAAGGTCGTCTTGCCGGCGCCATTCGGTCCGATCAGCGCATGAATGCTGCCGCGTGCGACTCTCAGGCTGACGCCGTTCACGGCGATGAAGCCGGCGAATTCCTTGCTGAGATTCTCGGTTTCGAGGATGAAATCGTCACTCACGGCGCTACCGGCCCCGGTTGTCGCCCTCAGTGTTAGCACGTCCAGAGCGCGTTCAGCAAAACCGCCGCCGCTCGGATGCGATCGCGCCTGGCGCGGCGGCTTGGCGAGCAGGTGTACGAGCAGGTGCAATGGAGCCGATCGGACGGTGCGACCCGGACACATTTTCACCGGCGCCGCGGTCCCTGCCGCAGATCCCGCATTCCCGCCCTTCCTCAACCTTCCCCCCATTCTTATGTCATGGCAAGGTAACGTGCGCGAGCGCCGATTCTGCGAAGAAGAAGCCGGCCTCGACGAACATCAGAGGGAGCACTCGCCTTGCGTCTCCTCGTCATCGAGGACGATCCCGATCTCAACCGGCAGCTCGCGACCGCGCTCACCGACGCGGGTTACGTGGTCGACCGCGCCTTTGACGGCGAGGAAGGCCACTTTCTCGGCGAGAGCGAGCCCTATGACGCGGTGATCCTCGATGTCGGTCTGCCCAAGATGGACGGCATCTCCGTGCTGGAGGCCTGGCGCCGTGCCGGCCGTGCCATGCCGGTCCTCATTCTCACCGCGCGCGACCGCTGGAGCGACAAGGTCCAGGGCTTCGACGCCGGCGCCGACGATTATGTTGCAAAGCCTTTCCATCTCGAGGAGGTTCTGGCGCGCATCCGGGCGCTGTTGCGCCGCTCGGCCGGCCACGCCAAGAGCGAACTCAATTGCGGCTCCGTACGTCTCGACACCCGCACCGGACGCGTGAGCGTCGACGGCAATCCGGTCAGGCTGACGTCGCACGAATATCGCCTGCTTTCCTATCTCATGCATCATACCGGGCGCGTGGTCTCGCGCAGCGAACTGGTCGAGCATCTCTACGACCAGGACTTCGATCGTGACTCCAACACCATCGAGGTCTTCGTCGGCCGCATTCGCAAGAAGCTCGGCGTCGACGTCATCCAGACCGTGCGCGGGCTCGGCTATCTCCTCACGCCGCCGGGCAATGCGTCTTAATTCGCTCGCGCTTCGGCTCTTCTTCTCGGCAACGACCTGGACCGTGGTGATTCTACTTATCACCGGCGTCGTGCTGTCGTCGATCTACCGCGCGGCGGTGGAGCGCGCTTTCGACCGGAGATTGGACGTTTATCTGCGCACGCTGGTTGCCGACGTCGCGGGGCCCGAGGAGAATGCCGGCAAGTTTCCGCAATCCATCGGCGAGCCGCTGTTCGATCTGCCGCTCTCCGGCTGGTATTGGCAGGTGACGCGGCTCGACGCGCCCACCCCCGACGTGCGCTCTTCCCGGTCCTTGTGGGACGCCATGCTGCCGCATCTCGCCGACCTCGGGGTCTCGTCGGTGTCGGGCGGCGCCCGGCAAGGTTACGCCGAGGGTCCCGAGGGCCAGCAACTGCGGATCGTCGAGCGCACCATCGACCTGGGGGAGGAGGGGCGCTACCTGGTAGCCGTCGCCGGCGACGCGGCCGAGATCGACGAGGAGACGCACGGCTTCGACAGCGCGCTGGTCATCACCTTTGGAGTGCTGGCGATCGTGCTGCTGCTGACTACCACCTTCCAGGTGCGTTTCGGCCTCGCGCCGCTCAAGCGCATCTCCGAGGGTCTCGCCGCCATTCGCTCGGGCACCAAGGAGCGGCTCGAGGGCGCCTTCCCGGTCGAGATCGCGCCGCTCGCGCGCGAGACCAACGCGCTCATCGACGCCAATCGCGAGATCGTCACGCGCGCGCGCACCCATGTCGGCAACCTCGCACATGCATTGAAGACGCCGATCTCGGTCATGATCAACGAAGCCACGACCCATGGCGATGACCCGCTGTCCTTGAAGGTACGCGAGCAGACCGAGATCATGCAGGACCAAGTCACTCGCCATCTCGAACGCGCGCGGCTCGCCACCCGCGTCGCGGTAATCGCTACCGTCACCGATGTGCGCCCGGTGGTGACGGCGCTCGCGCGAACGATGGAAAAGCTCCACCACGATCGCGGGGTGGTCATCGATATCGACGGGCCCGAGAGTGCGCGCTTCCGCGGCGAGCAGCAGGATCTCGAAGAAATGGTCGGCAACCTGGTCGACAATGCCTGCAAATGGGCGCAGTCGCGGGTCGTGGTCGAGATGTTCTCCGAAAAGCCCGATCCCAAAGACGAACGCCGCATCGTTCGCATCGTGGTCGACGACGACGGGCCGGGACTCTCGCCGCAGGAGCGCGAGCAAGTGGCCCGCCGCGGCCGCCGTCTCGACGAGACCAAGCCGGGGTCGGGGCTCGGGCTTTCGATCGTGGTGGAACTCGCCAGCCTTTATGGCGGCGGACTCACGCTGGGCACGGCGCCGATCGGCGGCCTGCGCGCCGACCTCGTGCTGCCCGGGGCGTGAGGCCGGTCTTGCGGCGTTGTCCGGCGACGCCGGAACCGGTTTGCCGCGGCGAAACCTTCACACGCAACGCTCGAGCGGTTTCCTTTCGAGCGGAGGGGAAACAGCTTCGGCTTCGGGAACAGAGTTTTGCCCCAATTTGCGCCATTAGCTAACGTGCCGGCATGGGGGAGTCCTGGGTTCGCCGGCCGGCAGGGATCACTGTTCAGATCAGCTGGGATGGGGGCTTGAGATGCATTTGGTCCGCCTGAGTGCGGCCGCGCTTGTCGCGATGTCGGCGGCGGCCTGCAGCGGCAATCCCGAGACTGGAACCGGGCCGAGGGAGAACACGGGCACGCTCGTCGGTGCCGTCGCGGGCGGCCTGATCGGATCGCAGTTCGGCGGCGGAACCGGAGAGCGCGTTGCCGCCGGCCTTGCCGGCGCGGCGATCGGCGGCCTGATCGGCAATCGCATCGGCGCCGGCATGGATGACGACGACAAGCGGCGCGCCTACGCGGCGCAGGTGCAGGCGCTCGAGAGCGGAAAATCGGGTGCGGCGGTGGCATGGAAGAACCCGGATTCCGGCCGCTATGGATCGGTGGTGCCCGGTCCCGCCTATCAGTCGAACGGACTGCAATGCCGGCCATACACCCACACCATCTATATCGACGGCAGGCCGCAGGTCGCGCGCGGCAATGCTTGCCGTAATCCGGACGGCACCTGGAGCGCGGTGGGCTGATCGGCGGATCCGGATCGTCGTCCGGCAGGCAGCGTCGTCCGCCACCCAGAGATCGCGCAGAGGGCGGTCGCTCCCGCACCGACATCGCGGCTCTACGCCGCGAGCTGCGCCGCGGCGTGAAACTCCTCGAGCCGTGGCATGACCTCCTGCGCGAACAGCGTCAAGCTGTCGACGGTGTCCGCGTGGTCCATCGCGCCGGCCTGCGTCATCATCAGGAAGTGGCCGAAGCCGCCCACCGCCCGGTAGAAGTCGACGACCTGGTCGTAGATCTGGTCCGGCGTTCCCGCGAACATCAGGCCGCCGGCGATGGTGTCGGCGACGCTCCCCTGCGCCGCGCTGCCGAGCGGCCTGCCGTCCTTGGTCGCCATCAGATGCGCGGCGCCGCGCCATCCCACGCGCTGGAACAGCTTGGCCGCCTCGCTCGCCACCATGAAGCCGGGCGGGTTCTTGTAAGGCTCGGCGACGCGCGTATTGGTCTCGAGATAGCTTTTGACCAGCTCGGCGCGACGCAACCCCTCCGCCTCGCTCTTCCCCACCGCGACAAAGCCCATATAGGAGAAGCGGTCGAGCGGCGTCGGCTGTGAGCGTCCGGCCTCCTTCCAGCCCTTGCGATATTCGTCGAACACGGTCTTGGCGCGGTAGCCGGTCATGACCGTGGCGATCACGTGGCCGCGCGCGCCGAGCGCGCGCGAGCTGCCGGGGCTGCTGGAGGTGCTCCAGACCGGCGGGTGCGGCTGCTGGTACGGCCGCGGCCAGATGTTGACGCTGCGGTACTGGAAGTGCTCGCCCTCCCACGAAAACGGCCCGTCATGCGTCGTCATCGCCTTGAGGATCAGGTCATGCGCCTCCCAGAAACGGTCCATGACGCGCACCGGCCGCGCATTCGCCGGCACGATCTCATAGGGCACGCCCTTGATGAATCCCATTTCCAGCCGTCCGCGGGAGATCACGTCGATGATCGACATTTCTTCCGCTACGCGCAGCGGGTCATTGCGGTTCGCGATCGGCGTGCCGAGGCCAAGCAGCCGTGCGCGCTTGGTCTGGCGGGCCAGGATCGCAAGCGTCAGGTGCACGGAGGCGCTCATGCAGGTTGCCGTGGCGTGATGCTCGTTGACGATGATGTTGAGGCCGAGCTCGTCGGCCAGCATCCATTCGTCGAGGTAGCGGTTGTAGAGGCGAGCCGCGATTTCCGGATCGCAATGCCGGTTCGGCAGGCTCACGCGCAGCGATTCCGCGTCTTTGAACCACGCATCGGGATAGGATTGTTCGCTGAAGCTGTAGAATTTCATTTTCCTGCTCTGCGCACGTGGATCCCGATCAACGCGTGGCGCGCTCCGCGCGCGTGACGAAATCGACGATCTTCTGGGTGAACAATTCCGGACGCTCGAGATGCGGATAATGTCCCGCCTCCTCGATGACCTCGAATTGTGCGCCCGCAATGAGCTTGCCGTAGGCGCGGCCGTAATCGGGCGAGGTGATGCGGTCGCTCGCACCCCAGAGAACCAGCGTCGGCACCCGGATACGGTGCAGGCGGCCGGCGAGCTTGGGGTCGTACATGTAAGGCGACCAGGCGAACAGCGCCGTCGCCTCGCGATTGCGGAATATGATGTGCGCCTCATCGTCCGAGATCGCCGCGTGGTCGATCGCCGCGATCTTGGGATCGTGATAGGCGAGCCGGTCGGCTTCGCTCTGCTTGATGGTGAAAATGTCGGCGATGTCGCGCTGCTCGCGGTCCCCGAGCTTGATCCCGACCGCGTCGGCGAGCACGAGGTGCGAGATGCGCGCGGTCGACTTGACCGCGATCTCCGCCGCGATCCAACCGCCAAACGATATGCCGGCCAGGACCGTGTCGCGCAGATCGAGCGCGTCCATGACATCGAGATAGAAATAGGCGAGATCGTCGACCGTAGTCATGGCGCGGGGGAGCTCGCTGCGGCCGAAGCCGGGATGGGAGGGCGCGATCACCGTAAACGATCGCGCGAGCTGGTCGATCACCCCGTCCGTGGACTTGATGCCGATCGCGGGATGCAGCAGCAGCAGCGGCCGGCCGTTTCCGCGCTTGACGAGCTCGATTCGCACTCCCGCCAGTTCGGTGAGGTGGTTTGCAGCTTCGAGGCGGTCGAGCATGGAGGAGCACCTAGTGTCCAAGTTCGGACGTTCGTATCCCTTTGCAGCACGCGCTCGTTTGGCGTTCCTACGAAGAATTCGGGGCAATGCCGGTAAGAACGTCAAATCCAAAGCCACACTAATTAGAGAGGGGGTGGTGCGTTTGGCAACGTCGGTGCATCAATCTCGCGACCCTCATCCCCAACCCCTTCCCACGAGTGGGAGCGGAGCGCACCGAGTACGCGGCATCGTTCTGCATCAATCTCATCGAAACATGCTCTCTAGCGCCAACTCAGTTGGGCGTGATGCCGGCGGCCTTGACGAGTTCTCTATTCTGCTTGATCTGGTTGCGAAAGAAAGCATCGAACTCGGATGCCGTCATCTCGAACGGCTCGCCGCCCAGCGCGACCAGTTTTTCCTGCACGGCTTTGATTTGCAGGGCTTTGGTCGTTTCGCGATAGAGCTTGTCCTGGACGTCCTTGGGTGTCTTGGACGGT
This sequence comes from uncultured Alphaproteobacteria bacterium, assembly GCA_963821505.1. Lineage (GTDB taxonomy): Bacteria > Pseudomonadota > Alphaproteobacteria > Rhizobiales > Xanthobacteraceae > VAZQ01. The sequence continues at coordinate 322,197 of CAWGEH010000034.1, forward strand.
GCGAAGACTCCAATCCAGAAGGGGAAATCGGAGTCGGGATAGCCGGCCTGCGCGAGCGTCGGCAAATCCGGCAACGAGGAGATGCGCTTGTTGCTGCTCACGGCGAGTGGAAGGATCCGGCCGTCGCGGATGAGCGGCATCGACGGCAGCACCGGCGTGAAGAAGAAATCGACCCGTCCGGCCAGCAGTTCGGTCAATGCTTCCTGCACGCCGCGGAAGGGTATCTCCTGCACGTCGATCCGGGCGCTGAGACGGAACCGCTCGGCGTTGATGTGGGCCGCTCCGCCGTGCCCGACCGAGGCGTAGTTCAATGCGCCGGGCTTCGCCTTGGCAGCCGCCACGAGCTCGGCGGCGGTCTTGTATTTCTCGGGCGAGACCACCAACAGGAAGGGCGTATTGACCAGCGCCACCACCCCCGTGAAGTCACGCGCGGTATCGTACGGCAGCGTATTGTGCGTGGCGGGGAAGATCGTGAGCGAGGGCGAGTGGGAGAGCAGCGTATAGCCGTCGGGATCGGCCTTGGCGACCGCAGCGGGGGCCAGCGTTCCTCCCCCGCCGGCGCGGTTGTCGATGATGAAGGGTTGTCCCACTTGCTGCGAGACCTGGTCGAACACCGTGCGGCAGACGAGATCGATCGCGCTGCCGGCGGTGACCGGTACCGAAATGCGCACCGGCTTGCTCGGCCATTCCGGCATCGGGGTCTGCGCCGACGCGTCGCCATGAACCCCCAGGACCAGCAGCAACGAGCAAGCCGCGAAGAAGGCGCGCCACATAGAAGTCCTCAATTCGAGGTTGTCTGTTCCAGAAATGGCCAAACCACAATGCGTTTTCGGAACGCCCGGCGCAAGTCGACCCCGGGGGATCGCAATTGCTGGAGTCATGACCGCGCAAGGGATGCATCCACCGCGGGTCGTGGCGGCTCAAAGACTGCGAGGGGCGTGGCCAGGTGGGGGCAGGGTTGGCAGGGCGGGCCGGGGTCGAAAACACGCGCGATCCCGACGCGCCATCCGGCGCCGTGCCTGGCGCATCTGCGGTTATGGACGATCACGCGCCATCGCGCCGGCCCGCGTTACGGCAAATTTATGAGTTCCCGCTTCCCCTTGTCGCGGTTCTGCCGGTCGTTCTCCGTTGCCCGCGACCCGTCGCCCATGATGTAACGGCGCCGGGCGTGCCCGACCCGTGCGCCGCCCCGGATCGTGCGCCCCGCGTCACCGCTGGAATGTCGATTTCACAGGGGATGGATTTGATCCCATGACGCTATGGTTCGGACTGGCGCTGATGACCGCCGCGGCCGTGTTGGCCGTGCTGTGGCCGCTCGCGCGCCGGGCGAACCGACTGCGCTCAGGGAGCGATGTCGCGGTCTACCGCGATCAGCTCGAGGAGATCGAGCGCGACCGCGCCGCAGGGTTGATCGAAGACAAAGAGGCGGCGGGCGCGCAGGTCGAGGTGTCGCGCCGGTTGATCGCCGCCGCCGACGCGCAACCGGCGCCGCCGAGCAGCGCGCCCTCGGCGAGGGGCCGACGCCGGGCGGTTGCGGTCATGGCGCTTATCGTGCTGCCGCTCGGCGCGGCGGGACTTTATCTTGCGCTCGGCTCGCCTTCGCTACCGGATCAGCCGCTCGCGCCGCGTCTTGCCGCCGCCCGCTCCAGCCAGTCGATGGCCGGTTTGATTACGCAGGTGGAGAGCCATCTCGAACGTAATCCGGAGGACGGGCGAGGCTGGGAGGTGATCGCACCGATCTATTTGCGGCTCGGACGCTTCGACGATGCGGTGAAGGCGCGACGCCATGCGATTCGCCTCAACGGCGACTCGGCCGAGCGCGAAGCGGCGCTCGGCGAGGCATTGGTGTTTGCCGCCAACGGAGTCGTGACCGCAGACGCCAAGGCTGCATTCGAAAGAGCGGTCGCGCTCGACGCCAGCGACGTCCAGGCGCGCTACTTCCTCGGGCTTGCCGCCGAACAGGATGGCAACCGCGCGCAAGCGGCGGCGACGTGGCGCGCGCTGGTCGAGGCCGCTCCGCCCGATGCTCCCTGGGCCGAGTTCGTGCGAGGCGCGCTCGCCCGCGTCGAAGGCGCCGGCGCGCCCGAAGGCCCCGGCGGCGTCAGCGCCGGGCCGAGCGATGAACAAGTCGCGGCATCCTCGGAACTCAGCCCCGGGCAACGCAAGCTCATGATCCAGGGCATGGTGGAGCGGCTCTCCGAGCGGCTGCATCGCGACGGCTCCGATGCAGAGGGATGGCTGCGGCTCGTTCGCTCCTATATGGTGCTTGGCGAACCGGACAAGGCGCGTGCCGCGGTGGTCGATGCGCGGCGTGCGCTTGCCGGCGATCCGATCAACCTGCACCGGCTCGACGACCTCGTCAGAGGACTGGGTCTTGACGGCTGACGCCCTAGCGCCCCGAACCCGAAGTTCGCGCACATCGCGCGGCAGGTTCAATCGCGAACTTCGGGTTCAAAAGGGGCACTAGAATCATAGAGTTGCTAGTGTCCCTTTGATTCCGAAGTTCGCATCAGAGGGTGCAGCGAGGGTTTGCGAACTTCGGAATCGGGACACTGTGAACCGCACGATGACCCGCAAGCAGCGACGTCTCTCCTTGATCGGTGCCGCGCTCGGCGTGCTTGCGCTCGCGGTCGCGCTGGTGCTCGGGGCGCTCAAGGATTCGATCGTGTTCTTCAATTCGCCGACCGACGTGGTCGAGCGGCACCTCAAGCCGGGAACGCGCATCCGCATCGGCGGCTTGGTGAAGGAAGGCAGCGTGCAGCGCGGCGAGAGCCTCGCCGTCCGTTTCGAAGTCACCGACGGCCGGAGTACCGTTCCGGTCGCCTACCAGGGCCTTTTGCCCGATCTTTTCCGCGAAGGACAGGGCGTCGTCGCCGAGGGCGCGCTCGATCCGGCGGGTACCTTCCGTGCCGATAGCGTCCTTGCCAAGCACGATGAGAATTACATGCCGAAGGAGGTCGCCGACAGCTTGAAGAAGCAGGGCCACTGGAAGGACGATTACCAAAAGAAGATGGGCGCCGTGCCGCAGGGGAGGGCGCAGTGATGATACCCGCGCGGCCGAGCAGAGGACCGCCGCTATGATCGCGGAATTCGGCCACTACGCGCTCGTGCTCGCGCTCGCCCTGGCGCTCGTCCAGGCGAGCGTACCGATCGTCGGCGCGCGCAAGAATGATCCCGTGCTGATGGCCGTGGCCGGGCCGACCGCGGTCGCGCAATTCTGCTTTGTGGCGATCGCCTTCGGTGCGCTGACGATTTGCTACGTGCGGTCGGATTTTTCCGTCGTCAACGTGTTCGAGAACTCCCATTCGGCGAAACCCCTCATCTACAAAATCAGCGGCGTGTGGGGGAACCACGAGGGCTCCATGCTGCTGTGGGTCCTCATTCTCAGCGTGTTCGGTGCGCTGGTCGCGCTGTTCAGCGGCAATCTGCCGGCGCGGCTTCGGGCCAACGTTCTCGCGGTGCAGTCCTGGATCGCGGTCGCATTCATTCTCTTCATCCTGGTCACGTCGAATCCGTTCCTGCGCATCCCCCAGGCGCCGTTCGAGGGCCGCGACCTCAATCCCGTCCTGCAGGATCCCGGGCTCGCCATCCATCCGCCGCTGCTCTATCTCGGCTATGTCGGTCTCTCGATCTCGTTTTCGTTCGCCATCGCCGCGCTGATCGACGGGCGCATCGATGCTGCCTGGGCGCGCTGGGTACGGCCGTGGACCCTGCTCGCCTGGATGTTCCTGACGCTCGGCATCGCCATGGGCTCGTACTGGGCCTACTACACTCTCGGCTGGGGCGGCTGGTGGTTCTGGGATCCGGTGGAGAATGCGTCGTTCATGCCGTGGCTGGCCGCCACTGCGCTCCTTCACTCCGCGCTGGTGATGGAGAAGCGCAATGCGCTCAAGGTGTGGACCATCCTGCTCGCGATCTTGGCCTTCTCGCTCTCGCTGATCGGCACCTTCCTCGTGCGCTCGGGCGTCCTCACGTCCGTGCACGCCTTCGCCACCGACCCGACGCGCGGCGTCTTCATCCTGGCGATCCTGGTGCTGTTCATCGGCGGCAGCCTCGCGCTGTTTGCGCTACGCGCACCGTTGCTCCGCCAAGGCGGCCTGTTCGCGCCCGTTTCGCGCGAAGGCGCGCTCGTGCTCAACAATCTCTTCCTGGTGAGCGCGTGCGCGACCGTGTTCGTCGGTACGCTCTATCCGCTCGCGCTCGAGGCGCTCACGGGCGAGAAAATCTCCGTCGGGGCGCCGTTCTTCAATGCCACCTTCGTCCCGCTGTTCGTCCCGCTTCTCATTGCGATGCCATTTGGGCCGCTGCTCGCCTGGAAGCGCGGGGATCTGCTCGGCGTCGCTCAGCGCCTCGTCGGCGCCGCGGGCATTGCCCTGATCACGGTCGCCGTGGTCTTCGCCATGGAGGGCGGCGGTGGGCCGATCCTGGTGCCGTTCGCGATCGGCCTTGCCCTCTATGTCATGGCGGGGGCGCTGACCGAGATCGTGGAACGCACGGGTCTGCTCAAGGTGCCGCTCGCCACCGCGTTCGCGCGCGGGCGGGGTTTGCCGCGCTCGGCCTGGGGCGCCACCTTTGCGCATTTCGGGCTCGGGATCACGCTCCTCGGAGTCATCTGCGAGACGCAGTGGAGCATGGAGCGCATCGCCGAGCTCAAGCCGGGGCAGTCGATCTCGATTCGTCGCTACGATCTCAAATTCGACGGCGTGACCACGCGCCAGGGCCCGAACTACCGCGAACTCGCCGCCCATTTCACCGTGCGGCGCCATGGCGAGCTCGTGGGCGTGATGGAGCCGGCCAAGCGCAGCTTTCCCTCGCGCGGCACTGCCACCAGCGAGACCGCGCTGATGACGCGCGGATTCTCCCAGCTCTACCTGGCGCTCGGCGACCCCAACCCGGACGGTTCGCTCGCGGTGCGACTCTACTACAAGCCGCTGGTGCTGCTGATTTGGCTCGGCGCCGTGGTCATGGTGATCGGCGGCGCGCTGTCGCTGTCGGATCGTCGCCTGCGCGTGGGCGCGCCCAAGCCGGCGCGGAGCAGGGCCACGCTCGCGCCAGCGGAATAGATCCAGCGGAATAGGTCCACATGCGGTGGCTCCGTCTCGTTCTCGTGGTGCTCGCGCTCGCGGCTTCGCCGCGCGCCATGGCCGTGCAGCCCGACGAGGTGCTTTCGGACGCCGCGCTGGAAACACGCGCCCGCGCGCTCTCGAAGGAGCTGCGCTGCATGGTCTGCCAGAACCAGTCGATCGACGATTCCGACGCGCCGCTCGCGCGCGACTTGCGCATCCTCGTCCGTGAGCGACTGCAGGCGGGCGACAGCGATCGGAAGGTGATCGATTTTCTGGTCGCGCGCTACGGCGAATTCGTGCTGCTCAAGCCGCGGTTTTCGGCGCACACCGCGCTGCTGTGGCTTGGTCCGGCAGCGATCTTGCTCATCGGAGCGTTCGGCCTGTTTGTGGTCGCGCGTCGCTACCGCGTCGGCGTGAATCCGGCGGCCGGAGAGCGGGCGGCGCTCACGCCCGCCGAGCAGGCGCGGCTGTCCGAAATTCTCCATGAGGGCGAGCCGTGACCCCCCGCAGGATTTGTTTAAGCTTTTGACATTACACGATATTGTGAAGTTCCCCCACCTTACCAAATTTTAATTTTCCCGACAGCGCCCGGTAATGAAGCGCGCCCCATCTTGCTCGGCAGTCGGCTGCCCCTCCGGGCCTCCTGCCGCACAAAGATGGAGTGACCGTTATGACTGCGAGCGTTTCCGCTCCGAAGGCGCGCATTCTCTCCGCGCGTCGTCTCGTTCTGCTTGCCAGCGTCGCCGGCTTAGGCGCGACCGTACTGTTCGGCGGTGCGGGACTCCTGCCCAAGGGGAGCGGCCCGGCTCTCGCCACCATTGCCTACGCTCAGGGCGTCCAGCGCCCGATGGGATTTGCCGACATTGTCGAGAAGGTGAAGCCCGCCGTCATCTCCGTCCGCGTGAAGGTCGCAGCCGGACCGAAGATGATGGGCTTCGACGGCGATTTGCCGTTCTCCCCGAACTCGCAGATGGAGCGCTTCTTCCGCCGCTTCGGCCTGCCGGAGGGCGCCCTTCCTGAGGATCGCGCGCCCCGCAACCGTCTGGTGACCGGCCAGGGCTCGGGTTTCTTCATCAGCGCCGACGGCTACGCAGTGACCAACAACCACGTGGTCGACAAGGCCAGCACCGTCGAAATCACCGCCGATGACGGCAAGACCTACACCGCGAAGGTGATCGGGACCGATCCGCGCACCGACATCGCGGTGATCAAGGTCGAAGGCCGCAGCGACTTTCCCTATGTCCGAACTCGCGGACAAGGCCCCGCGCATCGGCGACTGGGTGCTGGCGGTCGGCAATCCGTTCGGCCTCGGCGGCACCGTGACCGCCGGCATCGTCTCGGCGCGCGGTCGCGATATCGGCGCCGGTCCCTACGACGATTTCATCCAGATCGATGCGCCGGTCAACAAGGGCAATTCCGGCGGCCCGACCTTTGACGTGGACGGCAACGTGATCGGCGTCAACACCGCAATCTTCTCGCCCTCAGGCGGGTCGGTGGGCATCGCCTTCGCCATCCCGGCCCCGACGGTGAAGTCGGTCGTCGCCCAGCTCAAGGACAACGGCAAGGTCAGCCGCGGTTGGATCGGCGTGCAGATCCAGCCGGTGACGGCGGAGATCGCCGACAATCTCGGCCTCAAGTCGCCCGAGGGTGCGCTGGTCTCCGACCCGCAGGCGAACGGCCCGGCCGCCAAGGCCGGCATCGAAGCCGGTGACGTCATCACCGCGGTCAATGGCAGCGCGGTCAAGGACGCCAGGGACCTCGCCAAGCAGATCGGTGCCATGGCGCCCGGCGCATCGGTGAAGTTGACCGTATGGCGCAAGGGCGAGGAGAAGAGTTTCTCCATGACGCTCGGCGAACTGCCCAATCAGCGCGAGGCTCGGGCGACGCCGGATGAGTCCTCCGGCCCGAACGGCGCCGACGTGCCGCGGCTCGGGCTCACCGTCGCACCCGCCGGCCAAGTCGAAGGCAGCGGCTCGGAAGGCGTGGTGGTCACCGAAGTCGACCCCAATGGGATTGCCTCCGATCAAGGTTTCAAGACCGGCGACGTCATCCTCGAGGTCGGCGGCAAGAAGGTTGCCAAACCGGCGGATGTGCGCAGCGCCCTCAGCGAGGCCCAGAAGAGCGGCAAGCACACGATCCTCATGCGGGTGAAATCGGGCGACGCGACGAAGTTCGTCGCGTTGCGGTTGAGCAAGGCCTGACCGAATGGGGCGCACCGCCGGCATCCGTCGCCCCCGCCGGCGGTTCGAACCAGGGGGACGGGCTGTCGCCCGTCCCCAACTTCTCTAACTCCGTTCCGGCATCCGTCGCCCCCGCCGGCGCGGAGTTGGTTGAGGGGCGGCGGTTCGAACCGCCGCCCTTCGCATGTCTCGGGTCGGCGTGTGGGGCGTTGCGTCCAGCCTAGAGCTAGGACAGTCTAAGACAGTGCCGTTATGATCAGCCCAGCCCCGCATGGTCCCTCTGCAAGGGAAATCGCTTATCCGAGAGACGGCCGGTTTGTCATGCGTCTCCTGATCATCGAAGACGATCGCGACGCCGCCGACTATCTGGCAAAGGCGTTCCGCGAGGTCGGGCATGTTGCCGATTTGGCCACCGACGGCGAAGAAGGGCTCGCCCATGCGCTCGACGGCCAGTACGACGTGCTGATCGTCGACCGCATGCTGCCCAAAGTCGATGGGCTGACCGTCATCGGGACCCTGCGCAGCAAGGGCATCGAGACCCCCGCCCTCATTCTCTCGGCGCTCGGCCAGGTCGATGATCGGGTCAAAGGACTGCGGGCGGGCGGCGACGATTATCTGCCCAAGCCCTACTCGTTTTCCGAGCTGCTCGCGCGCACCGAGGTGCTGGCGCGACGGCGCGGCGGCCGCGAGGAAACGGTCTACCGCGTCGGCGATCTCGAGCTCGACCGGCTGTCGCATCAGGTGACGCGCGGCGGCGACGAGATCGTGCTTCAGCCGCGCGAGTTCCGCCTGCTCGAATATCTCATGAAGCATGCCGGTCAAGTCGTGACCCGCACCATGCTGCTCGAAAACGTGTGGGATTACCACTTCGATCCGCAAACCAACGTCATCGACGTGCACATCTCGCGGCTGCGTTCGAAAATTGATAAAGGTTTCACCCAGGCTTTGCTGCACACGGTCCGCGGCGCAGGATACGTGATCCGCGACAGCAAATGACGTTGTCACTCCCTGCGCCGCGAGGGGTGACAGGCACGGGTGATGGATGACGGCGCTTGGCAAGCTTCTGCGTACGACGGCGTTCAAGCTGACGCTGGTCTATCTGACCGTGTTTGCGTTCTTCGCCGCCTTTCTGCTGGTTTATTTCGCCTGGAACACGCGTCGGCTGATCACCGAGCAAATCATCCAGACGGTTGACGCCGAGATCACCGGCTTGGCCGAGCAATACCGCCAGGGCGGCATCCGCCGCCTCGTCTTCGTCGTCGATGCCAGGTCGCGCCGGCCGGGCTCGAGCCTTTATCTCGTGACCACCCGCGCCGGCGAGGGCCTCGCGGGCAATGTCGGATCGCTCGCGACCGGCATTTTGGAAACGTCCGGTTGGACGGAAACCGCCTATCGGCGGCTCGACGATCCCGATGGCGCCCAGCATCATGCCCTGATCCGCGTGTTCCAGTTGCCAGCTGGCTTCCGTCTCCTGGTCGGCCGGGATCTCGAGGAGCGCGAGCGCCTGCACGACATCGTGCTCGCGGCCGGCCGCTGGTCGTTGGCCATCGTCATCGTACTCGGAGTCGCCGGCGGCTTCTTCGTGACGCGACGGGTTCTCAAGCGCGTCGACGCGATGACGGACACCACGCGCAAGATCATGGACGGCGATCTCACCGGTCGGCTGCCGATCGCGGGGACCGGCGACGAGCTCGACCGGCTTGCCACCAACCTCAACGCCATGCTCGAGCGCATCGAGGCGTTGATGCACGGCCTCAAGGAGGTGTCCGACAATATCGCCCACGATCTCAAGACGCCGCTGACCAGGCTGCGCAATCGCTGCGAAGAGGCCTTGCGCCTGGCGGAGGACGAGTCCCAGTATCGGGCGGCGCTCGAGAGCACGATCGAGGAATCGGAGGGGTTGATGCGCACCTTCAACGCCCTCCTGATGATCGCGCGAGCGGAGTCCGGGCAGGCGCGCGACGGCATGACCGAGTTCGATGCGGCCGAGATCGCGCGCGGGGTGGGCGAACTCTACGAGCCGCTCGCCGACGACAAGGGCATCCAGCTCAAGGTCGAGGCACCGGTGGCGGCGCCGGTCCACGGCAACCGCGAGCTCATCAGCCAGGCGCTCGCCAATCTGGTCGATAACGCCATCAAATACGGCGCCCCCGACGGCGCGCGCGTGAACGGCGCAGAACCGGAAATCGTGGTCCAGGCGGTGGGGGAGGGCGAGCGCATTCTGCTCGCGGTCGCCGATAGCGGCCGCGGCATTCCCGAAGCCGATCGCGGCCGCGCCGTCGAGCGCTTCGTGCGTCTCGAACAAAGCCGCTCGGAGCCGGGATCGGGATTGGGGCTGAGCCTTGCCTCCGCGGTCGCGCGCCTTCACGGCGGCGAGCTCAGGCTCGAGGACAACCACCCCGGCCTCAAGACCGTCATCTCGCTGCCGCGCGCCGGATCGGCTCAGGCCGCGGCATAGGACGCATGTTACCGCCCCTCGCCCGGCCGGACCCCGTGCAGGCCCTCCGCGTTTGCCATCGCGCGATCATCCACGGCTGTCGTCGCGCGATGCCGTCGATACGCGGATGCCGGCGACAATGGCGGGACGCGACCACATTCGCGTCCGGAGAATGAGTTCGGTGCCTGCTTCACCAGGTGGCTCGCTCGCGCAAGGCATCACGACGGCGCCGCAGCTGCGCGCCGCGGACGCGGACCATGCGCGCGTCCATCACTGGCTTGCCGAAATCGCCGGGACGCCGGCCGGCAAGACGCTGGCGCAGTTGTTTGCGGCTCACCCGATGCTGGGCACGCTGATGATGGGGCTGGCTGAAGGCTCGCCCTATCTATGGGAACTCGCGCGTGCCGATCCCGAGCGGCTGGCGGTGCTTCTGGAAAGCGAACCCGAGCGCCGCTTCGATGACGTTCTCGCCGATACACGGCGCGCGAGCGCGGCAACGCACGCGCAAACCGAGGCGATGCGCCTACTTCGTCGCATGAAGGGGGAGGCCGCGCTTTTGATCGCGCTCGCCGACATCGGGGGAGTTTGGCCGCTGACGCAGGTGATCGACCGGCAGACCGCGCTGGCCGACGCAGCCGTGGGCTCCGCAGTCGATTACCTCCTCGCGGATGCGCAGCGTCGTGGCAGATTCGAAGTCGCATCCCGCCATCCCGCGCAGGGCTCGGGCTATATCGTGCTCGCGATGGGCAAGATGGGCGCAGGTGAGCTCAACTACTCGAGCGACATCGACCTCATCGTCTTCTACGAGCCTGCTGCCCTCGTGCCGGGAACCGAGCCTGCGCCGTTCTACGTGCGGCTCACGCGGACGCTGGTGAAGCTGTTGCAGGAACGCACGTCCGACGGCTACGTGTTCCGCACCGATCTGCGGCTGCGTCCCGATCCGGCCTCGACCCAGATCGCCATATCCACGGCAGCGGCGCTCGATTACTACGAGGGCCGTGGACAGAATTGGGAGCGTGCCGCGCTGATCAAAGCGCGGCCCTGCGCCGGCGATATCGCCGCTGGCGAGGCATTGCTCGCCGGGCTCTCGCCCTTTGTCTGGCGCAAATATCTCGACTTCGCGGCGGTGGCCGACATCCATACGATGAAGCGGCAGATCCACGCCTATCGTGGCCACGATGAAATCGCGGTCGAGGGCCACAATATCAAGCTCGGCCGCGGCGGCATCCGCGAGATCGAATTCTTCGTCCAGACCCAGCAGCTCATCGCCGGCGGACGACATCCCCAGCTGCGGATGAGAGAGACGCTGCGAACGCTCGATGTACTGGCCGAGGGCGGCTGGATCGGCGAACAAGTGCGCGATGATCTCGGCGCCGCCTACCGGTTTCTGCGGGTGGTCGAAAACCGCCTGCAGATGGTGGCCGACGAGCAGACCCACATGTTGCCGGCCGATCGCGACGGGCTCGAACGTTTCTCCCGCTTCGCCGGGTTTCCCGGTCGTGACGCCTTCGCGGATGCGTTGCTGGTTCATCTGCGCAATGTGCAGCTCCATTACGCGACTCTGTTCGAGAATGCGCCCGCCCTCGAGGCCGGCCGCCGCTCATTGCATTTTCGGCCCGAAGCCGATGACCGCGAGACCCTCGACCGGCTCAGCGAAATGGGCTTTCGCCACCCGCTCGAAGTGTCGGCCCTGGTGCGGCGCTGGGGCACTGCAGCCCACGGTTCGCTCAAAGGGGAGTTCGCGCGCGGCCAGCTCGCCCAGATCGTGCCCCTGCTGCTGCACCACTTCGCCCGCTCGGCGAATCCGGATGCCGCCGTCATCGCCTTCGATCGGTTCCTCGCCGGGCTGCACGGCGGGGGGCGCTTGTTTTCCCTCTTGCGGCAGAATCCCGATTTGATCGCGCTGATCGCGCTCGTGCTCGGAACCGCGCCGCGCCTTGCCGACAGCCTCGCGCAGTTTCCCGAGGTCATGGACGCGGTGATCGATCCGAGCTTCTTCGGCGCGCTGCCGGAGGAAGGCGAGCTCGCCGCCAGCCTCGATCGCTCGCTGCGCCAAGCCGCGTCCTACGAGGACTTCCTCGACCGCATCCGCATCTTCGCGCAGGAGCAGATGTTTCTGGTCGGAACGCGCATTCTGTCGGGAACCCTATCGGCGGAGCAGGCAGGGGAATCCTTCGCCCGGTTGGCGGACGCCCTCGTCCGTTCGCTCCACCACGCGATCGGCGAGCACTTCGCCGGCCTGCACGGCCGCATCGCGGGGCAGGAGACCGCGATCCTGGCGCTCGGGAAGCTCGGCGGGCGCGAGATGACGGCGACCTCGGATCTCGACCTCATCGTCGTCTACGACTTCGATCCCGACCGTCCGGAATCGCTCGGCCCCCGCGCGCTCTATGGCGCGCAATATTTTTCGCGGCTGACGCAGCGGTTGATCAGCGCGCTTACCGCCCAGACCAATCATGGATTGCTCTATCGGGTGGACATGCGGCTGCGGCCCTCGGGCCGCGCCGGGCCGCTGGCGACCCAGATCGACGGTTTTGCGAGCTACCAGGAGAACGAGGCCTGGACATGGGAGCATATGGCGCTGACGCGCGCGCGGGTCGTCTCGGCCTCGCCGCAATTCGCCGCGCGCGTCGAAGCAGTTGTCCGCGCCGTGTTATGCCGAGCACGCGACGCGGAGATGGTCGCCGGGGACGTGATCGAGATGCGCAAGGCGATCGCGACCGAGAAGGGCGACAGCGACCGCTGGGATCTCAAATATGTCGCCGGCGGGCTGATCGACCTCGAATTCATCGCACAATATTTGCAGCTCGTTCATGCGGCGCGGACACCCGACATTCTGGATACCTCGACCATACGGGTGCTCGACAAGGCGTGGCGGCTCGGCCTGCTCGGGGCCGAGGACGCCGAGGTCCTCCGTCCTGCTGCGCGGCTCTATCATGATCTCACGCAGATCCTGCGCCTGTGCTTGCCGGGGCCGTTCGATCCCAAGGCCGCGGCCCCGGGTCTCGTCGGCCTGCTGGCGCGCGCGGCAGACGTGCCCGATTTTGCCAGGCTCGATGCTTTCCTCGGCGAGACGCAGGCCAAGGTGCGCGCAAGCTTCAATCGCATCCTCGGGGCACGGCCTGACGATATTCGAGCCTCTCGATAGCGGATCAAACGGCTGTCGGTATTTATTTGCCGCTGTGTGAGTTAGTTCACGCTCCTCCTCGGGCTTCAATCTTAGCGTGTCATACGAGCCTCGCCGTGCGCAGGCCGTGCGCTCCGCAGTCGAGGCTCGACCAAAATCGATCAGTCTCCTGGGAGATTTGCCATGGACAGGAAGTCATCCGTTTTCGTGGTGATTGCGCTGATTCTCGCAACGAGCTTGCTTCCAACGGCGCGTGGCGACAAGGGCGGGAACGCCGCGGCCGTCAAGGCAGCCAGCGGCGATCGTGTCGGCTCGGCGCCGATCGTCCTGGCGCAGGGACGCTGCTTCAACGGCCGTTGCTACTAGCCCGCTGCAACGGCGCATCAGCCTCGACAGTGTTTGCCGCACCCAATGGGGAATGCGATGACTACGATATTGACCCTCTACAACGAGTTCCGGCGCTCCGATGCAGTTCGGAGTGCCGCTCGACGAAAACAGCCCACTCTTCTTCGGTTGTCTCATCGCTGCAATCGGTCTCGTCTATCTGTTTTGCAGCCGAAAATTCGGGGAGCGCAGCGTCGTCGGAAACGAAGATTACGTCTACCAGCTCACCCCGCGGCAATTGGCGACGCCGGAAGAGTATTCCAAAGGATTCTTGATCTATCTGTCCACGATGGTATTCACCGTGGTCATTCTCTCCTTGATCGGGCCCAAGAACCTGCACTCGCTTGGTCTCCCTGTTGCCCAGGACATCAGTTACGCCATCGTTCCCCTCGCCGTCGCATTTGTCCTGATCAGTGTCCTGCCGAACGTCCCCATGCTGCAGGAGATCGAAAGGCGGCTGCGGCAATATGCGCATGAGCGGGCGTACATTCCCGCAGCTGCACGGGCTACTGCGGACCGGCTGTCGGCGGCCGATTTCGAGTTCTCTTCCTACGCCGGATCTCTTCAGACACCGGACATGCGCGGCGTCGAGCCGACGGATTTTACTCAGCCGCGCCGCAGTCTCGAACATGACTGGGCTCGACTGAGCTGCCTCGTCTACGAGGAACGGTCACGCCGGCTGTCCGGCACCATCGGGCCGCTCGATGCGGGCTTGCTCCAGGATTACGAAACCGACCTCGAACTCATCGAGGCGAGGAGAAGGTCCATGGAGGCCGAGGTCGCCGCGTATCGCGCGGAGAAAGCCAGAAACCCCACCTATACCAACGATGCACTGCATCAAACAATCCGCAACAGCCTTCACAAGCTTTACATTCTTCTGGGATGCGCAGTTCGTCTGAAGAAACAACCCCACGACGACATCAATCTGGCGTTGCGACCATTTGGGTTCAAGCTCGATCAGCCGCCGGCCCGGGTCGATAACCGGGATCTGATGCTGGTCGGGATGGCCGTCATGGCGGGAAGCGTCCTGCTCCTCGGATTTGCGGCCGTCGAGGCGGCGCATCTGCGCCTCTGGGCGGCTTCGGATGTTTTTCCGCAAACCTGGTATCAGCCGCTCATAGACACGATCGAGGCTGTCGTTATCTACGGCGCCGGAATTTTCATGGCGGATTTCGTCCGCAAGCGCCGCATAAGGAAAGGGTCCTGGTTCCGCTCCAACGGTTTGATCAAGTGGCCCAGCGGCGCAAATTATGTCCGGATAGCGTTTGCCAGCGCCGTGGCGGGCTACATCGGCTCGATCCTGTGGGGCCTCGCGTTCAGGGGGATTACGATTGATCAGCTCAAGCTGACTGCCCCGTTCATGCTGCTTCCCGCCGCCACCGGCGCTTTCTACGTGTATCATCTCGATAACATCGAACTCAACTTGCGCCCGTCGCGACTGCGCGAGCTCAGCTGGCAGACGATCGGCACCGCGATATGTGGACTTATTGCCGCGAGCGCATCATTTGCGGTGCTGTTCGGGGATGTGAGCCCCGTAACTGACCAGATCCTGCTGAAGGCCGCCATCAGCGCTGCGGTCGGGTTTTCACTCGCTTGGTATATCCCCGACGCTGCGGCTACGGCCAAGGCGAGGAGTGATCCGCTCACGCTGGCGCGGCGAGAGCGGATCGGATTGCTTGAAGCGGCGGCGTTCCGACGCTTCGGCAATACGACCGTGGCTGCCGACTGGCTCGAGCAACCGCATGGCGCGCTGGATGGCAGGTCGCCGAAATCGGCCGCCGTCGATGTCGAAGGATACGAAAAGGCAATTAGCCTTCTGCAGGGTCCGCAGGCGGTCGTCGCACCTTACGCGGCGAGCGGCTGACGCGCCGAACGCGCGGCCGCCGCTGCTTCGACGCCGGCGGCTGCGCATTCCTGCGCCCGCGAATGTCATTTCAATTCGAGTTCCACGAGCTCGATGCGGGACGATCCGATATTGCGAACCGCGCGCGTGACGCCCGGCTGCTGCCAATAGAAGTCGCCAAGTCTAAGCGCCATTCCGCGGTCGGGTGCGCCGGGAACGCTCTCCGCGATCTCGCCGCCGTCGATGACGACGCGCAGGCCCGGCGCATTCTGGGTGATGGCGGCGGCGGCCTGTCCCGGTTCGAGCACCAGCCGCCACGCGCGCACGCGCGAGTTGTCGAGGATCTGCGTATAGCCGGTGCCTTCACGCGCGGCCGGCGAGAAACGCTCGGGCGGCGCGTCGGTCAAGGCGATGACGATATTGTGGAACGCGGTGGATCCGACATTGTTGACCCGATGCGTCATGGATTTCTTGGAATAGGCGGTATAGCTCACGTTGCCGCGCGGAGTCCGGCGCGGCGGCGTCGGCTGTTCGCCGAGCAATTGACCCGACTGGTCCGCCTCCTCGATCAGCACGCTGATCTGATCCTTCGAGTGAATGTGATAGCCCGCCGATCGCCGCGCCGAGATATTGACCCGCAGCAGGGTCAGGTATTCGTTGCGAAATACCGGAACGTGGTACGCCGCTTTTTCGACCGGTACGGCCACTCCTTCCTCTTGCGCCGCTGCCGGAAGCACGAGCGTGCAAGCCAGGAGTGAGGCTGCAATCACATGGCGCATGGAATATCCTTCCTGCGGGCGTCGTCGGTTTCCTCGGCCATCGAATTTGACGCAAGTTCGGCCCCTGGCCGTCGAGACTGCGCTTCGCCCACACTGGGCGCAAGGCCGCCGCGCCCGCAGCTCGACGCTGTCGCGTGGGCGGCATGGGCGGAGCGCAAAGGCGCAGCATGAGATTCAGTCGTCGCCGCATTCTCGGCCTCGCGGGGGCTGCTGCCGCCGCGCCATGCGCTGCGAGCCTGGGCTGGGCGCAGGCCTATCCCAGCCGGCCGGTCAAGGTCATCGTGCCGGTGGCGGCGGGCGGAGCGAACGACACCACCGCGCGGCTATTTGCGCAGAAGCTCTCGGATGTATTGGGGCAGCAGTTCTACGTCGAAAATCTGGCCGGCGCCGGCGGCAATCTCGGCATCGGCACTGCCGCCCGCGCGCCTGCCGACGGCTATACGCTGCTCGCGGCCGGCGGGAATTTCGTCATCAACCCGAGCCTCTATGCCAAGGTGCCCTACGATCCCCGCGCCGACTTCGCGCCGGTGAGCCTGATGTGCTCGTCGCCCCATCTGCTCGCCGTGCACCCATCGGTCGCGGCGGGCACCGTCGGCGAATTCGTGGCGCTGGTCAAAGCGAGCCCGGGCAGGTTCAGCTATGCGTCGGCGGGTCGGGGCACGCCGGCGCATCTCGCGGGCGAGCTGTTCAAGCTCGCATTCGGGCTCGACATGACGCACGTGCCGTTCACCGGCGGCGGCCCGGCGATCACGGCCACGCTCGGGGGACACACGCCCTGCATCGTCTCGGCGCTGCCCACCGGAGCGCCCTACGCCAAAGCCGGCAGCGTGCGTGCGCTCGCGATGATGAGCGCCAAACGCTCCTCACTGCTCCCGGACGTGCCGACCATGGCGGAAGCAACCGGCACGGCACTCGAGGCGGACATCGTGACCGGCCTTGTGGCGCCGGCGGGAACGCCGCGAGCGATCATCGATCTCCTCCAACGCGCGATCGGGGAAATCATCGCGCCGCGCGAATTCAGGGACCGCCTGCTCGGACTCGGCTTCGATCCGGTCGCGAGCACGCCCGAGCATTTCGCCGCTTGGATCGAGACCGAGATCGCCAAGTGGGGCAAAGTCATTCGCGATGGCGCTATCTCCGCGCAGTGACGCCCGCCGCCGGACGTCGAAAGCGCGAGGCCGCGACAGCCCCGGCGAGAGAGCGGCCCGCAGGGCGGATTGCAATCGACGTCCGCTCGCTCAGGCTCGCGCCAAGCCGACGCGGGCGCGGCCGCGGCGACGCGGTCACGACGAGGTCAGGCCGCAGCCTCGGCGATTTCAGTTCTCTGTATCGACGTCCGGTCGATCGGCAGCCGCAGCATCACCATCGTGCCTTGCCCCGGCGTCGAATGAATGCGCATCGTGCCGTGATGGAGTTGGGTGAGCGATTTCGCAATCGCCAGCCCCAGGCCAGAGCCCTGATGGCTTTTCGTGAGCTGGCTCTCGACCTGCTCGAACGGCCGGCCCAAACGCGCAAGCGCGTCCTCCGGAATGCCGATGCCGGTATCCGCGATGGCAATGCTGACCCAGCCGCTCGTCGCCCGCGCGCGGATCGTGATACGGCCGCCTTCCGGCGTGAATTTCACGGCATTGGACAGAAGGTTCAACACGATCTGCTTGAGCAGGCGATGGTCGGCCGTCAAACGGATTCCGCGGCCGATGCGGGCGGTGAGCGCGAGCCGCTTGTCATCGGCGCGTCCCGACACCACGCGCATGGCATCGCTGAGGAAGGGCTCGAGCTCGACCTGCTCGGGGTCGAGCCGGATGCGGCCGGCCTCGATCTTCGACATGTCGAGGATGTCATTGATCACATCGAGCAGGTATTGGCCGCTCTGATGGATGTCGCTGCAATATTCGCGGTATTTGTCCGTGCCCAAGGGGCCGAACATGCCGGACTCCATGATCTCGGAGAAGCCGATGATCGCATTGAGCGGCGTGCGCAGCTCGTGGCTCATATTGGCGAGAAACTTCGACTTGGCCTGGTTCGCCTCTTCGGCGCGCGTCTTTTCCTCGGCGTATTTCTCGGCGAGGTCAGCGACCTCCTCGGCCTGCCGCTCGAGCTTCTGCTGCGAATGGCGCAGATCGGCGACGGTCGCCATCAGCCGCTTCTCGCTCTCCATCAGCTTTTCTTCGTGTCGCTTGATATTGGTAATATCGGTGCCGACCGAGACGTAGCCGCCGTCCTTGGTGCGGCGCTCGCTGATATGCAGCCAACGGCCGTCGTCGAGCTGCGCCTCGAAGGTGCGGGCACCCGGCATCTGGCCCTCGCTCGTGACCTTCGAGCGCACGACCGGCTTGCGCCCGGCCGCCACCACGGACTCATAGGAGGCTCCCGCCTTGATCGCCTCGTCCGGCAGATTGTGAAGCTCCTGGAAGTTCGAGTTGCACAATACGAGGCGGTTCTGTGCGTCCCAAACCACGAAGGCTTCGGGAATTGTCTCGATGGCGTCGCGCAGCCGCAAATCCGCCTCGACCGTTTTCTCCACCAACGTCTTCTGCTCGGTGATGTCGACGGCGATGCCGATGAGATGCGGTCCGCTTTCGCCGGACTGCTGGACCAACTCGCAGCGAGCGCGCAGCCACACCCAGTTGCCATTGGCGTGACGCATGCGGAAGGCATGATCGACCAGGGTGGCCGTGGCATCGGCGAGCTGGGCGGCGAGCTCGTAGAGGTGGATATCTTCGGGGTGAACCAGGGCATCGACCTCGCCGAAGCTCAACAGCGTATCGCGCGGCTTGAGGCCGAGGATCGCGAACATCGAATGCGACCAAAACACCCGGCCGCGCGCGAGATCCCAGTCCCACAATCCGCAACGGCCACGGTTGAGCGCGGTATCGATGCGCGAGCGCACCGTCTCGTAGATCACGTCGGCTTCGCGTGCGCGGGTCGCCTGCCAGTGGAAGGCGAAGCCGAGAATGAGCACGACGAAACCGGTGGTGGCGGAGAGCGTGACGGTCAGGGCGGTATCGGATGCCCAGGCAGCGAGCGCCTCGGCGCGCCCATGCAGGATCGCCAGCTCTCCGTTCGACGCAAGACTGCGCACCGTCCCGTAGGCGAGGCTTCCGTCGGCGAGCGGAATTTCCAGAACACCGGCGGCAGCGCCAAACGTGGTCAGCGGCTGGGTGGGCCCCAGCACGTCGATCAGCCGGCGCCCGACAATGCCGGCCTCGAGCGGCGCGGTGACGCTGATCGTCCCGTCGGAATTGGTGGCAAGCTCGTGGCGGATGCCGGCGACGATGACCCCGTCGCCATTGGCAACCAGTACCTGGCGGCCGGGCGCGCGCGCCCAGGGGGGCATGATGCGCTCGAGCTCGGTCTGCAGCCGACGCGCGGAGAGGAACTTCTCGCCTTTCGGCCGCTCCAGCCGGTCGAGTCGATCGACGAGGAAGTCGGCGCTGCCTTCGATCTGCCGGACGATCTCGCTGACCGCCTGACGACGATGGTCCAGCACCTGCACGATCGCGCCCACGCAGATCGTGAGGAGAAACGCAATGATCAATGCCGGAACGGCACGCCGCAACGCCGGCTCGGCGGTGAGCAGCCGCCGATAAGCAGGCTTCGCGATCGACTGGGCCAGTCCCTTGATTAAATCAGTGCTTACGGACGCGCTCGCGACTTCGGCGCGCGCCATGCCTCGCCTCCGTTCGGGTCCACTCCACCTTCATCGGAAGGATGTGCCGCATCTCTCCGAATCATTTTGATTGGAATCGAAAGATGGCGATTTGTCGAGAGGCAAGTTAAGAAATTTTTAGGTTTTATAAATCCCCGCTTTCGCGTTGTTCGGTAAAGGTTTTTCGCCCTGGACCAGGAAATGCGCCACTATTTGCGGCTGCGCGCCGGGGCAAGATTGCGGCTGTGGACACCAAAACGGCTGACGTCTCGCGCCGACCCGGACGTGGTCGACGCCGTGACAGCTTCGCTCATATCTCGGCCAGCGCGCGCTGGGCGATGTCGCTCACGTCCGGCGACAGCGAAGGCGCAGCCGCTACCCGGCGCAAGGCGGCTTCCGCCAGGGCGCGCCGCACCTGCTCGAGTACGCGCCAGCTCTTGAAGGCGGACAATAGCCGTGCCGCAAGCTGCGGATTTTTGGGATCAAGCGCCAACACCGTGTCCACGATGAAGTCGTAGCCGGCACCGTCCACGCGGTTGAATTCCTTCTGGTTTGCCAGCGCGAATGCGTGGATCAAGGCGCGCACCCGATTGGGATTGCCAAACGAAAAGCCTGCGTGGCGCGTGAGCGCCTTGACGCGATCGAGCGTCGCCGGCTCCGGGATGGCGGCCTGCAGCGTGAGCCACTTGTCGACGATCAACGGGTCATGGGCGTGGCGGGTATAGAAATCGTCGAGCGTGGCCGCGCGTTCCGGCACGTCGCAGAGCGACAGCGTCGAGAGCGCCGCCATGCGATCGGTCATATTGTCGGCCGCCCGGTATTGGCCCGCGGCGAGCGAGACGGCCTCGGGCCGGCGCGTCGCCACCAGAAAGTCGAGACAGGTATTACGCAGCGCGCGCCGTCCGGCTCCGGCGGCATCGGGCCGGTAGGGTCCTGCCCTTTCGGAGAGCCGACGGTAGTGATCGAAAAGCGCCGCCGCGAGATGCCGCCCGATCGTCGCCCGCAAGGCGGAGCGCGCTGCAAAGATTGCATCGGGGTCGACATCGCGTTCGATCTCGCGCGCAATATCCGCTTCACCCGGAAGCGTCAGCATCAGGGCGACGAAGGCCGGTTCGAGCCCGCCGTCGGCGAGGATCGCGCCCAGGGCTTCGAGCAGACCGGGGTCCTCGCGCGCCGGCCTGCCGGCGCGCGAGGCGGCAGTATTGTCGACGAGGAGGCGGGTCGCCAGCGTCTGCAGCGCCTGCCAGCGATTGAACGGGTCGGGATCGTGCGCCGCCAGGAATCTTCAGGTCGTCGCTGGACAGGTTGACGATGAGCTTGATCGGCGCCGAAAATCCGCGGTTGAGAGAGGGCACCGGCGGCTCGGCGACATCGGCGAACACGAAGGTTTCAGCGGGCTTGGTCAAGGTCAGCACGCCGCGCTCGATTGGGCGGCCATCGCCGAGCTTGAGCGGCAGGTCGCGGCCATCGCGTCCCACCAGGCCGATCGCGAGCGGGATGACCATCGGCTCCTTGATCGGCTGGCCGGGTGTGACGGGCACCGTCTGGACGATATCAAGACAGTAGGTCCTCGCGCGCGCGTCGTAGCCGCCGGTGGCGACGACCTCCGGGGTGCCGGCCTGGGAATACCAGAGCATGAACTGCGCGAGATCAGTGCCTGAAATATCAGCGAAGCATTGTACGAACTGTTCGATGGTCGCTGCTTCGCCATCGTGGCGGGCGAAATAGAGATCCATGCCCCTGCGAAATTGCTCCGGACTGAGCAGCGTCTTGAGCATACGCACCACCTCGGCGCCTTTCTCGTAGACGGTCGCCGTATAGAAATTGTTGATCTCGTGGTAGAGCACGGGTCGCACCGGATGGGCGAGAGGGCCCGCGTCCTCCACGAATTGATAAGCCCGCAGGCCGCGCACGTCGCTGATGCGCTCGACCGCGCGCGAGCGCGCATCGGCCGAGAACTCTTGGTCGCGAAAGACCGTAAGTCCCTCCTTCAGGCAGAGCTGGAACCAGTCGCGGCAGGTGATGCGATTGCCGGTCCAGTTGTGGAAGTATTCGTGCGCGATGATCGCCTCGATCCGCTCGAAATCGGTGTCGGTCGCGGTCTCGGGCGAGGCGAGCACGTATTTGTCGTTGAAGATGTTGAGGCCCTTGTTCTCCATCGCGCCCATGTTGAAGTCGGAGACCGCGACGATCATGAAAATATCGAGATCGTATTCGCGGCCGAACGCTATCTCGTCCCAGCGCATGGCGCGCTTGAGCGACTCCATGGCGTGGGCGCAGCGGGACTCCTTGCCGGGCTCGACATAGATACGCAGCAGCACCTCGCGACCGGACATGGTGCGGAACCGATCCTCCATACAGGCAAGCGTTCCGCCGACCAGCGCGAACAGGTACGACGGTTTCGGGAACGGGTCGTGCCAGAGCGCGAAATGGCGCGTCGTGCCCGGTACATCGCCCGACGCGACCAGATTGCCGTTGGCAAGCAGCACGGCTGCGTCGGTTCTCTCCGCCTCGATGCGCGTGGTGTAGACCGCCATCACGTCGGGGCGATCGGGGAAATAGGTGATGCGTCGAAAGCCCTCAGCCTCACATTGGGTGCAATAGACCGAACCCGAGCGATAGAGACCCGAGAGCTGGGTGTTGGCCGATGGGTCGACGACGGTTTGGATTTCCAGCTCAAACCGGCGGTGCGGCGGCTGCGCGATGGTGAGCCGATCCGCCGTCGCGACGAACTGTTCCGGTGGCAGCGCGGCGCCGTCGAGTTTGAGGGCGCGCAGGCTCAACCCGTCGCCGTCGAGCACGAGCGGGGCGGGCGCCGTC
This sequence comes from uncultured Alphaproteobacteria bacterium, assembly GCA_963821505.1. Taxonomy (GTDB): domain Bacteria; phylum Pseudomonadota; class Alphaproteobacteria; order Rhizobiales; family Xanthobacteraceae; genus VAZQ01. Next base: position 344,482 of record CAWGEH010000034.1, read on the forward strand.
CCGCTCCCGTTGGGCCGAAGCGTGAGCGTCGCGCGTACCTGCGTCGCGGCGGGATCGAGCGAGACGTCGAGTTCCACGCTCTCGACCAGCCAGTCGGGCGGGCGGTAATCCTCGAGACGGACGGGGCGGGCTTCATCGGTACGCATATCGGTTCCATTCGCTGAGACGCCCTTGACGGGACCTTGTTCGTTCGCGAGCTCGGAGAGGTCTCGTCAAGGGCGGTGGATTCAGTGGCTGTGGATCGGTGACGTTTTTACTCATATACCCTGAATGATGTTAGCCCTTGATTTTGCTAGATTTTCTGCTACATGTCACGTCCATGTTGCATGATTTCATTGGTGATGGTTCGCCATAGTTGCGAATAGTTAGGGACGTTGCAATGTCGGTGCGCAAGCGGAGCTGGCAAGTCCAAGGGCGAGACCAAGACGGCGTGGGTCGTGGATTACTGCGACCAGCGCGGGCGCCGCCACATCAAGACCTTTGCCCGCCGGCACAACGCCGATGCGTTCCACAGCAAGGTCGCGGTCGATGTCTCCGCCGGCATCCACACCCCCGACCGCGAGAGCATCACCGTTGCCGCCGCCGGCGAGCTGTGGATGCGCGATCGCGGCGCCGCCGGCTTGGAGCGCACCACCTTGATGAATTACCGCGTCTACCTGGATCGCCACATCACGCCGGCGATCGGTGCACGCGAGGCTTTCGCAATTGACCGTGCCGGCCGCGCGCGCGTTCGAAGACCGCCTGCGCGCCCAGCATTCACCGACCTTGGTACGTGCGATCCTCGGCGCGCTCGGCGCCATCATCGATGACGCGCAAGAGCGCGGCCTCGTGGCGCAGAACGTCGTGCGCTCCCTGCGCTCCCGAAGGCTGCGGCGGCGCGGCCGGGATTCGCGCATCGAGAGACGCCACAAGGGCAAGCTCAAGATCGGCATCGACATCCCCGCGCCCGACGAGATGCGCGCCATCATCGCTGGCGTCGCCACGCTCAAGGACGCGCATCGCTGGCGGCCGCTCCTGTTGACGCTGATCTTTACCGGCCTGCGCTCATGCGAGGTGCGCGGCCTGCGCTGGTCCGACATCGACCTCAAGCGTGGCGAGCTGCAAGTGCGCCAGCGGGCGGATGCGCTCAACAAAATCGGGCCTCCCAAGTCGGAGGCCGGCGAGCGCACGGTGCCGCTGCCGCCGATGGTCGTCCATGCATTGCGCGAGTGGAAGCTCGTCTGCCCGAAAGGCGAGCTTGATCTAGTGTTCCCCGGCCCCCGCGGATGCGTGCAAACCCGGTTTGTCATCGTCGATCAGGGGTTCAATCCGGCCCAGATCGCGGCCGGCGTGGTCACCAATGAGGGCAAGGCAAAATACAAGGGCCTGCACACGCTGCGCCATTTCTACGCCTCGTGGTGCATCAACCGGCGCGTCGACGGCGGGCTCGAACTGCCGCTCAAGGTGGTGCAGGCGCGGCTCGGCCACGCCTCGATCCAGATGACGGCGGACACCTACGGCCACCTGTTCCCGCGCGGCGACGACGGCAGCGAGCTTGCGGCCGCAGAGCGGGCGTTCCTGGCGGGATAAGAAAGCGCCGGTCGGAAATAACGCCTCGGCGGCAGCTTGTAAGGCCGTCAGCGATATTTCGACACGCTGCCGGCCGCGCGACTGAAATCCGGCGGATCGAAAAACGCCCGCTGTTGCTCGGCGCAGACACGATGCACGACACCGGGGCCGATCTCGGCGCAGTCCTTCAAGGCGTTGGCGACTGACTGCAGAAAACCATCGCGCGCATGAATCGGAAGCGGCCTGGCGGCATCGAACACGGCGGCGAGTTCGGAATAGGAAAGGCGCAGGGGAGGCATGGACGGCTCCTTGGCAGAAATGAGCGCAGCGCATAGGTTGGCGCATCCTGTTGTGAGAGCCTTTGCCCCCGTTCGCGGGGGCTTTTCTTTGCCGGGGAGACGGCAGGGGGGACTTATAGCCAGATTCCCGGATTACGGCATCGCCAGCCGGAACGAATTGATCCGCACCGGCTGGCCGCGGGTGATCTGCGTCGTGCCGAGTTTGATCGTCGCTTCGCTGTCCGCGGTGCCAACATCGCAAAGGAAAACCTCATCGCCGTCGCGTCCAATAACGCGCGCGGTGGTCGCCTGTCCCGCAATGGCAGCATCGCCCTCGGCAATCTTGTTGAACTCGAGCGCGCCGCCTTCTGCCGCCATTGCTGCTGGATCACTCAACCGCAACTCCGCGATGACGCGGCCATCATCCGTCAGCAACTCGATGCTGCCGCCGTTCATCATGATGCTGACGCTGTCCAGCATCACGTTGCTCGCGGTTTCTGACACAACAATCACGGGTCGGTTCGCTCCCTACTGCAAGCTCGTTTGGCGCGCCTCTAGCATCTGACGCGCGGTTTCAAGTCGGGCCGGCCGCCGTTCGCGAAGCCCGCGCGCTAATCTTTCGATCACACAATGGACATCGTCTTCGGCGAAGCCGGCAGCGACGGTCTCAGCCGCAGCGTGGTCGAGGACCGAACGCTCGAATGCGTCCCAGACCCGCGCCATCAACGCGAGCGCCTGCTCGGCCGTCAGCAGCGGCGCGTCATCGCTCATCGCGGCCACCGCCTACCGTTTTGTGCATGAGGCGCCAGGAGCGCTGCCTGAACCGGGCCGGGTGTTCGAATTCGGCTCCAAGCAAATCCAGATTAGCGCCGCGATAACTCGTCAGTTGGTTAGGACGGAAAACCTTATCCGGTTTCCACGTTCCGCCGTCCGTCAGTTGAGTGGTCTCCAGCGCGTCGAGGCGCTGCTTCAACGGGGCAATTGTCTAGCGCAAGAATGGTATCAAACCTGTTGCGAGTGCCTTTATCACGCCTTCGCTTAAATCCGTGGCCACAACTTCGACCGGCTGCGCGCCGTTGCTGCCATTCGCCAGCCGCTTGGCCGCGTTTGCATCGGTCACCTTGCGCGCCGCGTCGAGCAAAAGCTGGTTCAACCGCATCAACTCGACGGAGCGAGCGCGGGCGGCGTCGGCCGATGTGGGCTTCTGGCGCTTCAACGCGGCGATGGCCTCGTTGGCGTTTTTCATCGCGTCTTCGACGTGCGCGCTCACGTGGTGGCCCATGTGGTCGTGGTGATTGCGTTCGTGATCGCAACTGCGTTACTTCGAATCCTAGCAGCGCCGAAGATGACACCGGCTCGCAGCGCCGTGCTGTCGGTGGTGAACATCGAGGTCACATTCGTCGCTGTCGGCACCGATCCGCTCATCGTTGGGTTGTCGAGCATGCTGATATCGGCTTCCGTGGATGCATCGATAGTAATCGGCCCGCCGTCGGCGGCAATGCCGGCGGCGTTAACTAAAACTAGCGTTCCGCTCGGCACACCAGTGCTGACGATCATGGGCACATTGGCGAGCAGGAGTTCGCCACCGGCAGGCCCGGCCGTGGCAAAGGCAGGCCCGGCCGCGGCATTCAAAGTCGCCGCCATCGCCGCCGTGTCCTCGGCCGCGAGAAAATACGGTCGAGCAAGGGTTCCGCTAGTGCTGACCGCCAAAAGCATCCTGCGCAGGTCTTGGGTGGGCGAGATCGAGCTAGTCGGCGTTATCCCATCGGTGATCGCAACGACGAACGCAGCGTCGACGCCAGCCGCCAGCACACTCTGAAGTTCGCGACTGAGAGTGGCCTGCGCGCCCGCACCAAGGTTGAGCAGTAGCGAGTCGGTGAGGACAATCAACTCCGACACTCTGATCGGAGCGAGCGTTATGTTGTTAAACACCACGCAACTCACCGGAATGGCCGCGCCCTCGGCCACCGTTGACGCCGTCGGGCTGGAAGTGATAAGCCCGACGCGCGTTTCCAGCGGCAGCCTCGCGAAACCATTGTCGCTCAAAATCCGGAAGAACGCGCTGGCCGTCCGCATGGCGTTGCTGAAGGCGCCAATCTCAACGAGGCCGGGACCCAGCGTGCTGCTGGTCGTGCTGCCCGCGCCGACCGCGGCCTTGAAGACGCGTTGGGCCTCCGAGGGCGCGCGAGCGGAGACGAGCGAGTCGGCGGCCTCCTCGGGGGAGCGCCTGCGGGCGACGGCTCGCCCGCGCGCGACCCATGAGAGCACTGAGAGAGCGGAAGGTTCGGGCATCTGCATGGTGGCGGTCTCCGGTGACAATGCGCCATCGTCCCTCCAATCGCCCCGCCCGGTCAGGAGGGTTCATCCCGGTTGATGCGGAAATGGATTAAAAATCCTCGCGACGCTCCTCAACCCACCGCGCCAGGTCGGCGAGTTTGTAGGACACCCTCGAGCCGCCGACTGACAACCGGTAGTTCGGCGGCGCCCGCCCCTCTTGCCGCTGCCGGCCGAGCGTCTCCGGCTCGAGCCCAAGCAGGCGCGCCGCACAGGCTTCGGAAACTCGATCGTCACCGGAAATCCGTGCTCCCAGCTCGACGGCCGCCGTCCTCAGCCGCACGAGCGTCGCCTCACCGGCATCCAGGCCATTGCCTGAGGTAGGCGGCGACGGCCGGGACGCCGCAATCGCGATCTTGATCGCCTGCAGCTCGGCGATCGCCCGATCGATCCGCTCGAGGATGGCCTCGGCCTCGAGCATGACGGCTCACTCCGGCGGATCGATCAATGGCTCGTCGCGCTCGATGCCGTCATGGTCGAGCAAGGAACAGTAGCGGGTCGGATCGCGCCATGTTCGGGAGCCCAAACCGGCCACGCAAGCGCGCAACTGCTCCAAACTGATCCCCGACGGCCGAAGTGCGCGCGTCTCGGCGGCCACCGTCCACGCGGTCTCGGCCATCGCGGCCGCGAGCTGCCGCGCTTCCGGGGCGTGCCATGGGCTGCCCGCATAATCAGCGAGCTCGCCCGGATCACTCATGCCGAGAACGCGATCGATCTCTGCCCGCACCAACCCGAGCCGCGCGCCGGATTGATGATCCTCGAGCGAGATGCCTCTATGATTTCCAATCGTCGGGATCGCGTCGTTGTCCATCAATGGGCTTTACGATCGGCCAAGAGCCGAATGGCGCGCTGGCCCAGATCGCTGCCAGCAACCGCGAAATCCTCCGCCGAAGCCTGGTCACGCACCGCGAGTAACGCCTTTGCCGCCGCCACACGCGCGGTCGGCGGCATTCGTCCATTTGCTGCAATGCCGGCCAAGACGCGCAAGGGGTCGACCAGGGCCGGATCAACCCCGATTTCCGCCAGCGCGCGCCGGACTTCCTCTTCCTTGGTAGGACGGCCACGCCGACGCCGAGGTTTCTCAGGGATTGTTGTCATTTAATTCGACCGTTAGGTCATCTTCAGGGTTACGTTGCAGGGCAGTAAGTTAGGCCAGATTTGCCGTTCCTGCTCTGGCCCAGGCCGAAAAATTGCCGCCGCGCGCGGAAAATCTGGGCATGCCAGGGCGCGAGGGTATCGCCCGCGGCCTCCCGAATGCGGCCCTATCCCCCCGAGGTTGGGATCGAACACCTCCCACATCAATGCTTAGAGGGGCTGCGCAGCGGGTCGAACCTCGCCATGCTGGGCCACTCGGCCAGCTTCTGATCGTTGTGAGACCGCGCTAGTGCGATAGCTTCCTCGGGCGCGGCCATCTCGATGCGGGCATAAAGCTTGACCTCCTCCTCGGTCATCGCAAGCCCCTCGCTAGCGAGATTGCGGTGTATCAGCGTGAGCGGCGGCATGCCGTCATGGGACATGCTAATCCAAACGGGTTTACCGCGACCCACAAGCAGACGGATTGTAACGGCTTCGCTCATGACCTGTCCTCCCTCCTGGTTGCCGGCGGCCGGCCGGCGCGGTCGCATTGGCCTAGACGCGGAATACCTCGTCCATCACCCTTTGAAATTCGACCTCGATGTGCTCGGGCAACACAATTTCGGCCAGGCGGCGGCGCAGGTAGGCATCGAGGGTGGCCGTTTTGGTGTCCCCACCAGTCTACTGGGCATTGGCGTAGGCGCGCTCGCTGTAGGCCTCGGCGAGTTAGGTGATGGTGCGCGGCGAGAGGCCCGGAGGAAAACCGTTTCCGCCCTTGGCGCGCGTTCGTTCCCCTAGTTCTCCCCTTCCAACCTCAACACCTAAACAAAGCCCGTCGTTATTGGACTTCTGCGAATTTTCGAACCTCAACATCGGTTTGAGCTGTTGAAGCTTTGAAAAGTGTCACTTGTGCCATTTAATCGCATTTGTTGAGGTGTTGAGGTTTGAACACCCTCTGACGTGGGAAAGATAGCGCTCCAAGCCTCACGAACTGGTTGCGGGTAATAGCCGCTGGGGGTTCGGTGCAGATGCGAACCACCTGCGGCACGATCGCCAGAGGCTTGAGCAGACGGGCGAGCTTGTTCTGAGTGAGCGGTTTGCCGCTACGGCCGTACTCAGGCCCAAGGGCGCGGCACGATCTCGCACAGCTGCTCGATCAGGTGAGCAGACGATATCGGTCTGTAGCTGACGAGAGCGTAGAAAAAGTCGCGGATGTCACCGAGCAGCAGCTCGAGCCGCGAGCCCTCGTCAACATCGGCACAGGTCACTCGCGAGCGCGGCCTTGTGAGCACGGGCCAGCCAGTCACCACCGGCGACCAGTGGCGATAGCGAGCAGCGGGCGCCAGTTGTCTGCCGCCCTGTTGAAGAGCCCGGCAGGCATCTCCGGCTCGGCGGCTGGCGATGGCCTCGGCATTGTCCTGCGCCCAGCGCGCCAGCTTGCGAGCAAGCACGACGAGATGCTCGACGCGATCGAAGCGGAACGGCTCGACGGTCTCGCTGCGCTTGCGCCGAGTGAGGCACGAACGAACACCGAGCGATCGGAGAGCGTGCTAGGTAGCTGGCCGATCAGCGCGATGGCCAGGCGCAGTAGGTGGAGAACGCAGCGGACTCGTGATCATCGCCAACGGAAACGTTGCGCAACACGCGCGCCGCCGCGGCGATGGCCGAGAGTTGAGCACGCCGCGCAGCTCTTCGTTGTCGAGCAAGAAAGAAGTCGGCCTCGTCGATCAGCAAGCGTGGGGCTGATAGCCCTCGACGACGCGGAAGATGGCGCTCGGTGAGAAGTTGGCGGCGGGCAGCGGCCGCAGACACGAGCTGAGCAGAGCACGTCGAGCAGAGGTGGTTTTGCCGCAGCCCTTTAGACGGCGAGTGTGAACGCCAAGCCGCGGCGTAATCATGAGCGGATCGAGCAGATAGGTATGTAGCGACCCACAGCGCGGCAGGCATCGCGCGCGTGCTCGGGCATGACGACATGCTTGCGGATAGCGTTGGCAATCTCGTCGAGCAGCACGGCGCCATCCACCGGACTTCGGCCACGGCTCGGGCTCGGGAAATGCGATGGCATGGCCCTGCTTGCCGTCGCTCGTCGTTGAGGCCAAGCTCGGCGCGCTTGGCCTTCACCAAACGCATCGAGCATGCGAGGCGCGCGACGCCGAGCTTCTCGGCGGCAGCCTTGCGCGGGTGCTCGTATTCGACGAGCGACAGCTTCGCGAGCCGCTCGATCTCGGCGTCGGTATCATCGTCACCGTCGCTGTTGTCGATGGCTTCCTTTTTTGCGCAGGGTGGCGGCTGATACTCGGGCGCGTGCTCGATCAGCGCCGCGAGCTCCTCGCCGGTGTGGCCGGCGGCGAGCCAGTCGCTAACGTCTGCGCCCTTTGGGATGCTCGGGCCAATGCTTCGCGAGATCCAGCCGCCGCACGCGCTTGGCGACGCCGAGCGATGAGGCTTGCAGGTCGCATCGGCGTGCGCGTAGCCGGCTGCATCGTTGTCGTTGAGCACGACGATGTCGGCCACCGCGCAGATTGTTCGCTATGTGCTCTCGTCCACTTTGGCCGCTTGCCTAGTTCGCTCGCACCATGCGCATTGCAGGTCGCGATGATGCCGAGCGCGCGCAGGCTGTCGGCATCCTTCTCGCCCTCGACCACGGCGACGATTGCGCCCTTCGGCGATGGACACGAGCAACGTCGGGCAGCGTGATAGAGAATTCTGGTGTTGACCCCTTCGTATTGTTAAACGAGCCGCCCTTGCCGTCCGGCCGGCGCAGCCAGAAACGCGGCTCCCGTCCTGGTGCGATTGCGGACTTTCTGGAACAAAAGCGCGCCGTCGGCGTCGGTGTAGTCATAGGTCGCGGCAAATCTCTCACCGCTGCGCCTGCGCTGGTAGCGATCCTGGCCGGCACCCTTTTCCGGCCCGGTCCAGGAACAGTGATTGCACCCCCAATGCACGCCGCCATCGGCATCGATGGTGACGCCGAGCACCTTGGCGGCGCGGTGCTCGCTGCTGCTGCGCGTCGACGAGCACTGTGGGCAAATGGTGTAGTAACGGCCGGGCGCAGTGCTTGGGAGATGGATGCCGTATTTCGCTAAGAGCTCGGCGACGGTCATGACAGATGCCTCACCGGGAGCCCGAGATTGTGTGAGAGCCAGCGCGCCATTGCGCGCGCCTCGCTAAGCGACCGCACAGCCATCCGTGCGCACCTGCAATTGCGAGCCAGCCGGCGCCGGATCTCTCCTCGCAAATGAAGACCGCAGCCATACGGCGCGGCGGGAAGCGAACGACGGCGGTCATGCTGCCCTTGCCTCATGCCGCCTGCGTCGTCCGCACCGGCCATTGGTAAGGCATCTGCAGCCCCAGGAAGTCCTCGCGGTCGATGTCCGACAACAGGATCGGGTCCATCGCGCCGGCGCTGGCAATGCACACGCGCTGGCCGCCCAGCTCGTCCAGCATCTCGGTCAACATTTTGATCTGTGCCGCGAGACCGGCCACAGCCGGTAACCGCGGCCTCGACCACATCATCGGCGCCATCGGAGTTAGTGAGGCACAGCCGCAGCGCGGGCTCGCCCTCGGTCCAGGTGAACCCGACACGCATGAAATCTCCCCAGGCTCGGCGACTGCCGCGACGCGGTTGAGCGCTCGCAACAGCTCGATGCGATCGACGGTGACCGTGCTGCTGGACGGCTTCGGGACGACTCGCGTGTAGTTGGGAAAAGAAGGCGTCGATCAGCTTCGAGACAAAGACAAAGTGCGACGCCTCGACCGACAGCAGAGTCGGTGAGCGGCGCAAGGTGACTCGCTCGACACTCTTGTCGCCGAATAGCTTGCCGATGATCTTCAGCGCCGCATTGGGCGCGATCAGAACGAAGTCCGACGACAGTCCGGTAGCGCCGGGCACGCGAGATGCGTACCAGGCGCTGACCGTCGGTCGCGACCGCGGTCAAGGCTCCCTCGTCGTCGTGCAGCAGGACCCGGTGAAGTAGATGCGCATCTTCTCGGTCGAGGCGGCGAAGGCCGGCCGCAGGAGCAGCGTGTCGCCTCCTCACGCGCCAGCGTGACGTGGCCAGTCTCGTCGGTCAGCTTGATCGGTGCCGGCAGATCTTCCAGCGCGAAAAGTTGGTAGCTTGAAAGCGCGAGCGTCCGCTCCCAATGTGGGCAGATGGTCCATCGCTTTGAATTTCGATCATTGCGTTGGAGTAAGAAGCCGGCGGCCAGTGCCGACAGCCTCGAGGCCGGCACCGCCACTTCGCCCGGTGACTCGCATGACCGCTGGAGCGGCCAAGGTGAGCGCGAAATCAAGCACGTCCGCTGCGATCGTGAGCTCGTCGTCGGCTGCGGTGAGACGCACGGCCTCGAGCCCCGCGATGCTTCCTGGTACGCCCATCATCCGATAAGCGAGGCCGCCAGCGCGAGCGCGCCGGCAAGCTCGGCCGCGCTGGCGGTGATCTTCATAGCGGTGCCTCAGATCGTTGAGAATGTCGCTTGTGGCAGCCCAGCACAGATGAGCCAGGCGTCGCCACGGCGATCGACCTCGACATCGGTGGCGTGCAGCATGCTGCCCGCAGTGCGGACACGGGATGCCGTCGGCAAGGTAAACCGCGTATTTGCTGGCAAAGGCAAAGCTCATCGCCGGCTGCGGCGGTGGGTAGATTGGTCTGATCGCTAGTGTCTCCTGGTTCCAAACGAAAAGGCGCTGCCCTCGCGAGCAGCGCCAGCTTGAAGTTACTCCGCCGCGACCAGCGGCAGCCCCGGCTCCGTCAGCTGGTCGAGACGCACGCATGACGCGCTCGGGGCCGACCTCCGGCGACGATGCGCTCGACCGCATTATCGCGAGAGCGACAGGGACGCTGCCGCCGTTGGCGTGGCGCTTGCTCTGCTCGCGCGCGCTCAAGCCGCTCGCGTGCTGCCGCGACCGTGGGCACGCTGACGCCGAAGGTCTCGGCGGCGAGTTTCAGGGTTGGCTTGATGGCGAGTTGACCGCGCAGCCAGCGCGCGGCGTCGTGAGCCCGCAGCCATTTCGGGTAGCCGACCGTCGCCTTGGCGATGTACTGGCCGGTGACGGTGGTAATGGTCTTGCCAGCGGGCGCTTGCACGCCTGGTGTAGACGCCAGCCGAGGGAGGCTGGTATTTCTTGCTTGCTCAACATGTTTCGTTCCTTTCTGGGCGTTCGCGCGCCCGATGAGGCCCTAGAAGAGACCCCCGCGGCCGGCCTCGGCTACCGCGGGCGGTTTTGTTTTCAGGCGGCGCTCGGGCCGCGCGTGATCTTGTCGAGTATGGCGGATGAGCCGGCGCTTGCAGGCGATCATTTTCCCGCCGTCGCCGGCGGTGTTGCCGATCGGCCAGTTGCCGCTCCGCTTGAAGTAATAGGGATCGGCGGTTTTCTCGGGCATGCCGAGATGACACAAGGAAGGCGCGGATCGCGTCCGCACCGACGAGCAGGTCGCCGGCGAGGCGATCGTCTCCTTCATCATGTTAGTTGGTTGGTGTCCATCGCGAGAGCTCCATGGCTATCTCGCGATGGTCATAAAACGCTTGGAATGGTTCTGCATTATTCGCAAATTCCCGGCTCCCAAATAGACCGAGAATTTCGTCCGGGAATTTTCCGAGAATATTTTATTGCGCGTTCTTGCGCGGTCGGCCCACACGGTCGCTTGAAATGAGGTGCCACGTCATCCGAGCCGCCAGAAAGCGCTCGCGCGCGATCTGCACGCCGAGCTGTCTCTCCACCCGCTGATGGAAGCTTTTCCTCGTCCAGGCGGAGCGTCCGGTGGGGTGCTCTCCACGATCACCCGCAAGCAGTCCGCAGCTCGGCCTCGGAGACCTTCCTGGGCGGCACTGGCGAGGCCGCTGGCGCGTCCGCCGAGGGTGATGGCACGTCAGCGTCCGCTGGTGCCCCGGCGGCAGCACCTCGATGCCGAGGGTCATCCCTTCGAGTGCCGATCTCCTTTTGGGAGGTCGAGGCCTGCCCGAGATCACCGCGACCGCATCGTTTATTGCACCCATCACGACGCCGGACGGGAACGATATCTCGCTGGCCTCGACATCGAGGTAAGGCTCCAGAAGGGGTCGCTCCAGTCGAATGCATGTCCAGGCGGGAAGGTCCGATAGGGCAGCCCGTTCTGCAGCTCGTAGAGCAGCCGCGCCTTCGACCAACCTCGCTCGCGACAGAAGGCGCCCGTCGTCCGCCATGTCGCGTCCTTGTCGCGTCTAGCCACCGCCAACAAATCCGAACCGTTGAAAACCAACGCAAAATAATGCAAACCATTACCAAGCGCGAGGGCCATGTCGCGAGCGACCGAAAATGCGAGAAACCCTTATTTCATCGGCATTTACTACGATTTTAGCAGGCACCGGAGGCGACGTTTTTACTCATATACCCTGATTTCGCTTCCTGCTTTAATCGCTTTCCAGGACGCTGCAACCCATTGTATGGGTGCGCCAGAAATTTAGGGAGGAACGTGATGACGACGCTTCGTATGCTTTGGCTTGGCGTTGTGGCGCTGCTTGCCGCGACGGTCGTTGCGCCGGCACCGGCGTCTGCGCAGGATTATCCGAACCAGCGGGTCACGATTGTGGTGCCGTTCGGCGCCGGCAGCGTGACCGACATCATGGCGCGTATCCTTGCCGACGAGGCAGCCAAGCGTTGGGGACAGCAGGTGGTGGTCGAGAACCGGCCGGGGCTTGCCGGGACGGTGGGAGTGGCGAAGGCGGCGCCGGATGGTTATACCCTGATGTTGACCTCCAACGGGCACACGGTCGCGGGCCTCGTCAACAAGAACCTGCCGTTCGATCCGGTCAAGGATTTTGCCGGCATCACCCGCGTCAGCTCGGCGCCGCTCTATCTGATCGTCAATCCGGGAGTGCCTGCCAAGACGCTCAAGGAACTGATCGATCTTGCAAAGGCAAAACCAGGAACCCTCAATTTCTCCTCGCCCGGCCTCGCCAGTACGACGTTCATCGCCGGCGCGCTGTTCAGGAAGGCGGCCGGGATCAACATCGTGCACGTGCCGTTCAAGAGCGCGCCCGACGCGGTGACCGCCGTCGTGCGCGGCGACGCGCAGATGTATTTCGCGCCGGTCAATCTGTCCAAGGAGATGGCCGAGGCCGGCAAGGTGCGCGCGCTCGCAGCCGTAACTGCGGAACGCATTCCCGAGATGCCGAATGTCCCGACGTTCCGGGAGGCCGGTCTGGACTATGTCTACGATTCCTGGTTCGGCCTGATGGCGCCTGCGGGCGTGCCGCGGCCGATCATCGACAAGGTCAATCGCGACATGGTGCAGATCATCCAGTCCCCCGAGGTCAAGGCCAAGCTCGCGGCGCAGTTCGTGATCGGGGTCACCGACACGCCGCAGCAATTCGACAAGATCATCAAGGAAGAAACCGCGAATTTGACCGAGGTGTTCAAGGACATCACCAACTAGCGACGCGCGCGCCGAATCTGACGGCGTCGACGCGGGAAGCGCACGAGGACACTCGTGCGCTTCTTTGTTTTTGCCGCCGACGATGCACGGGCAGGGGGATTTGGGTTCGCAGTTCCGCGCGTGGGCAGCCACCCACTTCCGCATCGCGACTCGGCCCGTCTCGCTGGCAGCGTGCTGGCGATGGGGGTAGCATTCCGGCTCACAACAACAGCACGCACCCCGGGAGGATTCCATGATGCGCCTTCACGATTCCACCATGTCCTCGCTCTGCGCCTGCAGCTCATGCAATTCACCCCCGGCGCTGTCGCGTCGCCAGTTCCTCTGCACCAGTGCCGCGGGCGCGGTGGCCGCCTCGACGGTGGCGGCTGCGGTCGGGGGGACTGCGCGCGCACAACAGCCGAGCGGCGCAACCGCTCCGGGGCGGGCGACGCTGATCAAAGGCGGCTGCGTGCTCACTCTCGACCGCACCGTCGGCGACTTCGAGCGCGCCGACGTGCTGATCGAGCACGGCAGGATCTCCGCCGTGCGGCCGAATATCAGCGCAGCCGACGCCGAGGTCATCGACGCCGCGCGCATGATCGTCATGCCGGGCTTCGTCGATACCCACCGCCACATGTGGCAGGGCATCCTGCGCAACGTCCTCCCCGACGGCTCGCTCGACGACTACATCGCGGTCGTGCAGAAGACGTTCGGTGCCCGATACACGGCCGACGACGTCTACGCCGGCGACTATTTCAGCGCCCTCGGCGCCATCGACAGCGGCGTCACCTGCATTCTCGACTGGTCGCACATTCACAACACGCCGGAGCACACGGATGCCGCCGTCAAGGCGCTGGGCGATTCCGGCGTGCGTGCGGTGTTCGCCTACGGCAACGCGCAGACGGCGGACGGCCGCTGGTGGGAGGCGAAGGGCTCGAAATTTCCGAGCGACATTGCGCGCCTGCGCAAGCAGTATTTCTCCAGTGACGACCAGCTGGTGACCCTCTATCTGGCGGCGCCGTCCGGTTCGCCCGAGCAAATCCTGCCGACGTTCAAGGCCGCCCGCGACGTCGGCGCCCGCATCACCATCCATGTCGGCGTCGGCGAGAGGGGCCGATCCGGCCTGTTGGAGAAATTGAACGCTGAAAAGGCGTTGCAATCGGATACCACCTACATCCACTGCTGCACCCTGAACGACACCGAGTGGAAGCTGATCCGGGATACTGGCGGCACCGTCTCCATCGCCAGCTATGTCGAGACTTTGATGGGGCACGGCCATCCGCCGGTTCAGAAGGCGATCGATACCGGCATCCGGCCGTCGCTGAGCGTCGATGTCGAAACCTCGGTCCCCAACGACTTCTTCCAGCAGATGCGCACCATCTTCTCGCTCCAGAAGAACGATGTCTGGGCGCGGCGGCTCGCCGGCGACAAGGACCCGCCAAAATTCCTCACCGTGCGCGAGGTGCTCGAATTCGCCACCATCGAAGGCGCGCGCGCCAACGGCCTCGAGCGCAGGATCGGCACGCTCACGCCCGGCAAGGACGCGGACGTCATCCTGTTGCGGACCGACCGGCTCAACGTCATGCCGATGAACAACGCAGTCGGGGCCGTGGTCACCAATATGGGTCCGCAGAACGTGGACACCGTGCTGATCGCGGGCAAAGTGATGAAACGCAACGGCCAGTTGGTCGGGGTCGATTTCGACCGCCTCGCGCGACTCGGCGACGAGGCGCGCGACCGCCTCTACGCCAATGCCAACGTGAAGAACGTCCGGATCTAAGCGCCGCCGGTCACCATCCGGCGGAGTTGTTCGACGGCACCCCGACGCTCCGTGACGCGGAGCCCCGTTTCGTCCGTCCGTCTTCGGCGCTGGGCCGAAAGCGGTTTTCACGCGATACTGCCGGCGCCTCTTCGGACAATGACGAAGAGGAACCCTGATGTGCTGCGTTTTGGTTCCAGCAGGAGCGGACATGGCCGATCGTTTCGATGTTGTCGTCGCGGGCGCCGGGCACAACAGCCTGATCGCGGCCGCCTATCTTGCCAAGGCCGGATACCGCTGCTTGGTGCTGGAGGGCAGGCCGGTCGTCGGCGGCAATTGCGTGACCGAGGAATTGACGCTTCCCGGATTCCAGCATGATTCCTGTGGAACCGCTCATGTCGTGATCCAGGACAGCCCGATGTTGCGCAACGACGAGCTCGGGCTCGCCGCGTACGGCCTCGAATACATTCATCCCGAAGTCGTCGTCCACGTTCCGTTCGCCGACGGCACGTATTTGACGCAGTACCACGACATCGAGCGTACCTGCGACGAATTCGCCAAGTTCTCCAACAAGGACGCCGCCGCCTACCGGCGCATGATCGCTGAATACGACGCGGTCAAGCCGATCTTCGACGCGGTGTCGTATACGCCGATCGGATGGGACAAGCCGATCAACGAGCGGCTCGCCGAACATCCCGACGGCAAGCGTTGGCTGCGCCGGGTCGCGATGTCCGGCTGGGACATCATTCGCGATAATTTCGAGGACGATCATTGCCGCTCGTTCATGCTGTGGATGGCGTTCCAGACGGTGGTCCCGCCGGAATGGCCGATGTCGGGCCGGCTGGCCTACTCGCTGGTGTACGGCCGCCAGCGCTGGAGCTGGTGCGTTCCGAAAGGCGGATCGGGTGCATTCTCCGCCGCGCTGGCGCGGCTCATCGAAGCGCACGGCGGCATTATCCTCACCGGCAAGAGCGTGCGGGCGCTCATTGTCGAAAACGGCCGCTGCGCGGGGGTCGAATGCGCCGATGGCAGCGCATATCGCGCGGGCAAGGCCGTGCTGTCGACCATTCATATCAAGCATCTCGTCGACATGGCGCCGCGCGAGGCCTGGGGCGGCGACTTCGTCGCCGGCGTGGAGACGTGGCAGGCCGGTCCGACGCTGTTCGTCACGCATTACGCGACCACCGAGCCGATGCGGTTCGCGGTCGATGGCGGCGTGCGCGAGCCGATGGCCGTCGGCATCTTGTCGACGGCGACCCGGGCCCTGCGCATGGGCTACGACTACGCGCGCGGTGCCGTCGACACCGAAGACCCCGTTCTGCTCGCGGTCTGCCCTACGCTCGTCGACCCCGGCCGGGCGCCGCCGGGGAAGCACACGGTGAAGGTGATCGGCTTTCAGCCTTACGAACTCGCGGAAGGTCCGCAGCACTGGGACGAGATCAAGGAGCAGGTGTCGCAGGCCAATCTCGACTATTTGCGGCGCTTTGCGACCAATCTCACCGATGACAAGATCCTGGCGCGCGTGGTCGAAAGCCCGCTCGACCTCGAACGCATGAATCCGCACAATTGGCGCGGCTCGTGCCATGGCGGGGCGCAGAACGCGGCGCAATCCGCCAATATGCGGCCGGTCCCCGGCTGGGCGTCGCACCGCATGCCCATCGCCGGCCTCTACCAGACCGGCTCGACCACCCATCCCGGCG
The DNA here is from genome assembly GCA_963821505.1 of uncultured Alphaproteobacteria bacterium. Classification (GTDB taxonomy): domain Bacteria; phylum Pseudomonadota; class Alphaproteobacteria; order Rhizobiales; family Xanthobacteraceae; genus VAZQ01. Next base: position 360,569 of record CAWGEH010000034.1, read on the forward strand.
GTTCGATCTCGGCCGGCCCGGGCCGCAACGCCGCCGCCGTCATGCTCAAGGACTTCGGCAGAAGCCTCGACGAGGTGGTTGCGAGCAAGAGTGCGGCGCGGGTCGTCGCAGCGGTTTCCGATTGAGCGACGCAGAGAGCAACCGTGATGGAAGCGGAAGATGCCGTCATGCGCGCGATGGTGCTCGAGCAGCCGCGGACCCCGCTCGTCATGCGCGAGCGGCGCGTGCCGGCGCCTGCGGCGGGCGAGATCCTGGTCGAGGTCGCCGCCTGCGGTGTCTGCCGCACCGATCTGCATGTCGTCGACGGCGAGTTGCCTAATCCGAAGCTCCCGATCGTGCCCGGCCACGAGATCGTGGGGCGGGTGGCGGCGCTGGGAGAGAGCGTCACCGGCCTCGCCGTCGGCGAGCGCGTCGGCGTCCCTTGGCTCGGCTACACTTGCGGCATCTGTCCCTACTGTCGCAGCGGTCGCGAGAACCTATGCGATCGGCCGCTGTTCACCGGCTACACGCGCGATGGCGGCTATGCGACGCACGCGCTCGCAGATGCGCGCTATTGCTTCCCGCTTCCCGAACACAGGGATAATGCTGAAATCGCGCCATTTCTTTGCGCGGGCCTGATCGGATGGCGCAGCTACCGCATGGCGGGCGCGCAGCGGCAAGGGGAGGGGGCAGGCGTGCAGGGCGCCGGCCTCGAAGCGCTGGGCCTTTACGGATTCGGCGCCGCTGCGCACATCCTTGCCCAGCTGGCGACTTGGCAGGGCCACCGAGTTTATGCGTTTACCCGCAGCGGCGACACGGCGGCGCAGGTGTTCGCCAAATCTCTCGGTGCGGTCTGGGCTGGCGGGTCCGACGAAATGCCGCCTGAGCTGCTCGACGCCGCAATCATCTTTGCGCCGGTCGGCCCGCTCGTTCCAATGGCGCTCAAGGCGGTGAAGAAGGGCGGAAGCGTCGTCTGCGGCGGCATCCACATGTCGGACATCCCGAGCTTCCCCTATCGCCTGCTCTGGGAGGAGCGCCACGTCGTGTCGGTGGCCAATCTGACGCGCGCGGATGCACGCGAATTCTTAACGCTCGCGCCACAGGCCGGCGTGAAGACCGAAGTCACGCGCTATCCGCTCGAAGCGGCCGACGAGGCGCTTGCCGATTTGCGCGAGGGTCGGCTGCAGGGCGCGGCCGTGCTGATCCCATGATTGCGGGTGGACAGACCTTGCGGGTTCTTGACGCCTGATTTTGGTGGCAGGTCACCAATGCGTCCTCGTAACTCCGCTCGACGTCGACCCGCTATGTCGAGACCGGGGCCGGCTCCGCGTGGCCGATGACGCGTCTGATCGATGGAAAGCGCAGCCGCAACGCGCGCTCCACTTCGTCCACCCTGTCGTGCACGTCCGCCACTTTGAGTTCGGGCGCGACCAGGCAGTGGAAATTGACGATTTCGCCCCCATCGGATTCGCGCACGCGCACATCGTGGATCGCTCCGACGAAGACGACCTTGGCCGCAATCTCGGTCAGCGCATCGCGCACCATCGCAATGCGTTCGGGCGTGGCTTCGCGGCCGGGCTCGTCAAACGGTTGCAGGGGCTCGATATGGGTCTCGACCTCGACCCCCGGCCCCAGCTCCTCACGTATGTCTTCTTCAAGCCCGCTCGCAATATCGTGGGCGGCGCCCAGCGACAGCGTCCCGTCGACTTCGAGGTCGAGGGAGACCGCGAGGCGTCCTTCGATGGCATGCGCGGTCACATGGTGGATCGCGAGCGCGCGGTTGCGGGCGATCACCATGACGCGCTCGAGGACACTCTCATCGTCGAGCGCGCGCGGCTCCGTGGTCACCGTTACCTCTGCGGCGCGACTGTCGGCGCGCACCAGTTCGACAATGCGGTCCTTGAGCGCCGAGACGCGGTCGAGCGGCAGCGTGCGACTGACCGCGACGACGAGGTCGACGAAAAGCACCGGACCCACCTGCCGGGCGCGCAGTCGCTCCAGTCCGACGACCCCCGGAATGCGCGTGACCGCGCCCCGAATCTTGTCGGCGGCTCCGGTAGGGGCGGTATCGGTCAGGGTCTCAACGGTGCGCCGGCCGAGTCGCCAGCCTGCGATACAGATGACCGCCGACACGACTATCGCCGCCACCGAGTTGGCCCGGGCATGGCCTAGCGCGACCCCCAGCAGACCGGCGAGCACCGCTAGCGACGACCACATGTCGGACTTGAAATGGAGTGCGTCTGCTTCCAACGCTTGGCTCGCGGTTTTTTCGGCAGTCCGGTAGAGCACCCGAGCACGGAAAAAATCGACCACGATCGAGAGCGCAATCACGGCGAATGCCCATGACGTGGCCTGAACTTCCGGCGGGTGCGGGCTCATGAGCCGTTTGACCGCCTCCCAGATCACCACGCCGGCGAGGCCGAACAAGAGTGCCGTTTCGGCGAGCGCCGTGACGCTTTCGACCTTGCCGTGGCCGTAATGGTGCTCCTCGTCGGCGGGCTTGTCGGCGACACGCACCGCGAAATAGGTCATCACGGTCGCCCCGACGTCGATGAGGGAATGGGCCGCCTCCGAAAGCAGTCCCAGGGAGCCGGTGAGTACCCCGACGACCGCCTTGGCCGCAGTCAAACCCGCTGACGCGGCAATCGAAGACAGCGCGACACTCTGCTTGGCGTCCGGCATCCCCTGCCCCTGTGCCAGATGGCAGAAATAGGCAATATCCGCTTGAAGCCCGCCATCCGTGATTGCACGTGAAGTCTCGGAACGGGGTCTTCTGCTAGACTAGAACAATAAGATCCTGCCGGGTTGGCTTTACTTGAAGCTTCGCGACTGCTTCTCCAACTCCCTCGCGAGCACAGCCCCGATCTTCGCCAATGCATCGGGCTTCATCATGTGCACGTGTTCGCAGTCCACTTCGTGGACGACGATCTTGCCGCTGACATAAGGGGTCCACCTTTCCACCTCGGGCGGGGCTTCGCCCCGCGTGGCAGCAAAAAACAGCATATCGCCGGCGAATCGTTGCGGACGGAAATTCAACGCCAGCCGCGTATTCTTCTTCAAGACCTGGATGACTGCCGCAACCTGATGCTCCTCGAGGTTCGAGAGTATATCTCCCGCCTTACGCAGGATATCCAACGCACCCGAAATCTGTAGCGGTTCCTCGCCTCGATAGTAACCCAGCGCCCTGAGCTGATCCGCAAGCAGTTTCTCGTCATCGAGTTCGGTGTCCCCCGCCGGCACGCCGGGCCCGTCGATGGGGTAGCTGTCGAGAACAGCAAGCAGAGCTACCGTCTCGCCTTGGTCTTGGAGGCGCGTGGCGATGGCATGGGCCACCAGTCCGCCGAACGACCAGCCGAGCAGATTATAGGGGCCCGCCGGCTGGACCTTCCGAATCAAGGCCAGATAATCCGCCGCCATTTCGTCGAGGGTGTGAGGAGCCATTTGCGGCTGCATGATCCCACGAGCCTGCAGGCCATAGATTGGACGCTCGGCCGGTAGGTGCCGCATCAGCCCGGAATATGACCAGCTCATGCCGCCGCCGGGATGGATGCAGAACAGCGGCCTCAGACTGCCGGAAGGGCGCAGCGGAAGCAGAACCTCGAGCGGCGACTGGTCGGGACGGTTGGCATTGAGCCGTTGGGCCAAAGCCTCCACCGTCGGTGCCTCGAATAGGCTGCGGATCGCGATCTCGGCGCCCAGCGTCGAGCGGATGCGGCTGATCAGCCGCGTCGCCAGCAAGGAATGTCCTCCGAGCGCGAAGAAGTTGTCCTCGATCCCTACCCGTTCGACGCCCAGAACCTCCGCAAACAGCGCGCACAGCAACTCCTCCTGCGGCGTGCGCGGCAGACGCCACCCCGCGAGGGCTGAATATTCCGGCGCAGGCAATGCCCGCCGGTCGAGCTTGCCGTTGGGCGTCAGTGGAAGACGATCCAGCATCACGAACGCGGACGGCACCATGTGCTCGGGGAGGGTCTCCGCAAGATGCGCTCGCAGCTCTCTCGCTACAGGAAGCTGACCGGCGGCCGCAACCACATAGCCGACAAGTCGCTCGCTCCGGCCCCCATCCGCGCGCGCAATTACCGCCGCCTGCGCCACGCTGCCATGCCGCACCAGTGCGGCTTCGATCTCCCCGGGCTCGATGCGGAAGCCACGCACCTTCACCTGCGCATCCGCGCGACCCAAAAACTCCAGCACCCCGTCCGCACGCCAGCGCGCCAAGTCCCCGGTGCGGTACATCCGGCTCCCCGCGGTGCCATACGGGTCGGCAGCAAACCGCTCCGCGGTCAGGCCCGCTTGCCCCAGATAGCCCCGCGCCAGCCCCGCTCCGGCAATGTAAAGCTCCCCGCATTCCCCGACGGCGACTGGCTCCAATTCCGCATTCAGAACGTAGGCGCGGTAATTGGGCAGCGGACGGCCGATCGGGATATACGGGCCGGGTTGATCTTCTTCGACAGTAAAGCCGACAGCGTCGATCGTAGTTTCGGTCGGACCGTACAGATTGGTGATGTTCGCGACGTTGAGATGCGTCGATATCTTTCGCCGCAATTCGATCATGAAGGGCTCGCCGCCAAGTACCAGGTGGCGCAATGAGACGCCGTCCGGAGCACTGGAGATGAGGCTCTCCAACAGGGATGGGGTGCAGTTTAGGAGATCCACCCCCTTGTGTCTTACATAGCCCCAGAATCCCTCGGGTGACTCTCGAATTGTGTCGCTGATCACAACGATCGAAGCGCCATGAGCGAGAGGTAGGGCCATCTGCTCTATCGAAGGATCAAAAGCAGGCGAACTCAGAAGCGCGATTCGGAAACCGGGACCCGCCCCGAATTCGGGTCCTAACGTGAGAATCTTATTGGTAAGGCTGGCGTGATCGACGATTACGCCCTTTGGGGTTCCGCTGGATCCCGAAGTGTAGATGACATACGCGGCGTTTTGCGGGGTGAGGCCGCTGCGCGGCGGGGTGGTGGGCTGCCGCGCGATGGCGGGCCAGTCGGCATCGAGGCAGACGATGTGGGCCTCATCGCTGCGCGCGCCGCCGATGCGCGCGTCATGCGATGGCAGTTGCGCGCGCAGCGCGGCGCGGGTGACGAGCACCGGCGCGGCGGCATCGGCGAGCATGAAGGCGAGCCGCTCGCGCGGGTAGTCGGGATCGAGCGGCAGATAGGCGCCGCCGGCCTTGAGGATGCCGAGCAGCCCGATGAGCATCTCCAGCGAGCGCTCGATGCACAGCCCCACCACCACCTCGGGCCCGACCCCGAGCGCGCGCAGGTGATGCGCCAGCTGGCTCGCGCGCGCATCGAGCTCGCCGTAGCTCAGCCGCGCGTCCTCGAACACCGCCGCCACCGCATCCGGCGTGCGCGCCACCTGCGAAGCGAACAGCTCCGGCAGGGTCGCCGCCGGGATCACACGCGCGGTGTCGTTCCAATCGCACAGAATTTTCTGACGTTCCGCCGGCGGAAGAACGTCGGCCTTGCCGATCAGCGGCTTGGAGGCCGGCACTACGTAAGCAACCAGCCGCTTGCCACCGGTGCCGTCCTCGCGCGCTATCACCGCCGCCTGCGCAACACCCGCATGCCCCACCAGCGCAGCCTCGATCTCCCCCGGCTCGATGCGGAAGCCGCGCACCTTCACCTGCGCATCCGACCGCCCCAGAAACTCCAGCACCCCGTCGCCGCGCCAGCGCGCCAGGTCCCCGGTCCGGTACATCCGGCTCCCCGCCGGGCCGAACCGGTCCGCCACAAACCGCTCCGCCGTCAGCCCGGCACGTCCCACATAGCCCCGCGCCAGACCCCAACCCGCAACGTAAAGCTCCCCGCAAACCCCCGCAGGCACAGGCTCCAATCCACCGTCCAGAACGTAGACCCGCGTGTTCGATATCGGTCGCCCGATCGGAACGGAATCGTGGAAGTCGGTTCGACCGGTCACAGCGAAGCAGGCACTGAACGTCGTTCCCTCGGTGGGGCCATAGCCGTTGATCAATCGGCAACCGTTCTGCGCTTCGACCACGGCGCGCACGTGCGAAGCAGAAAGAACGTCGCCGCCCGCCAGCAGCTGCCTCACACCCGCTATCGCCGAAACATCCTCGTCGACCACCTGATGAAACAGCGCAGCTGTCAGCCACAGCACACTCACCCCGGTCGCTGCGATGGTGCGCTTTAGTTCGGCGATATCGAACGGGCCGCCCGAATAGACGACCAGCTTGGCTCCGTTGAGCAATGCGCCCCAAATCTCGAAGGTCGAGGCGTCGAACGAGAGCGGCGCCAAATGCAGAAAAACGTCGTCAGGTGTCAGTTCGACATAATCCACGCTCTTCACGAGCCTCACCACGTTGTGGTGAGCGACCACCACTGCCTTCGGTGTCCCCGTCGACCCGGACGTATAGATGACATACGCGGCGTTTTGCGGGGTGAGGCCGCTGCGCGGCGGGGTGGTGGGCTGCCGCGCGATGGCGGGCCAGTCGGCATCGAGGCAGACGATGTGGGCGCCATCGCCGTGCGCGCCGCCGATGCGCGCGTCATGCGATGGCAATTGCGCGCGCAGCGCGGCGCGGGTGACGAGCACCGGCGCGGCGGCATCGGCGAGCATGAAGGCGAGCCGCTCGCGCGGGTAGTCCGGATCGAGCGGCAGATAGGCGCCGCCGGCCTTGAGGATGCCGAGGAGCCCGATGAGCATCTCCAGCGAGCGCTCGATGCACAGCCCCACCACCACCTCGGGCCCGACCCCGAGCGCGCGCAGGTGATGCGCCAGCTGGCTCGCGCGCGCATCGAGCTCGCCGTAGCTCAGCCGCGCGTCCTCGAACACCGCCGCCACCGCATCCGGCGTGCGCGCCACCTGCGAAGCGAACAGCTCCGGCAGGGTCGCCGCCGGGATCGCACGCGCGGTGTCGTTCCACTCCTCCAGGATGGTGTGACGCTCCGCAGCGCTGAGAATGTCGAGCCTGCCGATCGCGCGCCCGGGATCGGCAACCGCTCCCTCCAGCAGCCGCACCAGCCGGCCCGCAATCGCCTCCACGCTCGCGCGATCGAACAGGTCGGGGCGATAGCTCAGCCGCAGCTGCAGCCGCTCGTCCGCCCTGGCCGCGAGGCTCAGCGGATAATGCGTGGCATCGATCCCGCTGAATCCGGTCAGCCGCAGACCGCCGGCATTGGCCGAAAGGCCGCTGCGGTCCACGGGATAGTTCTCGAACACGACCAGAGTGTCGAACAGCTCGCCCAAGCCGGCCAGGCTCTGGATCTCGGCCAGCCCGAGATGCTGATGCGCCATCAGCCGGGACTGGCTGTCCTGCACCTCCTTGAGCAGCTCGAGGAAGGGTTTGCCCGGCGGCAGCTTGATGCGGAGCGGCAGCGTGTTGATGAACAGCCCCACCATGCTCTCGATGCCGGCAATCTCCGGCGGCCGGCCCGCCACCGTCACTCCGAAGACCACGTCCTCGCGTGCGGTCAGCCGGCCGAGCACAATGGCCCACGCCGCCTGGAGCAAGGTGTTGAGCGTCAGACCATGCTGGCGCGCCTGCCGGGTCAGTGCCGCGGTGAGCGTCTCGCTCAGCGCAAGCGCGATCTGCTCGGGCGCGATCGGTCGGCCTCCTGAATCAGGCAGGGCCAAACGCGTGGCCTCTTCCAACCCCGCCAACGCCTCCCGCCAGGCCGCACGCGCGCCGGCACGGTCCTGCGCCGCGATCCAAGCGAGATAATCGCGGTAGGGCGTCACCCGCGGCAGGGCCGCGGCATCGCCAAGCTGCCCGGGATGAAGCTGCTGCGCATAAAGCGTGAGCAGCTCCTGCACCAGCACCGGCATCGACCAGCCATCCATCACGATGTGATGGTTGGTGAGCACCAGCCGATGCTCCTCGGCAGCGAGCCGGATCAGCGCAAAGCGAACGAGCGGCGCAGCAGCAAGGTCGAAACCCTCGGCGCGCTCCTGCGCCAGGATATCCACCCGTCGCTGCACGCGCTCGGCGGCATCGAGCCGTGACAGATCGATGCAACGCCAGGGCGTCGCCACCTCCGGCACGATGATCTGCACCGGCCGACTGAGGTTGTCGTGGCGGAAGCTCGCGCGCAGACTGGCATGGCGCGCCACCAGTGCCGCGACCGCCTGTTTGAGCACCGCGCTGTCGAGCGCTCCCTCCAGCGTCAGCTCCAGCTGCACCGTGTAGACATCGTGCGCCTGCGCGTCATAAAGCGCATGGAACAGCAGCCCCTCCTGCAGCGGCGACAATGGCAGGATGTCCTCGATCCGCCCATACCTGCTCTCCAGCCCCTCGATCTCGGCCTGCGTGAGCGCCACCAATGGCAGGTCGCTGGGCGTGCGACCGCCGGCGCCGGGCGCCGCCACATGGCGAACCAGCGCTTCCAGCGCCGCAAACCAGCGTTCCGCCAGATCGCGAATCTCGGCTTCGCTCACCAGCGCCGGCGCCCATGACCAGTTGGCTGTGAGCCTTGGCCCCTCGCGATCATCGAGCGTGAGCGCGTTGACCTCGAGGCCGTGGGGAAGCGGCATCGCCCAGTCGCCGGCGCCGAGCTTTACCGCCTCGCCGGCAACGGCCCAGTCCGCCGCCGCCGGCGCCGCAAAGCGGCCGAGATAGTTGAAGCCGATCTGCGGCGCCGCAAACCCGGCAAGCCGCGCGGCCGTCTGCGGGTTCAAATAATGCAGCAGCCCGTAGCCCAGCCCGTTGTCCGGCAGCGCGTGCAGCTGCTCCTTGATGAGCTTGAGCACCCGCCCGAGCGCGCCGCCGCCCGCCATCGCTTCCTCGACATCGAGCGCGCCGGGATCGAGCCGCACCGGGAACAGACTGGTAAACCAGCCCACCGTGCGCGAGAGGTCCACATCCGCGAACACCTCCTCGCGCCCGTGTCCCTCCAGATCGAGCAGCACCGCAGGGCTCGCGCCCCGACCGCGCCGCCGGCACCAGTCCGCAATCGCCACCACCAAGCCGGTCAGCAGCACATCGTTGATGCCGCCATGGAACGCCGCCGGCACCCGCGTCAGCAACGCTCCCGTGATCGCAGCCGGCAGCGTGAGCGTGAGATGCCCGGCCGTGCCGTTGATGTCGCGAGCAGGATCGAGGGCACCCTCAACCAGCGCCAGCGAAGGCTGACTCAGCATCCCGCGCCAGAACCCAAGCTCCCCAACGCACTCCGCATCCTGCGCCTGCAACGCAAGCCGCTGCGCCCAGCCCCGAAACGAGGTCCCTCGCGGCGGCGGCGACGGCAGCCGCCCGTGCGCAATCGCCGCCCACGCCGCCGCAAGCTCCGGCACCAGGATGCGCCACGACACCCCGTCCACCGCCAGATGATGGATCGTCAGCAGCAGCCGGCCCGGCGCCTGCGCGCCGGCGTCAAACCAAACCGCCGCACCATCACTCCGGCCGCCGGCGCAAGCCGGCCCTCGGCCGCTTGCGCTGCCTCGGCAATGCAGGCGCGCAGCCCCGCATCATCAAGCCCGCAAATATCGATCCGCCGCAGGCAATCGCCAGCCGCCACCGCGCCGGCCGGCGCCACCTCCAGGCTCCACCCGGCGCGCCTTCAGCCGCAGTCAGTCGCAGCCGCAATGCATCGTGATGATCGAACAGGCACTGCAAGGCGCCGACGAGATGATCGCCCTGCACACCCGCCGGCACCTGCAGCAGCATCGCCTGGCAGAAGCGATCGATCGGCCCGCCACGCTCCAGCAGCCAGTGCATGATCGGCGTCGCCGGCAATGCTCCGGTGGCGATGTCGACAGCAGGGGAAGCCTGCGCCAAGATAAGGCGCCGGCAGCAGCAGAAAGCGCTGCAACGGTCTGATGCTGGAACACCGCGCGCGGCGTGATCACCAGTCCAGCCTTGCGCGCCCGGCTCACCAACTGGATCGACATGATGCTGTCGCCGCCGAGCGCGAAGAAGTTGTCGTCGATCCCAACACGCTCAAGCCCCAGAACCTCCGCAAACAGCCCGCAAAGGATCTCCTCCTGCGGCGTGCGCGCAACACGCCGCACCGATCCCACACGCGCCTCCGGCGCCGGCAGCGCACGACGGTCGAGCTTGCCGTTGGGCGTGAGCGGAAGACGATCCAGAACCACGAACGCCGATGGCACCATGTGCTCGGGAAGGCTGCGCCCCAGATGCGCACGCAACACCGCCGCATCGGGCACCGCTGCCCCCGCCGCTACCACATAGCCAACCAGCCGCTTGCCCCCGGGGCCGTCCTCGCGCGCAATCACCGCCGCCTGCGCAACATCCCCATGGCGAACCAGCGCCGCCTCGATCTCGCCCGGCTCGATGCGGAAGCCCCGCACCTTCACCTGCGCATCCGCACGACCCAGAAACTCCAGCACCCCATCAACGCGCCAGCGCGCCAGGTCCCCGGTGCGGTACATCCGGCTCCCCGCAGCACCGAACGGGTCCGCCACAAACCGCTCCGCCGTCAGGCCCGGAGCGCCCCACATAGCCCCGCGCAAGGCCAGAACCCGCAATGTAAAGCTCCCCGCTCACACCAGCAGGTACAGGCTCCAGACCACCGTCCAAAACGTAGACCCGCGTGTTCCAGATCGGACGACCGATCGGAGGCGGTCGCGCCCGGCAGGGCGTCCAGAATCATGGTCGAGGCGATCGATACGCTCTCGGTCGGCCCGTAGGTATTGACCATCGGCGTCCGGCCCGATCGTTCACGCAACGCGCGACACAGAGCCGGTGACGCTTCCTCGCCCCCGAGGACGACCATGAAGTCTGAGAGCGGCAGGGCGGCGGTCTCGATGATCGGCAGCAAGCAGCGAGGGCAGTCGCATGCGCGATAATTCGCTGCATGACGGGAATGAGATCGCCAGAACGCCGACGGCTCTTGCATGTCAAGGTTAGCCATCAGACAAGCGCAGCGCCCCGTGCAGAAGTGGCAGGAGCATTTTCCAGACCGCAGCATCGAAGCTGATCGACGCGATCGCCAAGGACGCGATCTTCAGGCCGCATCGGAAAGTCCGCCATCTGCGCGGCCACAAGATTGGTGACATGCTGATGCGTGACGGCGACGCCCTTTGGCATTCCGGTGGAGCCGGAGGTGTAGATGACGTAGGCGGGGTGTTGCGGTTGGAGGCTGGTGGCCGGGGCGGTCGTGGGCTGTTGCGCGATGGCGGGCCAGTCGGCATCGAGGCAGACGATGTGGGCGTCGTCGCTGCGCGCGCCGCCGCTGCGCGCGTCATGCGCGGGCAGATGCGCGCGCAGCGCTGCGCGGGTGAGCAGCACCGGCGCGCCGGCATCCGCCAGCATGAACGCCAGCCGCTCCGGCGGATAGTCCGGATCGAGCGGCAGATAGGCGCCCCCGGCCTTGAGGATGCCGAGCAGCCCCACCAGCATCGCCAGCGAGCGCTCGATGCACAGCCCCACCACCACCTCGGGCCCGACCCCGAGCCCGCGCAGGTGATGCGCCAGCTGGCTCGAACGCGCATCGAGCTCGCCATAGCTCAGCCGCTCATCCTCGAACACAACCGCATCCGCAGCCGGCGTGCGCGCCACCTGCGCCGCGAACAGCTCAGGCAGGGTCGATGCCAGGGACCGCACGCGCGGTGTCGTTCCACTCCCGCAGGATGGTGTGACGCTCCGCGGGGCTGAGAATGTCGAGCCGGCCGATCGCACGATCCGGATCGGCAACCGCTCCCTCCAGCAGCCGAACCAGCCGCCCAGCAATCGCCTCCACGCTCGAACGATCGAACAGGTCGCTGGCGTATTCCAGCGCTCCCTCGATCCCCGCAGGCGTGCCGTCAAAACCCCGCCGCTCCGCAAGGCTCAACGACAGGTCGAACTTCGCGCTCGCCGTCGATACCGCCTCAAACCCCGCCTCAAGACCCAAAAGCTCAGGCCGAAGCTCCGCGTTGTTCTGCAATACAAGCATCACCTGGAACAGCGGATGGCGCGACAGCGAGCGCGAAGGGTTGAGCACCTCAACCAGACGCTCAAACGGAAGCTCCTGGTGGCTGTAGGCCGCAAGATTGCTCGCTCGAACCCGCCCAACCAACTCCCGGAAGCTCGGAGCACCAGACGTGTCCGTGCGCAGCACCAGCGTGTTCACGAAGAACCCGACAAGATCGTCCAGCGCACTGTCGGTGCGACCCGCAATCGGGCTCCCGATCGCAATGTCGCTGCCCGCACCAAGCCGCGTCAGCAGCGCGCTCAGCCCAGCCTGCAGAACCATGAACAGGCTCGCTCCGCTCGCGCGCGCAAGCTCCAGCAAGGCTCCGTGCAGCGGCCCAGACAGCCGCAGCCCAACGCTCCCCCCGCGATAGCTCGACACCGCAGGCCGCGCACGGTCGAGCGGAAGATCAAGCTGGTCCGGAAGCCCCGCCAACTGGCTGGTCCAGAACGACAGCTGGCGCGCAATCGCGCTCTCCCCATCCTCCTCCGAGCCCAGAACCGCGTGCTGCCACAGCGTGTAATCGGCATATTGAACCGCAAGCGCAGCAACCCCAGCCGCACGCCCAAGGCAGCGCGCCTCGTAGAACCGACCAAGATCGCGCAGCAGCGGCGCCAGCGACCAGCCGTCGCCGGCAATGTGGTGCAGCAGCAGCAGAACGACGTGCTCGCTCTCCCCCAGCGCAAACAGATGCACCCGCAGCGGCGGCTCGCGCGCAAGATCAAACCCCGTGCGCGCCGCACCCGACAACGCCCCCGCAAGCGAGCCTTCGTCAATCGCCGTAACCGAAAGCCGCGGTCGCGCCACCCCCGCATCAAGGATCACTTGCCGCGGAACACCCAGCGTGTCCGGAAAGATCGTGCGCAGGCTCTCGTGCCGCTCAACCAGGTCGCCCAGCGCCGCCTCCAGCGCAGGGCGATCCAGCACCCCACGAACACGCAGCGCCAGCGGGATCGTGTAGGTCGCGCTCGATCCTTCCAGCCGGTCAAGGAACCACAGCCGGCGTTGCGCATACGACAGCGGGATCTCCGCAGGCCGCGCCAGCGCCCGCAACGCCGCACGCCCAGGCCGCGCATCCCCAAGCCGTTGCACCAGCGCCTCAACCGTCGGCGCCTCGAACAGGCTGCGGATCGAAAGCTCAACATCCAGCGTCGAACGGATGCGGCTGATCAGCCGCGTCGCCAGCAGCGAATGACCCCCCAGCGCAAAGAAGTTGTCGTCGATCCCAACACGCTCAAGCCCCAGAACCTCCGCAAACAGCCCGCAAAGGATCTCCTCCTGCGGCGTGCGCGCAACACGCCGTACCGATCCCACACGCGCCTCCGGCGCCGGCAGCGCACGACGGTCGAGCTTGCCGTTGGGCGTGAGCGGAAGACGATCCAGAACCACGAACGCCGATGGCACCATGTGCTCGGGAAGGCTGCGCCCCAGATGCGCACGCAACGCCGCCGCATCGGGCACCGCTGCCCCCGCCGCTACCACATAGCCAACCAGCCGCTTGCCCCCGGGGCCGTCCTCGCGCGCAATCACCGCCGCCTGCGCAACATCCCCATGGCGAACCAGCGCCGCCTCGATCTCGCCCGGCTCGATGCGGAAGCCACGCACCTTCACCTGCGCATCCGCACGACCCAGAAACTCCAGCACCCCATCAACGCGCCAGCGCGCCAAGTCCCCGGTGCGGTACATCCGGCTCCCCGCAGCACCGAACGGGTCCGCAACAAACCGCTCCGCCGTCAGGCCCGAGCGCCCCACATAGCCCCGCGCCAGACCCGCAACCCGCAATGTAAAGCTCCCCGCTCACACCAGCAGGTACAGGCTCCAGACCACCGTCCAGAACGTAAACCCGCGTGTTCCAGATCGGACGGCCGATCGGCATGACGCCGTCATCAGGATCACTGGACTGCAGCTCGTAGGTGGTGCTGACGCACGTCGTCTCGGTGGGGCCGTAATGCATAATGATCTGCGTTTGCGGAATGTGGCGACGCCAGGGAGCGAGGTGCGCGCCGGTCACGCTCTCGCCGCCGACGACGATGCAGTTGGTCAGTCGCGAAAGGCGCTCAATCGGTCCTACGTGGTTCAGCATGTCGAGATGAGAGGGCGTCAGCTTGAGGAGGCTGAAGTCGCCCGCTACTGTAGCGGTCTGCGAGTATCTCAAACTGGTTGTGTTCGGGCGGAAGCACGACGAGCTGCCCGAGAGCAGCGGCAGGAAAAGTGCGTCACAGTCGCGTCGAACGCCAGTGCATTGAGAACGGGTGCTCCCGTTCCGATGCTCAATCGGCAGGCCGGAATTCCCCATGCGATGTAATTGCCGCACGACATTTTGATGCGTGACGGCGACGCCCTTGGGCATTCCGGTGGAGCCGGAGGTGTAGATGACGTAGGCGGGGTGTTGCGGTTGGAGGCCGGTGGCCGGGGCGGTCGTGGGCTGTTGCGCGATGGCGGGCCAGTCGGCATCGAGGCACACGATGTGCGCGTCATCGCCGCGCGCGCCGCCGCTGCGCGCGTCATGCGCGGGCAGATGCGCGCGCAGCGCTGATCGGGTGAGCAGCACCGGCGCGCCGGCATCCGCCAGCATGAACGCCAGCCGCTCCGGCGGATAGTCCGGATCGAGCGGCAGATAGGCGCCCCCGGCCTTGAGGATGCCGAGCAGCCCCACCAGCATCGCCAGCGAGCGCTCGATGCACAGCCCCACCACCACCTCGGGCCCGACCCCGAGCCCGCGCAGGTGATGCGCCAGCTGGCTCGAACGCGCATCGAGCTCGCCATAGCTCAGCCGCTCATCCTCGAACACAACCGCATCCGCAGCCGGCGTGCGCGCCACCTGCGCCGCGAACAGCTCAGGCAGGGTCATGCCAGGGACCGCACGCGCGGTGTCGTTCCACTCCCGCAGGATGGTGTGACGCTCCGCGGGGCTGAGAATGTCGAGCCGGCCGATCGCACGATCCGGATCGGCAACCGCGCCCTCCAGCAGCCGAACCAGCCGCCCAGCAATCGCCTCCACGCTCGAACGATCGAACAGGTCGCTGGCGTATTCCAGCGCTCCCTCGATCCCCGCAGGCGTGCCGTCAAAACCCCGCCGCTCCGCAAGGCTCAACGACAGGTCGAACTTCGCGCTCGCCGTCGATACCGCCTCAAACCCCGCCTCAAGACCCAAAAGCTCAGGCCGAAGCTCCGCGTTGTTCTGCAATACAAGCATCACCTGGAACAGCGGATGGCGCGACAGCGAGCGCGAAGGGTTGAGCACCTCAACCAGACGCTCAAACGGAAGCTCCTGGTGGCTGTAGGCCGCAAGATTGCTCGCTCGAACCCGCCCAACCAACTCCCGGAAGCTCGGTGCACCAGACGTGTCCGTGCGCAGCACCAGCGTGTTCACGAAGAACCCGACAAGATCGTCCAGCGCACTGTCGGTGCGACCCGCAATCGGGCTCCCGATCGCAATGTCGCTGCCCGCACCAAGCCGCGTCAGCAGCGCGCTCAGCCCAGCCTGCAGAACCATGAACAGGCTCGCTCCGCTCGCGCGCGCAAGCTCCAGCAAGGCTCCGTGCAGCGGCCCAGACAGCCGCAGCCCAACGCTCCCCCCGCGATAGCTCGACACCGCAGGCCGCGCACGGTCGAGCGGAAGATCAAGCTGGTCCGGAAGCCCCGCCAACTGGCTGGTCCAGAACGACAGCTGGCGCGCAATCGCGCTCTCCCCATCCTCCTCCGAGCCCAGAACCGCGTGCTGCCACAGCGTGTAATCGGCATATTGAACCGCAAGCGCAGCAACCCCAGCCGCACGCCCAAGGCAGCGCGCCTCGTAGAACCGACCAAGATCGCGCAGCAGCGGCGCCAGCGACCAGCCGTCGCCGGCAATGTGGTGCAGCAGCAGCAGAACGACGTGCTCGCTCTCCCCCAGCGCAAACAGATGCACCCGCAGCGGCGGCTCGCGCGCAAGATCAAACCCCGTGCGCGCCGCACCCGACAACGCCCCCGCAAGCGAGCCTTCGTCAATCGCCGTAACCGAAAGCCGCGGTCGCGCCACCCCCGCATCAAGGATCACTTGCCGCGGAACACCCAGCGTGTCCGGAAAGATCGTGCGCAGGCTCTCGTGCCGCTCAACCAGGTCGCCCAGCGCCGCCTCCAGCGCAGGGCGATCCAGCACCCCACGAACACGCAGCGCCAGCGGGATCGTGTAGGTCGCGCTCGATCCTTCCAGCCGGTCAAGGAACCACAGCCGGCGTTGCGCATACGACAGCGGGATCTCCGCAGGCCGCGCCAGCGCCCGCAACGCCGCACGCCCAGGCCGCGCATCCCCAAGCCGTTGCACCAGCGCCTCAACCGTCGGCGCCTCGAACAGGCTGCGGATCGAAAGCTCAACATCCAGCGTCGAACGGATGCGGCTGATCAGCCGCGTCGCCAGCAGCGAATGACCCCCCAGCGCAAAGAAGTTGTCGTCGATCCCAACACGCTCAAGCCCCAGAACCTCCGCAAACAGCCCGCAAAGGATCTCCTCCTGCGGCGTGCGCGCAACACGCCGTACCGATCCCACACGCGCCTCCGGCGCCGGCAGCGCACGACGGTCGAGCTTGCCGTTGGGCGTGAGCGGAAGACGATCCAGAACCACGAACGCCGATGGCACCATGTGCTCGGGAAGGCTGCGCCCCAGATGCGCACGCAACGCCGCCGCATCGGGCACCGCTGCCCCCGCCGCGACCACATAGCCAACCAGCCGCTTGCCCCCGGGGCCGTCCTCGCGCGCAATCACCGCCGCCTGCGCAACATCCCCATGGCGAACCAGCGCCGCCTCGATCTCGCCCGGCTCGATGCGGAAGCCACGCACCTTCACCTGCGCATCCGCACGACCCAGAAACTCCAGCACCCCATCAACGCGCCAGCGCGCCAAGTCCCCGGTGCGGTACATCCGGCTCCCCGCAGCACCGAACGGGTCCGCAACAAACCGCTCCGCCGTCAGGCCCGAGCGCCCCACATAGCCCCGCGCCAGACCCGCAACCCGCAATGTAAAGCTCCCCGCTCACACCAGCAGGTACAGGCTCCAGACCACCGTCCAAAACGTAAACCCGCGTGTTCCAGATCGGACGGCCGATCGGAACGGAATCGTGGAAGTCGGTTCGCCCGGTCACAGCGAAGCTGGCGCTGAACGTCGTCCTCGGTCGGCCCATAGCCGTTGATCAATCGACCACCGTTCTGCGCCGTCGACCACGGCGCGCACGTGCGGAGCAGACAGAACTCGCCGCCGGCTAGCAGCTGCCTCACGCCTGCAATCGCCGAAACAGTCCTCGTCGATCACCTGATGAAACAGCGCAGCCGTCAGCCACAGCACGCTGACACCGTCGCTCGCGATGATGCGCTTGAGATTCGGCGATATCGAGCGGGCCGCCCGAAGAGACGACCAGCTTGGCTCCGTTGAGCAACGCGCCCCAAATCTCGAAGGTCGAGGCATCGAACGAGAGCGGTGCCAAATGCAGGAAACCGTCGTCCGATGTCATGTCGACAAGTCAGCGCTCTTCACGAGCCTCACCAGATTGTGGTGAGCTGATCACGACGCCCTTCGGCGTTCCCGTGGAGCCGGATGTGTAGATGACATAGGCGGGGTGTTGCGGGTGGAGGCCGGTGGCCGGGGCGGTCGTGGGCTGTTGCGCGATGGCGGGCCAGTCGGCATCGAGGCACACGATGTGTGCGTCATCGCTGCGCGCGCCGCCGCTGCTCACGTCATGCGCGGGCAGATGCGCGCGCAGCGCCGCGCGGGTGAGCAGCACCGGCGCGCCGGCATCCGCCAGCATGAACGCCAGCCGCTCCGGCGGATAGTCCGGATCGAGCGGCAGATAGGCGCCCCCGGCCTTGAGGATGCCGAGCAGCCCCACCAGCATCGCCAGCGAGCGCTCGATGCACAGCCCCACCACCACCTCGGGCCCGACCCCGAGCCCGCGCAGGTGATGCGCCAGCTGGCTCGAACGCGCATCGAGCTCGCCATAGCTCAGCCGCTCATCCTCGAACACCACCGCATCCGCATCCGGCGTGCGCGCCACCTGCGCCGCGAACAGCTCAGGCAGGGTCATGCCCGGGACCGCACGCGCGGTGTCGTTCCACTCCCGCAGGATGGTGTGACGCTCCGCGGGGCTGAGAATGTCGAGCTTGCCGATCGCATGGTCCGGATCGTCAAGCGCGCCCAAAAGTCTCAGGAATCGTCGGTGAAGGTCGGCGAGCTTGTCAGCGCCGTACAATGCCGGATTGCCATCGAAATCGATCCGAACCTCACGACTGTCCAATCGGTCATACAAAACGATCGATAGATCATCGACCGGCCCGTTTGAGAGATTGTGGGCTGTGACCGGATGGCCATCGAAACGCAGGTCGTAGTCGAACGGCATGAAATTGACCGTCGGCCCGAACATTCTCTGGTCGGCCCGTCCGATATCCCGCCGCAAATTCGCGACGTTGTAGCGTTGATGCCGAATAACATGGCGCATCCGCCGCGTCGTTTCGCCGACGATCTCGGACACGGTCATGTCCGGACGTACAGCCAATCGCACCGGCAAAACGTTTGACATCATGCCCGGCGTGCGCCGCGCCAGCGGCGTCATGCGCGCCGTGAGCGGAACATCGAGAATGACGTCTTGCTCGCCGGTCAAACGATGCACGAAAATTGCTGCCGCCGCGGTGACGAGTTGCGGCAGGCTCACGCCGATTCGGTGTGCGACCGAGCGCAGATGCTGATGCGTGAAAACGGCAACGCCCGGTATGACGGATGAATTTGCAGGGTCTCAGCCCTGCATCATCGGCTAGACTTGCTGGCTCCGGCAGATCGGCCAGATAATCGATCCAAAATTGACGATCCTGCTCGAACCGCTCGGAAGCGCGATACCTCGCATCGTCTTCGAGCAAAAGAGCCAGAGAGCCAAAGGTGTCCGCATCAATGGCCGGCCCGGCCGCAAGCGCCGAATAGACATCCGCCACGCGTCGCGCCATGAGCGCGAAGCCAAACCCATCCATTACGATGTGATGGTAGCGAGAATACCAAAAGAAACGGTCAGGAGCTGCTTTGAACAGAGCATACGTGAAGAGCGGGCCGTGTCTGAGATCGACGGTTCTTGCCAGATCCGCCCTCATCCACCGTTCGGCAGCCGCATGCGGATCGGCGGCGGCGCTGACGTCGACGAGGGACATTGCGCAGTCGGGGGGAGGGCCAATGATCTGCGCGGGGCCGTCGATACCGCTAACAAAGCGGACATGGAGAGCCTCGGTCTCATTCACAACGTATCGCAACGCCATTTCGAACAGCGCCGCATTGACGGGGCCATCAATTTCCAGGTATTCAGCAAGATTGTATGCCGGGTTCGACAGATCGATCGTCTGAGCGAACCAAATTCCAAGCTGGGCATCCGAGAGGGGGAGAGGATTATTCTCCTGTGCCTGTCCGCCTTGTCGTTGTCCTCGTCTCAAGGCGGGCGACCACGAATACCAGCTTTTGCGTGCCATTCGCGGAGGGGTCCTACACTGCCGATTTTGAGCTTATCGCGAACCAGCAGAATTTATCGCGGATGCACAATCGACTCGTCAAGCGAGAAGGCTCAGACGATATGGCTCCTACGATCCGTACGCAGGCTCGTCACGGCGACGGCGGCAAGAGAACCTTGCATCCAGATGCCCTCGCTTGCTTGCGCCGTGATCAAATCGGCGCGATCAAGCCAGCGAGGGCGACATCGCGATCGCGGTCGGAAGCAGGTATTGCTCTCCAAAACGGACAGTTACACGGTTAGGAATTCGGCAGATAGGCAGCTCTCCAAGAAAACGATAATATTTGATTCTGATAGATTCGTCGCTTTTGCATTTTGGCGAGGAGACGGATGGTGACCAGCACTATCATCACGGTAGCGACCATGAAGGGCGGCAGTGGCAAGAGCACGGTCGCAAGTTGCCTCGCGGTTCATTGGCACCTTGCCGGTCGCCGCCCTACCATCATTGACGCCGATCCGCAGCGCTCGATTGCGCGGCTGGCGGCGCGCGAGCGGGCGCTCGGCGGTGTCGCCGTCGTCGAAGACGCAACCGAGCAGGCGTGGAAGACGGCGCGCCGCCTTGCCGCCGGAGGCGGCCCAGTTATCATTGATACTCCAGGCTTTCGGTCGGAGGCGACGCTGGCAGCTCTTGCCGCAACCGATCTTATCCTTGTCCCGGTGAAGCCTTCCCCGTTCGATGTCGACCGCATGTTGGACACGCTTGGCACCTTCATGAACGGCGTCGGTGGCCGGCGGCCGATCTTCCGCTGCCTGCTCACCCAGACGACGCGCGACTCCGTGATTGCGAAACATATTCGCTCCGAACTGGCCGAGGCAGGCTTTCCGCTGCTCGGGAGCGAGATGACCAATCGCGTTATCTATGCCGAGGCTGCGCTTTGGGGCGCGACGCCGAGCCTTGTCGACAGTACCGGTCCCGCGGCGCGTGACATCGCGGCCATCGCCGACGAGGTCGACAACATCCTCGGCATCAAACAGGCGGCGTGAGCGTGAGCAAGAAAACTCTGCCCAAGGCCATCCGGCGCGCGAGCGACGACCTCGGCGAGGTTGCCGCCGGACATGGCGTAACAGTGCCGCGAGAGAGCCTCCCGGGTATGAGCGAAGGGCGTGATGGTGCGGCCACTTCGCGCGAGCCGGCGCGTGCGAGCGAGGCGGCGCCCGCGTCGCAAGCTCCTCCCACGCCGGTTGCGGGCGCGCTCGCGCGGGGCACGCCGGTCGAAACAGACGCCACGCGGCGACGATCGCTGGCCCGAGCAATCGTAGAGCGTCATGCCGCCTACGCGGCGGTCGGCGGAATCATCCCGGTGCCGATTGCGAATGTCGCCAGCATCACCGCTGTCATCGTGCGCATGGTGAAGGTGCTGAGCGGTCTTTATGGCGTGCCATTCGAGCGTGACCGAGCGCGTGCCCTGGTGGTCGGACTGATGGGGGGCGCCATGCCAACAGGACTCGGAGCGGTGACGACATCAACGCTTGTCTACATCGTGCCGGCAAGCGGCCTCATAGGCCTTGCGGTCTCCTCGGTCACGGCCATCGCTTGCACCCGCAGCATCGGTCGCATCTTCGTTGAGCACTTCGAGGGCGGGGCGACGCTACAGGATTTACCCTCCGTCGACAGAAACTAACCGATGCTATCCTGCTGGGGCGGCGGGGGCTCGCCGCACAGGAGAGTCACTGCGGCCGTGCACCGGATTCAGCTCGACCGTCATGCCGGATCGACCGCGGCACGCGGACCATCTGAGTGCGCAATGATTTCGTCCTTTGCGCACGTCGCCAACGTAATGCCGCTGGCCTCAAGGGTCCGCTAATTTTTCGTCGGCGCCGCGGCCAAGCACGGCGTCGCGAATGCGATGGTAGCCCCCCTCGGGGAACAGCGCCAAATGCCGATCATGAAATGCATGGAGGGTGGAGCGGTGGCCGATCGATATGAGTGTGGCGCGTGGAAGCCGTTCCTGCAGCAGTCGGTACAACCTGCCTTCTGCTGGCTCGTCCAGGGACGCGGTGGCCTCGTCCAGGAATAGATAATCCGGCGCTTGCAGAATCGCGCGAGCGATGCCAAGGCGCTGCTGTTCGCCGAGTGAGAGCACCTGGTTCCAGTGTGTTTCGTCCGAAAGCCGTTGTGCCAGCGCCGGTAGTCCGACGGCATCGAGCACCTCGGCTATGAGCGCTGGTGCGAATGCTCCTCGCTCCGATGGATAGCTCACCGCCGCTTCGAGGGTGGCAACGGGGAAATAGGGCCGCTGTGGCAGCATCATCAGCTTGGCGCCGCGCGGCACCACGACGCTGCCCGTGCCAAACGGCCACAGCCCCGCGATGGCGCGAAACAGGGTCGATTTGCCGCAACCCGAGGGTCCGGTCACGAGCGCGCGCTCGCCCGCCTGTATGAAGAGTTCCTCGCTGGCGACGAGCGGCGCGCCGGAGGGCAATCTGACTGACAATCCTTCGATCGTGAGCCCGGTTTTCTTCGCGGCGGCAACGGCGTCGGCCCTCGGCTGCGTGGTAGCGACGGCGCCGGCGGCGGCGCGCGCGATGGCGATCGAGCGGTCGAACCCGTCCAGGCGTGCGATCACGGCGCGCCATTCGGCGAGATCGCGGTAGACGGTGATGAAGAACGACAGCGCGGTCTCTACGCTGCCAAACGCGCCTGCCGTCTGCACAAGACCGCCGAGCTGCATGGCGCCCGCGAAATAGGCCGGACTGACCACGATAAAAGGAAATACCAGCGCGAACCGGTTATAACCCGTGGTGAAGAATGTCAGCCGCTTCTGCCGCGACATGATGAGGTGCCAATTGGCCACGACCCGGCCGAAGCGCGTGAGCAGCCGGTCGGATTCGGCCGTTTCGCCGGCGAGCAGCGCAATCTGCTCAGAATTCTCCCGCACCCGGACAAGATTGAAGCGGAAATCCGCCTCGTAACGCTGCTGGTTGAAATTGAGCTGGACCAGCGGCCAGCCGATCAGGTGCGTAAGCGCGGTGCCCAGGATCGCGTAGATGAGCGCAGCCCATACCAGATAGCCGGGGATCGCGACTGTCGTTCCGAACAGGCTGAGCGGCGCTGCGGCCGAAAGTGTCCACAGGATCACGACGAAGGAAGCAAGCGTCACGATCGCGCCGAGAAATCCAACGCTGATGGTCAGGGCGCGTTCGATGAAGAGTCTGATGTCCTCTGCAATGCGCTGGTCCGGATTGTCGGCGGCGTCGCCGAGCAGCTGCATGCGATAATGCGTGGCGCCCTCCAGCCAGTGGGAGAGGTAGACCTTTGTCATCCAGCGCCGCCAGCGGATCTGCAGCCATTGGTTCAGATAGAGCTGATAGACTTGGAGCACCGTGGCCGCAGCCGCAAGGAGACAGTAATAGAGGAGCTGAGTAATGAAGACATCCCAGTTCCGTTCCTGCAGCGAATTGTAAAAGGTATTGTACCATTGGTTGAGCAGAACCGTGATGCCGACCAAGCTAAGCTCGGTCGCGATTACGGCTGCAAACAAGACTCGACCGGCCCAGCGGTCCTCGGACCGAAAATACGGAATGGCCAGTCGCCATATGGTGGACAATGACGAGACGAAACCGGTCACGGGAACCTCCGATGATCTCGTGTGGGCGTCTGATGGAGGCGGCGACGTAAGCAATTCGGCTTGGGGCTTGGTCAAATCCTTGCCCGCCGTTGGCATTGCGACCAGGGATACCCCTGGGCTTAGGGGGCCTGTGCCCTAGTGGCGTCGACTGTTTCGGGACCCATCCGGTTGTTAAGCGCGGTAACTAGCAGCAGTGAACGCATTGCAGCACGCCGACACACCATCGAACACGCCTTTTCCCCGAATCGAACGCTGGACAAACGCTCGCCACGACCCCCGGGCGCCATGCCCCCATTTCTCGATTTGCCTGTTGCGTCGCGAACGCGTACTCACCTCCGTCTGGCTGGGTCCTTCGACTAGTGCTTTGTCTTGACATCCCAATTCACAATATTGCCCTTCGACTCGATCACGTCGCGAGATACATCGGGTTTTTGTTCGCCTCCGGACAATTCTTTCATTCTATCGATCAAGCTGTTTGGCCGCATGTCGGTCCAATGTTGATTTATGAATTCGAGGCAAGCGGCGCGGCTGTCCGATTGATGAACTATTGTCCAGCCTGCGGGGACGTCGATGAAACTCGGCCAAAGGGAATGTTGTCCCTCTTCGTTGATCAGAACATGGTAGACGCCGCTTTCGTCTTCGAACGGATTAGTCACGTCGTCCTCCTTTGATTGGGATCCTGGAATGGTTCGCTGCCGATTGAGTTCGATCCTCAACGCGACAGCGAATTGCCCATTCGCTATCCGATGCTCCCGCGCGCGCCATCGATACCGGGGTGCCGCCGCAGCGCTCGATGTCCTTGCAACAGCATTCGACCAAATCGTCACGACGGTAGCCTACTTTGTCAAGTGGAGTGGAGGGCGCAGGCATCTGGGACCGCCGGTACAAACGCCTAGCACGGGCTGGGTGCGTATGTTAGTGTTCGCTGGCTGGCGCGGGCGGACGCGACGCACGCAGTGATCGGGTTTGATCGAGTAAACTTGATCGATCACGGGCCCGGCGTACGGATGACGAGAAAGGATCCGCATATGGCAGAAGAAACGATTGGGTCTGGGACGGCCGACATGAAGGAGCCGGCGGAGGCCACCACCGGTTCGGTTACCGCCGCTATGACCGACGAGGAACGCGACGAGGCGGCGTCGAAATTGGTCGATCGCTTCTCGCTATGGTCCGGGGCAGCGGGATTGATTCCGGTGCCACTTGTGGACATTGTTGCGGTCGGTGGCGTTCAGCTTGAGATGTTGCGCCGCCTTTCGGAAATTTACAGCGTTCCATTTTCCGACAACCGCGGCAAATCGATCATTGCCAGCCTCGCGGGATCGGTGATCCCGGCCAGTACCGCGACGACGACCGCGATGGGCGTGACGAGCGCGCTCAAAGCCATTCCCGGAGTCGGAACGGTAATTGCGGCGTTCACAATGCCGGCGTTCTCTGCCGGCGCCACCTACGTGATCGGCAAGGTTTTCATTCAGCATTTCGCTTCCGGCGGGACGCTGCTTGACTTCAATCCCCCGGACTATCGTGAGTTCATCAAGGCGCAGAAGGAGAAATGGAACTCCCGATCTTCAGCGGTACCTCCGGCAGCTCCATCCGCTTCGGCTGCCCAAAGTACGTCGAGCAAGAGCGCGGCGACCACGTGACCAGATGGAATCTGGTCCTTTGCCCAGGTCGCGAGCGCCAGTCCGCCCACGTCCGAGCGGTCCTGCAGAGGGAGACATGACGTAATGGCGATCGCCGTCGTATTGTATGTCATATTTTGCGTGCTCGCTGGGCTTGCCGGCAGCCACCGGCGCATGGGTTTTTTCGGCACGTTCTTGTTGTCGCTTGTCCTCACACCCGTGGTGGTGTTGCTGTTGTTGATATTGACCGGGCCTTCACGCGACGAGCGGGATCGCTACCCGCAGAGCAATTGAGCGCCGTTGCGGTCGACACTGCTGTTGTCGGCGTTCGTCGGGGGCGGCATCCTGCTCAGGCGTAAACGGGCCACGTCGCACTGATGTCTTTCTTTCAACTCGTTCGCCGCGAAATGCAGGGGTCCCTGGACCGGCTGGTCGTTATGTCCGGCCTGGGTGGTGCCAGCAATGCCGCAATTCTCGCTGCGATCAATTCCGGCGCACAAGCCGCGGGAAATGGCGAGCTCAGCCTCTCGTCGGCGGCACTGTTTGTCGTCGCGCTGCTGCTCTTTATCAAGACCCAGCATTACATTCTGATCGCCACGACCGTCGAGATCGAAGCCATCATCCACAAATTGCGGGTCCGGCTGATGGATCATGTGCGGCACTCCGAACTCCTTCCGCTCGATGCGATCGGACGCGCGGAAATCGTCGCCGCCATCACCAAGGAGACCGCGACGCTCACCCAAGCAACCAACATGGTGGCGTTTGCAGGGCAGGGCGTTGTTCTCGTCTTCTTCGTTGCGATTTATATTGCGTATCTGTCGTTGCTAGCCTTCGCGCTGAGCGCCGCAATCGTTTTCATAGCAGGCGCGATATTCCACGCAAAGAGTCGCCAGGTCGCCAAGGGAACGCGCGAGGCGGCCGAATGGGACAATCGGCTGTTCGATCGACTGATCGACCTCTTGGACGGCTTCAAGGAGGTGCGGCTCAACCGCTCGCGCAGCGACAATCTGTTTGACGATGTTGTCGAAGTATCGAGAACCGCAGCCAATATCAAAATACGCACCCAGAGCGAATCCTACAAGCAGTTGGTGTTCTCGCAGAGCTCGATGTACCTCCTGCTCGCCGCCGTGGTGTTCGTGGTTCCAACCTTCAGCGACACCAAGGGAAGCTCCATCCTGCAGGTTACGACGTCCCTCATGTTCGTTGTGGGAGTGTGTATGGGCATCGTGCAAACGATTCCCATACTGCAGGCCGCGAATGTTGCAGCAGACAACATCGAGCGACTTGAGGCCAGGCTGGCGGCAATTGCCGGCGCGCCACCGGTCACCGCCGTCGTGTCACGGCAGCATTTCGATAAAATCGAGATGCGCAAGGTCGTGTTCAGTTACATCGACAAATCGTCCGAGGCCGTCTTTCGGGTGGGCCCTCTCGACTTCACCTTGCTGCCCGGCGACCTCGTCTTCATCACGGGCGGCAATGGGTCCGGCAAGTCGACGTTCCTGAAGTTGCTTGCCGGCCTATATCGAGCCCGACTCGGGCGAGATCATGCTCGATGGGGTACCCATCGACGACACCAACCGTGACGCCTATCGCGCGCTGATTGCCGCGATTTTCGTTGACTACCATCTTTTTCGGCGGCTCTATGGGATTGCCGATCCGGAACCCGCCGAGGTCGATCGGCTGCTGACACAATTCCGATTGCGCGACAAGACGCGTCTTACCGACGGGGAGTTCAGCACGCTCGACCTTTCGGGTGGACAGCGCAAGCAACTCGCGCTCATCGTGAGTCTGTTGGAAAAGCGGCCAATTCTCTTGCTGGATGAATGGACCGCCGATCAAGACCCTGATTTTCGCCGCAAGTTCTACGACGAACTATTGCCGGCGCTGCAGCAAGCCGGCGCGACGGTGGTGGTGATTACGCACGACGACCGCTACCTCGACGAGTTGCATTTGCCCGCTCGCAGGCTGCGCATGGACGAAGGTCGTTTCGTCGGGCAGCATTCGGTGGAGAACGGCTGATGAAACCGTACCCCTTGTCGCTGGATGGCAGGCCGCCGCCGACAACGAGGCGGTCCAGATGGCGGCGGTTCGTCGACCGCCACTTGCCGAGCGTGGTGATCTATTTGATGGTGATCACCCTGGTGGCCGTCGTCCTCTATCCTCACGTGGCAGTGACGGTTCCGAGCGGCCATGTCGGAGTGCTGTGGAAACGCTTCGGCGGAGGCACCGTGCTCGATCCGCGCCAGCTGAGGGACGAGGGTCTTCACCTCATTTGGCCTTGGGACGAACTGTTCATGTATGACCTGAGGCTGCAATCCGTTACGGAGACCTATAACGCCATTTCCAGTGATGGTGTGAGCCTGGTCGCCACAATGAATATCCGATTTCGGTTGCAGCGCGACGCTACCCCAATACTTCATCAATCGATCGGACCGGATTACATGAAATTGCTGGGACTGCCCGGCATCGGCAGTCTGACGCGTGAGGTCATGGCGCAATACACGGCCGAGCAGGTCTATTCGACGGCACGGCAGGAAATCCAAGACAAGATCCGCAGCCTCGCGGAGGACCGGCTGAGTGAAAAGATGATGGAACGTGAGGGCGAAGCCGCTTATCGCATCTCGCTGCGGGACACGTTCGTCCTCTACGATACGCTCGTGTATGGCATCGACCTGCCGGCGCTGGTGGTCAGCGCCATCAACCGCAAAACCGAGCAATACTATATTTCCGAGGAGTACAAATTTCGCGTCGAGCGTGAAAGACGAGAGTCCGAACGCAAGAAGATCGAGGCGGAGGGCATACACGAATTCCAACAGATCGTCAGCCAAGGCATCTCGGATTCTTACCTGCGTTGGCGCGGCATCGAGGCAACCCTTCAACTTTCGCAGTCCACGAATTCCAAGGTCGTGATCATCGGCGGTGCCAAAGACGGCCTGCCGATCATCCTCGGGAATTTGGATACGCCGCCCGCGCCGAACAAGGGGATCGCCGCTCCGGCCGAAGATGACACGACGTCCAAGGAACGGACGACGGCTGCTGGTCCGGCGGTCCCGCTGGAAAAAATGCCGGCAGCCGCGCTGGCCACGCCGTCTGAAAAGGTGCCGCCGGCTGATTCGGGGAGGCCGTCAGTCGCTTCCCCGAAGTCGTCCGTCGCTTCCCCGAAGGAGCCACGTTCGCTCTGGCCGCTCAGCCTGTACGATATCGAATCCTTTTTTGCGCGGTTGGTGCGCCCAAACGAGTCGAAGACAGAGACGCCGTCAAAGCAGCCGGCCGAAGCGCAACCGCAATAGGATCGATCCGCCGCCGTCCTGCATCGCCGTTGGCGGAGAAACGCGAAGCTGTCTAGAGTCAATCGTATGGCTGCCGCCAAGTGTCGCACATCGCTACGTGCGGCGCACGAATTGCAAACCACGCCAACAGAATGGCAGTTCTGCGCGTCATGGCGTCCGGGAGCCAAGTCAGCGCCGGCGGCGCGGTTCTGCGTGATTGGCTTCGTTACCGCAGTGCTGCCCTGCCACTAAGTCCGTGCACTTACCGCGACCGATCGAGGAAGGCCAGTGCTACTAGATGGGAAGCAATGCAAAAGCGGAGTTCGACGACTCGGCCATTACGCACGCGGCCTTTGCGGGCAGCCAAGTCGATCTCGACGTCGTGGTGCTCGAGAAATGTTTGATCGAGTGGATAGACCGCTTTGTACACGGCTTCTTTGGCGACGAAGAGCAGTCGCCCCTGGTACGGGTCGTCCCGGATTTTCAGCCGCTCTTGCGGCGTCGCGACCAAGTCCAACAACTCGGGTGGCAAGGCTTCGGCCGGTTCGACGTCTATGCCCAGAGCGCCAATGTCGCGGCACATCCCGACCGTCGCAACCGCAACGCGGGAATCGTGGGCCAGGGAGCCGAGGACACCGGCCGGCCAGATTGGCGCGCCCGAGGGAGCCCTGGGTAATGCACACTCAGACTGCCCCAGTCGCATCAGGAGTTGGCGGGCGACGATACGAGCTGCGCCGCTGGCACGTCGCACGTTAATCACGCTCGAGGCAAACGCGGGGGCCTCCGCCTGCATGAGGGCGTGCTCATCACCGGGTGAGATCAGGCGATGGCCGATCAGAATGCCCGGAAAAGCGAGCGCATTGATTGCTGATTGAAAAGAGGGATCGGCGGTGACCATCATGCTCGGCCGATTTGTGCTTTGGCTGGTATCTCCGCCCAGCAGGAGCGACAAACAGACACGATCAAACTGATGTTCGAGAGTCCGGGCCAAATTGACACCCCACGCGAGACCTCCTAACATTATTTGCATTCATTCCCAAAGGCCCCATGCTGCGAGATCTTTCCCCTTTGTCGACACCCGCCGACGATTATATCTCGTTCGACGCTATATATCCGGGAATGGTCGACGAAAATGGCGTTGCCGTATGGCGGGCATCGTGGAAGAGACGGCAAGAATTTCTACGCGACTGCGCTGGCGCCATCCACCCGGCCTACTTCCGGGGTCTGCGGACGCTCGACCTTCGGCCTGACAGGTTTCCGACCCTGCCTGAAGTCAACCAGGTTTTGGCGAGTGCGGGCTGGCGTGCGGCTTGGGTTCCGGGCTTTATTCCTGCGCGCGAATTTGCAGGCCTCATCCGGGATCGCTGTTTTCCTGTTTCGGCAGGCGTGCGGGCTCTCGAATTCGTTGATCACGCGCCGATGCCGGACGCTCTCCATGACATTTGGGGTCATCTGCCGTTTCTGTTCGACGAGACCTACAGCGAGTATCTGCTCTTGATCGCCGATGCCATAGTGCAGACCGCGCAGGGTCCATTGGAAGTCCAGTTGTACGAGGCCCGGAAGGAGCTGGGTCGGCTCGAGGCCAGGCATGCCTCCATGCCGGTGATTCGCGATGCTCGTCGTCGATTGGATGACCTCGAGGCGATCGAGCGGACCTCCCCGCAGCTCTCGACCCGACTGTCGCGGTTGTTCCTTTGGTCGATCGAGTTCGGTCTCGTCGGGGGACCTGGGGACTTCGTCATTGTCGGTGCGGCAATTCTATCCTCCCCCCGCGAAGCCTACGGCGTCCTCAGGCATCCGCCCCGGATCCACAGCTTTACGACCGACGCCTCGGACCATGAGATCCTGTTTACCGAGCCGCAGCAGCATCTGTTTGTTGCCTCCGACTTCGATACCTACAGGGATGTGCTCGTCCAGTGCTTGCTGAAATACGGCAACGCGATTCCAGTCAGTCACCCCCTGCCGCACTGAGTTGCTGTCGGGTACCACCGAGGCCCCGGGCGGTATTTCATCCCGCCTGAGATTTGCGGCAGAAGTCTTCCCCCCCGACGGTCATCGTCCGAAACACGCCGGTATTCTGCACGGCCTTGACCGCTTCGATCGGTTCATCTCAGGGGGCCTTCGCACCATTTTTGCGGGCTCTCTCTCGTGGCCAGCTTCTGCTGTCCTCGATCGCCACCCTTGCTTGCGCAGCCACCCATTGCGCATGAGCTCGGCGGCGTGGACAGCCTTCCCTCGCCAGTCCCGACTGCGCGCCCACGCACGCACTTCGATACCCCCACGCCGGCTCCTTTGGACTGGAAACTGGTTGGCGCGAACGAAGCTCCGCGCCGGATGCGGAGCGACTTGATTTGGCGGCTTTGGGTCGCTCACTCCTGGCCGGCGCATACCGCGCCTGCAGGACGGCAATGGGCAGCGCCTCGAACAAGTCCGAGACCGCCAGTGTTGGTCCTGCCGGCGTTTCCCTGGTCTCGAGTACGTTTGCCAGTTCGGAAAAGCCTCGCGCCGTCAGCGACGCATCCCAGGCCGCGCCGGATGGCCATCGCCGGCCACCGTCGGTAGCTCGATCAAACAGGCGTGCAGTGACGACAATGACGGCTTCGCAGCCGCTGATGCGCGCAAAGGCCAGAAGCTCATTGCTATTGGGACCGACCATTTCGAGCGCAGCGTACGAGCCGTAGGCGAAAACGTTCGCGAGCCGCTGGCGTAACGCAAGAAGCCGGCGCATGACTGCAAATTTGATCCGGCCGTCAGGCCACGCCATGGTCAGGGCGATCCAATCGGGCACGTCGCCGCCTGCTTCGAGCGTCGACATTCGCGTCGCAAAGTCAACCGGGCGCCTGTTATCGGGATCAACCAGCGACAAGTCCCAGAACTCGGTGCCTTGATAGAAATCGGGGACGCCAGGCATGGTCGTCTTCACGACCAGCTGCGTCAGGCTCTTCAAGGCGCCGATGAGAGCTGCACGGCGCGCGAAGGCATCAAGAGAGACGATGAACTCCGCGGAATGCCGGCGATCGAGAAGGCGACGGAGAAATTGCGAGAGACCGGTCTCGTAGCTTTCATCCGGTGCCAGCCAGCTCGTTTGCTGCTTGCCTTCGCGGGCAGCTTTGACGGCGTAGGCCTGCATGCGCTGGATGAAGGCTGCATCTATGTCGCCGAGTGGCCAGGCACCGAGCAGCGCCTGATAAAGCATGTATTCGTGCGCCGGCGAGGGCATCCGTGACGGCCCGGAACCATCGATGAGTTTCGCATTGAGCGCGCGCCATTGGCGCACGCGTTGCGTCCAGTCCTCGGCAAGCTCCGACAGGGCGACCAGCCGTGCGCGTGCGTCTTCGCCGCGTTTCGTATCGTGGGTCGCAGTCGCGGTCAGACCATGGGGCAGTCTGGCCGCGCGCTCCCGCATGCGCTCGTGAAAGTCCGCGATCGACAGGCCACCGGCTGCAGGATCGCCGCCGACTTCGTTGAGCGCCAACAGGCGGTGATAACGATAGAAGGCGGTGTCCTCCAGTGATTTTGCCATCACAGGCCCGGTGAATTGCTGCACTTTGAAGGCAAACCTGCGCCCGCGTGCGCTGCTATAGCCGGCTCGCCCTGGGGAGACGAGGTCACCCGTCAATGCGTCGCGCAGGAAGTCGAAAACGCCGACATCCGGGCCAAACCACTCCGCGCGCGCTTTGGTGATCGCGGCCTCGATGATGGCGCGATCCTCTCGGCTCGGACCCGAGGGCGTGATGTAAGTGCGATAGATCGGGAAGTGTACGACGAAGAGTTCGAATGCGGCACGAAGGCGCTCGGGTGCATAATCGCGGGTCGCGTAGTGACCGGCCGCAATGCGGGCAAGCAGACGCGTCAACACCGTAAACTCGCTCGCCAAAATGGTTGCGATCACGCGGCGCTTGGCTTCGATGAGAATCGCATCGAACCTGCGTTCATCCCCGCTCACGGCGCGCCAGATCTTTTCGAGCGGGGCGAGGCCGCGATCATCGAGCAGGACGCGCGAAATCACGTTGAGCCATTCGTATCCCGTCGTGCCCACGACCCCGGCGAAGCGTGGCAGGCGCTCGCCGTCAGCGAGTATCTTTTCCACGACGATGTAAAGGCCTGGACTGCTGCCGGGCGGCTTCTCGACATCAATGAGCCGCTGCAGCCGGCGGAAGTATTGATGCGGATCCCGCAGACCGTCGATGTGATCCAAGCGCAGTCCGTGCAGGCAACCCTCTGCAATGAGCCGGCGGACGAGGGCGTGACTGTCATGAAACGCGTGGGCATCTTCCACCCGCAATCCCGCCAGCGAGTTGATGTCGAAAAAGCGCCTATAGTTGATTTCGCTGCCGGCCAGCCGCCAATTCGCGAGCCGATAGTGCTGACGTTCCAGCAAGTGATGCAGCGCAAGGGTTGCGCCCGGGTCGCTCGAACCAGGTCGATAGGCACGCAGCCCTCGCTCGATGATCTCCTTGCCGCCCTCGATTGCGGCAAGCTCGGCTTTGAAAGCCGGGGCCTGCGGCCGCGGGGGATTGTGCGGGCCCTGATATCGCGTCGCCAATTCGATCAGCTTATGGCCGGCGGTCTCATCCCGCGCGCTCGCCTCCGTCACAATTTTCTGCAGGATCTCGCCGTACCGATTTGGCCCGATCGGAAGCCGATGCTCGTAGTACCAAGCGGAGAAGCTTCCCTCGGCGGGGTCGTATCGAAGCGCGATCTCGCCGTTCTCCAACGCCTCCCCATATGAGCGTCCGAGGATGGGGATCAAAATGCCGCCGCGCGGACGTCCCGGCAGGGTCTCCCAGTCAATGTCGAAATAATTCGCGTAGGGCGATTTCGGCCCCCATTCCAGCACGTCGAGCCACCACGGATTGTCGGCGTAGTGAACGCCCATATGGTTGGGAACGAAATCGAGAATCAGTCCCATGTCGGCGTTGCGGAGGGCATCGCACAGGCGTCGAAACGCTTCCTCGCCGCCAAGCTCGGGATTGAGCGCATTGTGATCGACGACATCATAGCCGTGGGTGCTGCCGGCGCGCGCCTTGAGGAATGGCGAGGCGTAGAGGTGACTGATGCCGAGAGCGTGGAGATAAGGCACGAGCGCCGCGGCGTCGTCGAATCCGAAATCCCGCGTGAGCTGCAGTCGATACGTTGCGATCGGGATAGCGGGCGGCATCATCCCTCTCCGATCCCCCAGAACACCGACCACGGCGGCAGCCGCTCGCTCGGGTGCCCGCCCCAGATCGGGCGCCCCGGACGAAAGCCGGGAGGCAGGTCCGCGTGGGTTCCGGCGAGATTGGCCAGCAGGTTGAACGTTTTGCCGTCGGCGAGCGTCCACTGCGCCCTCAGTACACGCTCGTGCTGGGCGGATCCGAATTTCGCTCCGGCGAGAAGCGTTGCGATCTCTCGCCGCGTTGCCAGCAACTTGCTTACGAGCGTCAGCCGCGTGCGGCCTTCCGCGCTCGTTCGCGCATCCCAGTCCAGCACGGCGGAGCGAAAGGTCTCGTGCGCGAGCGGATCGGGGATCTCATCGCCCAACTCGGCATAGGCTGCCTTGAATTCCTCGCGCCGACCCTTGCGCACCGCGTCCGCCAGCGCTCCGCCAAAATCGCAAAAGAACGGAAATGGCCGCCTCGAGCCCCATTCTTCGCCCATGAACAAGAGCGGCGGCATTGGCGCGAGCAGCGTGACGGCGAGCGCCGCGCTGAGGGCGGCCGTGTCCGCCTGCGTCGCCAAGCGCTCGCCCAGGGGACGATTGCCGATCTGATCGTGGTTCTGCAGAAAATTGACAAAGGCCGCGGGCGGTAGCGATCCTGACGCTTCGCCGCGGCGACGCCCCCGGCGATGAGACGAAGTCTCGCCCTGGTAGGCAAAGCCCGAAGACAAGATGCGCGCGAGATGATCGAGAGCGCGGGTGGCGTAATCCGCATAATATCCCTTGTCCTCTCCGGTCAGCAGAACGTGCCAGGCATGATGGTAGTCGTCGTTCCATTGCGCGCGGTATTGTCCTTGCGGCGGATCGGTCAGGGGATCAAGCAGGCTTGCCCGATTGTCGTCGTTCTCGAGCACAAGGTGGATGTGTCGCCCGGTTGCGGCGGCGAAATGCCCGACCACGCGGCTAAGATCGTGCAGCATGGAGGGCTGCCCCGCCTCGACGATGGCATGGACGGCGTCAAGCCGCAGACCGTCGAAGCGATAGCGCTCCAGCCAGTGGAGGGCATTGCCGATGACGAAGGCCCGCACCTGCGAAACGCGGTAATCAATCGCGTGTCCCCACGGCGTGTGCGCGCGAGCGAAGAACGACGGCGCGTAGCGATGAAGATAATTTCCTTCCGGACCGAAATGATTGTAGACGACGTCGAGAAAGACCATGAGGCCGCGCGCATGGGCTTCATCGATCAGCTCGCGTAGATCATCGGGACGGCCATAGGCGCTGTCCGGCGCGTAGAACAGCACACCATCGTAGCCCCAGTTTCGGCGTCCGGCGAAATCGGCAATCGGCATCAACTCGATTGCCGTCATTCCGGTATCGACGAGATGGTCGAGTTTCTCGATCGCGGAACGAAATGTCCCCCCGGACGTGAACGTGCCGACATGGAGCTCCAGGAACACGGCATCGTCCCAGGGCCGTCCGCGCCATTCGCTCGTCCGCCATTTGAAGCGCTCGTGATCGATGACCTCGCTCGGCCCCGACACGTCCTCCGGTTGGAAGTGTGACGCCGGATCCGGAACCTCGATCTCGCCATCGATGCGATACTTGTAGAGCGTGCCGGCTGGCGCACGCGGGATTGTGACCTCGTACCAGCCTTCGGGATGTGCCGGCATTGAATGCGCCCGATCGAGCACGACGTCGACCCGCTTGGCCGCCGGAGCCCAGAGTTCGAAACGTGACTCCGTCCCGATGCAGCTCTGCGCCAAAGCGCATGCTGGCCGTCATGTCGCCCCCGAAAATGCCAGGATTGATCGCGGCGGTGCTTGCAATTTCGAACCCGATGCGAATTCCGCACCGAGGCGCGGCTGGGGCGCCGTTTCAAGCACCACGGTCCAGCGACTGTATTCCGACAGCGCAGGCAGCGTGAACTCGATCGTCTCCACGGCGGCATTGAGCACGATGAAAAGCGGCACGCCTCCCCGCTGCGTCGGGCCAAGGACATAGGACAAGAAGCGCCCCTCCGGAAAATTCCAGTCCTGCTCGGTCATCTCGGTGGCTCGAGGCGTCAGCCATAGAACGCCGAACGAACCATCCGCGCGATGCCCCTCCACCCAATGCCGCAGGCGCAACTGAGGGAAACGCCGGCGCAGCTCGCTGAGCTGCCCCAGCAGCGAGACCATGTCCTCGTCGCTGCCGAGCGCAGACCAATCCACCCAGCCGATCGCGTCATCTTGGCAATAGGCATTGTTGTTGCCATTCTGGCTGTTGCCGACTTCGTCGCCGGCCAGCAGCAGCGGGACGCCGTGCGCCAACATCAGGCTTGCGAGCAGATTGCGCCGCAACTGCCGCCTCAACCCAAGCACATCGTGATCATCCGTTGGTCCTTCGACGCCGCAATTCGTGCTGTGATTTTCATCGGAGCCGTCGCGATTGTCCTCGCCATTTGCCTCATTGTGCTTGCGCTCGTAGCTCACGAGATCGGCAAGCGTGAAGCCGTCATGAACCGTAACGTAGTTGATGCTCGAGCGCGGGCTGCGGCCGTCGTGCGCGAACAGGTCCGCGGAACCCGTCATGCGGCGGCCAAGCTCGCCGATGAGGTTGCCTTCGCCTGACCAGTAGCGGCGCAACGTCCGACGAAAATGGTCGTTCCACTCCGACCAGCCGGGCGCGAAGCCGCCGACCCGATAGCCGCCGGGACCGAGGTCCCACGGTTCGGCGATCAGCTTGGCCCCGGCCAGCACGGGATCTTGCCGGATGGCGGCGAAGAAGGCCGCCCCGCGGTCGAATCCGTTCGGCCCGCGGCCGAGCGTGGTGGCAAGATCGAACCTGAAACCATCGACGTGGCAGACCTCGACCCAATAGCGTAGCGAGTCCATCACCATCTGCAGCACGCGGGGGTGGGTGAGATTGAGCGCGTTCCCGCAACCGGTGAAGTCGTCGTAATAGCGCGGCTGATCCGGCAGCAGCCAGTAATACGAGGTGTTGTCGATGCCGCGGAAGCTCAGCGTCGGCCCGAGGTGGTTGCCTTCCGCCGTGTGGTTGTATACGACGTCGAGAATGATCTCGATTCCGGCGTCGTGCAGGCGCGACACGGTCGAGCGAAACGCGTCGGGTGCTCCGTCCACCCCGTAGCGGCCGGCCGGCGCGAAAAAGCCGATGGTGTTGTAGCCCCAGTAGTTGTTGAGTCCGCGCTCGATCAGGTGCCGGTCGTCGACGAAGGCGTGGATCGGAAGCAGCTCGAGCGCCGTCACCCCGAGCCGTTTGAGATGGTCGATGACGGCAGGTGCGGTGAGGCCGCGAAATGTGCCGCGCCACGCCGGGGGGACGTCCTCGCGTTGTTGCGTGAGCCCTTTGACGTGGGCTTCATAAATGACGGTCTCTTCCCACGGGATCAGGGGCCTGCGCTCCTCGCCCCAGGTGAACGCTTCGTCGATGACGACGCTCTTCGGCATTCCGCGTGCATTGTCCCGTCGGTCGAACGACAGGTCGGCCCGCGCGCTTCCAGCGCGATAGCCGAAATGCGCATCGTTCCAGACGAGGCGACCGGTGAGCTGTCTGGCATAAGGGTCGATGAGGAGTTTGTGCGAGTTGAAGCGGAGTCCGCGCTCGGGCTCATAGCGGCCGTGAACCCGGTACCCATAGAGCTGTCCCGGTGCGACATCGTTGAGGTAGCCGTGCCAGACGTCCTCCGTCCTCTCCGGCAGCGCAATGCGCTCGAGCTCGCGCCGGCCCTGGCTGTCGAACAGACAGAGCTCCACCTTTTCGGCATTCGCCGAGAACAGCGCGAAGTTGGTTCCTCGGCCATCCCAGGTGGCGCCGAGCGGATGCGGTGCGCCGGCGGAAAGCCGCCCGCTACCGCGCCGGAACGAGAAAAATTGCAGCAAGGGGCGGAATAACAAGGCTGACCTCGGGAATGGCGCCCTCGTCCAACGTGCTGACCGCGCCGCCGTTCCCGACGTCGCTGCCGCCGTAAAGGGCAGCATCGGTATTGAGGAGCTCGCGCCAGGTCCCGAAAAACGGAACCTTGATGCGGTAGTCCCGATAGACCTCGGGGGTGAAGTTGACCACGACCAGGCAACGCTCCCGCGTCTCGCGTCCTTTCCGCAGCCAGGCGAAGACGCTACGGGCGGCGTCGTCCGT
The DNA here is from genome assembly GCA_963821505.1 of uncultured Alphaproteobacteria bacterium. Classification (GTDB taxonomy): domain Bacteria; phylum Pseudomonadota; class Alphaproteobacteria; order Rhizobiales; family Xanthobacteraceae; genus VAZQ01. Next base: position 397,672 of record CAWGEH010000034.1, read on the forward strand.
GACCAGCCACTCGAATCCCGCGCTTTCGCAATCGAGCTCGTGCAGCGCCGGCAAACTCCGGTAAAGGCGGTTGAGATCGCGAATCAGCGCCTGGATACCCGCATGCCGGGGGTCCTCGAGCAGGTGCCAATCAAGCGAATGGTCGTGCCGCCATTCGTTCTGCTGGGCGAACTCGTTGCCCATGAACAAAAGTTTCTTGCCGGGATGTCCGAACAGGAAGCCGTAATAGGCGCGCAGATTGGCAAAGCGTTGCCAGTCATCTCCCGGCATGCGGCCAAGGATGGAACGCTTGCCGTGCACGACCTCGTCGTGGGAAAGCGGCAGGATGAAGTTCTCGAAGAACGCGTAGTGCAAGCCAAACAGTATCTGCCCGTGATGATGTCTGCGGTAGATGGGATCTTTGCTCATGTATTCAAGCGTGTCGTGCATCCATCCCATATTCCACTTGTAACCGAAGCCGAGGCCCCCCCAATCGACCGGCCGCGATACCATCGGCCAGGCCGTCGATTCCTCTGCTGCCGTGGTGGCATGGGGAAATCGCGAGAACACCTCCATGTTGACGCGGCGGAGAAGGCTGATGGCGTCGAGATTTTCGCGGCCGCCATATTTGTTCGGGATCCAGTCGCCCTCGGGCCGGCTGTAATCGAGATAAAGCATGGACGCGACGGCATCCACGCGCAGTCCGTCAACGCCGTAACGGTCGAGCCAGAACAAGCCACTGGCAAGCAGGAAATTGGCGACTTCGATTCGCCCGTAGTTGTACACGAGGGTATTCCAATCGAGGTGGCGCCCTTGCTTCGGATCGTCGTGCTCGTAGAGCGCAGTTCCGTCGAAGCGGCTGAGCCCGTGTGGATCGTCTGGGAAGTGTCCCGGGACCCAGTCCAGAATGACCGCGAGCCCTTCACGGTGGCACGCGTCGATCAGGACGGCAAAGTCGCCGGGAGGACCGAAGCGACTGGTGGGAGCAAACAGCCCCGTTGGCTGATATCCCCAGGATCCGTCGAACGGATGCTCGCTGATCGGCAGGAACTCGACATGCGTGAATCCCAGGTCGCGCACGTAGGCGGGTAACTCCTCCGCGAGCTCGCGGTAGGTCAGCCAACGGCCGCCCCCGCAGCGGCGCCACGACCCGAGATGCACCTCGTAGATGGATATGGGAGCGCTCAGGGCATTGGCCGCGGCGGGTGCGGGTCGGGGCCGCGCAATCTCGTCCTGGTCCACCACGATCGAAGCCGTCTGCGGCCGCAGCTCGGCGGCGAATGCCAGCGGATCGGATTTCAAGGGTAACAAGTGGCCGTCGCGCCCGATCAGCTCGTATTTGTACTTGGCGCCGGGCGGGACATCGGGCACGAAAATTTCCCAAAAGCCGTTGCCGCGCACGCGCATTGCGTGGCGTCGTCCGTCCCACAGATTGAAATCACCGACGACGCTGACCCGCTGGGCCGCGGGGGCGAACACCGCGAAGGCGACACCTGCTACGCCGTCGAGCGCCATCGGATGGGCGCCGAGCTTCTCGTAGAGATGCAGGTGCGTTCCTTCACCGAGCAGGTAGATATCCAAATCGGACAAGATCGGGGGGAACCGGTAAGGATCCTCGATCTCGACCTGCCGTTCGCCGTAGCGCGCCCGCACACGATAGCGTTGCGACCCGTTCGTCAGCCGGCCCTCGAACAGGCCGACATCATGGATGCGTTGCAGCTCGTTTTGATGACCCCGTTCGTCGATGATTGCCACTCCTTCCGCGTCCGGAAGAAAGACGCGCACCAGCGACACGTTGCCCTCGACATGCGGGCCGAGATAGCGGAAGGGATCGGAATGGCGACCCTCGATGACGGCATAGGCGTCCTGGGTGAGCGAGCTCACTGGGGCGCGCCCTCCCAGCGCGAGAGAATGCGCCAGGTGCCGGCCAATGGCACCCGCAGCCAATCCGGTCGATGCGCCAGCTCGTATTCGATTTCGTAGAACGCCTTTTCGAGTAGGAAGAAATCGAGCAGGCGATCCGCGTCCTCGAAGGACTGCGGCCAAAGCCTTGCGTCGCTCAGCGATTGCCGATAGACGCCGAGAAATGCGGAAACCGAGCGCTCGCGCCAGCCGTGAAGCGCGCGCGCGATCTTACCGTGCTCGTCCGGAGCCGACTTGAGCGCACGCTCGAGCGCCGCGGTCGCGGAATAATCGATCGAGCGGATCAGGCCCGCGACGTCGCGTGCCGCCGGCGCCTTTCGGCGGCGATCCTCGATGCTGCGGCGCGGTTCACCCTCAAAGTCGATGATGACGACGTCGTCTTTCACGATCAGCATCTGCCCGAGATGAAAATCGCCATGATGGCGGATCTTCACCGCGTCGACATTTTCGGGCAGCAACTCGCGTAGCCGCCTGGGTAACGATGCTTTGGCGGACAGCAGGGCATCGACCAAGTGGCGATCATTCTCCGTCAGATCCGAGCGGCGACCGGCCAGATCATCCAGCGTTCGGTTGGCGCGCTGCAAGACTCCGACCGTCCAGCTTTGGATGTCGTCCGCGGTGATCGGCTCGGGAGCGAAATCGGCTATGTCGGCGCGGCTCGCAAGCGCGAGCTGCAGCTCGGCCACGCGAGCCCCCACCTGATGCATGCGCCGCACATAGGCGGACTGTTCATCGCTTTCCCCCGCCGCTTCGGCCGTAAGCAGTCGCTGTTCCTCGACAAACCGATCGAGATAGGCGCTCGTGACCGTCCAGGCATCGCCCTGGTTTTGCACGAAGACATGTACCACCGCGACGGCGCTGCGGACGCCGTTCTCTTCCAGTTCGACGGATCCGAGCAGGACCGGCGCGTGGGGAAAGGAAGCCGTTTCCGTCAAGAAACGGCCGATCTCGATTTCGGGATTTATACCCGGCTCGACACGGCGGAAGAGTTTCACCACGTACTCGGCTCCCACCAGAACCGTCGTGTTCGACTGCTCGGTATCCACCGCGCGCACGTCGTGAATTGCAATCTGCCCGCCGTTTACAAGCTGGGCTGTCGGCTTGAACTCGATGCGACATTGCTCGACCTCGATGGTTTGCGCTGCACGCAGGTCCTCGAGCAGAAGAGAGATGAAGCCGGCGTCCGCGGTGGCATCGAGCAAGGTACCCTCGCGCGACCCGCGGCGGACGGCGGCGAGCGCGTTCGGATTTTGCCGCTCGCGGTCGAAACGGGTCCATTTGATCGTCAGCGGCAGCAGATATTTGGCGGTGGCGTGCCTGCCTTTTGCCTCGACGATCGCGAGTCCGAACTCGGGATCCGCCGGGCGCAGGGGTATCGTGCCGATCATGCGGACGGTGGTCGCGGAGTTCCCTCTTTCCGCATACCATCGCCGGCCGGCGAGAAAAGACGGAAGCACGTCGTGTTCGAGAACGGATCTGGATCGGCCTTGTGACAGTGACATCCAGCCATCGGTGACGACGAGCGTCTCAAATTCCGCCGGGGTGCTCGGGACCTCTAACGTCGAAGCGTCCCGCTCGGAGAGCAGGAACCAAAAGAACCCGTACGGCGCGAGCGTGATCAGGTAGGGCGCATTGCCGATCGGAGGGAAGTCCGTTCGGCCGAGCAATTCGAACGGGACGCGGCCTCGCCAGGGCGAGAGATCGATCTCGGCTGCTTGCGCCGAGCGCGACAGATTGGCGACGCAAAGCACCACCTCGGCGTGATATTGCCTGACGTACACCAGCACGGAGCGATTGGCGGGCCGGATGAAAATCAGGGAGCCGCGGCCGAACACCTTGCTCGACTTGCGGACCGATATCAGGCGTTTGGTCCAGCTCAGCAGCGATGCCAGACTGCGCGATTGCGCTTCCACATTGACCGCCTCGTAGCCGTGGACCGGGTCCATGATCATCGGCAGGTAGAGCCGCGCAGGGTCGCAACGGGAGAATCCGCCATTGCGGTCGGGCGTCCACTGCATCGGCGTGCGTACGCCATTGCGATCACCGAGATAGATATTGTCGCCCATTCCGATCTCGTCGCCGTAGTAGGTGATCGGCGTGCCTGGAAACGACATCAGAAGCGAGTTCATGAGTTCGATCTTGCGCCGGTCGTTGTCCATCAGCGACGCGAGACGGCGCCTGATCCCGAGATTGAGGCGGGCGCGAGGATCGGTTGCGTAGGTCGACCATAGGTAATCGCGCTCGACATCCGTCACCATTTCCAGCGTGAGTTCATCGTGATTGCGCAGAAACAGCGCCCATTGGCAGTTCGAGGGGATATCAGGCGTTTGCCGCAGGATGTCGGTAATGGGAAACCGGTCCTCCTGGGCGATGGCCATGTAAATTCGGGGCATCAGGGGAAAGTGATAGGCCATGTGGCACTCGTCGCCGTCGCCGAAATAGGCGCTGACGTCTTCCGGCCACTGATTGGCTTCCGCGAGCAGGAGCTTGCCGGGGGCGTAGCAATCCAGCTCGGCCCTGATCTTCTTGATGATCGCGTGGGTTTCCGGGAGGTTCTCGTTGTTGGTCCCCTCGCGCTCGCACAGATACGGAATGGCGTCCAACCGGAAGCCGTCGACGCCGAGATCAAGCCAGCGCCGCATCACCTGAATCATGGCCGAGAGCACTCGGGGATTGTCGTAATTGAGGTCAGGCTGATGCGAAAAGAAGCGGTGCCAGTAATAGGCCCCAACCTCGGGATCCCAGGTCCAATTGGATTTCTCGGTATCGTTGAAGATGACCCGGGTTTCGGCGAAGCGGCGGTCGGTATCGCTCCACACGTACCAATTGCGCGCGTCGGATGTCGGCCGGCTCCGGCGCGCGCGCTGGAACCAGGGATGTTGATCGGAAGTGTGGTTGATGACGAGCTCGGTAATCACCCGCAGCTTTCGACGCTTGGCCTCCTGCATGAAGCGCCGGAAATCCTGCATCGTCCCGAAATCAGGATTGATGTGGCGATAGTCCGAAATGTCGTAGCCATCGTCTCGGCCGGGGGATGGATAGAACGGCAGCAGCCAGAGCGCGGTCACGCCGAGATCTTCCAGATAGTCGAGCTTCTCGGTCAGTCCGGCAAAATCCCCGATGCCGTCGCTGTTGCTGTCGGCAAATGCCTTGACGTGAAGCTGATAGATGATTGCGTCCTTGAACCAGAGCTCGTCGCTCTCGAGCTTGGGTTCGGCTTTGATGTCGGCAACGACGACGTTCATGGCACGACCTTCACGCACAGCAGCGGAAGAGCAGGGCAGGGTCCTGCTGCTGATCGATGCGCAACCGCACGCCACCCCATTCAAGCGCGTGGCGCTCGCCGGTGATCAGATTTTCAATGGATTTGACGCGTCGCCGTGCGTTTGGCGCGCCGATCTCGATATCGCCGAAATGAAACCAGAATTCCCGCGGTCCCTCCTTTGCCAGCGCTACCGCCACGGCCACGGCGTTATCGGCCGCCACCAATTCCTTGACGAAACCGATGACATCGCTGTCGTCGATCTGCGCGAAACGCAGGTTGCTGGTCTGCAGCAAGGCTGGATTGCTCCGCCGTATCGAATTGATGTGGCCGATGTAGTTCTTGATGTTCCCCTCTCGATTCCAGTCTCTAACCTTGAGCTCGTATTTTTCGGAGTGGAGATATTCTTCTTTCCCCGGTATCGGCTCGTGCTCCAGCAGTTCGAATCCATTGTAAATGCCGTAGCTGCCGGAGAGCGTGGCTGCCAATGCAAGCCGCGCCTTGAAAATCCATGGCTCTCCGGTCTGCAGGTGGAAGGGCAGAATGTCGGGGGTGTTGACGAAGAAATTGGGCCGGAAATACTCGCGTTCCGGGTAGCCGGCGAGCTCGCTCACATAGGCTTGCAGCTCTTCCTTGCCGGTGCGCCAGGTAAAATAGGTATAGGACTGGCTAAAGCCGAGCTTGGCGAGCGCCTTCATGACCTTCGGTCGTGTGAAGGCTTCGGACAGAAAAATGACGTCCGCATCGACCGACTGCACTTCCCGGATCAACCATTCCCAGAACGGAAACGGCTTGGTGTGCGGATTGTCGACGCGAAAGATGCGCACGCCCTGCTCGACCCAGAACAGCACGACATCGCGCAACGCCTTCCATAACCCTTCCCGGTCGGCCCCGTAGAAATCCGGATTGACGATGTCCTCATATTTTTTCGGGGGGTTTTCCGCGTATTGGATCGAACCATCGCGACGGCGCTTGAACCATTCCGGGTGCTGCGCGAGCCAGGGGTGGTCCGGCGAGCACTGGATGGCAAAATCGAGTGCCACCTCCAGTCCATGCGCGGCGCAAGCCGTAACCAGTCTGCGGAAGTCTTCGAGCGTGCCGAGCTGGGAATGGACCGCATCGTGTCCACCTTCGGCGGAACCGATGGCATAGGGGCTGCCGGGATCGCCCGGCTCGCAGAGCAACGAATTGTTGCGGCCTTTGCGGTTCGTGCCGCCGATGGGGTGGATGGGAGTCAAGTAAAGGACGTCGAAGCCGAGCGCCGCTATCTCCGGCAGCCGATTGATGCAATCATCGAACGTACCGTGCCGGCCGGCGACGGGCGACTGGCTTCGCGGCATCATCTCGTACCAGGCGCCCGCGCGCGCCAGCAATCGGTCGGCAATGAGCGGGTAGCTGGTGCTGCGGGTGAGGTCGGACTGGCGGCCTTTGCCGGCGGCCGCCGCAAGTTCCTCCGACAATAGCGCGGCAGGATCGAGCGCGATGTCAGGTGTCCGACATATCTCGCGGATGAGGCGGGCATGGGCGGTATTGCGCGATTTGAGCGTCATGAGGAGATCGCGGCCCTCCTCGATCTCGAGCCTGACGTCCATGCCGGCTTTTTGCTTCGCAAGAAAATCACGTCGCCAAGTGCCGAAATCGTCGGTCCAGGCTTCGATGGCATAGACGTAGCGGCCGGGCTTGGCCGGCGTGAAGCTGGCGGACCAGCGGTCATTCTGCTCTGCTCGCATGGCAACGCGAGACCATTTGTCGGCGGTTTCCAGCCGCCACAAAAGCTCGGCGGCGAGCACGGCATGGCCATCGCGAATAATATCGACCCATACCTCCACGGCCTCGCCGGCGATCCGCTTGACCGGAAAACGGCCGGCGTCGACGACGGGGTAAATGTCTTCGATGTAGATGCGGCGACCAGACAGGTCGCCGATCGACGGGATAGTCACGTTCGCTGTCACGGCTCGGTCGTGCTTTGCCGTCCTGTCAGCCCCGGATGACGCAGGACAAGGATGGAACCGACAGGTCCCCGCTTTGGTTCCGGGCAGTCTTGCGATCCACGCTCGCGTAAGGAATGCACCATGAATGCCAAGTCTGCCCGCGTGGCCAGAATCTCCCGACCCCGGAACCAACCCAGGTCGCCCCGGTTGTCGGTCGGTCGATCCCGGGTGAATGCTCCTTCGTCCCCCGAGGCGTAATCCCCTAATCATAATACGCTTTCCACCATCACAATAGAGTGCGCCGGCCATGGACGGTGTTTTCGAACACGCAGCTCGGTGGGGTCTTGAGACGGAATACCGCGATGCCTTTGGGCATCTGCGCTCGGTAGAGCCCGCAGTGCTGTCGAAGCTCCTCGATGTACTTGTCGCGGGCGGCGACACATCGGAACGGATGCTTCCCCGCACGGTCGTAATGCGGGGTGAAGCCGATCAGGGCGTCCTCCTGGCCGTCACCGGCGGTTTGCCGCTTCGGTGGGAGATCCGTTCCGAGCGCAGGATTGCCCAAGGCGAGGGGCTTTCGCCCATGCTCAGCCTGCCGCGCGACCTTCCCAAGGGTGTCCTTCGCCTCCAGGTCACGGTCGAGGCCCCCGGTGGTCCCTTGACCGAGGCTGCGTCGCTGATCGTGGCACCCTATCGAGCGCACCAGGGCGCTGACCGAGCGCCACGGCGGATGTGGCTGCTGGCAGTGCAGCTTTACGCGGTCAGGTCGCGCAGCAATTGGGGTCATGGCGACTTTACCGACCTGCGCACGCTGATCGATCTTGCTGCCGATCTTGGCGCATCCGGCATCGGGCTCAACCCGCTGCATGCTTTGTTCGATGACCGCGCGGACGAAGCGAGTCCTTATTTTCCCAACAGTCGCCTGTTTCTCAATCCTCTATACATCGATGTCGAAGCCGTGCCCGAATTTTCCGGCGCGCGAGCCGCCGGGTTGGACGAGGAGATCGGGCGTCTTCGCGAGACCGGCATGGTCGACTACGCCGGAGTTGCGGATGCAAAGAATCCGCGCGCTCAAGGTTGCGCACCAATTCTTCCTTGGACAAGCGAGCGCGGAACGGCGCGCCTCTTTCGATCGCTTTCGGCATGGACGCGGATCGTCATTGGCTCGCTTTGCATGTTTCGAAGTGCTGCGCCGGAAACTTACCCATCCTTGGTGGGAATGGCCGGAGCAATGGCGCAGAGGGCAAGAAGAGGCCCTCGCCGCGCTGCGGCAGACCGAGCCGGCGGACGTCGGCTTTGTCGAGTTCGCGCAATGGATCGCGCACGAACAACTCGACCTCTGTCGGGTCAGAGCCCGCGAGCGAAACCTCCCGATCGGCCTCTATCTCGATATTGCGGTCGGCGTGCGCAGCGACGGCTTTGATGCCTGGAGCGATCAGGATGCCATTTTGTCCGGGACCGCGGTCGGTGCGCCGCCGGACGTGCTCAATACTGCCGGTCAGAACTGGGGCTTGACCGGATTCAATCCGGTCGGTCTCGAAGATCGGCAGTTCAGACCATTTCGCCGCATGCTGCAGGCGTCCATGCGCTACGCCGGGGCCATCCGGCTGGATCACGTCCTCGGATTGAAGCGCCTTTACCTCATCCCCCATGGCCTGCGGCCGAGCGAGGGGGCGTATATTCGCTTTCCGTTCGAGGCGCTCCTGGGCGTCGCGGCGCTGTCGAGCGTGCGCCACAAATGCATCGTCATCGGAGAAGATCTCGGAACCGTTCCCGAGAATTTTCGCGAGACGCTCGCGGACTGGGGCATCTGGACGTGCCAGGTCATGCTGTTCGAGCGCCAAGCCGACGGGGCGTTTTGCGCTCCCGAGCATTACCGGGAGAATGCGTTGGTAACGTTCGGAACGCATGACGTGCCGACCTTTGCCGGCTGGCGGGACCAGCGCGACCTGGCTGTCAGGCAGGCGCTCGGCATCGACCCCGGCGAGAGCAGCGAGCAGCGCCGAGGCGCGTTCGATGCCTTGCGGCAGGTGTTGCGGCAGCACGGTATCGAGGCCGACGACTTTGCGGCGGTGGCGAGATTTCTCGCGGACACGCCGTCCCGGCTGCTGGTCATATCGCTGGAGGATCTTCTTGGGGTTACGGATCAGGTCAATCTGCCGGGCACGACCAATGAACATCCGAACTGGCAACGGCGCCTGCCGGTTGGTCTGGAGGATCTCAGGGACCTCGACACGGTCACGCGTATCGCCGACACCATGAGATCGGCCGGCCGCAGCGCCGCCCGCGGGTGAGCGAATCTGCCACGGCGAGCGCCGACGCCCTCGGTCAGGGGGATCTGCTGCGCCGGGGCATTCGCCCGTTCGCTGGGCTCAACCGCAGCACAATGAGCAGCCGGCAGGTGGAAAGATTGGCGCATGGTTGCGCTGCCAGCCCGGCGCCGTCGGTGCCGCCCACCAGATTCGGAAAGTCGTCTCGAATAGGCGCGCCAATGCGTTGTTACTGTCAGCGGCAGGCCCGCATCGAGACCGATCGCTGAGGTTTCCGCGGGTCGAGCACCGCTCGATACCGCCCGATCTCGATCCGGCCTGCCTTCGCGAATGAACCGTTGGTCGACTCCATGCGTTACCGCCTGAGGATGCTGAACAAGGAGTCGTCCGAATGTGCGACTACAGCTTGATGCATGTCAAATCTCGTCCCGCAAGCGTGGGCGAGAAACTGCGAACGTCCCATTTTGGTACCGGTACCCGCGGATTCGCTGCGCCTGACGATCCGACCACGGCGGTCTGCGTTCTCCCGGGCACGGAACTCGCCTTCGACGCGGAGATCCGTGTCTACGGCGCGTCCGCGCCTGCCGCGCACAAGACCGCGATCTTTCGTCAGATCAACCGGCAGCAACCGCACATGCACCATGATGCTCTCGAACTGCCGAACGGGCAGACGCTTCTCCTCACGTTCCTGTGCGAGGGCCAAGAGGCGACCGTTTTGCAGTTACCCGCAATGCCGAGGACCGCGGCCGAGGCGCGTGCGCAGGAACGAGCGCCTTATGCCGGCTGAAAATCGTCGCTGGTTCGGTCAGTCATGATCGGGCCGGAATAGCACAGCGGCGGAGGTCCGCCGCCGACATGGAAGCGGCGGCGGTTGGAAGCTGCCGGCCGAGCGGCCTATTCCGGTTTGAGTCCCATGGCCTTTACGGCGTCGGCGAAGACCTGCCTGTCAGCCTTGAACCGTTCGGTGACCTGGGCGGGCCTGGTTCCGCCGGGCACGATACCGCTCTGCACCAGCTTTTCCTTGACCGACGGCGTGTTCACGGCCTCGATCGAGGCTTCCACCAACTTGTCGATGATCTCTTTCGGGGTTCCGGCCGGCGCCATGAATCCGTTCCAGGACCCGAACTGAAAACCGGGCAATGTTTCGGCGACGGCCGGCAGGTCCGGTGCCTGTGGAATGCGGGCAGGCGTTGCGACCGCGAGCAGCCGGATCCTGTCGCTGTGGAGGTGAGGCAGCATCTCGGAGGCGTTGCCAAAGTACATATCGACGTGACCTGCGAGCAGATCCGCGACGGCCTGCACGCCCCCTTTGTAAGGCACCAGAGTCATGTTCAACCCGCTGCGGGCAATCAACACGCCGGCAGTGCCTGCCAAAAAAAGCGTCCATCACTTCAGCGCCTGTGCAGAGCCAGGTGTTTCAACTTGCGGGAACCCGCGCGGGACGCAGGCCCTCGTCCGGCCACTCCCAGGACACGGCGCTTACGCTTGCGTCGAGATGATCGTAGAACAGCATCGCATTGACCCGCCGGCCGCCCAATCGTGCTATAGGCCGCAACCAGCCGGCGAGTGACGAGACTAAGCGCTGAATGAACGTTTCAGATCGACGATTCTGCATCGCCCCGATGATGGAATGGACCGACCGGCACTGCCGGTTCTTCCACCGTCTGCTCACTCGTCGCGCGCGCATCTATACCGAGATGATCACCACCGGTGCGGTGCTTCACGGCCATCGCGCGCGGCTCATGGCATTCGATCCGGCCGAGCACCCTGTCGCCCTCCAGCTCGGCGGTTGCGATCCGCGAGAGCTTGCCGCATGCGCGCGCATCGCCGAGGATTTCGGGTTCGACGAGGTCAACCTCAATGTCGGCTGCCCCTCGGACCGGGTGCAGGGGGGTCGCTTCGGCGCCTGTTTGATGGCGCAGCCGACTCTTGTCGGCGACTGCGTCGCCGCCATGACCGCGAGCGTCAAGCTGCCGATCACGGTCAAATGCCGCATCGGCATCGACGACCAGGATCCCGAAGAGGCGCTTGAGGCTCTCGCCCGCGCGGTGGAACAGGCCGGTGTCGCCGCGCTCGTCGTGCACGCGCGCAAGGCCTGGCTCAACGGTCTTTCGCCGCGCGAGAACCGCGATGTTCCGCCGCTCGATTACGCGCGCGTCTATCGGCTCAAGGAGGCGCATCCGGATCTTGCGATCGTGCTCAACGGCGGCGTCGCCGACCTCGAACAGGCGGCGGCGCATCTTGGACGCGTCGATGGCGTCATGATGGGACGCGCCGCCTATCAGGAGCCGTGGCGTCTGCTCGCCGTCGATCCCGTATTGTTCGGCGCGTCCGCGCGTTTTGCATCGCCGAGGCCGGCGGTCGAGGCGCTCATCCCCTATATCGAGCGCGAGCTCGCGCGCGGCACGCGGCTCCATGCCATCACGCGCCATGTCCTCTGCCTGTTCCGCGGGGTGCCGGGGGCGCGCGCGTTCCGCCGGCATCTCGCGACCGAGGGCGTAAAGCCCGGCGCCGGCGCCGGCACCTTCGCCGCTGCGCTCGCGCTCGTCGCCGACACGGATGTCCAGTCGCCCCGCACCGCCGCGGCTTGAGCGTTTGTACCCCGATTGCCCTGGACGTGATTGCGGCTGGGAAACCGGCTGGCCGCGGAAACGCCTGGATGCAATCGCGCGAAACGGTCCGACATGCCGGCGGTGATGCGTGCAGCGGCGAACGCAGCTATTCCCCGATCAATTCCTTCCTCCGCAGCTCGAGCTCTTCCGCGTATCTGCGCAGTGCGTGGGCTTCCGAAAGCAAACCGATGACACGGCGGCGCTCGGGGGACTGAACGACGGAGAGCGCCTCTGCTTCGGCCTTATCGAAGATGGCAATGGCCTCTTTCACCGTCATGGTCGGCAGCAGCGTGGTATTGTCATAACGGAGGATCGCTCGAATCGGACTCGATTCGTCGAGTTCGGGAGCATGGGCTTCCGCCACCAGCACGATGCCGGCGTACTCCTTGTCCTCGTTCACCGCCACCACTTGGCCGGCCGACCCGAGCGGAAACACCATGCGAAAGCGCGACACCGTGGTGTGGGCGGGAACCGTGCGTACGTCCGATCGCATCATTCGCCGGACTGTCAGTTCGCGTAGCCAGCCGACGTCGGCGGCGCTGCGGATGCTCTCGCCCCGCAGGTGGAAACGCCAGGTCGCGAAGGAATAGCCGAATGCCTCGCGGGTCAGTTGCGCCGACACGATGACGGCGATCACCACGGCGGTGGTCATCCAGAAATCGCCGGTGGTTTCCAGCGCGATGAATGTCATGGTGAGCGGTCCACCAATGACGGAGACCGAGAGCGCTCCCATTCCGATGATGGCATAGACGTGTGGATCGAGCGCGAGCGCGGGCCACAGCGCCGATAACCCATCCGCAAACAGATGGCCGCCGAGCGCGCCCATCAGCAGCGAAGAGAAGAACAGCCCGCCACGAAAGCCGGCCCCGAGCGACACGACCGAAGCCAATGCCTTCAGCAGGAGCAGCACGGCAATGTCGCGGAGCGGACGATTGAGGGTGTTGGCCAGGTGGATCGCGCCATGGCCGGACGAGAGGATTTGTGGCGTGACGAGCGCCAGCGATCCGACCACGAGGCCGCCGAGAGCGGGCTGCAAGAACAACGGAATGGAGAGCCGATTCAGCAAGGCCTCGCACAGGGCAACGCCGCGCATGAGCGCAATGCCGAAAGCGGCGGCGGCGAGCCCGACCGCGCTTGCGATCGCAAGGTCGCGGCCGGTGACGCTGGACACGTACAAGGCTCCGATCCCGAGCGCGGCGGGGTAGAACAGGTTGGCGACGACATAGCCGACCAGCGCTGCAAGCCCCACCGGCGCAAGGCTCGCGACCGAATAGCTGCCGATGACGAGCTCGAACGCATAGAATGCCCCGGCCAGCGGTGCCCCGAACGCGCCGGCGATCGCCCCCGCTGCTCCGCATCCGACCAGGATCCGCAAATCCCGGCGCCGCAGGTGAAAGCCGCGGCCGATCCAGGAGGCTACCCCGCTCGCCAGCTGCGTGTAGCCGGCCTCCATCCCGACCGAGGCTCCGACTCCGCTCGACCACACGGTCTGCAGCGCGACGTTGATGCTGCCGACGAGCGACATGCGCCCGCCGTGCAGCGCGTTGGCCTCGATTGGATCAATCTCCCGCGCTGGCCGCCAGCGCGCCAAGGCCAGCAGCCCCAGGCCGAAGGCCAGCCCCCCGAGCGATGGGACCGTCACCGCGCTGTAAGGATCGAGCGTGGTGAGCGCGGACAGCCGTTCGCTGGGCAATACGGCGAAGAAAAGCCAATGAAGCTCACCGACCCCGAAGCTCATGACTGCGACGACGAGGCCCGCCAATGCCCCGATGACCCCGGCGAGCAATATCAGACCCAATTCCCGCGCGCGCACCAGGGCTCGTAACGAGCGCGGGATTTCGAAGCCTGACAGGGCGTGCCAGGCTGACGGGGCGGGCTTGGATGAAAGCGACATCAGAGGTGTTCGCCGAATTTCTTGCGCTTCTCTTGCAGCTAACGCCCGGCACTTTCAATGGTGTCCGTCGAGCACCTCCGCGGCGCGCCTGACGCCCGCGGCTGCCGCCGGGCATTTCGACGGGGGGGGCCGTGAACCCTCGCGCGCCACCGGCACCTTCCGCGCCGCGCTCGCCCCCGTTGTGGACATGGATGGGCAAATGGCGCACACCGCCCGCGGCTTGATCCCACGATCTGTCCGGGTCGTGGTCTTCGGAGCAGAACATGCTGTTGGGTGTGCCCGCGAGCGAGCTGCTGCTGCTCGCGGCTTTGATCATTGTGGGCGGATTTATCACCGGCATCCTGGCCGGGCTGTTCGGAATCGGCGGCGGTGCGCTCATCGTTCCGGTACTGTACGAGGTCTTCCGCGCCCTCGACGTGCCGGACGAGGTGCGCTTCCAGCTGTGCGTCGGCACCTCGATCGCCATCATCGTGCCCACCAATGTGCTCTCGTTTTTGACCCACCGCGACCGGGGCGCGGTGATGATGGACGTGGTGCGGGCATGGACGGTGCCGGCGGTGGCCGGCGTGGCGGTCGGCTCGGCGGTCGCCGCTTTCGCGCCCGCCGCGGTGCTCAAGCTGGCGTTTGTGCTGGTGGGGAGCGTAATCGCCTTCAAGCTCCTGGCCGGCCGCGACAACTGGCGGCTCGCCCACGATCTGCCGGGGCGCGGCGGCATGACGGCCTACGGCTTCTTCGTCGGGCTTGCCGCCTCGCTGATGGGAATCAGCGGCGGCTCGATCTCCAACATGATCCTCACCCTTCACGGCAAGTCGATGCACAACGCGGTCGCAACCTCGGCCGGCCTCGGCGTGCCCATCACGATCGCAGGCACGATCGGTTATGTCCTCGCCGGGCTGCCGCAGCAGTCGCTGATGCCGCCGCTTTCGCTCGGCTTCGTATCGCTGATCGGTTTCGCGGTGATGGCTCCGGTGTCGAGCTTCACCGCCCCCTATGGGGCGCGTCTCGCCCACGCGCTCTCGAAGCGCCGGCTCGAAATCGCCTTCGGCTGCTTCCTGTTGATCGTCTGCCTGCGCTTCCTGGCAAGCCTCGTCGGCTGAGCGTCACGGATAGCCGCGCAGCAAGAGCCTGTCGCCGCGCACCTCCCAGCTCTCAAGCCGGTTGAGAAAGCTCATGCCGAGCAGATTGGTGCGCAATTGCCCGGGCTGCGCAATGAGCGCCGGGACCGAGCGCTCGGTGATGCCGCCGATCGCCACCTTGTCGAGCGTGACCGGCGCGGCGCGCGCCCGGCCGTTGGCCGTATCGACGCTCACGGAATAGTTGAGGACTTCGAGCGGAAGCCCCGCCGCCCTTGCCGCCTCCTGCGTGAGGACCACGGCGCTCGCGCCGGTATCGAGCACCATGGCGACGTGCGCGCCATTGACCGTCGTCCCGAGCGAGAAGCTTCCGCCGCGTCCGCGCGCGATCTCGACCGTCCGACCTCGGGTGGCGGCCCGGCCCGGCATGAGCTGGGCCAGCACCTGCTCGGCGACGTCGTTGAGCTCGAAACGATAGGTATATCCGAGCATCAACAGCATCGCGACCACCACCCAGATGAGCGCCGATTCGAGCGCGTGGGAGAAACGCTGGCGAAATAGCGTCAGCACGATCATGGCGACCAGTGCCAGCGCCATGATCTTGGTTTCAAGCGAAGAGGTGTCGAGGTGGGCGAGATCGGCCAACGCCGCTTGGTTCCGCTGCAGCACAAGGACGAGCAGTGCGATTGTCAGCGCCGACAGCAGAATCCAGAGCAGGCGGCGCACGCGGGTATCCTTCAGTGGGGACTTGCGCGCCTGCCGTGAGCCCGCCCAAGCCGGGCGAGGCGTCCCGGTAGCTCCGCCATGATGCGCGCACGCTCGTCGGCGCCGAATCCAATCCAGCCCGAGATCTCGGCAAGGCTGCGGCCGCAACCGATGCAAAGCGCCGAGATCGGGTCGACGGCGCATACTTCGTTGCAGGGGCTCTCGATGTCGGTCATGAGTCGTCGCGCAGATGTGGCGAGGCAAGATAAGGCTCGCCGCGCGGAAGGCAATCGCGGGCGGGCCGGCCCTGCCGGCGCGGCGCCTTCGGTCCCCGCCGCGGCGCACGCCTGCGGGCACGGCGCTCGTGCGCGGGGCTCGTCTTGACCGCCGGCCCCCGCCATGGTGGGGTGTGAAACTGGAAGTATGCAACCAAGCGTCTGCATGGGCCTGGCGAAGCCAACGCCCAGCACGGGAGATCACATGAAGCTTTACGACGGAGGGCGGGCGCCCAATCCGCGGCGCACGCGGGTTTTTCTAGCGGAGAAGGGCATCAACGTGCCCCTGGAGCACGTCGATCTCGGCGCCATGCAGCAGAGGTCGCCGGCCTATGCCGCGATCAACCCGCTCATGCGGGTCCCCGCGCTTGTGCTCGACGACGGCACGGTCATTACCGAATCGATCGCGATCTGCCGCTATTTCGAGGCCCTCTACCCGGATCCGCCCCTGTTCGGACGCGGCGCATTGGAGATTGCGCGCATCGAGATGTGGAACCGGCGCCTCGAACTGAATTTTCTGCTTCCGGTCTCGCAGGTCTTTCGCAACTCGCACCCCGCCATGAAGGAGATGGAGGTGCCGCAGGTGGCGGCCTGGGCCGAAGCCAACAAGCCGCGCATCCTGGAGTTCGTCACCCTGCTCGACGCCGAACTGAAGGATCGCCCGTTCATCGCGGGCGACGCATTCACGGTCGCCGACATTACCGGTCTCATTTCCGTCGACTTCATGAAGCCGGCAAAGCTTGCGCTGCCGGGCGAGCTCGACAGTCTCAAGCGCTGGCACGCCGCCGTTTCCGCGCGGCCGAGCGCATCGGCGTAACCATGCGCCTCACGATCGCGGGTTCGGGGGATGCCTTCGGCTCCGGCGGCCGATTCAATACCTGCTTTTGGCTCGAAACCGCGAAGGCCACGCTGCTGGTTGATTGCGGCGCCTCGTCGCTGGTCGCGCTCAAGGCGCTCGGTTTCGATCCGAACGCAATCGACGGTATCGTGCTTTCGCACCTGCACGGCGACCATTTCGGGGCGCTCCCCTTTCTCCTGCTCGACGCCCAGTTCCTCGCAGGCCGCGAGCGGCCGCTCCTGATCGCGGGGCCGCCCGGTACGCGCGCACGCCTCGATGCGGCGCTCGAGGTGTTCTTCCCAAGGTCGACTGCCAACAAATGGCGGTTTGCGTGGAAGGTGATGGAGATCGAGGTCGGTCAGCCGACCGATGTGTTGGACCATTCGGTGACGACCACCGAGGTTCGACATTACTCGGGTGCGCCCTCGACCGCGCTGCGGCTCTCCGACGGCGACAAGGTCTTCGCCTATTCCGGGGATACGGAGTGGGTAGAGGCGCTCGTCCCGGTCGCCGGCGGGGCCGATCTGTTCATTGTTGAATGCTACGGCTATTCCGGCCACATGGCGGGCCATCTCACTTGGGAAGTACTCAAGCAGCGACTTCCCGATCTGCGCGCCCGGCGCATCATGCTCACGCACATGAATCCGACCATGCTCGCCTGTGTCGACGAGGTTCGCGCCGCCGGCGTGCTCGTGGCCGAGGACGGCGCGGTCCACGAGATTTGACCTGAGCACGTCGTCGAAGCGAAGCGTGCTGTTCACGCGCCGCGCTATCGGCGGATGGGCCTCTCTCGCGCGCCTCCCGCCGGCATTCAACGCTCCAGCCGCGCAATCAGGCTCGACGTGTCCCAGCGTCGGCCGCCCATCTTCTGCACTTCGGCGTAGAACTGGTCGACCAGCGCACTGACCGGCAGGCTCGCGCCGTTCCTGCGCGCTTCGCTCAGACAGATCGCCAGATCCTTGCGCATCCAGTCGACTGCGAAGCCGAAATCGAATTTGCCGGCTGCCATGGTCTTGTAGCGGTTCTCCATCTGCCAGGACTGCGCCGCGCCTTTGGAAATGGTGTCGATCACCGCCTCGACGTCGAGCCCGGCTTTCTGGGCGAAATGGATGCCTTCGGACAGCCCCTGCACCAGTCCGGCGATGCAGATCTGGTTGACCATCTTGGTGAGTTGACCCGCGCCGGCTCCCCCGAGCAGCTTGCACATGCGGGCGTAGGCGGCGATCACCTTCTCGGCGCGGGCATAGGGCTCGGCGTCGCCGCCGCACATCACGGTGAGCACGCCGTTCTCGGCACCGGCCTGGCCGCCGGAGACGGGGGCGTCGATGCAATCGAAGCCGCGCTTCTTGGCCTCAGCGTGTAATTCGCGCGCGATTTCGGCCGAGGCGGTGGTGTGATCGACGAACACCGCGCCCTTCATGATCCCATGGAAGGCGCCGTTCGGCCCGAGCGTCACCTCGCGCAGGTCGTTGTCGTTGCCGACGCAGCACATGACGAAGTCCTGGCCTTCGGCTGCGGCCTTCGGCGTTGCCGCGCTGCGCCCGCCATGCTGCTCCACCCATCTCGCAGCCTTGGCCGCGGTGCGGTTGTAGACCGTGACCTCGTGGCCGCCCTTGTTCTTGAGGTGTCCCGCCATGGGATAGCCCATGACGCCGAGACCGAGAAAAGCCACCTTCGCCATCCTGTCCTCCCTCGCGCGCGCTGCGCGCGCCCGTGCCGATACCTATATGCGGGAGTGATTGCGACGCCGCGGCCGCGGCGTCAACCATCCGCTCGCGTTGACCGGCTGCGCGCGCAGCCTATGGTGTCGCCCCGGACCGGGGCGTGGCGCAGCGGAGAGCGATGCGATGGCAGTGAACAAGGAGCAGGTGCTGGCGGGTCTCGAAGGCATAACGGCGCCCGATGGAACTCCGCTGCCCAGAACCGGCACGCTGTCGGAGGTGGTCGCGGGCGACGGCAAGGTGTTTTTTTCCATCACCGTCGATGCCGCGCAGGTGAAGGCCTGGGAGCCCGTGCGCAAGCGCGCCGAGGATGCTGTGCGCGCGTTGCCCGGTGTGCAATCGGCGCTCGTGGCGCTGACGGCAGAACGGCGGGCAGGGGCCTCCCCGGCCCGCCCTCCGCAGGGCCCGCCGCGTGCCGGGTCACGCGGTGAAACCGCGCAGGGCGTGCCGGGGGTCGAGGCCATCATCGCGGTCGCTTCGGGCAAGGGCGGGGTCGGCAAATCGACCACCGCGGTCAATCTCGCGCTCGGCCTTGCGGCGCTCGGCCTCAAGGTCGGTATCCTCGATGCCGATATCTATGGACCGTCGCTGCCGAAACTCCTCGCCATCAAGGAGCGGCCGCAGACGCTGGGCGGCACGCGGCTCAAGCCGATCACGCGCTACGGGCTCACGGTCATGTCGATCGGCTTCCTCATCGACGAGGAAACTCCGATGATCTGGCGCGGGCCGATGGTGATCTCGGCCCTCACCCAGATGCTGCGCGAGGTCGAATGGGGCACGCTCGACGTGATGGTCGTCGACATGCCGCCCGGCACCGGCGACGCCCAGCTCACCATGGCGCAGCAGGTGCCGCTCAAGGGCGCGGTGATCGTCTCCACGCCGCAGGACCTGGCGCTGATCGACGCCCGGCGCGGCGTTTCCATGTTCAAGCGCGTCAACGTGCCGGTGCTCGGCGTGGTCGAGAACATGAGCTATTTTCTCTGCCCGCAATGCGGCACGCGCTCCGACATTTTCGGCCACGGCGGCGCGCGCCACGAGGCGGAGCGTCTCGGCGTGCCTTTCCTCGGGGAGGTGCCGCTGCATATGACGATCCGCGAAAAGTCGGACGCCGGCCTGCCGGTGGTCGCGACCGAGCCGGACGGTCCGCACGCGAGGATCTACCGCGACATCGCGGCCAAGGTGCGCGATCAGCTCAAGGGCGGCGCGTCGGCAGGGCGCGTCGCGCCGAAGATCGTGATCGAGGCGTGAGGCCGCGGCCGCCCTCTCGCCCTTTCCTTCGTCGCCGCTCGCACCTGGCCGCGACATCGCGTCGCGTGCCCTCTCCCTGCGCGGGAGCTGACAAGATTAGTGCTGACGCGAATCACGACGGGTGAAGGGCGAGCGAGAAGTTAATCCTCAGTCCTCCGCCCACATCCGCAGCAGGTTGGCGAACGACTTCGAGACGAGATCGAACTCCGCCGATTTGCCCTCGCGCGCGAACAGCTGCCGGCGCGCGGTGTCGAGATCGAAAAGAAGTTCGCGTTGCGCCGGATCGCGAACAAAACTCCTGGCCCAGCCGACCGCGGCGAGCCTTGCTCCGCGCGTTACCTCGGCGACGCGGTGAAGCGACGTGGCGGAGTAGGCGACGAGGGCGCCGGCATCGAGCTTGAAGGCTTCCTCGCCCGCGGCGCTTTCGATTGTGAGTTCGCCGCCGTCGTAGCTCGTCGGGTCGGAGAGAAAGAGGGTGAACGAGACGTCGGTGCGCACGCCATCCATCAACGCATCGTCAACGTGGCGGCCGTAGTGCATGCCGGTCTCGTAGCGCGAGAAGAGAAGCGGCGAGAGCACCTTCGGCCGCACCGCGAGCTGGAACACCTCGTTGCCCAGGATGCGTTCGGCCACGAGCGCGCGGACGGTCGCGAGCGAGCGATCGGAGCCCTCGGTCTGCCGGTTGTTCTTGACCAGGCGCGCGGCAAAGCCCGCGGTGGCCTCGCCGTCGACGAAGCGCGCGTGCTCGAGCGCGGCGCGCACGGTCGCGATCTCCTCGGCGGAGAGCACTTGACCGATCACGATTTGCATCAGCGGTCCTCGGCACGTCCGGCATGGACGGATCATCGAAACTGCAATCGCCGCCGTCCGGCAAGCGCTCTCTCGTCGATGGGCGTCCGCGCTCCTTGCTGGAACCATTCAAAACTACGACGTTACTGGACGGAGTCGGGCCGAAATTATATGTAGGCGCGCATCGCCGGGTGGCGGTGCCGGCAGCTTGAGCCGCAGGCGTGGGGCGCCGGACATCCGTCGGCCGCGGTCGCCGACGGGACGTGGATCGTCGTCAGGACCCCTCATGAAAACGAACAGCAAGATCTGGCTCGGTGTCGGTGCCTTCGTCGTGGTCGGCGCCGGAGCCGCGGGCGCGGCGGGGCCGCTGGCGGCCCGCCTGCCGCCGGACCTGCCAGCGGGCGCGCCGGCGCGGGCCGCGATCCCGCACGCGCGCTCCGGCAGCGTCGTCGTCGCCCAACACGACAGCCACAATCAGGATGCCGGGGAGGGGGGCGAAACGAAGGACCTCGCCAACCTGCCGCCCGAGCTCGCCTTCGCCACCCGCATCGCATTGCTGCGCGGCCATCTCCTGGTCGGCGACGAGCTGGTCAAGCAGCAGCAATGGAACGCGGCGCTCCCGCATTTCCTGCATCCGACGGAGGAGATCTACGGCGACATCAAAGATCAACTCGCCGATTACAAGGTGCCGCCGTTCGAGGCGTCGCTCAAAGCGCTCGCCAACGTCGTCAAGGCCAGGAAAGGCGGCGACGATTACGTCAAGGCGCTCAAATCCGTGAACGATGTGCTTGCCGCCGCCGATGCCGGCATGAAGGCGAAGCAGGCCAGCTGGCCGGGCTTCGTTGTCGAGGCGGCGGTCGAGGCGCTCAAGTCCGCGGCCGGCGAATACCAACAGGCCATCGTCGGCGGCCGGATCGTCAAGCCGGTCGAATATCAGGATGCGCGCGGCTTCGTCTGGCAGGCGGACCGCATGATCGAGAGCGTCGCCGCCGACCTGCAGAAGAATGATGCCGCAGCGCTCGCGCAGGTGCGGGCAGGATTGGCCGAGCTGAAGAAGGCGTTTCCGTCACCGATGCCGCCGCGAACGCCGGTCAAGGATTCCGGCGCGGTGCTCGCCGACGTCTCGCGTATCGAGCTTGCCGCCGGCAAGCTGATGTGAGGACGACGCGTGTGCCGGTGACGATGCGTCTCATCGCCGCGGTGTTTCTGGCTGGCGGCGCGATCGGTGCTGCGGCGGCTCTGTGGATGCAGTTGCCGGGCTTGCAAGCGGCCGCGGCAGGCCCGGCGGACGACCTCGCCGCCCTCAAGGCATCGTTCCGTCGGCCTGCGACAGTGCCGTTTCCGGCCGACAATCCGTTTTCGCAGAAGAAGCGCGAACTCGGCGAGGCGCTGTTCCACGACAAGCGTCTGTCCATTGACGGCAGCCTGGCCTGCGCGAGCTGTCACCGTCCGGAGAACGGCCTTGCCGACGGCAAAGTCCATGGCCGCGGCGTGCCCGGCCGTCCGCTCAAGCGGCACACCCCGACCTTGTGGAATCTCGCGTGGTCCTCGCCGGTGTTTTGGGATGGGCGCGCGCGCAACCTCGAGGAGCAGGTCGCCGGTCCGATCGAGTCGCCCGATGAGATGGCGCAGCCGATGGCCGCTGTCGTTGCGCGGCTTGCCGCCGACCCGGCGACGGTGCGTGCCTTCACCGAAGCCTTTCCCGAAGCGCCGCGCGTCGACGCCTCCAATCTCGCCAAGGCGATCGCGACCTATGAGCGCACCTTCGTGTCGCCCGACACCCGCTTCGACCGCTGGATCGCCGGCGACGAGAACGCGTTGAACAGGAACGAGATGGACGGCTTCAGGCTGTTCACCGGCAAAGCGCAATGCGTGAACTGCCACAGCGGCTTTGCCTTCACCGATTACGCGTTCCATGACATCGGCCTGCCCGGCGACGACCGCGGGCGCGGTGCCGTGCTGCGGCTCGAGGTGGCGGAGCATGCATTCAAGACGCCGGGACTGCGCGAAATCGGCCGTTCCGCTCCGTACATGCACGACGGTTCGCTCGCCACGCTCGAAGACGTGGTCCGTCACTACATGAGCGGCGTGGTCGACCGGCCGACTCTCTCCAAGGATCTCATGCGCGGTCTCGAGCTCTCCGAAGCCGAGCGCGCGGACCTCATCGCGTTCCTGGGCACGCTGACGAGTGACACGACGCCGGCGCCGCAGGACAAGATCGTGCCGGTCAAAAGCGGCCCGAGCGTGCCGGCCGAGCACGTCAGCACCGTGTCCCAGGACGACAAGGCTTTCCATCCCACCCACATCGCGCTTCCCCGCGGCAGTCGCCTGTGGATCGTCAACAACGACACCCGCACCCACAATGTCCGGATATTCGATCCTGCGCTCGATTTCGATTCCGGCGCCCAGGAACCCGGGGAGACCGTCGAGATCGCCTTTCCCGCGGCGGGCTCGTTCCTCGTGTTCTGCGGCATCCATCCGAAGATGGAGCTTTATGTCGATGTTGCACCATAAATGATCAGCATGTCGCGGGCCCGCCCCCTTGCGCGCGCCGCTTCCGGAGGACAATCTAGCCGCGAACGTGCCCGGTGAAGGTGGCGCGAGCTCCGATCAATCCGGTCAGTGCCGCATTGCACCAGCGCAGAGGCGCCCGTGAAATAAGGAGGGAGACATCCATGAAACGCCGCGAATTTCTCAAAGTTGCCGCCACCGGGATGGCCGCATCGGCCGTGGCGGCGCCTGCCGTTGCACAATCGATGCCGGAGCTCAAATGGCGGCTGACGGCGAGCTGGCCCAAATCGCTCGACACGCTCTTCGGTTCTTGCGAAACGTTTTCCAAATACGTTTCCGAAGCGACCGACAACAAGTTTCAGGTCCAGGCATTCGCCGCGGGCGAGATCGTGCCGGCGTTGCAGGTGCTCGACGCGGTCCAAAACGGCACCGTCGAGGTCGGCCATACCGCCATGTACTACTACGTCGGCAAGGATCCGACCTGGGCGTTGTTCTGCGCCGTTCCGTTCGGGCTCAACGCCCGCCAGCAGAATGCCTGGTTCTACGACGGCGACGGCACCAAGCTGATGGACGAGTTCGCCAAGAAGTCGAATGTCTATCCTCTGCTTGGCGGCAATACCGGCGCCCAGATGGGCGGCTGGTTCCGCAAGGAGATCAAGACCGTCGATGATCTCAAGGGTCTCAAGTTCCGGATCGGCGGCTGGGCCGGCAAGACGCTGCAGAAGCTCGGTGTGGTGCCCCAGCAGATCGCCGGCGGCGACATCTATCCGGCATTGGAGAAGGGCACGATCGACGCGGCGGAGTGGGTCGGCCCGTACGATGACGAGAAGCTCGGCTTCTACAAGGTCGCGCCTTACTACTACTACCCCGGTTGGTGGGAAGGCGGCACGACGCAGCACTTCCTGATCAACCAGGCGAAATGGAACGAACTGCCGAAAAACTATCAGGCCGTCGTCACGGCGGCCGCTGGTCTCTCCAACGTCGAAGAAACCGGCCGTTATGACGCTCGCAATCCTGCGGCACTCAAGCGTCTCATTGCGGCCGGCACGCAGCTGCGTCCGTTCCCGCAGCCGATCATGGAAGCGTGCCTGAAGGCGTCGAACGAGGTAAATGCCGAAACTGCTGCGGCCAACGCCGATTACAAGAAGGTCCTGGAATCGATGCTGCGGTTCCGCAACGACGAGTATCTGTGGTGGCAGGTCGCGGAGTATACCTACGACGGCTTCATGATCCGTACCCGGACGCGGACGTAAACAAGGCGGGGGGCTTGCGCGCGACCGTTCAACGCGCCGCTCGCTTGCTCCTCCAACTCCGCGCGGAACGAGCGGGCTGCCCCCGCTCAACGCAGATGGTGCGCAGCCCGGGCGGGCCTGGGTTCCGCGGGGGAAAGGGCACGAACGGCAGCTGCCGTGTGCTGGGCGCGCGGATTCGCTCTCTGTCCGCACCGGCGCGTGCCTGCAGCCGCGCTCGCGCTGCGGCCGCGCGTGCTAGCTCTCTTTGCGGGAGAGCGCTAGGCGGTTGTGACACGAATCGCAATCCGGTGCCCGGCTTTGTCACGGCGGTCATTCTTGCGAGGCTGCGACGCGCCCGACGCCGGGCTTTGCGTCCACGACCGAAGAGACCGGGGGAGGAACAGAATGAAACGTCGTCAATTCTTGCGGGTGGCGGGGCTGGCTGCGGCGGCGAGCGCGGTCGCCAAGCCCGCCGTCGCGCAATCGATGCCGGCGCTCAAGTGGCGGCTCACCTCGAGCTTTCCGAAATCGCTCGATACCATCTACGGAGCGGGGGAGGCATTTGCCAAGGCCGTCGCCGAGGCGAGCGACAACAAGTTTCAGATTCAAGTCTTTGCCGCGGGTGAGATCGTGCCGGGCCTGCAGGCGGCCGACGCCGTGCAGAACGGCACCGTCGAGATGTGCCATACCGCCTCCTACTATTATTTCGGCAAGGATCCGACTTTCGCGTTCGGCACCGCGGTGCCGTTCGGTCTCAACAGCCGCATGCAAACCGCCTGGATGTATTTCGGCGGCGGTGCGGAGCTGATGAACGAGTTCTACAAAAGGTTCAATATCCACGCGATTCCGGCCGGGAATACCGGCGCGCAGATGGGTGGCTGGTTCCGCAAGGAGATCAAGGAGCCTGCGGACCTCAACGGGTTGAAGATGCGGATCGGAGGATTTGCCGGCCGCGTGGTCTCCAAGCTGGGCGTGGTGCCTCAGCAGATCGCCGGCGGCGACATCTATCCGGCGCTGGAGAAGGGCACGCTCGACGCCTGCGAGTGGGTTGGTCCCTACGACGACGAGAAGCTCGGTTTCCAGAAGGTGGCGCAGTTCTATTACTACCCGGGCTGGTGGGAAGGCGGGCCCATGCTGCACAATTTCATCAACATCGATAAGTGGAACGAGCTGCCGCCGGCCTACAAATCGCTGGTGCGGACGGCGTCGGGGATGGCGAACGAGTGGATGCAGGCCAAATATGATGCCGCCAATCCCGCTGCGCTCAAGCGCCTGGTCGCGGCGGGGGCACTGCTGCGGCCGTTCTCGCAAGCGGTCATGGACGCCTCGTTGCGAGCCGCGCTCGAGCTCTACGCGGAGGTGTCCAAGACCAACGCTGATTTCAAGAAGGTCTGGGAGGCGATGCTCGCTTTTCGCAACGACGAGTATCTGTGGTGGCAGGTCGCGGAGCTGACCTACGACACCTATCTTGTGCGCAATCGCAACCGCACCTAGAGCGCATCCCGATTGGATCGAATCGTGATGCGCTCTAAATTCTTCGATTTTGCGCATGTTCTATTCGGAAAACCGGTTCCCACTTTTCCGGAACATGCGCTAGCGCAGGATCCCGAAAGTTTCAGACTTTTCGGATAGCTCCTCCGACCGAACGATGTTTCACTAAATCTTCGGCGGCTCGCCGAGGTCGAGCGGCGGCGGCATGTCGGGCTGCGGAATATCGATCTGGATCTTCGATGGATCGATCGTCGGCCCCGTTCCCTTGTAATGCATGACCAGCGCCGGGAACGCGATCACGATCGCGACCGCGATGCATTGAATCAGCACGAACGGCACCGCGCCCCAATATATCTGTCCGGTCGTCACCGGCTCCATGCGCTTGCCCGACACGCGGTCGAGGTAAGGCTCGCGCGGCGCGACCGACCGCAGGTAGAACAGCGCAAATCCGAACGGCGGGTGCATGAACGAGGTCTGCATGTTCACGCCAAGGATCACGCCGAACCAGATCAGATCGATGCCGAGCCGTTCCGCGGCTGGGCCGAGCAGCGGGATCACGATGAAGGCGATCTCGAAGAAGTCGAGGAAGAAGGCCAGCAGGAAGACGAAGATGTTGACGAACGCGAGAAAGCCGACCATGCCGCCGGGCAGCGAGACCAGAAGCTCCTCCACCCATTTGTGTCCATCGACACCATAGAAGGTGAGCGAGAAGACGCGCGCCCCGATCAGGATGAACACGACGAAGGACGCCAGCTTGGCGGTGACCTCGGCGGCCTGGCGCGTCAAATCCCAGGTCAGCCGCCGTTTGATGAGCGCAAGAACGAGTGCGCCGGTAGCTCCCATGGCGCCGCCCTCGGTCGGAGTTGCGAGTCCGATGAAGATCGTGCCCAGCACCAGGAAGATGAGGAACAGCGGCGGCACCATCACAAAGGTGACCTGCTGCGCCAGCCGGGACAGGAACCGAAGGTTGAGAAGCTTGTCGCATGTCCAATTCACGACCGCGACGCAGAAAGCGAAGACGATGCCGATGAACATCATGAGCACGACGTAATCGGCTCCGTGCGTGGTCGAGTTGCGCATCGCGAATACGGCGACCGCGGCGCTGACGACGAACAGCGCCGCAAGCGAGAACAGGCCGCGTTTGCCGTCGTCCTCGCGGTACCCGATCGCCGCTGCCGGCAGGCCGGGAGCGAATTTGGGAAACAGCAGCGTCACCAGCAGCACATAACCGGCATAAAAGCCCGCGAGCATGAGGCCGGGAAGGAATGCCCCCTCGTACATGTCGCCGACAGAGCGGCCGAGCTGATCGGCCATCACGATCAGCACGAGCGAGGGCGGAATGATCTGCGCCAGGGTTCCGGATGCGGCGATCACGCCCGATGCTACGCGGCGGTCATAGCCGTAGCGCAACATGATCGGCAGCGAGATCAGCCCCATCGAAATCACCGACGCGGCGACCACCCCGGTGGTGGCCGCCAGCAGCGCCCCGACGAAGATCACCGCATAGGCGAGCCCGCCGCGGATCGTTCCGAACAGTTGCCCGATGGTGTCGAGCAGGTCTTCCGCCATGCCGGAACGTTCGAGAATGAGCCCCATGAACGTGAAGAACGGAATCGCGAGCAGCACGTCGTTGTTCATGATTCCGTAGATGCGTTCCGGCAGCGCCTGCAGGAAATCGGGCCGAAACAGGTCGAGCTCGATGCCGAGCAAACCGAAGATGAGGCCGTTGGCGGCGAGCGAGAATGCGACCGGATAGCCGAGCAGAAGAAATACCACGAGTGACGCAAACATGATCGGCGCCATGTAATGGATGAGCATCGCCACCATGGTCGTCGTCCTGGGACCTACGATTCGCGGCTATTGGGCATCAGTTTTGGCCACGGCGAGAATGCGGTCGGCCTCCGCTTCCGCGGCGGAGTGGACTCCGCCGGCGCTGACATAGGGATCGCTGATGAGGCCTCGCATCACCGCGATGCGCTTGATGAGTTCGGAAATGCCCTGCCAGAAGAGGAGGAAGAATCCGATGAGGATAAGCGACTTCGCCGGCCATTGCGGCAATCCGCCGGCATTCATTGATTGTTCGTTGATCTCAAACGACCTGATGAAAAAAGGAACCGATGTGACGATCATGACGATCGTCAGCGGCAACAAGAAGAATAGGTGGCCGAAGACGTCGATGCCGTCGCGCCACCGCTTGGGCAGCATGGTGTTGACGATGTCGATGCGGATGTGTTCGTTCGAAAGAAGCGTCCATGGCGAACACAGGAGAAAGATCGCTCCGAACAGAATCCATTGCAGTTCGAGCCAGGCGTTCGACGAGGTGTCGAAGACCTTTCGCACCGTGGCGTTGGTCGCTGAAATGATCACCACGATCAGGATCAACCAGGACAGGACTTTGCCGATCCGAAGGTTGATCGCGTCGATGCCGCGGCTCAGCTTGAGCAAACCCTCCACGACCGTTCCCCGTGCTGTGGTTCCAAGATGCCGCTCGGTTGTATCCCGAGCGTTGGCCCGGGCTCTCACCGGGCCGGGGAAGCTTCCTAGACGGCCGTGAGGACGTCAATTGGCAAAACGGACGACAGGGGGCGCGCGCAAGGCGACAGGGGAAAGACCGTCGGGAAAACGGAAAAGCGCGGGTCCTGTCCTGCGCCGTCTGTGCGCCGGCGTCCGCCTTAACCCCCGGTCACGCTCATATGGCGGGACAGCGCCGGTCGCTGATGGCGCCGGTCGATGATGAAATCGTGCCCCTTGGGCTTGCGCGCGATCGCTTCCTCGATCGCGGCGTCGAGCAGATCGTTGCCCTCGGACGCGCGCAGGGGGGTGCGCAGATCCGCGGCGTCCTCCTGGCCGAGGCACATGTACAGCGTACCCGTGCAGGTCACTCGCACCCGATTGCAGGATTTGCAGAAATTGTGGGTCAGCGGCGTGATGAAACCGAGCCGGCCGCCGGTCTCCGCGACATGGACGTAACGCGCGGGCCCGCCGGTGCGATAGTCGATGTCCGCGAGCGTGAACCGTTCGCCCAGGCGCGCGCGCGCGATCGACAGGGGAAGGTACTGGTCGAGCCGCCGTTCGCCGACGTCGCCGAGCGGCATCACCTCGATGAGGGTCAGCTCCATGCCGCGGCCGTGCGCCCATTCCAGCAGCGCCGGGAACTCGTCCTCGTTCACGCCCTTGAGTGCAACGGCATTGATCTTGACCTTGAGCCCGGCCGTCTGCGCGGCGTCGATCCCGGCCAAAACCTTGTCCAGTTCCCCCCAGCGGGTGATGGCGCGGAACTTGTCGGCGTCGAGGGTATCGAGCGAGACATTGATGCGCCGCACGCCGTGGCCCGCCAGTTCGCTTGCATATTTCGGCAGCTGCGAGCCGTTGGTGGTCAGCGTGAGCTCCTCGAGCGCGCCGGTCGAGAGATGGCGCGAGAGCGAGGCGAACAGCGTCATGATCCCGCGCCGAACCAGCGGCTCTCCGCCGGTGAGTCTCAGCTTTCGCACCCCGCGCGCGACGAAGGCGCTGCACAGCCGGTCCAGCTCTTCGAGCGAAAGCAGATCGGCCTTGGGCAGGAACGCCATGTTTTCCGACATGCAGTAGACGCAGCGGAAATCGCAGCGATCGGTCACCGAGACGCGCAGATAGGTGATTGCCCGGCCGAACGGATCGACCAGGGCAGCGGCTGCCCGACCTTCTTGGCGTTCCAATGCGAGATCTTGCGCGTCGTACATCACGTCACACGGATCCGACAGCTCCCGTCCCGAGCAGCAAGCCGCGCCTCATGCAGCCCGTCGGGCGAGGACAAAGGCTATCCCTCCGCCATTCCATATGGGAATTCTGACGGATATCGGCCAGAGCGTCCAGCGCTGCCGCGCATATAATGGCACGCCGGACGATTGCCGTCGCCCGCTATTCAGCCGCCGGTCGAAACTATCTCGATGGCCAGGGATAATTGGTTGCCGACGCGGCCGGCTCCGCCGCCTGTGCGGGCGCGGGCGTAAGCGCAGGCGCAGGCGCCGGGGCTGGCGCCGGCGCGGCCGAGGCCATGGCCGGCGGCGCCGCAGGGGCAGCCGCCGCGACGGGCTTCTTCTTCCTCACCGGCTTCTTCGGTGGCGCCGCCACAGCCGGGTGCAGTTCCACATAGATCGGGTTGGGTGCGAGCCGCGGCGCGCCCGTTGCGGCCTCCAGGGCTCCTGGCGCCTGTGCTGGCGCCTCGGGGCGCACCGATACGGTCTGCGGCTGGTATCCATCGAGTGCGAGCGTTACCGCAAGCTCGCCTCCGGGCTGGACGGCGAGCTGGCAGGGCGTCCGACAGCTCTGCCCCGACGAGGTTTTCGCGTCCGCGCCCGGCGGCTCGGACTCGATGCGCAACGCCTCGGTCTGCGGTGCCGACTTGAGGAAATCCAGGCTCGGCATTGATGCTGAACATGCGGCAACGGTGAAGCCACATGCCACGACGGCAATGACACGGCTCATGATCAGATCCCCACCACTTGGGCGGCATACGGCCACCCTATCCCCAAACTCCAACCATAGCGGCGCGGCAGACCCCGCGCAACCGCGGGCGCGCTCGGCCATGGTTGCCGCCCTAAAATGACCCTAAGTGTGGCGTGGGTAAGGTGAAATCATAATGAGCCGCGCTTTGGTCCGGTCGCGCTGCGGGCGCGCAGCAGGTCGAAGACGGCGTCCGGCAGATCGGGCAGCGTGCTGATGACCCGGTCGGCACCCAGCTCCCCCACGGGCGTTTCGGTATAGCCGTAATCGACCGCGATCACCGGAACGCATGCTGCCCGCGCGGTCGCGATGTCGTTGAGGGAGTCCCCCACCATCACCGCGTGATCGGGATCTCCGGCGGCGCGTGCGATCGTGCGTCGCAGCAATTCCGGATCGGGTTTTTGCAAGCCGAACGTGTCCGCGCCGCAGATGGCGATGAACCGTTTCGACAGGCCGAGCGCGTCGAGGAGCCGCACCGACAACCATTCGAGCTTGTTGGTACATACCGCAAAGCGGCAGCCGCCGGCTGCCAGCTCGTCGAGCGCCGCTTCGAGGCCGGGGAACGGGCGGGAGTGATCCGAGATATGTGCAGCATAGTAGTCGATGAAGTCGCTGACCAGCCGGTCGACGTGGACCGTGTCGAAGGCGCGGCCCTCGGCGGCCAACCCGCGGCCGATCATCGCGCGCGCGCCTGCGCCGACCATGTTGCGGGCGGCATCGTAGGCAACCGGCGGCAGACCGTTGCGTGCGAAGATGATGTTGAGCGTGGCGACAAGATCGGGCGCGCTATCAACCAGCGTGCCATCGAGATCGAAAACGACCGTGGGAGCAACCATTGTCCGCGATTCGCTACCGGCTGACGGGCGCCATGGCAAGTGCGCTGACGCTGGTTCGACGGCAAATGGACTATGCTCTCCCGCCGAACGGCGCTAGATAGAGCCATTATTATTGTTCCATGGCGGAGCCAACTGTCTCGAGCGCGATGGATCTCGATGCCCAAAAACGTGCCGCGGCGGCCCGCGCCCTCGAATTCGTGCGTCCCGGCATGCGGCTCGGCCTCGGCAGCGGCTCGACCGCGAAACATTTCGTCGAGCTGCTGGCGGAGCGCGTCCGTGCCGGCCTCGACGTGATTGCCGTGCCCACATCGGAAGCCACGCGCGCCGACGCGGAGCGCCTGGGCGTGCCGCTCACCAGCCTCGACGAGACGCCGGAGCTCGATCTCACGGTGGACGGTGCCGACGAAATTGCGGCCGACTTGAGCTTGATCAAGGGCGGCGGCGGCGCGTTGCTGCGGGAAAAGATCGTCGCATCGGCCTCCGCGCGCCTGATCGTCATTGCCGATGAAACGAAATGGGTATCGGCGCTCGGCCGCTTCCCGCTGCCGGTCGAGGTGGTGCCCTTTGGGCTTGCCGCGACGCGACGGAAGGTCGAGGCCGCGACCGCGGCCGCGGGCTGCGCCGGACCCGCGCTGCTGCGACGGGCCAAGGATGGTCACGCTTTCGTCACGGACGGCGGGCACTGGATTCTCGATGCCGCACTCGAGCGGATCGCCGATCCGAAATCGCTGGCGGATCGTCTCGACCGTATTGCGGGCGTCGTCGAGCACGGCTTGTTCATCGAGCTCGCGCAGGCGGCCGTGGTCGCCGGCTCGAGCGGCGTGCGCGTCATCGAGCGGCGGTGACCTCGTCATCCCCGAACAGGAGGTTGTTCATGCTTTGCAATCCTACCGCCAGGACACCTGTCGCGCTGGCGCTCGGACTGGCGCTCGCCGTCTGGGTCGGCGCCGCCGATGCGCAACAACCGTCGGCAAGCGCGATCACGACCGCCAAGGAAGTGATCACCGCCAAGGGCGCCGCCGCACTCTACGATCCCCTGGTCCCGGGCGTGATCGAGCAGGCCAAGAGCGTCTTCCTGCAGGCCAATCCGACGCTCGGCAAGGACTTGAACGAAGTCGCCGTCAAGTTGCGCGCCGAATACGCTCCCCGCAAGGCGGAGGTCTTGAACGATATGGCCAAGCTCTACGCTTCGCGCTTCACGGAGCAGGAGCTCAAGGACGCGCTTGCCTTCTACAAGTCTCCACTCGGCCGCAAGCTGCTGGCGGAGGAGCCCAATATCCTCGATCAGAGCATGAAAAACGCGCAGACCTGGGCCGACCGGCTGTCGCAGGAGGTCATCGCCAAGATACGCACCGAAATGAAGAAGCGCGGGCACGAGATCTAGTCACGGGGAGCACAAACCGCTACTTAGCCGTCGGCTCCGCGACTTCGCGGGGCAGGCCGATCAATTCGGACCGATGATTTCCGATCCGCTCACCGACGACCGATGACCGATTCCCGGGACCACATGGCTGATCACGACGTCGATCTGTTCGTCATCGGAGCGGGTTCGGGCGGCGTGCGCGCCGCGCGCATCGCGGCCGGCCACGGCGCGAGCGTCATGGTGGCCGAGGAGTACCGCGTCGGCGGCACCTGCGTGATCCGCGGCTGTGTTCCCAAGAAATTGCTCGTCTACGCCTCGCGCTATGCCGACGACTTCGAGGATGCGGCGGGCTACGGCTGGACGGTGGACGAACCGGTATTCGATTGGCCGAAGCTCATCGCCAACAAGGACCGCGAGATCGCGCGGCTTGAACTCGCCTATGTCACGACGCTCGAGCGCGCCGGCGTCAAGATCGTCAAGAGCTCGCGCGGTGCTGGAGGACGCGCATACCATTCGTCTGCTCGCAAGCGGTGATCGAGTGCGGGCAAGGGTCGTCCTGATCGCCACCGGCGGGGCGCCCCATCTCGGCGCCGACATCGCCGGCCTGGAGCATGTGATCTCCTCGAACGAGGCGTTTCATCTTCGCGAGCTGCCCCGGCGCATCCTGATCCAGGGCGGCGGCTACATCGCCCTCGAGTTCGCCGGCATCTTCAATGGTCTCGGCTCCGAGGTGACGCTGGTCTACCGCGGTGACAATATCCTGCGCGGCTTCGACAACGATCTGCGCGAGCACCTGCGCTCGGAAACGGAACGGCGCGGCATCAAGATCATCACCAGGCAGACGGTCGATGCCGTCGAGAAGGTCGAGCACGGCTATTGCGTCGAGCTGTCCGATCGCAAAGCATTCATGGTCGATCGCGTGATGTTCGCCACCGGGCGGCGGCCGAATGTCTCCGGCCTCGGGCTTGATGCGGCCGGCGTCGGGATCGCCAGGACCGGCGGCATCGCTGTCGACGAATTCTCCCGCACCTCGGTGCCGCATATCTATGCCATCGGCGACGTCACCAACCGGATCAATCTCACGCCGGTCGCGATCCGCGAGGGCCATGCTTTCGCCGATACCGTGTTCGGCGGCAAGCCGACCGCAGTCGATCACGCCAATGTGCCGACCGCCGTGTTCTCCGAGCCCGAGGTCGGCGTGGTCGGCCTGACCGAGACGCAAGCCTGCGAGCGGCTCGCCAAGGTGGACATCTACAAGACCACGTTCCGTCCGATGAAGATGTCGCTCGCGGGGCGCGATACCCGCGCCTTCTTCAAGCTCGTGGTCGACGGCGAAACGGATCGCGTGGTCGGCTGCCACATCGTGGGGCCGGACGCGGCCGAGATGATCCAGCTCGTCGGCATCGCGGTCAAAATGAAGGCGACCAAGGCGGATTTCGACGCGGTGATGGCGGTGCATCCGACCGCCGCCGAGGAACTGGTGACCTTGCGGGAGAAAGCCCTGAGCCACCGGCGCGAGGCGGCGGAGTAGGCCTCACACCGCGGACCGCCGCATGGCCGGCGCAATTCCGTCTGGCTTCCGGCGCCCGGTGTCGTGTATAAGCCCCTTGAATGGAAAACCTCGCCCGTACCAGGGCTTAGCGTAGTGGAGGGCGGTCATGCCGGAGCGTTGGACGCGCGACTCTTGGCGCAAGAAGCCGATCCTCCAGGTCCCCGAATACCCGGACCAGGCGGCGCTCGAAGCGGTCGAGCGGCAGCTCGCGACGTTCCCGCCGCTGGTGTTCGCCGGCGAGGCCCGCAACCTCAAGAAGGCGCTCGGCAAGGTCGCCCTGGGTGAGGGCTTCCTGCTCCAGGGCGGCGACTGCGCCGAGAGCTTCTCCGAGCCCAGCGCCAACAACGTCAGCGCCAACAACATCCGCGACTTCCTGCGTGTATTCCTGCAGATGGCGGTCGTACTCACCTATGCCGCCGCACTGCCGGTGGTGAAGGTCGGCCGCATCGCCGGTCAGTTCGCCAAGCCCCGCACCTCGCCGACGGAGAAGAAGGACGGCAAGGAGCTGCCGAGCTATCGCGGCGACGTCATCAACGGCGTCGAATTCACCGAGGAGGCCCGCCG
Organism: uncultured Alphaproteobacteria bacterium; assembly: GCA_963821505.1. GTDB lineage: Bacteria > Pseudomonadota > Alphaproteobacteria > Rhizobiales > Xanthobacteraceae > VAZQ01. The sequence goes on from CAWGEH010000034.1 coordinate 432,223, forward strand.
TCCCGATCCGGCGCGGCAGATCGAGGCCTTCCGCCACTCGGCCGCGACGCTGAACCTGCTGCGCGCGTTCACACATGGCGGCTATGCCAATCTCGCCAATGTGCGGCAGTGGACGCTGGGCTTCGTCAAGGACTCGCCGCAGTCGCACCATTACGAGGAACTCGCCGACCGCATCTCCGAGGCACTCGGCTTCATGCAGGCCTGCGGCCTCGACCTCGAGAGCCACCCGGAGCTCAAGAGCACCGAATTCTACACCAGCCATGAGGCGCTCCTGCTCGGCTACGAGCAGGCGATGACGCGCGAGGATTCGACGCATCCCGGCACTTTCTGCTGCACGTCGGCCCACATGTTGTGGATCGGCGACCGCACCCGCCAGCCCGATCATGCCCACGTCGAGTTCTGCCGCGGCATCATCAATCCGCTCGGGCTCAAGTGCGGGCCGTCGAGCAAGGTCGACGAGATGCTGCGGTTGATCGATATTCTCAATCCGGAGAACGAGCCGGGCCGGCTGACACTGATCGTGCGACTGGGCTCGGACAAGATCGGCGACCAGCTTCCGGCCATGATCCGCGCGGTGCAGCGCGAGGGCAAGGTCGTGCTGTGGTCATGCGATCCCATGCACGGCAACACCATCACCTCGGAAACCGGCTACAAGACGCGGCCGTTCGACCGCATCCTGTCGGAGGTGAAGACCTTCTTCGCGGTGCACCGCGCCGAAGGCACGCACGGCGGCGGCGTGCATCTCGAGATGACCGGCCAGAACGTCGCCGAATGCACCGGCGGCGCGCGCATGATCACCGATGCGGATTTCAAGGATCGCTATCACACGGTCTGCGATCCGCGGCTCAACGCCGAGCAATCGATCGACCTTGCGTTCCTGCTCGCGGACCTGCTCAAGGCGGAGCGCACCGCCAAGGCGCGGCCGTTGCCGGCCGCGGCGGGTCTCTGACAGGACAGCCACGCCGAGTTGTCGTTGGGCCGCGGCCATGGAACGCTTGCTGCGCGCCACCATAAATACCTGGCACGGGCTGCTGGCCGCGGCGCGCAGCGAGGAGGCCTTCCGCCAGGAGCTGGTCGCGCTGCATTCTGGCCGTCCCGCTCGCCTTCCTGGTTGCCGACGAGGTCTGGAAGCGCCTCGCCCTCATCGGCGTCGTGGTGTTCGTTCTTGTCGTCGAGATTCTCAATACGGCGATCGAGAAGCTCGCCGACCGCGTCAACCTCGCGGTCGATCCGCAGATCCGCCGGGTCAAGGACATGGGCTCGGCCGCGGTCGGCCTGGCGCTGCTCATCGCCGGGATGACATGGCTGCTCACGCTCGCCGAGCGCCTGGGGCTGATTTGACGCGCCAGGGCACGACGCGCTAGAGCTAGTCCCATGAATGCCCACCCCACCGACCGCCTGGCGATTGCGGTTGCGCAGCTCAATCCGATCGTGGGCGACATCGCCGGCAATGCCGAAAAGGCCCGGCGCGCGCGCGCCGAGGCCGCCCGCGACGGCGCCGATCTCGTGGCCCTGCCGGAGCTTTTCCTGTCCGGATACCCGCCGGAGGACCTCGTGCTCAAGCCGGCGCTGCAGGCCGCCTGCCGGTCCGCGGTCGAGGAGCTCGCGCGCGAGACCGGCGACGGCGGACCGGCGCTGCTGATCGGCACCCCGTGGGCCGAGAACGGCAAGCTCCACAACGCCTATTGCGTGCTCGACCGCGGCGCCATCGCGGCCGTGCGCCTGAAGGTGAACCTGCCGAACTACGGCGTGTTCGACGAACGGCGCGTGTTCGCGCCGGGACCGCCGCCCGGTCCGGTCAATTTCCGCGGCGTGCGCATCGGCCTTCCCATCTGCGAGGACATCTGGACCGAATGGGGCGACTACGAGGATGTGGTCGAATGTCTGGCCGAGACCGGCGCCGAGCTGATGCTGGTGCCGAACGGTTCGCCCTACTCGCGCGACAAGGACGAGGTCCGGCTCAACATCGCGGTCGCGCGCGTCACCGAAAGCGATCTGCCGATCGTCTATGTCAACCAGGTCGGCGGCCAGGACGAGCTGGTGTTCGACGGCGCATCGTTCGGTCTGCACGCCGATCGCTCGCTCGCCTTTCAGCTCCCGGCCTTCCGTGAAACCGTCAAGACGCTGGTATGGGAGCGGACCGGCAACGGCTGGCGCTGCATCGCCGGTCCCGTTGCTGCGATCCCGGAGGGCGAGAAGGCGGACTACCTCGCCTGCATGCTCGGGCTGCGCGACTACGTCGACAAGAACGGCTTCAAGGGCGTGGTGCTCGGCCTTTCCGGCGGCGTCGACTCCGCCCTGGTGGCGGCGCTGGCGGTCGACGCGCTCGGGCCCGCGCGGGTCCGCTGCGTGATGCTGCCCTACCGGTTCACCTCACGGCAGTCGCTCGACGATGCCGCCGCCGCCGCCAAGGCGCTCGGCGTCTCCTACGACCTGGTGCCGATCGAACGCGCCGTGTCGGGACTCGAGCAAACGCTCGCGCCGGTGTTCGCGGGCCTGCCGCGGGACGTCACCGAGGAGAACCTGCAGTCGCGGACGCGCGGCACCATCCTGATGGCGCTGTCGAACAAGTTCGGTCTGATGGTGGTCACCACCGGCAACAAATCGGAGATGTCGGTGGGCTATGCCACGCTCTATGGCGACATGAACGGCGGCTTCAACCCGGTCAAGGACCTCTACAAGAGCGAAGTCTATCGCCTAGCGCGGCTGCGCAATGCCTGGAAGCCCGATGGCGCATTGGGTCCGAGCGGGACGGTCATCCCCGAGAATATTCTCACGCGCGCGCCGACGGCGGAGTTGCGCGAGAACCAGACCGACCAGGACACGCTGCCGCCCTACGACGTGCTCGACCGCATCCTCGAGCGCCTGGTCGAGCGCGAGGAGCCGATCGCCAGGATCGTCGCGGATGGTTTCGACCGCGAGACGGTCACCAGGGTCGAGCGCATGCTCAATCTGGCCGAATACAAGCGCCGGCAGGCCGCGCCCGGGGTCAAGGTGACGCTCAAGAATTTCGGCCGCGACCGCCGCTATCCCATCGTCAACCGCTTCCGCGATTCCGGCGCGCCGCTGTCCGAGCCCGACCGCTCGCTGTTGAAAGGCGCGACGGTGAAGAGCGAAGCGTACGATGTCTAGGGCGCATTCTTGTGAAGTGGAATCGGCACTGTTGTGTGCTACGCCCGAATCCCGACAGCAAGCGAGGAAACGATGTACAAAGCGTCAGCGGGTATCGCACTGCCAACCTCGATCATCGGATCGCTGCCGCGGCCGGCTTGGTACACCGCCACGCTGGGATCGAAGAGCTTTCTCGAAGCGATGGTCAATTCGCGCTACCGCGAGCAGTACGAGGATGCGGTCTCGTGCTTTCTGCGGGCGCAGGAAATCGCCGGGCTGGATATCTGCACCGACGGCGACGCGCACTACGACGAAGAGGTCGGCGGGATGAGCTGGCAGGGTTATCCGCTCACCCATATGGACGGCTTTGCGGAACTACCGGAGGCGATGGTCTACAAGATCGGCGCGGTCGCCTATCCCCGCGGGCATATCCTGCATGACTTTCTCGAAGCGCGGGTATTCCCGCGGATCGTGGGGCCGGTGGGGCGCGGCCGATTGCAGTATGCCGCGATGTGGAAGGCGGCGCAGCGCATGACCAGAAAGCCCGTCAAGTTCGGCACCATCCTGCCGGAGCTGATCGCGGCCTCGGTCGAGGACGACTACTACAAGGATCCGGTCGAGCGCACCTGGGCGATCAGCGACGCGCTCAACGCCGAGCTCAGCGAGCTCGCCGATGCCGGCTGTCCCGTCATCCAGATGGAGGAGCCGCAGATTCACATGGTGCCGGCGCGCGGCAAGACCTTCGGCAAGCTCGACGTCGACGACCTCGTCAAGATCTTCAACAACACCGTGAAGGGGCTGCGCGGCAAGACCGAGGTGTGGTGCCACACCTGCTGGGGCAATCCGTCCCAGCAGCGCATTTTCCGCGACGTGCAGAGCTATCAGCCCACGCTGGCGGCGCTCGACCAGGTCGAGGCCGACGCGCTCACCTTCGAGACCTGCTCGTCCGGTCCCGGCGACCTCAAGGCGATCGGCGCGGCGATCAAGGACAAGAAGGTCGTCATCGGCGTGATCGACCATCACACCCTGCAGGTCGAGCGGCCGGACGAGATCGCCGCCCTGATCCGGGAAGCGCTCAAGCATATTCCGCCGGAGCGGCTGATCATCTCGTCCGACTGCGGCATGGGACGCGAAGGCATGGGCCGACGCCACGCCACCTACAAGATGGTCGCGATGGTGTTGGGCACCAACATCGTGCGCAAGGAGCTGGGCTTGCCGGAGGCGGAATGCCTCGCCGCCGATCAGCGCTACACCCTCACCAAGACCAAAAGCGTGTAGAGGCGCAACTCGACAGCCGTTAACGCGGCGGCTCCGAGCGCAACGAATTCGACGATCGTTTCGCAAGTCACCGTGGATAGTCACCGCGCCGGATAGAAGGCCGGTCCGACGGCGCGCACCTTGCGCTTGCCGGGCGCGTCTTCGGCCTTGTCCTCCGCCGCGGGCGCGGCGGGGGTTTCGGCGCCGGCGGACGGCACCGCCGCGGCGCTTGCGGCATTTGCATTGGCCGGCCCCGGCCGGCCCGGATCGGGCTTGAGCGGCTTGCCCTGCGCGTCGAAGCGCGGCTGCGACAACTGCCTCGCCCGCTCTTCGGTGACGACGATGTCGCCGCGCTCGACGCTCTGGTCGCCGCCCTGCCGCAGGGCGTCGGCCCAGGACTGGCCGGGCGCGCGGCAGCTGCAGGCGGCGTTGTACTGCTTGCGGTAGCTGAACGCCGTGGGCAGATCGGTGTAGAGCCTGCCGCTGCTCGAGACCGCGCGCGCCACGTCCTCGCCGGGGTTGCGGTGGCTGTAAAGCGTCACCTCGGCCGCCGGGCACAGGCGCCGGCACTGCTGCTCGTCCTCGGCGAACTTGCTCGGGACGGTGGAGTAGGAAATCGGGAAGTAATAGCCGTCGCAGCTCCGCACGCACAGCGTCCGATAGGTGCCGGCGAGCGGCGCACCCGGGGCGGGGCTGGAATATCCGCCGCCGCCGAACAGGCTGTCGAAGAAGCCGGCCGGTCCGCCGCTATTGGCGTATTGGCGATATTGCGGCCCGCAATCGTTCTGGCCGAGCGCCACCAGGATGCCGCGCCGCTGTCCCTCGCGCTCGCCGCTGTTGCCTTGCAGCCGTTGGATTTCGGTGAGCGTGCGGTCGAGATTCGCGCGCATCTGCTGGACCTGATTGTTGAGCGGTCCGCATTGCGGCGACTGGCCGCTGAACAGCGCGAAAAAGCCCCCGCCTTGACAGCCCTGACGCTGCGACTGTTGTCCGAGCCGGTCGAGCTCGCTCTGCTGCTTGGCCGCGGCGTCCTCGTAGCGCTTGATCTGATCCGCCCGGGCGGGATCGACCACGCCGCGGTCGACGGTGGCGAGCTGGCTCTCGAGCCGCACGCAGGTCTGGCTGCGCGCCGCCGCGTTGCCGGCCGGGGCGGGGGGCGGATAGCCGTACTGCGCCGCTGCTGGCGCAATGCACAGCACGAAGATGGGCAACCCGGCGCCCAGCCCGCGCAACAAGATCGCAATCCGAGTGCCAATCATGAAGAGGAGCCCGACCCGAAGCTTGCGGATGAAGCGCTGGAATGGTGACCAAAGTGTGAACAGCCCGGTGCCCGGGGCGCGGAACGGCGGCTGGCGCAGGCTCGGGGAAAGCCCGCCCCCGGACCTGATCCGGGGCGGGAACCGCGCTTGCGAGCGGAGCTTGGCAGGATCGGAGGATTCTCGGCGCGATCCAAGCCGATCGCGGCTTCAATGGCGGTTGCGGGGCGGGCCCGGCGCAACGGCTTTCACCGCCGCGAGCCGCATTCCCATCGTCCGCACCGCCTCGCTGCGCAAATTCCAGAGAATGCCGCTGATGATCAGCCCGGCGCCCATGAAGACGAAGAGGTCGAGCGGCTCGCCGTAGAGCCACCAGCCCACGACCGCGATGAGGGGAATGCGCATGAAGTCGAGCGGCACGACGACGCTGGCATCGCCGGAGCGGAAGGCGTTGGTCAGGCAGTAGTGGGAGGTGAGCCCCGAGACGCCGACCGCCGCCACCGCCGGCAGCTGGCCGAGGACGAGCTTGCCCGCGAACAGTGGATCGGAGCCGATCAAGGCGAGCGGCAGCTGGACCAGGTTCATCCAGAAGATGATGGCGAACGTGCTGTCGGTGCGAGTCAGCTTCTTGGTGGCGATCAGCGCGGTGGCAAATCCGAACGCCGCCAGCAGCACCAGGAGTGCGGCCGGGCGGAACGTCGCCACTCCCGGACGCAGGATCACCAGCACGCCCAGGAGCCCGAGCACCACCGCGCCGATCCGGCTCGGGGTCATGCGCTCGCCCAGTATCGGCACCGCGAGCACCAGCGTCCATGCCGGCGTGGAGAATTCCAATGCGAACACGGTCGCGAGCGGAAGCAGCAGAAGGCTCATCGCCCAGAGATATTGCGATCCGAGGTGAATGGTGTTGCGGAAGAGGTGGAGCGGCAGGTGCTGGCTGAAGATCGTCGATCGCAGGTCGGCACGGATCGCCGCCAGGCTGGCCATGACCACCAGGCCCAGCCCGGCGCGGGTGGCGAGAATCTCCATGACGCTCAACGTCCCGGCCAGCACACGGATGGACACGGCCATCGCCGAGAACGACAGCAATGCCCCGGTCATCCAGAGGACGACGCGAACGAGATGTCTGGGTGCCACGAGCGAGTGTTCCGAGGCGTTGCCGCTCAGGAGGCGGGCATGCGCGGATGCCGATCGATGGCGTGCATCGCCTCACTCCGCGTCGGGCTGGTTCTCCGGGCGCGCCCGCTCGAAGGCCGCGAGCTTCGCGCAGGCGGCGTCGACGGCAGCGAGCTTGGGAAAGCGATCGAGCGGCACCTTCAGCCGCCGCGCGTTGTAGACCTGCGGGACGAGGCAGATATCGGCGAGCGTGACCTCGCTGCCCATGGCGTAAGGCCCCGGCCGCACCATCGTTTCCAGTGCGTCGAAGCCCTGGAGAATCCAGTGATGATACCAGCCATCGATTTTGGATTGGTCCTGCCCGAGCTCGTTCTTGAGATAGCGCAGCGGTCCGAGATTGTTGAGCGGATGGATATCGCAGGCGATCACCTGCGCCAGCGCCCGCACCTTGGCGCGCTCGACCGGATCGCGCGGCAGCAGCGGCGGCTGCGGATCGATCTCGTCGAGATATTCGATGATGGCGAGCGATTGGGTGAGCACGTCGCCTGAATCGAGCCTGAGCGCCGGCACGCGCATCTGCGCATTGACCGCGCGGTACTCCGGCTTCTTGTGCAGGCCACCCTCCTTCTGCAGATGGATCGGGATCATCTCGATGCTCATGTCCTTGAGGTTGAGCGCGATGCGCACCCGATACGCCGCCGATGAGCGAAAATAGGTGTAAAGCTTCACGTTTCCTCCTTGCAGGCTGCGCGACGATCGCCGGGTCGGCTGGGTTGAGCGATTGCTTCGGTTCTTGTTTTTAGTTCTTGTTTTAGTTCTTGCCGGCCTCGAGTTCGGCGACGAGTTCGGCCGAGCGTTTGGTCAATTGCTTCATGGCGCGGTCGAAGGCGGGACGGTCGGCGGGCGCGACCACTTCGGCGAGCCGATCCATGAATGCGAGCGCGCTCGGCGCCAGCTCCTCGTACACCGCGCGCCCGGCCGGCGTCAGCGACAGGAAGGATTCCCGCAGATCGGCGCGATTTGGCCGCCGGGCGACGAACTTGCGCTGCTCGAGCTGCGCCACCGCGCGCGAGACTTTGGTCTTGTGCATATGGGTCTGCGCGCCGACCGCCTTGCCGGTCATCATGCCCTTCTCGCCGAGCGTGACGAGCACGCGCCATTCGGGTATCCCAATACCATAACGGCCATACACCCGCGTGAGCGCCTGCGACACCAGGCTGGACAGGACGTTGAGCCGGTGCGGCAGAAAATCTTCGAGCTTGAGCAGCGGCGCTTGAGCGCCCACTTGGTCGGGCGCGGCGGCGGCTTGCATCGCGCCGTCACGGACTGGACCCGAGTTCATCATCGACCGCGCCCCGGCGTGGAGCGGTCGGTTGCGACCGCCGAGCCGGAGATTGGCCGAAGATCAACCGCGGTGCAACGGCGGTGGCCGCGGGCGCCGGGCCGGCGCGAGCGGGAGTCCTCGCGCATCGATCACGCGGTGCGGGTCGGGCCTAGTGCCCCCGAACCCGAAGTTTGCGCACACCGTGCGGCAAATGCGATCGCGAACTTCGGGTTCAAAAGGGGCACTAGAATCATAGAGTTGCTAGTGGTCCCTGGATTCCGAAGTTCGTATCTGAACGTGCCGCGAGTGCTGACGAACTTCAGAATCGGACCACTAGCGCATGTTCAAAGTGGGAACCGGTTTTCCGAAGAGAACATGCGCAGAATCGAAGATCTAGAGCGCATCTCAATTCAACCCAATCGGGATGCGCGCTAGTGCCGGCAGGAGAGGGCAGGACGGCGTCAGCGCAGGCACTCGATGGCGACGAATGCGTCGCGGGCGGCAGATCCGGTGGTGGTCGGTACCACCCCGGTGATCTCGTCGCGCTCGATCTTGCGGAACGAGCCGGCCTGCGCGAAGTCGCGCGACTTGCAATAGGCGGTGGCGACCGCGACGCCGCAGTTCGCGCCGGTCGCCAGACAGCGGTCGACGCCGTAGCCGTCGGAATTGTTGGCAATGATGAAGGTGCGCTTTTCGGCCTGCGCGGCCGTGGCGAAAACGGCGCCCGCCAAGACGAGCGCGGCGCACATGGTGCGCATCGTTGACCCCCCTGTTCCCCGGTTCTTCCCTTCAGGTCGAACGCGACGCCGACAATGCGCGGACAAGCCTTAAGGCGGCCCTAACCCGGCGGGTCGCGCGCGATCCCCAGGCGCGTGTTAGCGGGCTTGGCGCGCTCTGACTAGGACATGAAAGCCACACTCGCGGGCTATCTTGCGGCCCTCCTCGCCGGCCGCATTGCCGGCCGGAAAAGGCCTTGGCGCAGCGGCAGTTGGTCCGGCGTTGCCGCGGCGCCCGCCGAGGCAACGGGAGGAGCCCCTTGACGCGCTGCGTGCGCTTGCTCATTGTCCGCGCCATGCACGGCCTTAACTATATCTGCGGCATTTGCCGGGGGATTATTCGCTAGCGACCTGCGCTGGCTGCGGCCGTCTTATTCTCCCGATCGAGATTTTTGGACGCCCGGCCAGCCAGGCCGAACGGCGCGCGTCTGGTTTCGGCCTTCCGGCCGGGACCGGGGAAGCGCCAGCCGACGGGACGTCGTCACATGGAGCTCAGGCTCTACGACACGCTGACGCGCGAGAAGCGGGTATTCACGCCGCTCGATCCCGCACGCGTGCGCATGTACGTGTGCGGGCCGACGGTCTACGACTTCGCCCATATCGGCAACGCGCGCCCCGTCATCGTGTTCGACGTGCTGTTCCGGCTGCTGCGCCACCTCTACGGCGCCGATCACGTCACCTACGTGCGCAACATCACCGACGTCGACGACAAGATCAACGCGCGCGCGGCGGAAGCCTATCCCGGCCTGCCGCTGAACGCGGCGATTCGCAAAGTCACGGAGCAGACCGAGCGCCAATTCCACGAGGACGTGGCCGCGCTCGGCTGCCTGCCGCCGACCGTCGAGCCGCGCGCGACCGAGCACATTGCCGAAATGCGTGACCTGATCGAGCGCCTGGTCGCATCCGGCCACGCCTATGTCGCGGCGGAGCACGTGCTGTTCAGCGTCCCGTCGATGCCGGACTACGGGCGGCTCGCCAGGCGCTCGCTCGACGAGATGATCGCCGGCGCGCGCGTCGACGTCGCGCCCTACAAGCGCGACCCCATGGACTTCGTCTTGTGGAAGCCCTCGAAGCCGGGCGAGCCGGCCTGGCCGTCGCCCGCGGGCATCGCCACGCCCGGCCGTCCCGGCTGGCACATCGAGTGCTCGGCGATGTCGTGGAAGCACCTGGGCGAGACCTTCGACGTCCACGGCGGCGGCATCGATCTCGTGTTTCCGCACCACGAGAACGAGATCGCACAATCGCGTTGCGCGTTCCATTCGCCGGTCATGGCGAACTATTGGATGCACAACGGCTTCCTGCAGGTCGAAGGCGAGAAGATGGCGAAGAGCGCGGGTAACTTTTTCACCATCCGGGAGTTGCTCGCGGACTGGCCGGGCGAGGTGCTGCGGCTGAACATGCTGCGCACGCATTACCGGCAGCCGCTGGACTGGACGGTAAGAGGCCTGCAAGAAAGTCAAAAGACGCTCGATGGCTGGTATGACATCATTGGCGATATGCTAATGCCGGTTGGGATTGATATCGATGACGAAATGATCAGGTCGCTTTGTGATGATCTGAATACGCCAAGCGCGCTAACACGGTTGCACGCTCTTGCAGGTGAAATTCGAGGACCTGCATCAGGTTTGCGTCAACTGGAACTCAAGAAGAAGTTAAAAGTATCCGCTGCCATTGTGGGGATGCTCAGGTCTACGAAGCGCGAAGCTCTCGAAAATCATCCTCATCGCTATGTCGTTGATGAGGACAAGGTGAGTGCGCTCATCGACGCGCGCGACGCCGCTCGTAAGGCAAAGAATTTCAAGGAGGCCGATCGCATTCGCGACGAGTTCAAGGCCATGGGGATCGAGCTTGAGGACCACAAGGACGGCACCACCAGCTGGAAGGTGAAGCGATGACGGTGTGGAGGCTCAAGCGATGAGCGCGCCGCGCACTCCGTTACCCTCTCCCAGCCGAAGTCGGGTAGACCCGACTTCGGCCACTCTAAGTGCCGAACTCGGGCAAGCCCGAGTTCGGGCGGGTGAGGGAGCCTTTGCCGGGAACCCCTCACCCGGCCGCTCGCTGCGCTCGCGTCCACCCTCTCCCGCAAGGGGAGAGGGTACGGAGCCCGCGGCGCGTGCGGAGGGACCCGCAACTCCGATGTCGCGGAGAAGCTTGCGGACTCCAACGTCGCACGCGCGGGCGTTGCGCGCCCGCATGACCGACGCCGAGGCCAAGCTCTGGTTCGCCTTGCGGGACCGGGGGTTTGCAAATTTCAAGTTCCGCCGGCAGGCGCCGGTCGGTCCGTTCATCGCGGATTTCGTGTGCTACGACGTACGTGTCGTCGTTGAAGTGGACGGCGGGCAACACGCCGAGTCGCGCCGCGACGAGCGCCGTGATCGCTGGTTCGCAGCCAATGATTTTCTGATCCTGAGGTTTTGGAACAATGACGTCCTAACGAATCTTGCAGGCGTACTGACTTCTATTCTTGAGATATTGAGCCAGCGCACCCCTCACCCCGACCGCGCTCCGCGCGGTCGACCCTCTCCCGCAGGGGGAGAGGGTGACGGAGTTCGTTGCGCCGGCGGCGACAAGGACTTGGCACGATGATGACCGCGCGCGCCCAGCCCACGCTTGCGCTGCGGCCGTTCCTGGCGGCGGACGCACCGCTGCTCGCCCAGATCTTTCGCGCCAGCATCGAAGAGCTGACCTCCGACGATTACAGCGAGGCCCAGCAGCAGGCCTGGGCCGCCATGGCGGATGACGAAGCCGCCTTCGCGGAGCGCCTCGCCAATGCCGTGACGCTGCTGGGCACCATCGACGGATCGCCGGTGGGCTTCGCCTCGCTCGCCGGCCCCGAGCGCCTCGACATGCTCTACGTTCATCCCGCCGCGGCCGGGCACGGCGTCGGCAGCATGCTGCTCGATGCGGTGGAGCGGCTGGCCGGATCCCGCGGCGCCGCCCGGCTCACCGCCGACGTGAGCGACAGCGCCCAGGAGTTCTTCCGCCGGCGCGGTTTCGTGCCGCGGCAACGCAACACCATTCCGCTCGGCGACGAATGGCTGGCCAACACGACGATGGAAAAGAAGCTTGCCGCCAAGGAGCGCACGCCATGAAACACAAACGCGAAATGCCGGCCCCACGTTTCCAGAAGCACCATATCATCCTTGCGGTCGTGGCCGTCGTCGTGGCCGTCGCCCTCGCGCTCAACTACTACCTCTGGTGATACGGGAGGATATGGTGATGACAAAGCCGGACACGCCGTTCCCCAGGCACTGGCTCTATTACATCGTGCTCAAATACGCGGTCATCGCCGCGGCGGTCCTGCTCGCTCTCTACGTCGTATCCCGGCTGTTCTGAGTTCATCATGGCGCGCGAACGGCTCTATCTCTTCGACACCACGCTGCGCGACGGCGCGCAGACCAACGGCGTCGATTTCACGCTCGGCGACAAGCTCGCGATCGCGAAGATGCTGGACGATCTCGGCATCGACTACGTCGAGGGCGGCTATCCCGGCGCCAACCCGACCGACACGGAGCTGTTCGCGCAGGAGCGCAAGCTCGCCGCCACCTTCACCGCCTTCGGGATGACGCGGCGGCCGGGCCGCTCGACCTCGAACGATCCCGGCCTTGCGGCGCTGCTCGCAACCAAGGCCGACGCCATCTGCTTCGTGGCGAAGTCCTGGGACTACCACGTGCGCGTCGCGCTCGAGACGACGCCGGACGAAAACCTGGCCTCGATCCGCGACAGCGTGCGCGCGGCGATCGGAAAAGGACGCGAAGTGCTCCTCGATTGCGAGCATTTCTTCGATGGCTACAAGGCCAATCCGCAATTCGCGCTGGCCTGCGCCAAGGCCGCCTATGACGAGGGCGCGCGCTGGATCGTGCTCTGCGACACCAACGGCGGCGCGTTGCCGCACGAGGTGGAGAAGATCGTCGGCGAGGTGGTCGCGGCGATCCCCGGCGACCATGTCGGCATCCATGCCCACAACGACACCGAGCAGGCGGTGGCCAATTCGCTCGCCGCCGTGCGCGCCGGCGCCCGCCAGATTCAGGGCACGCTCAACGGGCTCGGCGAGCGCTGCGGCAACGCCAATCTCGTGTCGATCATCCCGACGCTGAAGCTCAAGAGCGAATTCGCCGACCGGTTCGAGATCGGCGTGTCGGATGCGCAGCTCAAGGAGCTGGTGCATGCCTCGCGCACCCTCGACGAGATGCTCAACCGCGCGCCCAACCGCCACGCGCCCTATGTGGGCGAGAGCGCGTTCGCGACCAAGGCCGGCATCCACGCCTCCGCCATCATGAAGGACCCCGCGACCTACGAGCACGTGCCGCCCGAGCGGGTCGGCAACCGGCGCAAGCTGTTGGTGTCGGACCAGGCGGGCCGGTCGAACGTGCTGGCCGAGCTCGAGCGCATCGGCCTCAAGGTCGACAAGGACGATGGCCGCATCGCCCGGCTGCTCGAGGTGGTGAAGGAGCGCGAGGCCATCGGCTATGCCTACGAGGCGGCGGATGCCTCCTTCGAGCTCCTGGCGCGCCGCGTGCTGGGCAAGGTGCCGGATTATTTCGACGTCGAAAAATTCGACGTCAATGTCGAGCAGCGCGACAATGCCGTCGGCCAGCGCGTGATCGTGTCGCTGGCGGTGGTGAAGGTCAAGGTGGACGGCGAAACCCTGATCTCGGCGGCGGAAGGCAACGGTCCGGTCAACGCGCTCGACCTCGCGTTGCGCAAGGATCTCGGCAAGTACCAGGGCTACATCAACGGGCTCGAGCTCACCGACTATCGCGTGCGCATCCTCAACGGCGGCACCGAGGCGGTCACCCGCGTGCTGATCGAAAGCCAGGACGAGACCGGCGAGCGCTGGACCACGGTCGGCGTCTCCCCCAACATCATCGACGCCTCGTTCCAGGCGCTGATGGATTCGATCGTCTACAAGCTCGTGCGCTCCGGCGCGCCGGTGTGAGCCGTCATCCTGAGGTGCTCGCCGCGCAGGCAAGTCTACGCAGCCTGCGCAAGCTTGGCTGCGCGGCGAGCCTCGAAGGATGACGGCCCCGATTCGGGCCGTCGCCACCGATCTCGGGTCTACCCGAGATCGGAATATTGGTGCGCAAGTCGGCTGCAGCCGACTTGCGATGGCTCGCTTCGCTCGCACCTCAGGGGGACGGATCGAACAAGCGAGGATGCGGCAACGATGATCGACCACGTTTCCATCGCGGTGCGCGATCTCGACCGGGCGGCGCGCTTCTATCGCGACGTGCTGGGTGCGATCGGTTACCGGCAACTCGAGGCTCGTCCGCTGACCATCGGCTTCGGCAAGAGCTATCCCGAGTTCTGGCTCAACCTGCGCTCGGCCATGGCGACGGTTCCCGCCGACAGCGGCGCGCATGTCGGGTTGCGCGTGCGCAGCGTCGAGCTCGTCGATGCCTTCCACGCCGCCGCGCTCGCGGCTGGTGGCACGTGCGACGGTGTGCCGGGCCTGCGGCCGCAGCACGGCGAGGGCTATTACGCCGTTTTCATCCGCGACCCCGACGGCAACCGCATCGAGGCCGTGACGTTTCTGAAGGAGCAGGCGTGAACCGTTCGGCTCTCGCCGTCACGCGCACAACCTTGCTCGGCCTCATGCTGAGGAGCACCGCAGCGCGGGCGGGCATGGCCAATCGCTCCGAACGCTACTGCGCTGCGGTGCGTCTCGAAGCACCGCAAGTCGGCTATAGCCGACTTGCGCACTCATACTCTCGATCTCGGATGATCCGAGATCGGTGGCCGCCCGCATCCTTCGAGACGCGCGCGCGCCAGTCTGGTCTGGTCTTGTCGAACGTGCGCGATCCGCGCGCTCCTCAGGATGAGGGCGGAGGATGAGACCGGATGACCGTCGTGCCCTTGATGAGCGCCCTACATCTTCTCCGCCGCGATCGGCGCCATTTCCTTCTCCGCCTCGGAAACGGCGCGCACGGCCTCGAACAGTTTCGGCAAGATCTCCTCGACCCCTTCCGCCACCAGGAGATCGACCGACAGGCCCTTGCGGATGAATTCGAGCTTTCTCATGTGGTCGAGCAGGGCGCACAGGGGGTCCCAGAAACGCGCGACGTTGAGGATCAGGATCGGCTTCTTGTGCCGGCCGAGCTGCGCCCAGGTGAGCTGCTCGACCAGCTCCTCGAGCGTCCCCACGCCGCCGGGAAGGGCGACGAAGGCGTCGGCGCGCTCGAACATCACGCGCTTGCGCTCGTGCATGTCGGGCGTGACGATTCGCTCCTGCACGCGCACCAGCATGTGCTCGCGATTGACCAGGAAGTCCGGGATGACCCCGGTCACCGCGCCGCCGTGATCGAGCACCGATTCGGCGAGCGCTCCCATCAGGCCGACCGACCCGCCGCCATAGACCAGGCCGAGGCCGTTCTCGGCCAGGATCCGGCCGAACGTCGCCGCCGCGTCCATGAACGCTGGGTTGTTGCCGGGGCCCGAGGCGCAGTAGACGCAAACCGATTTGATCGTGCTCATGAGCCCAGGATGTGGCCTCGGGCGAGCGGCCCGTCAAGCCGCGGTCTTGGCGCATGTTCCGGAAAAGTGGGAACCGGTTTTCCGAATAGAACATGCGCAAAATCTAAGAATCCGGAGCGCATCCCGATTGAGCCCAATCGGGATGCGCTCAGGCATGACCGTTGCGGCCGCGGGCGCCGCCATGGCCGATTGTTCTCGTCTGGGGTGATTGCAGTCTGGAAAGTCTCTATATGAGGGGTTCGACGGACTGCCCGGGCGGCCCGTCAGTCCGGGCTTGTCGATGACCGATTCCCATCTGCGATCGACCGAAGCATTGAAGCGCGAGGTGTCCGCCGACGGCGAGGGCTCGCTGTTTTCCATCATGCGCGGGTTGTGGCCCTATATCTGGCCGGCCGAGCGCCGCGACCTTCAGCTTCGGGTCGCGCTGGCGATGGTGCTCCTCCTCGCCGCCAAGCTCGCCACCATCGCGGTGCCCTTCACCTTCAAATGGGCGACCGACGCGCTCACCGGCGAGGGCAGCGCGCCGGTGGCGCCCTCCGACTGGCTCGTCTGGACGCTGGCGGCGCCGATCTCGCTGACCATCGCCTATGGCGGGACGCGCATCCTGATGGCGCTGCTCACCCAGATGCGCGACGGCATCTTCGCCAAGGTGGCGATGAACGCGGTGCGCCGGCTCGCCTACCGCACCTTCGAGCACATGCACCAGCTCTCGCTGCGTTTCCATCTCGAACGCAAGACCGGCGGCCTGACGCGCGTGCTCGAGCGCGGGCGCAACGCCATCGAGACGATCGTGCGCATGGTGATCATGCAGCTGGTGCCGACGATCATCGAGCTCGGGCTGATCGTCGTCGTGCTGCTCTATCAATTCGACTGGCGCTACGTGATCGTCATCCTCGCCCTGGTCGCGCTCTACATGGGGTTCACCTATCAGGCGACCGAATGGCGCATCAACATTCGGCGCCGGATGAACGACAGCGACACCGACGCCAACGTCAAGGCGATCGACTCGCTGCTCAATTACGAGACGGTGAAATATTTCGTCGCCGAGGAGCGCGAGGCTCGCCGCTACGACCGCGCCATGGCGCGCTACGAGCAGGCGAGCGTCCAGGCCTATGTCTCGCTCGCCGTGCTCAACGCCGGCCAAGCGGTGATCTTCACCATCGGCCTCGCCGCGGTGATGGTGATGTGCGCCTACGGCATCAAGCAAGGCACCAACACGGTCGGCGACTTCGTGATGATCAACGCCATGATGATCCAGCTCTACCAGCCGCTCAATTTCATGGGCATGGTTTATCGCGAGATCAAGCAGGCGGTGATCGACATCGAGAAGATGTTCGCGATCCTCGCGCGCGAGCCCGAGATCAAGGACAAGTCGGGTGCCAAGCCGCTCGCGATCAAGCGCGGTGCAATTCGCTTCGAGGATGTCTCTTTCGCCTACGACCCCGAGCGGCAAATCCTCAAGGGGGTCACCTTCGAGGTCCCGGCCGGCCACAGGGTCGCGGTGGTCGGCCCCTCCGGCGCCGGCAAGTCCACCATCTCGCGCCTGTTGTTCCGCTTCTACGAGGTCAGCGGCGGGCGCATCTCGATCGACGGCCAGGACATCCGCGACGTCACGCAGAAATCCCTGCGCTCGGCGATCGGCATGGTCCCGCAGGACACCGTGCTGTTCAACGACACCATCCGCTACAACATCCGCTACGGCCGCTGGGAAGCGAGCGATGCCGAGGTCGAGGAAGCGGCGCGGCTCGCCCAGATTGACGATTTCATCCGGCTTTCGCCCAAGGGCTACGACACCGAGGTCGGCGAGCGCGGCCTGAAGCTGTCGGGCGGCGAGAAGCAGCGCGTCGCGATCGCGCGCACGATCCTCAAAGCGCCGCCCATCCTGCTGCTCGACGAGGCCACCTCCGCGCTCGACAGCCATACCGAACGCGACATCCAGGACGCGCTCGAGCGGGTGTCGGAGGATCGCACCACGCTGGTCATCGCGCACCGGCTCTCCACCATCGTCGGCGCCGACGAGATCATCGTGCTCGACCAGGGCGTGATCGTCGAGCGCGGCACCCACCGCCAGCTCCTGGCCACCGGTGGGCTCTATGCCAGCATGTGGAACCGGCAGCGCGAGGCCGAGGCGGCGCGCGAGAAGCTTGCGCTGGTCGACGACGAGGTCGCCGCGCCCAACCGCAATCCGCCGGGGGTCGAGGACGTCCTGGCCGAGCAGTCGGTCGACGAAGGCCGGCTGGAGCCGCCGGTCGAGCGCGCCGACGCCGCCGAGTGATCATGTCCGTGCTCGCCTCCATCCGCTCGCAGCTGGCGCCGGTCCACCGCGAGGGCGTGCCGTTCATCGGCGTCTTCGCGTTGGTCACCCTGTTCTTGTTCTGGCTGTGGTCGCCGCTGGGCTGGCTCGGCACCGCGGCGACGCTCTGGTGCGCTTACTTTTTCCGTGATCCGCCCCGGGTGACGCCGGTGCGCGACGGGATCGTGGTTTCTCCCGCCGACGGGCGCGTGAGCCGCATCGCCAACGCGCCGCCGCCGAAAGAGCTCGAGCTCGGCGAGCGGCCGCTGCCGCGGGTGTCGATCTTCATGAGCGTGTTCGACTGCCACGTGAACCGCAGCCCGGTGACCGGGAAGATCGGACGCATCGTCTATCACCACGGCGCCTTCCTCAGCGCCGACCTCGACAAGGCGAGCGAGAGCAACGAGCGCAATTGCTTTCTCATCGCCACCGGCAATGGCCGCATCGGCGTGGTGCAGATCGCCGGCCTCGTTGCGCGCCGCATCGTCTGCTTCGTGCGCGCCGGCGCGACGGTCGGGGCCGGCGAGCGCATCGGCATGATCCGCTTCGGCTCGCGCGTCGACGTCTACCTGCCGGAAGGCGTGCGGCCGCTGGTCGCCGAGGGCCAGACCGCCATCGCCGGTGAAACCATCATCGCCGATCTGCGCGCCGGGGATCCGCAGCGCACCTTCCGCGTCGGGTAGGTTCATTGTCGCGCAGGAGGGGGGAGCACTCCGTATTTGCGCTACATGCTGTTCGGCATTGGCCGGGGGTATGAGCCTCGCGTCCTCATGCTGAGGAGCGTCGCGTAGCGACGCGTCTCGAAGCATGAGGGGCACCCAAGTCGGTTTACCCGACTCGCGATTTTTAGGTACTGATCTCGGGCAAACCCGAGATCGGGGCCGCTCCCATCCTTCGAGACGCGCTTCGCGCTCCTCAGGATGAGGAGCGGAATGCCGCGGCGCTGGTGCCGCCGCGGCCCGTCCGCTATATTGCCGCCATGCCGTTCTCCCCGTTCGATCCCGACCGTTCCGAGGCCACGCGCCGGCGCTTTCGTCAGATCCCGGTGCGCACCCTCGTGCCCAACCTGATCACCTTGCTGGCGCTGTGCGCGGGACTGACCGCCATCCGGCTGGCGGTCGAGGAAAGGCTCGAATGGGCGGTTGCGGCCATCGTGTTTGCCGCGCTCCTCGACGGCGTCGACGGGCGCGTCGCGCGCATGCTGCGCGGCACGTCGCGCTTCGGCGCCGAGCTCGACAGCCTCGCCGATTTCGTCAATTTCGGCGTTGCGCCCGCGTTGATGCTGTACTTCTGGGGCCTGCACGGGCTCGGCAATGCCGGCTGGATCGCGGCCATGGTGTTTGCGATCTGCACCGGGCTGCGGCTGGCGCGCTTCAACGTCATGATCGACGATCCGAACAAGCCGGCTTGGGCCGGAAACTTCTTCACCGGCGTGCCGGCGCCGGCGGGAGCGATCACCGTGCTGCTGCCGATCTACGTCTATTTCCTCGGCATGCCGCGCCTGGCCTTCGTCGCACCGGTGACCTTGGTCTACACGCTCGCCGTCGCGTTCCTGATGGTGTCGCGGCTGCCGGTGTGGTCCGGCAAGCGAGTTGGCAAGCGCGTCGCTCCCGAGATGGTGCTGCCGGTGTTCGTCGCGGTGGTGCTGTTCTTCGCGCTGCTCGTGTCCTACCCATGGGTGGTGCTGACCATCGGCACCGTCTGCTATCTCGCGTGCCTGCCCGTGGGCTGGCTTTCCTATCGCAAGCACCAGCGCCGGGACGCGGCCGCGGCGGTGCAGGCTCGTGCGCCTGCTGGCGCGCGTCCGCCGCTGCAAGGCGAATCGCCCTCGCTGTCGCCCGGTCAGTCCGAACCGCCTCCCGCCCGGCCCGCCCGGCTCAATTGAGTTTCATCGGCGAGCAAGCGCGCCGCGCGCGCGTGCCGCGCGCTCCTCGGCGGGCGAGGTGGACGCGAGCGCAGCGACCGGCCGGGTGAGGGATCGCCCGGCCCCTTGCGAGGCTCTTGCGGAAGAGGGCGGTTCGATGCTCCAACGGCGCGGATGGGGCGAGGGGTACTTGCACAACAACAACGCTTGCGGGGACCGGCGTGGCCCGTCTCGATGACAAGATCGTGCTCGTCACCGGCGCGGCCGGCGGCATCGGGCGGGCGCTGATCGCCGCGGTCGTCCGCGAGCGCGGCATCGCGATTGCGACCGATCTGGCGCCGGGGGCGGACATCGACTACGTGCTCGACGTCACCGCGGAAGCGAGCTGGCGCGCCGTGTTGGCCGAGGTCGCCCACGTGCACGGGCGGCTCGACGGGCTCGTCAACGCGGCGGGCATCGCGCTCCTCGGCACGATCGAGGACACCGACTACGCGGACTGGCGCCTGGTGCTGGCGGTCAATCTCGACGGGACGTTCCTCGGCTGCAAGCATGCGTTCGCCCTGCTCAAGTCCCGCGGCGGCGCGATCGTGAACCTGTCCTCGATCTCCGGCATGGTCGGTGGTCACAATCTCGCGGCCTACAATGCGTCCAAGGGCGGCGTACGGCTGTTGACGAAGTCGATTGCGCTCCACGGCGCGCGCCTCAAGCCGCCGGTGCGCTGCAACTCGGTGCATCCGGCCTTCCTGGAAGGTGCGATGGTGGAGGACATCCTGGCGCAAACCGCCAGCCCGGATCTCGCGCGCAGTCAGCTTGCCCGCGACATTCCGCTCGGCCGCCTGGGCCGTTCGTCCGAGGTGGCCGAGCTCTGCGTCTACCTGCTGTCAGACGAATCCGCTTTCGTCACCGGCGCGGAATTCGCCATCGACGGCGGCCTGACCGCGCGCTGAGCGAAAGCGGCGCCGCCCCGCCCTCATCCTGAGGAGCGCGCATGGCGGGACGTGCACCAAGGCGGGGTTCGGCGGGCGCGCGTCTCGAAGGATGAGGGCGGGAACGGACGTCTTGAACGGTGGGCACAGACGATGACCGACGGCGCCTACCTCTACATCTTGCGTTGCGCCGATGGCAGCTATTACACCGGCACCGCGCGCTCCACCTTGGAGCGGCGCGTCGCCGAGCACAACGCAGGGGCTTATGGCGGCTACACCGCCCAGCGTCGGCCGGTGACACTTGTCTTCTCCCAATGGTTCGATCGGATCACCGATGCCATCGCAGCCGAGCGACAGGTGAAAGGCTGGTCGCGCGCGAAGAAGGAAGCGCTGATTTGCGGCGACTTCGAGAGTCTTCCTCAGCTTTCCAAGCGGTGGCACCCACATCTGTCGAGAGGCGCTCGGAAGACGTGACGAAATTCCGTTGCACAGGCCGAGTGCTTGCTGAGGGTCATGTTGATGCTTGATCGGCCTCATGCTGAGGAGCCCGCCGAAGGTGGGCGTCTCGAAGCATCGCAAGTCGGCTACCGCCGACTTGCGCACTTGATGTTGCCGATCTCGGGTAAACCCGAGATCGGTGGCCGCCCCCATCCTTCGAGACGCGCGCGCACGCCAGCCGATTTTGACGCACGTTCATTGCAATGCGCGCTCCTCAGGATGAGGGCGGAGGAAGCAGCCGCCGCTCATCTCCCACGACGTGACGTGAGATCCGCCCTCATCCTGAGGAGGGCGCACGCCGGCGAATTTGCGCAGCCTGCGCAAGCTTGGCTGCGTGCGCCCGTCTCGAAGGATGGGGGCGGCCCGTGCCCTGACGCTTGGAGAGGTCAATGCAGCGAGATGGACTCACCGTCCCGGGAGCGGATGGCCCGGCATGAGGTCGTAGGGGTGCTTCCACCCCGGCAGCGCCTTGATGCGATCGAGCCAGACCGCGATGTGCTTGTGCTGCGCGGCGATGTCGAAGCCGAACTCGTCGGCCGGATAGTAGAGATACCCGACCAGCGAGAGATCGGCGATGGTCGGGCGTGCGCCGAGGATGAAGGGCCGGCTCGAGAGCCGCTTGTCGACGATGGCGATGTTGTTGTCGATGCGTCCCTTGAGAAATGCCAGCACGGCCGGATCGCCCGGCGGCTGGGCGAGAAAGCGCAGGAAGCGATACGGCCCGAGATAGCCGTTGACCTTCTGGTTGTCGAAAAGGATCCAGCGCAGCGCCTCGAGCCGCTCGTCTTCGCCTTCCGGCCGGAACTTGCCGGAGCGGTCGGCGAGATAGGTCAGGATCACGCCCGATTGGCTGAGCTTCCTGTTCCCGTGCACCAGCACCGGCGCCTCGCCCATTTCGTTGATATTGTTGCGGTACTCCGGCGAGCGCTGCTCGCCCTTGGCGAAGAAATCGACCCAGACCGGCTCCCAGTCCGCGCCGATGAGATTGAGCATCAGCGCGCAGCGATAGGCGTTGCCGGATTGGGCGAAGCAATAGAGCTGGTATTCGGCCATCTGATCTCCGTTGCGGGCGCTTGTTCCGGAAGGGTGGGGACCGGTCTTGCGCATAGAACATGCGCAAGGTCCAAAAATCCAGAGCGCATCGCCATTGCGCCAAGGAGGATACGCGCCTGCGTGCGGGAGTGTCCGGCGGCGCGGTGCGCCCGCCCGCGCCGCCTTGCCCAGGCGTGCCGCGGGTGCCACACTTCCGTCACCAGTGTCACCAAAAAATCCAACAGCGCGCCAAGCGTCCGCGCGGGGAGTTCCAAGCCATGACCGGAATCGTCTACGAGGTCGGCTATGCGAAACGGACCGCTGTGCTGCTTGCGGCCGTGCTGCTGTCGCTCATCGTGGCCGCCGCCCCTCGCGCCGTGCTCGCGCAGTCCGCGCCCGCCGCCGCCGAGCCGAGCACGGCGGACGACGAATTTTCCCGCCAGCTCGCCGAGCTCAAGAAAACCTTCGCCGATCTCAGCAAGAAGTTCGAGGACAGCGCGCAAACCATCGATGGCCTCAAGAGCGCGGAAGCGGCGCGCAACGAGATCGAGGAGCTCCGCGAGAGCGTCGGCCGGCTGCTCGGCGACGTCGCGGACAATGGCACGGTGTGGAGCCTCGGGGTCAAGGCGCTGAGCCGCGCCGAGGACAAGCTCAAGTCGCTCGAGCAGGAGACGCGCTACAAGCCCGAGGACAGGCAGTTCCTCATCGAGCGATGGCGCGAGCTCAAGGCGGCGACGGAGAGCGCGATCAGGGAGCTGGAGAGCGCGCGCAAGGATTTCGCAGAACTCTTGCGCAAGCTGCAGACCAGCGAGGATTTCATCGACGAGCTGCTGCAGATTCGTGAGCAGGCGAGGGCGCTGGAAGTCATCCACGGTCTCACGGACGGTATCCGCGACGCGTCGGACAAGCTCAAGAAGCTCCTCGGTACGGTCAAGACTCCAGGAGCCTAAGGGTGAGCCTGAGGGTGAGCCTGAGGGTGAGGCGGGTGACCGCGGGCCTGCCCGCCACTCTGCTCGTGCTTGGACTGACGTCCTGCAACATCGACGGCGGCAGCGGCTATGTCGAGATCAAGGCCGCGCCGCCGGCGACGGCTGCGCTCTATCTCGATTCGGTCAAGCTCGAACCGCTGCGCAACGGCAACGCCATCCTGCGCCACAAGGTCGGCACCACCACGCTGCAGACCGACGTCCAGGGCGGTCAACTGGCGTTCCTGTGCAATATCGAGGTGCGGAAGAATCGCATCACCAGCGTGACGGTTTCCCTCGTGAGCCGTCCACCGCGCTGTCAGTGCGTAAGGACGAGCGGCCCGGATGCCGCCGGCAACCGCACCTGCGTCGGCTAGCGCGGGATGACTTTTCCTCCAATCGTCATCCCCGCTCTAGTGGTCCGATTCCGAAGTTCGTCAGCAGTCGCGGCACGTTCAGATACGAACTTCGGAATCGAAGGACCACTGCAATCTACGATTCTAGTGCCCCTATTGAACCCGAAGTTCGCTATCGAATTTGCTCCAGGGTGTGCGCGAACTTCGGGTTCGGGGCACTAAATTAGCTGCTTGTTGGAGCATGATCTTTTCCGAAAACCGGTATCCACCCCGGATCAAGTCCGGGGCAGGTTTTTTTCGGGATCATGTTCTAGCGAGATGGAATTGAGCGCGGCGCCCCGACGCTCGGCCGTTCCACTGCCACCTTTACGACCCCGGATTGCGCGAGCAATGCCCCATTTGCGTCAATGTGGCGCCATCACGACGGGTCGGTATACGAGCATCCACCTTTGGGGATAGGAGGATGCATGTTTACTCTTCGCACTGTGGCAATCGTAATGACCGGAGTGGGGGCGTTCGCGGGGCTGTCATTGACCGATGCGCGAGCGTGCGACAACGATCGATTCCCGTGCCCTGTGGTGTCGGAAGCAGCACCGCAGGAGACCGCCACGCCGGCCACGCCTGCGCCAGCGGCTCAGCCGCGCAAGAAGGCGAACCATTCGCACGGCGCGGATAAGAAGGCGCAGGCGAAGATCGAACGAGCTGCACCACGTGCGGCCGTTCAACCAGAAGCGACACGCGCTGCCACTCGCACCAAGGCGAGCAAACCGGCGGTGCAGGAGCAGGCGACCGCTCCCGTCGCGCAGAAACCTGCCGTCTCGCAGGACGCCGTGGAGGCTGCTCCCGCCCTGGTTCCGGAGTCACCTGCCGATCAAGCTCCCCAGGAAGCGAGCCGGACCGAAGGTCTGGTGGCGGCCGCGGGAACGGTTTGGCCGGCTCTCCCGAACCCGAATGCGCAGGGCGCCAGCGCGGAAACGGCCCCCGTTGCGGACGCGGCGCAAGCTGCCCCCGCAGATACGGCACAGGTACAAGTGGTCGAAGCGAACGAGGTCAACGAACTCGATCGTGCCGCCGCGGCCGACCACATCGGGGTATCGTCGTGGATCACCTATCTGCTGCTGGTCCTGGGCGTAGGCCTCGCCGCGGCGTCGGCCATTTGGTTGCTACCTCGCCTGATATCCATGTACACGCGCCGAACAACGGCTCTGCAGGGATATAAGCAACTCGTGGAATGAGAGACACTAAGTCGGACGCAGCAGCAAAAGCGGCAACGCGCGGGAGCCCGGTGTGCGCCCACGCAAGGTGTGACGGACGCCGCACCGGACCCGGAGCGCCGGCAAGGTCGCTTGATCCTGCAGCCGGTCGTCACGGCAATATCGCCTATCGTCAACGGTTCGCCGGAGGCTGCCCCGGCGGGGTTATCCGACGTCGGCGCGTGCCAATGGATCGGGATGGGAATTGAGCTGGGACGGATCGGGGGTGACTCGAGCGTCTTGCGATGATGCGCGCCACTGCGCGTCAGAACGGCTCGTACGCGCGCAAGGCCGGAATCACCTTCTCGCCGAAAAGGCGGATCGAGCGCATGAGATCGCGCTCAGGCAGATCGTAAAAATTGAACTCACCCATGAAAGTATTGAACAGGCCCGCTTCGGCCGCCGCGTAAATCTTTTCGGCGACCGTTTCGGGCGATCCGATGAATACGAGCTCGTGCTTCATGAGGTAGTCCGAAATCAAACAGATTGGCCATGATCTCGGATGCACCAGGTTCGCCGCGTCCGATGAATTTCTTGGCGTGCGTGCGAACGCGCTCATCGAATGTCTCCCCGGGCTGCGGTGGGGGCAGAAAGCCTTCATAGGCGCGGCTCGCCCGGAAAAGCGCGGCCTCGAGCGCCTGCTCGTCGGTCTCGTCCACATGGACGATCGTGCAATAGGCGATATTCGGTTTCCGCGGCCAGCCGGCCTTACCCCAGTCCTCCAGAAACTGGCGGTAACGAGGCGCGGCGTCGGCACGGGGAGAGACCAGGAAATAGCCGGGATTGATGGCGTTGCGCGTGCAGAACTCGAGGGTCTGCGGA
This sequence comes from uncultured Alphaproteobacteria bacterium, assembly GCA_963821505.1. Taxonomy (GTDB): domain Bacteria; phylum Pseudomonadota; class Alphaproteobacteria; order Rhizobiales; family Xanthobacteraceae; genus VAZQ01. Next base: position 457,546 of record CAWGEH010000034.1, read on the forward strand.
TCGCGGGTCATCATCCAGAGGGGGGGATGCGGGCGCTGCAATGGCTGCACGGCAAGCTCGGCGCTTTTCGGTGTGGAAGTCGTTGCCGTGGAAAGAGAAGGGCTGCGTCTCCCCGAACGCCGCGCGCAGGTAGTCGACAAATTCCAGCGTTGGCGACTTGCGGAGGCTGTAATCGAGTCCAAAGGGACGAAAATAATCCGCGTTGATCCCCGGAACGAGCCCCAGCTCCATGCGCCCGCCGATCATTTGATCAACGATCGCGATCTCCTCGGCCAGCCGCAAAGGATGGTAAAGCGGAACGACGTAACCCATGGGGCCAAGGCGGATACGACGCGTGCGTGCGCCGGCGCCAACCGCGTACAAGCTCGGCGAAGACATCCAGCTCTCGTCGGGACGGAAGTGGTGCTCGACGCAGAAGCCGTAGTCGAAGCCGAGTTCGTCGCATAATTGAAGCTCGCGCCACAATTGCTCGTAGCGCTGATTTGGCGTCATCCCTGGTTTGCCCCAGACGTGTGCAAAATGGGCAAACTTCATTACGCGATCTCCTCAATTCTTGGATCTGGCGCAGGAACGACGGACGGCGTGTTCATCTTGCGGGCACCGTCGGGCATGGCCAAGAAGGTCAGGCGGCTGCTCCGAACATCACGGCGGGGCCTCATACGCGATGTAGCGGAAAATCTTCCAGCCGCCGTCGGCCTGGCGGCGGAAGATGTCCATGCCCGGCTCGCTCGACGTGACCTCGCTCGGCGGCTCCTTCGCCTTCACCGTGAGCGTCCAGGTGAGGCGGACCACCGCGAGGTCGCCCTCGACCAGGATCTCCTTGATGGCGAGGTCGTATGTGTAGGTCTTGCTGCGATCGTTGAGCGAGCGCTTGAGCAGATCGCAGAGCGCATCGTAGCCGCGGTCGGGCTGGCCGCGGTACACCGCGATCAGGTCGGGAGCGAACAGTGCGCACACCTTGTCGGCCCTGCCGGCGTTGAAGTCCGCCATCCATTGGGTCAGCGCCGCGCGGATCGCGGCCTGCGCCGGGCTGTCGCCCTGCGCAGCGGCAGGAGCGGCGAGCGCGAGCGAGACCAGGCCGCCGCGCAGGACGGCGCGCATCACGGACAACAACTTGGTCCGCGTGTCCCGGATGCGGTGCAGCGCGAGCGCGCGAGCGCGAGTGGTGCACCGCTGATCCGGGACCGCCGCGACGACGATGCGCTTAACGATCCGGGTCTGCAGCGCATCATTCCGCTTCGCTTCATGCTGCGCTGCGCCCGGGACACGCCGCGCGCTCACTTCATCGTCGGGATGATGAACTCGGCGCCTTCCTTGGTGCCGGAAGGCCAGCGCGACGTCACCGTCTTGGTCTTGGTGTAGAAGCGCACCGCGTCGGGCCCGTGCTGGTTGAGGTCGCCGAAGCCCGAGCGCTTCCAGCCGCCGAAGGTGTAATAGGAGAGCGGCACCGGGATCGCGAAGTTCACGCCCACCATGCCGACATTGACCCGGCTGGTGAAGTCGCGCGCGGTGTCGCCGTCGCGCGTGAAGATGGCGACGCCGTTGCCGTAGTCGTGCTCGGAGGGAAGCCGCAGCGCCTCCTCGTAGTCCTTGGCGCGCACCACCGAGAGCACCGGCCCGAAGATTTCCTCCTTGTAGATGCGCATCTCCGGCGTCACCTCGTCGAACAGGCAGCCGCCCATGAAGAAGCCGCGCTCGTAGCCTTGCAGCTTGAAGCCGCGGCCGTCGACCTTGAGCTTGGCGCCTTCCTTGAGCCCGAGATCGACGTAGCCCTTCACCTTGTCGAGCTGCGCCTTGGTGATCATCGGCCCGTAGTCGGCCTGCGGATCGCTCGACGGCCCGACCTTCAGGCTCTCCACCCGCGGGATCAGCTTCTCCACCAGGATGTCCGCGGTCTTCTTGCCGACCGGCACCGCGACCGAGACCGCCATGCAGCGTTCGCCGGCCGAGCCGTAGCCGGCGCCGATGAGCGCGTCGACCGCCTGGTCCATGTCGGCGTCGGGCATCACCACCATGTGGTTCTTGGCGCCGCCGAAGCACTGCACGCGCTTTCCGTGCGCGCAGCCGGTCGTATAGATGTACTCCGCGATCGCCGACGAGCCGACGAAGCCGATCGCGCGCACGCGCGGATCGGTGAGCAAGGTGTCGACCGCCTCCTTGTCGCCGTTGACGACGTTGAGCACGCCCGCCGGCAGCCCGGCTGCGACCAGAAGCTCGGCGAGCCGCATCGGCACCGAAGGATCGCGCTCCGACGGCTTGAGGATGAAGGCGTTGCCGCAGGCGAGCGCGGGCGCGAACTTCCACATCGGGATCATGGCCGGGAAGTTGAACGGGGTGATGCCCGCGACGACGCCGAGCGGCTGGCGCAGCGAGAACAGGTCGATGCCGGGACCGGCGCTGTCGCTGAACTCGCCCTTGAGCAGGTGCGGGATGCCGCAGGCGAACTCGACCACCTCGAGCCCGCGCTGAATGTCGCCCTTGGAATCGGCGAAGGTCTTGCCGTGCTCGGAGGAGAGCAGCCGCGCGAGGCTGTCGAACTCCTTCTGCATCAGCTCGAGGAACTTGAACAGCACCCGCGCGCGCCGCTGCGGGTTGGTCGCGGCCCAGGCCGGCTGCGCCGCGTCGGCGTTGGCGATCGCATGCTCCATCTCAGCTTTGCTGGCGAAGGCCACCTTCGCCTGCACCTCGCCGGTATTGGGATCGAACACGTCGCCGCTGCGGCCGGATGTGCCCGCGACGGCCTTGCCGCCGATGAAATGGCCGATCTCGCGCATGGGTGTCTCCGTCGGATACGCGCCCGCCTCGAGGGGCTGTTCTTCCCTTGTCAGATAGCGCAGCTTGCGCCCTGCGGGAAGGAGGCGAGGGGCCGACGGTCGCGCGCGGCGGCGGGCGTCATCGCCCGCCGCTCGTCGAAACCGCTTCGACGCTCGGCCTGCAGCCGGGCCAAGCCGGTTCAGGCGACGCGCGGCTAGTGCCCCGGACCCGAAGTTCGCGCACATCGCGCGGCAAGTTCAATCGCGAACTTCGGGTTCAAAAGGGGCACTAGAATCATAGAGTTGCTAGTGGTCCTTAAATTCCGAAGTTCGTATCTGAATGTGCCGCGAGTGCTGACGAACTTCGGAATCGGACCACTAGCGCATGTTCCGGAAAAGTGGGAACCGGTTTTCCGAACAGAACATGCGCAAAATCGAAGAATCTAGAGCGCATCACGATTCGACCCAATCGGGATGCGCTCTAATGGGACGACGCAAGGGGATGGAGCGTCGCAGGCGTGCCGACGGACCCGGCGCCTGCTCCCGCTTCTGGTCTCGCGGCGCTCAAGCCTCTGCGATGATCATCCAGCCCACGCCGAAGCGGTCGGCGACCGCGCCGAAGCGCTTGGCGAAGAATGTCTTGCCCAACGGCATTCGCACCTGTCCGCCGTCGGCGAGCGCCGCGAACATGCGGTCGGCCTCGGCCTCGTCCTTGGCATCGAGGGAGAGCGAGAAGCCCTCGAAATTCGGCTTGTCCGGCGCGCAGCCGTCGGACGCCATCACGGCCGCGCCGTTGATGCGAAGACACGCGTGCATGATTTTGTTGTCGCTGCCGGGCGGGACCACGCCGGGCGGCGGCGGCTCCGGGCTGTCCTTGAAACGCATCACCATCCCGACTTCGGCGCCGAGCGCCTTCTTGTAGAACTCGATCGCCTCCTCGCAGCGGCCGTTGAAGAACAGATAGGGTGTCACTGACATGGTCTTGGTCTCTCCTCTTGAAGGTTGTTTCTATGTCGCAATCACGCGCGTTCAGGCGGCTTGCGCCCGTTCCAGCGCCGCGAGGTCGATCTTGCGCATCTGCAACATCGAGCGCATGACCCGTTGCGCCTTTTCCGATTTTTCGTCCATCAGCATGTCCGGCAGCGCCCGCGGGATGACCTGCCACGAGAGGCCGAACTTGTCCTTCAGCCAGCCGCACGGTCCTTCCTCGCCGTCCTTGGAAAGCCTGCTCCAGAAGTAGTCGATCTCCTGCTGCGTTTCGCAGTGGACCTGGAACGACACGGCCTCGTTGAACTTGAACTGCGGGCCGCAGTTGATCGCCGTGAACGTCTGCCCTTCGACTTCGAACTCTACGGCCATCACCGTTCCGGCCTGCTTCCCGTGGACTTCGAATCCCTCTTTTCCGTAGCGGCTGATTTTTCCGATCTTGGAATTCTTGAAGACGGACGCGTAAAATTTCGCCGCCTCTTCGGCCTGGGTATCGAACAACAGGCAGGGCATGATCTTCTGGGTTGTCAGCTGCATGCTCTTACTCTCCTTGCGGTGCTGCATTCCGTCCGCGCCGCGACCGGGGCGCGCCCCGCTGCATCGGCCCGTGTCCTTGACAGAATAGGTTGGTATCAACATAATTGTGGCATGTCAAAGGCGCCCGAATTCCGTTCGAGACCACGCGTTTCGTTCGGGACGCGTGCCTGTGCCTTCACCTGCAGCGCGCGGCGCGGGCGCTGGCGCGGCGCTTCGACGACGCGTTCCGGCCGCTCGGCCTGACCAGCGGGCAGTACTCGATGCTGATGTCGATGAACCGGCCCGAGCGGCCCAGCATCGGTTCGGTCGCATCCGTGCTTTCCATGGACCGCACGACGCTCACCGCCGCGCTCAAGCCGTTGCAGCGGCGCGGCCTCGTCACGGTGATGGTCGACGCCGACGACAGGCGAAGCCGCCGGCTGCAGCTGACGCCCGCGGGTCGCGCACTGCTCACGCGCGCCGTACCGGTCTGGCGGCGCACGCATGCCGAGATCGAGCGCCTGCTTCCGCGCGCCGGCGCGGACCGCCTGCGGCGAAACCTGCGCGCGCTGGCCTGAACGGGCGGCGCCCATGTCGGCGGGCGCCCGGCTGCGGCTGACGGCGGGATGGCCGACATCGACGAAGGCGCGCGGCCGCCCGGCGTCGCACCTCCCGCATGAGTCGCTCGACGACGCTATTTAATTTCAACGTGCCACCGCGTTGCTCCACATGGCTCAACGAGCCAGCCAGATGGTCATTCCCGGCTCAAACTTGCCCACATTGCCTTGGGGATCGAGGCGCAGGCGCAGCGTGTTGAGGTCGTGATCGCCGACCGCGCGCTCGGCCTGCCAGGTCGCGAACGGCCCGAGCGGCAGCAGCTCGGTAACGACGGCAGGCGTCGGCGGTTGCACGCCCGGTCGCGCGACGTCGACCGTCGTCCCCACCGTGAGGCCGTGCAGCCGATCCTCGCGCGCGTTGAACGACAGCCAGCGTTTGTCGGGCACCTCGATCGCGAGCACTGGCTCGCCGGCGAGGACGTTCTCGCCGACCTCGGCGACGACCACGCTGACGACCCCGTCGGCCGGCGCCCGCAGGATGGTCTTTTCCAGCTGTCGCTCGAGCACCGCAAGCGCGGCCGCCGCGGCCTTGACCTGCGCGTCGGCGATGGCGCGCTCCTCCTTGGTCGGTCCGGCTTGCGCAGCGGCATGGTTTGCCTCGGCTTCCGCCACGTCAGCCCGTGCACTCGCCGCATCGTTTTGTGCCTGGTCGAGAGATTGCTGCGACGCAACGTCCTGGCGCGCAAGGGTGGCCGTTCGGCCCAGTTGCAATTCCGCGTATGCCAACCGCGACTTCGCCTTGGCGATTTCGGCGGCGAGCGCGGCGACCTCCTCCGCGCGCACGCCGGCATAGACGTGGTCGCGGTTGGCGGCGGCGGCGGCAAGGGCTGCGCGCGCCTGCGCCACCGCTGCGGTCAGCTCGAGCGCGGACAGCTCGGCGACGACCTCGCCGGCACGCACGCGGGCGCCTTTCTGGACCTTGATGGCGGCAAGCTGGCCGCCGACCTCGGGCGCCACGCGCACCTCGGTCGCGCGCACGATGCCGACGATGGGTGCGGCCGTCTCCGGGACGCCACAGCACATATCCGCCCGCGCCCGCCGCGACGAGCGATCAGGCCGAGCGCGATGATCGCGTGCGGACCTGCGGCTAGCCATGCCGGCTGCCTCCGCTCGACGACGAACGCGGACATCACCGCGAGCGCGAAATAGACGATGGCCAGGCCCCAGAGGCCGCGCCAGTCGTGCGCCACCTCCCATAGGCTCGCGCCCAGCTGGTCGATGCGGACGATGCCGTCGATGGCGAAATCCGAAGGGAATATGGAGCCCGCGGCAAGGACCGGCTTGGGGATGGCTTCGCGCGGCCAGGAAAAGCCCGCCAGGAAAAACTGCGGAAGGCTCGTGCCGAGGACGATGAGCGTCGGGGCCTCCGGGCGCTTGAACCAGGCGCCCAGCGCCTGGCCCATGAAGCTGGTCGCAAGAATGAAGACCGCCCCCAGCGCGAAGAATTGCAGGGGGTCGCCGAGCACGGAAAAGCCGTAGGAGCGCGGCAGCACGAGGAAGTAGAGCGCGAGCGCGGGCGCATAGATGGTCAGGTGCGCGATGCCGCGGCCGAGCACGCTGGCGAACGCTCCGCCGGCGGCCTGCGCCAGGGCTGCGCCGGTCAGCATCGCGGAGCCGATCAGCAGCGTCTGCTGCAGAATCAACACGAAGGCAGCGGGCACGATGTAGCTCGCGTAGCCGCCGACCGGGTTGAAGATCGGCTGCAGCAGGATGTCGGCGGGGCTGGTGGCCGCCAGCGCCGCCTTGGCGAGGCTGCCATCGGTGCGCGCGCCGCGCGCGGCGAGCTCCGACGACAGCGTATTGATCGCAAGCGAGATCCCGCTCGACATTGTTCTGAAGATGAACAGGTAGGTGGCATCGGCATAGATCGGAAGGTGGGCGGTGTCGCCCTTGAGCACGTCGCGCTGCGTCCGGGGCGGGATGCCGACCACGGCGAAGGCCTCGCCGCGATCCATCGCCGCGCGCGCCTCGGCGAGCGTCTCGGCGCGGACCGCGACGCTCGACCGCGCCGCTCGCATCCAAGGTCTGCACGATGCTGCGGCTCAGCTCGCTCAGATCGTTGTCGACCACCGCGATCGGGATCTTGCGCAGGATCTGGTTGAGATAGGGCTGCGGGTAATAGAAGCCGTAGACCAGCGGCGCCACCACCAGCAGGATAAAGGCTCCGCGGGTCGCGAGCACGCGCCCCCACTCGGCGGCGAAGGCTCCGCCGATGCCGCGCCGCGCGGCAGGGACCGGCGCCGGCGCCGGCGCGGGCGCGCGTGGGGAACGTGCGTCCTGCGAGCGCGCGCAGGCGCAGAAACGCGAGCAGCGTGTAGAGCACGGCGAGCGCCGCCAGCACGGCGAAGGGGCGCGCGGAGTTGGAGAGCGGCAATCCGCGCGCCGCCTGCCCGAGCAGCACCGCCATGTACCAGCGCAGCGGCAGGATCGCGCTCCAGATTTGCGCAAAAGCGTTCATGCCCAGCAGCGGAAATCCCACGCCCGCGTAGCCGAATGCGGGCGAGACCACGAGACCGGTGAGGCCGAGGCCGGTCGCGAGGTCGAGCACCAGGAGCTGCATCAGCGCTCCCAGCGCCAGGTAGCCGACGATCAGCAGGCATCCTGCGGCCACCATCATCGGCACGTCGCCCTTGAACGAAATCCCGAGCAGTCCCTCCAAAATGAGCGCCGCCGACAGCATGATGACGAAGAAAATCAGGAACAGGGGCGCAAGCTTGCCGGCGAGCGCGACGATCGGGTTACCGCCCGCGCAGGCGAGCCAGGTGCGCATGCTGCGCCGGCGGAACTCGGAGCCGACCGCGTAGCCGGCGGCGAGCGCGATGATCACATGGGCGACCATCGGCAACAGCGCACGCAGCAAGAACTGCGCGTAGTTCCTCTGCGGATTGACCAGCACGATCGTCTCGGCAACGAGCGCCCCGATGCGGGACGCTTTTGGTGCCGCGTGGGCCGCGGACGCCACGCTGGCGGCGGCGAGGCTGTCGCTCAGGCCCGACGCCGCCACGCCCGCGGCCGTCAGGAACTGCTGATTGTAGAATGCGACCACCTGCGGCCGGCGCTCGGCCTTGAGGTCGCGCTCGAAATTGGCCGGGATATAGACGGCGGCAATGGCGTTCGCCGGCCCGTATCGCGCGCGCCGCCGACGCGAGGTCGCCGGCGCGCTCGACGATGCCGAGACTGGGAGACGCGGCCACCTGCTCGACGAAGGCGCGCGAGGTCTCCGATCGGTCCGCGTCGACGACGACCACCCCGAGCTCGCGGATCACCGGCTGACTGAAGACCGCGGTCAGGACCGCGAAGGCGAACAGCGGCACGCCGAAGATCAAGATGAGCGCCACGCGGTCGTGCAGCAGCCATCGCCATTCGCGTCTGGCGACCAGCAGGAAGCCGGGCTTCGGCGCCGGCCTCATCGGCGCGCCTCGCACGTCCAGATAGGCGCTCATGCCGGGCCGCAGCTCCGGCACCTTGTCGACGGGGTAGGCACGGATCGAAAACGTCCGCAGGTCGAAATCGCCGGTGGCGCGGGTGGCGCGCCAGCTCGCGTACTCGCCCTTGGTGGCGATCAGCCTGACCTCGACGGTGATGTGGCGATCGCCGAGCGCCGGAATGCGCACGCCGAAGCGGTCCCCGAGCTTTGAGCGTCTTGACCAGATCCTCGCGCAGATCGAAGTGGACCCACATGTCGCCGAGATCGACCAGCGTTATCAGCGGCACGCCGGGCGAAACGTATTCGCCGGGCTCGACGTTGCGCTTGTAGACCTGCGCGGCTACCGGCGCGTAGATCACCATCTGGTCGATGATCGATTGCACGGCCTTGATGTCGGCGATGGCCTTGCCGACATTCGCCTCGGCGATCTCATGCTCCTCGCGCGTATAGCCGTTGACCGCCTGCTCATAGGCCGATTTGGCCTGATCCGTCGCCGCGCTCGCTTTCGTGCAGGGCGTCGGTCGCCTGGTCGAGGCGCGCCTGCGGCGCATTGCCATGCTCGGCCAGCTGGCTGATCCGGTCGTAGGTCTTCTTGGCCAGGACCACGCTCGCCTGCGCCCGCTCGAGCGCGGCCTTGCGCGCCGCGATCACCTCCGGCCGCGTGCCGACGTTGATGTTGGCGAGCTGCGCCTCGGCGACCACCTTGGCGGCCAGCGCCTGCTCGTGCTTCGCCAGCGTTTCGGGATTGTCGATCCGCACCAGCACGGCGCCGGCGGCGACGTCCTGGCCGCGCACAACCGGGATGTCCCCGACGCGGCCCTCGACCCGCGCCGCGATGTCGAGCCGCGTCGCATCCACCTCGCCCTGCACCAGCAGGGGTTGGGGCCGCACCAGGTACCAGATCGACAGGCCGGCGATGGCGGCGACCACCAGGCCGACGATCATGGACGGAATGCGGGAAGGGCGGCGGGGCCGCGCCTTCGGTGCTTCCTTCACCGGCTCGGGCGCAGTTTCCGCTGGAGCGGCGGGCGTCGGCATTTCCATTCCAAACCTCTGCACGCCTTTGTCGGTTCGTCGAGCCCCCAGTTTGTGGTCGGAATCAGTTTGGTTGATGAGCGCCGATCTTGCAATTGGTTGCAATGCCGCGTCACGTTTCTTGCTCCGTCGGCTTCAATCCTTCGACGAGGCACGCGGAGGGTTGGTGCGTCGCGGAGCTGCTCCTCAGGAGCGAGGTTGTCCTGGGAAGCCAGGGCGAACGCAAGCCTTATCGACCAACTGGCGTGTGATTGACGGTCCTGCGGTTCACGGCCGGCGTGAGTTACCGTTCACGCTGAAACCAGCGGAGCAGAAGGTCCCCGTAGCCCCAGACCGCGGTACCGACAATGCCGGTCAGATAACCGAGATACGAAAGGACCACGTAGGACTTGGGCGGGTTGAGGCGAAGCTCGATTTCTCTCGGCACCGATACGAGGCCTTCTTTGAGCGCCGTCGCCAGTGCGCGCTGATAGAAATGGGCGAGCCTGAAGGTGACCGCCGCTCCGACCAAACACATGACCGAGCCTGACCGGGCAAACCAATCGGTGCCCGCCTTGCTGGAGAGATAGTAGGAAAATATTGCGAACAGCCAGGCCGCCGCCACCAACAAACCAAAGCAAATGATGGTGCGGGTGAGCCCCGCGTATAACGATTCTATTCGAGCTTGGTCTGTCGCCATTTTCACGCCTCGGCGCAAGGAGAACGCCGTGGGAAGCATACACCCGTCCGCGCAGCCAGCGGCCACGACGTGAGCAAAAACACCGGCGCTCGCGCTGCGCTCTCGGCTGGCGGCAACGCCGGTCCGCGCTCGCCGAGCAAGACGAGGTCGAACAACCCGGTGATCACCGGCAAGCGCGGAACGGCGACAACAGGCGCAGTGACCGCCGCTGACCCTCAACGCGAGACTCACGCTATCAACGCGGCGCGCTGTCTTTCTGGCCCTGAGCCAGGAACGCTAGGGCGGTCCGACGGGCTTCGCCTAAGTCGGTCAGCGGTCCGTCATACACCAGGGCGCCATCGTCGCCGACGGTGAACCGGTAGGTCTCGTATGTCTGTCTGTTCGCCACGAAGATCTTCGGATGCTCGTGACGCACGACCTGAAAGCTCATGCTTCCCTCCGTCAGCATCGGACCCGCACGTGAAGCGTGGCCGCCGGCCGTTAATAATGTCTTAATCGACCCCTTCTTCAGCACAGTTCCGTCACCGACTTTCCGGGCGCTCTCCGGCAGCTCATCGCGCGAACGCAAATCCCGCCGGCTTCCGATGCCAGACAGATCGCGATCCATTTCGAATTCCGCGCGCAACGCGCTGATGGGTAGGAGGCGCCCCGGTCAACGCGGGGCGACGACCGGGGCGCCCCGGGGTGAACACGTCGCGCCCGGGCAGGCGTGACGCAGGGCTGCGATGGAGCAGCAACAGCACGCATGCAAAAACGGTGCGGTGTGATTCTTTTGCACCGCCTCGCAAGTGAGGCAATGCAAAAAAGCAAGAGAGTGAGCCCGAGAACGGACTGCCGATGACCCGGAGATACGAACGATGCTCATCTTGATCATTGGCCGACTTCCCGACGGCTCGCGATCGCTGGTGACGCGATGAGCTCTTGAATGAACTCGCGTCGACGTCACGCTCCAAGCGTGGCGGCGGTAGCCTGTCGCGGGCACTCGTTTACCCGGTCGGCTGCGCGTGCAACCGCCATTGGCGTCTTGATGCGATATGGCGCCCAAGGCGGCTTTTACCCTGTGAGGTCATCCCTATATTCATTCCGGTCCATGGGACCACCGTTTCGATGAAGCCGCACGCCGTCAAGCCAATCCCCAATCCCTCGGCGAAACCCGACAGCGGTCAAGACCGCACTCGCGGTCAATCCTGGCGCGACGGCATCATCGACGCGTTGGAAAGACTGTCGAACACACGAACTGAAAATGGCCAAGTTAAAGGTTCCAGTCACGCCGCATGACCACGTCGGAGGTCCTGCCGATGCCCCGGTTACTATTGTCGAGTATGGGGATTATGAGTGCCCCAACTGCGGGGTCGCGCACGCGATTGTCACCGCGGTGCAGAAGCGCTTCGCCGAAAAGGTGAGATTGGTCTTTCGTCATTTCCCCTTGGACGAAGTCATCCTAACGCCGTGAAGTAGCCGGGGTCGCGGTCGTGACGTCGGTCTTGTTGATCCGTCTTCAGATTCTCTCGATCCGGGTCTTGAGGACCTCGATGCGCAGGCCCGTCGCGCATCGGCTATTGGACCTGCACCTGCACCGGGTGCCCAGTTGCGTCGCGGAGCCTGGTACGATCACCAGGTAGCGGCGCGGCGCATCTGCTTCGCCCTGAACGACTTGGCGGATGGGACCGATGGCGTTCACGATCGCCGAGCCGGCCGGGTTGGTCATGAAGCTGGCGAGCGGATCGAGAACGCCGGAGCCATCGGCGCGGCTCGCCAGCGCGAGTATGTAGGGGCGCCCCGGCTCGAGCCCGGTGACCGACGCTTCCAATACCTGAACCAGTCCCTGATCGAACAGCGTTACGCTGGTTGGCGCGTTGGCGCCGGCCGCTGCCTTCCGGTCCGCCGGCACCGTCGTGAAATGGGCCGCCTGGCCGGCGACGCCGAGCGGCTGCAGGCCTTGCGTTCCGCCGCCTCCGGGTACGGCGTTCGGCACGCTGGCACCGGTTACCGACATCGCGGCGTTGCCCAGCTCCGGTCCGGCTTTGTCGGGCACCGCGTTCGGCACGTAGACGAGCGCCTGGGGAGCCTGGCCGATCGGGACGGTCGCGATCACCGTGTTGGCGAGCGTGTCGATGGCGACCAGCTGGTCGTCGTTCTCCAACCCGACATAGACACGAGAGCCGTCGCCCGACGGCCACACGCCATGCGGCAGTTTGCCGACCGGGATTGTCGCGACCATGCCGAAGTCGTCGGTTCGGAACGCCTTGACTTCGTTGAGGCCGCCCACCGTGACGTAGGCAAGTTGGCCATGTGTGTTGCGAGCGAAGTTGACGTGGTTGGTGATCGGACCCGTGTCGAGCGTCTTGAGCAGCGTGAAAGGCGGCTTCGCGTCAAAAACCTGAACCTTGCCCGTGTCCTTCAGCGTGAACCAGACCTGGGAGCCGTCCGGCGTCGCGGCGATGTTCGGGCAGAAGGGGCTTGCCTGCCGCACCCTACCGACGATTGCGTGATCGGCGACCGAGACGACGACGGTCTCCGGATTGAACGACGAGCAGACGTAGCCGTACCTGCCGTCCGGGGAAAAGATCTGCATTCCCGGGCCGTTGGGCGTGGTGATCCGCGTCTTCTTCGCATAGGTCGTGCCGTCCAAGACGGATACGTAGTTTTCGCCGCGAACCGTGACCCAGACCTCTTTGCCGTCCGGCGTGAAGAATGCCTCATGCGGGGCGCGGCCGACATAGGTGATGTGCTTCACGGCATTGGTCGCCGTGTCGATGAAGGTGACCGAGTTCGACCCGATGGATACGACCGCGATGGTGCGGTGATCGGGCGAGAAGCCCATGCCGTGCACCAGCAGCTGCCCCCTGTACAAGGGGCTGAAGTTCGCCGGTTGCGGGTCTCCCAGCCGAATGACGCCAAGCCGCTTGTTGTCGGCCGGGTCGGTGACCGTCACCGTATTGGAGAATTGTTCGGCTGCGTAGACGCGATCGTGATGGCTGATGGCCACATCCGGATCGGAGGCCGAGCCCGGCGCCTGTCCGGCCCATACGGCAGCGCCGCTCGTCAACACGATGCCGCTCAGCAGAGCGGCGATGAAGAGGCTGCGGGTCATCCCGGACTCCTTTCGCACGTTCATCGCGGCGTGGGGGTCGGCTGCGGCGTCCCTCCCGATGGGTCCGATGGCCGGCCGGGGGCTGCGACCGACGGCGCCGAAGGCTGGTCGAGCGCCAGCCGCATCGCGGCGATCTCCTGTTGCTGTTCGATGACGATTCCCTGTGCAATCCGGCGCAACTGCTCGTTGTGTCCATGACGCAACTCCGCCTGCGCCATGTCGATCGCACCTTGGTGGTGCGGGATCATCATGGCGGCGAAGTCATGATCCACGTCGCCCGACGGCTTGATCTGCATGCCGACCAGCATCCGCGTCATAGCGCTGACATTCTCGGCGAGGAACGGCGCTTCCTGGGGCGAGGACGAGCGGAACGCCGCCGAGCAGATCGCGGTGATGTACTCGGCCAGGGACGGCACTTTGGCGGGATTTGCCGCCAAAGCGGTTGCGGTAGCGAGGAGTCCGGCAGCCAACGCCACAGAACTCGGGCGGAATCGTGAGCGACGGAAAGGAAGCATCGTAGCTCCTTGGTTGACGTCCCAGCATGGGCCTCAGGCGCGCGAGACCGGGCACCCTTTCACATTGTCACCTTCGGAGCGCGCCTGCTTGATGTTGGAGGCCGCATTGGCATTCTGCTCAAAGCAGGAAACGCTGCCGTCCTTGCGCGCGGGGACCGCGTGCGCTTCGAGCGCTTTCGAGCGCTCCCGACCGCCGTCGGACCAGGAAGACACCTGGGACCCCACGCCGATTCACGGTGGTTCTCCTGTGCCAGGAACGGTCAATTGCGCCAAACAGCGTGCGGGCGTGCACCCACTCGTGGAGGCCCGTGGAACGGCAATTTTACGAGTGCAGAGTTTCTGTTCCGCCTGCCTGGCAGGCCCTTCAGGCTACATCAATTCGCGGATACGCGGAAGACGGTGCCGCATGATACCGAAGCGGAGTGCCGGGCCCGATCCGGTTCAGATGTTCGCCCGCGAAGTTGGCCGTCCGGTTCGCTGAGGAGCGCGTAGGCGCTCTCCTGTCTCGCACGCCGGCGCGCGGCGACGGCGGGGCTGCACCTTGCTCCAGGCAACCGCCGTCGGCGTCTCGAGCTTCCGGTCGGGATGGCGTGGCGGCCCGCCTGCCCGGCGCTCGGCGGAAGGGACGCTGCCTCGGGCCGTGATCACGTTTTGCAGCGGTGGCGCATGCTGCGCGCATTCACCAGCGCCTGCCCAGGTACTCCTCCACGCATGCCGCCGACGCCTTGGCGTAGGTCCCGCGGCGGCTCACCACCGCCCCGGTGAGACGGCGCAGCGCGAGCGCCATCTCGGCGGCCTTCGCCACCACCGCGATGCCGTTGAGCACCAGCGCGCCGTCGATGACGAAGGGGCGTTCGCGCGCGAACAGCAGCATCGGCAGGCCGCCAGCCGGAATGATGACCTCTGCTCCCTGGGCGACCAGCGGGCGAACCTGCTCGACGAAATCGGCGCGCGCCTGGGCGTAGCTCGTCTCGTCGGTGAAGGCGCGCATGAAGCCCGCCAGGTCCAGATGGATCGCGCGCACGCCGGCCAGGCGCTGGTCCAGGCCGTGCGCGTGGACCTGGCGCTCGTGCCAGTCGATGAAGGCCGGATCGATGGTCACGAGGCCAAGGCGCCGTCCCATGCTCAGCGCCGCCAGCAGGTTGGCCTCGCCCAGCCCGACCACGGGGATGTCGAGCGCGCCGCGAATTTCGAGCAGGCCGGGCTCCTGGAAGTGGCCGATCATGAAGGCGTCGTATCCCGCGCGCTCGGCTTCGAGCGCGTTGCGGATCGCCTGCGCGGCGCAGCGAAATTCCGTCAGCGGATGGAACAGATGGTCGGGAGGATCGAGCCCGTGCACCTCGAACCGGATGCCGGGGGAGGCGGCCGCGTCCAGCAACGCCTGCAGCCGCTCGATGTAAGGCGCCTGCTCGACCGGATGGACGAAGCTCTGATACCACAGCCGGGCGGGACGGGACGGTTCGGCCATACGACTGCCTCCAGATGCGCGACGATGCGCTCGCTCGAAACCGCGCTCATCGTCCGCGCGGCGACCGGAGTCAAGTGCGCCTGCGCCCGTTGCCTCAGGTCACCTTCATCGGAATGACACCCAAGAAATCGAGCTTGCCGATATCGACGCCGCAATGGCGCAGGATCGCGTAAGCGGTCGTGATGTGGAAATAGAAGTTCGGCAGCACGAAATGGTTGAGGTAGTCGTCACCCTTCATGTGGCCCTTGTTGGCCGGACCGAGCGGGAACGTGATCTCACGATCGGCCGACGCATCGATCTGCTTGGGGTCGAGCGTCTTCAAATAGGCGACCGTTTTTGCGAGGCGCGCCTTGAGCTGATCCATCGTCCTCTCATCGTCTTCGTAGTGGGGAGGCTCGACGCCGGCGAGGCGCGCCGAACTGTTCTTGGCCTGGTCTGTTGCGATCTGCACCTGCCGGGCAAGCGCGAACATGTCGGGTGACAGCCGCGAATTGACCAATATGGAGGAGTTGATCTTCTTGGCGGCCGCATAGGCTTCGGCCTTGTCGAGGACGGCCGACAGCGCGTTGAGACCGGCTTCGAAAACCGGGAGGGAGGCCTGAGACATCGAGAACGACATGGGACGGGATCCTTTGATCAGTGAGTTTATTGTCGGCGTCCGCCGAAGAGCGGAAGATGGATGCAATCCGTCGGCGTTTCAACGACGCCGGCAGCAAAACGCGGAGCAGGGGCAGGCCGCGCGACCGACCGGATCCCCTGGATTGCGCCTCGCTCCGTCCGGGCTACGCTTGCTGCGATCGAGCGGACAGACGCCCATGAATGGAATTTCGAACGACTGCGTGACCGCACTTGGGTCTGGAGTTGCGGGTTCTCCAGCGAAATTTGCGATTTTCCTGTGCGGCCTTCCTGTTGCCATGTCGTATCAATTTTGATACATGGTATCAGTACCGTGAAGCGACTTCCTGCTGCCTTCTATGCTCTGCCGTCGGGCCGTGAACCGGTCCGCGAATGGCTTCGGGCGCTTGCTGACGATGATCGCAAGATCATCGGCGAGGACATCAAGGACGTGGAGTTTTCCTGGCCGATCGGCATGCCTGTGTGCCGGGCGCTCGGGCAGGGGCTTTGGGAGGTGCGCAGCGCGCTGACGCAAGGGCGCATCGCCCGCGTGCTGTTCTGCCTCCATGATGGCCGGATGGTGCTGCTTCACGGATTTATCAAGAAGACCCGGAAGACGCCGGCTGCCGAGCTTGATTTGGCGGTCAAACGGAAGAAGGAGATCACATGAAGAAGAAAGGCCGTATTGGATCGTCCTTCGATGATTTTCTGAAGGACACCGGCATCTACGAGGAAGTGACCGCGCGCGCCATCAAGCGCGTCATTGCGCGGCAGATCGGTGTGCTCATGAAGGACCAGCAACTGACCAAGTCGGCGCTTGCCAGGCGCATGCGCACCAGCCGGGCGCAGCTCGACCGGCTGCTCGATCCCGAGAACGAGTCCGTGACGCTCGGCACGCTGACACGCGCGGCCCATGCAGTCGGACGTCGACTGCGGATGGAGCTGGTGTGAAGCTCGCGCTCCGACGAATGCCCTGCTTTGGGCGTGATGCGGAGGAAGCGCTGAGCGAGGTCAGCCTGTTTGTCCCGCCAAATTCGGCAACAGCGCAATGGACGGCGGCGATACGCGCCGCGTGCACGGCGGTTGCCTCTCGCGCCTTCGCCCCTTGTGGGAGAGGGCCGCTCGGTATTTCAGCGCAGAAGAATTGGTGAGAGGTCTCTTCGCACGAGATTTGTCACGCGGTATCGTCGAAATGCAAGGCAGGCTCCGCGACCGATCAAATCTCCGGATTGCGTCGGGCTCTATCCGGGCTACGCTCGTGCGTGTCCCGTATGCGGCGCAGCGCGAAGCGCAGCATAGCGTGCACCTGCCGCGGACCGGAACGGACTTGAGGTGTAAATTTGACGAAACAATCGTTGCCGTAACCGGGGATTCACCGGGGGTACGCGCCCAATGTTTCAAATGCTGACCTCTTATTTCGCCAATCTTCGTGTTATCGAGAAGAACATGGCGGCAGCCTCACGCTTCTCGCTAGAAGATCGAGCACTCGTTGCGGAGCAATTGTTCGTGGATCAGCGCTTGATCGCGATCATTGAGGGAGGCGGAGTGGAACAGGTCGCGCTAGACGACGCGGCAATCAAACACTTGCTTGTCGAGGCATTTCACAGTTGCACAAGGATGGGCGCGCAGGCGACGGCTTTAGGAGGAAGAACACGCCGCGATCCGTTCCTAAATCTGGCTTCTACGCTACAGGGTCTGTACACCGAGACGATCGTTGCTCGTCATCGACCTCCGCACAAGAAATTCCTTGATCGGATCAACTCAGTTATTAGCCGGTTTGTAGAATCGAACCTGACCGTTGCAAAGCGCATGGAGCTCGAAGTAGACGTGCGCAGCAAGTTCTCTCAACTGACACACCCGCCGCAAAGTGGCCGGAAATGAAGAGGGTTTCGTCATCAATGAACGCCATCGGCATTCTCGTTGTTAGCCCGTTCGGCAGTGGTACGAAACCGCAGATGGTCGCGCAGTGCGCATCGTCATTCTGAATCGTCGCCAACACAGCGAGCGTAGCCCAGATGGAGCGGAGCGCAATTCGGAGAGTTGATCCGCCGCCGCCAGGAAAGTCACGCCACGCGCTGGATTTCGAAGGTCTTGCCGTCCTTCGTCACAACGTGACCGAGCCGCGCCAAGGACGCGAGCACGCCGGAAATCGTGCCCTCCAAATCTTTTATCCTGCGGAAGCGGGCTGCAATGGTGACCGCGTCCGTCGGCCCGTCTGCCGAGGCAAGTGCCGCGAATACCGCGGCGGTTTGGCCCACGGCATCAGCCGGAAACGACGGCTTGCGCACCGCAGGCTCGGGAAGCCCCAGCTCGGCCGCAATCTGCGCACCTTCCTCTTTTGCCGCCTGCTTGTCGATGTCCTTGCCGAAGAGGGGAATCTGGTAGTCCGGTCGCAGCCAGCGCACATGGCCGCGCCGCTCCTCCGCTGCGCGGTCGTTATTGAGCGCGACAAGCTTTGCCAAAATTTCCTCATCGCTCAGCGTTTCTGGCCAGCTATAGGCCTGCAACACGAGCCGGTCGAGCTTCTCATGCAGCTCTTTCAGGATGACAATTAGTCCCTCCTCCTTGATGCGCTTTTCCTCCTTGGTCAGCGAGGGCGCAGCAGCGCCAGTTGCCGCAGCCTGTTCGCCCCGAGCGCTAGCCAGGAGAGTTACTTTCTTCGGCGCCTCGACTGCCTTCAGCTTGTCCAGCACGTTGTACATCTGCGTCAGCGTGAGCGACGGATGCTCCTTCTGCCGCTGCTTTCGGAACGCGTCGAGTTCCTCTGCAGCGGTGCGGATTTGCCCTTTTAGCAGTTCGCCAGGAGATGGAAAAGGAAAGGGATCGAAGCAGACATCTTTGTTATACCGCGGGCGATCCTCAAGCGTTCCTCCGTTTGCGAGCGTCCAGCAAATGTGAATCCTGCTCGAAAGAATCCCAAATATGTACGCGTCGGAACTTCCAAACCCTATGACACCGTGCTCCAAGAGTTCTCCACTTTCAACGAAGACAAAGATGCGATGCTTTGTGGTCTCGACGGTTGCGATAAACCGCGGCAGTTTTTCGATAGCGCCAAAATACATCTCGTTTGAACGCCGAAAACGCCACCAATAATTTCGCAGTCTCGGATCATTGTTGCTTGAACGCTCTGGAAAGACCGTTTCCCTCAAGTGCTGGTAGACTTTCGGATACGCCTTTCTGAGCGACTTGAGGTGGCCCCGGTTGTCTGAACAGATTTTCCGCCTCGATAAGTGGAGCCTCTGCCGGGGTTAGGCTGCCAAGCGGACGGGCAGCTGGGTGAAGTAGGCTTGATCGGGTGTCGTGCCGTCAAGGCTCGAATGCGGTCGGCGGCCGTTGTAGAAGTCCAGGTAGCGGCCGATCGAAGCGCGGGCCTCGCTGACGCTGTCGTAGGCTCGCAGGTACACCTCCTCGTATTTGACGCTGCGCCACAGCCGTTCGACGAACACGTTGTCCCGCCAGGCGCCCTTGCCGTCCATGCTGATCGTAATGCCGTTGCTGGCGAGTGCACTGGTGAAGGCCGCGCCCGTGAACTGCGAGCCCTGGTCCGTGTTGAAGATGTCCGGCTTGCCGTGATGCGCCAGAGCATCCTTCAGCGTCTCGACGCAGAACGCCGCTTCCATTGTGATCGACAGCCGCCACGCCAGCACGCGGCGGCTGAACCAGTCAAGCACCACGGCCAGATACACGAAGCCGCGCGCCATCGGGATGTAGGTGATGTCCATCGCCCACACCTGGTTCGGCCGCGTGATCTCCATCCCGCGCAGCAGGTACGGGTAGATCTTGTGGCCCGGCTCAGGCTTGGTCGTGCGTGGACGCCGATAGAGCGTTTCTATCCCCATTCGCCGCATCAGCGTCTTGACATGCCGACGGCCGATCTTGCACCCCTCGGCAGCCAGCAGGCCTCGCAACATCCGCGAACCGGCGAAGGGGAACTCCAGATGCAGCCGGTCGAGACGCCGCATGATCGCAAGGTCGGCGCCCGGCACCGGCCGCGGCAGGTAGTAGACGCTGCCACGGCTGATGCGCAGGACTTCTGCCTGCCGGGTGATTGGCAGATCGTGCTCACGGTCGATCATCGCTTTGCGCTCAGCAATCCCGCCTTGGTGAGCGCGCCCTCTAAAAAATCGTTCTCCAGCGTCAACTCGCCGATCTTGGCGTGCAGCAACTTCACATCCACAGCTGGTGGCGCGGCTCCATTGCCGCCGCCGGGACCGAACACATCGGCAGCCCCGCCCTCGAGCTGCGCCTTCCACGATGTGATCTGATTGGGGTGGACGTCGAACTGCTCCGCAAGTTGAGCCAATGTTCGATCGCCCTTGATGGCGGCAAGAGCCACCTTCGCCTTGAACGCCGGCGTGTGGTGCCGGCGCGCTCGTCTCGTCATGGTCGCTCCTGATTCGCAGGCTACAGCGTGCCTGCCGTCAGGCAGAAACTCCACTTATCGTCCTGTGCAGATTTGCGGGACCGGCTCTACTCCTCGGTTTCAAATTGTCTGACATCGATAACAAAGCGATCACGGTGTCGCTCCGTAATGTCTCGCCCCGTAGTCAACGCTTCAACCACGATGCCGGTTTGTGTGAGCTTAAATGCTCGGCTTCAGACTTCGTGAGCACAAACCCGCGGCCCCCTAGGGCCGGCCCCATTGAGGCGAGACCGTCGTTTGCGCGCAACGGCACCGCTGAGGTTACGTCGACACCAACGGTGAGGTCCGGATTGATCTTACCATGTCTCGACAACAAAACGATCGTTGGGTCATCCGTATCGAGTCCGATAGAGCCGGTCCCGCAAATCTGCACAGGACGATAAGTGGAGTTTCTGCCTGACGGCAGGCACGCTGTAGCCTGCGAATCAGGAGCGACCATGACGAGACGAGCGCGCCGGCACCACACGCCGGCCTTCAAGGCGAAGGTGGCTCTTGCCGCCATCAAGGGCGATCGAACATTGGCTCAACTTGCGGAGCAGTTCGACGTCCACCCCAATCAGATCACATCGTGGAAGGCGCAGCTCGAGGGCGGGGCTGCCGATGTGTTCGGTCCCGGCGGCGGCAATGGAGCCGCGCCACCAGCTGTGGATGTGAAGTTGCTGCACGCCAAGATCGGCGAGTTGACGCTGGAGAACGATTTTTTAGAGGGCGCGCTCACCAAGGCGGGATTGCTGAGCGCAAAGCGATGATCGACCGTGAGCACGATCTGCCAATCACCCGGCAGGCAGAAGTCCTGCGCATCAGCCGTGGCAGCGTCTACTACCTGCCGCGGCCGGTGCCGGGCGCCGACCTTGCGATCATGCGGCGTCTCGACCGGCTGCATCTGGAGTTCCCCTTCGCCGGTTCGCGGATGTTGCGAGGCCTGCTGGCTGCCGAGGGGTGCAAGATCGGCCGTCGGCATGTCAAGACGCTGATGCGGCGAATGGGGATAGAAACGCTCTATCGGCGTCCACGCACGACCAAGCCTGAGCCGGGCCACAAGATCTACCCGTACCTGCTGCGCGGGATGGAGATCACGCGGCCGAACCAGGTGTGGGCGATGGACATCACCTACATCCCGATGGCGCGCGGCTTCGTGTATCTGGCCGTGGTGCTTGACTGGTTCAGCCGCCGCGTGCTGGCGTGGCGGCTGTCGATCACAATGGAAGCGGCGTTCTGCGTCGAGACGCTGAAGGATGCTCTGGCGCATCACGGCAAGCCGGACATCTTCAACACGGACCAGGGCTCGCAGTTCACGGGCGCGGCCTTCACCAGTGCACTCGCCAGCAACGGCATTACGATCAGCATGGACGGCAAGGGCGCCTGGCGGGACAACGTGTTCGTCGAACGGCTGTGGCGCAGCGTCAAATACGAGGAGGTGTACCTGCGAGCCTACGACAGCGTCAGCGAGGCCCGCGCTTCGATCGGCCGCTACCTGGACTTCTACAACGGCCGCCGACCGCATTCGAGCCTTGACGGCACGACACCCGATCAAGCCTACTTCACCCAGCTGCCCGTCCGCTTGGCAGCCTAACCCCGGCAGAGGCTCCACTTATCGAGGCGGAAAATCTGTTCAGACAACCGGGGCCACCTCAACCGCTCTGATTTCCTCTTTAACTTCACTTAACGTGCCGATGCGGTCTCCATACTCGCCGACCGTCATGGCGATGCGAACTGATGCCGCATCCGGCGTGGCTTTGGTCCAAGGGTGATCCGGAATCGCCATTACGAGCGAGATCGGATTCCTGCCTTTTAGGTGTCGTTCTAAAACGCGACGGTTGAAGACTTGTGTAATGGAGTTTGTAGTGACCAGCCCAAAGCGGCGATGCGCAGTGCCTTTACGGGTTATTAAATCCGCTGACATATCCCACCAGTACATCACAAAGTCGGCAGAATCGTTCATGTCATTGTGAGCTTCGAAAAGCGCTTTTACATATGAATCGCCGAAAGCCTCTCGCATGAAGACGCCTTTTCCCAGAAAGGGCGGATTTCCCACGATGAACTGGGCGGTTGGCCATGTCGGTCTGCGCGGATTCGGATATGCCTCCCTGCCGTCAATGACTTGGGGCAGCGGATAGCCGTCCCACGTCAGCATTGCGTTCTTAACTTCAATGTTCTTGAATTTTCGCAGGATCGGCTGCTCGGGAATGCCGCCCTTGGTGCGGAAGTGCCATTGAAGATAACCGATCCAGAGCACCAGTTCGGCGATGGCCGCCGCGCGCGGGTTGATTTCCATGCCGAGGAACTGGTGCGGGTCAACGGTGTGCCCACCAAGTCCGCGCAGAGCCTCCTGCCCACCGAGATCAAGTAGTGCCTCAAGTACCTCGCCTTCCAGGCGCTTCATCAATTCCATCGACACGTAGAGGAAATTGCCGGTGCCGCAGGCGGGGTCGAGCACGCGCGCCTCGCAGAGTTTGTCGTGAAACGCCTTCACCGCGTCGACTGCGCCATTCTTATCGCTCGCGGCGCGCATCGTTTCCGCCGCGGCCTGTACGTTGCGCCAGTCCTCGCGCAACGGCTCGATGATAGTGGCGACTACCAGCCGCTCGACATAAGCACGCGGCGTGTAGTGGGCTCCGAGCCGCCGACGCTCGGCAGGATCGAGCGCCTGTTCCAAGAGCGTGCCGAAGATCGCGGGCTCGACCTCGTGCCAGTCCTTCCGCGCTGCTTCGTATAGTTCGCCGATCTCCTCGCGCCCGAGCGGCAGCACCCTGGCGTCGGCGAACAGGTTGCCGTTGAACTTGAGCACTTTGGTGCGAATGCAGGCGGCGAATTCGCCGTCGTTCATCGACCTCCAAAGGTCGGTCAGCAGAGGTACGAGCTTCGTCGGGTCCTGTCGGCAGTCTTCCAGCAAATCGCGGAATGAGTCCTCGGGCAGCAGCTTTACGCTGGCGGCGAACATCGTAAACAGGCAACGCATGAGGAATTGCGCGACTTCCTCGGCGTGATACTTCTTCGCTTCCAGCGCCTTCGACACCGCGGCGAGACGTGCGGCAATGTCGCGCGTGGCCTTGGCGGCGGTGCGGGTTGGGTCGAGCGAATGGGGATCGAGCCATATCGCCTTGAGGCGGTCGCGCACCTCTGGTTTGCGCAGGTCTTCGAGATAAATACGAAAGCTCTGGCGGTCGGGAAACTGGGTGTAGTTCTTCCCCTGCCCGGTGAAATCGGCATAGATCTCGATGCAGTGGCCGACGTCGCAGACGAGGATGAACGGCGGCCAACCATGCGAGGCCGGCAGGGCGCGGGCGTATTCCTCCGCCTGCCGCTTGGCGTTGAGCATCAAGACGTCCCAGGCGCGGCTCGCACCCCGGCGGCCGCGATCAACTGGCTCGTCGGCAGCAAATAGATCGTTCTGCCCCGCGATTTCCTTTCCGCCGCCTTTCCAGCGACTCTGCTTCGCTTCCAGGACGAAGGACATCTTGCGATAGAGATCGATGCGGCCGACTGCGTCGCCGTCGTCGCGGTGGCGCGTGACAACGCGCTCGAATACGTAATCATTGCGTTCGTGGCGGGCGTCGGCCGGGTCCGGATGCGGCAGGCCTAGCACGTCGCACAGCTCCGTGAGAAACAGGGCGTAATTGGCGCGCTCCTGCCCGCCCTCCTGGCCCAGCCAGCGGGTGATGAACGCCTCTGCTTTCTCGGAAGAACTGTCCGGCGACCGGCTCATTTCACCTTACGATATGCCACGGCCGCCAAGATTGGAAAGCCCCACAATGGGCCAGCGACTGTAGCGCTTGCGCTCTTTGCGATCGCACCCTCTTCAGCCCCGCTGTGCCCGCCTGTGCGTGTCGATCATGTTCGCCGCCCGCCGTGCCGACAGAATCGCGCCCTCCTGCCAGGCGCCGATCTGGCTGAGATGTTCGCCGGCGAAGTAGAACGGGCCGTCCGGCTCGTTGAGGAGCGCGTACGCGCTCTCCTGGCCGGAACGCCAGCGCGCGGCGATGCCGAGGCTGTAGGGCACCTTGGCCCAGGCCACTGCCATCGGCTTCTCGAGCTCGCGGCTGCGGCCGCGGTGAAGGCCTTCGATCGCCGCGCGGCTCATATCGAATTGCTCTTGCAGCGGCCGGCTCGCGAGCTCGTCGGCATCCTCGCGGATCGTGTAGGCCCCGAGCAGAATTCCCTTGGGCGAGAAGAAGCGGTCGCTCGGATACCACACCAGCGTCGTAGGGCCTTTGGTCCACGAAATCCCGCCGTAGATGTGCGCGTCGGCTTCCCAGAACCGGCGCGACTGCCACGCGATCTTGACCGCGTTGCCGTACTCGACGTCGCGGATCGCGGCACGGTGGGCGGATGAAAAATCGCAGTCGATTGCCTGCAGCACCTTGAGCGGGATGGTCACGATGCAATAGGCGGCCGCGATCGCGTCGCGCCTGCCCGTTCCCTTGTCGACGAAGGATATGCTGGCGCCGCTGTCGGTGCGCCGGATGGCGGTGACTTCGCTGCCGAGGCGGACGGCGCCGCCAAGCTTTTCGGCAAATGCGGCCGCGATACGATCCATGCCGCCGACCGGCTGGAACATGGTGGCCTGCTGGGTGAAATTCTCCTCGAACAGCATGGCGGTCCACATGTCGGCGTCGAGCAGCACGGAGAGCGGGACCGGATCGCGCTTCACGCCGGCCTGCGCGGCCGGCCCCGGCAGGATCTTGTAGCCCGCGCGCGTCGAGCCTTCGTAGACGAGGTCCGCCGACAGGTCGCCGTAATGCCGCAGGAACGCCAGCATGCGCTCCTTGTCGCGCGCGGACAATTCCTGATCGAGCGCGCCGCGGTTGATCGCCTTGCCGAGCAGCTCGGAGATTTCTCCGCGCGCGTCGTTGACGGCCTGGCGCAGCTCGAGCGGCCGTCCGTCGTTCGCCGCCGGATTGTGCAGCAATCCGCCGCGGCTGGAATTGACCTCGACCTCGAGCGCGACCCCGAGCTCGCGGCAGTAGCCGAGCACGGCTTGATGATGACTGGGGAGCCGCGCCGGCCCCGCATTCCAGTAAAGACCCTCGTCGAATTCGCAGACCTGGCGGCTGCCGTCGGTCATCTCCAGCGTGGTGCCGCGCCGGACGCTCCAGTTGCGGCCGCCCACGCGGTCGCGGGCTTCGAGCACCGTGCAGTCGTATCCGGCTTTGCCGAGCTCGTAGGCCGCCGAAAGCCCGGCCACTCCGGCGCCGAGAACGACGACCTTGGTTGCGTGCCCGCCGCCCGGCGCGAGCGCCAGCGGCTCGGCGACGGCGGCCGTGCCCAGGAGGCCCATCGCCTGCATGGTCAGATAGGTGGCGCGATAGCCTCCGGCCTGCGCGACCCTGCGCAGGAAGTCCCGACGGGTGCCGCTCATCCCGACCTCGTGCGTTGCCGCCCCCTCACACGACGAGGGCCTACTCGACTTCCACGATCATCTCGACCTCCACCAGCGCACCTTGCGCCGGCGCGCCACCCGACGCCGCCGTCAGCGCGAGGATTGCGGCCGTCGCGATCGTCCGTGCCGGTCTCATGTCATGATCCCCTCGCCAGCGATGATCGCTTGATGCAAAACCAATGCCGATGGATTGTTACGACACTTTGGCCGGCCGGGGACGCACCATGGCCGGGATTTCGACCCCCTCCGCGCGATCTGATCGAGCTATTTCGCGAGCGCGGCCACAGAACCGGGCTCGGACTGAAAGCCTGAAGTCAAGAGGTGCGATATGAAACGGCCGATCAATTGGACGCTGACAGCATGTCTCGCTGTCTTCACCGCCGGTGCGACCCTCGCGGAAGGCACGGCAACAGGGACCGTGAAGCCGCTTGGGTCCGTGCAATTCTCGCCGGATCCGGACGTGAAATGTCTGTCGTCCGCCATCGAGACCGGCGATCCGGCGGCCGGTCCTTCGACGTGGATATTGAAGGCGCCCTCCGGATGCGTGGTTCCTTGGCATTCCCACACCGCCGAAGAGCAGCTGATCATCATCAGCGGGGCCGTCCTGGCCGAGATGGCCGATCATCCGCCGACCCGGCTCGGGCCAGGCGGATTTGCCATGATGGGGGGCCACAGGCCGCATCAGTTCTCCTGCCGGGGCAAGTTCGCGTGCCTGATGATCGTCTCCTTCGATCGGGCCTATGACATTTTCTGGGGGAAGGGCGGTTGATACCCTCGCCAAACTCCGCCCCGCCGGCGGTAGCGGCCCCGCACATGCGCAAGCTTGGTCCCACGACGCGCCGCCGCGCACTTGGCGTGCTCGCCGGCGTGCTGTTCCCGGCGGTCCGTTCGCTGTTGCCGCCTGGCCATGACTACGCAATAACTACGTTATTGACTACATACCGTGTTTGTGCTAGACAGATTTCGAGCGAAGCGAACTGACGATTTCGCCTCCCGCCGATCCGCCCACCCCTCGATCGAACCCGCGATCGGGGGCAGGACGCGACGACGGTGAGAAAGAGGAAGCACAGCCCGGGCGCCGAAACATGCGCCGCGGGAACGAACAAATGTACGCTGTTTGACATCGTGAGATGCGACTGCGGCGCGCGGCCCCGGCAAAGGGCTGCGGGCGCCGTATGCTGAACCGCCCTCGTCCTGAGGAGCGCGCATGGGGCGCAGGCTCGGCAACGCGGGCGCGGCGTGCGCGCGTCTCGAAGGACGGGGCGGCCTCCTGCTTCAAGACGCATCGCAGCGCGGCCGAAACCGCGAATGCACCTGTGCCCGGGATCGCGTTGCGATGTTCCTCGGCACGAGGCCGATCGAGATGGCGCGCCGGTCTATTGTTAATTCATTGTTGTTTACAATGGCCGCGCGCTGGACTGCACCCCTGCAGGCGCGAGCCTCGTATCTGCGCCCTCCGCCGCAAGGGCGAGGGCCGATCCGGCGGCGCCGCCGTGGCCGAACTACCGCGCTTGCGCCAGCGGCGCGGGTTGCCGCGCGGACGGCGCGCCGTCGGCGAATTCCGGCATCACCTGCGCCGCGAACAGCCGCATGGATTTCTGCGCTTCGCGCGCGTCGATGGTGCCGAAATTGATCTGCAGCGAGGCATGCTCGAATTTGCCGATGGATGCGACCACGCGGCGGATGATCGCCGTGATCTCCGCGGGCGTGCCGACCCAGGCGCCGCCAGATTCGATCTGGCCGTCGAGCGTGAACGAGCGCAGCCGGCGCATCGACGTGTCGTAGTCGCGATAGTCCTTGGAGGTGGTGCCCCTGGCCCAATCGCCGACCGCCTCGTTGAGCGCGCGGAAATATTCCTCGAACGGCGGGCGCGCGATCTCTCGCGCGAGCCGCGCGTCCTCGTGGCAGAACATGTGGAAGGCCACCATCACCTCGCCGTCGCCGGGATGGCCGGCCGCGCGCCAGGCCTTGCGATAGAGCTCGATCAGCGGCCCGATCGGCCCGATCGGGATTGCCATCAGCGCGTAACCCTTGTGGCCCGCGAATTCGAAGGATTCCGGCGTCTGCGTCGCCGCGATGTAGAATTTGGGACGCGGCGTCTGCGTCGGGCGCGGCAGCGAGGTCACGTTCTCGAAGGCGTGGAACTGGCCGCGGTGGGTGGCATTCTCCCGCGTGAGCAGAAGCTCGATCTGTTCGAGGCCTTCGCGGAAGCGCGCCTGCGATTCGTCGGGCGAGATGCCGAAGCGGCGGAACTCGTGCGGCAGGAACGCGCGCGCGAAGCCGACGTCGAGCCGTCCGCCCGAAATGCCGTCGAGCATCGCGATCTCGCCCGCGAGCTTGAACGGATGGTTGAACACCGGCAGCACCGCGCCGGTGACGAGGCGCATCGTCCGCGTGCGCTGCGACACCGCGCTCAGAAACACGATCGGATTGGGGCTGTAGCCGCCGTAGCGCGTGAAGTAGTGCTCGACGGTGCGCGCGTGGCTGAAGCCCAGTCGGTCCGCTTCTTCCGCGATCGCAAGCGATTCCCGGTAATAGTCGGCGGCGCTCTTGTCGGTGTGGTCGACGGCGGGGAAAAACTGCACACCGAATTGCATGGGGCGCCGTGCTCCTGCTTGCGCTGGCGTGGGCTCGTTTCGCCCGCGAGGATGGGACTATCGGCACTCTACACCTGCCAGTCAATCGAGCCCGCCCGCCCGCGCTCGACCGGACATGGAAGACGCGCGCAGTCGCGATTGACAGCATGGGGATGCGATCTAAACTCCCGCCGATCGTTGCCGACACGAGAAAGGTTGGTCGCCATGTCCGCCGCCGCTCCGCGCGATATCAGCGAAGTCCGCAAGGCGTGGAAGGAGGCCAATCTTGCGCCGCTGTGGGAGAATGCCAAGGCGCACCGTCCGGCGCCGCCGCCCGAAGCCGGCTATCTGTGGTCGTGGGAGAAGATCCGGCCGCTGATCACCGCCGCCATCGAGGTCGCCTCGCCGGAGGCGGTGGAACGGCGCGTGCTGCAACTCGTCCCGCCGGTTCCGAAGCACCAGGACGAGCAGCAGACGTCGCGGACGCTCGCCGCCAATATCCAGATTCTGTTGCCCGGAGAGAAGGCGCGGCCGCACCGGCACACGATGAACGCGTTGCGTTTCGTGCTCGAGGGGGCGGGCGCGATCACGGTCGTCGACGGCAAGCCGTGCCCGATGGAGGAAGGCGACCTGATCCTGACCCCGGCCTGGACCTGGCACGAGCACGTCCATCAGGGTCGCGCTCCCATCGTCTGGCTCGATGCGCTCGACGTCCCGTTGCAGCAATATCTCGGCACCGGCGCGTTCCAGCCCGGGCCGGTCGGCGAGCTGCCGGAGACGATTGCCGATGCGGCTTTTGCCGTCGCCAATGTCGTACCCGATACCAACTACGCCACCAAGGATTATTCGCCGGTGTTCCGTTATCCCTACGCCACGGCGGCGGCGGCGGTGGCCGTCGCTCCGCCCGCGCGTGACGGCTCGCGGCGCGTGCGCTACGTCAACCCGCTCACCGGCGGCGCCGGGATGGCGATGATCGATTGCTTCCTCGTGCAGCTCGATCCCGGCGCGTCGACGCTGCCCTTCCGCACCACGGCGAACTCGGTGTGCTGCGTGGTGGAAGGCGCGGGCGAGAGCCAGATCGGCAATGCGACCGTGCGCTGGAAGAAGCGCGACATTTTCACGCTGCCGCAAGGCAACCGGATCGTGCACCAGAGCATCGGCGGCACGGCGCGGCTGTTCCAGGTCTCCGATCGCGACGTCTATGCGCGCCTCGGGCTGCTCAAGGAAGAATACGGAAATATCGCGGCCTGAGCCATCGTCAGGCGGACGACGCCGCGGCTCGCACGTGTTGCGGCTCCCACGCTCTGTTCCGGACCTCGGCCGTCCACGAACACGACAACCAGGCGGCGCTGGAACTTGTTGTTCGGTGAGCATGTTGCTTGCGGGTGGGGAGTGATATAAGGCGCCGCTCTTTTGGCGGCGCGGCGGACCCACACTGCTCCATGGCACATGTAGCGAACGACAAAGCCGCGTCCGGCGTCGCCACTTTGGCAAGCCCTGGCACGTCCCAGCACAAATCGGGCCTGTGGGCGCTGGCGCTCGGCAGCGTCGGCGTCGTCTATGGCGACATCGGCACGAGCCCGCTCTACGCGTTTCGCGTGGCTGTGGTCGCCGCGGTGGAAACCGGTCCGGTCACCCGCGACATCGTCCTCGGCGTGCTCTCGCTCATCCTGTGGGCCCTGATCGTCGTGGTCGCGATCAAATACGTGCTTCTGCTGCTGCGGGCCGACAACAACGGGGAGGGCGGCACGCTGTCGCTGACCGCGCTCGCCACGCGCGCGATCGGGCGGCGCACCGCACTCGTGTTCCTGCTCGGCGTCATCGGCGCTTCCATGTTCCTGGGAGACGCGGTCATCACGCCGGCGATTTCGGTGTTGTCGGCGGTCGAAGGGCTGAAGCTCATCACCCCCGCGTTCGACCACTACGTCGTGCCATTCACCATCGCCATCCTGTTCGGCCTGTTTGCGGGCCAGAGCCGCGGAACGGCGCGGGTCGCGAGCTTGTTCGCGCCGATCATGGTGATCTGGTTCGTCGCGATCGCGGCGGCCGGGCTCCTGCACATTCGCGACGATCCGGGCGTGCTGGCGGCCATCAATCCGGCCTATGCGGTGATGTTTCTCCATGGCCACGGCGATATCGGGCTGGTGACGCTCGGTCTGGTGTTCCTCGTGGTCACCGGCGGAGAGGCGCTCTACGCCGATCTCGGCCATTTCGGCCGCGTGCCGATTCAGGCCGCGTGGTTCGGCCTGGTGCTGCCGGCGCTGGTGCTCAATTATTTCGGTCAGGGCGCCAAGGTGCTCGCCGAGCCCACCGCCATCGAGAACCCGTTCTACCGGCTGGTGCCCGAGATGCTGCTGTTGCCCATGGTCGCGCTGGCGACGGCGGCGACGGTGATCGCGAGCCAGGCCGTGATCACCGGCGCCTATTCGCTGGTGCATCAGGCCATTCAGCTCGGTCTCCTGCCGCGGCTCGCCATCCTGCACACATCGGCGTCGCAGGCCGGACAAATCTACATTCCCCGCGTCACCGGGGCGCTGCTGGTCGGCGTCCTGCTGCTGGTCGGCCTGTTCCGCAGCTCGACCGCGCTCGCGTCGGCGTATGGCATCGCGGTCGCCACCACCATGGTCGTCGATGGCGTGCTCGCGTTCATCGTGATCTGGAAGCTGTGGCATTGGCCGCTGTGGCGGGTGGTCGCCATCGTTGCTCCGCTGGTGTTCGTGGATATCGTCTTCTTCTCGGCCAACCTGCTCAAGCTGCTCGAGGGCGCCTGGGCGCCGATCCTGTTCGGCGCCTCGATGGTGCTGCTCATCCTGACCTGGCGGCGGGGCACCAATATCCTCGTGCAGAAAACCCGGCGCACCGAGGTGCCGCTCGATACCTTGCTGGCGAGCCTCGAGAAGCATCCGCCGCACGTCGTGCCGGGCACCGCGGTGTTTCTCACCAGCCAGCCGGACTTCGCGCCGACCGCGCTCTTGCACAATCTCAAGCACAACAAGATCCTGCACGAGCACAACGTCATCCTCACCATCATCACCACGGATACGCCGCGGGTGACCGACGAGGAGCGCGTGAAGATCACGGCGCTGTCGTCACGCTTCAGCCTGGTGGCGCTGAAATTCGGCTACATGGAATCGCCGAATGTCCCGAAGGCGCTCGCCATCGCCCGCAAGCACGGCTGGCACTTCGATATCATGTCGACCTCGTTCTTCCTGTCGCGCCGCGCGCTGAAGCCGGCGGTCCATTCCGGCATGCCGCGCTGGCAGGATCGATTGTTCATCGGCCTGGCAAAATCGGCAAGCGACGCCACCGACTTCTTCCAGATTCCGACCGGCCGCGTGGTCGAGGTCGGCACCCAGGTGGCGGTGTAACGGGGCGGCCCCGGCGTCTTTCCGGACCGTCGCATGGCCGGGTGTCTATGCCCACGTCCTCGCGGCTGTGTCCGGCGCCACCCGGCCCCTGCGCGAGCGCTGTTTCCGCTGGCGTTGGATCCATCTGCCGTCATTCCGGGCTCCCTCGCTACGCTCGGGCCCCGGAGTGACAGCCGAGGGATTGGCGCAACGTAGCGCTCTCACTGCAAAATAAGGAACGAACTTCCGCATCCGCCCCCTGTTGTTAGGGGGTCTTCGGCTCTAAATTGCAGCGCAGCATTTTTCAGGCCAACACATGCCCACCACCCTCGCTGCCTCTTCCGGCACAGTTCCAGCCAAGGGGCACCCGGAGACGCATTCGCCGGCCACGTTCTGGGCGCTCACGCTCGGGAGCGTCGGGGTCGTCTACGGCGACATCGGGACGAGCCCGCTCTATGCGTTGCGCGAGGCGGTGACCGCCGCCATCGGTAAAGACGGCACGATGACGCGCGAGGCGGTGCTCGGCGTGCTTTCGCTCATCCTGTGGGCGCTGCTCGTCGTGGTCACGCTGAAATACGTGCTCATCCTGCTGCGAGCCGACAACAGGGGCGAAGGCGGGACGCTCGCGCTGATGGCACTGGCGCAGCGCGCGCTCGGCAGGGGCGCGGGCGGCGTCGTGCTCTGCGGCATCATCAGCGCCGCGCTGTTCTACGGCGACGCGATGATCACGCCGGCGCTCTCGGTGCTGTCCGCGATCGAAGGCCTCAAGGTCGCAACGCCCGCCTTCGATTCCTACATCGTGCCGCTCACGGTTGTGATTCTCGTGGCATTGTTTGCCGTGCAATCCACCGGCACGGCGAAGGTGGCGGCCTTCTTCGGTCCCATCACCACGGTCTGGTTCGTCGCCATCGCGATCCCCGGCATCATTGCGATTGCCGGCGATCCGGAGGTGCTGCTCGCCCTCAATCCCATCCACGGGGTACGCTTTCTTGCAGCGCACGGCATGATCGGCCTCATCACGCTCGGCGCCGTCTTCCTCGCCGTCACCGGCGCGGAGGCGCTCTATGCCGATCTCGGCCATTTCGGCCGCAAGCCGATCCAGACCGCCTGGCTCGGACTGGTCCTTCCATCGCTCGCGGTGAACTATCTCGGACAGGGCGCGCTGGTGCTGGCCAATCCGAAGGCGCTCGAAAACCCGTTCTTCCTGCTCTATCCCGATTGGGCGCTGCTGCCGATGGTGGCCTTGGCGACCGCCGCGACCGTGATTGCGAGCCAGGCGGTGATCACCGGCGCCTATTCCATCAGCCAGCAGGCGATCCAGCTTGGCCTGCTTCCGCGGCTCGAAATCCGCCACACCTCCGAAGCACATTACGGCCAGATCTACATGCCGCGGGTGAACCTTTTCCTGCTCGTGGGCGTGCTCCTGCTGGTCGCCATGTTCCGCTCTTCGAGTGCGCTTGCCTCCGCCTATGGCATCGCCGTGACCGGAACCATGGTCGTCACCGGGATGATGGCCTTCGTTGTGATCTGGAAGGTGTGGCGCTGGTCGGCGCTGGCGGCAGCGGCGCTGATTGCGCCCTTCGTGCTCGTCGACCTGACCTTTCTCAGCGCCAACCTCCTCAAGGTCTTCGAAGGCGGGTGGGTGCCGCTCGCGTTGGGTGGCCTGGTGATGATCGTGATGTACACTTGGCGCCGCGGCAGCCGTCTGCTGTTCGAGAAGACGCGGCGGCAGGAGATGCCGCTCGACGAGCTCGTGCGCATGCTCGAAAGGAAGCCGCCGGTGCGCGTGTCGGGCACGGCGGTGTTTCTCACCAGCACCCCGGAATCGGCTCCCACCGCGCTCCTGCACAGCCTCAAGCATTACAAGGTGCTGCACGAGCACAACGTCATTTTGACCATCGAAACCGACGACGCGCCTCGGGTGTTTCCGACCGAACGGGTGCGCATCGAGAAAGTCGGGCAGACCTTCACCCGCGTGGTGCTGCGCTTCGGATTCATGGAGACCCCGAACGTCCCGAGAGCGCTCGCCATCGCGCGCAAGCTCGGCTGGACGTTCGACATCATGTCGACGTCGTTCTTTCTTTCCCGGCGCTCGCTCAAGCCGGCTGCCCGTTCCGGCATGCCACGCTGGCAGGATCGCCTTTTCATCATGCTCACCCGGATCGCCAACGACGCCACCGACTATTTTCAGATTCCCACCGGACGGGTGGTGGAAGTGGGCACGCAGGTGACGATCTGACGCGAGCCGGCGCGAAAATCCGCCGACAGGTCCCTTGATTCCGGCAGCGTGACGGGCAACTTGTTTGCAGCGGCGGTGCCGCCACCGAAACGAGGAGTAAGTCCCATGTCCGCTCAGCTTGGCCGAGAGAACGTGCGCGATCTGGCTCCGGACGAGGTGTCGCGGGGGCTTGCCGAGGGCAAGGTCCTGCTGGTCGATGTCCGCGAGCCGAGCGAGACCGAAGTCGAGCGCTACCCCGAGGCCTTCCATCTCCCGATGTCGGAGTTCGATCCGGCGGCGATCCCCGATCCACAGGGCCGCCAGGTGGTCTTTGCCTGCCGCTCGGGCAATCGCTCGGTCACCGCTTCGCTGATGGCACAGGCGGCCGGGCTACCCTATGACGCGCATCTCGCCGGAGGCATGAAGGCCTGGAAGGAATTGGGATTGCCGACCGAAACCTAGCGCGTGGCGCGAACCGAAGGCCTTGCCGCAGGCCACCTCCAATCGCCGAGCCCGTCGCCCGGCATATGTTCACCTGCTCGTCTCAAGGGATTCGATCCATGCACCGACCGCTCCGCCTCGCCCTTGTTGTCGCCGCCGGCCTTGCGATCACGCCTGCCGCAGCGCAGCCGAAGACGGAGCGGATCGTCAACGTCTACAATTGGACCGATTACATCGCTCCGACCGTCGTGGAAGGGTTCACCAAGGAGACCGGAATCAAGGTGCGCTACGACACCTTCGATTCCAACGATACCCTGGAGACCAAGCTCCTCGCCGGCAAATCCGGTTACGACGTGGTGGTGCCGACCGCCTATTTCCTCGAGCGCCAGATCAAGGCCGGCGTTTTCCAGAAGCTCGACCGGGCGAAGCTGCCGAACCTCGTCAATATGTGGCCGGAAATTACGCAGCGGTTGGCGAAATACGATCCCGGCAACCAGTATGCCGTCAACTACATGTGGGGAACGGTCGGCATCGGTTACAACATCAAGAAGGCGCGCGACGCGCTGGGCGCCGACGGCAGGATCGACAGCTGGGACATCGTGTTCAAGCCCGAGAACCTGGCCAAGTTCAAGGACTGCGGCGTGCACATGCTCGATTCCTCCGACGATATTCTGTCGGCGGCGCTGCACTATCTCGGGCTCGATCCGAACTCCACCAAGGAGGCCGATCTGCAAAAGGCCGCCGATCTCATGATCAAGGTCAGGCCTTACGTGCGCAAGTTCCACTCTTCCGAATACCTCAACGCGCTCGCGTCCGGCGAAATCTGCCTCGTGGTAGGCTTTTCCGGCGACATCAAGCAGGCGGAAAAGCGCGCGGCGGAAGCCAAGAACGGCGTGGACATCGCCTATGCGATTCCGAAGGAGGGAGCGCAATTGTGGTTCGACAACCTCGCGATCCCGCGCGATGCCAGGAACGTGTCGGAAGCGTTTGCGTTCATCAACTACCTGCAGAAGCCCGAGGTGGCGGCCAAGAACTCCGACTTCATCTCCTACGCCAACGGCAATCTGGCGAGCCAGAAGTTCATCGACAAGGCGGTCCTCGACGACAAGACGATCTATCCGGACGAGGCGGTGATGAGCCGGCTCTATACCATCAACGCGCATGACCCGAAGACGCAGCGGCTGATGAACCGGTTGTGGACCCGGATCAAGACCGGGACGTGAACCGAGCCGCTTCGCACGGCAGTCCGGCCGGGCGCGGGTCAGCGCCAGCGCCGGTGCACCCACAGCCACTGCTCCGGGTGCTCGCGCACCCAGCCCTCGACCACCGACGTGATCGCCTGCATGGTACCCGCGATGTCGATCTTGCCCTCGGCATCGCGCGCCGGCTCGATGGCTTCGGTGAGGTCGACGCGAAAGCGGTGGCGGTCGGGCAGGCGCACCACGCGCGTGCCGTGAATCGCGCAATCGACGTGGCGTGCGAGCCGGGCGATGAACGGGTTCGCCTTGCAGCGCCGTCCAAAGAAGGTCACGTCGATGCCGTTCACATAGTACTGATCGACCAGCATGGCGACGTGGCCGCCGGCCTCCAGCACGCGTGAGAGCTTGAGCGGCGCGTCGAGGCCGGTGGCGACGAGGTGACCCATGCTGTCCTGGCGGACCTGGATGACGGCATCGCTCACGGCACCGATATTGGGCCGGCGATACAGCACCGTGGTGTCGAGCCGATACCTGCTCGCGACCAGCGCCGGCAGCTCCCAGTTGGCGAGGTGGGCGGCGAAGATCAGCGCCGGCTTGCCATCGTCCCGCAACTGGCGAAACCGATCGTAGACCGGGAGCGTGTAGAGGATATCGCCCTGATCGTCGGGGTCGGGCTCGAACATCCGCAAGCGATCGATATGCGCGAATTCGGCCGCGACGCGCCCGAGATTGTCCCAGACGCCGTCCAGGATGGCTTCGATCTCGTCCGGGGACTTCTCCGGAAAGGCCGCCGCGAGATTGGCGCGGCCGATCCCGTGCTCCTTGAGCCTCGGGCCGAGCTTGCGCATGAAGCGGCCGGCGAAGTCGGCCATGCGTTTGCGGTTGGTGGCGCGGATCGTCCGCAGCATCCCGACCGCGAGCCACCCGAGCGCCGCGTCGGCGCCCGCCTTGGCGTGGCGGCCGGCTCGAAGCGCGAGACCTCTCGGCGGGATCATGGATGCACTCGCGGCCGCGCGTCAAAACGTGACGATGATCTTTCCGAACACCTGTCGGCTTTCGAGCCGCGCCAGCCCGCGCTCGAAGTCGGCGAGCGTAACCTCGGTGTCGATCACCGGCAGGAGTCCGTTCGCCATCTTGGCGAGACTCTCGCGGATGTTCCGCATGGAAGCGCCAAAAGAGCCGATGATGCGATATTGCTGCTGAAAGAGCTGCATCAGGTTGATGGTCGTCGAGGGCCCCGAGGTCGAGCCGCAGGTGACCAGCCGGCCGCCGCGCTTGAGGCACAGCAGCGAGCCGTTGAAGGTGTCGGCGCCCACGTGCTCGAACACCACGTCCACGCCCTTCTTGGCCGTGATCTTGCGCACCGCGCCCTCGAAGCGCTCGGTGCGGTAGTTGATCACGTGGTCGGCGCCCAAGGCCCTCGCTTTTTCAGCCTTGGCGTCGTCCCCGATGGTGGTGATGACCGTGCAACCGATGGCCTTTGCCATCTTGATGGCGATGGAGCCGATGCCGGACCCGCCGGCATGCACGAGCACGGTCTCGCCCGGTTCGAGCCTGGCATTGTCGAACAGCATGTGCTGCACCGTGGCAAAGGCGATCGGCGCGCAGGCCGCGTCGCGCAGGGCGACGCCGTCGGGAACAGGTAGCACGAGCCGCGCCGGCATATTGACGAGATCGCGCGCGAAGCCGTCGATGTGGAAGCCCATGATGCCGCCGATACTCTCGCACAGATTGTCGCGGCCTTCGCGGCAGGCTTTACAGCTGCCGCAGGTCAACGCGCCGTACATGACCACGGGATCGCCGGGCTTGAACGCGGCCGCCCCGGGCCCGGTCGCGGCGATCTCGCCTGCCGCCTCGACGCCGACCACGACCGGCATCTTGCGCTTCGCAAAGGCCATGCCGCGATAGCCCCACAGATCGAGATGATTGAGCGCGACCGCCTTGATGCTGATCTGAACCTCGCCCGCCGCCGGCGCCGCCGGCGGGGGGAGATCGGCGAGTTCGAGCCTGCGGTCGGCAACCAGCGTGAGTGCCCGCATGCGTCACGCGGGCTCGCGGCTCATCACCAGCGACACGTTCTGGCCGCCGAAGCCGAACGAGTTCGACAGCGCGTGCCGCACCTTGGCATCGCGCGCCGTGTTCGGCACGACATCGAGCGGGATGGCCGGATCGGGGACGTTGTAATTGATGGTCGGCGGCAGGCGCTGATGCTCCAGCGTCAACAGCGTGAATACCGTCTCCACCGCTCCGGCTGCCGACAAGCGTGTGGCCGACCATGGATTTGTTGGACGAGATCGGAATTGACTTCGCGCGCTCTCCGAACACCGATGCTACGCCGAGATATTCCATCTTGTCGTTCTCGGGCGTCCCGGTGCCGTGCGGATTGATGTAGTCGATGTCGTCGGGAGTGAGGCCGGCGTCCGCGATGGCGTTGCGGATGCAGCCGATGATCGGCTTGCCGTCGGGACTCGAGCGGGTGCGGTGGAACGAATTCGCCATCTCGCCGCAGCCCGCCAATACGCCCAGGATTTTCGCCCCGCGCGCCGTGGCGGATTCGTAGCTCTCGAGCACGAGGGCGGCGGCGCCCTCCGCCATGACGAAGCCGTCGCGGTTCTTGGAGAACGGCTTTGCCGCCGCCTGCGGCGGGTCGTTGGCGGTCGACAACGCGGAAAGGAGGGAGAAGCGGATCAAGGCCTCCGGATTGACGGAGCCGTCGGTGCCGATGCACAGCGCGGCCTCGGTTTCGCCGCGGCGGATCGCCTCGACGCCGAGCTGGATCGCGCTCGCGCCCGAGGCACAGGCGGTCGACACCGAAATCGGCGAACCCTTGGTGCCGAAACGGTCGGCGAGATGTTCGCCGACCGAGCCGAACAGGCAGCGCTCATGAATGGCGTGGAAGCGGCCCGAGGCGCTGGCGCGCAAGAGGTCGTCGTATCCGACCGCATCATTGGCGCCGCAGGCGGCCGCGAAAGCATCGCGGTGCGGCCACTCGATCTCGACCGGCGCGACCGCCAGGAACAGCGGTCCCGGGAACTCGCCCTTGCGCCCGATGCGCGCCTCGGCAATCGCTTCCTCGGCGACCATGAACGCCATGCGCTCGCCCAGCTCGGTCGAGCAGAACGGCTCGACCGGCACGAAGTCGACGCTGCCGGCGATCGTGGTCTTGAGGCCCTCGTTGGCAAAGCGCGTGATGCGATGGATGCCGGATTCTCCGGCCGTGAGCTTGGCCCAGTTGTCTGCTTTCCCCGCGCCCAGCGAGGTGATGACGCCCATGCCGGTGACCACCACGACCGGCCGCCCGTTCTTGTCGCGCGCAGACGCCATCTCAAGCCTCCTTCACCTTACCGCCTCGACCAGCGCCATGCCCTCGCCGCGCCAGTGACCGACCGCGGTGACCGCGATCCGGTCGAGCGGACCTTCATACGCCCGTTCCACCCCCGAGGAATCGGTGGGCGGAAACAACTTTTCGCGACCGAGCGCGAGCGTGGCAAGGGCAATGTTCATGGCGAATTGCGGCTCGAAGCCGTGACCGAGAATGCTGCCCGTCGCCCGCACCGGCACTTCGGGGATGGACTTGAGCCAGGAGCGCTCCTCGTCGGTCGCGGGCTGCGCACCTGTCGCCCCCGAGATCACCGCGACGCGTCCGGCCGCCGGCCGCGGGGCGAGGCTTTGCCACATCCGCGCCAGCGCGGCGGTGGTTGCGCCGGCCGGCCGGCTCGATCGCTCCGACACGACCCCGGACAACCGCGCCAGTGGCGTGGCGTTGCGCGCCTCGGCATGGCCGCGCGCCTCCAGGACAAGGAATGCGCCGAGCGAGCCGAGCACCATGCCGCTTGAGCGCTCCCAGACCGGCTGGAACGCGCCCCGCAACATGTGGCCTCCGGCGTCGTAGAGCAGCAGCAGATCTTCTCGCTCGCCGTTGTGCGATCCGCCCACGAGCGCCAGCTCGCTTTGTCCGGAGGCAATGCGCGCGAGCGCGATGCGCACCGCGTCGACGCCCGCCGCCTCCTCGCCCATGAACGTGCGCGAGGAGCCGGTGACGCCGTGCACGATCGAAATATTGCCGGCGAGCAGATTGGACAGTTGCGCCAGGAACAGCGTCGGCCGCAGATCGCTCATCAGCCGTTCGTTGAGGAACGCGCCGGGATTGGCGGATTTCGGCTTGTTGGTGAGGATCGTACCGTCGGCCGCGATATCGCGCTCGCCGCCGCCGGCGGCGACGATCATGTCCATGTGTGCGAGCAACTCGGCATTGCCCTTCACGCCGGCATCCGCGAGCGCGAGCCCGGCGGCGTAGGTGCCGATGCGCTGCCACGCCTCCATCTGGCGCTGGTCGCCCTTCTTCGGGATCTGCTTGTCGAGATCGAGCGGCGCCAGCGGATGGACCAGGTAGGGGGCGAAGGTCTCGGCATCGACCACGATGCGTCGCTCGGTGAGCCCGCGCCAATGCGCATCGGCGCCTTCGCCCAGGCACGACACGATGCCGATGCCGGTGATCCAGGCTTCGCGCGGCGCGTCAGCCATGGGGGACGGTCCCCAGCGGGAATTCGAGGATTGCCGCCATTTTCTCCATGCTGGCGCGGAACTCGGCGTTGGGAAACTCGACCAGCCGGAAGGTGATTTCGGCGTTGCAGACGAGCTTGCCCTCGCAGCGGATGTCGGCCTTGGTCACGGCGTAGCCCGAACCTTCGTGCAGCAGCTTGGCCGTCAGCGAAAGGTTTTGGCCGGGGGTCACGAACGAGCGCAGCTTCGCCTCCTTCAGCGCGGCGAAGAACGGCATCCGCGTGAACTTGGTCACCCCGATGACGAGCCAGCCGGAGGTCTGCGCCATGGCTTCGATGAGCAGCACGCCTGGCATCAGCGGATAACCGGGGAAGTGGCCCTCGAAGATGGTCGAACTCGGCGGGGACGCGCGCCTCGGTACGGATCGTCTGATCGGCAAGATTGAGGTCGACGATGCGGTCGATGAGCTGAAAGTACTCGATGCGCATGCGAGCGCGTCAAGCGCCCTTGGCAGCGACAAGCTCGTCGATGCGGGTGCACAGGTTGTTCAATTGAAAATATTGTTCGGTCGTCGCCTTGCCGTCGTTGACCTCCTGCGTCCACTGCTCCAGCGGCATTTTGATTCCGAACGCTTTGTCGATCGCAAACGCGATATCGAGAAAATCCAGGCTGTCGATGCCGAGATCGTTGATGGCATGGCTTTCCGGCTTGATCGTCTCACGTGGAATGTCGCAAGTCTCGGAGATGATATTGGCCACGGTGTCAAAAGTCGAAGGCATCAGTAAATCCCTGATCGGCCACGCGTTTCGGCAACCGCGCTGACGTGTTTGCGATTGCGGGTCGGATCGCCCCGGAGCGGCCCATCTCCCCCGCGAGAGGTCGGGTGCCCGTATAGCGAAGAGATAGCGCAAGTTCAATGGCGGCGCCCGGGCGCGAAAGCTTCGAGCGCTGAGGACATTGGGCGCCATTCAGGGGTGATCAAAGGCGCCGAGCATGGAATAATGCGCAACTCGAAGACGGCCAAGCGGGCGCCAGACCACGCGGCCGCGCAACGCCGTGAGCCAAG
The DNA here is from genome assembly GCA_963821505.1 of uncultured Alphaproteobacteria bacterium. Classification (GTDB taxonomy): domain Bacteria; phylum Pseudomonadota; class Alphaproteobacteria; order Rhizobiales; family Xanthobacteraceae; genus VAZQ01. Next base: position 498,405 of record CAWGEH010000034.1, read on the forward strand.
GGAGGTTCGTTTCATGTCGGTTCGATCTGCTTTCGCCGCCGGTCTCATCGCAACCTGCGCGCTGCCATTGCCGTCGATGGCGCAGGTCATCACGCAACGAGACGTCGGGGTGCGCATGGGTCTCGCGATCGCCGTTGCCGCGCTCGACCAGTGCGAGCAGGACGGCAACAGCGTCTCGGTCGCGGTCGTCGATCGCGCCGGGCGGCTGCGCGTATTCCTGCAGTCGGACCGCGCAAATCCGCACAACCTCGAACTGGCCCGCCGCAAGGCCTATACCGCGCGCACCTTTGGCCGCACCAGCGCGGAGTGGGCCAAGCGAACGACCGAAGTGCCGGAACTCGCCGCGCAGCGGCAGCTCGCCGACGTCATCGCGCTGCGCGGCGGCGTTCCGATCAAGGTCGGCAACGAGACGATCGGCGCGGTCGGCGTGAGCGGGTCGAGCGCCGAAGGCGACGAGAAATGCGCCATGGCCGGCGTCGCCAAGGTGGCGGATCAGCTCCACTGACCTGCGTCCTCGGCATTTCTTCGATCGCTTCGGCACCGCGCTGATTCGCATCCGGCGCCGGAAACCTGTGCAGCCGGGCGCCGCCGCGTAGAGACGTTTCCGTTCCGTTGGAATCGGAAACCGCTCTGGAGTCCTCGCATTGGGCGCGTTTTCCGCGGCGAACCGGTTCCCACTTCGCCGTAAAACGCGATAGCCGAGCCGACTGCACCGCACGTTCTCGATCACCCCGAGCTCGAGAGATCGTATTGCTTGCAGGCAATGCGCAGACGACCGCGCGCCAAGCGCAATTGGCGGCGCCGCGTCGGGCGTGAACGCCCCTCAACTTCTTAGACCGGGACCGCTCGCCATATCGGCGACGAGGCAATTGGTCTCGTCGCAATAGCGCGTGTCGAGCCGTCGCGATCCTCGCATTCGCGGAGCGAGGATCTCCACGCCCGCATGCGCACGATGGTGGCGCCAATGGGGCGGACGAAGGTGCGCGCATTGTTCCCGTGGAACTTTCGCGTCAATCGACAAACTTCGTGACGGAACCAACAGGGGACGAACCGATTGTTGCGACAGGATCGGGGGGCCGCCTCGTGACGCCCCCTTCAACGCGGAAACCCGTTGGCCGCTGGAAACGGCCGACCGAACGGCGTCGTGCCGCAATGAAAGGAGGACGTAGTGAAAGGTAAAATCTTGCTCTTCGTTGTCTCGATCTTCGCCTGCCAATCTTCTCCAACCCATCTCTCGCCTGCGTCTGCAGCGGACCAGGCCGGCCTTGCATCGGTCTATTCGCACGAAAGTGGAAGCGGAACTGCCAGCGGGCAAAAATTAAATCCCGGATCTCTCACCGCCGCTCACCGCACCCTCCCGTTCGGCGCCAAGGTCAAGGTGACGAACAAGCGCAATGGACGGTCGGTGGTCGTGACCATCAACGACCGCGGTCCGTTCGTGCGCGGTCGGGTCATCGACGTGACGCCGGCGGCCGCGCGGGCTCTCGGATTCTCGGGCCTTACCCAGGTCACGGTCAACACCGCTCAATAGCGGGTGCCCCCAGAACCGGGATTGCACTCGGCCCTTATCGCTCGAGGGTATTGACGTCGATCGGCGTGCAATTGCGCCGGCCGGAGAGAACGCAATCCTGGTTCTTGCGCATATCGGCGATTTGGATCACCAGCCACACGCCAGCGACGGCGAGGACGACGGTGAATAACAGGGCCGCAAGGTTGACCATCATGCGGTGGCGGTAGTTGTCGTCGTCTTCCCCGCCTTCGTATTTCGCAAGTCCTTCGACCGGCGGCGCCGGCCGCTTCGGTGCGCGTGGCGGCCACCGCCAGCCGCTCGCGTCGGCGCGCCGGGGGCGGAACGGCACCACCCGGTGATCGTCTTCTTTCGCTTTGGAGCGGTCGGGCGTCACGTTAAATCCCGGCATACCGGTGCACGGCCTCTATCGGCGCACCGGGGTTGGATTTCAAGCGAAACCCGCAAGTCGCCGCCTGCAACAGTGCTGTGCGTCTTGCAGACGCCGCCATGGCCGCCGAAGGCCCCCCATCGTCCGCCGCGCCGCGGCAGAAAAAAGCGTTGTCGGGGCCGAAAGTTCCTTGCCGAATGCCGCGTCTTGGGGCTAGGTTTACAAAAAATTTATGGGGGGCGATTACCCCCGTGCTCCAGAGGAAGTGAACTCGATCAACTAAAAAAGCCGCCAAAGCGCGGCGGGGCGGCGACCCCGATAATCCCGGTGCGATGCGCCGGGAGGGAGAATGCGTCTAAGCGTGGAATGGCCGTGAGCGACGCTCTGTCAGCCTTGCTGCACCTGTCCGACCATGACTATTCGTGGCTGGCGCAGTTTTTTTCGCTCCTGTTCCTGCCGTTCGCACACGAGGATCTCGCCATCATCCTCGGTGGCTATATCGTCGTGAACGACATCATGCCGGTCGGGCTCGTGGTGCTGTGCATTTATGGCGGCATGGTCGCCAGCGACTTCGCCTTGTACGGGATTGGCGCGGGTGCGAGACGAGTGCCCTGGCTCACGCGTCTGGCAGTCGACGATCAAGTCCGCGGCTTCGGCGACGCACTCAAGCGCAATCTGTTCGGTCTCACGGCGCTCTGCCGCGTCGTGCCCGGCGTCGTCTTCGTCGCCTTCATCGCGTGCGGCTGGACGCGCGTGCCGCTCGCCCGCTTCACCGTCGCGAGCTTGCTGGCTTCTGCACTCTATCTGCCGCTGATGCTCTGCATCGTGGTTTTCTTCGGCGACGCCCTCGATGATCGAGTGGGGCTCTGGACGTGGCCGTTCCTGGTTTGCGTGCTGGTGGCGATCGGATTTGTGCGGCGGCAGGTCTTCATGTTCCAGGGGCCGCCCGCTCCGGTCGACGTCGAACGATCGTCTCCGGCCGCCGTCGGCGGCCGCCGCCGCGGCATGCGCGCGCGCGATGGTCTCGCCGGCAAGCCGGCACTCGCAGCGCGCCTCCCGCGGTGGCTGTTTCATCTTCCCTTGATCCTGAGCTGGATGGTATTCGCATTGCGATACCGCTCGTTGACCCTGCCCACCGTCGCAAATTCGCGCCACGACGACGGCGGGATTTGCGGCGAATCCAACAGCGGTTATTTGCTCGATGTTGCCGCCAACGAGCGGCGATGGATCGCCGATTTCATCTCGCTTACGCGCAGCAGGGGAAGTCGCACGCTTTACGCCGATCTCGAGCGGGCTCGGCAATCGTCGTGCGCGGCCGGCCTGGCATTTCCGCTGATCGCCAAGCCCGATCGTGGCCGTCATGGCGTCTGTCGGCTCGCCGACGTCGCGGAGCTGCGCGAATATCTCCGGCACTTTCCCGTCGGCGAGAAGTTGCTCCTCCAGCGTTTCGTGCCCCACGCGGGCGAGGCCGTCGTGCTCTATGCGCGGATGCCGGGGATGCAGAACGGCCGCATTCTCTCGTTGACCTTCCGCACGGGCGGCCTCTGCCGCGATGCGCGGCGCCATATCACGCCTGAGCTGGAAGCGCGGCTCGACGCCGTTGCCCGCAGCATGCGCGAATTCTATTACGGCCGCTTCGACCTGCGCTTCGCCTCCATCGACGAGCTCGGGCGTGGAGAAAATTTCTCCATCGTCGAGATCGGTGGCGTCGGCGGCGCGACCCGCCGCGCTCGCGACCTGGCCTTGCCAGTTGTCGAAATCTATCGCCGCCTCATCGACCAGCAACGCATCATGTTCCTGATCGGGGACAAGAATCGCGCCCGAGGCTTCGAGCCGATGGGATGCGCCGATATCCTGAAGTCCCTGCTTCGCCGGGGCCAGCTCAGCCGTCGATTTCCGGCCTCCGCCTGAGCGCGGCGCAGGCGCGTCAGCGGTAGCGGTGGACGCAGCAAACCTGCAACCCTACACTGGCGCCATGTATCGCCTGATCCGCCGCAGGGTGGTCGCGCTCGCCGTCGCCTATGCGCTCGCGCTCAATCCGGTATTGCCGCTGTTGGCGGCCTCCGCGTGGGCCGGGGACTTGGGCCCCGCCGGAGTCGGCGAGATCTGCGTGACGACGCAATCCGGCGCGCGATCGGGAGCCGATCTTCCTCGTCGTCACGGGCCGGTTTGTCCACTCGGCATGGCGTGCTCGATGCACGATTGCGGTGGCGGTTTTCCGCCGGTCGGCGCGGGCGGCGTCACCGGGCTCGCGTTCGGCCCCACGCCATTATTGTTTTTCATCCGTCGCGATGACGGAGCGTTTCAGGTGCGCGCCAGCCACGCCCACTTTGCCCGTGCCCCTCCGCACGCCTGACGTTCATCGATCCGATTTCATCAGCTAGGCCACGGCGCCCGCGGGCGTCCCGTTCGACATGGAGCAAATCAATGATTCGCGCAGCTTTCGTTCTCGCCGCCGCGCTCTCGACCGTTGCCGCCGTCGCCGTCGCGGAAGACTTCAGCATCGGTGCGATTGAGATCAGCAATCCCTGGATGCCTGCGACCCCCAAGGGCGCGCCGGTGGCAGGCGGCTACATGACCATCACCAACAAAGGCAGCGCGCCCGACCGGCTGGTCGGCGGCTTGACTGCGGTCGCCGGCCGCTTCGAAGTCCACAGCATGACGATGGATCAGGGCGTCTCCAAGATGCGGCCGGTGGAAGGCGGCCTGGAGATCAAGCCCGGCCAGACCGTCGAGCTCAAACCCGGATCGTTGCACGTGATGCTCCTGGGCTTGAAGCAGCCGCTCGAAAAGGGCCAGAAGGTCAAAGCCACGCTGGAATTCGAGAAGGCGGGCAAGGTCGATATCGAATACACGGTGGAGGCGCTCGGTGCGACCTCGCCGGCCATGGGTATGGGCGGCCACCAGCACCCCATGTGATTGCTCAGGAGTTCGAAACAGCCGCTGGAAAAGGGTCAGAAGGTCAAAGGCACGCTGCAGTTCGAGACGGCGGCCAAGGTCGACATCGCATACACGGTGGAGGCGCTCGGCGGGCCGTCGGGACAGCCGACCGGCACGATCATTGACGTGGCGACGGCTGATCATCTCGCGCGGCGGGTTCGCCAGGCGAGGGTGACGGCTCCGATGAGTCCGAAGGCCGCGAGCGGCAGGCCGACGTACCAGCGTTCGCGCGCGCGCGCACGGGTGCGCAGGTAATCCATGACAAAACGCTCCCCACGGCCCATTTCGGTCAGGGTCTGCTGCATTGAGCCAATGCGGCGAACCTCATCCGGGGTAAGCTCATCGCCTTGCCAGCGCGAGCGCCGTTCGCGGTCATAGAGCTGATCGATCTCTCCTTTATGACGGCGCTCGATCGCGTCGGCTTCGGAATATTCCGCGCGTTCCCTTGGCGTCATGAAGCGATCTGGTCCGATGCCGGCCGCCATTTCGAGCACGGCCAGGACCGGATGGTCGCCCGCGGGGGCGACGACGACCCAAACACCGGAGAGGCCAAGCACAAGGCACAAGAACAGCCCACTTGCGTACAATCCGAGCCGTCGGTTGCGGCCGCGTTCTTGCGCGGGAGCCGCGATGAAGGCACGTACGGCACCGGCAACCAGCAGAACCGCGGCAAACGCTACGACGGTGACGGCGCCGGTCGGCGCGTCAAGCGCAAACGACCCGAAGATTCCGGCCGCGCTCGCGACCGCGCCCGCGACCCAGCCGATCACCAACGCCGCGCCGATGTGAGAGGAGAACAAGCTGCCCACGAGGGCCGGAACGATGAGGAAGCAAAACACCAGCAAGACGCCGGCGGTGGCCACCGAAGAGGTCACCACCACGCCGAACGACAAGTAGAAGACAAGAATCCCAGAATGCCGTTTCTCCGGTCCACGTCGGAGCATGGGCATTGTCCGCCGCCGTCAGCAGCGGCCGTCGCACGAGCCAATGAAGAAGCCCGATGGCGCTGTAGAGCACGATGAACTTGACCAACTCATCCGCGGTCACGGACAGGATGCCGCCGATCAGCATCTTCTTGACGTGTTCTGCGCCCTGCGGGGCGCGATCGACGACCAGCACCGTTACGGCCGTCGCGACGACATAGAGGACCCCGATGAAGGCCTCCTGCCGCACGCTGCGGGCGAGTCCGCGGCTTGCCGTCAGCAACAAGGCTCCGACCGCGGTGAACGTGAGCGTGTAGGCGTAGCCGGCGACGCTTTGAACGGTATGCCCCGCGACCACCGCTACCGTGGCTCCGAGCGCGGATATCTGTGCCAGCGCAAGATCGGCAAACACCACGTTCCGCCGCAGCACCTGGAGGCCAAACCAAGTGTGAATGCTGGTGAAGACGATGGCTGCCGCGAGCGGCAGAGCCGCGAATGCGAGGACGTCTTCAAACATGGATGGCTCAGTTCGATTCGGCCGAGAGCGCTCGGGTCAACGTTCCGACATCGTAATCGAAGAGCGCGAGGTAGTCGCTGGCCGCGGGCACGCTTTCGACCGACGGCGCGAGCTTGACAACGGCCGCACCCGTCCGCCGGGCCAGCAACTGTGATACTTCCTCGGGCTGGAACGGCTCGTGCACGATTACAGATATTTTCTGCTCGCGGATCGTCGCTGCCAGTTTCGCGAGCCGCGCAGGGCTTGGCGTGACGCCTTCCTTGATCTCGATCACATCGACGATGTTGAGCCGGAAGCGGCGGGCGAAATAGGGCCAGGTATTGTGATAGGCGATGAGGCGGGCGCCGCGATGGGAAGCGAGAAGTCTGCTCCCACGCGGCGAGGCGCGCCTTGAGGCGAGCGAGAAAATCATCGCGGCCGGCAATGATCTTTTCCCTCAATTCCGGCGCGACGCGAATGATCGCTTCTGCAATTCCCCCGGTGATGACCTCGGCATTTACCGGGTCGAGCCAATAGTGCGGATTGGCAAGACCATGGGCATGGCCGTCTCGACCGGCGGGATCGAGGCTCGATCCCTTCACCTCGAGCAGGGGAATGCCGAAGGACGCATCGACGTAACCCGCGCCGCCCCGGTTGATTGCTGCATCGCCATGCGTCGCCAACAGCCTGTCGAGCCAATGATCGTAGCCGAGTCCGACCCGGACGACGACTGAAGCTCCTTTGAGTCTCGCGAGGTCCGCGGGCCGGGGCTCGAAGGCTTCCGGGTCGGCCGCCGGCGGGATGATGGTCTCGACCTGCGCGAGATCGCCGGTCACCGCCCGTGCCAGGCTCGCAAGATCGCCGGTGGTCGCGACCACACGCAAGTTCTGCCCTGCCGCGACCGACGAAGCGAGCAGCGTCGCAACCATGCCCGCGAGCGCGGTACGCAGTACCAAGCATCCGCGCGCGATGCGCGGGTTGCGAAGATGATCACCGTTGGGCAACGAACACGCTCTTGGGCAGCAGGCAGTGCACCGTCTTGTCGTCGCCGGCAGTGGGGGGCGCAATGCGGCAGTCCATGGCGATGCTGGCCAGTCCGTAGGCGTCGAGCCGGCTGAGCTTCTGCTTCTCCTGCAGCAGGTTGATCATGGCCATCGACGCGCCGTCCATGGCCTTGTCGAGGTCGGCATCCTTGACGACCGTGACGTAGTACTCCGCGTTTTCCGCCGCCGGCAGCGCGGGTCCGTTGCGCGGCGACTTCGGGTTCATGCAATAGGTGCCCTTGACCACGTTGACCACCTCCGAGATCCGGCAGTCCCATTCCTGGACCATGATCTTGTCGGCTTCGTCCTTGCCCACGTGACGCGTCTCTGCGAGAAATTTGGAGGTCTCCGCCTTCAACAAGCCCCATCCCACATTGAGCTTCTGGTCATAGCCGATGGTGATCCAGTGCGTCGGCGTCTCGATGCGAGGCCATTCGAGCTTGGTTCCTTTCAGCACTTCGACGGTGATGTTGAGTTCCTTGTAGGCGGTCTCGATAGCGGTGAGATTGATTTCCCCATTGCCCTGGCCGGCGTGGCTGTCGCCGGACCAGAGCAGGGCGCCTTTGACGAAAACCGGGACATAGAGGCTCGTTCCCGCCACCAGCTCGCGAATGTCGAGATTGCCGGCAAAGCGGCCCGGCGGAACGGACGAATATTGCCCGGGTTCGGCGCGCGCAACGCCGATGGTTCCCGGGAATGGCCGCAGCGGCACCACCACGCCGGGGATGAACTCCGTCTGCATCTTGTCGAGATCGAGATACATGTACCGGACTTGCCCGTCGGGGAACTGCTGAGGGAATTGGCCGAACATTCCCGGCACGTTGAAGTTTGCCGCGTATGCGCGCGGCACGATCTTGTTGATGCTGATCTTGAGGACGTCCCCGGGCTCGGCGCCTTCGATATAGATCGGTCCGGTCAGGGTGTGCGGTCCGCGGCCGGGAAAATCGGTCCGCAGCTTCTTGATCTGATCGATGGTGGTGCCGGGAATGACCTGGTTATGGCTGTGCATCATCGTTTCCATCACGACGGTGTCGCCGGAATTGATGCGCAGCACGGGTGGTTGGGCATTGTTGAACCAGCCCCATTGCGTGGTTTCCAGCGTGGCCGGCAACAGGTGCACCTTGCCGCCACCTGGCAGCGGGACGGTGCGAAGATTCGGGTCAGGGGGCCCGATTGGCGGCACCGCCAGGGTGGGCGCCGCGGCCGGCGCGGCCGGCGGTTGCTGCGCGCGAGTGATGGTCCCGGCGAGAAGCCACGATCCGCCGGCGAGGACGCCTGTCGCCGCCAGCACGATGAACGCTCCACGTTGCATGGTAAGCCCCTCTGTCATGTCCTCGGACGTCTGAACAAAACTAACACAGCAAGAGAGATGCCATTCCGGTATTGGACGGCAGTCCACGCATTTTGTGCCCATTCCCTGTGCTGGCTGGTCCGCCCGCCGGAAGGGTGTGCCCGAAGATTGGGCTCATGGGCGGCGTCCGGGTCGCCAGGGCGCGCTCGCAGGTAATATCGTACCAACATCCGGGGCCCAATCGCCGGCGACGGTCCGCGGTGTCGATCGAAGCGCTGGCTGACGGGCTGGCGGCGCGTCCGGCCCGCGGAACCTAGCGCGATGCCCCTTCCGCGAACGGGAGCGGTTCGCCTGCCGGCGGCGACATGCGAAAGACGTTGAGGATCATCGAGATCAGCACGTAGTAGCCGAGGATGCCGACGAACTCGACGGTCGCGGCATCGCCGAGAATGGCGTTCACCCGCTTGAAGTTCTTCTCGCTCACGCGCCGCGTCTTGTAGAGCTCCTGGATGAAGTCGTAGATCGCGCGCTCGTCCTTGGGCGCGGACTTCGGCTCGCGCCCCTGATGCAGCTCGCGGATCGTCTCCTTCTTCACGCCCGCGCGTTCCGCCTGCGGCACGTGTGCGAACCATTCGTACTGCGCGCGCCATAGTTTCGCGGTGGTGAGGATGGCGAATTCGGAAAGCCGCGGCGGCACTCCCGTCTTGTAGCGGCAATGGCCGCCGAGCTGCTGCGCGAGCTCGCCGAACGCCGGAGCGTGCAGGAAGACGGCGAACGGTCCGCGGATGGTGGTGCTGCCGCCGCGCGGCCCGGAGCGGATCGAATTGAGCAGCGCGCGCTGGGCGGGCGCGAGCTCGCTCTCCGTGAGAACGGGAAAGCGGGGCGGCGCCATCGTCTTGGCGGGCTTTTTCCGAGCAGGCTTTGCAGACTTTTTTGCAGCCATGTTGGCAGGCATTGGGGGTTTCCTCGTTGCGGGGTTGGGCCTCAGGGCTTGGCGCGGGGTGGGGGTGCGCCGGGGCGGGAGCTTACTTGAACAGCAGCGACTTGATGATGATCGGCACCACATTGGTGACTTCGATGACGCTTCCGATGTCGACGTAGTCGAATTCCTTGAGCTGCACGCCGTCGATCGCGATCACGTCGGCGGCGGGCGCGATCTCGTGCCGGATGATGCGGCCCAGGCTCTTGCCGACATCGCCGTCGATCAGCAGCACGAGCGGCAATTCCTCCTGCAGCGTCCGCGGCAGCGCGGTGCAAATGCCCGCGGCGACCGCATGCAGGCGCGCGTGCGAGGGCTCGCCGCGCCACGAAAACGACAGCGCCACCGGGCTTTCCCCTTCCTCGAAATCGGCGCGCCCGAGCGCGTCGCGCACGGTGGCGGTGACGGCCTCGGGCACGATCTCGTCGCCGAGGGTGAAGCCGCACGAGAGCACCGGCAGGTTCTGCAGCGGCAGCTTGTCGGGATCGGCGATCAGGATGGTATTGCCGCTGATCTGGACCGAGAACTGCGCGGCGCCGATGACGGTCGCGCGGATGCCCTGGCCCGGGTCCCAGACCGGGGGCAGGTCGCGCCGGTGGGCGAGCGCATGGCGCAGCTCCTCGGCGAGGTCGGAGCCGAGATCGCCGAAGCGCCTGGTTTCCCGCTTGTAGAGATATTCCGCGACCCCGCCGGAAAAGGTCATCGCGTCGACGCCCTTGTTGGCGAGCGCGGCCGGCCAGCCGTCGGTGACGAGCAGGGCGCGGGCAAGCTCGCCGGGCTGGCGCAGATCGATGAGCCCCATGACCATGCGCGCCATGCGGGCGGCAATGCGTCGGCGGTCGGTCGGCGCAAGCGGCTTGCCGAGCGCGAGCTCGATGCCGAGCGCCTTGGCGACCTCCTCGACCGGCGGCTCGATGCGCGTCAACCCGCGATCGTCATCTTCGACGATCAGGCGGCCGCCGACGGCGATGGCGCAAGTGGCGAGAACGCGGCCGTTCTCGACCAGGGCGAACTTGGTGGTGCCGCCGCCGATGTCGATATTGAGCACGGTCGCGTTGTGACCGCGCGAGAGCGCGATCGCGCCGGAGCCATGGGCGGCCATCTGGCATTCCATGTGATGGCCCGCCGATGCGCAGACGAACTTGCCGGCCTCCTCGGAAAAGAGATCGGCGATGGCGCGCGCGTTGCGCCGCTTGAGCGCCTCGCCGGTCAGAATGACGGCGCCGCTGTCGACCTTCTCGCGCTCGATGCCGGCATAGGCGTAGCACCCGCCGATGAAGCCGGCGAGATCATCGACGTCGATGGTGTAGTCGGGCCGATACGGCGTCAGCAGGATCGGCGATTGCCATAGAATTTTTCGCTCGACCACCACGAAACGGCTCGACAGCGCGGCCGACAGCCGCTGCAAGTGCACGCGTGCGAACATCAGGTGCGATGTGGACGACCCGATGTCGATCCCGACCGTCGTCAGCTCCACATTGTCGGCGGCCCAGGCGACCTCGTTGACCGCGGCGTCATCGGGGCGGACGTGGAGGTGCTCGAATTCGAGATCGTGCATCGTGCGCCAGCGTCCCGATTCCAAAGTTCGCAAACCCGCGCGGCGCCCTTTGATGCGAACTTCGGAATCAAGGGGACGCGAGCAAATTTTCGACGTGAAGTACCTGGCCGGCCTTGCGCCTACAACGGCAGGAACTTCAAATCCGCCGCGCCAGGCAGCACTTGGAGCCAAATCGCTTCACGTCGAAGCGCGATTTCGCTCCAAGCGTTTGTTTGGTCGCATGATCTTATCCGAAACGTCTGCAACCTTTCGGGATCATGCTCCAGGCCGCGCTCAGGCCGGAGTCTCGGCGTAAGGTCGCTCGTCGACGAACCTGGCCATGCCGGACTTCACGCCGTATTTGCGCAGCTCCTCGAGATAGATGCGATGGATGCGCGGGTCCTGGTGCTCGTATTCGACCTGGCAGCCGCCGTCCTTCACGCTCACGTCCATGCCCAGGAAGACGTGGCGCTTGTCGGTGGTGAACGGGTAGCGCAGGCTGCCGAAGGCGACCGCGAGATAGCGCGCGGGATCGGGCGCGGTGTTGAAGTGCTGGTGGAACATCTGGTCGGGCGGCGCGAACACCCAGCCATGCTGCCAATCGATGCGCACGAAATCCTTGGCGCCGTCGTACCACAACAGCGAGAAGCCGTGCCCGGTGACCGCGAAGACGTGGAAATCCGCACCATGGCGGTGGGCCTTCTTGTAGGTGCCGACCGGCATCTGCGAGGTGTGAGCGTGCATGGTGCCGTCGGCGAGGATGAACATCATGTTCGAGCCCCCGGCGCCGCGCTGCTCCCAGGCTTTCAGCTCGAAGCCGGCGAGGTCGGGAACGAAATTGGTCTCCCACATGTTGCGGCCCGGGCGCACCGGGATGAACTCGCCTTCGCCGCTGAAATACTTGGCGGCGCCCTGCCGCTCGGGAAACTCGTAGGCGTTGTCGAACACAAAGGACTCGTTGTGAAAAAGGTTGAGCATGAGCGCGAGATTGTTGGTCGAGGCCAATCGCGCGCGCTCGCGCCCGCTTGAATTGAAGTGCTGATAGCGGGAATTGAGCGGCAGCGCGAACAGGCTCTTGGGACCCCATTCGAAGCTGTGCTTGCGCCCGTCGCTGGTTTCGATGGCGGTGTTGCCGTGGCCGGACAGCACGTACACCACCTCTTCGAACAGATGCTTCTGCGGCGCCGACTTCGCGCCGGGGGCGAGATCGAGCACGAAGATCGAGACGAAATCGCCGCGTCCCTTGAGATGGACGAGGCCGCCGTCGACGCCGAAGCGCGGCCACGGCGCGGTCGCCACCTTGAGCAGATCGACGCCGAAATCCTCGGTGATGGGCACGCCTTCGTTCGCCGCCCAGCTGGCATAGGGGTCGAGCAGCATCTTGGGGTGCTGCAGATCCGTGATCGGCTTGTTCATCGGCTCACCTCGACAATCGCACGGCATGCGTGCCATGCTTAGCCCTCTAAGTAAAACTAGCAATTTCGGCGCGGTCTGTCGAGTTGAGGATCGGCCGCGTGCCTGCCTGTCAAAAGCGAAAGCGGCCGCTTCGCATCGCGTGCCGAGATGGCCGGCATCTGTTGATTGAGGGCGAGCTGCCCGGCTGGCTCCCGGCTGCAACGCCGGCTTTGATCGGAAACCATTACGGATGCGCAGAGCAGCAACCTGATCATTGTTCTGACTTGCTCTCACGACTCGCAATGGGCAGCATCGCGCCCGCTACGGGCCTTGCGGCCAGGGCCTTGGACAACAAACCGAGGGAGACAATGGCGGGCAAAGCTGAGTTTAAGATGGCTGCTCCGGAGTTCGACGAGACATTCGATGTCATCGTGACCGGCTACGGGTTCGCCGGCGGCGTATCTGCGATCGAGGCGGCTCGGGCCGGCGCGCGGGTTCTCCTGATCGAGAAGATGCCCGATCCGGGCGGCATATCCATTTGCTCGCATGGCGCGATCTGCTCCACCCGCCAGCCCGTCAAAGCCCTCGAATACCTGCGGGCGACCAATGCGGGCCGGACACGAGACGACGTACTGCAGGCGTTCACCCAGGGTATGAGCGAAGTCGAAGCGTATTTCCGCGATCTCGCCAGCATCTGCCATGCGGAAATATTCGTGCGCGAGCGCGGCGGCAATTATCCGCTGCCGGGAGCGGACGCCTTCTACTACACGCAGGTCGAGGCCATTCCCAACTTCGATGCGAGCCAGATTTATCCGCACGTACGCGGCCGGCCGGGCGGTCCGATGGTCTTCAAAATCCTGCAGGACAACGTGGCTGAGCTGCCGATCGAGGTGCGCCTGTCGACGGCCGCCAAGTCGGTGATTTCGGACATCGGCAACCAAGTCGTTGGGCTGGTGACCGATGGCGTCGACGGCGAGCGTCGAATCAAGGCGCGCAAGGGCGTCGTGCTTGCCTGCGGCGGGTTCGAGGCCAACGAAGAAATGAAGCGGCAGTATTGGCAGATGACGCCGGTCTATGGCGCGGCCAACCTCGGCAACACCGGCGACGGCATCCGCATGGCGCAGGAACTGGGAGCCCAGCTCTGGCACATGTGGCACTTTCACGGCTCCTACGGCTTCCGCCACACGGATCCCGACTATCCCTTCGCAATCCGAATGAAGCGTTTTCCCGATTGGATTCCGGGAAAAGAGCACCTCGCGGTTGTGCAGACAGCGTGGATTCTCGTCGATGGAGGCGGACGGCGCTTCATGAACGAGATGCCGCCCTATGTGCAGGATCAGGGCGCGCGGCACCTCGAATTCTTCGATTCCGTGACGCAGACGTTCCCGCGCATCCCCGCCCGCCTCATCGTCGACGAGGCCGGCCGGCGGCGCTATCCGCTCGGCAATCCCACCTACAACGACAGGGGCGTGAATTTCACCTGGAGCCGCGACAACCTCAAGGAAGTCGAGCTCGGCATCCTCAAGCGGGCGGCTTCACTCGACGAGCTCGCGGATTCCATCGGCTGCGAACGCGCCGTCCTCAAGGATACCGTCGCGCGCTGGAACGCCATGTGTGCGCAAAAGAAGGACGAAGACTTCGGGCGTCCCGCCGGAACCATGATGCCGATCCAGCATGCCCCGTTCTACACCGGCGAGGTCTGGCCGGTGGTTTCCAACACGCAGGGCGGGCCGGTCCACGATGCGCGCCAACAGATCATCGACGTCAACGAAAATCCGATCCCGCGACTCTACGCGGCGGGCGAACTCGGCAGTTCCTTCGGCCATCTCTACCTCGCCGGCGGCAACATCTCGGAGTGCTTCGTCAGCGGGCGGATAGCCGGTCGCGAAGTGGCCGCACTGGATGCTTGGGACTGATTGGCGCGTCGCGGGACGCTGCCAATCGATCGCCAACGGACGAGAGCGTATCGCACGGAGCCGGTCCGTCAGAATATTGCAGCTCAATCAGGGAGAGACGGAATGCCGGTACTCGCTGCCAACGGGGAGACGATCCACTACGTGCACGAGGGCTCGGGCCCCCCGGTTGCGCTGATCCATAGTCTCGGCTCGAGCGTTCACATGTGGAAGCAGCAAATCGACGCATTGAAGGGCAAGTATGCGATCATTGCCATCGATTGCCGCGGCCACGGCCGGTCATCCGCGAACGGCCAAGCGCGCGTGACCGATGCCGCGCAGGACCTGAAGGCCGTTCTCGATCATCTTGGCGTGACCGGATGCCATCTCGTCGGGATCGGGATGGGCGGTGCGATTGCGCTCAGCTTCAACAGTCGGTGGAGTGCGATGATCCACTCGCTGGTACTCGCCGACAGCGCCGCGAAACCCGCTGCGGGAAGTGCCGACCTCGTCGACGCGACGCGCGAGGCCATCGCCTACATCTCGATGCAGGAATTCGGGACCCAATACGCGGCCGAGCATCTGATGCCGACGACACCGCTCGAGATCCAGGACGAACTTGCGGGCACCATCGCCAAGATGAATCCCAAGGCCTACATCCAGACCATGCAATCCGCATTGCTCGACGATTTCACCCCCATGCTGTCCGGCGTCCATGCGCCGACCTTGGTGCTCGTGGGAGAGAACGACACCGACACCCCGAGGTCGGCTGCAGACCACCTCGTCAAGAATATCGCAGGCGCGACCCTTGAGGTCATCGCGGATGCCGGCCACCTGAGCAACCTCGACAACCCCGCCGCCTTCAATGCAGTCTTGTCCAGATTCCTGGATGCGCAAAGCAAGGACAGGTCGCGCTGAGCTTGCGCTCTGGGCCCGATCGCAACGCCGAAACCGACGATACATTGGATGGATGCTGGAATGAGGACACTTGTCGTCAACCTCGATGAGCTCTCGGCGGCGGTCAGGATTTCACCCAATCGCCGATCAGGAAGGAAAGCGATGTCCCATTGGCTTTTCCGCACGCTGACCCTCGCGGCCTTTTGCGCGGCGTCCCATCCCGCCGCGGCGCAATCATCCGATGCGGCGGACGAGATTTTCCGCGGCAAGACCATCAAGCTCATCGTTCCGACCGGACCGGGCGGAGCTTATGGCTTGTATGGCTTGCTGCTCGCCCAGCACTACGGCCGGCACTTGCCGGGGGAGCCTGTTGTCGTTCCGGAATATCGGGCGGGCGCCGGCGGAATGGTCGCCGCCAACTATCTCTATTCCGTCGCGCCGCGCGACGGCAGCGTCATCAGCATTCCGCTGGCCCCCATCATTCTCGGGCAATACACCGGCGGCTCTTCGGTCCGGTATGACGCCGCGAAGTTCGTGTGGATCGGACAGATGGCGAACATCACGCGCCTGTTTACGGTCTGGGAGAGCTCCAGGATCAAGCGTTTCGAGGATCTCGCGATCCACGACAGCGTTGCCGGCACGACCGGGAAGGGCTCGGAGACGTTCATCAATCCGGCCATCATCAACCACGTATTCGGCACGAAGATCAAAATCGTGGCCGGCTACAAGGGCTCAGCGGACCTGTTGCTTGCGCTGGAACGGGGCGAAATCGACGCGGTGTCAGCGACCTGGAGCAACTTTGCCGGCAACCACGCCGACTGGGTGAAAGAGGACAAGGTCCGATTTCTGGTGCAGATCGGACTTTCGAAACTGCCGGGCCACGAGAACGTCCCCCTGCTCTCCGATCTCGCGAAGAATGAGCCCGATCGCCAGCTCATCGAATTCATGTCGCTCGTCACCACCTCCGTCGGATATTCGGTGATGGCGCCTCCGGGAATTCCCGACAGGACCGCCGCGGCGCTACGCCAGGCATTCGACGAGACCGTGAAGGATCCCGCCTTCATCGCCGACGCCAGGAAGCGCAGCATAGACCTTGATCCCGCAAACTCCACGGCGGTCGAAGGTGCGGTAAGGAAAGCGGCCGACTCCCCGCCAGAGCTGTTCCAACGGTTCATGCAGGCGATTGCGGGCTCGTGACACACAGCGATCCGGCCGAATTGGCGTGGCTGCCGGCGGATCGCCTGCATGGCGAGGCATGGCCTCTCGCTCACGGACCCGGCAACCGATGCACGAAGTGGAACTCGACGCGCCCGATGTCGCGGGCGCCGATTACTGGTAGGAATGGAAAAGAGTCTCCGACGATACGGTGCAGGCGCCGCGCACTCGCTCGATGAGCGCGGCAGCGTCGTTATCGAGCGAGTCAGCGCGGTATGGACGATGGTGAAGCACGGCGAGACGAGCGAAATCCTGCGTCACTGGCGGGAGGCGGTTCCCAACGACCGCCTGGCGCATCTCGTCAAGGACGCCGCCAGAGGCCTCGCGCGCGCGCTGCAGATGCGGCTCGCCGAACATTCGGTGTCGTACGGCCATTGGACCTTCCTGCGCATCCTGTGGGAGAGCGAAGGGCTCACCCAACGGCAGCTGAGCGGTCAGGCAGGGGTCATGGAGCCGACCACGTTCTCGGCGCTCAATGCCATGGAGCGGCTGGGATACGTCGTGCGCCGGCCAAGCCCGAAGAGCCGCAAGGAGGTGCACGTCTATCTAACGCCCAAAGGGCGGACACTGAAGACCAAGCTCGTTCCGCTGGCCGAGGAGGTGAACGAGATCGCCTTGCGGCGCGTCGCCGCCGCCGACATCGCTGCGACGCGGCGGACGCTGCTTGCGCTCATCGCGAACCTGGCGGCGGACGAGACGGGATCGCTCACCACCCGGCGGCGTATGCCCTCGACGCGGGAATTGTCGCGTCTGCTTGACGGTTCCGGCCCACGAATCCGCAAAGCGCCGCCGCGTCATCGCGGGCAGCCGACAACGAAGCGAAGGGGTCCGCGCGCGCGCGGCGCATAGCCGGTAGACCGACAGCGGAGGGTGCCGAACCAACTGGCCCACCCCGTCTCAGTCCACCTTGATATGGGCCGCGCGGACGATCTGCGCCCATTTCGGGACGTCCGCCTTGATCCGCGCGGCAAACTCCTCCGGCGTGGTGCCGATCGGCTCGAAGCCGATGGCGGCGAACTTCTCCTTCACCTCCGGCAGCGCAATGATCCGCATGATTTCGCGGTGGAGGAGATCGACGATCGCCCTGGGCGTGCCGGCGGGGACGAGCACGCATTGCGGCGTATCGCCCTCCTGTCCGGGATAGCCGGCCTCCTCCAAGGTGGGAACGTCGGGCAGCAGGCTCACGCGCTTGGCCGTGGTCACGGCCAGCGCGCGCAGCTGGCCTTCACGCAGCAAAGACGCCGCCGGCGGCAGCGATGAAAAGGCGATCGGCGTGTGCCCGCCGAGGACGGACTGAATCATCGGACCACCGCCGTGGAACGGGACCGCGGTCAAGTCGAGCTTCAAGGCGAATTTGAACAGCTCGCCCGACAGGTGTGACGGCGTGCCCGCGCCCGGCGTGGCATAATTGCGGTATTTGCCGCCGCGCACGAGTTCGACCAGGTCCTTGACCGTGGACGCGGGCACCGATGGATGCACCAGCAGCACGTTGGGGGTGGTGGCGGCAATGGTGACGGGATCGAAATCCTTGATCGGATCGTATGGCACCTTGCCGTAGAGGCTCGGATTGATCATGAAGGTCGAGCTTGCGATCATGATCGTGTAGCCGTCCGCCGGCGCGCGGGCCACCATTCCCATGCCGATGTTGCCGCCGGCGCCGCCCTGGTTCTCCACGTAGAACTGCTTGCCCAAACCCTCGGAGAGCTTTTGCGCAACGAGGCGCGCGATCAGGTCGCCGGGGCCGCCCGCCGCGAACGGGACGATGATGCGCACCGGGCGGGCGGGGTAGGGCTCTTTCCCCGTCGCTGCATTCTGGGCATGGCCGACAGCGCCGCCGAGCATTGCCGCGGCGGCGACGACAACCCGGAGCAAGGCCCGCATCCGCTCCTCCCTGGAGTGGCATGAACTTATGCTTTGATCGCGATGATCGCCGGCGCAGCGCAGATGGCGAATCCCGGCCGTCGGCAAATCCACGCTTCACAGCCGCAGCGTTGATGCTACACAATTTCCTAGCCCGCGCACATTCGGGTCGGCGCCGAGGGGATGGGAAATGCCGTTGCAGCTGATCCTGACCGGTGACGTGAACCTGATGAACGTCACCGATCCCCGGGTGCCTTTTGCCCGGGTCGCTGATGCATTGCGCGCGGCGGACGTGGTGTTCAGCAATCTCGAGTGCTGCCTGGTCGGCACGCCGGCCGGCCACTCGGTCAGCCACGAAGGCTTCTTCGCCGATCGCAAGGTCGGTGGCGAAGCGCTGAGGCTTGCCGGAATTCATGCCGTCGGCATCGCCAACAACGTGCATTATGGCGACGCGAATATCAAAGGGTCGATCGCGCGCCTGGATGAGCTCGGCATCCTGCACGCCGGCGCAGGAGCGGACCTTGCCGCCGCCCGCGCACCGGTCGTTTTGCAGCGCGGCGGCGTGCGCTTCGGCTTCCTGCAGCGCAGCTCCGTCTACTGGCCGACCAATCACGAGGCGCGCAAGGACGCGGCCGGCATCGCGGTGATCCGCGGCCACACCGCCTATCACGTCCCGATGTTCAAGACGCGCCCCGACGTGCCGCCTCCCAACCGTCCGGGCATTCCCCCCGATATCGTCACCTGGGCGGATGCGGCCTATCTGGCCTGGTTCAAGGAGGATATTGCCGCACTGCGCCCGCGCGTCGACGTGCTGGTGGCGTCGTGCCACTGGGGATTGGGCAAGGACGTCCTGCAATACATGACCGAGATCGCCCATGCCGCGATCGATGCCGGCGCCGATATCGTGGTCGGCCACGGGCCGCACTATTCGCTGCCGGTCGAGGTCTACAGGGGAAGGCCGATCTTTTACGGGCTCGGCAGCTTTTCCTTCCACACCGGCCACGGTGGACGACGGCACGGCGACTGGGTCGGCATGCTGGTGCGGGCGAGCGTGAGCCGGCAGGGGATCGAGGATGCCGCCTTCCAGTTCGTGCGCCATAACGACTGCAACGAGACCGTCGCTTGCGCCATGGACAAGGAGGCCGACGAGCTGGCCGACATCGTCGCGCGCAGCGCGCCGTTCGGCACGAGGTTCGTGACGCAAGGCGATCAGGTTCGCGTGGAATTGGGTCCGTAGGGTGGGCAAAGGCGCAAAACGCCGTGCCCACGCGTCTACGGTGCTTTCTATCCGGTCTGTGCGGCAGCCACGTCTACGCGTGGGCAAAGGCGCGCAACATCTCGCACATGTCCACGCCCGCGATTGCGCCTTTGCCCACCCTACATCTCGCCCAGGACACGAGAGCTCGGCGCCGCCACCGCCTCCATCAGCTCGGTGCAGGAGGAGCTCGCGTCCAACGCCATCACGCGCTCGACGATGCGATCACGCGCGCCTTGCGCGAGGCACGGTGCGGTCAGGGCGTTGAATTTCCTGATCACGGTCCCGGCGTCGAGCTGTCCGCGGGAAAAGCCGGGCGGGTAGGGGACCTCGACCACCTCGTCGCGCCCGTCCGCGGTCCGCACCCGCAGCGAGCACGGATAGCTGTCCGGCGCGCGTTCATTCCATGAGCTGTCGTTGACGATCTCGAGCCGCGCCATCAAGGCGCAAACCTTCGGATCGTTCCAGCGTTCGCCGTCGAACTGGGCAAGCCCGAACTCCCCGTCGATGAGCGAGACCGCAGCCAGGAAATTGAAGCTGTGATCGGCGGCTTCGCGCGAGACCGGCTTGATGCGGCCGGGATCGTCCTTCTGCCGGCGCAGCCCCGGCGTATCGGGGATGACGAGCGTGAAGGCGCTGAGCCCGTCCACCGCGCCGCGCAGCCGATGATGCATCTCGATGCCGGCGGCGACCACGCTTTGCCCGGTCGCCAGGCAGGGGAAGGCTTTGACATTGGCGGCCATGATGGTGCCGTCCGCCGGAAGCGGGGCGGTCAGCGCCGCCGCAGCATCGCCTTTGCTGAAAACCTCGCGCATGCCGCGCGGATTCTCGAACAGGTCGAGCGGGCCGGTGATGCCGTGTTGCGCCAAGAGCGCCGCCTGGATGCCGTTCTGGGCCACGAGCGCGTTGGCGATGGACTTGGCGGCGGAAATCTCGCCGAAGCGCACCGCGGTCGAGGTCGCCGCGTGCGCCCCGCCGAGAGCGATGGCGTGCGCGAGATGCCGTCGGTCGAGCCGCATGAGGCGGCCCGCCATCGCGGGCGCGACCAGCCCCGAGACCGTGACGCCGTCCCAGGCCGAGTCGCGCTCCATCAGCTCCTTGCAGCGGCCGAAAATCTCGTAGCCCAGCAAGATCGCGGCGATGACCTCGCATCCGGGCGCGGTGCAGAGCTCGCCCGCGGCCAGCGCCACCGGAATGTTGTCGCTGGGATGGCCGCCGAGGTCGCCGGCCTTGGCGTTGACGTAGTCGTTGAAATCGAGAATGCGGATAAGCGCGCCGTTGGCGAGCGTGGCATTGGCCGCGCTGGTGCGGCGCGTGCTGCCGATGACGGTGCATTGCGGTGCGCCGCCCGATCGTTCCACCACCGCGAGCAGGGCGCGCGCGGACGGTTCCTCGCGCGCCGCGAAGCCGCAGCCGATGGTGTCGAGCAGCAGGAGCTTGGCCTGGGTGACGGCGGCTTGCGACACGTCTTCCGTGCGCGCGGCCAGGACCCATGCGGCGAGCTTCTCGACGACGCTCGCCGCGGCCGACGTCTCACCCCTCGTCATGTCCTCACCCGTCGTCGTGCCCGCCCTGCGCGTCATACGCCGCGAGCGGGACGCTGCCAATCGGGGTTTTCGACGCCCGAGCGCGCGTGCTAAGGCTAGTGGTCCGATTCCGAAGTTCGTGAGCACTCGCGGCACGTTCAGATACGAACTTCGGAATCTAGGAACCACTAACAACTCTATGATTCTAGTGCCCCTTTTGAACCCGAAGTTCGCGATCGCATTTGCCGCATGCTGTGCGCGAACTTCGGGTTCGGGGCGCTAGTTTCCGGTTTCACAAACCGTGCCTCGCCATGCCCGGCATGCAGTCAAGCTGCGCAGACTGCGTAAACTTGTCTGCGATGCCGCGCATCCACGTCTTACCTTGTGGCGCAGGAGACCCTTGTGGCGCAGGAGACGTGGATGGCCGGGACAAGCCCGGCCACGACGGAGGGAGGATCGTCACACGAGGGAAAAAACGACAAATGCCCAGGTTGCAGCTTTCGTTCGCGTGCGGGCTCTACGACCGCATGCAGCCGCTCTACACCGGCGAGGTCAAGGTCGACGGCGTCGATCTCAATTTCATTGCCATCGATCAGCCGCGTCCGATCTTCGACCGCATGGCCGGCGGCGAGGAATTCGACGTCGCGGAGTTTTCGAGCTCGGAATTCGTCCAGCGCTTCGCCAACAAAAAGTGTCCGTTCGTGGCCATTCCGGTCTTCCCCTCGCGGGCGTTTCGCCACGGCTTCATCGCCGTGCACCGCAAGGCCGGCATCAAGACGCCCAAGGACCTCGAGGGCAAGCGCGTGGGCGTGCCGTTGCTGACCATGACCGCCGCCATCTACATCAACGGCCTGCTGCAGCACGAATACGGCGTCGATCTCAGGAAGATTCACTGGGTTCAGGGCGCGATGAACACCGGCGGCGCGCACGGCAGCCCCACCGTCTTGCCGCTGCTCAATCCCATCCCGATCGAGCAGAACACCTCGAACAAATCGATGAGCGACATGATCGAGGAACGCGCCGTCGACGCGACGCTGGGCACGAGCCTGCCCGAGGCGATCCGCACCAATGCGGACATCGTGCGGCTGTTTCCGAACTACGTGGAGCTCGAGAAGGAGTTCTACCGGCGCACCAAGATCTATCCGATCATGCACCTGGTCGCCATCCGCAAGCAAGTCTATGAGAAATATCCCTTCATCGCGACCAGCCTCTACAACGCCTTTTGCGAATCCAAGGCGATCGCACTCGAGAAGATGTTCAACCTGCGCGCGCTGCGCTACATGACGCCGTTCCTCATGCGCGACATCGACGAGATCTACGAGGTCTTCGACGGCGACCCCTGGCCGTACGGGGTCGAGCCCAACCGGCCGACGCTCGAAGGCTTCGTCACCTATCTCACCGATCAGTCCTTGATCGCGGCACCGGTTCCGGTGGACGATCTCTTCGTTCCCACCCATTAGAGCATGATCCCGAAAAGTGGATACCGGTTTTCGGAAAAGATCATGCTCCAACAACAGGCTAGAGCGCGATGAAGATTTGAAGAAAAGTCATCGCGCTCTAGCGGCGCGCAAGCGAGCGCATTTTTCTGTCAGTAAAACCTCAGCCCCGGGTCATCCAGCCATGAGCAATCTCGACGTCGTTCTCAAAGATCTCGTCATCGCCAACCGCGTCCTTGCGCGCGAAGAGGTGGTGGACGCCTACGGCCACGTCAGCATCCGCAATCCCGACAATCCCAAGCATTTCTTCCTCTCCCGCTCGGTGGCGCCCGAACTGGTCGAGCGCGAGGACATCGTCGAGCTCGGGCTCGACGGCCAGCCCGTGCGCGACGAGAAGCGCGCGCTCTATCTCGAGCGCTTCATTCACGCCGCCATCTACGAGGCGCGCCCCGATATCCATTCCGTCGTGCACGCCCATGCCGAGGATATCCTGCCGTTCGGTATCGCGCAGGCGACGCCGCTGCGCCCGGTGATCCATTCCGGCAGCTTCATCGGCGCCAACGTGCCGGTGTGGGACATCGCCGACAAGTTCGGCGACACCAACCTCCTGGTCACCAACATGGAGCAGGGGCGCGACCTCGCGAAATGCCTCGCCGGCAACAATGTCGCGTTGATGCGGGGCCACGGCTTCGCCTCGGCCGGGCGCTCGCTGATCGAAGTGGTGCGCATGTCGGTCTATCTGCCGCGCAACGCGCGCGCGCTCCTGCACGCCAAGCAGTTGGGCGGCGAGATCAAGTATCTGCGCCAGGGCGAGATCGACGCCCGCAACCGCGGCTACAGCCCGCATTCGATCGAGACCTGGCGGGCCTGGGAATACTGGGCGACCAAGGCCGGCTGTGCCCACATGCTGACCAAGCCCGAGGGCGGGCACGGACATAAGAAGTAGCCCGCATGGCGCGCAGCGCAATGCGGGGCGATCTCGTCGTGTGGCGACAACCCGGATTTCGCTGACGCTTCATCCGGGCTACGCTCCCGCAAACGACGGCCCGGCTTTTCAAAGGGGGGCGCACCGCGATCACGGCGCCGAGGTAAGCCGGCGTTCTAGGGAGCGAGCCATGAGTCCGACGCCAGAATTACTCGGAGAGCTACTCTGTCCGGCCGCTGGGTGCGCGGCGAGGGGGTCGAGACCCGGCTGGTCGATCCGGTCACGCGGCGACGAGCTGGCGACGGTCTCGGCCAAAGGCATCGATCTCAAGGCAGCGCTCGACTTCGCGCGCAAGCATGGGCAGGGCGGCCTGCGAGCGATGAGCTATGCCGAGCGTGGCAAGCTCGTCGGCGCGGTGGCCGACGTGCTGGCCGCCAACCGCGCGCGCTACGAGGAGATCGCCATCGCCAATTCCGGCAACACCAAGACCGACGCGGCAATCGACATCGACGGCGGCATCGGCACGCTCAAATACTACGCCCGGCTCGGCGCCGGGCTGGGCGAGGCGCGCATGCTGCTCGACGAAAAGCCGGTGCGGCTCGCCAAGGCCGAGAACTACCAGGCCATTCACCTGATGCTGCCGCGCCGCGGCGTCGCGGTTCACATCAACGCCTTCAACTTCCCGAGCTGGGGACTGTGGGAGAAGGCCGCGGTGTCGCTCATCGCGGGCGTGCCGGTCGTCGCCAAGCCCGCCTCCGCCACCGTGCTCCTCGCGCATGCCATGGTGAAGGACGTGATCGCCGCCAAGGTGCTGCCGGACGGCGCGCTGAGCCTCCTCTGCGGCGGGGCCGGCGATCTCCTCGACGCGCTCACCTCCGATGACGTCGTCGCGTTCACGGGCTCGGCCGACACCGCGCGGCGCGTGCGCGGGCACGGGAACGTCGTGGCGAGGAGCGTGCCGGTCAACATCGAGGCCGACAGCATCAATGCGGCGCTGCTGGCGCCGGGTTCCTCGCCCGGCAGCGCGGCCTTCGACGCCTTCGTGCGCGAAGTCGTGCGCGAGATGACGGTGAAGGCCGGACAGAAATGCACCGCGATCCGCCGCATCTTTGTGCCGGCGGAGCAAGCCGACGCGGTCGCCGACGCGCTTGCGGGCAAGCTCAAGGGCACCAAAGTGGGCGATCCGCGTCAGCCGGACACCCGCATGGGCCCGGTGGTGACACGCGCGCAGCAGGCGGCGGCGTTCGACGGCATCCGGCGGCTGGCCTCGGAAGCCGCGATCGTGTGCGGCGGTGCGGACGTCCCCGACCTCGACGGCATCGACAAGAACAGGTCGGCATTCGTGGCGCCGACCTTGCTCAAGCTCAAGGATGCCGCGGCCGCCACCGCCGTGCACGAGGTCGAGGTGTTCGGCCCGGCCGCGACCATCGTGGCTTACGGCGGCGAGCAGGATGCCGCCGGGCTGATCGCGCGCGGCGGCGGCTCGCTGGTCGCCTCGGTCTTCGGCGAGGACAAGGATTTTCTCGTCCGCATCGTGAGCGCGATCGGGCCGAGCCACGGGCGGCTCCTCATGGTCGATCCGTCGATCGCGAGCGCCCATACCGGCCACGGCATCGTCATGCCGCAATGCAATCACGGCGGCCCGGGCCGGGCCGGAGCGGGCGAGGAGCTGGGCGGGCTTTACGGCCTGCGCTTCTATCACCAGCGCCTCGCGGTGCAGGGATCGAGCGATCTGCTGGCGGACCTGCAGGCGCAGGCGGCGAGCCTGCATTGACGCGGCGCGAAGGCGAGTGCCACGCGCCACAGCACCATCTCCGGCGGAGCGTCCTTGTCGAGAGACTGAAGAGTCCTCAACTCGTTATGACACAGGCGGCATGGTTCGTCAGAATCCGGCCCAAGTGCGCTTCGCCAAGGACACAGCCCGCAGTCGCGTCAATGAACGAGACCGAATTTAAGGCGTCCGTCAGATGCGCCGGCGGTTCCGCATAGCCGCCAATACAGGCGCAGGTAATTGCGCGCCATCACCTCCGCGGTGAACCGCTCCTGAAACACCCTGCGCACTGTCCGGCGGTCGATTTGATCAAGCTTGAGGACCGCCTGCACAGCTTCGTCTTCGGTGTCCACGATGAACCCGGTTTTCCCTTCGTCAACGATCTCGGAGACAGAGCCGCAGCGCCACGCAATCACCGGTGTTCCACAAGCCATGGCTTCGATCAGGACCAGACCGAACGGCTCTGGCCAATCGATCGGGAACAAGAGGGCGCCGGCATTGCCCAGGAACGCGGGTTTTTCGCTGTCACCGATCTCCCCGATGAATTCTATCAGAGGATCGTCCAATAGCGGCTCTATCTCGTTGCGAAAATAGGCCGCGTCCGCGGCGTCCACCTTTGCCGCGATCTTGAGGCGCATTCCCAAGCGCTTCGCGATGGAGATCGCCCGATCGGGACGCTTTTCCGGCGAGATGCGACCGAGGAAGGCGAGATAAGGGGCACCGGGCAGATTGTCGTACGAGTGAGCGATTTCAGCGAGGCCGTGGTGAACAGTGGCCAGCCAGTTCGCGCTTGCGAGCGGTTTGCGCTGATCATCGGATATCGAGACGAGGGGGTAGTGGTGCCAACGAGAATACACCTCGGGCAGATCCTTCAGGTCGAGCCGACCATGCAGAGTGGTCACGGTTCGCGCCGCAAAATCCTCGAAGAACGGAAAATGGATGAGGTCGACGTGGAAATGCAGGAGATCGAATTCGTGCCGCCGCGCATGAAGTTCATGCATCATCGACAGGTGAGCGGCCAGATCGGATTTCAGCGGAAATGGATCGAGCCGAATGGCTTGATCGCGTACCGGAACCAGCGTCGCCCGGGTACGGGCCTCTGCACTCGCAAACAGCGTGACCTCGTGGCCAAGCTCGACGAGAGCGTCCGTGAGATGCGCCACAACGCGCTCGGTACCGCCGTACAATCTCGGCGGCACCGCCTCGTAGAGCGGGGCGATCTGAGCGATTTTCATAAGATGGGATCCAGCTGATCGGTAAGCGCGCTTTGTTCAAAGCCCGGGCATTCGCCCGGGCTCTTTGGTGTTACATCGCTACAATCGGCACTACCGGCCGATGTCAACGCCGACGCCGGGAAGCCTCAATTCGATGCCTGGATTGCGATCGCGCCTGTCTTCGCGCCGATCTCGTCGTTCTTCACGACCATCCGTCCGCATGCCGTCTCGATCGCGGTCGCGCCCTTCGACGCATCGCTCCTGACAGACGGGGCCTACACACTCCTGCCGACACACGCGCTCGGCGCTGGCCTGTTGGGGGATGAATGCCGTCGTGGCCATCACAGTGGCTATGACGGCAAGAGTATTGAACAGTATTTTCATGAAAAGTTCCTTTGGTTGTCTATTTTGCGTGAGAACTACGTTGCGTTGAGAACTACGTGCATGAAAGTGACCCACAAGAACCGAGGTCTGTAGAAATCACTTTACAAGAAATTCATCCCGGGGTTGTCAGCGAAATGCTCCAGCCCCTCTCTCCACCAGTGCTTTCTTGATCTCATACCGAGGCCATCAGCATTTTGATCTGATGTAAAACCCAGGAAGTTTTAATTGTTCGCCCGAACCGGCGACTGAGTGAGAGTGCGCATGAGCGCTCCTGCTAGCCTTATATAGGTGCGATTGAAGCAAATAACAGATCACCGCATCATCGAATTGTTAAAATACCACCGACAGCCGGAACCGATGTGTAGTCCTTCCAGAATGCATCGAGGCCGAAGACGACACCGTGACCAAACAAGTAGGGCGGTTGATATCCCCTCACCACCCAAGGCGCCTCCATCAAGCCTTCAATTGCTGTCCTGAGAGCACGGTCCGCCCCACAAGCGCGGTCGCATCGCGCAAATTGCGCCCCAAAGGCATGAAGCGTCACGAGCGCGGCAAGGCCGGCAAGGGTGACAACGAGGCCGAACGTGGGAATAATTCCACGCCGAGAACGCGACGGGAGAGGGTCACGGAGCGCGGCCCAGGACGAATGATGGCGAGTTGCCGGATTGCAGAGCGCATGACGTCTTTCAATCGCTCGGCTATCATGCGCGCATCTTGGAGCGGCATCCATGTCCTCACCGCAGGAGCGTAGCGCGCACAGCTTCGTCGAGCGTCACGGGTTGTGGAGCGACGAGCAGTTCGAGGCGGCCGCCAAGGCCGATAAATCGATCGAGGAGCACGGGCTCGAGGTCGTGCGCCTGTCGTTTCCCGATCAGCACGGCATCCTGCGCGGAAAATCGGTGATGGCGGGCGAGGCCGCGGCGGTCATGCGCAACGGCTGCTGCATGACCACCACGCTTCTTGCCAAGGACACCGCGCACAAGACGGCGTTTCCGGTCTTCACCCCCGGCGGCGGCTTCGGCATGGCGGAGATGGAGGGCGCCGCCGACTTCCTCATGATCGCCGATCCCACCACCTTCCACGTGCTGCCGTGGGCGCCGCAGACCGGATGGGTGCTGTGCGACATCTATTTCGCCAGCGGCAAGCCGGTGCCGTTCGCGACCCGCCACCTCTATCGCCGCGCGCTGCAACGGCTGGCCGAGGCCGGGTTCGACTACCTGGCCGGGCTCGAGGTCGAATTCCACGTCTTCAAGCTCGAGGACGCGCGGCTCAAACCCGCCGACGCGACCTGGCCGGGCGAGCCGCCCGAGGTCAGCCTGATCTCCCAAGGCTACCAGTACTTGACCGAGACGCGCCTCGACCAGATGGAGCCGATCCTCGAAACGCTGCGCCGCCAGATCGTCGCGCTCGGCCTGCCGCTGCGCTCGGTCGAGATCGAACTCGGTCCCAGCCAGTGCGAGTTCACCTTCCAGCCGCAGCTTGGACTTTCGCCCGCCGACACCATGATGCTGTTCCGCAGCGCGGTGAAGCAGATCTGCCGGCGGCAGGGCTATCACGCGAGCTTCATGGCGCGCCCGAAGCTGGCGAACGTGCTCGCGAGCGGCTGGCACCTGCACCAATCGCTGCGC
Organism: uncultured Alphaproteobacteria bacterium; assembly: GCA_963821505.1. GTDB lineage: Bacteria > Pseudomonadota > Alphaproteobacteria > Rhizobiales > Xanthobacteraceae > VAZQ01. The sequence goes on from CAWGEH010000034.1 coordinate 526,910, forward strand.
GACCGGCGCTTGGATAGCAACGCGTTCGCCCCCCACGACCAGGAGCCGCTGTCGCCCTCGGGGCGCGGTTTCCTGGCCGGCCTCCTCGCGCATGCGTGCGCGGCGGCGGCCTTCACCACGCCGACGATCAACGGCTACAAGCGCTACCGCGGCTACTCGCTGGCGCCGGACCGCGCGATCTGGGGGCGCGACAATCGCGGCGTGATGATCCGCGTGCTGGGCGGCGCCGGCGACGCCGCGACGCGGCTCGAGAACCGGGTCGGCGAGCCGGCCGCCAACCCCTACCTCTACATGGCCTCGCAGATCGTGACCGGGCTCGACGGGATGGAGCGCATGCTCGATCCCGGTCCGTCGGCCGACACCCCCTACGAGGCGCAGGCGCCGCTGTTGCCGAAAACTCTCGACGAGGCGCTCCGCGCCTTGCGCGACGACGCCTGCCTCGCCGACGGCTTCGGCCGGACGTTCATCGACTATTACCTGCGTATCAAGGAGGCCGAGATCGCGCGCTACAATGCCGAGGTCACGGAGTGGGAGCAGCGGGAATATTTCGAGCTGTTTTAGGCTCCAACCGGCAACTTTCGAAAGGATGATCAGTTGGAGCAGCTCGGACGGATCATTTTCTAGGATGCTGGGAGCCGTACCGTTAGAATCTGCGCGGCCTCAGCACTTGTTGGCAACATGGATAAAGCCTCCAACGATTTGGCGACGCTCTTAGTCGATGAGTTTGAGGCGTGGTTCCGAAGCCTCGGCGCCCGTGGCTTTATTCCGCGTGCCTTCACCGGAGTAACGGGGGGCGGCAAACAGGCTGTCGTCATTTTGACGGGCCTGCCTCTTGACCACGTTCAGCGGCGGGATTTCCTGATCTGGCTCTGCCGAGCCGAGCAATTCGAGGCCTATGCCTACGGCTCCCATGTGGGCATTATCGATGGCGATTCCAGCGTTAGTGAAGGCATCGAGTTCTGCGCATCATGCCAATCGTATGACGTGAGAAAGATGCTGGGCATTGATAGAACGATCGATGGCAAATGCGTGTTTTTCGACCAGCACTATGTGGTGCTGCCGGCCCGCTCGAAAGACGGCGTCTTTGTCGGGCTGCAGCGCTCAACGCAAGATATCTCGAGCGCAGATCAAGAGCTATTCGGCAAGCTCTGGCGCGATAAGAGGCCGAATGTGCTGTGGCGGCAAAGATAGGTCCGGCGAGCGGGACCGTCGGCTCTCGCACAGTCTCCAGGAGATGCGGCGCTCTGTGCACCAACTTCTGCCTCGCCGATCGCTTCGGTGAGGCCTCATCCGCTGGCGCCTGTGCATCAAGCAAGCCGAGCTCGCCCGCTACCACGCCGAGGTCACGGACTGGGAGCAGCGCGAATATTTCGAGCAGCTCTACGCGCTAAACTCATAATCACACCCTTGGATCGCTTAGGCTTCGATGAATGGCATCGGTGCGATCGGAATCAAAAACCTAGGCGGCCGCCACTCTCGGTAACGAAGTTGAGTGTCGTTCTCGCGCACAGTTCTTGGGGGGGGGGTATGAGTTGAATGGCCGGCTTGCTACAAATATCTGGAATGGTCGCTCGAGCAAAATGCGCGACACATCGCTCTTGCGCCAGTCATATGTAACGACGTTGCGATTGTAAATTCGATCGGTACTCGACGTTGATGCCGGCAGACTGATCCTGCGAGTCCTGCAAGAAGTTGAGCAAATACATGTCATCAGCCTTTGGCGTGGACCGATTTGGAGTTTCATAAATTTACGGCCAATCTGAAGGTTTGTCTTCAATAAGGTAGCTGCGCGGCCCTCGAATACACAGCGGCAGGGCCGCTATCAGGGCGTTGAAGCCCGCATCTTCACCTCCGGATTGCGCAGCCGCAGCGGCAGGCCCTGCTCGTAGGCCACGATCTGCTCGAACGCTTCGCGGAAATAGAGCTCGAAATTGGTCCATTCCGCCCAGCCGAGATGGGGCGTGCAGAGAACGTTCGGCATCGAGAGGAACGGATGATCGCCGTTGACGACCGGCTCCTGCTCGTAGACGTCGACGGCGGCGTAGCCGGGCCGGCCCTTGCGCAGCGCCGCGAGCAGCGCTCCCGGCGCGATGATTTCGGCGCGCGCCGTGTTCACGATGAGCGCGGTCGGCTTCATGCGCGCGAGATCGCCGGCACCGACGATCCCGCGGGTGTCGCGCGTGAGACGGACATGCAGCGACAGCACGTCGGAGCGCTCGAACAGCTCGTCCTTGCTTGCGGCCCGCGCATAGCCTGACGCCGCGGCCTTCTCGAGCGAGCTCTCCTGGCCCCAGACCAGGATATCCATGCCCAGGCCGCGCCCGCCGTCGGCCACCAGCTGCCCGATGGCGCCGAGCCCGAATATGCCGAGCGTCGAGCCGCGCAGCCGGTGCGACAGCGTGCAGGGCCATTGGCCGCGCTTCATGCGCTCGGCCTCGAGCGCGACGTTGCGGCGCGAGGCCACGATCAACGCCAAGGTCAGCTCGGCCGGGGCGTCCGGCGAATTGCTCTTGCCGGCCGCGACCGGAATTCCGAGCGCGGTGCAGGCGGCAAAGTCGATCGCTTGCGAATTGCGGCCGACCAGCGCGATCAATTTGAGCTTCGGCAGCCGTTCGAGCAAAGCGCGCGAAAACTCCACCCTCTCCCGGATCGAGACGACCACGTCGGCATCGCGCAGGCGCTCGGTGAGCTGATCAAGGTCGCGCGCGGGCGCGCGGTAGCGCATCACCTCGTGGTGGCGGATCAGCGAAAAGCATTCGAGCTGATCGACCATGTCTTGATAGTCGTCGGGAATGACAATCTTCATCTGACCGGATGGCTCTCGATTCACGAGGGTGGGGACTATAGCCGGTTGCGGCGCAGGAGAGACGGCACCGCCCTGGAAAACGCCTCGGCACGGCCATCATCCGGATTGCGCGCGGCCGCGCGCCGGTCATGCCGGCACCAGCGGGCCGGGATTCCTGACGTAGCGGCTCTTGATCGCGTCCGCCGTCCAGTAGGCGAGCGCACCCACCGGCCCGGTCGGATTGTACGACGCATTGTGCGCGAACACGTTGGCGCCGAGCAGGAACAGGTTGTGGCAATCCCAGCTCTGCAGGTACTTGTTCACGGCGCTGTCGCGCGGATTGGTTCCCATGATGGTGCCGCCGGTATTGTGCGTGCTCTGATACGGCACCACGGTCCAGGGATTGGTGCGGGCGACCGCCTCGTTGAGCCTGGTCGGATTCATCGACTTGGCGATGGCGTTGATATTCGCCGCGGCGTGCCGCCCCATCTTGTGCTCGTTCTCCTTGTAGTCGAACGTCATGCGCATCAACGGCTGGCCGAATGCGTTGCGATAGGTCGGATCGAGGTCGTAGTAATTGTAGCGGTTGGCCATGACGCTGCCGCTGGCGCCGATGTTCATCGCGGTCTGGTACCACTTCGCAGTGGCCGCCTTCCATTGCTTGCCCCATTGCGGCGTCCCGCGCGGCACCGGACGGTAACCGATCGGCAATGCGGTGTTGAAGCCGCCCGCCATGTTGTAGCCGCCGACGAAGCCGTGCGGCGCGCGATCGAAGTCCCAGTTGGTGTTAAAGTCGTCGATGGTGGCGTTGGAGCCGCCCGCGCTCATGAACGGATTGAAGTGCCGGCCCTCGAAGAACAGGGTGGCGCCGGCGCCGGTCTGGTAGCAGTAGTTCTTGCCGATGACGCCGGTCTGCGTGACCGGGTCGTAGGGCGTCCCGATTCCGGACAGCAGCATCAGGTGCACGTTGTTGATGGCATAGGCGCACAGCAGCACCATGCCGGCGGGCTGCTCGAACTCCTCGCCGTCGAGCAGGTTGGTGTAGGTCACGCCGGTGACGCGCCTGCCGTCGGCATCCTTGAGCACCCTGGTCACCCACGAATGCGTGCGCAACTCGAAATTGGGATTGCGCAGCGCAATCGGGATCACGGTGATGTGCGGGCTTCCTTTCGCGTTCGCCTCGCAGCCGAAGCGCTGGCAGTAGCCGCAATACTGGCACGGGCCGAATTTCGAACCGTCGGGATTGGTATAGGCCTGCGAGGCGTTCGCCGACGGCCGCGGAAACGGGTGATAGCCGTTGTTCTCCGCCGCCTTGGTGAACATCTCGCTCGCCAGGATGGGGGTGAGCGGGGGCAGCGGATAGTCGCGCGCGCGCGGCGCCTCGAACGGATTGCCGCCGCGCTGGATCTGCCCCTTTATGTTGCCGGCCTTGCCCGACACCGCCGCCGTGTGCTCGAACCTGTCGTAATAGGGCTCGAGCTCGGCGTAGGTGATGCCCCAATCCTGGATGGTCATGTCGGCGGGAATGAAGCTCTTGCCGTAGCGCTCCTCGTACAGCGTGCGGACCTTGAACTCCATGTCGGTCCAGCGCCAGGTGTGGCCGCTCCAATGCACGGCCGAGCCGCCGACCACCTCGCCCGGCAGGAACGATCCGAGCCGGCGCATGGGCAGCGCTTCCTGCGTGGGATTGTTGCGGATCGTGAGCGTGTCGCGCGCGGTGTTCTGCATGAGGTCGTGGCGCACCACGTAGCGCAGCTCGTCGCGGATGTTGGGCAACGCGTAGTCCTTGTCGGGGCTGCGCATCGCGCCGCGCTCGAGCGCGACCACCTTCAGTCCGGCTTCGGCCAGTTCCTTCGCGAGAATGCCGCCGGTCCAGCCCAGCCCGACGATGACGGCATCGACCTCCTTGAGCCTGGTCGCCATGTCGCCCTCCCTCAGCTCATGTCCGCGATGCCGACGGGATCGGCGGGAAATTTCCTGTCGCGATATTTCGCGACGGTTTCCCGATAGACGGCGACCGCGCCGGGAAAGCCGATCAGCCGCCAGCCCGCCTTGTCGCGATTGCCGCCGTAGATCGGGTCGGAGAACATGCCTTCCATCACCGTCTGATAGACCGTGGTCCAGAACACGCGCGCCGGCAGCGCGTTGTCGAACTTCAGCTTCGCCGTGGACAATCCGACGAGCACGTCCTCGCGCTGTTTCTCGTCGAGCCGGTCGAACGGCTTGCCGTAGGTCTTGCGGCAATGCGCGTTGGTCGCTTCGATGCCGGCGCGATAGAGCTGCGCGGGCGTGAGCGGCAGCTGATATCCCTGGCTCGGGACGCCGAGCTTCCACGGCCCCTGCATGTAAAGGCGCTCGCCCTTGCCCCAGGCGCCCGCGAGCGCGCGGTCGATGTAGATGTTGATGCCGATGTCGGTGCCCTTGGGCGTGAGCTCGTCGGCCGGCACCATGTGATCGACCAGCGCCTCGACGAACGCCGCCTCCTCGAGGTTCAGGAACGCGTAGCCCGGACTGGCGGCATCCGGCGCGGAAGCGGAGCCCTGCTGCGCCTGGGCGCCCGGCGGCAGATTGACGGTGGCGGCCGCGGCACCGCCGACGACGGCGCTCTTGAGAAAGTCGCGCCGGCCCAAACGCTCGTCTTTCATGTGCGCCTCCCTTGACTCTGGCGTTTGACCTTCCAGATTACTGCGTTTCAAAATGCGCCTTTCGGGATGTGGCGGCAAGGCCGCCCAGCGCCCGCCACGCGCAGGTCGCCGATCTTCCGCCGCGCTCGGCGCGGCAAGCTTTGCGCCCGCGAGCCACTCGTCTAAACATTGACAGCGGTGCCCGTTGGCTTCCGTCTTCTCGGGGTGCAAGCATGTTCCAGAAACCCAGTGTCGCGGATTTGCGCCGCGCCGCGCAGCAGCTTGGGATGAATCCGAGTGACGATTATCTGCTCGCCGTCGAGCAGATCGTCGCGCCGCTCGCCAATGCCTATGCCGCGCTCGATGCCGCGCCGGATGAGCTTCCAGCGGTGAAATATCCGCGCGGACCCTTCTACCGGCCGCAGCACGAAGAGAACCCGCACGCCGCGTGGTACGTGAAGACGTCGATCAAGGGCAAGGCGGGCGGCAGGCTCGCCGGCCGCCGTATCGCCCTCAAGGACAACGTGTGCCTCGCCGGGGTGCCGATGATGATCGGCGCCGGCCTTCTGGAGGGCTACGTGCCGGACGTCGACGCGACCGTCGTCGAACGCATCCTCGATGCCGGCGGCGAAGTCGCCGGCAAGGCCGTGTGCGAATATTACTGTGTATCGGGCGGCAGCCACACCAGTGCGACCGGGCCGGTCCACAATCCGCGCAAGCGGGGTTATTCCGCCGGCGGATCGTCATCCGGCAGCGCCGCGCTGGTCGCGTCGGGCGACGTCGACATGGCGATCGGTGGCGACCAGGCCGGCTCGATCCGCATCCCCGCGAGCCATTGCGGCATTGTCGGACTCAAGCCGACCTACGGTCTCGTGCCTTATACCGGGATCGCACCGCTCGAGATCACGCTCGATACCTGTGGTCCGATGACCGCCAATGTGCGCGACAACGCCTTGCTGCTGGAGGTCATCGCCGGACCGGACGGCATCGACTCGCGCCAGCGCGGCGCGGCGCCGGGGCGCTACACCGAGGCGCTCGACGGCGATGTCAGGGGATTGCGGATTGCCGTGGTAAAGGAAGGTTTCGGTCATCCCAACTCGGAGCCCGACGTCGATGCGCGCGTCAGCGACGCAGCACGACGTTTCGCGAAGCTCGGTGCAACGGTGGCGGACGTGTCGGTGCCGACGCACGGGCTCGGTTTCGCCGTGTGGGCGGCGATCCGGGGCGACGCCGCGTGCATTACGCTGCTGGAGATGAACGGGGCCGGCATCGCGCACGAGGGCCTCTATGTCACCAGCCTGCTCACCGCGGCAATGGCGTGGCGTGGCCGCGCCGACGAATTCGCGGACACCCTGAAGATCGCGTCGATATTCAGCAAGTATACGCTCGACCGCTATGGCGGGCACTATTACGCCAAAGCACAGAACATCCGGCGCCGGCTGCGCGCGGCCTACGATACCGTGCTGGCGTCGCACGACCTGCTGCTCATGCCGACCGTCCCAATGAAGGCCACGCCAATTCCGGGACACGACGCGACACCGCAGGAGATCACGCGGCGAAGCTGGGAGCCGACCCGCAACACGTGCCCATTCAACGTCACCGGCCACCCCGCGATCAGCCTGCCGTGCGGGATCGAGGACGGCCGTCCGATTGGGATGATGCTGGTCGGCCGCCACTACGCCGAGGGCACGGTCTATCGTGCCGCCGCCGCGTTCGAACGTTCGGGCGATTGGACGACGTTCTGACGCGCCAAGAGGTCTCTGGGCTGCGGGCAGCCCTGGTCGAGTTCCGTAGCCTTTTGTCTGAATCGGTGCTAACCCTTTGTGCGCCGGACGGAATTCGCACACCCCCGCGTTCGCGGACGCAGTGAGAACCCACATGCTCGATCGCCGCCGTGCCCTGCAGGCCGGGTTTGCCACTCTCGGCTCGCTCGCCGTCGCCGCGCCGCTCGGCGCGCTCGCGCAGCGCAAGCCGCACGCGAAGGTTCGATACAACGAGGTGGTGCGTTCGATCCTGTACGCTCCAGCCTATGTCGCGATCGCGAAGGGCTACTTCGACGAGGTCGGCATCGAACCGGCGCTTTCGACCGCGAATGGCGGCGACAAGTCGGCGGCGGCGCTGCTCTCCAACAGCGCCGACATCGCGCTGATCGGACCGGAGACGGCGATCTACGTGCAGATCAGTGACTCGCCGACGAAGATACCCATTTTTTGCGGCCTCACTGCCACCGACGGTTTCATGCTGGTTGGTCGCGAGAAAGTCGACAAGTTCGACTGGAGCATGCTCAAGGGGAAGGACATCCTCGGCTTCCGACCTGGCAGCACGCCGCTCCTGTTTCTCGAGGCGGCGCTGCGCCAGAACGGCATCGATCCCCAAAAGGACGTGAAGCTGATGAACAACGTCGCCATCCCGGCACGTTTGGGCTCCTGGCTGGCGGGTCAAAACCAATACGCCATCTTCATCGAGCCGGACGCCTCGCAACTCGAGATGGACGGGAAGGCGCACTTCCTCGCCTCGATCGGCGAGACCGTCGGCCCCGCCGACTACACCGCATTCATGGCGACCGACAAGTACATCCGCGAGAACCCCGAGGTCATTCAGAACTGGACCAACGCCATCTTCAAGGCGCAGAAGTGGACACAGGCCGCGTCGACGGCGGACATCGGGAAGACGCTCGAGCCATTCTTTCCGGGCGTGAACCCGCAGGCGCTCGTTGCGGCCGCCGAGCGCTACCGCAAGCTGAAGATCTGGAAATCCACGCCCGCGATCGACACCCAGGCGATCGAGAAGTTCCAGGACATCCTGGTGCAGGGACACGTGCTCGAGCAGGCGAAGCGCGTGAAGTATCAGGATCTGGTCCTCCCCGAGTTTGCCAGCAAGGCGAAATGATCCGTGCCGCCATCGGCAACCGTCGGCGCCGCTTCGCCGAAGGTCGAGCTGCGCGACGTCAATCTTCGCTATTTCGGCCTCGACGGCGAGACCGAGGCGCTTAAAGGGATTTCCTTCTCCGTCGCTTCGGGCGAGTTCGTCGCCATCATCGGGCCGAGCGGGTGCGGCAAGAGCACGCTGCTCTCGCTGATCTCCGGAATTCTCAAGCCGACCGACGGCACGGTGCTGGTGGACGGAAAACCGGTTGCCGGGCCGAGCCGCAAGGTCGGCTACATGCTGCAGCAGGATTATCTGTTCGAGTGGCGGACGATCCTTGAGAATGCCGTGCTCGGCGCCGAAATCCAGGGCATGGACATGATGATGGCGCGCGAGCGGGCGAGGCAGCTCCTGACCAGGTACGGGCTCGGTCAGTTCCTGCAGTATCTGCCGCGACAACTCTCGGGCGGGATGCGCCAGCGTGTGGCGCTGGCGCGCACGCTTTGCACCGAACCGGACGTCGTGCTGCTCGACGAGCCTTTCTCGGCGCTCGATTCGCAGACGCGCCTCGCGCTCGCCGATGAAGTGACCGAGATCCTGCGGCGCGAGGCCAAGACCGCCATCCTGGTAACGCACGACATCGGCGAAGCGATCAGCATGTCCGAGCGCGTCATCGTATTGTCTCGCCGGCCCGGGCAATTGAAGTCCGATCACGCGATCCGTTTTGCGACCCCCGATGGCAGCCGCCCGGCGCCCTTCGCCGCGCGCAATGCGCCCGAGTTCAACAGCTATTTCAACACCCTCTGGCAGGAGCTTGAAGTCCATGTCGACGGCTGACGCCACCGTCCGTCCGAGCACGAGCCCGCAATACCGAGACTGGCTGCGGCGCGAGCGCCGGGGCCGCATCGCGGTGCGCACGACGCAGCTCGCCATCCTGATCGTGTTCCTGGTGCTGTGGGAGGTGCTGCCGAAGGCGCACATCGTGAACCCGCTCCTGACCAGCTACCCCTCGGCGCTCTGGCCGACGTTCCTTGAATTGCTGAAGGCGACGCCGCAACAGGCGAGCATTCTGACTCATACCGCAGCCACCGTGCTCGCCACGGTGCTCGGGTTCACCGCTGCGATGGTGCTCGGCACGGCGATCGCCGCGGCGCTGTGGTGGTGGCACCCGCTTTACAAGGCACTCGACCCGTATCTCGTGGTCGCGAACGCCATGCCGAAAACCGCCTTCGTGCCGATCTTCTACATTTGGCTCGGCGCTACGCTTTCGATCTACGGCATGTCGCTCGCGATCTCGCTGTTCATCACCATCCTGATGATCTACAGCGGCTTCCAGGGCGTCGATCCCAACAAGATCAAGCTGGCTCAGACGTTCGGTGCGAGCAAAGGCCAGATCCTCGCCAAGGTGGTGCTGCCGGGAAGCGTCCCCACGCTGATCGCGGCGCTGAAGGTGAACGCCGGCCTGTCACTGGTCGGCGTGATTGTGGGCGAGTTTCAATCGGCCAACCTCGGTCTCGGTTACCTCATCCAGTATGGCAGCCAGATCTTCAAGATGAACATCGTCATGACCTCGATCGCGATCCTCGCGATCGTCTCATCCGTGATGTATCTCGCGATCTCGTGGCTGGAAGCCGCCGTCATGCGTCGCCGGTAATGCAGTGGATTTGAAGTTTCCTGCCGTCGTAGTTTTGCCAGTGTCCCGTTTATTCCGAAGTTCACAGCGGGTGGCGCCGCAAGGGTTGGCACACTTCGGAATCCGCACACCAGCCGGCCGTAGGCTTGCGACGTTGCGCTTGTCTTCGTGCCCGCCATGGCCGATCCTGCTGCGGCGACCCTGGGATCAGCGGGTGTCATGATCGTGCTGATTGGTCTTGCGCTCTATGCGGCGGCGGGCGTCGCGGTCGCAGCCGCGTTCCTCGTGTTCGGCGTCACGCGCGTGCTGCCGGAGCCGCTCCCGGTGACGGTCGGCGCGCGCATGCTGCTGTTTCCCGGCGCCGCCGCGCTCTGGCCCTACGTGCTCCTGCGCTGGCTGAAATCCTCGCGATGAGGCGCGCGCACCGATCGGTTCACCGCGCGCTGTGGCCCGTCCTCGCCCTGGCGGTCGCGCTCGGCTTCGGGATGGCGCTGGCGCTGCGACCGCCGCCTGATCCGGCCGCCGCCCCGGCCGCGGAGGAGCTCAAGCCGTGAGCGCCGGCTTTCGCGCCGTGCAATGGAACCGGGCGAAGCTCGTCTATGACGGCATTCTGCTCGCGGGCGTCGTGCTCTACATCGGCACTTACCTCGCTTTGGCGCACTGGCTCGACCCGCCCAAGGATCTGCCGGCGGCGATCGATCTGCGCATCCGCGCGTTCGGCACTTGCGCCTTCCTCATGCTAACGATCGTGCTTTCGATCGGGCCGCTGGCGCGGCTCGATCGCCGCTTCCTGCCGCTCCTTTACAATCGGCGCCATTTCGGCGTGCTGACCTTCTTCGTCGCGCTGCTGCACGCCTCGTTCATGGTCGAATGGTTCGCGGTGCAGGACGCGCTGCCCGACCTCTATGTGGAATTCACGCGCGTCTCCGACTACGGCAAGTTCATCGGCTTTCCGTTCAAGGCGCTGGGCCTCGCCGCGCTCCTGATCCTGTTCCTGATGGCGGCGACGAGCCACGATTTCTGGCTCGTTTTCCTCACGCCGCCGGTGTGGAAGAGCCTGCACATGGCGCTCTACGTCGCCTACGGGCTGATCGTGATGCACGTCGCGCTCGGCGTCATGCAGGACGACCGCAACCCGCTCATCCCGGCGATGCTGGCGGGCGGCTTCGTCTGCGTGACCGTGCTTCATCTCGTTGCCGGCTGGCGCGAGCGGGCGCGCGACCGTTGCGACCCTTTGGGCGCCGACGGCTGGCTCCCGATCGGGCCGCCGCGCTCGATCCCGGACAAGGGCGCCCGCATCGTGGCGGCGCCGGACGGCGAGCGCATCGCGGTCTTCCGCGACGGCGCGCTGATCGGCGCGCTCTCCAACGTTTGCGCCCACCAGAACGGGCCGGTCGGGGAGGGCCGCATCATCGACGGCTGCGTCACCTGCCCCTGGCACGGCTACCAGTACCGATTGGAAGATGGCCGCGCGCCGCCGCCGTTCACCGAAAAACTCCATACCTACCGCGTGCGCGTCGCGCGCGGCGTGGTCGAGGTCGACCCGCGCCCGCTGCCGCCGGGCACGCCGGCGGCGATCCGGTACGAGTGACTCGTGCGCGCCTTTCGTCATCGCGGGCTTGACCCGCGCATCCATCAAAACAAGGCTTTTCTCGAAGACAGATGGATTGCCGGGTCAAGCCCGGCAACGACGACGGCGAGACCTACTTCGCTCCCGGCAGGTATTGCTCGGTGATGAGCGCGCGCATGTCGGGTGGCTGCGGCAGTGAACCCATTTCGACGAACGAGCGGGCCAGCACCTCGAGCGCCTTGGGATCGAACTTTCCGGTCGGATTGAACATTCCCATCAGCTCGTCGTAGTCGCGGGCGGCGACGCCCTGCGACACCTGCGCGGTGCGGTGCACGACGTCGATGGTCTCGGCGCGATGCGCGCGCATGTAGCCGATGGTCTCGAACCACGCGGCGAGGAAGGCGCGCACCGCCTCCGGATTCTGCTCGAGGAAGCCCTTGCGCGCATAGAAGACGTAGATGTGAAAGAGCTTGATCCGGTCGCCGAACTGCACGAGCACGCGGCCGCTGCCGTCCTCCTCCATCTTGTAGCCGGCATTGGCTTCGACGATCATGCCGTCGATCTGGCGCGTCTTCAGCGCCGCCATCTGCGCGCCCGTCGTGCCGAGCGGCGCGAGATTGATTCCGTTCGAGCCCCAGCCCAGCTGGCGCGACAGCTCCTGCCCCAGCCAATCCGTCAGCGATCCCCGGCTCGAGATGCTGATGGTCCGGCCCTTGAGGTCTTCCGCGGTCTTGATCGCAGAGTCCTTGGGCACGGCCAGGACGACGGAGTAGGGCGCATCCGCCATGGCGGCGATGCCGATCTCCGGCGCGCCCTTGGCGACGAAAGCGAGCTCGGGCCCGGAGCCGATGCCGATGTCGATCGAATCCGCCGCGATCGCCTGCTGCACGCGCGGGCCGCCGCCGAAGCTGATCAGCTCGAGATCGATGTTGTGTTTCTTGAAAATGCCGGCCTCGATCCCGACCTGGAGCGGCACGAACTGGAACGTGCCGACCTGCGGCTGGCCGACCCGCACCTTGGTTGGCGCCGGGGTCTGCGCTTGCGCCGACACGCCGAACACGCCCGCTGCGAGCGCAGCGGCGACAAGGCTCATTCGCGGCATCGTTTCCTCCGGTCTTCTCGTAGCTCCCTCGCACAATAAAGCCGCGTTGCAGCCGGCGAAAGCGGGGCATCGCCATGCGCGCATGCACCCATCGCACCATCCTTGCGTCGCATCCGATCCGTGATTAGTGCATCGACCGTTGAGCCGTCGCGTCCTGGGACCCGAGCACGGCGATGGCGGCGTGCGGCATGGACACATCCACGGTCAGAAAAACCGCCCTCGTGACCGGCGCATCCTACGGGGTCGGCGCCGCGACCGCGCTGGCGCTCGCCCGCGAGGACTTCGATGTCGGGATATCGGCGAGGCGCGCCGAGAACCTCGACGAGACCGCCGACAAGCTCGCAGCGACCGGCGCGCGGGTCGTTCGCCTCGTGCTCGATCTGCGCTCGCAGTCGAGCATCGCGCGCGCGACGGCGGATGTCGTTTCGGCGTTCGGCCGGCTCGACCTGCTCGTCAACAATGCCGGCACCAATCTGCGCAAGGCCGCCGTGGACGTGACCTGGGCGGAGTGGGATGACGTCATGGCCGCCAACCTGCGCGGAGCCTTTTTCCTCACCCAGCAGGTCGGCCGCCATCTGATCGCCGGCGGCCGCGCGGGGGCGATCGTCAACATCGCGTCGACCCACGGGCTCCTCGGCGCCGCCGAGCGCGCGACCTACGGCATCGCCAAGGGCGCGCTCATCCAGATGACGCGCATGCTCGCGATCGAGTGGGCGCAGCACGGCATCCGCGTCAACGCGATCGCGCCCGGCCGGCTCGACACCCGCTCGCCCTCGCGCGCGGCGAGGACAGCCGATTCGGCCTACATGGCGGCCATGCTCGCGCGCATTCCGCTCAACCGGCTGGCGACGGTCGAGGAGGTGGCGGCGGCGGTGTGCTATCTGGCGGGTCCGCAGGCAGCGGCGATCACCGGGCAGACCTTGGTGCTGGACGGTGGGCTGACCGCCGCATGAGACTCACCAGCCGCGCGGTTCCGCGCCGAGCACCGCCGGATCATCGAGCGCGCCGACGAGCTTCTGGTAGGCGACGGCATCGAGCGGGAGCAGCGGCGGCCGCGGCTCGCCGACGTCGCGGCCCAGGGCGCGCATGGCGGCCTTGAGGCTCGCCACTCCGCCCGGCTTCACCGCCTGACGCAATGCCGCGGTCTGCTCCTGAATTCTGCGCGCCTCGAACAGCTTCTGCTGCCGGCAGAGGTCGTAGAGTTCGCGCACCAGCCTGGGCGCAATGCCGGCAAGCGGCGCGAACATGCCGGTTGCCCCGATGGCGGCAGCCGACACCATCAGCTCCGTTCCCGCCAGCAATTGAAAGCCCGGGCGCAGGCGCGGCGCGTCGGTCATGAGCTCGATCATGAATTGCCAGTCGAGGCTGAGATCAACCACGCCGGCGAAGTTGGGGAGCTCGGCCATGAGCTTGAGACAAAGCTCCGCGCTCGCCTTGCCGCCCTGCATCTCCTCGGGCGCGTTGTAGAGCAGAAGCGGAATCGTCACTGCCGCGCCGATCCGACGAAAATGCTCGAGCACCATCGCCGCCGGCGGCGTCCAGTAATACGGCGTGGTGGCGACGATCGCGGTTGCGCCGGCTTTCTCGGCGTGGTGCGCCAGGGCGGCCGCGATGCCGGTGCCGGTTTCGCTGACATGGGCGATGACGGGCTTGCGTCCATTCACCTGCCTGATCGCGAATTCCAGCAGCGCGCGGCGCTCGCCGTCGGGCAGGCTGACGGACTCGCCGGCATGCATCGGCAGCGCGATCGCGTCGGCGCTGTTGCCGATGTGGTACTCGATCAGCTGCTCGTACCGCTCGAAATCGATGGCGCCCGCGGGCGTGAACGGCGTCACCGGCGTGTGCACGAGGCCTGGCTGGAAGGAAGGCATGATTCGAGCTCGCTCCGATCACCAGCCGTGCGGCTCGCTGTCGAGGATGCCGAGGCGCTCGAGCTCGCTGCGGATATGGGCCTGACGCTCCTTGGTGGCGGTCGGCAGCGGCGCCCGCGTCGGCCCGACCGGGCGCCCCATCATCACCATGCCGCCCTTGAGCGAGGAGGGATATTGGTCGCGGAACAGCAGCCACAGCCACGAGATTTTCGATTGCAATTCGCGGGCGCGCGGCCAGTCGCCGCGCATGGAGGCATCGAACAGGTGCGAGCAGAGATTCGGACAGATGGAGCCGGCCGCCGAGTAGGAGCCGACCCCGCCGAGCGGGACGGAGGGCAAGAGGTATTCGACGCCCGTAAGCATCGCGAAATCGGGCCGCAGCGCGAGCGCGGCGCGCGAAATCTCCAGGAACTTCTCGCTGTTGAAGCTCGCCTCCTTCACGCCGGCGAAATTGGGCAATTCGCTCGATCAACCGTGCCATCAGCTCGCCGGTGATCTCGACCCCGGCGAGATAGCTCGGCGAGTTGTAGGACAGTACCGGCAGCTCGATCGAACGGCAGAGCCGCACGAAATAGGCCTGGATCGCCTCGATCGACGGCGTCCAGAAATACGGCGTGATGGCAAGAATGCCGTCGGCGCCGATCTGCTGCGCGTGGCGGGCAAGCTCCATCGTGTCCTCGACCGCGAGCGCGCTCACGTGGATGGTGACGGGTATGCGTCCGTCGACGACGCGGACGGCGGCTTCGGCGAAGAGCTTGCGCTCCGCGATCGTCAGGTTGAGCGACTCGCCCTTGTGGTGCGGCCAGGAAATGGCGGTGGCGCCGGTGCGCACGTGAAAGTCGAGGAGCCGCTCGAAGGTCGGCAGGTCGAGGCCGAAGTCGTCCTTGAGCGGCGTCACCGGGCTCTGCATGACGCCTCTGAACTTGCTCGGCATGTATGCGTTCCGATCGCGTGTTGCGTCCCGATGGCCGGTGGGCGGAGAAGACCGGGGCGGACAAATTGCCGGCTTCGGCGCGTCAGGGCAAGCTCGCGGCCTGCTCGCCGGCTGCTTGCGGCCGATGCCGGCAAGAGGCAGTCTAATGTGCGCTGTCAGTCATACGAAAAATGCCGGGCCAAGCCCGTTCTGCCCAAGGAGGAGTGAGATGCCGGATCGCGTCCGATCGGGCCATGCCTTTGCGTTCGCCGTCATCGCTGCGTTGGTCGCAGGCGAGACCGCCGTCCATGCCCAAATCAGCGCCCCGACCAATTCCGCGCCCGATCCATACCGGGCGATCGAGAACTGGGCGAAAATGCCGGCAGGGCGGACGTGGGGCTCGACCAGCGGCGTAGGCATCGATCCCGATGGGACGAGCGTATGGGTCGCGGAGCGTTGCGGTGCTTTCGCTCCGCCCTCGCTGATGAAACCGGGAACGCCGTTTGCCTGCGACGGCTCGAACCTGCCGCCGATTCTCAAATTCGATTCCTCCGGCAAGCTGGTGAAGGCGTTCGGCGCAGGGCTGCTGTTGTTTCCGCACGGTCTGCATGTCGATCGCTACGGCAATGTGTGGGTCACCGACGGCCTTGGAAAGGACGGCAAGGGCCACCAGGTGTTCAAGTTCGGCCCCGACGGCAAGATTCTGATGACGCTCGGCAAGGCCGGCGTGGCCGGCGACGGACCGGACGAATTCAACGCCCCGTCGGCGGTGTTGGTGGCGCCGAACGGCGACATCTTCGTCGCCGACGGCCACGGCGGAAACACCAACGCGCGCATCGTGAAGTTCACCAAGGACGGCAAGTTCGTCAAGACGTGGGGCAAGAAGGGCTCACGCCGGGGCGAGTTCGACATTCCCCACGCGCTGGCGATGGATTCGCGCGGCCGGCTGTTCGTCGCCGATCGCCAGAACAACCGCATTCAGATCTTCGACCAGGACGGAAACTACCTCGACCAGTGGCTCCAGTTCAGTCGGCCGAGCGGGCTTTTCATCGACAAGAACGACGTGATCTACGTCGCCGATTCCGAATCGGAATCGGTGTCGAAGAATCACGACGGCTGGAAGCGCGGCATCAGGGTCGGGCGGGTCAGCGACGGCGTGGTGACGGCACTCATTCCGGATCCGGTGGAAAAGACGACCGGCACCAGCGCGGCGGAGGGCGTGGCGGCGGACGCCAACGGCAACATCTACGGCGCGGAGGTGGGTCCCAAGCGCTTGATGAAGTACGTCAGGAACTAGTGCCCCGAACCCGAAGTTCGCGCACACCGTGCGGCAAATGCAATCGCGAACTTCGGGTTCAAAAGGGGCACTAGAATTATAGAGTTGCTAGTGGTCCTTGGATTCCGAAGTTCGTATCTGAACGTGCCGCGAGTGCTGACGAACGTCGGAATCGGACCACTAGACGGCTCGCCGCAGCGCGAGCCGCCACCAGCGGTCCGGGATCGGGCTCGCGCGGCAACCGAGAAACGGCGCGGTAAACGCGGCCCGCTTTTGAACGGAGGAACCGACATGGGTCATCGCACCAGGTGGACACTCGGCATCGTCATTGTCGCGGCCGTCGCGATTCCGCAAGCACGGGCCTACGCTCAAGGCAGCGAGCCGCCCAATCCATATCGCGCGGTCGAGGGCTGGGCGAAGCTTCCCGACGGACGGAAATGGGGCCAGACGATCAGCGTCGACGTCGATCGCGACGGCCGGAGCATCTGGGTATTCGAGCGCTGCGGCGGCACGACCTGCGACGGCTCGGCTGTCGCGCCGATCCTCAAGATCGATTCGTCGGGGAATGTGGTGAAGAGCTTCGGCGCGGGGATGTTCATCTTCCCGCACGGCCTCTACGTGGACCGCGACGGCAATGTGTGGGTGACGGATGCCCGCGGCAAAGGCGGCAAGGGGCATCAGGTCTTCAAGTTCAGCCCCGACGGCAAGGTGTTGATGACGCTCGGCAAGGCGGGCGTGACCGGCGACGGCCCCGACGCATTCAATTCGCCCTCGGACGTGCTGGTCGCGCCGAACGGCGACGTCTTCGTCGCGGACGGCCACGGCGGCGACACCAATGCGCGGATCGTGAAGTTCTCCAAGGACGGGACCTTCATCAAGGCCTGGGGCAAGAAGGGTGCGGGGCCGGGCGAATTCAATGTGCCGCATACGCTCGCCATGGATTCGAGCGGACGGCTGTTCGTCGCCGACCGCGCCAACAATCGCATCCAGATCTTCGACCAGGATGGAAAATTCCTCGCGGAATGGAAGCAGTTCGGCCGGCCGAGCGGCGTCTTCATCGACAAGAACGACATCATCTATGTTGCCGATTCCGAATCGAACAACGCCCAGAATCCCGGTTTCAAGCGCGGGCTGCGGATCGGCAGCGCCAAGGACGGCAAGGTCACGGCGCTCATTCCTGATCCGCAACCGGCGAAGGAGGGAACCGGGCCGGGGACCGGCAGCGCCGCGGAAGGCGTCGCCGCCGACGCGGAAGGAAACGTCTATGGCGCCGAAGTCGACGGCCGCAAGCTCATGCGCTACGTGAGGAAGTAGCACGGCCTTGCTCGCGCGCGACGAATATCCGGCCTGATCGGGCGCGGCAATTGTGCCGTCGCAGCGAGCGTCTGCATCAAGAGCGCTGGGATCTTGCGAATGCGCGCGCCATGCGCTATGTTCAAACGGTCGTTTGAAACCGGGATTCGGCATGCCGCGGCCAGCAACGGTCACGCGAGCCTCGAAGGCCACGCGGGAGAAGATCATCAAGGCGGCCTCGGACGCCTTTGCGCGCAACGGCTACGAGGGTGCCAGCATCCGGACCATCGTGGCCGAAGCCGACGTCAACCAGGCCGCGATCAGCTACCATTTCGGCAGCAAGGAGGGTCTCTACCGCGCGGTTCTGCAAGCCGCCCTGCTCGCGCTGATGAAGGATGATGACTCCCGGCGGAGCCCCGACAAGCTGTCGCGTGAGGCGGCGCTGCGACGCTTCGTGCGCCAGCAACTGCGGCCGATGACCTCAGGCGATGATCTCAGCGCCTATGTGCGCATCTTCAGCTGGGAAGCGCTCAGGCCAAGTCCCGTCTTTCGCAAATTCATGGCCCGCGAGGCGGCTCCATTTTTCGCCGCCGCCACCCAACTGGTGCGCCGATTCCTGCCCAGCAGGGCGAGCGACACCCAGGCGGCGGTCGGCGCGCTCTGGCTGTTCGGACAATGCAGCATTTTCGTGCGCAATGCCGAGCAGCTCGCGGCTCCGCCGCTCCGCCTCACTGTCGACGAGCGTTTCGTGGACTGGCTGACCGACACGATCGCCGCATGGGCCGCGGGCGGGCTCGGGGGGCTGCCGGGAACGGTACGGCCCTAGCAGGCTGCTGAAAAACTCTCTCGACGGCAAGAGCTGATCGTGATTCCGTTGTATTGGACCACGGCGGGGTGATTTGCGATGCGCGGCGAGCAACGAGGATCAGAGGGGCTGTTTTCGTATATCCGGCTGGAGGAGCGGGTCGCACCGGACCACCCATTGAGGGCGATCCTGGTTCTGGTGAATGAGGTGCTTGCGGCGCTGTCGGATCGGTTTGACGAACTCTATTCGCATATGGGGCGGCCTTCGATTCCGCCGGAATATCTTCTGCGGGCCACACTGCTGCAGGCATTTTTCACCGTGCGCTCAGAACGGCAGTTGATGGAACAAATCAACTACAATCTTCTGTTTCGCTGGTTTGTCGGTCTGTCGATCGACGACGCCGTTTGGGACGCTACGGTCTTTACGAAGAACCGTGACCGGCTGCTGGAGGCCGATGTGGCGCGTGAATTCTTGTCCAGCTTGCTGTCGCTGCCGAAGGTGAAGCGGCTTCTATCGAGCGATCACTTCTCGGTGGACGGAACGCTGCTGAAGGCTTGGGCCTCGATGAAGAGCTTTCGGCCGAAGGACGGGAGTGACGGTCCGTCCACGGGCGGCCGCAATGGCGAGCGTAACTTCCACCGTGAGAAACGATCGAATAAGACCCACGAGAGCACGACAGATCCTGATGCCAAGCTCTACCGCAAGGGTGACGGCCAGGAGAGTCGGCTGTGCTACATGGGCCATGTCCTGATGGAAAACCGCAACGGTCTGGCAGTTGCTGGCGACGTGACGCAAGCGACCGGCACAGCCGAGCGCGAGGCAGCCCTCACCCTCATCGACAATCATCGACCTGCCGAGCAGCGGATCACGCTCGGCGCCGACAAAGCCTACGACGTGGTCGAGTTTGTCGAAGCGCTGCGTGAACGCGAAGTGACGCCCCACATCGCGATCAACGGTCACGTCACCAAGACGGGCAAGATCCGCAGGACGGCAGTGGACGGTCGCATCACCCGACATCCCGGCTACGCGATCAGCCAGGTCATCCGCAAACGTATCGAAGAAATCTTCGGCTGGACCAAGCCGATTGGAGGATTGGCACAGGTCAAAGTTCGCGGGCTTGCCAAGGTGCAAGCCGTCTTCATCTTCGCAATCCTGGCCTACAATCTCGTGCGGATACCCAAGCTTCTGGAGGCCACATGCGGCGCGGCGCCAAGAGCGCGCTGATCGGCAAGTGGCGGATCATCGAGATGGAGCTCTGGGACAGTGATTACTTGGATATGGTTGAGCCCGACTACATCCAGTTCCAAGCTAACGAGCTCGGTGAGTTCAAGTTCGGATGCGTGATCAGCGGTCTCGATTGCACCCTCTTTGCCGCTGCCGCCGACTTCACTTGGCAAGGCTCCGACGAGATGGACCCGGTCTCCGGAGATGGATGGGCCGAACTCGACGACGATGGTACGATCAACGGCGAAATCAGCTTCCATCTCGGCGACGAATCAGCCTTCAAAGCTCGCAAATGGTGACTTCTTCAGCAGCCTGCTAGCGCGCATCCCGATTGGATCGAATCGTGATGCGCTCTAGATTTTGCGCCTGTTCTATTCGGAAAACCGGTTCCCACTTTTCCGGAACATGCGCTGGCGCGGTTTCCGTTCCGTCGGAATCGCAAACCGCTCTGGAGCCCTTGCGTTTGCGGGGTTCTGCGGCGAAGGAGTTTTCACTTCGCCGGAAGAGGCTCTTAGCTTGCTCGCGGGGCGGTGGCGGCCGGCCGAGGCTCCGCGCCGTGCGCCGCGGCGTGGACCGCCCCGATCCCGGCTGCGCGAGGCGGTGGCGGCTCGCCCGACGCGCGTCGTCGCGTCAGCAACCACCGAGCTTGAACACAGGCCGGCAGCGTCACTTTTCCCTTGATTTGCCACGCTTGGCTTCCTTTCCGCCGTGAATCTGTCTCAAACGAATGTTTGAAAATAAGTCGGTCGTTTGAAATCGGAGGGGCCCGTGCAAACCAATTTCGCCTTCCTATCCAGGTTCGGAGTCAAATTTATCGAGGTCGCCGGGGCCGGGCTCGCCAGCGCGCTCTGCGCCTATTGCCTGGGTCGGATGGGGGAGCCGCCCGCTCCTCCACCGGCCCCGATCGTACAGGTCGTGCCCGCGAGCGACGACGCGATGCGGATGGCGCAGGACGACCACGCGCTGCTCGCCGCGCTGGTGCGCAAGGAGACCGAAAGCCAGAAGAAGCCCGAAGGCGCGGCGGATGCGCCGTCGAGCGCCTCCGCATCGAAGCCCGTGAAGCCCGCGCCGGTGACGCAAGGGCGCCGCAATCAAAAGCCGGAACCGAGCGCGACGGCAGAGACGAAGCCGCGCGCGGCCGACCCGCTCTCGATCCAACGACCCGTTACCGCGGCCGATTCGGTCGCAAAGACCGCGGGCCAGAGCACGGAAGCGCTGCTCAGGCAGGAGGGGTTTGCGACCGCGACAGCAAACAGCAGCGACGAGGAACGGCCATTGCTGGCGCGAACTCAGGCAAATTCCGTCCTGGTTCCTGCCCGAGAACGAGCGGATCTTCGGCGACGTGCCGCGCCCGCCGATGCCCGTCGGCGAATTCTTGCCGAGCGCCATGTAGCAAGCCTCTCGTCGGCGGCGCGGAATTTGCAATTCATTCAAGGCGCTTGAACGGGCCTGCCTAAAATGCTTGCAGCCGCGGTGGGAGCGTGCTGCCGGGGGAACTAACTGTTGCCATGCACCGGGTCAGCCGGAGCGGACAATGTTCCCTCGCGGCGGCGGTCCATATTGGCGGAACTGTCGCCCAAAGGCCTGAGTTCTGCCTCAGTTGCCGTCATGATTAACCTGGGGTTAACCGGGGACTAACACACCAGCGCATATTGCGGGAGAGGACTTAGGATCAGAGCGCAGTTAGCGGATGCGGGGGGGCATACCGTAACTCGTTTGTCAGGGGCAAGATTTCTCTCGACGCTGGACCCGCGCGGCCTGGCGAAATACGGCCTCGACCTTGTGGTCGTCGGTGCCGCGTATTTCGTTCTGGCAAATGTCAGCCTGATCCTGGCGTCGATCCATTCCAGCGCCATGCCCATCTGGCCGCCGACCGGACTTGCGTTGGCGGCAGTCCTGTTGCGCGGCATTCGCGTTTGGCCGGCGATATTTGCGGCCGCGCTGGCCGCCGGCCCGCCCATCGACATCGTCGATGCGACCACTGCCGCTTCGATCTTGACCCCAGCGATAATGGCCGTCGGTAATACGCTGGAAGCGGTCGTCGCCGGCTACCTGATCAACATCTGGTCCCACGGCCGCAGGACCTTCGATACGCCGAGCGGGACCGCGAAATTCGCGCTGGTCAGCCTCGGGCCCAGCACCGTGATCGGCGCGGCCGTCGGTGTTGGCAGCCTGTATCTCGCCGGATCTGCCGACGTCACCAACCTCGCCGCACTGGGGGTCACGTGGTGGCTGCGCGACGCGGCCGGCGCGTTGGTCGTCGCGCCGGTCCTGGTCCTCTGGGCGGGCGGCGATTTCCGAACGTTCGATCTGGACAAGGTATTGGCTTCCGGCATCGCATTGATCGCGGCGAGCGTCGTCGGCTTCGTCGCCTTCAGTCCGCTGATCGAGCAAAGCGTGAACAGGAGCGCGTTGGCGTTCCTTGCCGTCCTGCCGCTGCTGTGGGCAGCGCTGCGGTGCGGCCAGCGGGATACCGCAACCGCGGCGCTCGTTCTCACCGGCTCCGCCGTCTGGGGCGCTTTGGCCGGCGGCGGTCCGTTTGCAGGGACTGCGCTCGACCAATCCTTCCTGCCGCTGATCATGTTCATGGTCAGCGTTTCGGTTGCGAGCCTCGTCCTGAGCGCGGACGTGGCGGTGCGAAAACGCCTGGAAGCCAAGCTGCGCCAGCAGGAGCAAATTCTCCGCGCCATGTTCAGCCAGGCCATGGTGGGCATCGCCCAGATCGATCGGGCAGGGCGCTTCAAGCTGGTCAACAATCGATTTTGCGAGATCGTGGGCCGCTCCGCGCCGCAACTGCTGCAGATGCGGTTGCACGACCTGAGTGAGCCCGACGACAGGTCCCGCGTCGTCGATATGCTCGAGCACGCAATCCATACCGGAGGCGGATTCGTCATCGAGGCCCGGACTCTCTTGCCCGATGGCTCGCGCCTTTGGGTCCGCAGCAACGTCTCCGCCATTGTCGATCAGGGCGGCGCCGTGCGCCATTTCATGGCGGTCGCGGAGGATGTCACCGCCCGTCGCAGCGCCGAGGAAAATCTGCAGCGCGCGCACGACGACCTGCAGAAGACGCTCCACGAACGCACGGCGGGCCTCAAGACCGCCACCGAGGTGCTTCACACCGAGATCGAGCATCGGAAACGCGTTGAAGCCGCGCTCAAGCACGACATCGCCGAGCGGCGCAAGGCGCAAGAGGCGCTCATGGAAAGCGAGTGGCGCTTTCGCATGGTCATTCAAGGCGTCACCGACTACGCGATCTTCACGCTCGACCGTGACGGTTACATCAGCAACTGGAACGTCGGCGCGCAGCGAATCCATCAATACACCGCGTCGGAGGCCATCGGCCAGCACTTCAGCCGGTTCTATTCCGAGGAGGAGCAACAGCGCGGCGAGCCCGCGCGGGCTCTCCAGCTTGCGGCCTACGAAGGCAAATGCGTCGTCGAGGGCTGGCGGGTGCGGCGCGACAAGAGCCTGTTCTGGGCCAGTGCCGTGATCGAGGCGGTTCGCGACGAGGTGGGCACGCTCGCCGGCTTCGTGAACATCACGCGCGACATCACCGAAAGGCGGGAGGCGCAAGCATCGCTCGAGCGGGCGCAGGAGCAGCTCGCGCAGTCTCAGAAGATGGAAGCGCTCGGCCAACTGACGGGCAGCATCGCCCATGACTTCAACAACCTGCTGATGATCGTGAGCGGCCACGCGCAGCTTCTGCGCCGGCGGCTCACCGACCCCAAGCATCTGCAGGCCATCGACGCGGTGCATTCTGCCGCCAATCGCGGCGAGAGCCTGACGCGCCAGCTACTGGCGTTCTCGCGCCGGCAGCCGCTCAACCCGGTTGTCACCGACCTCAAGGAACGGGTCGAAGCGGTGCACGAAATGCTGGTCGGCTCGCTGCGCGGCAATGTTCAGCTCAAGTGCGACATACCGGCCGAGGTCTGGCCGGTCGAGGTCGACATCGCGGAGCTCGAACTGGCGCTGGTCAATATCGCGGTCAATGCGCGTGACGCCATGCCGGGCGGCGGCTCGATCACGCTTTCGGCGCGAAACGTCACCTTGAAGAAAAGCGACGGGGTGGATCAGCTCGAGGGAGACTTCGTCGCCCTCGCGATGACCGATACGGGCGTCGGCATTGCGCCGGACGTACTGCCGAGAATCTTTGAGCCGTTCTTCACGACCAAGGCACTCGGCAAAGGCACGGGTCTGGGATTGGCGCAGGTCTACGGCTTCTCGCATCAATCCGGAGGCACCGTCGTTGCGACCAGCGCGGTCGGCAGCGGCACCACGATCACGATCTACCTGCCACGCCGGCATGCGGCGCTGGTGGAGGCCGTGGAGGCGCCGCCCACGCAACCCATCGTACCCGGACAGGGGATGATCCTCGTCGTCGAGGACAATACGGAGGTCGCCGACATTACCGCTTCTCTCGTCGAGCAACTCGGCTACAAGACCTTGCGCGCGGAAAATGCCACCGATGCCCTCAACAGGCTGCAACGCGGCGACAAGATCGACCTCGTTCTCAGCGACGTCGTCATGCCGGGTGGAATGAACGGCATCGCGTTGGCGCAGGAAGTCGGCAATCACTACCCGCAAATCCCCGTCCTTCTCACCAGCGGCTACAGCGATGTCGTGCAAACGGCCCAATCGCAGTTCGCGATTTTGCGCAAGCCGTTCCAGCTGCCGGCGCTGGAAAAGTCGATTCGCGAGGCCCTCGAACGCGGTGCCGCGCGGGAAAAAACCGATCGCGTCCTGCAATTTGCGCGCTGGCGCGGTGCGGCCGCTCGGGACTGAGCCCGGGCCTCGCTTGCGGCTCCCGCCCCCCGTTTCACGCGTTCCCCGCGTCGGCGAGGCCCCGGAATGAGGAGCGGAGGCGCAAAACCATTGAAGGGCTATTGATTTGCATGTAAAAAATACATTACGGAAAGTGGCTTTCGACTGCACGGACGGAATGGGAGTTGGATGTCGACTCGGGGGGACGTAGTCGCAGTCACCTGCCTTGCGCTCGAGGCACGCATCGCGCTCGGGCCGGGCGTCTCTGTGATTTGCAATCACGCGTCGCAGCTCATCGCCTCCCTCGACAGGGCGGCCAAGCGTGGCGCTTCCGGCATCATCAGTTTTGGAATCGCCGGTGGATTGGCGCCCCATCTGGTGGCGGGCGACTGGGTCGTCGGTTCCAGCGTCAGAACCGACCAGGAATGCTTTCCGACCGACCGCGCCTGGGCGCGGGCGCTGGTTGAAGCGCTTCCGGGCGCCGTCCACGCCGATATCATCGGGGCGGATGCCCCGATCGCGAATCCCCTGGAAAAGCATCGGCTGCACGCCCGGACGGGCGCGGTCGCCGTGGACACCGAATCCCACATTGCGGCGCGAATCGCCGCCGCACACCGGATTCCATTTGCCGCCTGCCGCGCGGTCATCGACCCCGTGCACAGCGAGCTTCCGCCGGCTGCGGTGATCGGATTGCGGCACGACGGCACGCCGGATGTTCTCGCAGTGTTCCGTTCGGTGGTGCGGCAGCCGAGCCAGCTTCCGGCGCTCGCGCGCACCGCGCTCGAGGCGCGCACCGCCGGGGCGGCGTTGCGCCGTGGCCGCCGGTTGCTCGGCGTTGGGCTTGGCTTTCCCTATTTCAGCGAGCTTGCGGTCGATGCGCCGGTGGCCGTGGAAGTAGGCTGATTCGACCGCCCCGACCGGATTTGGCGGCCTTTCCCCGCGCTCGCACCGCCCTGCCGCCTTCGACGTAGGCCGAACGGTCGGCCACACAGCGGTCGGCAGCCCTGGTTTCGCATCTGCCGGTGTCATGAATTCGCGGGCGCCATGCACGGCTGATCGGTCGGCAGGCGCGGCGAGGCGGACGCGTATGCCTCGGGAGGCGTCCCCATCGGGCCGAAGGCATCGCTCGCGACCACGGAAAACCGGCCGATGGTATGTAACCGACAAAGGCAGACCTGACCCACCATTCCGGGGCGCGCCGCGCCGGGCGATCGGCGGGCGGCCAATCCGGCTGCCAGATCGCGGAGGGCCCGCATCTTGCCGGCCCCAAGGTTGATTGTGCTCGCAGCGGGGAGCGGGATCGCCTGACCATCGCCGACACTTTCACCATTAGCGGCCTGCCGACGGCAAGGTAGACGCCCCGTCCAGCCGCAATTCGGCGCAAGCGGGGTCGTCGGCCATCCACGGCGTCCAACAATCTTGAGGGCCCAAGCGCATCGGCAGGGATGCCGAGCGGCGCTTGACACTGTCCCGGGTGCCATGTATTTAACCGTTAGGTTATTTAACCTTGTGGTTCATTAAGCCATGCCGCCCGACCCCCTCAGCGCCACTTTCGCAGCCCTTGCCGACCCCACGCGCCGGGCCATTCTCGCGCGGCTTGCCACCGGCGAGACCTCGGTGACCGAGCTCGCCCAACCATTCGACATGAGCCTTCCAGCCGTCTCCAAGCATCTCAAGGTGTTGGAGCATGCCGGCTTGATCGCGCGCGGCCGCGAGGCGCAGTGGCGGCCCTGCCGGATCGAGCCGCGCGCGCTCAAGGACGTCGACGACTGGCTGGAGCGCTATCGTCGTTTCTGGGAGCAGAGCTTCGATCGCCTGGACGACTACCTGCGCGAACTGCAAACGAAGGAGCAGAAGCATGGCCGCAAGAGCAAACGCCGCGACCGAACCCGCCGCGATCGAACCCGCCGATAGAACGCTGGTCATTACGCGCCTCTTCGAGGCGCCGCGTAGCCTCCTGTTCCAGGCCTGGACGAGGAAGGAGCATCTCGACCGCTGGTGCGCGCCGCGCGGCTTTACCATTCCCTATTCCGAGGGGGAGTTCCGCCCCGGCGGCGCCTGGCGATGCTGCATGCGTTCGCCCGACGGCGTCGAGCATTGGCTCAGCGGACGCTATCGCGAGATCGTTCCGGACGAACTGCTGGTCTTTACTCACGCCTGGGAGGACGAGTACGGCAAGCGCGGCCACGAGACGCTGGTCACGGTGCGGTTCGCCGATCAAAACGGCAAGACCAAGGTCACGTTCCAGCAAGGGGTCTTCGAATCGGTCGAATCGCGGGACGGCCACGCCGGCGGCTGGAGCGAATGTCTGGACCGCCTCTGCGATCACTTGGCGACGCTCCGCGTCGAGCCGCAAAGCTGAACCCTCGACGCGCAAATGGAGGCCGGGGACCGACCGTGCCTGAACCAAAGAGAGGAAAAGAGAGGAGACGTGGACGCAAGACATCGTGGCGTCCTGCCTCTGACGTTGCATGAGGGCCCGCCGCGATGCCGGACGAGGAGGATCGCCAGGCCGTGCGCTCGCGACGGCTCGTCATCATGCCGCGCTTTCCGACGTTTCCGTCATCAACTCGGCGAAGGAGTAAGCCATGCAGATAAATCCCTACTTGAATTTCAAAGGCCAATGCGAGGCGGCTTTCAAATTCTACGAGAAGGTTCTGGGCGGCAAGATCGTCGCCATGCTGCCGCACGAGGGCACTCCGGCGGCGGAGCACGTGCCGCCGGAATGGCGCAGCAAGATCATGCATGCCCGCCTCGTCGTGGGCGACAAGGTCTTGATGGGCTCCGACGCTCCGCCATCCTGCTACGAGGAAATGAAAGGGTTCTCGGTGACGCTCGGCATCGACGAGCCCGCGGAAGCAGAGCGCGTCTTTCACGCATTGGCGAAAGACGGAACCGTGCGGATGCCCATCCAGCAGACGTTCTGGGCCGCGCGGTTCGGCATGCTCGTCGATCAGTTCGGGACCCCGTGGATGATCAACTGCGAGCAACCGGCCTGACGTCGGCCCGCAAGGGTCGCCGGCAGGATCGGCCGCCTGAAGGCCGATCCCTCGGCGCGGCGGCCCGCATCTTCAACCACCGCGGAGGGGATCAATGGTCAAGACAATCGTGATCGTGGCCGTCGTTGTGCTCGGCGTGCCACTCGCAGGCATTCTCGCCTTTGCCGCCACCAAGCCGGATACGTTCATCGTCCAGCGCGCGACCACCATCAAGGCTTCGCCGAAAAAGATCTTCCCGCTGATCAACGACTTCCGCAACTTCGCCGCCTGGTCGCCTTACGAAAAGATCGACCCGTCCATGAAGCGAAGCCACAGCGGCGCGGCGAACGGCAAGGGCGCCATATACGAGTGGGACAGCGACGGCAAAGCCGGCGCGGGCCGCCTGGAGATCACCGAGGCCGCCCCGCCGTCCAAGGTAGCGATGACGCTGGATTTTTTCAAACCGTTCGAAACCCACAACATCGTCGAGTTCATCCTGGTGCCACAGGGCGATTCCACCAACGTGACCTGGGCGATGCGCGGTCCCACGCCCTACATTGCGAAGGTCATGCATGTGTTCTTCGACATGGACGGCATGGTCGGCAAGGACTTCGAAGCGGGTCTCGCCAACCTGAAGACCATGACCGAGAACTGAGCGGCGCAGGCGCCGGCGTCGAACCCAGGTTGCGGGATGCCATCGTCGATGGCGCACGCAACCGCACGCAAGGGAGAGCAAACGTGAGCGAAAGAAGCGGCGCCGTCGCGGAGCCGGTCGGACGCGAGCTTGTCATCACCCGCATCATCGCCGCGCCGCGTAGCCGCGTGTTCGCGGCATGGACCGATCCCAAGCATCTGGCGCAATGGTGGGGAAGGAGCCCATGGTCCGGCGAAGCGGGAACCGGTTCACCGACAAGAACATGCGCCACTCAAGAACCGTAGAGGAGCATTCACATGCAATACGTGGATGGATTTGTCCTGCCCGTTCCGAAGAAAAATCTGCAGACCTATCGCCGCATGGCGAGGCAGGCAGGCAAGATTTGGCGCGATCACGGCGCCCTCGAGTTCCGGGAATACGTCGCAGAAGACGTCAAGGTTGGAAAGTGGACGTCTTTCCCGCGCAGCGTCAAGCTCAAACCCGGTGAGACCGTGATCTTCTCCTGGATCGCGTATAAGTCGCGAGCCCATCGCGATCGCGTCAACGCGAAAGTGATGAAGGACCCGCGACTCGCGAAGATGATGAATCCGGAGGTGATGCCCTTCGACGGCAAGCGCATGATCTATGGCGGTTTCAAAATTCTGGTCCGCACCTAGCGCCATGTTCCCCAGCGCCGTGGACGATCCCGTGCGGCCGATCATCGTGTCTTGCGCTTGGCGACAACTGCTTCATAGGCAGCTCGCAGCCTGGCGGTGACCGACGTGCCGCCGGATTTGGATGCGCGGCGCCTGGACGCTGCCTTGGGCGCATCCAGATGGGTCTCGCGCAACTCCTGCATGAAGTCCGTCCAGAGCTTCGGACCGCCTTCTTCCAGCAATCGGGCGCGGACGCCCAGCTCCTCGGTGACCGGAAGATATTTGCGTCCCCAGACCGACATCTGCGCCAGCACCGGCAGCAGCTCGATGCCCTTCTCCGTCAGGCTGTAGACCGCTTTCTGCTTATGGCTCGGATCGCCCGCCTTGCTGATGATCCCCTGTTCGAGCAGCCGCTTGAGCCGGTCGGCCAGGATGTTGGAGGCGATGCCCTCCTCCGATTTCGTGAGCAGCTCCCGGAAGTGCCGCCGGTTGCCGAAGATCATGTCGCGGATGATCAGCAGGCTCCATTTGTCGCCGACCACCTCGAGCGTGAGATTGATCGGGCAGCCCGACCTCTGGTCCGCGCGCATGCCGTCGCCTCGGAAAAACCGGTTGCATCTTCGCATCAGTCGTCATATGGTGCAACTGGTTGCAAAACGATATCAGTAGCGACGGGGGCGCTCCGAGGGAGAGGCCCCGGGGAGAAAAGGAGAAGGTCATGAGCGGACGGTCAACCCATCACGCCACTTTCGTCGTCGAGCGCACCTATGCCGCCCCGCCGGCGCGGGTATTCAACGCCTTCGCCGATCCTGCGGCCAAGGCACGTTGGTTCGCCGGCCCGGACGATTGGCAACGGGGCAAGCGCGAGTTCGATTTCCGGATCGGCGGGCGCGAGTGCAACAGCGGCGGCCCGGCCGGCGGGGCGGTCCATTCTTTCAACTGCGTCTACCAGGACATCGTGCCGAACGAGCGCATCGTCTATGTCTACGACATGCACCTCGACGACAGGCGCATATCGGTCTCGCTGACCACGGTGGAGTTCA
Source organism: uncultured Alphaproteobacteria bacterium (assembly GCA_963821505.1). Lineage (GTDB taxonomy): Bacteria > Pseudomonadota > Alphaproteobacteria > Rhizobiales > Xanthobacteraceae > VAZQ01. The sequence continues at coordinate 556,943 of CAWGEH010000034.1, forward strand.
AGCCGGAGGGCGCCGGCACGCGGTTGATCTTCACCGAGCAGGGCGTGTTTCTCGACGGCCACGACGACGCTGCCGGCCGTGAGCAGGGCACGCGCTGGCTGCTGGACAAACTGGACGCGGCGCTCCGGCGCGCGCCCGCCAGCGCCTGACGCGGCCCAGCCCCCGCGCCAGGAAACGTCAGAGGAGATTGCGCATGCGTCCCCGAAGCAAGTCGGACATCGTTCGCGGCCTTTTTGCCGCCTACGGATCGAAGAATTGGGAGATCGTGGAGGGGCTGCTGACGGATGTCTTCACCTTCACCAGCCCCTACGACGACGCGATCGACAAAACCGCCTACTTCGAGAGATGCTGGCCGAACAGCGAGCGCATCCGGACGCACGTCATCGAGAAGATCTGCGAGGACGGCAACGAAGCCTTCGTGCTCTACAGGTGCATTACCAACGACGAGAACGAATTCCGCAACACGGAGCATTTCACCTTCGAGGGAGACAGGATCAGGCAAGTCAACGTCTATTTCGGCGCCACCTACCGGCACGGCGCCTTCGTCAAGGACCAATGACATGAGCACCGCAGGATTATCGAAGGCCCGGCTTGCCCGAATGCACGACGTCATGGCCGGCCATGTGGCGAGCGGGCAGGTGCCTGGCCTCGTCACTCTGATCAGCCGCCGGGACGAGACGCATATCGACGCGATCGGCATGACGGCTGCCGGCGGCAGCGATCCGATGCAGCGCGACACCATCTTCCGCATCGCCTCGATGACCAAGCCGATCACGGCCGCGGCCGCCATGATCCTGGTGGAGGAGTGCAAGCTGCGGCTGGACGAGCCCGTCGATCGGCTGCTGCCGGAACTGGCGGACCGCAAGGTCCTCAGGCGCCTGGAGGGGCCACTCGACGACACGGTGCCGGCCAAGCGCCCGATCACGCTACGGGATCTCCTGACCTTCCGGCTGGGCCTCGGAGCGGTGATGGTTTTCCCCGAGCGGCACCCGATCCAGCAGGCGATGGCCGAGGCGGACGTCGCCCCAGGGCCGGACCAGCCCGCGCACGCGCCCGACGAGGTGATGCGACGCTTCGGCAGCCTACCGCTCGTCCACCAGCCCGGCGAGCGATGGATGTACCACAGCGGCTCCGACATTCTCGGCGTGCTGATCGCGCGCGCATCCGGGGCGCCGCTGGGGACGTTCCTGCGCGCGCGCATTTTTGAACCGCTGGGCATGACCGACACAGCCTTCAGCGTGCCGGAGGCGAAGCTCGGCCGGCTCGCGACCTGCTATCGCAGCGATCGCCCGACCGGCGGCCTCGCGGTCTACGACCAGGCGCGCGGCGGCCGTTTTGCCCGACCTCCGGTGTTCGAAGCGGGCGGTAGCGGGCTCGTCTCGACCGTCGGCGACTATCTCGCCTTCGGCCGGATGATGCTGAACAAAGGCAAGTACGGGGGCGAGCGCATCCTGTCGCGGCTTTCGGTCGAGCTGATGACCACCGACCAGATCACCCCCGAGCAGAAGGCGGCGTCCGATTTCTTCCCCGGCTTCTGGGACAATCGCGGCTGGGGCTTCGGCCTGGCGGTGGTCACGGGCCGCGACGACCTCGCGGCCGTGCCCGGACGCTTCGGCTGGGATGGAGGCTATGGCACGTCGTGGTATTCGGACCCCAAGGAGGACATGGTCGCGATCCTGATGACCCAGCGGCTCTGGGATTCGCCCCGCGCTCCGCCGGTCTATCTCGATTTCTGGACGTCGGTCTATCAGGCGATCGAGGACTGAGGCAGTTGCGCGTTGCAGCCGCGCTGCGGTCACTGCGGCGGCGGCAGCAGTGCGCGATCTGCGCGCGCTCGAGTTTTGCGGGCGCCTCGTTGCGCCTGCGCCGGAGATCACCGCGCGCTCGGAAATCCGCGTGGGCGCCGCGAGATGAGCGCCAGTTGATCGAGGTGAATGACGCTGTGAGCGATGCTGTGGACGGCCCGATCGGCACTCTCCGTCGTGAGATCGTCGCCGCGGAGCTTTGGCCGCGGCACTTGACGATGCGCAGACGGCATCCAGTCCCGTTCACGGTGCGCGGCTCAGTGCAGAAAGCCGAAAATCCAGAGCAGAAGAATAATTGGAATTGGAATTCCAATCAGCCAGAGCAATACACCTTTACCCATCATTGTTCTCCGTTGTGCAGCCGTCCCGAAGCGATTTCAGGCCGGGGTGTCTGCTGCCCGCTTTGTCAAAGCTTGCCGAGCAAGACCAAGATCAAGAGAATGACGACCACAAGCCCGAGTCCGCCACCGCCGTAGTAGCCAGTCCCATAGAAGGGGCCACCCCCGATTCCGCTAAAACCGCCGAGCAGCAGAAGGATCAAGACAATAAGCAGGATGGTTCCGATGGACATGAACGATCTCCTCGATGGGCCGTGAAATTGCGGGAGGGGGCGCGGGCCCGAGCCAGGGAAAGGCTTCAGTCCCGCCGTCCCATGCGACCGATAAGCCAGCCGACACAAAGCGCCACGAACGCCGTGGTGTAAGGGCGGTTCTCGATGGTGTGGCGAATATAGTCCTCGGCATCTACGGCGCCTCTGCGAACCGCCTGGGCGGCGTCCGTGGCCGTGTCCTTTGCCTGACCATAAAGGTCCTGAGCGGTTCCTGCGGCCTGGTTGATGACACCCTCAACCTGGCTTTTGGCGTCGCCGGTGACGCGGCCGAAGCCTTCTTGCGCCTTGCCGCCCAGGTTCCTCGCCGTACCGATTACGCGATCTTCGTTCATTGGAATGCCTCGTTGTGTGCAGTGGGTCTCGTCAACCCGGGTGGAAGCGTTTCGTTCTCGACCAAAAGCGCTATCAATGACGACGGCCGATCAGGCCCACCAGGACTCCCACGCCGATTGCGACGGCAAGCGTGACGAGCGGGCGATGCTCGACCTCCTTCGAAAGGCGTCGCAACGCATCGTTACCCAGTTTCGCCGCCTCGCTGCCGATCTTGGCCGCCTCGTCGCTCACGGTGCCGTCGCGAAAGCGGGCGGCGATCGCACTCAGCGCCGAAGCAATGGAGTCGCCGACGTCGTCGGCAGTCTGTACGGCGCGGGCAGACGCACGGCCACCAGCGCGTTCCAAGCGCTGCTCGAGCGACCGCAAGCGCCGTTCGATTTCCCCGACATTGGCGGAGAGGGCGCGCGAGTGTGCGGACTGACCAAGCATCAGAAATTCTCCTTGAACGAACGCAGGGACGCGAGAAAGACGATGTCCAGGCACATGACGGCGATCGCGAGTGAGGGGTCTGGCGCCCCACGAGCTGCTCCCGCGATTTAGTCTCGTTACTGAACGCTCTTGCGAGGAAGTAACCGCCGCTACAACCGGTGACGCGCAGAAAAGTTCCAGCCCAGGAACATCATTTTCCAACCCAGGAACATTGTGCATACAAATGGAGTTTTCGACACCTTCAGTTCGCTCGGATGGACGTCAGCTTCGGAGGGGCAGTCCAATGGATTGGAATCGCGTGGAAGGAAATTGGAAGCAGATGAAGGGAAAGGTGAAGGAGAAGTGGGGCCAACTCACCGACGATGACCTCAACGTCATCAATGGCCGCCGAGATCAGCTCGAAGGTAAGATTCAGGAGCGCTACGGCTTGGCCAAGGATCAGGTCCGCAAGGATATCGACGATTGGTACGCTGCGCAGCGTTGGTAATCGAGAAGCAGCTTGAACCAGATGCTCCGACCCCGGCCCGGAGCCGGGGTCGTTTGTTGGTTGCCCGCTGAGCCCGCCGCCGCGGCGGTTCTGTCGGAGGGCCGGTCGTTGTGGTCCGCAGGCATCCGCCGCCGTTTGCGCCGCGCAATCCGCGGGTGACGCCGTGCGCCAACAGGAGTACCCTTTTGCGCCGCCAGGCCGGCGAATGCTGATTTGGGCGGACTCGTTAAATGTTCAGGCGCAGCCATTTGGTGGGTTATTTCGAGGCTCCGGTGGACTCATGAGGGGCGTCGCCGCGGCCGTCGTCACGGCGATCATCATCGGAACGCTCTACTTCGGTCGCGAAATATTCGTCCCGATCGCGCTTGCGATTCTTCTCAGCTTCGTGCTCGCGCCCCTCGTTGGGCTGCTGCAACGTTTGCACATTCCGCGCGGCCTTTCCGTGGTCAGCATCGTTCTGCTCGCGTTTCTGAGCATCTTCGCGCTTGGCGGCCTGATTGCGACGCAGGTGACCCAGCTCGCCGGTGACCTGCCGCGGTATCAACTGACCATGCGCGACAAGATCAAGTCGCTGCGCGGGACGGCGGCCACGAGCGGAACGCTCGAACGTGCGGCCGATGTGCTTCACGACCTCGGCAAGGAGCTGAACAAGCCGCAGGGTACGATTACAACTCCGACGCCGCCGCTCGAGGCTACGCCGTCGAGCCCGGAGGCCAGACCCATACCGGTCGAGGTGCGTCAGCCGCCTCCCACCGCGCTCGAGAGCATCGCGGCGTTGATTTCACCCCTGCTGCGTCCGCTCACGACAACCGGCATCGTCGCGATTTTCGTCATCTTCATTCTTCTGCAGCGCGAGGACTTGCGGAATCGCTTCATCAAGCTGGCGGGTTCGCACGATCTCCAAAAGACGACTGCCGCCCTGGATGACGCGGCCACCCGCCTGAGCCGGCTCTTTCTCATCCAGCTCGCGCTCAACAGCGCCTTCGGTCTCGTGATCGGCACGGGGTTGTGGATCATCGGAATTCCCAGCCCGGTGCTTTGGGGCATCCTCGCTGCCGTTCTGCGTTTCGTGCCGTATATCGGTGCAGTGATATCGGCTGTGTTCCCGCTGACGCTGGCGGCGGCGGTGGATCCCGGCTGGTCGATGCTGTTGTGGACGGCCGCCCTCTTTCTAGTGGTCGAGCCGGTCGTGGGCCATGTCATCGAACCGCTGCTGTATGGGCATAGTACCGGCCTCTCGCCGGTGGCGGTGGTGGCAGCCGCGACGTTCTGGACGGCCCTTTGGGGCCCGGTCGGCCTCGTTCTCGCCACGCCCTTGACAATATGCCTGGTCGTGCTGGGTCGGCACGTGGAGCATCTCGAATTCCTCGACGTGATGTTTGGCGACCGGCCCGCCCTCTCGCCGGCCGAGATGTTCTATCAGCGGATGCTGGCCGGGGATCCGGCCGAGGCGGTGGACAAAGCAGAGGAGTTCCTCAAGGAGCGGCCGCTTTCCATCTACTATGACGACGTCGCGCTCCCGGGCTTGAGGCTCGCCCAGGACGACCTCGTGCGCGGGACGCTCGAGCGTCCGCAAAGCGAAAAGATCAAGCTGGCCGTCATCGAGGTCGTCGACGATCTGGTCGACCAAGACGATGGGAACCCGGTGCGCGCAACGACGCACGACCCGGAGGCCGCGGCGGCGCTTGAGACGGTTGATGACGGTGCGACCCCGGATCTTCCCGTCCTCAAACGAGAGGACCTTGCGCCCGAGTGGCAGCAGGCCGATGCGCCGGTGCTCTGCGTTGCGGGGCGCGGTCCGCTTGACGAAGCCGCCGCCATCATGCTTGCGCAATTGCTCGAAAAGCACGGGCTCGGTGCACGGGTGGAAGGCGCAGAAGCCATTGCCTCCTCCAACATTCTTCGTCTGGAGACGTCGGGCGTCATGATGGTGTGTCTGTCCTATCTCGACGCCAGCAGCCCCGCCCATATGCGCTACACCATCCGCCGCATGCGCCGCCGATTGCCCAAGGCCCAAATTCTCCTCGGATGCTGGAGGGCGGACATCGACGCGGCGGCACTCGGCGAGGCGGCGAAGGCAGATGTTGTCGCGACCACGCTGCGGGATGCGGTGAAGCTCTGCGTGGACGCAGCCGGCAATTCGGGCGCGGCATCACCCCCGACGGACATACAGCCGACCGCTGCGCAAACGCCCGCGGCCGACGCCGACGCCGCCTAGCTTGTCCCGGCGTCATCCGGTCGCGGGCCGCCACCGTGCGAGTGCGTCTCTCCCGTGGCCGGAGCCGTTCCGACGAGTCGCAGACGAAGCTGGCGGGGGATTTGCGGCCCCGAGAGTTTCGCCCCGCTTCGCCCGCGACTTTTCGGGATCATGCTCTAGCGCATGTTCCGGAAAAGTGGGAACCGGTTTTCCGAACAGAACATGCGCAAAATCGAAAAATCTAGAGCGCATCACGATTCGACCCAATCGGGATGCGCTCTAGCGGCGCCGGATCGCGGGTTGGGTATTCCTGGTATCGCGCTCCGACACGGGTGCGAGCTCTACGGGAGTGTGCCGTCGCTCGCCGAATCTCGCCGCGGCTTCATTGATCTGGGCAAGCGTCGGCAGGCTCGCCTCATTGCCGAGATATTGGATCGAATGGGCGGACGCGGCGCGCGCGAACTTGAAGTGTTGCTCCCAATCGGCATCCGGATCGATCAGATACGAGTACACGTACGCCCCATGAAAGATATCTCCGGCGCCGTTGGTATCGATGATCAGGCGCTCCGGGACATGGAGGGCCGGAAGGAAACGCTCCCTGTTCGTCTGGTCGTACCAGAGCAGGCCTTGCGCGCCCATGGTGACTCCGCCGATCCGACAACCGCGGGAGCGCAAATATGTCAACATCTCGCCGGGCGTGAGCTTCATCTGCTCGCAAAGGCGCTCGGCGACCAGCGCAGTGCCGATGAAGGGGAGAAGATCATGCGTGTTCGAGCGCAATCCGCCGCCGTCGAGCGAGGTAAGGATGCCGGCTTCGTGGCAAATCTTGGCGTAGTGGATGGCGGCATCGGGAAGATGCCCGTCGAGGTGCAACGCGCGGCAACCGGCAAGATTGAGCATCGGAAATGGATGTTTGAAATTGTCGTCGCGGCATCGCACGATCGCGCGCTGGTCGCCTTTCGGCATGATGAACGACAGCGACGATTCCGCCACTTTGCGGTGATGGACCGAGATGCCGTATTTCGCGGCCATGTCGACGAACATGCGACCGAGCCAGTCGTCGGCGACGGAGGCCAGCAGATCCGGGGCGATCCCGAGCTTCGCGCAGCTGAATGCGGCGGTGACCGCATTGCCGCCGAACGACACGGCGTAATCGCGCGCCACCGTCTTTTCGTCGCCGCTCGGCAAATGGTCGGTCAGGAAGGTGATGTCGATGTAGCTTTGACCGATGAACAGTGCCTTCATTTGCGTTTACCCGGTGTTGCGCAAGCCTGCGGCGAGCCTTTGCTCGTGGGATGTATGGGCCTGAACGACGCCCCGTCGGTACCGCCGGCGCGATGCCGTTTCAAGAGTTTCGGTTGCTCCTGTTTGAGCGGATCGATGTCGGGGTTATGAATGCGCTTGCGCTCCGGAAGCTCGGCGATCTTCATTGTTCGCCCCATGAGTCGCCCCGCATGCGTCCTGGCCTCGAGGCGAGCGTGCAAGAACCGCGCCCGACGGGCAGGCGAAAACACCGGCCAAGCGACAGACGCCTAACTCTTGGCCGTCAATAATGCGCAATAGAGGCCGAAATAGTCGCGGGCGGGCGTGGTCCACGATACGTCGGCCTGCATGCCGTTCGATTGCAGCGCCCGCCACCCCGGACGGTCGGTCCACAGGTCGGCGGCCCGATGGACCGCGGCCTCGAGCTGCTCCCGGGTGACAGGAAAAAAGTGCAGGCCCGTTGCGGGCTTGGCATCCGCCGCCGTTTGGGGATCGAAGATGGTGTCCGCCAATCCGCCGACCTTCGACGCGACCGGAATCGCCCCGTAGTGCATTGCACAAAGCTGGGTCAGCCCGCACGGCTCAAATCGCGACGGGACCAGCACCGCGTCGGCGCCGCCCTGGATCAGGTGAGCCAAGTCCTCGTCATAGCCGATGAGGCATCCGATCCGGCCGCTGTGGGCGCTCGCAAGGCTCCTCAGGCGATGCTCCAGGTCCGGATCGCCGGTGCCCAGCACCACGAGCTGCGCGCCGCGCTCGAGCAACGCGGGGACCGCGTCGACCAGGATGTCGATCCCCTTGTGCCAGGCGAGCCTGCTCACGACGCCGAACAGCAGCCGAACGGGGTCTTGCGCGAGTCCAAATCGCCGCTGCAGCTCCGCTTTGTTTGGCGACCGCGACGGCAGGGACGAAAGGCCGAATGGCGAGGCAATCCGGGTATCGGTCCGCGGATTCCAGACGTCGACGTCGATGCCGTTGCGGATGCCGGACAGAACGCTGGAGCGCGCGCGCAGCAGCCCTTCGAGACCGCAGCCGCCGGCAGGGGTCTGGATTTCCTTGGCATAGGTCGGCGATACCGTGGTGAGGCGATCGGCGAGCTGGAGGCCGGATTTGAGAAAGCCGATGGCGCCGTAATGCTCCACGCCGTCGATGGCATAAGCGTGCGCGGGCAGCCGCAGCCGCTCCAGCATGTCGGCCGGAAACTGGCCCTGGTAGGCAAGGTTGTGAACGGTCATCACGGTCGCCGGACGGCGACGGCCATCATAGGCGAGATAGGCCATCGCGAGACCGGCCTGCCAGTCGTGCCCATGGACGATATCCGGCAGGAAACCTGCTGCGTCGCCGAAACCGAGGCGCGCCGCGATCCATCCCAGCGCGCCGAAGCGGAACGCATTATCCGGCCAGTCACGCCCATCGTGCGCAATGTACGGGTTTCCGGGTCGGTCGAAGAGATGCGGTGCATCCAGGACGAGCAGCTCGAGGCCGGCGGCGTGTGCGCCGATCACGCGCGCCGCGCCGCCGAACAGGTCGTCGACCGCGAGGATTTCTTCCGTTGGCCCGAGGGCAGCCTTCACGGCGGGATATCCGGGCACCAGCGTGACCGTGTCGACGCCGTGCTCGCGCAGCGCCCGCGGCAGCGCGCCTGCGACGTCGCCGAGACCGCCGGTTTTGACGAAGGGGTAGATTTCCGAGACGACGGCGAGAACCTTGATGCCGGTCATCGGCTCAATTTGTCGATCATCGGCTGCGTAATCAAGCAGATGCCGCCTTCGGTGCGGCGGAACCGGGCGGCATCGAGCTCGGGGTCCTCGCCAACGACAAGACCGGCCGGAATGCGCACGCCACGATCGATGATGACTTTGTTGAGCCGCGCCCTGCGCCCGATTTCCACGTCCGGCAGGATGACGGCGTTCTCCACGTGCGAATAGGACCGCATGTGGACATCGGTAAACAGCAGCGACTGCCTCACGGTCGCTCCCGATACGATGCATCCACCGGAGATCAGCGACGAGACGGCCTGTCCGCGGCGTCCCTCCTGATCGTGCACGAACTTGGCCGGCGGCGAAATCTCCGCAAAAGTCCAGATCGGCCAGTTGCGGTCATAGAGATCGAGCTGCGGCACCACGTCGGTGAGGTCCATGTTGGCGGCCCAATAGGCGTCGAGCGTGCCGACGTCGCGCCAGTAGGATGCGGCCTGCCCGCTCGTTCGCACGCAGGAGCGCGAGAAATGGTGCGCGACCGCACTCCCGTTGAGAATCACAGCGGGGATGATGTCCTTGCCGAAGTCATGGCTGGAGTGAGGATCCGCGGCGTCGCTGCGCAGCTGCTCGAACAGGAACGCCGTGTCGAACACGTATACGCCCATGCTGGCGAGCGCCACACTCGGTCGTCCCGGCATCGTCGGGGGGGCCGTCGGCTTTTCGACGAATGACCGAATGTAATTGTTTTCGTCGACGTGCATGACGCCGAAAGCGGATGCCTCGTCCACCGGAACCTCGAGGCAGCCGACGGTCACATCGGCGTTCTGTTCCACGTGCTGCGCGAGCATCGGCTCGTAGTCCATCTTGTAGATATGATCGCCGGCCAGGATGACGATATATTTCGGCGCGTAGCTCTCGATGATGTCGATGTTCTGATAGACGGCGTCTGCCGTTCCGGCGTACCAGGCTCCGCCCGCCACGCGCTGGCTCGCGGGCAGGATGTCGAAGCTCTCATTGCGCTCCAGGCGGAAGAAGTTCCAACCCCGCTGCAGATGACGGATGAGACTGTGCGCCTTGTACTGAGTAGCGACCCCGATGCGGCGAATGCCGGAATTGAGCGCATTCGAGAGCGCAAAATCGATGATGCGCGACTTGCCGCCGAAATGGACCGCAGGCTTCGCCCGCCACTCCGTGAGTTCGAGCAGTCGGCTGCCCCTGCCGCCGGCGAGCACGTACGCCATCGTCGAACGCGCAAAGGGTGCGCCTGAGGTTAAGGCCGGCAATGCCGATACCCCGCCGTCTGCCCAGTGATTTGCTTAACATACCGGCTGATTTGCGCACAACTTCATTGGCGAGGGCGGGACGGCGGCAGGCATGGAATTTGGCAAATTTTCGAGCAACCCCGCGTCCGCCACGCGCCGGCCGCTCAGGACCCTTTCCCCAGTGCGGGCGCGCGTGCATCGAGGGGGGTCGTAAATGGCACCCGCCAAATGTCCTGCGCATATTCGCCGATGGCGCGGTCGGACGAGAACCACGCCATGTGCGCGATGTTCATGATGCAGGTCCGTGTCCAATCTGACGGCGACAGCCACAGCTTTTCGATGCGCCGTTGCGTCGCGAAATAGTCGTCGAAATCCGCCGCCACCATGTAATGGTCGTCGTGCCGCAGCCCGTTGATCAGGGGGGCGAACCAGCCGCTTTCACCGGGCCAGTATATGCCGGCCTCGATCGCATCGACCACGCCCGCCAGCATCGGCGACGCCGAGAGCGCCATGGCGCCGTGGCCGTGGCGGCGGCGCTCCGCGACTTCATGCGCTTCGAGGCCGAAGATGAAGATGTTGTCCGCGCCGACGCGCTCGCGAATTTCGATATTCGCCCCATCGAGCGTGCCGATCGTCAGCGCGCCATTGAGCCCCAGCTTCATGTTGCCGGTGCCGGATGCCTCCATCCCCGCCGTCGAGATCTGCTCCGACAGGTCGGCGGCGGGAATGATCACCTCCGCCAGGCTGACATTGTAGTCGGGCAGGAACACGACCCGCAAACGATCGCGCGTGACCGGATCCTCGTTGACCACCTTGGCGACCTCGTTGATCAGCTTGATGATCAGCTTGGCCTGGGCGTAGCTCGCCGCCGCCTTACCGGCGAAGATTTTCACGCGCGGCACCCAGTCTCGCGTCGGATCATCGCGCATCGCGCGATAGACGGCGACCGTTTCCAGGATGTTGAGCAGTTGCCGCTTATATTCGTGGATGCGCTTGATCTGCACGTCGAACAGTGCATTGGGATCAAGCCGCAGGCCGAAGCGCTCGCCGACCAGCCGCGAGAACGCGATTTTGTTCGCCCGCTTGGCTGCGGCGACGCGCTCATGCAGGGCGCCGTCTCCCGCTCCTTCGGCGAGCCGGCTGATCAGCGATGGATCGTCCAGTACGGCATCGCCGCAGACCTCGCGCAGCACCTTCGTCAGCGCGGGGTTCGCCTGCATGAGCCAGCGGCGAAAGGTGATGCCGTTCGTCTTGTTGACGATGCGGTCGGGGTAGAGCGCGTGCAGATCGCGGAAGACGGTCTTGCGCATCAGCTCGGTGTGGAGCGCGGAGACGCCGTTCACGCGATGCGAGCCGACGAACGCGAGATGTCCCATGCGCAACTTCCGGCCGTTCTGCTCGTCGATCAGAGATATCGAGGCTATCCGCTCGGAAAAAGCCACCGGGTCCTGGCTGCGGGCTCCCTCGATGTGCTCGGCATTGATGCGATAGATGATCTGCAGGTGACGCGGAAGGACGCGCTCGAACAGATCCATCGGCCAGCTCTCGAGCGCTTCGGGCAGCAGCGTGTGATTGGTATAGGAGAATGTGCTGACGGTGATCAGCCACGCCTCGCTCCACGGCAGCCCATGCACATCGAGGAGCAGCCGCATGAGCTCGGGGATCGCGATGCTCGGGTGCGTATCGTTGAGCTGGATCGCCGCCCGCAGCGGCAGGAAATGCAGGTCCCCGTCGGTGCGCAGATGCCGCTGCACCAGGTCCTGCAATGAGGCCGACACGAAGAAGTACTCCTGCCGCAGGCGCAGTTCGCGGCCGGCGGGAGTTTCATCGCTCGGATAGAGGATCTTGGAGATGGCCTCCGCGCGCGATTGTTCGACCAGCGCGCCGATGTGGTCGCCGCTGTTGAAGGCGTCGAGCCGCATCGGATCGACCGCCCGGGCGGTCCACAGTCTCAGCGGGTTCACGTGGCGGCCGCGCCACCCCACGATCGGCGTGTCGTAGGCCACCGCCTCGATGGTTTCGTCGGGACGCCACACCGCCCGCGCGTGGCCGCCCGGAAGATGTGTCGTCTCGACGAAGCCGCCGAAATGAATGTCGTAGGTCACCTCCGGCCGCGCGAACTCCCAAGGGTTGCCGAACGACAGCCACTCCTCCGGATATTCCTGCTGCCAGCCGTTCTTGATGACCTGGCGAAACAGTCCGTGGTCATAGCGGATGCCATAGCCGTAAGCGGGGATCCCGAGGCTGGCCATGCTCTCCATGAAGCAGGCGGCTAGGCGCCCGAGACCGCCGTTGCCGAGCGCCGCGTCGGGTTCGGCCGACCGCAAGCGATTGAGGTCCACGCCGAGGTCTCCGAGCGCGGCGTAGAAGGTTTCGCCCAGGCCGAGATTGCACAACACGTCCGGCAACAGCCGACCGATCAGGAACTCGAGCGAGAGATAGTAGACGCGCTTGCTGCCCTTGGCATGGCTTGCACGCTCCGAGGCGAGCCAGCGATGGATGATGCGGTCGCGGATGGCGAATGCGGCCGCCAAAAACCAGTCGCGATCGGTGGCCGAACCGGCATCCTTGCCGACCGCCAGGACCAGCTTGGCGAGCACGGCACTCTTGATTTCGACCAGTTCCTCCTCGCCGGACGCCGGACCGCTCTGCAGCAACCGATCGCGCAGCTCGTTTGGTGACTCGCGAGCGAAGCCCGGATCATCCATGATCTGATCTTTCAGCGCGGTCGTTTTCCGAATGAACCATGATGCTGCCGATCGGCAGTCCGCCCGAGACCACTGTGGGTGGCGGGGAGATCATTGTGCAAGAGCAGCCTGCCGGCACGTCCCGTCCGTTATGACCTCCCGTCTATTGTGACTCGCCAAGTGGTATCGTTGCGCTGCGGCGGCGTGTCAATTGGGATTGAGGCGATATGCCCCTCGGCGCTTGCGTACCGCTCACCGGGGGATAAATTCGAATGGTGCCGTGGCGTGATTGTCGCCGGCCGGATCGAAGCGAAGCCTGTGGATTGCGCCCACGGAGACTGTTCGGCCGCACCGGGTTTTGGCATCGCCCGCGATCCGCGCGCAGGGGTTCACGGCTGCGCAAATGGCGACGGCAGCGCGTCGAAGGGCGGCTCGAAGAGGGCTGACCTTACCGCGGCGAACGCCGAGCACCCACGCTCGCAATGTTCGCGGGCGGACGGCTGACCGTGGGTCGCCGTTCGATTGACGGCTGGGGTTCCTGGATACTTTTCGAACTCCTTGCCCCGCACCCAGCCCAGAGATTCGTAAGATTTTTGAGGAGCATAGGATTTTGCGAGCCCTTTTCCGCTTGCCAGAACCACCTGCATGAAAACTCACATCGTTCGAGGCATCCTCTTTTTGCCTTGATGCAAAGGAATGTGCGAGCATATTGCCCATGGCGGACTCGGAGAGGGGAGGGCGATGCGCATAGGGATCGCGCCCGCCGCCCGGCGGCGAACCGTCCTAAAGCTACTGGCCGGATCAATTGCGGGTGGTGGCCTGAGCCGCTTCGGCCTGGGCTTCGCATTGGCGGCCGAACCGCCGGTGCGGGTAGGCGATACGGCGATGAGTCTGGAGTTCGATTCGGCGCTGCGCAGCCGCGTTGTCGCGCGGCAGGACGGCGCGCAAGAGCCGCTCACGGATTTCGAAGCCAGCGAGACGCTCCAGCTTGCGGACGGCAAGCGCATCGATCGTTTCCAGTTCCTCGACGACCGCAGCGAGCGGGTGGAGGACATGCATGGCGGCGGCACGCGCCGTGTCCTGCGGGGGCTTGCCAGCGAAGGGATCGGGAAAGAGATCAGCATTGTCCTTTATGATCGCTTTCCCGGCTTTGCGCTGCTGAGGGTCGCCTATCGCAATGTCGGCGCAGCGGCGGCCGCGATCCAAGGCTGGGTGAACGGCGCGCATGTCCTGAAGCCGGCTGCGGGAGGCGCGCGCGACTATTGGTCGTTTTCAGGCGCATCCTACGAGGATCGCAGGGATTGGGTGCAGCCGGTGCATGCGGATTTCGATCAGCGCAATTTCATGGGCATGAATGCATCCGATTACGGCGGCGGAACGCCCGTGGTGGATGTCTGGCGACGCGATTACGGGCTGGCGGCCGGCCATGTCGAAACGGTGCCGAAGCTGGTTGCGCTGCCGCTCACGATGACCGCAGCCGGTGCACGCATCGCGGTCGAATGCGATCGGATGGTGGCACTTCAGCCGGGTGAGGGCTTTTCGACCTTCGAGACCTTTGTAGCCGTTCACCGCGGCGACTATTTCGCGACGCTTGACGCCTATCGCAGGATCCTCGCCGAGCGCGGACTGGCTCAGGCGAAGGTGCCCGCTGCCGGCTATGAGCCGATCTGGTGTGCCTGGGGTTATGAGCGCGGTTTCACCGTCGATCAGGTGGTGGGTACGCTGCCGAAAGCGAAGGAACTCGGGCTCGGCTGGGCCGTGCTCGACGACGGCTGGCAGACTGCGGTAGGCGACTGGTATCCCGACCCTGGCAAATTCCCGCGCGGCGAAGCCGACATGATCGCGCTCGTCAAGGCGATCAAGGACGCGGGCATGAAGCCCAAGCTCTGGATCTCGCCGCTTGCGGCGCATCCGGGGAGCGAACTTCTCCGCGACCATGCCGACCTGCTGCTGTTGGACAAGGACGGCAAGGCGCAGGACGTGACCTGGTGGGACAGCCATTGTTTGTGCCCCGCCTATCCGGAGACGGTGGAACGCAGCAAGGCGCTCGTGCGCAAGATCATTGGCGAATGGGGCTATGCCGGGCTCAAGCTCGACGGCCAGCATCTCAACGGTGTCGCGCCCTGCTACAATCCGGCGCACAAGCACGCCCGGCCCGAAGCGTCGGTCGAAAAGCTGCAGGATTTCTGGAAGGCGATCTATCAGCAGGCGATGGCGATCAATCCGGACGCCGTGATCGAGATCTGCCCTTGCGGCACGGCTCAAGCCTTTCACAACATGCCCTATATGAATCAGGCGGTGGCGTCCGATCCGGAGTCATCGTGGCAGGTCCGGCACAAGGGCAAGACGATCAAGGCTCTGATGGGACCCTCGGCGGCCTTTGCGGGCGACCATGTGGAACTCAGCGACAAGGCGAATGATTTCGCGTCCACGATCGGAATCGGCGCGATCGTTTCCACCAAATTCACCTGGCCGCGCGATCCGAAGCCAAAGCGTGGGTTCCTCCTGACGGCGCAAAAAGAGGCGGAATGGCGCAGGTGGATCGCGCTCTACAACGGAAGGAGGCTTCCCGAGGGGCGCTATAGGGGCGAACTCTACGATATCGGCTTCGACAAGCCCGAAGCTCATGTCGTCACCAAAGACGGCCGGTACTACTACGCGTTCTACGCCGATCGCTGGGATGGCCCGGTCGAACTGCGCGGGCTCGGCACGGGGCGCTACACGGTTGCCGACTACTGGACCGGGCGCACGATCGGTTCCACATCGGCAATGGCAAATCGCTTGTCCGTCTCGTTCGAGCGTTTCCTCCTGCTTGAGGCAACGCCGCTCGATGCGACGTGATGGTGTCGGGCGCCCTGAACCCGGCCATGAGGCGGAAGCCGTGGCTGCTTTATGCATTCGCGACCACGATCTTGTGGGGCGTGTGGGGCGCGTTTACGGACCTGTCCCCGCAGCGCGGTTTCCCCGAAACCCTGGTCTATTGCGTCTGGTCGGTCACGATGATCCTGCCGGCGCTCTATGCGCTCGCACGCGCCGGTTGGCGGCTTGATCGCGATATGCGGTCGGTGGTCCACGGCATGATCATCGGACTGCTCGGCGCCGGCGGTCAGATGGTGCTGTTCTATGCGGTGACGAGGGGGCCTCCCTACCTGATCTTTCCGGTGATCTCGCTTTCGCCGGTGGTGACGATCGCCCTGTCCTTCGTCCTGCTTGGTGAGCGGACGAACACCCTGGGCGCGGCCGGCATCCTGCTTGCGCTCGTGGCGCTGCCGTTGTTCGATTTTTCTGCGCAGGGGCTGGGCGAGAGCGAGGGGCTGGGCTGGTTGCCGCTTTCCCTGATCGTGATGGGATGCTGGGGCGTGCAGGCCTTCTTCATGAAGCTGGCGAACCACACCATGCGCGCGGAGAGCATCTTCTTCTACATGATGGTGACGGGGTTGCTGCTTGCGCCCGTCGCCTGGGCGATGACCGACTTTTCCCGGCCGGTGAACTGGGGTGCCGACGGCCCCTATTTGGCAGCGGGAATTCAGCTTTTGAATGCGGTTGGCGCGCTCACCCTCGTCTACGCGTTCCGCTACGGCCAGGCAATCATCGTGTCGCCGCTCACCAATGCGGGCGCGCCGCTGATGACGGCGGTCATCTCACTTGTTCTGATCGGCACGCTGCCGGGCGCGCTGAAGCTTGTCGGTCTGGTGCTCGCGTGCGTTGCTGCCCTTTTGCTTGCGCTGGCGCCGGAGGAGGGCACCAAAGTCGACACCGACGCGCAACCAACCACGTTCTGAGAGATGCGGTATCGACGACACGTCCTGTCTTTCATTTTCATTCCGTCCGAGCGCGTTTCCAGACAAAATCGGGTAGTGACGTCGCCCGCTCGTGGCGCCGGGCGAAATCCGAAAAGGTCGTTTCGATGAAAGCCATTCTCGACCGGATCGCGCGTCACAAGGCCGGCGAGCCGTGCGGGATCTTTTCCGTATGTTCCGCGCATCCGCTGGTGATCGAGGCGACGTTTCTGCACGCCCGGCGCTCCGGCGCGCCCTTCGCGCTCATCGAAGCAACGTCGAACCAGGTCAATCAGGACGGAGGCTATACCGGCATGAAGCCGGCGGACTTCCGTGACTTTGTCCATCACGTTGCGGAGCGTGTCGGGCTGCCCAGGGATCGCATTCTTCTCGGCGGGGACCATCTTGGTCCCAACGCCTGGCAGGCGCTGCCCGCCGAAGCGGCGATGGCACGCGCCGAGGTGCTGATCGCGGACTATATCTGTGCAGGCTTCCGCAAGATCCATCTCGACTGTTCGATGTCGTGCGCGGATGATCCGGCGCCGCTTTCCGACGAAACGGTCGCCCGGCGCTCGGCGCGCCTCTGCGCGGTCGCCGAACGCGCCCATATGCGTGTGGAACATGCGCGTGCGGGAGGAGAGCTGCCGGTCTATGTCATTGGCACCGAGGTCCCGCCTCCCGGCGGCGCTACGGAAGAGCTGGGCGCGCTTGCGATCACGACGCCCGATGCGGCGCGTGGGACGATCGACATGCATCGCGCGATCTTCGCCGAAGCCGGCCTCGCCAACGCTTGGCCGCGCGTGATCGCTGCCGTTGTCCAGCCGGGCGTCGAATTCGATCATCGCAAGGTCGTCGGCTATGCGCCCGCGAAGGCGCACGCGCTCAGCCGGATGATCGAGGCGTGCGATGGCCTGGTCTTTGAAGCCCATTCGACCGATTATCAAACACCGTCCGCGCTCGCGGCGCTGGTGAGGGATCATTTCGCGATCCTCAAGGTCGGCCCCGGCGTGACCTTTGCGCTCCGCGAAGCGCTCTGGGCGTTGGACGCGATCGAACGGGAATGGATCGATCCCGGGCTCGTTTCCGGCTTCCGCAATGTCGCCATTGCACGCATGAAGGCCGAGCCGCGGTACTGGGCCAAGTATTATCCTTCGCGCGGCGCGGCTCTCGACTACGACCTGCAATACAGCCTGAGCGACCGAATCCGTTACTACTGGCCCGACCCGGAGATCGCCCGCGCGCAAGAGAAAATGTTCCGCAACTTGGCCCAAAGTCCGCCGCCGCCCGCATTGATCAGCCAATATCTGCCGCTCGCCCATGCTGCGGTCCGGGACGGGCTGATCAGCGGTGGCCCGGCCGAGCTGGCAATGGCGCATGTGTGGGCGGTGCTCGACGATTATCATGCGGCGGCATTTCCCGCGAAAGACGCGCATCATGGCTAAGCTCGGCCGCGACGAAGGTGAACTGCAGGCGCTCGGCGCGCTCTGGACGGCGTGCGAGATCGAGCAGCAGCCGGCGATGTTGCGCCAGACCCACGCGGCGCTGGTCGCCGGCAAGGATGCACTGGGGAGCTTCCTTCGCCCGTTACTGGATCGCGCTGCAATGCGGGTGATCCTGACCGGTGCGGGCACGTCCGCTTTTATCGGCGAATGCCTGGCACCCTATCTCGCCGCCCGGCTGCCGTGCCGGGTCGAAGCGATCCCCACCACCGATCTGGTCTCCGCGCCGTATCTCTATTTCGCGGCAGACACGCCGACTTTGCTCGTTTCCTTCGCCCGATCGGGCAACAGCCCGGAAAGCGTCGCTGCGCTCGAGCTTGCGGACCGGTTCGTCGGCGAAATCCATCACCTTGCGATCACGTGCAATCGCGATGGCGCGCTCGCCCGCAAGATCGCGGCGGCCGGCAACGGAATGGCGGTTCTGCTGCCGGAAAAAACGCATGACCGAAGCTTTGCCATGACATCGAGCTTCACCTGCATGACCTACGCGGCGCTTGCCGCGCTGGCGGGCATCGACGGCATGGACGCGCGGGTCGGTCGGATAGCGCACGCGGTCGAAAGCGTCATCGCGACGCAAGCGGGCGCCATGAAGCGGCTGGCAGGAAAGGGACATGAGCGTGTGGTCTATCTCGGCAGCCATATCTTCAAGGGACTTGCGCACGAGGCCGCACTCAAGCTGCTCGAGCTGACCGACGGCGGCGTGATCGCCGCGTACGACTCCCCCATGGGCTTCCGGCACGGGCCGAAGACGATCGTCAACGACAGGACGCTCGTGGTGATCTTCCTGTCGAACGACGCCTATACGCGCCGTTACGACCTCGACCTGTTGGAAGAGATCCGGCACGACGGCAAGCACGGCGGCGTGCTCGCGATTTCCGGCCAAGACGAAGGGATGCCGGCCGGGATCGAGCAAATCCTGATCCCCGCCATGGAAGACGCCGGGGATGTCGATCTCCTGATCCCGTTCATTGCCGCGCCGCAGATTTTCGCGTTCGAGGCGGCGATCGGCCGCGGTCTTTCGCCGGACAATCCCAATGTCTCGGGCACGGTGCATCGCGTCGTGCAGGGCGTGCGGATTTATGCCGTCGGGTGACGCATGAACCGGCTCCTTTTCCTCGGCGTCGACGGCGGCGGCACGAAGACGCATTTCGTCCTGGTCGACCGCGACGGCAACGTTGCCGCCGCGTACAAGGGGCCGACCTCCGACCATCTCCAGGTCGGCATGGACGGCGTCCGAGACGTGCTGACCGACGGGCTCACCGCGCTGTTCGGCCAGGCGGGGATCGACGGCAGCGCCATCGCGCATGCCTTTTTTGGTCTTCCCGCCTATGGCGAAGACAGTGTGGCGCAGGTGCTGCTCGACGCCCTGCCGGAACCGCTTCTCGGGCATCGCCGCTATCGCTGCGATAACGACATGGTCTGCGCCTGGGCAGGTTCGCTCGGCGGCGAAGACGGGATCAATATCGTCGCCGGAACCGGCTCGATCGGCTACGGCGAGCGCCGGGGCAAGTCTGCGCGCGCCGGGGGCTGGGGCGAGGTCTTCGGCGATGAAGGCTCTGCCTACTGGATCGCGGTCCAGGGCCTGAACATCTTCACGCGGATGAGTGATGGCCGCCTGCCGAAGGGGCCGCTCCACGCCACTTTCAGGGCAGCGCTCGGCCTGAGCGCCGACCTCGACCTCTGCGCCAAGGTCATGAATGCGCGCGATCGCGGCAGCATCGCCGCTATGTCCCGACTGGTGACCCGCGCGGCGCATGACGGCGATATCTCGGCCATCGGGATCTTCGACGATGCGGCGCGCGAACTCGCGGCCGTCGTCGAGGCGGTGCGGCGGGCGCTGGAATTCGAACCTGACGAACCGGTTCCGCTGTCCTATTCCGGCGGCGTCTTCAACGCGGAGGCGCTGATCCTTACCCCGCTGCGGCGCCATCTCGAGGGGCTGTCCGCCAGCTATCGCCTGAAGGCGCCGATCGTCATGCCGAGCGGCGGAGCGGCAATCTACGCCGCCAAACTCGCGGCCCAGCCGCTTTCGGCGGCGGCCATGCAGCGTCTCGGAAGCGCTCTGCATGAGGACAAAAGGGAATGAGGTCTCTCGCTGACAATGTCTCTCGCCGGATGCGTGATGCCAGCAATTTCGGCCATTTCTCCGAGATTGGTAGATCATCGTCGATTTGCCTGTCGACAGCCGCTGCAGGAACCCTTCATGCTCGTCGGCAACGTTCACACAGCCACTTGTCAACCTGGTTTCCTGTTGGCAAAAATCGTCTGGTGACCATCTCAAGTCCCCGCCAGCCGAAGGCTTGAACGTCATCGGGGGTGAGCGACGCCTTCAATGTCGACCCCAATCAAAGGGCCGCCGCACCGCGACTGGGCGCTTTCGCAAGAGCTGGCGACGGGAGTAGGTCATGGCAAAGGCGACGACGAAGCTCAACGCACAAGATCGGGTGATCCTGTTCTGCGCCGCGACCGGTATCGATCACGCCGCGGTCGGCATCCTCGCGCAGGCGATGCAGTCCATGTCCGTTCGGGGATTCATCACGCACGATCGCGAGAGCGGGGCGTATGCGCTCACGGACAGCGGACGCGCGACGCTCAGGGGGATTTTTGAGGATGCCGGACTGTAATGACGCGCGGCGGTCGAGCGGTGCGGCGCGTTCGGCCGCTACGGGGAAAAATGCGCACCGCCCGCTGACCTTGGACCGGTTAGCATGTTTTCCAGTTGGTGCGAACTCAGGTCCTGCGCGCGTCTTTGACATGCCGGATCGAAGCAGGCGTGCGAAGGTCCGGGTCTTGCGCCGCAGGCTGGTACCCTCTCCCCTCGCGGAGAGGGTGGCGAGCGCGGCGCAGACAAGTTTACGCAGTCTACGCAAGCTTGACTGCGCAGCGCAGCGGAGGCAAGCGAGCCGGGTGATGGGGCGTTTCACGGCAGATCTCGCCAAAGTACCCCTCACCCGCCCTCGCTCCGCTTGGGCACCCTCTCCCGCAAGGAGAGAGGGTTCCATCGCTCCGTCAACGGAGGTGAAAATGCGCTAGCATTCTTAACCGCCAAATTGGCGGGTAACTCAGCATCGCCTTCGTGCGCCATCCATCAACGTCTTTTTCAATCCAGGCACGCAGATCTTCCCGCGTAGCGGGGTCGAGAAATCGCTCTATCGCGTGGAACGTCTCGATTGCCCCGTGCTCATAGCCGCGTCGAAATGCCATTTCCGGGTCGTCCTTCTCGATCCCATGCATATCCCCCTCCCGCCGCGAAGTCCCTAGGGGCTCCCGGAGTTCCGCTTTGGAAATTTTAATCTAGATCAAAACTCGCCCGGGCGAGCCGGTCTAGCCTGCTTTAGTGGCCGACAACGAACCCGCTCTTCCGTCGTCTTGCCCGCGCTGTCGCGAGCCGATGAGACTTGTACGCGTCATCCCCCGCCTAGGGCCACTTCCGGAACTGCTCGTTTTCTATTGCGCCCCTTGCAAACACGCAGAAACGAAAGAACGGGATCGCACGTAGGCTACCGCAGCCCGTCGAGGAAAAATGAAAATGCTACAGGTAACCGAAGTCCGCGTCTGGGACCCATTTGTCCGCGTCTTTCACTGGCTCTTGGCCGGCGCTGTCCTGACCAACTGGTTCACGGACAAGCCCCTTTGGTTGCACACATACCTCGGCTACCTCATTGCGATCTTGGTCGTGTTGCGCGTGATTTGGGGCTTCACCGGCAGCGCGCAGGCCCGGTTTGTCAACTTCCTCTGCGGCCCGCGAGCAGTCTTCGACTATTTCGCCGGGCTGGTACGTCTTTCCTCTCCCCGCTATCTCGGGCATAGCCCGGCGGGCGGCGCGATGATCGTGGCGCTATTGATCATGATCGCTGCTACCGCCGGCACCGGAATAGCCAATCTGGCGGCCGATCGCGGCGAGGGTCCACTCGCCTCGATCATCGCGAAGGTCGAGCGTCCGCGCGTTCCCGGCCAACGGCGGCCGCCGCTGTTGATCAAACAGGTGCACGAAACACTGGCGAACATCACCCTGGTCCTCGTCGCGTTTCACGTCTTCGGCGTGGCGGCGGCGAGCATTGCGCATCGCGAGAATCTCGTATGGGCCATGGTCACGGGGAAGAAGCGATCGCTGTAGCCGCGGGGCCACGCGCGCGGCCGCGATGGCATCTTTTGCCAAGAGCCGGCGGCGACAATAGTGCGAGATGGTCCCCGGATTGCCAGCGCGGCGAAAGTCTTCTATGCCGCTTCGCTCCGCTTGCGCTCGACATTGCCGCCCGGGCCGCTCAGGCTGGCGGCGACCGATCTTGCACCCGGATCGCTGGCTGGGGGACTAGGATTCGAACCTAGATTCTCGGAGTCAGAGTCCGATGTTCTACCATTGAACTATCCCCCAATTTAGTAAATCGGGTAAGCATTTAGCAGCACGTTGCGAGGCTGCCGGCGGGCGTCCGTCACGCCGCGACCGATCGCCGGCTGATACCGATGCGACGCCGGCACATCTAGGGCATCTCGCGTCGCTTTCCAAGCCGGAATGGCAAGAGAATGGGCGCCGGGCACGCCCGAGACAGGGAACCCTTGGTCGCAGCACACGTTGACTGTCCGAGATCCCAATCAAGGAGCGAGACATGGATAAGGACAGGATCAAAGGCTCGGCGGAACAGAT
The DNA here is from genome assembly GCA_963821505.1 of uncultured Alphaproteobacteria bacterium. Classification (GTDB taxonomy): domain Bacteria; phylum Pseudomonadota; class Alphaproteobacteria; order Rhizobiales; family Xanthobacteraceae; genus VAZQ01. Next base: position 579,639 of record CAWGEH010000034.1, read on the forward strand.
CAAGGGCAAAGTGAAGGAATGGGCCGGCAAGGCCACGGGCGATGCCAAGACCGAATCCGAAGGCAAGGCCGACCAGGTCAAAGGCAAGGTCCAGAACGCCGTCGGCGGGTTGAAAGACGCGGTGCGCGGCAAGTAACAAGCGCATGGTTGCGAGCTGCTAGAGCGCGATGACTTTTCTTCGAATCGTCGTCGCGCTCTAGCCTGTTGTTGGAGCATGATCTTTTCCGAAAACCGGTATCCACTTTTCGGGATCATGCTCTGGGACCCCCGCAAGGGGTCTTTTTTGCGCAGCGAGCGAACGTCGATTGAGTGAACGGGTCACCGCTTCAGCTTTGCCGTGAACGACATTGCTCCCGCTCCACAACAAGGACAGCTCATGGCGACGAGAATGTTCTGCTTCTGCTCCTCGTCGAGGTCGCTGCGATCGAGCATCTCTCGCGTCTGACGCACAAAAAGCTCGTGCAGCGGCAGCGCGCCATAGGAAATCTGATCCGCGGGCTCAGCATCCGAGCTTGCCGTCGGTACCGGGTCGACCGGCGCAGCGCCGGCCCGCGTCTTGCTGATTGCTCGTTTACGTTTGGCCATGCAGGTCTACGCGCAGGTATTGGTGAGCGTTCCCACCCCTTCGATCCAGATCTTCACCACGTCGCCTGGCTGCAAAAACTCCTTGCGCGCCAATCCGACGCCCGCGGGCGTGCCGGTGAGGATCAGGTCGCCGGGCCGGAGGGTCACGCGCGTCGACAGATGCGCGATCTGCTCGGCGAGGGTGAAGATCATCTTGCTGGTATGTGAATCCTGCTTGATCACGTCGTTGACCCACAGCTTGATGGCAACGCGCTGCGGGTCCGCGATGGTGTCGGCCGGCACGATCCACGGACCGAGCGGGCAGGCGCCTTCGAAGCATTTCTGGCTGAGCCAGTCGTATTTGAACGGCGAGTTGTCGGCGATGTGCGGCCGCTTGGTGAAATCGCGTGCCGAGAGGTCGTTGGCGATGGTGTAGCCGGCGACATAATCGAGCGCGGCATCGATTGGAACATCCCGCGCCGGGCGCCCGATCACGGCCGTCAATTCCGCTTCCCAGTCCACCATCTTGGAATAGGCCGGAAGTCTCACCGTGCTGTCCGGAGCTGCGAGACAGTGCGTTGCCTTGATGAAATGCCAGGGCTTGAGCCCCACGCTGTGCGGATCGGGCTCAGGCTTGAGATTTTGCACCTGAGCCATTTCCATCATGTGGTCGGTGAAGTTCGCGCCGGCGCAAAAAATCCCCGCGGGCGCCGGCACCGGCGGCAACAGCCTGGTGCTGCTCAGCGGACGGCCTTCGGTTCGCTTGCCGGCGGTCCTGGCGGTATCCGGAAGGATGCGGCGCGCGTCGTCCCAATCGCGCAGCACTTCGAGCATGACCGCATAGGTGGGGCGCCCGGTCGCGTCGGCGAGATCGAAGATCGTCTCGTCGACGACCAAGCCCGCGCGCGGTCCCTGCGGCGACTGATAGGTTACCAGCTTATACTGCGACATCGCCGATGGTCCTGGTTGAAGTCGTGATCGGTGGCCGTCCGATTGCGCCGAATCGTCATTCCGGTTGCAGCCCGATCTCCCGGATGATCTTGCCCCAGGCGTCGAGCTGCGCGCGCACATAGGCGGCGGTCTGCTCGGGCGTGCCGGCCCCTTCGCTGTACATGCCGACCTCGCGCATTCGCTTGGCGATCGCCGGGTCTTTGAGCGCGACGTCCATTTCCCGGTTCATGCGCCGGACCACCTCGGCCGGCGTTCCCGCCGGCGCCACCACCGCGAACCAGCCGATGAAGTCGAAGCCCGGCAGCGTCTCCGAAATGGCGGGGATGCGGTCGAAGCCGGGCAGGCGCTTTTCCGAACTCACGGCCAGTCCACGCAGCTGCCCTTGCTCCATCAGCGGGGCGGCCGACGGCACCGCCAGCACGACGAGCTGCACGCGCCCGGCGATCGCGTCCTGCGCCCCTTGCGGCATGGTGGCGTAAGGCACCTGCACGATGTGGGTCGCTGCGCGCTTGTTGAACCAGGCGGTGAGCATTCCGGAGAAATTTCGCTGGCCGTCGGTCGCGACCGCGAGCTTGCCCGGCTCGGCCTTGTCGAGGGCGACCAGTTCGGGAATGGTCTTCGCGGACAGGCCGGGGTGGGCGAGGAGAAAGAACGGGTTGCTCGCCACCATCGATACCGGCGTGAAATCCCGCGCAGGATCGTAGGGCAACGACTTGAACGTGTAGGGATTAGTGACGAGCGCCGCCGCGGTCGCGAAGAAGAACGTGTAGCCGTCGGGCACCGAGCGCGCCGCGGCTTGCGCGCCGATGATATTGCCGCCGCCGGGCCGGTTCTCGACCACGACCTGCTGCCCCAGCGCGCGCGCGAGTTTCTCCGTGATCAGGCGGCAAACGATGTCCGGCGTGCCGCCCGCGGCCTGCGATACGATGAACTTGATCGGCCGGGCCGGCCAGTTTTGCGCCCCGACGTGTTGCGACGTTGCGAGCAGGGCGAGGGCGCCCGCGAGTCCGCAAAACAGCCTGTGCACGAAACCTCCCGCAAGCTTTCAGCGTGTGCGGCCCGCCGCGCCGGGCGGAGAGCCCCTGCGTGGGCGCGCTTTTTTCTGTCCGTACAAGCGGCTCATGATACGATACGATCGTATCGTGGGGTAGACCTACCAGGACAAGGGGATGAGCGGAAATTCAGCAGGCCAAGTGCGCCAGCGCGCGATCGACGTCCACGCCCACGTCATCGTGCCCGAGGTCTACGCGGTGGCGGCGGAGCACAATATTTTTTCCGAACTGCCCACCGACCCGGGCGTCACCGACGAAATGCGAAGCACGATCAAGGAGCGCGCCGGGATGGTGCTCGGCCGGATGAGCGATGTCACCGAGCGCATCGCCAAGATGGACGCGATGGGGGTCGATGTCCAGGTGCTGAGCGCAAGCCTGGTCCATCAGGGCCTCGAATGGGCCGACGCGCAAACGAGCCTGCGCCTCGCCCGCGCCACCAATGATTGGATCGCCAGGGCCGTCGCCGCGAAGCCCACGCGGTTCATCGGACTCGGCACGCTCCCGCTGCACGTGCCGCCACTCGCGGTCGCCGAGCTCGAGCGTTGCATGCGTGATCTGGGGCTCAGGGGCGTGGCGATCTCGACCACCGCCGGGCCGATGGAACTCGGGGACCAGACGCTCCGCCCGTTCTGGGCCAAGGCCGAGGAGCTGGGCGCGGCGGTCTACATCCATCCCGGCGGCAATCGCGACCGCCGCTTCAAGCGCTTCCATCTCTGGAACAGCGTGGGCCAGGCGTTCGAAGAGGCGATGGCGATCTCGTCGCTGATGTACGACGGCGTGCTGGAGTCGTTTCCGCAGCTCAAGATCTGCATTTCGCACGGTGGCGGCTACATGCCGTTCTATATGGGCCGCGTCGACCGCAACTACGTCGAGAAGGCCAACACCCGGGTGAACATGAGCAAGCCGCCGATCGATTACCTGCGCATGCTCTATTTCAACTCCTGCGTGTACGAGCGAGCCGTGCTGCAGCGGCTCGTGGACAAGGTTGGCGCCGAACGGGTGTTGCTCGGCTCGGACTATCCCGTGGGAGAGACGAAGCCGATCGAATTCATCACCGACACCGCCACGCTCTCGGCCGCGCAGAAGGAGAAGATCGTGGGAGCGAACGCGGCCGGGCTGCTCGGCCTGACGCATTGATCGGGCATTCGCCGACGGCCACGACGCGCCTTGGTTCCCGCAGCGGCCCGCACCCCACCTCAGCACGGACAGAAGATCATGGACGAACGGCTGCTCAATCCAATTTCCACGCGCGAGCTCGAGCGCCGCTGGGCGGTGGTCCGCAACGACATGGCGGAGCGCAAGATCGATGCCCTGGTGATGCAGAACAACAACGACTGGCTCGGCGGCCATGTCCGCTGGTTCACCGATACGCCCTTGAGCAACGGCTATCCCCGCAGCGTCATCTTCCCCGCCGCCGGCCTGATGACCGTCGTCGACATGGGCGCGCGCGGCGCTCGCCGCAAGGTCGATGGCGGCGATGAGGTCAACCGCGGCGTCGGCGAGATGATCTTCACCCCCGCCTTTACCAGCGTCGCCTATACCGACGAGTACCAGGCCGAGCTTGTCGCCGAGGAGCTCCGACGCAGCGGATATCGCACCATCGGATGGGTCGGCAGCGGCGCGATGCCTTACAAATTCGTGGCGCGCATCGAGCGCGAGCTCGCGGGCAAGTCCAAGTTCGTGGATGCGACCGAATTCGTCGATCGCCTCAAGGCGATCAAGAGCGAGGAGGAGAAGGACCTCATCCGCAAGGCCGCGCAGATGCAGGACGAGATCTTCGATCGCGTGCTGCGGAAGATCCGACCGGGCATGACTGACAACGATGTGACCGCGCTGGCGCAATACGAAGGCCGGCTCCTGGGCAGCGAGCAGGGCCTCTTCCTCGGTTCGTCGGCGCCGCTTGGACAGGCGTCGCGCTTCATCGATCGCCATCTGCAGGCGCGCAGGCTGAGGCCCGGCGATCACTTCACCCTGCTGATCGAGAACAACGGACCCGGCGGCTTCTACACCGAAATCGCGCGCACTATCGTGCTGGGGAAGGCATCGAATGAATTGATCGACGGCTTCGAGTCCATGAAGGAGGCGCAGGCCCACACTCTGCGCCTGCTCAAGCCGGGCGCATCCTGCGCCGAAATCGCCAGGGGTCACGACGCGTACATGCGCTCGCGCGGATTGCCGCCGGAGCTGCGCCTCTATTGCCATGGCCAAGGCTACGATTTGGTGGAGCGGCCGCTGGTTCGCGCCGACGAGGGCATGAACATCGAGGAGCACATGAACCTCGCCGTTCATCCCGGCTACGAGACCCCTTCGATCTTCGCCGTGATCTGCGACAATTATTTCATCGAGGCCGATGGACCGGGCGCGTGCCTGCACAAGACCCCGAAGCGGGTATTCGAGCTGTGATGCGGGCATGAAAATCGACGTGTTGAGCATCGGCTCTTTTCCCGAGGCCACGAATGCCGAGCTCGCGAACCGGTTCGCGATCACCCACCATTTGCACCGCCCTGCGCCGGACGCATTGAAGCCCGAGGTCAAGGCCCGCATCCGCGCCATAGCGACCGAGGCCAATCGCGGCGCCGACCGCGCGCTGATCGCGGCGCTCCCGAGACTCGAAGTGATTGCCATCTTCGGCGTCGGAACCGATTCCGTCGATCTTGCCGCCGCGCGCGAACGCAACATCGCGGTGAGCAACACCCCCGGCATTTTGACCGACGAGGTCGCCGATCTCGCCATCGGGCTGATGCTGGCCTCCGCGCGCCAGATTCTGTTCGCCGATCGCTACGTGCGCGACGGCAGCTGGGGCAGCAAGGGCCCGATTCCGCTCGGGCGCAGCGTCGGCGGCAAGACCATGGGCGTGCTCGGGCTGGGCGGGATCGGTCGCGCCATCGCCGATCGCGGCGCCGCTTTTCGCATGCGCGTCATCTATGGGGGTCCGCGCCGCAAGCCGGACGTGCCCTACGAATACGTCGCCGATGTCGTCGAGCTGGCGCGGCAGAGCGACTATCTGATGGTCGCGTGCAAGGGCGGGCCGGAAACCCGTCATCTCGTCTCGGCCCCCGTTATCGAGGCATTGGGCCGCAGGGGCACGCTGATCAACGTCGCGCGCGGCAGCGTGGTCGACGAGGCCGCGCTCATCAAGGCGCTGGGGGAAGGCCGCCTCGGTCATGCCGCGCTCGACGTGTTCGAGAGCGAGCCAAATCCGGCCCCCGATGTGCTGAAGCTGCCCAACGTGATTGTGCAGCCGCATCACGGCAGCGCCACGGTCGAGACCCGCGTCGCAATCGGTCAGCTCATGATCGACAATCTCAGCGCGCATTTTGCGGGTCGGCGCCTGCTCACGCCGGTGCGCTAGCCCTTACGCTCGAACGACACGCATTGTTGGTCAGGAGCGAAAGGTCTGTTCGAGCCCCGCTCCATTATCCATGGTCTTGTCGGTCCTATCTCCCGGACGTGCGAGCGTTCGGGTATCCCGGCCCGCTGCGCAACCGGCGCGCCGAGCCATCTCCCCTGAGCCGAGGCGACCCGCCGGCGGCTTGTGCCGTGTGGAAGCCTTTCCAAGGAGCAGGCGCATGAACAAGCACGCTTGGTCACGACCGGTGCTCGCCCGCGGCGCGGCTGCGGTCGGGCTTGTCGGCGCAGCTACGCATCGATGCGGCCTTGATCAACGATGCTTCGCTCATGCGCGCCGATGCGGTGTCGGCGGCGTCAATAGCCCGACGCGACTAGCGTCCGCCGCGGGCGAAGTTGCCCGCTCGGTCGTGGCTTTGCCGCGGCTCTTCGGCTAGCTTGCCGCGAGCCGACGAAGGGCGGCGGGCAGGGAGCGGCCATGGCGCATGCGCAAATCGTCATCGACGGCGTCGACCACGTCTATCGGCCCCCGAGCGGCCGGCCCGTGCTCGCGCTCGAAGACGTTTCGCTCGAGGTGCGGGCCCGCGAATTCATTGCGCTGCTGGGTCCGTCCGGCTGCGGCAAGTCGACGCTGCTCTATCTCCTCGGCGGCTTTCTCCCTATCGGGAGCGGCAAGATCCTGATTGAAGGCAAGCCGGTCGGCGCGCCGGGCCCCGATCGCGGGATCGTGTTTCAGCATTTTGCACTGTTTCCGTGGAAGACCGTGCGTGCCAACATCCTCTACGGCTTGGAGCGGATGCGGTTGCCTCGCAGCGAGCGCGAGCAGCGAGCGCAATCCTTCATCGATCTCGTGGGACTGAGCGGCTTCGAGGACAGCTATCCCTCGCAACTGTCGGGCGGAATGCGCCAGCGCACCGCCTTAGCACGAACGCTCGCGTTCGATCCGAAAATCCTGCTGATGGACGAACCGTTCGGCGCACTCGATGCCCAGACCCGCAGCCTCATGCAGTCGGAGCTCCTGAACATCTGGCAGCGCACTCCCAAGACGGTGATCTTCGTGACGCACGATGTCCAGGAAGCGGTCTATCTCGCCGACCGCGTGGCGGTGATGTCGGCGCGTCCCGGCCGCGTCAAGGCGATCGTCGAGACCAGGTTCGACAAGGCAGATCCGGCGATCTTCAAGAACAAGGGCTTTATCGACAAGGTGGACGAAATCTGGAATTTGGTGCGCATCGAAGCGATCAAGGCACAGGGCGGGCGGGTGTCGTGACGTTATCTTCGGTGTCATGGCGTGCCAAAGCGGGCCACCCAGGAAGCACCGCCGGACCGGATCGGTCCGGCTGCAGCGGCTTTTTTCGCGCCCACATCACCGGATGCGCCGCTTGCGCGGGGAATGACAAGCGGGTAGGGCGCGCACGCTCATGAAGGCAACTTTCCTCAGATATACGCCGCTGCTGTTGCTGGCGCTCGCCTGGGAGATTGGCGCGCGGACCGGCGTCGTCTCCACGCTCGCGCTGCCGCCGCTGAGCACGGTCGTGACGGCCTGGATCGATCTCCTCAAGGATGGCGAACTCGTCACCAACGGTGCCGCTTCGCTGTGGCGGGCCGGCGCCGGGCTGTTTCTGGCGATCGCGGTCGGCGCCGCGCTCGGAATCTTCATGGCCTGGTGGCGGCCGGTGAACGTGTTGCTCAGCCCGTTGGTGGAAATGTTCTACCCGATGCCGAAATCAGCGCTGATCCCGGTGACGGTGCTCTGGCTCGGCTTCGGCAACGGCTCGAAGATCCTGCTGATCTTTCTGGGGTGCATGCTGCCGGTCACGATCGGCGCATTCAACGGCGCACGCTCGAGCGAGCAGGCGCTGGTCTGGTCGGCGCGCAGCATGGGCGCGAATCGGCTGCGCATGTTGTGGGATGTGGTGGTGCCGAGCGCGATGCCGGAGCTGCTCAATGGCATCCGCACCGCGTTGGCGCTCTCTTTCATCCTGCTGGTCAGCTCCGAGTTGATCGCGGCGCGCGAGGGGCTGGGCTATCTCATCGGATTCCTCGGTGCGAGCGGCACCTACGACGCCATGTTCGCCGTCGTCCTCACCGTGGCGCTGCTCGGGTTCATGGCGGACCGCATCTATCTCGTGCTCATGCAAAGGATGCTGCGGTGGCAGGCGTAAGCGAAGACATGCCGGGCGGACCGCTGGCCGAGCTCGCGCGCGCACCGTCGCCGGCCATGTCCTATCGTTTGGTGCGAGCGACGGGCTGGGGCATGGCGCGGGTATTTTCCGTCGTTGCGCTCGCGATCGCCTGGGAAGTTGCGGCGCGCTCGGGCGCCTTTACCCCATATATGCTGCCGGCGTTGAGCGCAGTGCTCGAGCGGATCTGGCACGATCTGATCGCCGGCGACCTCGTGCTCAACACCGCCGTGACGCTCTACCGCGCGTTGACCGGATTCTTGATCGGCGCCATCGCCGGTATCGTGCTGGGCATGGGAATTTCCCGGAACGGAATCACGAACTGGTTCTTCGATCCCATCATCTCGGTCGGCTTTCCGATGCCGAAGATCGCGTTCCTGCCGGTGGTCATCCTCTGGCTCGGAGTCTACGACCTCTCGAAGATCACCATGATTGCACTAGAAGCGATCTTCCCGGTGGTTACAGCGACCGTCGTCGGCATCCGCGGCGTCGAACGCGAGCTGCTCTGGTCGGCCCGCAACATGGGGGCGGGGGAGCGCGAGCTCCTGTGGCAGATCGCCTTACCGGCGGCGCTGCCGCAGATCATCACCGGCCTGCAGGTGGCGTTGCCGATCGCGCTGATCGTGGCGATCATCACCGAGATGTTCATGGGCGGCTATGGCCTCGGCGGCGCGATGAACACGGCCTCGCGTTTTGCCGACTCGCGCGGCGTCTTCGCCGGTATCGTCGAGATCGCGGTGATCGGCTACGCGCTGGTCAAAAGCATGACCTTCATACGCCGCCGCCTGCTGCTGTGGCATCAGGAGGCGCTGGAGCCGACGACGGTGTGACTCCAAATCGCCCGCTTTGCCGGGATGTGGCGACCTGCCGCAGCATCAGGGAGCGATCGCCTCGAGCGCCAGAATTTAGGGTCTGGACTCATTAAATCCACCATACAAGAGCGGCGGCGAGGCAGACAGAGGCCAGGTAGTTTCGGGCCAGCCTGTCGTATCGCGTGGCGATGCGTCTGAAGTCCTTCAACCTGTTGAACGCACTCTCGATATGCCAACGCAGTTTGTAGAGGTGCTTGCTGAAGCTGAATGGTTGCTTTCTGTTGCAGCGGTTGGGAATGACCGGCTTGGTCCCGCGCTCGTTCAACTCTTCGCGCAACTCGGCGCTGTCATACGCCTTGTCGCCGAGCAGGCGTTCTGGTGACTTCACTCTGCGGATCAAGCGCTCTGCGACCGGGCAATCGTGAGCTTCGCCTCCAGTCAACAGGATGGCGATCAGGCGCCCTTTAGCATCTGCGAGTGCGTGTATCTTCGTGTTGCGCCCTCCGCGCGAACGGCCCACAGCCTGCTTTTTCTCCCCCCTTTTCCGCCCGCCGCCGAGCGGTGCGCTTTGACGTGCGTGGAGTTCGATCATCTGCGTGCCCGCGGATCGTCCGTTTCCAGCAAACTCTCGAAACAGGTTTTCCCAGATGCCGCGTCGCGCCCAGCGCACAAACCGGTTATAAATCGTTGTCGGAGGCCCATATTCCGGCGGGCAATCGCACCAGCGGCAACCGCTCTTGAGAACATGCACGATCCCGCTGATAACCCGGCGATCGTCAACCCGCTCCACACCGCGAACATCGGTTGGCAAATGAGGCTCAATTCGAGCCCATTGCTCATCGCTTAGCCAAAACAAATTCCTGCGCACGATCCGATCCCTTCCAAAAAACAAATCAGGATCGTATTGTCAGAGTAGAAGAATTAATGAGTTTTTACCCTAGTACCGCGTAATCAAGCGCGCGTGGTCAAGTACCGCGTATTTCAGCGCTGAATGACAACAAGTGAAGAGGGTAGCTGTCGCTGCTCCCAGCCTGCCCGCTCGAGGTCGGGAACCTGATCCTCGGCTTCCGGAAACCCAAGACAGAGATAGCCGATGAACTTCCAGTTTGCGGGGACACGGAGAATCGCCGCGACCGCGCGAGGCTCCAGGATCGATACCCATCCCATGCCGATGCCCTCGGAGCGCGCCGCGAGCCAAATCGTGTGCACGGCTGTCACAGCCGAATACTCGATCATCTCCGGCATGGTGTGGCGTCCGAGCCCGTGGCCCTGCGTGGTCGAAGGGTCGGTGAACACCGCCAGATGACACGGGGCATCGTCCAAACCGGCGAGCTTGAGCCGTGCATACGCGGCTGCGCGCTCCCGACTTTGCAGCGCAAGGGCCTGCGCATTGCAGGCTTCGAAGTTCCGTCGAATGGCGGTGCGAACGGCCGGATTGTCAACAATGACAAACCGCCAGGGCTGGCTCAGCCCCACCGACGGGGCCAGGCATGCCAGCTCGATAAGACGCTCCAATGTTCCGTGCGGAAGCGCCTCGCGTCGGAAGCGCCGAACGTCCCGTCGCCAAGCGAGCAGGTCCCGCAGACGCGCGCGGAAGGCGTCGTCGAAGTCCATCTGCTTGTTTGCGGCGGGAAGGGAACTCTGAATCTGCGCGCTCATGTATGATGCCCCGTGCCGTCAGCACCAACTCTATTGCGTCTGCCCGTTCGCCGGATGTGTCAACCTCCGTCCGCTGGACGAGCAATCGGCCGGTCGGAGTTTCTTCGTCCTGCAAGCGGTAGCGTCATCCGCGGACATATGCGGCGGCTGCGACGAGCAGAATGAAAATCTCGCCCAATTGCTCGAGCGCCCCCAGGACATCGCCCGTCTGGCCGCCAATCTGCCGCCTGCAATACCACGCCAGCAATCCAAACTCGGCCGCCAGCAGCACGATGGCGCCAGCGCCCGCCGCCGGACCAAGTCCGAGGAAGAGCGCGAGCACTCCGAGAAGGACTGCAGCCAAGATGCTCAGCGGGTGCGGCCGGCCGACGCCGACGGAAAGGCCGTCACCTCGTGCCGGCGGAACCAGCCATATGAACAGCGGCATGCTGCTGCGGGCTGCCATGTGTGCCGCGACGAGAACTGCGGCAGCCCCGGCCGGATCCGCAATGCCCGCGAGCGCGGCCGATCGCAACAGCAGCGACATGGACAGCGCGCAGGCGCCGTAGGTCCCGACCCTGCTGTCGCGCATGATCTCGAGCCTGCGCTCACGCGTGTGTCCGCCAAAAGCGTCAGCCACGTCCGCCAGTCCATCCTCATGCAGGCATCCGGTCACGACAAGGGTCGCTGCGATCGTCAGGCCGGCGGCCGGGAGCGGCGGCAGACCGGCCAAGCGAGCGAGCCAATAGACGACGGCTGCGATCAATCCCACGACCGCGCCCGCGACGGGGAGAGCCCAGCTTGCGCGTGCGATAGCGCTGCCGGTCATCGCTGCAGCACCGGGAAGCGGCAGCCGCGTGCAGAAAAGCAGCGCGGCTCTGATATCCTCCGCGAGCTGGTTCAGAGAAATGGCAGGAGGCATGAGCGGACGGTATCGTCAGCGCGTCGTGATAAGCTGAAGGCAACCTTATCAGGAGAATGAGAGGGACGCTTGCTTTTGACGTCTTGCCTGCCGAAGGAGATGGCGCGGTGACATCGGGTCCGCCGCCCGCCGGCCGCATGGGCGCCGGCTCGTGTGCCTTTGCATCGCTCGCCGATCTGCGGGCGGCCTGTCTGGACCTGCCGCCGGGAGATGCGGAAGCCGCTGCTCTCGCGGCGAAGCGTCAGAGCGAACTGACTAAGCCGCCGGGCAGTCTGGGGCGGCTCGAGGACGTCGTCATATGGCTCGCGCGGTGGCAGGGACGACACATGCCCCGCCTCGATCGTGTCGATATTCTGGTGTTCGCCGGCAATCACGGCGTGACGGCACAAGGCGTGTCGGCCTACCCCGCCGAGGTTACGGCCCAAATGGTGGCGAACTTCTCCGCCGGCGGCGCCGCGATCAACCAGCTTGCTCGCACGGCGGGAGCGAGCCTTCGCGTCGTTCCGCTGGCGCTCGAACAACCCACGGCCGACTTCACGCAAGCATTGGCCATGGACGACGAAGCGTTCCTGGCGGCCGTGGGCGCCGGCTACGAGGCGGTCGCGCCGGCGGCAGATCTCGTTTGCCTCGGCGAGATGGGGATCGGCAATACGACCGCGGCGGCGGCAGTCGCGGCGGCCATGTTCGGGGGCGGCGCTGGTTGGGCCGGTCGCGGCACCGGCGTGGATGACGTGGGGCTGGCGCGAAAGCGGGCGGCGATCGACTCGGCGCTCGTTCGGCACGCGGCCCTTTTCAATGATCCCCTGGCGAGTGCGGCTGCGCTGGGCGGGCGCGAGCTCGCCGCCATCCTCGGCGCGGCGCTTGCGGCGCGCCACCGCCGCATTCCGGTGCTGCTCGACGGCTTCGTCTGCGCTGCCGCGGTCGCTCCTTTGGCAAAACTGCGCTCCGATGCGCTCGATCATGCCTTGGCGGCGCATGTCTCGGCCGAAGCCGCGCATCGAGCGCTGTTGAGCAAACTTGCTCTCGCGCCGCTTCTCGATCTGGGAATGCGTCTCGGTGAGGGATCCGGCGCTGCCTTGGCCGTATCGGTGCTGCGCGCTGCGATCGCCTGCCACGCCGGCATGGCTACTTTTGCACAGGCGGGGGTCGCCAACAAAGCGCACTAGCCTGCGCGCCGGCCGGCTGGCGTCAATCGCTTTCGTTCTGCGCGATCGCGTGAAAGAACGTTCCAGTGACGCGGCCGCGCCGGCCGCCATCCATGCCGATCGGTCGCCCCTGCGCATCGCTAAGTTCGACGAGCGGCTCGTCAGGCCCGGCGGTCGAGAGGGTAGCATAGTGAAACTCGTGCCCACGGACGACGGCGTGCACCGGCCCAATGGGACTGTCCGCGCGAAGACGTGCTTCCCGATAGCCGAGATGCAGCTTGCGTTTGGCGAAGCTGGTCGAGTGACCGAGCAGGCCCGCCATGGCGTGGCGCACGCCATTCGCGTCCTCGATCCCTTGCCCCAGGACCATGTAGCCGCCGCATTCGCCGTGCACCGGCTTGGTCTCGGCAAACCGCGCAAGCCCGCGGCGAAAACGCTCCGCCGACGCGAGTGGGCCGGCATGGAGTTCCGGATAGCCGCCGGGCAGCCAGCATATATCGCAGCTCTCGGGCGGCGGTTCATCGGCGAGCGGCGAAAAGGTCGAGACTTCTGCACCCGCTCGGCGCCAACACGTGAGCAGATGCTCGTAGACGAACGTGAATGCAGCGTCGGACGCGAGCGCGATGCGCTGCCCCGGCGGCGGCAGCGAGGAAATAGCGCCCGGCGCGCCCAGCTCGACCGGTGCGGCGCACGCGATAACAGCTTCGAGATCGAGGTGTCGTTCGGCCATGTCCGCGAGGCGATCGAGACGTCCCTGCAGGTCGCGAAGCTCGCTCGCCTGCACGAGGCCGAGATGCCGTTCCGGCAGGAGGACATGGTCCGCACGCGGCAATGCACCAATGACGTGAACGCCCAAGGCCGATATGGCCTGCGCAACCAGCTGGCGATGGCGATCGCTGCCCGTGCGGTTGAGTACGACGCCGGCGATGCGGATGTCGGCATCGTGCGATAGGAACCCGCGCACGACGGCTGCCGCGGATTGCGCCTGAGCCGCCACGTCGAGGACCAGCAGGACCGGCAATGCGAACCGCGCGGCGAGGTCGGACGCGGCACCCGTTCTTCCGCGCGGGCCCGGCGCGCCATCGAACAGGCCCATGACGCCTTCGATCACCAGCAGGTCGCAATCGCGCGCGGCTTCCGCCATCAGCGCGTCGAGCAAGCATGGCGGCATCGCCCAGGTATCGAGATTGAACCCTTGTACCCCGGTAGCTGCTGCGTGAAAGGCCGGGTCGATGTAGTCGGGGCCCGCCTTGGCCGCGCGCACCGCGAGGCCTCGTCGTTTGAGCGCTGCAAGGAGGCCGAGGGTCACGGTCGTCTTGCCGGCGCCGGAGCTTGGGGCCGCGATGATGAGGCCGCGCGCCGTCATCGAGCAGCCTCGCTATCGGCCGCGCGGGCGCAGCCGAGCAGGCGTTCGCGCATTTTCACAATCTCCCCGATGACGACGATCGCCGGCGTTCCCAGCAGATGGTCGCGCGCATCGCGCGCGATCCGGTCAAGCGTGGACACCACTATGCGCTCGTCAACCACGGTCGCACTCACGACGATCGCGGCAGGCGTGCCCGGCGACAGGCCGCCACGCATCAATTCTTGCGTGATCTTTGCGAGATTGCGCATCGCCATATACAGCACGATCGGCTGCCCCGTTCGCGCCAGCGCCGCCCAATCGAAGCGATCGTCATCGGCGCCGTAACCGGCGACGAGGATAATCGCGCGGTTGATCCCTCTGAACGTCGCCGGAATGGCTGCCGCGGTCAGGCCGGCCAGCCCTGCTGTCACGCCCGGGATGAGACGGTACGGCACTCCGGCAGTTGCGAGCGCCAGCGCTTCCTCGCCGCCCCGCCCGAACACGCACGGATCGCCACCCTTGAGCCTCAGGACGCGGTTGCCCGCGCGTGCAAGCTCGATAAGACGATTTGAGATGTCGGCCTGGTTGGGGGATGGCCGTCCGCCGCGTTTGCCTGCGAATTCGAGCCGCGCTTGCGGACCCGCGAGCGCCAGGACGCGACGATCCACGAGCGCATCGTGGACGACGATGTCGGCCTGTGAGAGGCCAGCGAGCGCATCAAGCGTCAGCAGGCCCGGATCTCCAGGTCCCGCTCCGGCGAGCCAGACATGCCCGGGCGCAAGCACCGGGACATCCGCGCGTACGGAGGAGGCAGCGCTTCGCTCGTTCATCGGACCTCTCCGCGCAAGTGACGGGACCCGGCCGACGGACTATATGCAAGCCCATGAGCGAGCGCCCGCTGCGCCGAGGCTGGACCACGGGGACCTGCGCCGCGGCAGCGGCCAAGGCCGCCTACGCGGCCCTGATCACGGGCGAGTTTCCTGATCCGGTCGAGGTGACCCTGCCGAAGGGGCAGCGCCCCTCTTTCGCGCTTGCCGTGACGCGGCACGACGAAAATTCCGCCACCGCCGGGGTGGTGAAGGACGCGGGCGACGATCCCGACGTCACCCACGGTGCGCTCGTGCTTGCGACCATCCGGCCGGCGGCGCCGGGAAGTGGCATCGTCTTCCGCGCGGGAGAAGGCGTGGGCACGGTCACGCGGCCTGGCCTGCCGATCCCGCCGGGCGAGCCGGCCATCAATCCGGTACCGCGCCGCATGATCCGTGAAGCGATCGCGGAAATTGCCGGCGAAGGCCGGGCCTGCGACGTCGAGGTGGAAATCTCGGTCCCGGGCGGCGAGGCGCTGGCGGTGCGCACACTCAACGGACGCCTGGGTATCGTCGGCGGATTGTCGATCCTCGGCACGACCGGTATCGTGATCCCGTATTCCTGCTCGTCCTGGATTCATTCGATCCATCGCGGCATCGACGTCGCGCGCGCAATCGGCATCGCCCACATCGCTGGCGCGACCGGCTCGGCTTCCGAAGCTGCTGTCAAGAAACTTCACGGTTTGCCCGAAACGGCGTTGATCGATATGGGCGATTTCGTCGGCGGCATGCTGAAATATCTGCGCACGCATCCGGTCGCGCGCGTCACGATAGCAGGCGGCGTGGCCAAGATGACGAAGCTCGCGCAAGGCCTGCTCGATCTGCATTCGAAGCGCGGTGCAGTCGATCTCGCGATGCTCGCCGCACTTGCGCAAGGCGCTGGCGGCTCGCACGCGCTGGGCAAGCGCATTCTCGCGGCGAACACGGCGGCGGAAGCTTTCGGCTACACGGCGCAGGAGGGTCTTCCGCTCGGCGATATCGTTGCCCGAGCTGCCTGGCAAACGGCGGCGCGCGTGCTCGATGGTACCGGGATCGTGCTTGATGTCGTGCTTTTCGATCGCGATGGAGGGCTTATCGGCCGCACTCCGATGGAGCCCGCTCACGGCCGACCTCCTTCCCGGAATCGACGGCGGTAAGTGGGGCTGTAGAGTGCGCTTTCCGGGAAATCCTGCGCGCCCAGTGCGCGACCGACCAGGATGACAGCCGTGCGCTCGATCGGCTCGGCCGCAATCTTGCCGAGGATGTCGGAGAGCGTGCCGCGTATGATGCGTTCGTCCGGCCAGGTCGCGCGTGCGACGATGGCCACCGGGCAGTCCTCGCCATAGAACGGCTTGAGTTCGCTGACGACTTGCTCGATCGCCGCAATGGCGAGATGAAGGACGAGCGTCGCGCCCGTGGCCGCAAAAGCATCCAAGCGCTCGGCAGCCGGCATGGGCGACGCGCGCCCCGCGACGCGCGTCAGCACCACGCTTTGAACGACCTCCGGAACGGTCAGTTCACGGCCCAGCAGCGCCGCGGCCGCCGCGAAGGCCGGCACGCCGGGTGTCAACGTAAAAGGAATGGAGTGGCGCTTCAGTCTGCAGAATCTGTTCGGCCAGGGCGCTGAACACGGATAGATCGCCGGAATGAAGGCGTGCAACGTCCTCCCCCGCAGCGTGGGCTATGACGCATTGCGCTTCAATCTCGTCGAGGGTCATGGGCGCAGTGTCGACGAGGCGGGCGTCGCGCGGACAAAACGCAAGCACCTCGGCTGGCACGATCGAGCCCGCATAGAGGCAGACCGGACAGCGTGCCAGCAGCTCGCGTCCGCGTAACGTCATGAGGTCCGCGGCTCCCGGCCCGGCGCCGATGAAATGTACGGTCATGGCTGTTCCCCGGCGAGCGCCAGCGCGCAGGTAGCGTTGCGGACCGTGATCCGGGTCACGACCAGCCGCGCCGAGGGGCCGCCGGCCGCGAGCGCTGCCGCTTCGGCGACGGAGGGGACACCCATGAGCGCGACAACGCGCGCGGACCGGGTCTCGGCGCGCGCGCCTGCGGCTTCCAGTTCGGCCGTCGGAATGAGGACAAGCGGCACGCCGAGAGCGGTCGCGGCGGCCGCGAGGCCTTGCTCGCCGCGTTTGAGCTCGGGCGCCGCGATCAAGTCGAGCGCGTCCGCCGCCACGCCCGCGCGTGCAAGGGCATCGGCAATGACCGCGGCGATGTCGTCCGCCGAGGCGCCCTTGCGGCATCCCACCCCCGCCACCATCATGGCTTCACCCAGATCCACTGGGTCAGCGGTAGGGCCGGACGCCAAGCCTGCCTGCCACCCACCGGCTCCGCGCGCGCGATTGTGACGCGAATGAGCTCGCCGCCGAGCGTTGCACGACGAGCGACGAGCAGCGCCTCGGTCTCGAGCGTTACCGCGTTGGCGACCAGACGCCCGCCGGAAGGAAGCTCACGCACGGCGGCGTCGAGGACATCGCCGGCGCCGCCGCCGATGAAGACGGCATCCGGTGGGGCGAGGCCGTCGAATGCCGCGGGCGCCATGCCCTCGACCACGTCGAGCCCCGGTACGCCGAATGCAGCGGCGTTGCGTCGGATGCGCGCTGCGCGCTCGCCGCGCGCCTCGATCGCGACCGCACGCAGCGAGGGATCGGCGAGCATCCATTCGATCGCCACCGAGCCCGCGCCGGCGCCGACATCCCACAGCAATTCGCCCCGACGGGGGGAGAGCGCGGACAGCGTAAGCGCGCGGATTTCGCGCTTGGTGATCTGGCCGTCATGCTCGAACAGGTCATCGGATAGGCCCGACGTTCGGGCGAGCACGCGTGCGCCGGGCGAGGCCACGACTTCAACAGCAACCGTGTTGAGCGCGCCGACGTCGCCGAGGTCGAAGCCCGCGGCCGTCGTCGCCCGCAGGCGTTCGCGTGCACCGCCCAGGGCTTCGAGCACGGTCATTCGCGAGCGACCGAAGCCGCTGTCGGCGAGCAGGCGGGCGAGCGCGGCGGGCCCTTCGCCGTCGGATGTCAGGGCCAGCACCCGTGCGCCGGGCTGGAGATGCGGACGGACGAGATCGAGCATGCGGCCATGGAGGGAAACCTGGGTCGTCTCCGGCAGCGCCCAGCCGAGGCGCGCGGCGGCGAGGCTGAAAGTCGAAGGCGCCGGCACCGTCGTCGTCTCTCGGGGGTCGACATGTCGCAACAAGACCGTGCCGACGCCATAAACGAATGGATCTCCGGATGCGAGCACGCATACCTGCCGGCCGCGCTGTCCCAACACCTCGTCGACCGCGCGCTCGAACGGACTGGGCCACGGTCGCGCGGCGCCACAGATGAGCGCCGCGGCAAGCGCAAGATGCCGCTTGCCGCCGAACACGATCTCGGCTCCTTGGACCAGGCCTCGCGCGACCGGCGTCAGTCCTTCGACCCCGTCCTCACCGATGCCGACGATGGACAACCAGCGCCGCGGTGCGGCAGTCTCGCGCGCAAGGGAGTCACCGAGCGGCATGCGGCGCATCCTCATTCTCGGCGGCACGACGGAAGCGCGGCGTCTGGCGGAAGGTCTCGCCGACCGCGCCGACGTAACCGTTGCGCTTGCGGGCCGCACCACCACGCCCGCGCCGCACGCCGTACCGGTGCGGACCGGTGGATTCGGCGGCGCAGCGGGCCTTGCCCGATATCTCGCGATCGAGCGCGTCGACGCGCTCGTCGATGCCACGCACCCTTACGCCGCCGTCATCTCGCTCAATGCGGCCGGCGCGTCGGCGGCCACCGGCGTGCCTCTGCTCGCGCTTCGCCGGCCAGCATGGACACCGGCGGCCGGCGACCGCTGGAGCGAGGTCGCGGATGCGGCGCAGGCGGTGCAAGCGCTCGGCCAAGGGCCGCGGCGTGTCTTCCTCGCACTCGGCAGGAGCGAGATCGGACATTTCGCCGCGGCCATGCAGCATTACTATCTCGTGCGCAGCGTAGAGCCGGTCGAGCCGCCGCTCGCAGTGCCGCGCGCATGCTACCTGACCGGTCGCGGACCCTTCAGCGAAGCCGACGAGCGGGCCTTGCTGGCCGCGCATGCCATCGACGTCATTGTCGCCAAGAACAGCGGAGGGGCCGCGACCTACGGCAAGATTGCCGCCGCACGCGCACTTGGCTTGACCGTCATCTTGTTGCGCCGTCCGTCCTTGCCCGCAGCGCCAACCGTCGAGACCGTGGAGCAAGCGATGAGGTGGCTCGATCATGCGCTCGCGCTCCCAATCGATCGCGGGGTATAGACGAGCGGAGCATGGCCGGTCCGTGGCACGAGGCGCGTCTCGGCCGAGCCGACGATGACGAGGGTCGCCATGTCTGCGCCGGCGGGATCGGCAAATCCGAGCGTCGTGACGGCGACGCTCTCGTCCGGCCTGCCGACGGCGCGGCCGAACACGATCGGCGTCGTCGTCGGGAGATGACGCCGCAATCGTTCGAAGGCGGCGATGAGCTGCCATGGCCGCGCCCGCGAGATCGGATTGTAGAGCGCGATCACGAATCCGGCATCCGCCGCCGCATCCAAGCGACGCTCGATCACGTTCCAGGGCTTCAGATTGTCGGACAGCGACAGCGCGCAGAAATCGTGACCGAGCGGTGCCCCGACACGCGCGGCGACCGCCAGCATCGCCGTGATGCCGGGAACTATCTCCACGTCGAGCGTCCGCCAAGCCGCGGGACCCTGCTCGATCTGCTCGCAAACCGCTGCCGCCATCGCGAATACGCCGGGATCGCCGCCGGATACCAAAGCAGCGTTGGCGCCCGCCGACGCCTTCTCGAGCGCGGCGCCGGCGCGCAAACCTTCCTCGCGGTTGTCGGACGGATGGCGGCTCTGTCCATCACGAACCGGCGCGCGGTCAAGGTAAGGTCCGTAACCGAACAGCGCATCGGCTGCGGCCAAGGCCGCTTGCGCCTCCGGCGTGAGCCAGCGGGCGTCTCCGGGACCGAGCCCGACCACGGCCAGCCGCCCGCTCACGACCGTTCCTCCCAGCCGGGCACCAGCACCATGGCGAAATAAGGCGCGCAGTCATCCGGTTTGTCGGCGAGCGGGATCGCCCTCTCCCTGGTCATGGTCCCGCGCTCGACGTAAACCGCGCGACCGAGCCGACCGGTCTGTTCGAGGGCGCGGCGGACCTTGGGCAGATTGCGTCCGAGCTTGATCACGACCACGGCGTCTGCCTCGGCCAGGCGTCGTTCCAACTCGTCTTGCGCCAGAGTGCCGGGAAGCACCGTAAACACGTCGTCGCCTTGCGCGATCGGAATGCCGATGGCCGACCAGCATCCCGACATTCCGCTCACGCCCGCAACGACCTCGGTGCGGAAGCGGCGTGCCAAGCGCACGTGCAGATGCATGTAGGAGCCGTAGAACAGGGGGTCCCCCTCGCAGATCACGGCGACGACACGGCCGCCGTTGAGGTGCGCCGCCACCTCGCGTGCGGCGCTGTCGTAAAACGCGCCGATAACGTCGCAGTAGGCCGCCGCATCCCGCGGCAGCTCGGTCGTCACCGGAAAGGTCAGCGCCAGCTCGCGGACGCCGCGTTTGAAATGGCGTGCGGCGATGGTCCGGGCGTTTCCGGAGTTGCCGGCCTTGGTAAAGTGCACCACCACGTCGGCCTCTTCCAGCATGCGCACGGCCTTGAGCGTCATCAGTTCGGGATCGCCCGGGCCTACGCCGATTCCCACGAGCTTTCCGGCGGCGGTCATATGCCGGCCCTGGCCAGCGCATTGACGGCGGCAGCGGCGATGGCGCTTCCGCCCATGCGTCCGCGGACGGTGAGGAACGGCACGCCGCGCGGGTCCGCCGCCAGTGCGTCCTTCGCCTCTGCTGCACCGACAAAGCCGACCGGGATGCCGACGATCGCGGCCGGCTTCGGCGCGCCGGCGTCGAGCATCTCGAGCAAACGAAACAAGGCGGTCGGCGCGTTGCCGATCGCAACCAGCGCGCCGCCAAGGCGATCCTGCCACAAGTCGAGCGCCGCGGCCGAGCGGGTCGTGCGAAGCTCATCGGCGAGCGCCGCCACGCGTGGGTTCCGTAACGTGCAGACCACTTCGTTTTGCGCCGAAAGCCGCGCGCGGGTGATCCCGCGCGCGACCATCTCCGAGTCGCACAGGATCGGCGCGCCGCGCGCGAGCGCCCCCCGCGCCGCGGCAACCAGGCCTGCGCCGAAGACGATACGGCCCGCCACCTCGATGCAACCGCAGGCATGGATCATGCGCACGACGATGTCGGCATCGTGCGCCGAAAAACGCGAGAGATCGGCTTCAGCCCGGATGATCGCGAACGAGCGCTCGTAGATGCGAGCGCCGTCGCGAAGATAATCGAGCCGCTCAGGCACCGGTCGCCTCGCCGTGGATCAAACGCGCGATCCGCCCGCGGTCGAGGCGGGACAAGACCTCGGCGACGCCTTCGTCCGCCGCGCGCAGTCGCTCTACCGTGTTCGCAAGTCGCGAGAGCGCGCCCGGCAATTCCTCGAGCGTCAGGATCGCCAGAGGCCGGTCGCGGGCGGACCCGTTGATTACTACACCGCATTGGCCATCGATGCCGACGACCGTCAGTGGCACGGAGCGCGGACAGGCACAGGCCTTCGCACATCCCGAAACGTGCACCATCGGCGCGTCGGCCGCGGCGATCGCCACGCGACGTGCAAGGTTCGGTGCCAGCTCGCGCGCCGGAATTTCCGCCGCGGCGCAGATCGGCGCGCCCGCGCAGGCAACAACTCGGCGGCGCGGATCCTTGGCACGGACGATGAAGCCCAGACGTTCCGCGCTGTCGGTCAGACGCCTGGCCGCATCCTCGGCGACCCCGATCACGAGAAGGGCGCCGCCCGGTGCGGTGCGAAGCCCGCTGACGCCCGCATCGGCCGCCGTGCGTGCGATCTCCACAAGGGCGGTCGCATCCGCATGTCCGAAGGCGAGGCCGAAACCGATCGCCACACGTCGGTCGCGGAGCGCATATTCGCCGACAGGGTCGGCCGAAGGCCGGACCAGGGGCGGCGGGACGTCGACGAGCAGGTCGGCGATCACCGGCCAAAACGCGGCCGCGCCGCTGGTCGCAACAATGTCCCTTGCGCGCGCCCTCTGGCCGCCGGCCGCGATCACGCGCAGGACACCGAGGGCGGCCTCGACCGCATGCTCGGCGGCAACCGCGCCGAGAGGCGTCGCGCTGGCGACATTGCCGCCGACCGCGACATGGACGCATACCCGCCGGCCGCTGGCCCGTGCCTGCAGCCGCAGATCGGCCGGGACCGCGTCGAGGTGAAGCGCTCCGCCGCCATCGACGGTCACGGAAACCTTCGGCCCAAGGTCGGCGATGAAGGACGCCGCCGCCATCGCGCGCCGCAACTCCGCGGCAAGCGCGCCGGCGTCGAGCGCTTCCCCGGGATCGAGTCCCGACAGAGAATCGCACAAGACCGCCGGACCTTCGGAAAATGCCTTGTCGATGCGGTCGAGCGTAGCCGCGAATCGTTCCACGGAGGCCTGTGTCAGTCCGCGGATTTGTATGCTTGCGCGCGAGGTGATCTCGATAACGCCGTTTCCGAACTTGCGTGCCGCCATGCAGAGCGCGATGAACGCATCGGGACGCATCGTCGCGCCGGTCGGCGTGAGCCGCACCAGCAGGCCGTCGCCCGTGGGCATGGGTCGGGAAAGGGCAGGGCAGGTGCCGCGTCGTAGGGGAGCGTTCACGGCGTCGCCCCATTCATGAGCGCTTGTAAGCCCGCGTCGACATCGTTGCGCCGAGGATGCCAAAGCCCGCGTCGGCGCGCGGCGTCCAGGCGTGCGGCAATGGCGGCCGCTGCCGCCGGATTCTCCCGCCGGAGGAAGTTGCGGACGCCTTCGTCTGCGACATAGGCGTCGTGCAGAAGGTCGAAAAAACGGCTGGCGACCGCGTCCGTCGCCTCCGCGAAGTCGACGAGCCGGTCGACGGTTTCCGCGAGCTCCGCCGCTCCGCGCGGACCGTGGCGCATCTGGCCGGCGATGAATCCCGGGTTGGTCGCGCGCGAGCGCACGATCCGCGCCAGGGCCGCCGACAACAGGCGCGCGCGGGGACGCGAGGGGTCGGTGGTGTCGAGGATGACGAGATCGGGTGCCCGGCCGAGCGCTGCGGCAGCCGCCGCGAAGCCCCCGATGAAGGCGACGTCTTCCGCTCCTTCCAACAGGTCGCGGGTGGGGTCTTCCGCGCCATGAACGAGCAGATCCGCGGTTGCGATCCGGGCTTCGAAGGCGCCCGGCGCGAGCTCCGCGTCGCCTTCGGATTCCGCCGTAGGCATGCGAAGCCGCGGCGAGATAAGCGGTTCCAAGCCGCCCGCGGTCGATGTCGCGTCCGAGCTGATCCTCGACGCCGGCGCCGTAGGCTCCCGGCGCCGCGCCGAAAATACGCGCAATCTGCAACGGGCCGTGCGCGGCGGATGCGCCGCGAACCGCGGCGGCGAGGGGATTCTGGTCGAACTCTTCCGCGCGCGCCGCGACCGCGCGCACCGCGGCGTCGATGAGCGCAATCTGGGCGGGGAACAGGTCGCGGAACAGACCTGAAATTCGCCACGTCACGTCGACCCGGGGCCGCCCGGCAGTTGCCGTCGGCAAGACTTCGATGCCGATGACGCGCCCGGTCGTATTGTCCCAAGTCGGACGGCAACCCATCAATGCGAGCCCCTGCGCGATCTCCTCGCCGCCGGTGCGCAAGGTCGCGCTGCCCCAGAGATCGATCACCGAGGCACGCGGCATCTCACCGTGGCCTTGCATATAGCTGCGGATCACTTCGTCGGCCGCGAGCCGACCGAGCTCGGTCGCCGTCGGCGTCGGCAGCGTGCGCGGATCGGCGGCGAACAGGTTGCGTCCCGTCGGCAGGACGTCGCGCCGACCGCGCCCCGGGGAACCGGCCGGCCCGGGCGCAACTCGGCAAACGTCCAAGGCGGCCAGGATCGCGGCGCGTTCCGCCCGCGCGCTCGCCTGCCACGCAGGATCGCCCACGGCCGCGGGCTCCCGCCCGTAGACATGAAGCCCGTCCTTAACCGCAAGGTCCTTGAGATCGCACAGCCAGGCATCGATGCGGCGCAATGCGTCATCCGGACTGTCATCGGGCCGCACCCGCGCCTCGACGGCGAGCCCGGTCTGCTCCGCCTGTTCCAGGATCAGCCGCGCGAGCCGGTCGCGCCGGCGCCGATCGAGCCCATCCGCCTGAGCGTATTCGTCGACGAGCCGCTCGAGCTCGCGGGCCGCACCGGAAAGGCTACCCTCGACGAGTGGCGGCGGCAGGTGGCCGATGGTCGTGGCCGCGATGCGACGCTTTGCCTGCGCGGCTTCCCCGGGATTGCTGACGATGAAGGGATAGATCACTGGCAAAGAGCCGACCATCAGCTCGGGAAAGCACGACCCTGTCAACGCCACGGCCTTGCCGGGAAGCCACTCGAGCGTGCCGTGCGCGCCCATGTGGACGAGCGCATCAACCTTGGCGACATGCCGAAGCCAGAGGCCGAACGCGAGCAGCGCATGGCGCGGCGGCAAATTCGCATCGTGGTAATCCGCTCGACGGTCGGCATGCCGTCCCCGGTCCGGAGGAAATCCGACCAGGATGTTCCCGAACGTCCGGGTGCGGAAATGAAAGGCACCGTCGCGCACGTCTCCGTCGTTTTCGGGCTCGCCCCATGCGGCTCGCATGCGGTCGATGGCGTCGGTGGGAAGCGCGGCTACGAGGACGCGATAGCGATCGAGTGGAAGGGCCGCTTCGCTCGAAGGCGCCGCCAACGTGTCGAGCAGCGCGCGCGAGCTTTGGGGTGCATCGGCGACGCCATAGTTCGCGGCCTGCATGTCCGACAGCAGCGCGACTACGCTCGCGGGAACATCGAGCCCGACGGCATAACCGGCTCGGCCGGGCGCGCCGGGATAATCGGGCATCAACACCGCCACCCGCCGTTCTGCGCGCGGAGTGGACTGAAGCCGCACCAGCGCCGCGATGCGATCGGCCAGCATCGCAACGCGGTCGGGCTCCGGCAAGCTCACGATCGCGCTGAAGCAGAGGCCGTCCTGCGCCGGCAGCGGGCCTTTGAAAGCGATCACGCCTTGCAGCACCCGGCCGTCGAGTTCGGGCAGGACGACGTGCATCGCCAGGTCGGAGGGCCCGAGGCCGCGCGGACCTTGCAGCCAAGCCGAGCGTCTGGTGGTGGCGATGACGGCCTGGAGCACCGGCACGTCGGTTTGGTCGAATGGCGTCGGCTCGGAGGCCGCCGCCGCCGCGGCGAACGCCGTTGCGGTGACGATGGCGGCCGGCTCGAGTTCGCGCGAGCGCTCCGCGCACAAACTCGACGGCTGCGCGATCTTTCAGGCTGGGAACCACCAGCGGAGCCGGTGCCAGGCCGTGCTCTGCCAGTGCCCGGCAAAGCGCATCGATCGGCGCCGTGTCGGCCGCGAGCAGCATCGCGCGGTAGAAGACGATCGGAATCCGCGGCCGTTCGCGCTGACAGAACGCCACCAGTCGGTCGAGATCGACGGCGCCTTCGCCGGGGATATATCCGGCCGTCCGCGGCACCGTCCGCGGCTCCGGCCCTTCGAGCTGCGATCCCGAAAGTCGCGCCAGCCGCCGCAGCAGCGCTGCCAAATTCTCCGGCCCGCCTTCGCGGAAAAAACGCAGCAGCGTATCGAGCTCTTGAGTCGGCACGGTGGAGGCTTCGACAAGGCGAGCATCATCGCGATCCTCGCCAGGAAGGACTGCGAGCGCGATGGGACCTTCACGCGCAAGCGAGGACAGCCGCTCGACGCCGTAACGCCACCAATCGAGTCCTCCGAGCAGGCGGACGACAATGACCTTTGCGTGCCGTCCCACCTTGTCGAGCCAAAGATCGACCGAGAACGGATGGCGCAGATCCCGCAGGTTTGCGAGCCGCACGCTGGGGAGCACGTCGCGCTGCGCCGCCCAGGCGGCAGCGAGTCCGGCGAGATCGCTATCGGCGAAAGAAAGAATGACGATGTCACCAGGCGACTGGCGCAGATCAACCGGTTCGACCAATTCGTCGATGGAAGCCGAAGTCGTCGCCAGGAGATGCATCTTTAGCCCAGCAGTGTACGGGAGACACCGTCGCGATCGAGTCCCTTCATGCCGATGACGACGAGCCGGCCCTGTCGTCCCTCCGCGGCCGTCCAGGCGCGATCGTAGTGGTGAGTGACGCGCGGGCCGACGGCCTGCACCAGCAGGCGCATCGGCTTGCCGGCCACCGCGGCAAAGCCCTTCACGCGCAGAACTCCGGTATCCGCCGCGGTGGCCGCAATGCGGGCTGCGAGCCCGGCCGGATCGGCAATCTCGGGCAACGGCAGGACGAAGCTCTCGAAATCGTCATGGTCGTGCTCCAGTTCCGAGTCGTGGCGCGTGCGGCGATTGGCGATGTCGTCTTCCGTTCCAACGCCAAGTCCCAGCAATGCCGCCGGGTCGACCTTGCCGTCCGCGACCGGCACGATCTTCACGGCGCGCGGCAGCGCCTTCGCGATCGCGGCGAGCGCCTTCTCGGTGCCGTGGGCATCCAACAGGTCGCGCTTGTTGAGTACAACGAGGTCGGCGCAGGCGATCTGATCGTCGAACACTTCCTCGATCGGGTCGTCATGATCGAGCGCGGTGTCGGCTTCGCGCTGCCGCGCAAGGGCATCGATGTCGGCCGCAACTTTCCCCGCCGCCAGCGCCGCGCCGTCGACCACGGCCACGACTCCGTCGACCGTGACGCGACTCTTGATCGCCGGCCACTGAAAGGCCTGAACCAGCGGCTTCGGCAGCGCGAGGCCGGACGTCTCGATCACGATGTGCTCGACCGGGGGCTTTCTCGCCAGGATCATATCCAATGCGGGCACGAAGTCGTCCGCGACCGTGCAGCAGAGGCAGCCATTGGCGAGTTCGACGATATTCTCTTCCGGACATGCGGCGGCGCCGCAGCCTTTAAGGATTTCGCCGTCGATGCCGACGTCGCCAAACTCGTTCACGATGACCGCCAACCGCCGGCCTTGCGCATGGCCCAGAACGTGCCGGATCAGCGTCGTTTTACCGGCTCCGAGAAAGCCGGTCACGATCGTGCAGGGCACGCGCGCGGACGAGTTGCTCATTCCATCTCCTTGAAGTTGAGCGGTGGGACGCGGGCGATAAGCCCGCGCTTGAGCGGTTCAGGCCTGCCCCGCCACGGCATGATGCCGTCGGCAGCGCAGGCCAGGAGGCGCGCGCCGGCGACGAGCGCCGCCGCGCAGCGGCCGTCGAGGCCACCGAATACATAGGTCCAGGAGCCATTGCAGCGCATAGCCGCGCTCAAGCCGCGCGTGCAATTGGCCAAGCATCGGACATGCCGCACGACGACGCCGCTGCCTTCGGCAGCTTTGGCGGTCGCCGCGGCCAACACCGCGCCGGGGCGTGGCTCGCACTCCGGTTCGCCGGGATGTCGACAGGTGATGCAGACATAAATGATCGCGGCATCGGCGGCTGCCTCGGTATAGGTCGCACTTGGCTGTTGAAAAGAGGTCACCCGCGCCGCTCCGCGGGGGCCACCGCCCCCGCCCGGGTGCCTGATGCGAATCGACCGGCGCCGAGGCACCCCGCCCGGGCCACGACCGAATCAACGGCAGGTCTCCTGGCTCGCGGGTCGCCGCCCGTCACCGCCTTCCCGGGTCGTCCAGTGGCAATGTGGTACGGGCTCGCCGCTTACAGTTGCGGGGGCAGCTGCGGTCTTGGAACCTGCGTTCCGCACCGCATTCCCTGTTCGCTCTCTCGTGAGAGACCGTCGATCGCGACCACTTAACGGTCGCCGTCCGGGCTTTGTCAATGCCGGCGTGCCGTTCGGCTTGCGGTCGATTGAGTGACGGTTATAGTCGTGCGGTTGTCGAACGCCCATCCCAGTGGGATGAAAACGGGAAACGTGCTGAGGGTCTTGCCCCGAAGCTGCGGCTTCGCCTCGCAACTCTAAGCGGCAAGCCAAAGTCAATCGGCGACTGGGGGCCGACTGGTGGTCCGGTAGGCCAAGGGAATGTGTCGACCTGCGAGCTAGGAAGGCCTGTCGCCGATGCCAAACCGTAACCGCGCCTTCGAGTCGAGGCGTATGGGGGATGCCATGAGCTTACGTCTGCTTTGCCGCGCGGCGCTCGTCCCGGTTCCGTTTCTCTTCACGACGGCGTCGGCATCCGCCCACCATATGATGGGCGGCAAGACTCCCTCGACGTTCGTTGAGGGCCTCGTGTCCGGCCTCGGCCATCCGGTCATCGGGCCCGACCACCTCGCTTTCCTGCTGGCGGTGGGCATCGCTGTCGGCTTCAGCGGCCTCAATCTCGCATTGCCGGCGCTTTTCGTCGTCGCCTCGGCGATCGGTGTCGCGCTGCACGTGAACGCCGTCAGCTTGCCCGCGGCTGAAATCGTCGTGGCGCTCTCGGTGCTGTTGGCAGGCCTCCTGATCGCGCGCGGACGCACCCTTCCGGTCTGGATATGGGCGGGGCTTTTCGCCGTTGCCGGACTGTTCCACGGCTATGCCTTCGGCGAGTCGATTTTCGGCGCGGAGACGTCTCCGCTCTACGCCTACCTCCTGGGCCTCATCCTGATCCAGAGTGCGCTCACGGTCGGGATCGCGCTGTTCGCGCGGCACAGAGGAGGTAGCGTCTCCGAACTCGCGCCGCGGCTGGCGGGGGCGGCGATCGTCGGCGTCGGGTTCGCAGCTCTGATCGGCCAGCTCGTTCCCGGCGGGTAGAGTCTTGGCGGAGTCCGCGGCCACGGACGGCTCACGGCTCACGCTCGTGCTCGGCGGCGCCCGATCGGGCAAGAGTCGATACGCGGAAAGCTTGGTCATGGCGCTGCCGGCGCCGTGGATCTATGTGGCGACAGCCGAGGCCGGCGACGCCGAGATGGCTGCGCGCATCGCTGCCCACCGGCTGCGACGTGGCGCAGGCTGGACCACGATCGAAACGGCGCGCGACGTCGTCGGGGCGCTCGTGGCCCATGGCGAGACACCGATGCTGGTCGATTGCCTGACCTTGTGGCTCTCCAATCTGTTGCTTGCGGACGCGGACGTCGACGCGGAGATCGAGCGCTTCGAAGGTGCGTTGGCTCGTGTTGCGGCGCCGGTCGTGCTGGTCAGCAACGAGGTCGGCTTCGGCGTCGTTCCCGACAATGCTCTCGGCCGCCGGTTCCGCGATCTGCAGGGCTGGCTCAACCGGCGGATCGCCGCGCGTGCCGATCGTGCCTTTCTCATGGTGGCGGGTTTGCCGCTCACCTTGAAAGGAAGCCCATGACCAAACCAATCGGCGAGACGGCAGCCGACCGTCATCGCGCCAAAATGGCGAAGCGCAAGGCGGTGCAGGATGCCGAGGTGGCGGGCAAGACGGTGGAGAAGGGGCTCCTCATCGTTCACACCGGCACCGGTAAGGGTAAGTCAACGGCTGCCTTCGGCCTCGCACTGCGCATGCTCGGCCGGGGCCATCGGGTGGGCGTGGTGCAGTTCATCAAGGGCGCGTGGCACTCGGCGGAGCGCGACGCCCTCGCCGCGTTCGGCGATCAGGTGTCCTGGCACACCATGGGCGAGGGCTTTACCTGGGAGACGCAGGATCTCCAGCGCGACATCGCCGCCGCCGAGCGTGCCTGGGCGAAGGCGCTCGATCTCATGGCCGATCCGACATTCGGGCTCGTCATCCTCGACGAGCTCAACATCGCGCTGCGCTACGAGTATCTCGACCTGCATGCCGTCGTCGACGCGTTGAGCGCGCGCAGGCCGCAGCTCCATGTCGTCGTCACCGGCCGCAACGCCAAGCCGGAGCTCGTGGCCGCGGCCGATCTCGTCACCGAGATGACGCTGGTGAAGCACCATTTCGCCGCCGGTGTAAAGGCGCAGGCCGGCATCGAGTTCTGACCTTGGCCGCCCGCGCACTCATGTTCCAGGGCACCGGCTCGGACGTCGGCAAATCGCTGATCGTTGCCGGCCTTGCGCGGGCTTTTGCCAATCGTGGTCTCAAGGTCCGGCCGTTCAAGCCGCAAAACATGTCCAACAACGCGGCCGTGACCGCGGACGGCGGCGAGATCGGCCGTGCGCAGGCACTGCAGGCGCGTGCCGCGCGCACGCCGCCCAGCGTGCATATGAACCCGGTGCTGCTCAAGCCGCAGAGCGAGGTCGGCGCGCAAATCGTGGTGCAGGGCCGCGTTCACGGCGCCGCCAAAGCCGCTGCCTATCAGCGCATGAAGCCGGACCTGATGCCGTTCGTGCTGGACAGCTACTTCCGCCTCAAGAACTCGGCCGATATCGTGCTGGTCGAAGGCGCCGGCAGCGCGTCTGAGGTGAACCTGCGCGCGGCCGACATTGCCAATATGGGATTTGCGCGCGCGGCCGACGTGCCGGTCGTCCTCATCGGCGATATCGACCGTGGCGG
Source organism: uncultured Alphaproteobacteria bacterium (assembly GCA_963821505.1). GTDB lineage: Bacteria > Pseudomonadota > Alphaproteobacteria > Rhizobiales > Xanthobacteraceae > VAZQ01. Next base: position 609,827 of record CAWGEH010000034.1, read on the forward strand.
TGTGATTGCGAGCCTGGTCGGCACCAAGACTGTGATCGGTGTGGCCGATGCGGCGCAGGTGTGCGGTTTTCTCGTCAACAAGTTCCGCGGCGATCCGACCCTGTTCGCGGATGGAATGGCGACGATCGCGCGCGCAACCGGATGGGAGCCGCTCGGCCTGGTGCCGTTCTTTCCCGACGCTCGGCTGTTGCCGGCGGAGGATGTTCTAGCCCTCGACCGCGCCCGCGCCGGCAAGCCGAAGGCACGGGTCAGGATCGCGGTCCCGATCCTGCCGCACGTCGCCAACTTCGACGATCTCGATCCGCTCGACGCCGAGCCCGCGGTCGATCTGGTGCACGTGCGTCCAGGTCATGCCCTGCCCGGCGACGCCGACCTCGTGATCCTGCTCGGCGCGAAGGCAACGATCGCCGACCTGGCCGTGTTGCGCCAGGCCGGCTTCGACGGCGACATTGGCGCGCACGTGCGGCGCGGCGGCAGCGTGCTGGGGCTGTGCGGTGGATATCAGATGCTGGGACGCACCATTCGGGATCCAGGTGGAGTCGAGGGGCCCGCCGGCACCGCGCGATGGCCTCGGATTGCTCGATGTCGAGACCGATTTGAGTTCGGACAAGCGCCTCAAGCCGGTCTGCGGCACGACCTGCGACGGCGTCCCGTTCTCAGGATACGAGATGCATATGGGCGTCACCGCAGGGCCGGCCCGCGTGCGGCCGTTTGCCCGCCTCGCCGACGGCTCGTCGGAAGGCGCGGTTTCAGCCGACGGCCGCATCGTCGGAACCTACATTCACGGCCTGTTCGCCGATGATCGTCAGCGCGCGGCATGGCTTAAGCGCTTTGCGGCCGCTGAGACGGCGATCTCCTATGATGATTTGGTCGACCAAACGCTTGATCGGTTGGCGAAGCACCTTGCCACGCATATGGACATCGACCGTCTCATCGACCTGTCGCGATGAGAAGAACGGCCAGCACGGCAACGATGCCGATCAGGACTGCGTCGGCACGATGGTAAAGCCCGAGCGCGGCCCGAATATCGGTCGTGGTCGCCTCGCGGCGGCCCTTGCCCATGACAGCATCGTCGCAGCGGACGCCGCCATAGGTGCGAGGACCCGCGAGGCCGAGACCGAGCGCTCCCGCCATCGCCAATTCGGGATAGCCCGCGTTCGGCGAGCGGTGGTGGCGGGCGTCGCGTCGCACCGCGCGCCAGGCCGCCGATGCCGAAGCCCCTTTTGTCGTGGCAGCGGCAGTGATGATAAGGAGTGCGGAGAGCCGCGATGCCGGCAGGTTCACCACGTCGTCGAGGCGGGCGGCCGCCCAGCCGAACGCCTGGTAGCGCGGCGTGCGATGGCCGATCATGCTGTCGGCCGTGTTGATTGCCTTATAAATTGCGGCGCCGGGGAGACCTGCGATGATCATCCAGAAGACGGGTGCCACCACTCCGTCGGAAAAATTCTCCGCCAGGCTTTCGATAGCCGCGCGAGCAACGCCTGCCTCGTCGAGCCGCTCGGCGTCGCGGCCGACGATGTGCGATACCGCCTTGCGCCCGCCGGAGAGGCCGCTGCCGTCAAGCGCGTCGGCAACACGCGCCACATGTTCGCGCAAGCTTCGCTGGGCGATCAATGTGCTCCCGACCACGCCGGCGCCGATCAACCCGAACGGCAGCATCAGAAACCCGCGCTCGATGACGAGTGCCGTCGCGCCGACGATGCTGGCGACCAGAAAGACGGTGAGAATTCCGAGCGTCCGCCGCGAGCCCCGTCCCGCGGTATCGCGGTTCCATCGGCGCTCCAGCGCGGCGATCAGCCGGCCCATCCAGGTCACCGGGTGGCCGATTGCGCGCACCAGCCGGTCCGGATAGCCGGCAATGACGTCGATCAGCAGGGCGAGAAGGGTAAGCGCGACAGCCATGATCTCCCACTTCGATGCGGCGCCGCTCGATCATGGCGGCGACCTCGCCGCGGCACGGCGGCTGTTCCCCGACGCGCCGCAACCTTTCATCGACCTGTCGACCGGAATCAATCCCTTTCCATACCCTCTGCCGCCTCTCGCTCCGGAGGCATTCGCGCGCTTGCCCGATCCCGCGGCCCACATGCGGCTGTCGGAAATTGCTGCACGAACCTACGCAGCCCCGTCGGCCGCCCAGGTCGTGCCTGCGCCAGGCACCCAAATCTTGCTGTCGCAGGTGGCGGCTCTCGTGCCTCCGGGACGCGCTGTCATTCTAGGTCCAACCTATTCCGAGCATGCGCGCGCCGCCGCGCTCGCCGGGCACGCCGTGCTGGATGCAAGCGATGTCGAAGCGCTTGGCGGAGCCGACCTTGCGGTCGTCGTCAATCCGAACAACCCGGACGGCCGGACAATCGCGAGGCAAAGACTGCTCGCTCTGGCGGACGAGCTGAGGGCCCACGGCGGCCTTCTCGTCGCCGACGAAGCATTCATGGATGTCGGCCCCCCCGAGGCGAGTTTGGCCGGCGACATCGATCGCGGGAACATCATCGTGCTGCGGTCCTTTGGAAAATTCTTCGGGCTGGCGGGGCTGCGGCTGGGCTTCGCGCTCGCCGCGCCGGACCTCGCCGCCAGGCTCAATGCGATCCTGGGTCCGTGGGCGGTATCGGGCCCGGCCATGGCAGTCGCTGAAAGGGCGCTCCCGGATGCCGCCTGGATCGATGGCACACGCCGCCGACTGGCGGACGGTGCGGAGAAGCTCGATCGACTATTGGCGCAGGCGGGCGTCGAGGTTGTCGGCGGCACATCCTTGTTCCGACTGGTGCGGACGCCCCGTGCCAGCGAGATGTTTCAGCGCCTTGGAGCGACTGGAGTCATCGTGCGCGCCTTTCGCGAACAGCCGACCTGGCTGCGGTTCGGAATTCCGAGCGAGTCCGACTGGAATTGCTTGCGCTCGCGACTCGCGACCATTCGGTCGAGTTGAAGCCTCGGTGCTCCCCGCCGCAGACCCGCATCGCAATAAGCGTTATAACGATCGTCCGCTGTCGATCCGGGGCCGCGCTTTGGAGCTTCGTCAACTTCGTTACGCGCTGTCTGTCGCCAAGGAGCGTAGTTTCACGCATGCTGCGACGCGACTCAACGTCTCGCAATCCGCCGTCAGCGAGCAGGTGAGGCTGTTAGAGGACGAGATCGGCTTTCCTCTGTTTCGCCGTACGCCGCGCGGGATCGAGCTCACCGAACGCGGCCGCACGTTTCTATACGAGGCTGAACGCGTCATCGGCGATGTGCTCAGTCTTTCCGATACCGCGCGGCGGCTTCGCGCGGCGCCGTCCGACACGCTGACGCTGGGTATGGGGTCGGGGATGGCGCAAATCTTCATGCCCCGTCTGTTTCGAGACCTTTCGCAGACCCTGCCCGCGGTGAGGCTGGAAATCCTCACCGCGCCGACCAAGAGCATCTTCAACGACCTGCACGAGGAAAGGGTCGACGCCGGGATTGCCATCGAATCCGATCCCGAGCGGGTTCCCGGCGGGATCGTGATCGAGCGGCTGACGCAAGCCGAGATGGTGCTGATCGCGCACCCATCGCATCGTCTCGCACGCGCGCGCAAGCCCATCGATATCGGCAGCCTGGTGAGCGAGCCGATCATCATGAGCGAGTTGACCGTCGGCTACGGGCAGGTCGTGCTGTCGCTGTTCGCCGACCTTGGCATCCGGCCGAACATTCTCGCCGTCGCCGACAATATCGAGACCATGAAGGTGATCGTGCAATCCGGCACCGGGATCGCCATCGTGCCGCGCGCGAGCGCGGCGAATGAGGCGGCGCTCGGCGTCATCAAGGTGCTGCCCATCGTGCCGGCGCGCTCCGTGACCTTGAGCCTGTTCCGCCGGCGCCAGCCGTTGTCGCGCCGCAAGGAGGGTTATCTAGCCGCGGTCCGCGACATGCTGAAGGACCGAGGTGTCGACTGATAAGATCCCGCCGGCTTACCTCGCCGCCTGAGCGTACGGATAGACCAGATCGCCGGTCTTGAGCTCCGGCGGCCAGACCACGATCTGGCGGGACATGTCCTTGAACTGGCCGATGTCGTTCCCGCTGACGTTCTGGAATTGCGCGTAGATGATGCGCGGCGTTTTCCATTCGCCATCGTCTCCGAAGGACATCGGGCCGATCACGGTGTCGATCGTATGCGTGCGGATGTAATCGGCGAGCTTCTCGTCGTCCAGCGACTTGGTCTCCGCCACCGCCTCGGCGAGAATTTGTCCGGCGGCGTAGGCATAGGGCGGATAGGTGAAGCCGAGCGGGTCGATGCCGAGGCCGGGAGCCCGTTTCTGATACTCCTCCAGGAACTCCTTGGTGCCGGCGAATTGCAGGCTCGCGGCCGGAATATAGAACTCGTTGTTGACCAGGCCGTTGATGAGCGCCCCGAGCTGCTGCTTGATCCCGGTCACCAGCAGGCCGAGGAAGGCGCCGCCGTAGAGTTTCGGCTTGAACTGCACCTCGTTGGAGGCGCGTACGAGCCCTACGGTGTCGACCGGCAGCGTCGCCGCATAGACCACGTCGGGAGCGGCCGCCTGCATCGCGCGCACGACGGTGGCGTACTCGGTATTGGCCAGCGGATAGGTGCGCTCATAGACCACGTCGAAGCCGAATTCCTTCGCGTTCTCGCGCGCACCGTCGAGTGCGTTGCGCGAGAATTCCACGTCCGCGCCGACGAGCGCCACGCGTGCGGGCTTCGGCCGCTGTTGCAAGGCGAGCTGGAAAAAACCGCGCGAGTAGTTCCTCGGCGACGCGCCCTGGGAATTCATGGAGAAGTACCGGGCGTACTTGTATTCTTTGTTGGCGCCCAACCCGAAAATTCCGATCGTCATACGCTTGTTCTGGATGATGGCCGGCAGCGCGGCCGCGATCACGTTGGTGCTGTAGGGGCCAATGAGCAGGTCCACCTTGTCGACGCCCATCAGCTTGGCGTAGATGCCGGGCGCGTTGGCCGGATTGGCCTGATCGTCGTAGGTGACGAGCTCGACCGGCCGCCCGAGCAGGCCGCCGCGCGCGTTGACGTGATCGCGCCAGATCTCGAGCCCGGCTTGCACCTGCCGTCCCGCCGGAGCGGTCGCTCCCGTGAGGCTCAGGCTCAGTCCGACCTTGATCGGATCGGCGGAGCGCGCCGGGACCGCTGTAAGAGCAAGCGCGGCGGCGCCCAGACCGATGAACGCGCAGATTCGTTCGGCAAAGCGCCGCGCAGCGGGGTGCAAGGCCATGTTCTCCTCCCGTCTTCGCCGGCTGGTCCGGCGGTATGCTGGGCTGCCTGTATACATCCCACGAAGAAGCAAGTTCGCAGGCAAGGCGGTTGCGCCAATGTGCTCCCGAGCGATCGTTGACAAGGCTCAGAATTGTATACAGCTTAGATACAATCCGTCGAGCCGGAGGAGGAAAAATGCGCGCGCCGCCCGAGGGCCCGTCATCGCAGACCGTGAATGCGCTGCTGAAGCTGCGCGAGTTCATCCTCGGCGGCGAGATCAAGGCCGGGGAGCGGATGTCGGAGCTCGCTCTGGTCGAACGCCTCGGCGTTTCCCGAACGCCGATCCGTGCGGCCCTCGTCCGTCTCGAGCAGGAAGGCCTGCTGCGCGCGCTTCCCTCCGGCGGGTTCGTCGTCAACGCCTTCAACGAGCGCGACATTCATGCCGCAATCGAGATCCGCGGCACGCTCGAAGGTCTGGCGGCCCGGCTCGCCGCCGAGCGCGGTGTCGCGCAAGCGCATCTCGAAGACCTCAAGCACTGCCTGTCCGGCCTCGATGAGCTCGTGCTCGAAAGCGGAGTGACGGTCGACAGCTTCTCCGCCTATGTCGAGTTGAACGAGCAGTTCCACCGCATCATCGTCGATCTCGCCGACAGCGCGGTGCTCTCGCGGCAGATCACGCGGGCGGTGAGCCTTCCCTTTGCCTCCGCCAGCGCGTTCGTGATGGTCCAAGCGCGACTGCCGGAAGCGCAAACCATGTTCACGGTGGCGCAGGATCATCACCGCTGCATCGTGCGCGCGATCGAGGCGCGCGAGGGCCAACGCGCAGAGGCCCTCATGCGCGAGCACGCGCGCCTGGCGCGCCGGAATCTCGAGCTCGCGCTACGCAATCGGCAGACGCGCGGACTCGTGCCGGGGTCGCACCTCATCACCTTTCTGACCCACGCAGCGGCGCGGAACTGACCCTACTCGTCCGAAAGAACAATCTCGGGAGGATGCACTATGAAATTGCTTTCTCGCAGCGCGATCGCGGCGATCGCACTCGGCTTCGTGTCCGCGGCGCCGGCCCCGGCTCAGGACAAGCCGGTTCAGCTCAAGTTCTCGCATTGGGTTCCCCCGACGCATCCCATGCACGCCGCCGCCCTTGCCTGGGCGAACTCCATCGACAAGGCTTCGAACGGATCGATCAAGATCACGATCTTTCCCGCCCAACAGCTCGGCAAGGCGTTCGATCACTACAACATGGCCCGCGACGGGATCGCGGACATCACGCACGTCAACCCGGGCTACGAGCCGGGCCGCTTTCCGATCGTCGGCGCCGTGGAGCTGCCGTTCGTCTTTTCCAACGGCAAGGAAGGCAGCGCGGCGCTCGATGCGTGGTATCGCCGATACGCCGGACAGGAAATGAAGGACGTGCATTATTGCCTGTCGTTCGCGCACGATCCGGGCACCTTGCACTTCACCCGCAAGAAGGCGGTGGTCCCTGCGGACATGTCCGGGCTCAAGGTGCGTCCGCCGAATGCGGTCATCGCCAATTGGATGACGCTCCTGGGTGCAACCAACGTCCAGGCCGCAGCGCCCGAGATCCGCGACGTGCTGGAACGGGGCGTGGCCGATGCCGCGGGTTCGCCGTGGGGATCGATGCTGCTGTTCGGCATCGACAAAGTCACCAAATATCACATCGACTCGCCGCTTTATGTCTCGGAGCAGGTCTGGGTCCTGAACAAGAGCAAGTATGATTCGCTGTCGCCGTCGCAGAAGCAGGTGATGGACGCCCACTGCACCAGCGACTGGGCGCTGAAGATCGCGGCGCCGTGGGCGGATTTCGAATCGGACGGCCGCGGCAAGATCAAGGCCATGCCCGGCCACGACGTTTATGCGCTGAGCCCCGACCAGCTCGCCGCCTGGCGGAAGTCCGCCGAACCGGTCGTCGCCAATTGGGAAGCCTCGGTTCGCAAGGCCGGCCAGGATCCGAATGCGATCTTCGAGGATTTGCGCAAGACCCTCGCCGAGCACAAGTCAGGGTATTAGTGCGGGTTCAGGTGAATGGGTCGGGGCGAGCGGCAAACTCGGTCTGCTCCCTCCCCCGCTTGCGGGGGAGAGGTGGGGTGGGGGCGGCTATGCGCAAATCTTCGTGAGTGGTTCTACCTGAGCTGACGGGACCAGCGCGATGAAGCGAAGCGAGCACCGCATCCTGACGACGCATGTGGGCAGCTTGATCCGCCCCAAGGCGTTGCTGGAGGCCGGCAAAAATCGCGACGGCGCGCATCGCGACGGCTATGAGCAGGAGCTCAAGCGCGCGGTGGCGAATGTCGTATCGCAGCAGGCGAAGGCCGGGATCGACGTCGTCAACGACGGCGAGTTCGGCAAGTCCGGCTGGGCCAACTACAGCCTGGAACGATTGAGCGGCTTCGAGCCGCGGCCGGACAAGCTCTACCCGGCGGTCTGGCTCGGCCGCGACCGCATCCGGTTCGCGGATTTCATGGCCACGGAGTTCCCGCGCGGCACCGTCGGCACGCCCGGCCATGCCTGCGTCGGCCCCATCGGCTATCACGGCCATGCCAGCGTTCGGCGCGACCTCGCCAACCTCAAGGCTGCCGCGACGGCGGCGGATGTGGAGGAGGTCTTCTTCACCGCCGTCGCACCGGCGAGCGTGGGCTACGACGCCGCCAACGAGCACTATCCGAACGAGCGGGATTACGTGTTTGCGATCGCGAAGGCGCTGCGGGACGAATATCTCGAGATCCACAAGGCCGGTTTCGTCCTGCAGGTCGACGATGCCGTGCTCGCGAACATGTACGACCATCTCGTCGCGCAGAGCCCGCAGCGCTACCGCGAATGGGCGGAGCTTCGGATCGACGCGCTCAATCAGGCATTGGCGGACATACCCGAGGATCGCATCCGCTATCATGTCTGCTTCGGCAGCTGGCACGTACCCCATGTCGCCGACGCTCCGCTCGAAGACATCGTCGATCTGATCCTCAAGGTGCGGGCCGGCGCCTATTCCATCGAAGCGGCGAATGTGCGTCATGAGCACGAGTGGTACGTTTGGCGGAAGGTCAAGCTCCCAGCCGGCAAGATCCTGATCCCGGGCGTTGTCACCCATCACACCACGACCGTGGAGCACCCGCGCCTAGTGGCCGAGCGGATCGTCACGTTCGCCAAGCTCCTCGGGCGGGAGAACGTGATCGCCGGGACCGATTGCGGCTTCGCCCAGGCGCAGGACGTCCAGCGCGTCCATCCCCAGGTCATGTGGGCAAAGTTCGAGAGCTTGGCCGAGGGCGCCCGCTTGGCGAGCAGGGAACTGTGGGGCCGCTGACCGGGCGGCCACACTGCTCGCTATCGGAATTTCCGATAGTGCCATCGCCAATCGGTCTTGGACTTGGTCGCGGCGCCCTGCCCATACTTGGCGGCCGGGATACGAGGCTCCCGCCTCCGGCGGAGCGGGCCTGCGGATGCGAGGCGTTGCATGGCGGAGAGACGCGCCAATCTTCGGATCGGCATCGATACCGGCGGCACCTTCACCGATATCGTCTGCGTCGATGCCGCGTCCGGCGCGATGCGCGTGACCAAGGTCGCGAGCACGCCGTCCAATCCCGCCATCGGTCTCGTCCGCGGCGTCAAAGCGGTTCTCGATGCTGGCGGCGCTTCACTGGATGACGTCGCCGGGCTTGCGCACGGCACGACGGTCGCGACCAATGCGCTGCTGCAAGGCGAGATCGCCGGGCTTGGTCTGATCGTCACGGAAGGCTTCCGGCACATCCTGGAGATCGCCCGCCAAGCGGTGCCCGAGGGCTACGGCAATTCCTATTTCTGGGTGAAGCCGGATCGCATCGTGCCGCTGCGCTACGTCCGTGAGGCCGGCGGCAGGCTCGATTTTCGCGGCCAAGAATTGCGCCCCCTCGACGAAGCAAGCATCCGCTCGGCGGCACGTTTTTTTCGCGGGCACGACATCAAGACGATAGGCGTCTGCCTGCTGCATTCCTACGCCAATGCCACGCACGAGCGCCGTGTGGCCGAGATCGTCGCCGAGGAACATCCCGGCGCGACCGTCTCGCTCTCCTGCGAGGTGCTGCCTGAGTATCGCGAATACGAGCGCGCGGTAACGACCCTGGTCGACGCCTTCGTCAAGCCGCACATGGGCCGCTATCTCGATCGCATTCGCGACGAGCTGGATCCCGGCCTGCGCGAAAGGCCGTTCCTGGTGATGCAGTCGAGCGGCGGCGTCGCCAGCCCCGACCAGGTGATGCGCAAGCCGATCACCACGGCGCTGTCGGGGCCGGCGGCGGGCGCGCTCGGCAGCGCCGTCATGGCCGAGATCGCGGGATTTCCCAACGTGGTCACCCTGGACGCCGGCGGCACCTCGACCGATCTCTGCCTGATCGAGGGCGCCACGCCGCATGTTACCAATGGCGGCGCCGTCGGTCCCTTCCCCGTGCGCATCCCGATGATCGACATCGAGACCATCGGCACCGGCGGCGGCTCGATCGCCTGGATCAGCCGGGAAGGGCATCTCAAGGTCGGGCCGCGCAGCGCCGGCGCCGAGCCCGGGCCGATGTGCTACCCGCGCGGCGGCGACGAGCCGACCATCACCGACGCCAATCTGGTCATGGGCCGCATCCCTCCGGCGTTGATCGGGGGCGGCATTCGCCTGAACGTCGAACGCGCGCGCGCGGGCATCGCTGACCTCGCGGCGCGGCTCCCCGGCAACATGCGCGTGGAGCGGCTCGCCGAAGGCATCATCGAGATCGCCAACTGGAACCAGGCCAATGCCATCAGGCAGATGACCATCCAGCGGGGGATCGATCCGCGCCAATTCGCGCTCCTTTCCTTCGGCGGCTCCGGCCCGGCGCAGTCGCCGGCGGTGATGGAGCTGATCGGCATGCAGGCCTGCATCGTGCCGCCCAACCCCGGCAATCTCTCCGCCTTCGGGCTCTTGGCCGTCGACTGGCGCACCGATCACATCGTGACCAAGGTCATGCACGAGGACACAATCGAGCTTGCGGCCGTCGCGGCCATCTACGCCGGCCTCGAATGCGACGCCGTCGCCACGCTCGAGCTCGACGGCATCGAACGCCCCCGCATCCGGCTCGTGCGCGAGGCCGACGTGCGCTATGCCGGGCAGTCCATGGAAGTGCGCGTGCCGGCGCCTTCGGGCCCGATCGGCGGCACGTTCATCGCTGGTCTGGTCGATGCGTTCCATGCCGCGCATCTCAAGACTTTCGGCTACAATTATGCCGCCGAGCAGAAGGTCGAGCTGGTCAATTTCTGCGTGTCCGGGTTCGGGATGATCGATCGCCCGAGCATTGCCAGGCTCGACCTCGGCGCCGATGCGCGGCCGCAGCGCAGCACCCGCCCGGTCTATTTCAACGGCGCCGTGCAAGAGACCCCGATCTACCAGCGTGCTTCGCTGCCCGCCGGTTTCCGGCTCGCTGGGCCGGCCGTGGTCGAGGAATTCGGCTCCACTACGGTCGTCTTTCCCGGCCAGGAGCTCGCGGTCGACGCCCACGGCATCCTGATCGTGCGACGCGAAGGCACAGCTTCGGAGGCGGTGCGATGACTGCGCACTCCAGGGTCGCTCCGTGGCCACTGGCGCCGAAGAGACCCCCGCGCGCGGTCGACCCCATCGTGCTGCAAATCATCGAAGGCACGCTCAATTCCATCGAGGCGGAGATCGAATACGCCATCGAGCGCACCGCGCGCTCGCCGATGATCCGCGAAGCGCACGACTATCGCGTCGGCCTGTTCGACCGCTATTGCCGCAAGCTGACCGGGCGCTCCTACTCGGCCATGCCGAACGCGGTGGTGCGCGACTTTCCGCCGGAAACGATGCGGCCGGGCGACGTGTTCCTGATGAACGACACGTATCTCAGCGAGGGTTCGATCGGACACCTGCCGGACCTGTGCAGCACGGTCCCCGTTTTTCATCGCGGTGAGGTGGTCGCCTATATCCAGGCCTTCGGCCACCACGACGATATCGGCGGACGCGTACCGGGCTCGATGCCGGGCACCGCGTCGACCGTGTTTGAGGAAGGCCTCGCGGTCCCGCCGATCAAGCTCTACAGCGCCGGCGTGCGCAACGAGGCGGTCTTCACCATCGTCAAGCGCAACACCCGCGTGCCCGACATGCTGGCGGCCGATCTCGACAGCGAGGTGCAGGCCTGCCTGATGGGCGCCCGCCGCATGGCGGAGCTGTTCGAGCGGTTCGGACGCGAAACGGTGGAAGCCTGCTTCCAGGCCATTCTCGACAAATGCCGCGATATCTTCCGGCGGGAACTGCTGCCGAAGATCGCCGACGGCGAGTATCGCTGGGAGGACTATGTCGAGCACGACGGCGTCACCGATCCCAAGCTGCACAAGCTGGCGATCACGATGATCAAGAAGGGCGATCGCATCACGTTGGACTTCACTGGCACCGATCCGCAGTCCACCGGGCCCATCAACTGGCCCGCCGACTATGCCGGCGGCGCGTTCCTGATCAAATGGATCGCTCCCATCCTGCGCAATCTCGCCGATACGCCGGAGCGGGCGGCGGAGATTCACGTCAATGAAGGGGTGTGCGAGGTCTTCGACGTGATCTTCCCGCCCAAAGGCACCTTGATCACGCCGGAATGGCCGGCTGCCACCAACGCGCGTTCCTTCGTGCTGCTGCGCTGCCTGGGGCTCCTTGCCGGCGTGGTCGCCCAGGCCGTGGACGGCCGCATGCCCGCAGACCAGGAGACCATCCGCTACACCGGCTTCTACGGCATCGACGAGAACGGCAAGCCGTTCCTCTCGCGCGAGGTGCTGGGCGGCGGCTCCGGCGGGCGCTACTACGCCGACGGCAACGACGCCATCCACATCGTGCCGGACTCGCGCAATCAGCCGGCCGAATTCACCGAGACGCGATTTCCGCTGCTGGTCGAGAAGCTCGCGTTGCGCACGGATTCGGGCGGCGCCGGGAAGCGGCGCGGCGGGCTCGGCTACGAGAAGCATTACCGCGCGCTGGTGGACTGCCGGACCATCGTCACGGCCGATCGCGTGCGGCTCGGCTGCTACGGCGTCAACGGCGGCAAGGCCGGGCTTCCGTTCTGCGTGACCATCGACATTCAAGGCACGCCGCGCGATCTCGGCGGCCTCGTCGATGGCGAGCCGGTGCTGGCCGGTCAGGTCGTTCGGGTGCTGACCACCGGCGGCGGCGGCTGGGGCGATCCGTTCGAGCGCGAGCCGGACCTGGTGTATTGCGACGTGATCGACGGCAAAGTGTCGCTTGCGGCGGCGCGCGATGATTACGGCGTCGTGCTGGTGCGGGATGCCGGCGCGGACTCCGCCACGATTGACGAGCAGGCGACCGCAGCCTTGCGGTCGAAGCTTCGCGCCCAGCGTCGCGATGACCGGCCGGTCATCGACCGCGGCGAAGGCTACGACAAAATGGTCCGCGGCCACGTCGTGCCGTGCACACGGTCGGCGTGACGGCAAACAGTGCGGTCGAGGAAAGAACGGAATGGCCATCGAGGTCGCAAAAGTCGAGCTGGAGAACGTGCAGGACGCCTCCGGGCTGGAAGGCTGCATCCGCAAGGGCCAGTTCACCGCAGATGAGGTCATCGCGGTGATCGGCAAGACCGAAGGCAACGGTGGCGTCAACGACTTCACGCGCATCCTCGCCGACCAGGCGTTTCGTCGGGTGCTGTTGAAAAACGGGCGACGCTCGGAGCAGGAGGTCGCGCAGATCCCCATGGTTTGGTCGGGCGGCTGCGACGGCGTCATCACTCCGCATGCCACGATTTTTGCCCGCAACGAGAAGGCGGGCTCGGCCGCGCAACCCCGCCTCGCCATGGGCACCGCCATGAGCGCGGAACTCTTGCCGGAGGACATCGGGCGGCCGGCGATGGTTGAGAAGGTCGCCGCCGCGGTGAGGGCGGCGATGCGCAACGCCGGCATCGACGACCCCAGCGACGTGCATTACGTGCAGACCAAAACGCCGCTGCTCACGATCGAGACCGTGCGCGAGGCGGAAGCGCGCGGCCGGCATGTCGCCTGTGAGGTGCACGATTCCATGGGCGTGTCGAACGGCACGACCGCGCTCGGGATCGCGGTGGCGCTTGGCGAGATCGGAACGCCGAAGGCTGAGGACATCTGCCGTAATCTCGATCTTTATTCCGCCGTGGCTTCATGCTCCTCCGGCGTCGAGCTGACTCAGGCGCAGATCGTGCTGCTGGGCAATAAGCCGGGCGCCGGCGGCCGCTATCGCATCGGCCATGCGGTGATGAAAGATGCGCTCGATATGGACGGCATTTACGCTGCCATTCGCAATGCTGGTCTCGACTTGCCCGCGCGCCCGCGTGCCGAGGATCTGCGCGGCCGGCTGATCAATTGTTTCATGAAATGCGAGGCGGATCGGCGCGGCACCTTGCGCGGCCGCCGCCAGATCATGCTGGACGATTCCGATGTGCACCATCATCGCCATTCCAAGGCCGCCGTCGGTGGCGTCGCCGCGGCGGCGATCGGCGATCCTGCCGTGTTCGTCTCGGTGGATGCGATGCACCAGGGCCCGCAAGGGGGCGGCCCAGTGATCGCCATTGTCGATGTTGGCGAGTGATGACGGCACGATATTCACCCGCCGAGACGGCCGCACTCGGCCGACACTCGGCAAACCTGGAGAAAATGCAATGCGCAACGTTTACGTGATCGCCCGCCGCCGCGCGTTGGCGGCAGTTGCCGCAATGATGGTGCTCGCAACGATTCCCGCCGCCGCACAAGACAAGGTCAAGGTCGGGGTATTCCCGGTGAGCTCGTCGCTACCCTATTTCGTGGCGCTGGAACGCGGGTTCTTCAAGGAGCAGAACATCGAGCCGGAGATGGTGCGGCTGATCGGCGGGCCACCGAACGTAGCGGCTATGATCACCAACCAGATCGCCGCCGCCGCGGTGCTGGTGACGATCGAAGGCATCAACGCCGACCTGAAGAAGCCCGGCGTTGCCATGTATATTTCTCTCAACAGTCAGAATAAGACTTACCAGATGGAGCAGTTCGTCGTTCGCAATGGCTATCCGGCGACCTCGCTTAAGGACCTCAAGGGCGCGAAGATCATGTCGGCGCCCGGCCCCGCCAACGTGACCATGGCGAAAGCGGCCTTGGCCGCGGTGGGCCTGAAGGAAGGCGATTACAGCATCGATCAGCTCGACATGGCGCAGCATGTCGGCGTCATGCAGGCCGGCACATTCGACGCCGGCTACACGCTCGAGCCGAATGCGTCGACCATGCGCAAGCTGGGCGTCGCGCGCACCATCGAGGCGGGCGTGATCGCCCATTACGTGCTGGGCGACCCCGATGCCAACGCCTTCGTCGCCGGCTGCGCGTTGACCAGCGACTTCATCAAGAGCAGGCCGGACGCGGCCAAGCGCTTCACCGCGGCTTGGGCCAAGGCGGTGCAGTTCATCAACAGCAATCCGCAGGAAGCGCGCAAGCATCTCCTCAAGAACACGCTGACGCCCGCGGACGTGGTCGATACCGTGCCGATGATCCGCTACTACATGGCAGGCGATCTGACGGCCAAGGACAAGGCGGACTTCCAGAAGTTCATCGATTTTTCCGTGCAGACGGGAACGCTGCCCGAGAAGGTGGACGTGACCAAATATCTGCAGACGTTCTGAGATCGGCGTCGCGGGGTCCTGCAGGTGGTCAGACCGGCCGCGGCGATCAGGTCGAGTGCGGGAGCTGCCGCGGCGGCTCCTGCACACGTCACCATCCGCGGCTTGTGCAAGCGCTTCGGCAACGCCACGATCTACGACGATTTCGACCTCGACATCCCGCGCGGCAAGCTCATTTCGATCTTCGGTCCGAACGGGTGCGGCAAGAGCACGCTCATCAGCATGATTGCCGGGTTGATCCCGCCGGATGCCGGCGAGATCCTGTTCGACGGCAAGCCGCTGAGCCAGATCAAGTTCGGCTACGTGTTTCAGAACTACCGCGAGGCGCTGTTCCCGTGGCTGCGCTCGTTCGAGAACATCGAGTATCCGCTCAAGTTGATGGGCGTGACGAAGGCCGAGCGCCGCGCGCGCGTGGAGCGAATGGTCGGGCATCTCGGCGTCAAGATCGACCTGACCAGCTATCCCTACCAGCTCTCCGGCGGCCAGCAGCAGCTCGTGTCGATCATGCGCGCGCTCGTCGTCGAGCCGGAGATCCTGTTTCTCGACGAGCCGTTCTCAGCCCTCGATTACGAGATGACTCTGTTCATGCGCGAACAGCTGCAGCGCATCTTCATGGAAACCGGAACGACGACCGTCCTGGTGTCGCACGATCTCGAGGAAGCGGTCTATCTCGCGGATCGCGTGCTCCTGCTGTCGAGGCATCCGGCGCGCATCGCCGACTACGTGCATTACGAGACGCCCCGCCCACGTAGTGACGAAACGCTTTCGCGTCCCGACTTCGTGGTCGTGAAGGCGCATTGCCTGGAAATCTTCCAGCGTGAGGTGCGGCGCGCATGAGAAGGCTCGATCCATATTTGCCCGTACTCGGCGTCATGGGGCTGATCGTTCTCTGGTACCTCGCCGTATGGGCGCAGCTGGTCGATCCGGTGTTGCTGCCGCCGCCAACCGACACGTTCCGTGCCATGTGGAGCGGCATGATCGGCGGCAAGCTGGGCAGCGATTTCCTGCACACGGTGGAGCGTACCGTCTACGCCACGCTCATCGCCGCGGTCATCGCCATTCCGCTCGGCATCTTCCTCGGCGCGTCGGAGCGGCTCTACCGCTCGGTGGAGTTCGTCGTCGATTTCTTCCGCTCGACGCCGGCGTCCGCCATGTTCCCGTTGTTTCTGGTGCTGTTCGGGGTCGGGGACCGTACCAAGATTTCGGTGGCCGCATTCGGGGCGGCGCTGGTGATCCTGTTCAACGTCGCCTACGGGGTGATGAATGCGCGCAAGACGCGACTGCTTGCGGCCAAGGTGATGGGCGCGTCGCGCCTGCGCATCCTGATGGACGTCATGCTGCTGGAGTCGCTGCCGCAGACGTTCGTCGGCTTGCGCAACGGCGTCTCGCTCGCTCTAGTCATCGTGGTGGTCGCCGAAATGTTCATCGGTTCCACCGATGGTCTCGGCAATCGGGTATTCGAGGCGCAGCAGCTGTTCAACATGCCGGACATGTACGCCGCGATCTTCGCCGCGGGTGCGCTCGGCTATGGCCTCAACCTCATGTTCCTCCTGGTCGAGCGGCGCTTCGTGCACTGGGCCGGCAAGTAGAAGGCATGCCCATGGCCGACGTCAGTCTCACCCGCAAATCCGCGCGCGAATTGGCGCGGCTCATCCGCGCAGGCAGCGTGAGCCCGGTCGAGGTGCTCGAGGCTCATCTCGCGGTGATCGACGAGATCAATCCGCAGCTCAATGCGATCGTCACGCTCGCCGCCGAGCAGGCGCGGGAGGCCGCACGGACGGCGGAAATCGCAGTCGCGCAGGGCGCGCCGCTCGGGGCCCTGCATGGGTTGCCGGTCGCGATCAAGGACGTGACGCCGACCGCGGGCATCCGCACCACCTTCGCATCGTCGTTGTTCAAAGACCACGTTCCGACCGAGGACGCCGAGGTCGTGCGTCGCCTCAAGGCCGCGGGCGCCATCGTCCTGGCGAAGACCAACACCCCGGAATTTGCGTGTGGGGCAAACACCAATAATGCGCTGTTCGGCCCGACCCGCAATCCGTGGAATCCGGCGCTGAGCCCGGCGGGCTCGTCCGGCGGCTCGGCGGTCGCGGTCGCCACCGGCATGGTGCCGATCGCGCAGGGTACCGATTTCGGCTGCTCGATTCGCATTCCCGCCGCGTTCTGCGGCATCGTTGGCATCCGCCCGACGCCCGGCCTTACGCCCAACTATCCCATGCCGCTTGCGTGGGATCCCGGCCAAGTTCACGGCGCATTGGGGCGCGACGCCGAGGATGTGGCGCTCATGCTCGACAGCATCGTCGGATTCAGCAGCGTGTCGCCGATTTCAGTCGCGCCGCCTTGGAAAAGCGCGCTCGAGCAGGTGGAGCGGCACATGGACGCCAGTGGCCTGCGCGTCGCTTACGTCGCCGACATCGCGGGGATCGGGGTCGAGGCGGAAATCGACACCGTCTGCCGGGATGCGGCGCAAGGACTGCGCGCCGCCGGCGCGCAGGTGCAGGAGATCGCCTTCGACGTCTCCGACGGCCGCGACCCCTATCAGACCTGGCGCGGCGTGTGGATGGTCGGGCAGCAATACGAGAACCTGAATGCGCTTGAGAATTTCGGGCAAAACCTGAAAGGCAACATTCAAGCCGGCCTGACGCTCACGGCAGTCAATCTCGCAGCCGCCGAGCGCAAGCGACAGCAGGTGTTTCATCGGTTCCGCGCGCTGTTCGAGCGGTTCGACGTCCTGCTCACACCTGCGGCGCCGGTGAAGCCATTCCCGCTGGAGATGAACTTCCCAAGTGAGATCAACGGACGGAAATTCGAGAACTATGTCGATTGGATAGCGCCGGCGTTCTTGATCACGCTGGTCAGCTTGCCCGCCGGCAGCGTCCCCGCCGGCTTGACGCGGGATGGCCTGCCGGTCGGCATGCAGATCGTCGCACAGCGGTTTGAGGAACCGCTGATCTTGAGCGTCGCCAAGCTCATTCAGCGGTCAAGCGGCGTGAGCTGGCCCCCGACCCCGGAACGGAAACTGCTCTAGCTAGGGGCAAATTGCCACGCCTTGATGCCGACCGGATTGGGATAAGGTGTCGGCGCAAATCGATGGGAGGACAGCAATGCCTTGGAATTTAATTTTAAAAGGGCACGGGGCCATTTGCGAGTGGCAGCAAAAAAGAAGGCTGCGCGAGATGTTGAGAGATCCGCGGTCGGCAAAGGGATTCAGGTCGATTGGTCAACTCGAAAAAGGGATCGCTGCTGATCGCGCAACCACCGAACGTCTGCTTCTCACCATCGGTGCGAGGAAGTCGGAAATGTCGGAGCAATGGACGCTGGCTCCGCTCGAGGGCGCGTAACCCGGCCTTCGATGCTGCGTCAGGCAGCAACCCGAGCCAAGCCGATTGGGGAGGCGCGACCTGCGGATCCGCCTCTCATCCCCCCGCCAAGCAAGTGACAACCGCCGAATAGTGGCAGCTTGCCGCAAGCAGCACCAAACCGTGCCAGATGGCGTTCTGAAAACGCAGCTGCCGCCAGACATGGAAGAGCGCACCGATCGAGTAGAGAACGCCGCCGATCGTCAGCAGCCATAGAGCCGCGTCCGGAAGAGTGGCGGCGATGGAATCGTAGGCTACGGCGCCGCTCCAGCCGAGCAACAGGCACAGAACAATGGCTAGCCGGTCGAAGCGTCCGGGAAGCGCCAGCTTGAGAACCACCCCGATAATCGCGCTTGACCACACGCCGATGCCGAGACCGACCGAGACGGCGCCGGTCTTCATCTGTGCCAAGAAGGGCGTATAAGTCCCCGCAATCAACAAGTAAATCGCGGAGTGGTCGAAGCGTCGCAGAAGCCATTTTGTGGGTGAAACCGGCCACATATTGTAGGCGGCCGAAAACACGAGCATCGTGAGCAAGCCCACAATGTAGATCACGATGGATGTTATCTCGATGCGCTGGATCTTGACTGCCGTTACCAGGATTGCGATGGCTCCGAGGAGACCTAGCAAAATGCCGGTTACGTGGATGACGCCATCGGCAATGATTTCGGCGTGGTCGTAGTCCCAGTTTATTTTCCCCGGACAGACTTCCGGCGACGACGCAACGGCATCGCTCGGCGACGGCTCGCGGCCGAATACAGGATTGGTCACCGACTGCTGCATAAGTTTGCGGTTGGATGCCCGGTTCCTGCGAATGGTCAATGGAGCAGTTCCTTAATCTTTATTCTGATCGCCGCTGGAGGGAAAAACATCTTCACGCGGACCCGGTTCCACGGTGGTCGAAGACGAGGACTGCAAGTTGCCAATGGCGCGCGCATCCGTACGAGCGCGAGCGTCCCGGTAACTCCTCGCGGCTGCAGGAATGGACGCACAAAACCAGCCTTATGTCGACGGCGATGCTCGGGCGCAGGTCGGGAAAGAGGGGGGATGGAAAAAAGTTGCCGCGGAGCGGAGAACGGCCGGGCGGACGCTCGCCCGGCCACCGAGGTGCGTGTGGCTATTTCAGCCGCTTCCCGGCCTCTTCGACGATGCTCAAGTCGGTGTGCTTTTTGACGTCGAGCGCAGATTTGACGAAGCCCAGGTCGTGCGTCATGTCGACGTTCCTCTGCAGCGCCGCGAGGTCCGGCAGCATGTTGGGATCGTGGTAGGCGTCGCGCTTGGTGAACAGCCAATCGAAGCGTTCGGGCGGCTGCTTGGTGACGCGTCCGGCGATTTCCATGGCCTCATTGTGGTTCTTCGGGTCGAGAAACCAGCGGGTGATGCGCAGCGTGTCCTCCATGAAGTCGACCATGGCGGCGCGGTTCTTGTCGAGGAACGGCTTGCGCGCGGTCCACACGATCATGTCGGTGACGCCGATCGCGTCGCGCTGCACGAACAGCGTGCGGGCGATCTTGCGCAGCTGGGGATCGTAGGAGAAAGGAACGACCGCCGGGATCATGTCGACCTTCTTTTCCGACAGCATGGCGCGCATCGTCGGGAAGGGCGCCTCGACCACCGTGTAGTCGCGCTTGTCCTCGAGCGAGAACTTGCGCAGCATCGCGCGCATCGCGACGTCGACGGCGCTGCCGGCGACATTGGTCATCACCACCTTGCCCTTGAGATCGTCGACTTTCTTGATCGGGCCGTCGGCCAGGACCATGTATTCCTGCGAGTAGTAGCCTGGGACGCCGTCACGGAACTCGTCGGCGATGACGCGCAGGTCGTCCATGCCGGCATTCTGGATCGCAATGGCGAGCGTGGAATAGGCCAGGTTGGCGATTTCGAGCTCGCCGTTGGCGAGCGCCGTGACCATGGGCGGCGTGCCGGCGAAGCGCACCGGCTCGAGCGTGTAGGACTTGCCGAGATGCTGCGCGAGGTCCTTCTTTTCCAAAAGGATCGAGGCCCAGTTGGTGACCGGCGCGACCCAGGACAAGCGGATCTTCACGGGCTCGGCGCTCTGCGCGGCGCTCGCACCGAAGACTGCCGCGGCAGCGACACTCGCAAACATCAGTCTTAAAATGCGCATGAACTTTCCTCCTGCTGACGATTTCGGCGTTCGGCCGATTTTGGTGCCACGTTGCAGAGCCGTAGTGACCTTGGCAAGGGTCGAATCAGGGTCGAATTGTCGCCTGGACCATGGCGAGCGCCGCATTGGGCAGGCTAAGGCGAAGCCTCCTCCAGAACGCGGCCCTTGGTCTCGATCGCAAACAGGCCGGTGGTCACCGCGGCGATCGCGGCAACCGCTGCGAAGGTGACGAAAACCGACGGCAGGCCCCCAGCCAGCATCAGTCCGACCACGGTCGGCCCGATCATGGAGGCAAACCGAAGCCAGGCGGTGGCGGCCCCAACCCCGAGCGCACGCACGCGGGTCGGATAGAGTTCCGGCGTGTAGAGATAGACACCGATATTGATGGTGCTGACGAAGAAATAGGCGAGGGTCATGCACGCCAGCACCTGCTCGGCGGTGGGCGAAGGGAAGAGCGCGAGCGCGGCCAAGGCCACCGCCGCAGCCGCGAATGACAATGCAAACCAAAGGCGGCGGCCGACGTGATCGATGGTGAGGGCGCAGATCAGCGTCCCAACAAGCCCGGCAGCTTGCGTGATCAATCCGTATCGAAGTGAAACGTCGAGCGGCAGCTTGAACACGGTACGATAGACGGTCGGCAGCCAGATCGAGAGGCCGTAATTGACGAAATAGGACGAGAACCAGATTACCCAGACCACCAGCGTGCGCCGCAAATAGATCGGTCCGAACAAGTCCGCGAGGGACGCGGGCTTGCTCGACGTGGAGACGACCGGCTTGGGGGGCGGCAGTGGTCGACCGATTGCTTTTTGGGTTTCCGTCTCGATCAACGCCATGGCGGCTTGCGCCTGCGCGTCGCGCCCGCGCACGGCAAGCCAGCGCGGCGATTCAGGCAGCAGACGCCGCAATACCAACGTGAGCAACGCCGGCAGCGCGCCGATGACGAACATGTATTGCCAGCCGAGATGGGGCACGACCCACACCCCTGCGAGGCTTGCCGCCACCAGCCCGATCGGGAACACCAGTTCGTACAGCAGCACGAAACGACCGCGGCCTTGCGCCTTCGCAAGCTCGCTGATGAAGACGGCGGCGACCGGCACCTCGCCGCCCAGCCCTATCCCCTGGATCATGCGGAACACGAGGAGGGAGTTGTAGTCCCACGCCAGCGCGCAGACGAGGCTCATCACCCCAAACAGCGCGATCGACCAGACCATCGCCGTCATACGGCCGTGGCGCTCGGCGATCCAGCCGAACAGCAGCGCGCCGAGCAATTGTCCGAGGAAGCCGGCCGAGATCATGAGCCCGATTTGCGGCGGGGTCAGTTTCCAGAGCGGCACGATGACCGGCAGGACTGATGCGATAGCCAATGCGTCGAAGGCATCGAAGAAGGTGGCGACGCCCACGATGATGCGCGCCTTGACCTGCCACGACGAGGAGGGAAGGCGCTCGAGCCGGGCCACGATGTCGTCGACCGACGAACGCCCGCTTGCGATGTCCATGTCGTCCTCCCGCATGTTTTTCTTCGCAGCGCGGGCGACGCTGCGTTCAGCCCTTGAGCCCAAGAAACCGTGCGGCATTGCGGAAGCAGATGTCGTCTCGCATCTTGTCCGCCAGCGCCACGCCGTCGATGAAATGGGCGGCTTCCTCCGTCGCCTCGAATGGATAGTCGGCGGCGAACATCACGCGGTCCGCGCCGAGCGCGCTGATGGCGCAGGTCAGCGGCTCCGCCGAGCAAATGCCTGACGTCGTCACCACGAAGTTTTCTTTGATGTATTGCGAGGGTGGCTTGGCAAGCTTGACGCCGTAGAGTTTGGCACGGCTGTCGAAGCGCCACAGCAGATAAGGCAACGTCTCTCCGAGATGGCCGAGGATGAGTTTGGTGCGGGGGAACCGGTCGAAGAGGCCGCCGAACACCAGCCGCAAGGCGTGGGAGCCCGTTTCGAAGCCCCACTCCCAGGTGGCGCGCCGCAGCCCGACATGTCCATCAAGTGCCCGGGATGGCGTCACCGGATCGGTGGGATGGATGTAGATCGCGGCCCCCAACGCCTGGGCTCTGTCCCAGAACGGCTGCAGCGATGGGTGGTCGAGATATTGACCATTGGTGTGGCCGTTGATCATGGCGCCGCAGAACTTCAGCTCGCGCTGACAGCGTTCGAGCTCGTCCGCGGCGGCGACAGCGTCCTGCATGGGAAGATGCGCGAAGCCGCTATAGCGGTCCGGCTGCTTTTCGATTTGCCGCGCTAGGAAATCGTTGGCGTCACGCGCCTTGCGGCACGCGGTCTTGGCGTCTGGCTCGGCCTGCACGCCGGGGCCGGCCAGGGACAACACCGAGCGCGCGATGCCGGCGCGATCCATGGCCGCGAGCCGCAACTCGCCGAAGTCGGACAGGCGGGCCACCAGTTGGCTGTAGATCGCGGGATCGACGTCGCCGACCGTGAGCTTCCAATAGTCTTCAAAGCCAGGACACAGGAAGTGCTCTTCGAGAGCGATCTTCTTGACCATGCTGCCCCTTGGTTGTTCCCTGCCGTTGTTTTCTGTACCGTATTCTGGTTGAAGCGTATCAATGGGTGAGCCGACCGGCAAGCTCCGCCAGGCCGCGGTCGATCGCAAGAGCGGATGCTCGGGAGACTGAAAGTGCAGAAGCAGAGCGGACCGCATGTTGCCGGCGACAGGGGTCGAGACAGTCGTGACGACAAGCGGCAAGACAAGCGTGAGGACAAGAGCCAGGTCCAGGTCATCGCGCGCGCCGCGGCGATTCTGCGCGCACTCGAGGAGCAGCCGACGGGCTTGAGCCTCGGCCAGATCGCACAACGCGTCGCTCTGGCACGCTCGACGGTGCAACGCATCGTCGCTGCGCTCGCGGCGGAAAAGCTCCTGATCGCGGCTTCGCCCACGGGCAGGGTACGCCTAGGCCCCACCATTTTGCGGTTGGCAGCCTCCGCGCGCACCGACTTTGTCGCGCTTGCGCGCCCGTTACTGGTTCGGCTCTCGAACGAGCTCACTGAAACCGTCGATCTCGCGACCATCAACAAGGATCATCTTATTTTCGTCGATCAGGTGATCGGGCCGCACCGGCTGCGTGCGGTATCGGCCGTGGGCGAAACCTTTCCGCTCTATTGCACGGCGAACGGCAAGGCCTATCTCGCCCAGCTCGACGAGGTCGCCGTGGCGCGGCTCGTCGGCACGAGCTTCGAGCGGCGAACGCCGAACACGATCACGCGGCTCGACGATCTGCTCAAGGAGCTTAAGTCGGTGCGCAAATCCGGGATCGCGTTCGATCGTGAGGAGCACACGCTCGGGATTTGCGCTGCCGGCGTGGTCATGCGCGACTTGCTCGGTAATGACGTCGCGATTTCCGTACCGGTGCCGGCACAGCGGTTTTATGCGCAGGAGAAGTTGATCGCCGAGCGGCTGTTGGCGACGCGACGCACGCTGCAGGAGCGTCTCGCCGCCGCAGCGGCATGACTGCGCGCGCGGCGCGTTCCTCCGCCGTCCGAAACCGGGAGGTTGAACCAAATTGCAATACAGGCGTACCATGATGTGGGTATAGGAAGGAGGTGGCGGTGACCAAAAAAATCCGCGGCGTCACGTTCGAGGAGAACCTCAACAACAGCATGGGGCTCGAGTTCTACAACCTGTCCCATCGCTTCGGTTACCAATCCCCGAATTGGCCCTATTTCGAAGACGTCAAGATCGAGCGCATCCACTATCACGCCAAGTCCGGCGTGCTGTCGCAACGCATCACCACCAGCATGCACAACACGACGCATATCGATGCGCCGGCGCACGTGGTGCAGGGCACGCCATTCATCGACGAGGTCCCGCTGCCGCATTTCTTCGGATCGGGAATCGTGGTTTCGATTCCGAAGAAGAAATGGGAGCAGATCACCTACGACGATCTGGAAAAGGCTGCCGGCAAAGCGGTGCGCCCCCGCGATGTCGTCATTGTCAATACCGGCTGGCACAAGTTGTACGAGGACAGCGAGGACTATTTCTGCCGCGCGCCCGGCTTCGTGCCCTCGGCCGGTGAGTGGTTCGTCGAGAAGCAGGTGAAGGTGGTCGGCCACGACACCCAGGCCAACGACCATCCGCTCGCCACCGCAATCGGCCCGCAACGCAACGGGCCGCTGCATCCGCATCTCGCCGAGGAGTACAAGAAGTGGTCGGGCGGGCGCGATTGGAAGGATGACTTTCCGGACTGGGAGCCGGTCCACCGCATCCTGTTCAAGAACGGCATTCTCGGCATCGAGAATGTGGGCGGCGACATCGACAAGGTCACCGGCCGGCGCTGCACCTTCGCGCTGTTCCCGTGGAACTGGGAGCGCGGCGACGGCTGCATCATCCGCCTCGTCGCCATCGCCGACCCCAAGGGGGCTTTCCGGATCGAAAAGGGGGAGAAGTTCTGATGCAGGTCAAACATTTGAACGAGGCAAAGCCCTACGAGGCGCCCAATCATCGGGGCTATTGCTCGCTGCGCCTGTTCGGTCTCGATGCCGGCGGGCCGAAACAATTCACGGTCGGGCTTTCGCACTTCCTCCCTGGCGGCGGCGCCGGCCCCGACGCCTCGCCCACGGAAAAGGTCTACTACGTGCTTTCGGGCGAGCTCACGCTCACCGTTGGCGGCAAGGAGACCGTACTCAAGGCCAATGACTCCTGTTTCATCGGACCGAACGAAAGCCGCGAGATCATCAATCGCGGCAACGACGTCGTGACCATGCTGGTCGCGGTCTCGACGCCGCAGAAGTGATCGGCGACCGTCATCCTTCGACACCACACCGGGTGAAGAAGCCGGAGTCGCGCAGGTGACGGAAGATAATTCGTCCAAGTGGTGAGTATTCCGCCATGTCCGAAGACTTCTTGAAGAATCCGCTCTCCCTGTTCGACGTCAGCGGCAAGACCGCGATCGTCACCGGGGCCACCGGCGCGTTCGGCGCCATGGCCGCGAAAGTGCTCGCCGGGGCCGGCGCCAATGTGGTGCTTTGTGCGAACAATGCGGGCGAACTGCAGAAGGTCGCCGCCGAATGCGGAAAGCTCGGCGGCAAGACCGAGGTCGTCGCCAAGCGGCCGAGCTCGGAAGCAAATTGCGACGCGATCGTTGCGGCGGCGGTCAAGACGTTCGGTCGCGTCGACATCCTCGTGGTCGCCTCGGGACAGAACAAGGTCTCCAAGATCGTCGACCAGAAGCCGGAAGATTTTCTCGACGTCATGGATGCCAACGTCACCCAATCCTGGCTGATTGCGCGCGCGGCCGGACGGCAGATGCTCAAGCAAGGTCAAGGCGGCAAGGTCATCCTCATGTCGTCGGCACGCGGGCTCCTGGGCCACCCCGCGGGCTATACGGCCTATTGCGCCTCGAAGTCGGCCGTTGACGGCATCACCAAGGCGCTCGGCTGCGAGTGGGGCGATACCGGCATCACGGTCAATGCGCTCGGGCCCACCGTGTTTCGCTCGCCGCTGACCCAGTGGATGTTCGAGGATACCGAGCGGTCGCGGGAGGTGCGCAAGGGCTTCCTGACGCGGGTTCCGAAAGGCCGGCTCGGCGAGCCGTCCGATCTCGCGGGACCGTTGTTGTTCCTGGCCTCGAAGGCGTCGGATTTCTACACTGGCCACGTCCTGTACGCCGACGGCGGCTACACGGCGGGGTGACCATGAAAGCGCGCATCGCTGTTGTCGGTGCGGGTCTCATGGGCCACGGCATCGCCCAGGTATTCGCCCTCGCCGGACACGACGTGGCGATCACCGATTCGGTTGCAGCGAACCTCGCCAGCGTCAAGGCGCGCATTCTCGCCAATCTTGAGGACCTCGGGGACGATCGCTCGGCGGTCGACCGGGTGCGGCCGATGGCCGATCTTGGCGCCGCGGTGCGCGATGCCGACTATGTCGTCGAAGCCGTGCTCGAAGATTTGCCGCTGAAGCAGAAGCTGTTCATCGAGATCGAACGGCACGTGCGGCCGCAGACGGTCCTCGCCAGCAACACCTCGGTGATCCCGATCACCGAGATCATGGAGGGCCTGCGCGACCGCGCGCGCGCGCTCGGCACCCATTGGTGGAACCCGCCCTATCTGGTGCCCCTCGTCGAGGTCATCGGCACGCAGTGGACGTCGCGTCAGGCGATCGACTGGACCATCGCGCTGCATGAAGCGGCGGGGAAAATGCCGGTGCACGTGAAGAAGGACGTGCCCGGCTTCGTCGGCAACCGCCTGCAACATGCCTTGTGGCGGGAGGCGATCGCGCTGGTCGAGCACGGCATCTGCGACGCCGAGACCGTCGACACCGTGATCAAGGCGAGCTTCGGCCGCCGGCTCGCCGTGCTCGGGCCGTTGGAGAACGCCGACCTGGTCGGCACCGACTTGACCCTTGCCATTCACAGGACGGTGCTGCCCGATATCGAGCGCCGGCCCGGCCCGTCGCCTTATCTCGAAGTGCTGGTCGCCAAAGGCAAGCTCGGATTCAAGTCGGGCGAGGGCTTCCGCACATGGAGTGCCGATCAGCAGGCCGCATTGCGGGCTAAAGTTCTGCAACATCTGAAAAAGGCGCGTGCGACCGACGCCTGACCAACACACGGGAGGTTTCGATGACCATCAAAGACGCACCCGAAACGCACAACCTGGCATCATCGAACGGCGTGAGCCGGCGCACGCTCGTCGTGAGCGGCCTCGGCGCGCTGACGGCGCCTGCGGTGCTGCGGGTCATCCCCGCCAACGCCCAGAGCCGCGTCATCAAGATCGGCCACGTCAGTCCGAGGACCGGTCCGCTTGCCGGTTTCGGCGAGGCCGACGGCTTCATCCTCGAACAAGTGCGCGGTCTTCTCGCCCAGGGTTTGCAGAGCGGCGGGCGCACCTACCAGGTCCAGATCATCAGCAAGGACAGCCAATCCAGCGGCAGTCGCGCCGCCGAGGTCGCCTCCGAACTCATCCTCGGCGACAAGGTCGATCTCATCGTCGCGTCTGCGACGCCAGACACCACCAACCCGGTGGCCGACCAGGCCGAGGTGAACGAGGTTCCCTGCATCACCACCAATTGCCCGTGGCAACCCTATTTCTTTGGGCGCAAGGGCGATCCGGCCAAGGGCTTCACCTGGACCTATCACTTCTTCTGGGGGCTCGAAGACGTCATCGGCGCGTTTCTGGCCTTGTGGGACAGCGCGCCGACCAACAAGGTCGTGGGCGGACTGTTCCCCAATGACGCCGACGGCAATGCCTGGGGTGACCCGCAGCGCGGCTTGCCGCCGGCGCTCGCACAAGCGGGTTACAAGCTCACTGATCCCGGCCGCTATCAGCTCATGAACAACGACTTCACCTCGCAGATTTCGGCCTTCAAGGCGGTCAACGCCGAAATCGTCACCGGCAACATGATCCCGCCCGACTTCGCCACTTTCTGGTCGCAGGCGGCGCAACAGGGCTTCCGGCCGAAGATCGTCACCATCGGCAAGGCGCTGCTGTTCCCGTCGGTGATCGATTCCCTCGGCGCGCGCGGCAACGGGCTCACCAGCGAAATCTGGTGGACGCCGCACCATCCCTTCAAATCGGGCCTTACCGGGCAGAGCGCAAAAGAGCTCACCGACGCCTATGTCAATGCCACCAAGCGGCCGTGGACGCAGCCGATCGGCTTCCAGCACGCGCTGTTCGAGGTGGCGATCGACGTGCTCAAGCGCTCGAAGGCGCTCGAGCCCAAGGCGATCCTCGATGCGGTCGTTGCGACCGACTACAAGTCGATCGTCGGGCCGGTGAAATGGACAGGCAAACCCGTGAAGAACGTGACCAAGACGCCGCTGGTCGCCGGTCAGTGGCAGCGTAAGGACGAGAAGTTCGACCTGGTCATCACGACCAATAAGACCGCGCCGGAGATTCCGGTGGGCGGGCAGCTGCAGCTGCTGTCGTGAGATGGGTGCTGATGTAATCACCCGCGCCGTGTCGTCCCCGCGCAAGCGGGGACCCATCGTGCACCAGGCTGCGGCCTCTGGAATATGGATCCCCGCTTGCGCGGGGATGACACCCACGTTGGTCGCGCACTGCGCTCGCATCTCAAGATGACGGATTATCGTGTTGCCGCGGTAAGAAGCGCATGTCTCCCATTCTCGCCTTCGAAAAGGTCTCCAAGCGGTTCGGCGCCGTGATCGTGGCGCAAGGGATCGATCTCGCGGTGGCCGAGGGCGAGGCGCTCGGCATCATCGGGCCGAACGGCGCCGGCAAGACCACGCTGTTCGGCATCGCGAGCGGCACGGTGCAGCCCGACGCTGGACGCGTGATCTTTGCCGGCATGGACATCACGCGTCTTGCGCCGGAACGGCGATGCCGCATGGGCATCGGCCGGTCGTTCCAGATTCCGCAGCCGTTCAACGGCATGACCGTGTTCGAGAACGTGGTGGTGGCGGCGGCGTTCGGCGGAGGCCGCGGCGAGCGCGAGGTCTATCCGCTCTGCGTCGAACTGCTCGAGCAATGCAGTCTGGCCGACAAGGCGAACAGACGCGCCGGCAGCCTCACGCTCCTCGACCGCAAGCGCCTCGAGTTTGCCCGCGCGCTCGCCACCGTGCCGCGCTTGCTGCTCCTGGACGAGGTCGCCGGAGGCCTGACCGAGCACGAATGCGCGGCGCTGGTCGATCTGATCCGCGAGATTCGCCGCGGCGGCGTCTCGATCATCTGGATCGAGCATGTCGTCCATGCTCTCGTCGCGATCGTCGATCGACTGGTCGTGCTCCACGGCGGCGGCTTTATCGGCGAGGGCGATCCCAGGACGGTGATCAGGAGCCCGGCGGTGCGCGAGATCTATATGGGAATCCCCGCCGATGCCTGAGCCGCTCCTTGCCGTGCGTGCGCTCGATGCCTTCTACGGCGATTTCCAGGCGCTGTTCGGCATCTCGCTTGAAGTCGCGCCGGGCGAGGTGGTCGCCGTAATCGGCGCGAACGGCGCCGGCAAATCGACGCTGCTCAAATGCATCGCTGGCGCCATCACATCCCGGCGCGACGCCATTCTCTTCGATGGCGAGCCGATCGGGGACCGTCCGGCGCACGCGGTGGTCGGCCGCGGCATCGCGCTCGTTCCGGAAGGACGTCGGCTTTTTCCCTCGCTTTCCGTTGAGGAGAACTTGCTGATCGGCGGCCAACTCGGCCGGCCGGGCCCTTGGAGCCTCACGCGAATTTACGGGCTGTTCCCCCAGCTGGCCGAGCGGCGCCACGTGCCGAGCACGTCCCTCTCGGGCGGCCAGCAGCAGATGGTCGCCATCGCGCGCGCGCTGATGTCCAATCCAAGACTTCTTCTGTGCGATGAGATCAGCCTCGGGCTGGCGCCGATCGTGGTGCGCGAGGTCTATGCCCTTTTGCCCTCGATCGTCGCCGAAGGCAGCTCGCTGGTCGTCGTGGAGCAGGACATCGTGCAGGCGCTCAAGGCGGCAGATAGGGTCTATTGCCTGCAGGAGGGCCGCGTCGCGCTCACCGGTTCGGCTGCGGCGCTGACGCGCGAGGCCATCTCAGCCGCTTACTTCGGGGCGTGATGGTCCGCGATGGAATGGATCAACATCATCATTCAAGGCGTGCTGATCGGCGGCCTCTATGCCATGTTCGCCGCCGGCCTCGCCCTGATCTTCGGCGTGATGCGGCTCGTCAACATCGCCCACGGCGATCTGATCGTGCTCGCCGCCTATATCGCGTTGATCACGACCGACACGCTCGGGTTCAACCCGTTGATCGCCATCGTCATCGTCGTGCCGATCATGGCCATGATCGGCTACGCCCTGCAGCGCGGACTGCTCAACCGCACGCTCGGCGACGACGTCCTGCCGCCGTTGCTCGTCACCTTCGGCCTCTCCGTCATTATCCAGAACGCGCTGCTGGAGCTGTTCACCGCCGACAGCCGTCGGCTCAAGGCCGGTGCCATCGAGGTGGCGAGCTTTCCCCTCGGCGAGGGCGTGTGGATCGGCGTCCTGCCGCTGCTGCAGTTCGTCGTCGCCGTGGCCGTCATTGGTGGGCTGCAACTGCTGTTCTACCGCACGGCGCTCGGCCGCGCCTTTCGGGCAACATCGGACGATCAGTCCGTGGCGCAATTGATGGGCCTCGACAACCGCCATGTCTTCGGGCTCGCCATGGCGCTGTCGCTGGCCGTCATCGCCATCGCCGGCGTGTTCCTTGCCGTGCGCACCAACTTCGACCCGGCGATCGGACCCGCCCGGCTGATCTTCGGCTTTGAGGCCGTCATCATCGGCGGCCTGGGCAGCATGTGGGGCACGCTGGCCGGCGGCATCATCCTGGGCGTGTCGCAGGCGGTCGGCGCCCAGATCGATCCGGGTTGGCAGCTGCTTGCCGGTCACCTGGCTTTTCTCGTGATCCTGGCGGTGCGGCCCGAGGGCCTGTTCCCCAAGGTGCAGGGATGAGCGCGGCGTTCCACGTCGAGCATGCGACCCGCGCGAGCCGGATCGGCAGCGCCCTGTTCGCCATTCTCTTGCTGGTGCTCGCCGCGGCGCCGGCCTGGGGCGGACGCGACGACCTGCGGCTCCTGTCCGAGATCTACGCCTACGTCGCG
This sequence comes from uncultured Alphaproteobacteria bacterium, assembly GCA_963821505.1. Taxonomy (GTDB): domain Bacteria; phylum Pseudomonadota; class Alphaproteobacteria; order Rhizobiales; family Xanthobacteraceae; genus VAZQ01. The sequence continues at coordinate 640,625 of CAWGEH010000034.1, forward strand.
CTCGCAAGCCTCTGGAACCTGCTCGCGGGCTATGCCGGGCTCGTTTCCGTCGGCCAGCAGGCCTATGTCGGCCTCGGCGGCTATGTCCTGTTTGCGTCGACCATTCTGGCCGGCGTCCACCCCCTCCTTGCCGTGCCGATGGCGGGCCTGATCGCGGCCATCGTGGCGTTGCCGGTCGCCGGCCTGATGTTTCGGCTGCGCGGCCATTACTTCGCCATCGGCACCTGGGTCGTGGCCGAGGTGTTCCGGCTGATCTCGTCGCAAATTTCCGAGCTCGGCGGCGGCTCCGGCATCAGCGTCCCGGCGGGAATTGTGATCGCGATGGCCTCGAGCCGACAGATGCGGGAATTCCTGATCTACTGGGTAGCGCTCGCCCTCGTCGTCGTCGTGCTCGCTGCGATCGTGCTGTTGCTGCGCTCGCGCTATGGCCTCGCACTCACCGCAATCCGCGACAACGAGCTGGCGGCGCGATCGAACGGCATCGATGTCAGGAGCACCAAGCTCGTAGTTTATGTTCTGACCGCCTTCGGCACGGCGATGGTCGGTGCCCTGATCTTCCTGCAGAAGCTGCGGATTTCGCCGGATACCGCCTTCAGCGTCAACGACTGGACCGCCTTCGTCATCTTCATCACGGTGATTGGCGGGATCGGGCGGGTGGAAGGGCCGATCATCGGCACCATCGTGTTCTTCCTGCTGCGGCAGACGTTGGCCGATCTCGGCAGCCTTTATCTCCTGATGCTGGGCGCGGTCGCCATCGTGGTGATGCTGCTGGCGCCGAAGGGTATCTGGGGCGTTGTCGCCGAGCGCTACGGCTGGCAGCTCCTGCCGCTGGAGCGGCGCTTGCGCTTTGCGGCAGATGCCCGCACAAGCTAAGCCCGACGACGAACCGAGAGGACCCCCGGGAGAGAGCCATGGCCACGAAATCCGACAAGGTCATCATCACCTGCGCCGTTACCGGCGCAATCCACACCCCGACCATGTCGGATGCCTTGCCGGTCACACCCGACCAGATCGCCGCGCAAGCCATCGGTGCGGCGGAGGCGGGCGCTGCCATTCTGCACCTGCATGCGCGCAATCCGCAGGACGGCCGCCCTACCGGCGATCCCGCGGTGTTCATGCAATTCCTTCCGCGCATCAAACAGGCGACCGACGCCGTCATCAACATCACCACCGGCGGGTCGCCGACCATGGCGGTCGAAGAGCGTCTCGCAGGCGTGATGAAATTCTCGCCGGAAATGTGCTCGCTCAATATGGGCTCGATGAATTTCGCGCTTTATCCCATGGTGGCGCGTTACAAGACGTGGAAGTACGACTGGGAGGAGCCATACCTGCTCGGCACCAACCAGACGATTTTCCGCAACACCTTCGCCGACATCGAGAAGATTTCGAAGCTGATGGGCGAGGGACATGGCACCAAGTTCGAGCACGAATGCTACGACGTCGGACATCTCTACAATCTCGCCCACGGCGTCGACAAAGGCTGGTTCAAGCCTCCGATCTTCCTGCAGCTCATCTTCGGCATTCTCGGCGGCATCGGCGCCGACATGGAAAACCTGCTGTTCATGAAGCGCACCGCCGACAAGCTGTTCGGCGGCGACTATCAATGGTCGGTGCTGGGCGCGGGACGTTTCCAGATCCCGTTCGCCACCCAGGCGGTGATGATGGGCGGCAATGTGCGCGTGGGTCTCGAAGACAGCTTGTTCATCGGCCGTGGCCAACTCGCCAAGAGCAACGCCGAGCAGGTCGCGAAGGCGCGGCGCCTGATCGAGGAACTCGGCTACCAGGTCGCTACGCCGACGGAAGCGCGCGAGATGCTGGGGCTGAAGGGGCCGGATCGCACCAAGTTTTGATGAGCCGCCGAGGTGCAGCGGCCGAGATCGTTGGCCCTCATGATGCGTCTCGAAGCATGAGGCCGTCCCGGGGCCGCCCCATGCTTCGAGACGGGCGCACGCCAAATCGAGCATGCGGAACCTACGCAACATGCGCGCTCCTCAGGATGAGGGCGGATAGAGAGTGACCTGTTATGGCCAACGACACGATCGTCGACATCTATTGCCATCTCGTGCCGGAGAGGTTCTTCCAGGAGATGAATCGCATCGCGCCCCGCTTGGGCAACATCGCGGCGCGGCTGCGGGGCGTCAAAAAACTGTTCGATCTCGATGAGCGTTTCCGCGAGATGGACCGGTTCGGCGACTACCGCCAAATCATCTCGCTGCCGAACCCGCCGATCGAGGACTTTGCCAGCGGCGAGGCCGGTCTCGGTCTTGCGCGGATCGGCAATGACGCCATGGCGGACCTGTGCGCGCGCCATCCCCAGCGTTTTCCGACCTTCGTCGCCGCGCTCTCGCTCACCGACGTGGCGGGCTCGGTCAAGGAGGCGCGGCGGGCGGTGAAGGATCTCGGCGCGGGGGGCGTCCAGATCTTCACCAGCGTGGCGGGCCGGCCGCTCGACGACGGGGCGTTCGAGGCGATTTTTGCAACCATGGCGGAGTTCGATCTGCCGATCTGGCTGCATCCGGCGCGCACCGCGAGCATGCCGGATTACCCGGCCGAGGAGAAGTCGCGGTTCGAGATGTGGTGGTGCTTCGGCTGGCCCTATGACACCTCTGTCGCGATGGTACGGATGGTGTTCAACGGCCTGTTGGACCGCTATCCCAAGCTCAAGATCATCACCCATCACCTCGGCGGAATGATCCCCTACTATGACGGTCGCGTCGGCCCCGGCCTGCAGGTGCTGGGCAGTCGCACCAGCGACGAGGACTATTCGAACATCCTGCCGTCGCTCAGGCGGCCGCATCTCGACTATCTGCACGACTTCTACGGCGATACCGCGCTGTTCGGCGGCGGCATCCAGGCGGTGCGCTGCGGGCTCGAATTCTTCGGCAGCGACCATGTCGTGTTCGCGACCGACACGCCGCTCGGTCCGATCGCGCCCACCATCGACGCCATCCAGCGCCTCGACATCGCGGACGGTGATCGGCGCAAGATCTTCGCCGGCAATGCCGAGCGGCTTCTCAAGATGAAATTGTCCTGAACCGGGAGACACGCCATGTCGATGAATGCGCTGTTGCGTCCCGCGATCCGCGCTGCCGCCGTGATGCTCTTGCTTGCGGCCGGCGGCGCAGCGCTTGCGTCGTCCGCCTGCGCGGCCGAGAAGCTTCGCGTCGGCAAGGCGGTGCCCGAGGCGTTCTCGTTCGTGCCGCTCGACATCGGCATGCGCAAAGGGTTCTTTGCCAGGAACGGGCTCGAGATCGAGTTCGATCGCCTTTGCCGGCGACGCCCGCATGCAGCAGGCAATGGCATCGGACAGCCTCGATATCGCGCTCGGCTCCGGCCCGGCGATGGCGTTCATCGTGAAGGGCTCGCCCATCAAAGCGGTTGCCGCCATGGCCGGGCCCCCGCTCTTGCTGGCCATCGTCGTGCGGCCGGACGGGCCCCGGACCGTGGCCGACCTCAAAGGCAAGAAGATCAGCGTATCGACCGCGGGCTCGCTCACCTACTGGCTGGTCAGCGAGACGTCGCGGCGCCAGGGATGGGGTCCGAAGGGGATAGAGATCGCGCCCATGGGCGCCATGCCGGGACAGATCGCAGCGCTGAAGCGTGGTGACATCGACGGCGCCATCATGGACATCGGCAACGCTTTCGAGCTCGAGAAGCGCGGCGAGGGCCGCATCCTCGTTCGCTTCACCGATATCAAGGACTTCCATATCCACGTGATCTTTGCCAGCGACAAGTTCATCGCCGATCGGCCTGAGGCTCTGCGCGGATTCCTCAAGGGATGGTTCGAAACCATAGCGTTCATGCGCAAGAACAAGGCGGAGACCGTGGCCATCGCGCAGGAGGTCACCAACAAGGACGCGGCGATCACGTCGCGTGTCTACGACGAGTTGATGCCGATGTTCTCCGATGACGGAAAATTCAACCCGAGCGCGCTGGCCACCCTCGCCAAGTCCTACGTCGAACTCCAACTGCTGCCGGAGGAGCCCGATCCCGCCAAGCTTTACACCGAGGCATTTCTGCCAGGGAGGTGATGCGCTCACGCGGAGGGCACCGCGAGAGCCGTACACGCATTACGGCTTGATCAAGTCCTTTGCACGTTGGACGGTCGCCGTCGGCATGGCGTAGAGCTGCTGCACGAGCTGCTGGACCTTTTCGCCCGAGGACGGCACCACGTCGATGCGCGTGCGCTCCGCGTCGGCGAGGAACTCCTTGTCCTGCATCGTGGCAGTAAAGGCGGCACGGAGGATTTTGAGCGGTTCGGCCGCCACGTCCGCTGGCGCGAGATAGGGCCGGCCGAACACCTGCTGGCCGATGATCAGCTCGACAGCCTTCTTGTCGGCGTCGCTCCCGATGAATTTCCAGATTCGCGGGACGCCAAGCTTGGTCAGCTCCGGGTCTGGTTCGAGGTTGACCTGGGCGAGGATGTTGACGGTCTTGTTGCGGACCCAGTCTGGACGCTGCGACTTGAGGCTCGCCCAGTCGAGCCCGCACATGCCGTCGACCTCGCCGCGCTCCATGGCGAGGAAGATGTCGGCGGTGCCCTTGTAGCCGGCGACCAGTTCGAACATGGCGCCCGTCGTCTTCTTGTGCATATTGACGTAGTCGCGCGTCGAGCCGCCGGCCGCGCTCGCGCCCATGATCGTCTTTTGCTTGAGGGCGTCGTCGAAGCTCTTGGTATTGGAGTGCTCGTGGGTGATACAGACGCGCGTGGCGTCGTCAGCGCTGCCGAGATATTGGAACCTAGTCGGATCGTACAGCGCCTGAGCGCGATCATCGAGCAGTGGTCCCATGATCGCGCCGGGAAACACCGCGCCGATCATCGAGCCGTCCTTGGGGGCGACGCTGTAAAGGAAGGACGCGGCGCGTCCGCTGCCGGCGCCGGGCTGGTTCTTGGGAACGATGGTCGGATTGCCGGCAATGAAGCGATGCAGATGCCGCGCGACCACCCGGGCATAGATATCGTAGCCGCCGCCGACATCACCGCCGATGAGAAAATCGATGGTTTTGCCGGCGTAGAAATCCGCGGCCGCCGCAGGCGTTGCCGTCAGACAGGCGACCAGGGCAGTCGCGATGACGGCGGGGGCGGCGCGCGCTCGCAAAGGCTCGGCAGGCATTCCCGGTTCCCTCGTTCCTCAGGCATTCTTGTCATTTTACAGGAAAAGTACGGCGCGAGATGCGGCCAATGCGTCGCACGCGCCGCTCACGCCGTGCGCCGGCCCGACATGCCGAGTGCGATGGTGGCGACGGCCACGAGCGCGCAGCCGGCAATGTAAAGGAACACCGCGCGCGGATGGCCGTGATCGAGGAACTGCGCGAAGATCAAGGGCGCCACCATGCCGCCGATGTGAAAGCCGGTGGTGACAAAGCCGAATACCTTGCCGAACGAGCCGGGCGGAGTAACCGAGCGCACGATCATGTCACGGGACGGCATGGCCATGCCGCTCGCAAAGCCGCTGAGCGATATGACCAGAACCAGCATGAGCGCGCCCAAATCGAGGAAGCCGATGAGCGTACTCACGCCGCCCGTCACCAGCAATCCGGCCGAAGCCACGACGTTGTGGTGCGCGGTGCGGGTGGCGAGCCCGCCTCCGACCAGTACCCCGATCGCGCTCAGGGCCAGCAGCCCCGTGAGCGCGGTATTGGCGAGCGCGGGCGGCGTTCCGTAAAGCGCGCCGAGCCCCACCACCAGATATTGGTTGAGGCCGCCGCCGACCATCGCCAGCAGCACAAAGAAGACGAGATTGAGCAGGATCGGCGGCGACAGCAGGAGCCGCCAGCCGTCGGCGGCCGCACTTGATACCTCGTCGCCCCGCGCCCTTGACATATGCGCGGTGCGAGGGCGAGCCGGTTCCTTCTGCAGGGCGAGAATGAGTGCCGCTATGACGCCCAGCGTAGCGGCGCATACAAAGGCGCCGCGCCATCCCACCAGGCTCTGCATGAACAGAAGGGTGCCCGGCGCGATGGCCGAACCGATCATGCCGGAGCAGGTGTGGAAGGAGAACACCTGTGGGATGCGCTGCGGGGAGACACGCTCGGAAAGGAGCGAGTAGTCGGCAGGATGATATACGGTGTTGGCGAGGCCCAGGGTGCCGAAGCAGGCGATGAACACCCAGAACGAATCGACGAGCCCAGCGACGGCGACCGCACTCGACCCCAGCAGCAAGCCGCCGATCAGGTTGAGGTGCGCCCCAAAGCGATCGACAAAAAAGCCGACCGGCGTCTGCAGCACCGCGGACACCACGCCGAAGGCGGCGAGCGCGAGGCTCAGCTCGGTATAAGTCACGCCGTAATCGGCCTTGATGAAGACGAACAGCGGCGCGAGCAACAACATGTAGTAGTGGCTGACGAAGTGCGCGATGCACACGCCGGCGATGAGCTTGTCCTGGCTCGCGCGCGTAGCAACGAGAATTTCAGCGGCCTGGGTCATTTTCTGCGTTTGTCAGGAGTGCGCTCAGGCCGCGCGCGTGGACCGCGCATCGTGAATGGCGCGCCAGACGCGATAAGGCGTTGCCGGCATGTCCATGTGCCGGATGCCGAACTCGGACAGCGCATCGGCGATCGCATTCATCACCGAGGTGAGCGAGCCGGCACAGCCGGCTTCCCCGCAGCCTTTCACGCCGAGCACGTTGGTTGTCGCCGGCACCGGATGATTGATCACGGCAACCTCCGGCGAATCGCTCGCGCGCGGGAGTGCATAGTCCATGAACGAGCCGGTCAGGAACTGCCCTTCGGCATCGTAGATCGTCATCTCCATCAATGCCTGTCCGATGCCCTGCACGACGCCCCCGTGGAGCTGGCCCTCGACGATCAACGGGTTGATGACGGTGCCGAAATCGTTGACCGAGGAATATTTCACCACCTCGATCACGCCGGTATCGGGATCGAGCTCGACCTCGCAGACATGGCAGCCGTTCGGATAGGTGGAGGCTCCGGGGCCGTCGCTGACATGGCGCACGTCCAGGGTCGATGGCACGCCCTCGGGCAGGCTGAGCCCCGAGCGGAGTTTGTCGGCGAGCTCCATCAACCCGATCGCACGGTCGGTGCCGGTAATGACGAAACGCCCCTGCGCGAACTCGATATCGGCGACCGCCGCTTCGAGCACGTGGGATGCGATCTGCTTGCCCAGCTCGACCACCTTGGCCGACGCTTCGACGATCGCGGTGCCGCTGTGCATGATCGATTTCGAGCCGCCGGTACCGCCGCCCGCGAGCAGCTCGTCGCTGTCGCCCTGCAGGAGGCGGATGCGCTCGAACGGGATGCCGAGCTTCTCGCTCAGCACCTGCGCGAACGGCGCGGCGTGACCCTGGCCGTAATCCAGCGTGCCGGTGATGACGGTGACCGTGCCGTCGGATTCGAAGCGGATGCCGCCCATCTCCTTGCTCGGCGGCGCGGTGACCTCGAGGAAGCTGCCGATGCCGAGCCCGCGCACCCGTCCGCGCTTGCGGCTTTCGCGTTTTCTGCGCGCGAAACCCTTGACGTCGGCGGCCTCGAGCGCGTGCTTGAGCACGGCCGGAAAGTCACCACTGTCGTAGGTGCTCCCCGACGCCGTCTTGATCGGGATCTCGCGCGGCCGGATCTGGTTACGCCGGCGCAGCTCCAGGCGGTCGATCTCCATCTCGGCGGCGGCGACATCGATCAGCCGCTCCATGTAATAATTGCCCTCGGGCCGGCCGGCGCCGCGATAGGCGGAGACATGCGACGTATTGGTGAACACGCACTTGGTCGAGACCTCGATCAACGGCGTGCGATAGACGCTCTGCACGTTTTTGACCGTGTTGAGCGTCGAAGGCATCGGCGCCACTTGGGAAAGGAAGCCGCCCATATTGCCGAAATTGGTGATGCGCAGTGCCAGGAACGTCCCGTCAACATCAAGCGCGAGCTCGGCGGTGAGCTCGTGGTCGCGGCCGTGACTGTCGGAGACGAAGCTCCCCGAGCGCTCGTCGGTCCACTTGACCGGACGCCCGAGCTCGCGCGCCGCATGCAGCACACAGACATATTCCGGAAACGGCGCCGACTTCATGCCGAACGAGCCGCCGACATGACCGGTCAGGATGCGCACCTGCTTGGGCTCGGCCTTGAGAATGTCCGCCATGTTGCCGCGCAGCCCGAACACGCCCTGGGAGGGCGCGTGCAGCGTGAAGCGTCCGCTCGCCGGCTCATAGACACCAATCGCCGCGCGCGGCTCCATCGGGTTCACGACGACACGGCTGTTGACGAGCTTGAGCCGCGTGACATGCGCTGCTTTGGCGAAAGCGGCTGCAACCTGCTCGCTGTCGCCGTAGTGATAATCGAGCGCGACATTGCCAGGCGCTTCGTCGTGGATGAGCGGCGCGCCCGGCTGTACGGCGTCCTGCGGCCGTACGACGGCGGGCAGCAATTCGATATCGATCTCGACCGCTTCGGCTGCGTCTTTTGCCTGCAGCGGCGTCTCCGCGACCACGAAGGCAACGGGATCGCCGACGAAGCGCACCTTGTCGGTCGCCAGCGCCGGCCGCGGTGGCTGCTTCATGGGCGTGCCGTCCCGGTTCTTGAACGGCACGATGCATCTGAGCGGGCCGTAGGCGGCGAGATCGGCGCCGGTATAGACCCCGAGCACGCCGGCCATCGTGCGCGCGGCCGACGTGTCGATCCCCTTGATCACGCCATGGGCAACGCGGCTGCGGACCATCACCGCATAGGCCTCGCCCGCGAGCTTGATATCGTCGGTGTAGCAGCCCTCTCCGCGCACGAGCATGGGATCCTCGGTGCGCAGCACCGGCTGGCCGATGCCGAACTTCATCAGGGAGAAACTCTGCGGGTCGTTTTGTAAATTCATCAAGCAAAGCCTTGATCAACAGATCGCCTGCAAGCCGGCCGGCCGCAGGCGAAGGTTCTACGAATTGTTGCGCCGCTTGGGCGTGGTCGATGCCTAGCCCATGGCGCTGATTGTATTTGAGATAAAGGACGCGGACGCCTTCCACAAGGAGTTCCGCCCGGGGCCATGCATTCGACGCGCATCTGTTGCGCGAGCCGGCCGCGTGTTACACTTGCGTTGATAACGGGTTGGACATGGCCGCTGCCGTCGAGCTCCGGAAGGCTTCGGCGCGGCAGGAAGGAATTCGATGAAGGACGAGGGCCGGGCAACCGGCGGCCTCGACCCTGTCCATGATCGGGCGCCGCGGCCGCGGTCCCGGTGGGGTCGCCGGTCACCCTATGGATACCCGCACAGCGGCGGCGCACGGCAGGGGACGGATCATGTCGGCCCGACCTATGCCGCACTCGATCTCGGCACCAACAATTGCCGGCTCCTGGTCGCACGTCCCACCGGCGAGAGCTTCCGCGTGGTCGATGCCTTCTCGCGCATCATCCGACTGGGCGAAGGCGTGTCGACATCCGGCCGCATCAGCGACGCGGCGGTCGGCCGCGCGGTCGAGGCGCTCGCCATTTGCCGCGACAAGATGCGCAATCGCGGCGTCACGAGGGCGCGGCTGATCGCGACCGAGGCTTGTCGCGCCGCGGCAAACGGCGCTGAATTCCGCGCTCGCATTGCCGAGGAGGTCGGTCTCCAGCTCGAAGTCATCGACCGGGAAACAGAGGCGACGCTGGCGGCCACTGGCTGCACGCCGCTGATCGATCCACACGCCGAGGCCGTTCTCCTGTTCGACATCGGCGGCGGCTCCTCGGAGCTGGTCAGGCTCGACAGGTCGGCGCCGGCCCAACGCGGTCCCCCGCTGCCGAAGATCAAGGCTTGGGTGTCGCTGCCGGTGGGCGTGGTGACGCTGGCCGAGCGTCACGGCGGCCACGTGGTCACCCCCGAGATCTACGCCGCGATGATCGCGGAGGTCGCGGCCCTGCTCGAACGCTTCGTAGCCGAGCATGGCGGCTTTGGCACCGGGGATGTGCACCTGCTCGGCACGTCGGGCACGGTGACCACCATCGCCGGCGTCCATCTCGAGCTCAGGCGCTATGAGCGCCGCCGGGTCGACGGCTGCTGGATGGTTGACGACGAGGTGACGCGCGTGATCGAGCGTCTGCTGGCGTGGAGCTACGAGGATCGCGTCGCCAACGCCTGTATCGGAGCCGAGCGCGCCGATCTCGTGCTTGCCGGCTGCGCCATCCTCGATGCAATCCGCCGCGCCTTTCCTTGTCAGCGCCTGCGGGTGGCCGACCGCGGGCTGCGCGAAGGCATGCTGGTGCAGATGATGCGCGAGGACGGCGTGTGGGGCCGCGAGGCGCGGGCGCCGTGACCACGCGCGGCGGCAGGCGCGAGCTCAAGGTCAGGGTCAAAGCCGGCAAGCGCTCGCTCTCGTCCAAGCTATGGCTCGACCGGCAGCTCAATGACCCCTACGTGGTGCGTGCCAAGCGCGAAGGTTTTCGCAGCCGCGCCGCTTTCAAGCTGATCGAGATCGACGACAGGCAGCGCCTGCTCAAGACGGGCGCGCGTGTGGTCGATCTCGGCGCCGCACCCGGCGGCTGGAGCCAGGTTGCCGCAAGGCGCGTCGGCGCGGCGCAGGGGAGGGGGCGTGTGGTCGCAGTCGACGTTCTCGACCTGGGGCCGATCGAGGGCGTCGAATTCGTCCAGCTCGATTTTCTCGATCCGCGCGCGCCGGATCAGATCAAGGCGCTGCTCGGCGGTCCGGCCGACGTGGTGCTCTCCGACATGGCGGCGAACGCCACCGGCCACCGCCGGACCGATCATCTCAAGATCATGGCGCTGGCGGAGGCGGCGGCGGAATTCGCGCGCGAGGTGCTCGCGCCCGGCGGGGCGTTTCTCTGCAAGGTGCTGCAAGGCGGCACCGAGGCGACGCTGCTTGCCGCGCTCAAGCGCGATTTTTCGAGCGTAAAGCACGTCAAGCCGTCGGCCAGCCGCGCGGATTCGGCGGAGCTTTATCTCCTGGCGACGGGATTTCGCGGCGCCGCTTGAACATCGGCTCGTGCCTCGCAGGCGCCGCACCCTAGCGCATGTTCCGGAAAAGTGGGAACCGGTTTTCCGAAGAGAACATGCGCAGAAATCGAAGATCTAGAGCGCATCACGATTCGACCTAATCGGGATGCGCTCTAGCCGGCACGCGCGCGCTTCAGCTCAGCTTCTGATCGGCTGCCTCGGTCGCGCCTGCAGTGGGCGCCGTCGTGCGCCGCGCCAATTCCGCGCCGGCATCGGCCGGCATCCGCACGAAGACGAAGAAGGCGCAGCCGGAGATCACGGCAATGGCGAGAAAGGCCGGCTGGAAGTCGGCGGCGGCGGTAATGCTGGACAGGCCGCGCGCCCACAATGTCAGGTCGACCGCAAGCGCGCCGATAGCAACCCCGACCGAGATCGATACCTGCTGGGCGACGGCGACGAGCGAGGTTGCGCGGCTCATGCGGCGGTTATCGACGTCGGCATAGGCGATGGTGTTGAGGCTGGTGAATTCGAGCGAGCGAAAGAATCCGCTGACGATCAGCACGCCGACGATCCACGCGAATGACACGCCGGGCGTAAAGGTCACGCACGCCGCCACCAGCGCCGCGCTGACCAGCGCATTCACGGTGAGCACCCGGCGGAATCCGTAGCGCCGGAGAATGATCGGAATCACCGTCTTCATGCCCATCGCGCCGACGACGTTCGACAGCGTGATCAGGCCCGACTGGAACGCGGTGAGGCCGAAGCCGAGTTGGAGCAGCAGCGGAAGCAAGAACGGCATCGCCCCAATGCCGGAGCGATAGATGAAGCCGCCGACGACCGCGGCCCGCATGGTCGGGATCTTGAGCAGCGCGAGATCGAGCACGGGCGCGGGCGTACGCCGTGCGTGCCGGACATAGCCGTAGGTCGCGGCGGCTCCGACGGCGATGAGCGCGATGACCACGCCGGTCGGGAGGAAATTGAGACCGAGCAAGGAGCCGCCGAAAACGAGCCCTCCGATGCCGAGGCCGGCGAGCACCGCCCCGAGCGGGTCGAAGGGGTCGGGCGCCTCCGCCCGCACGTCCTCGATGAAGATCGTAGCCAACACGATGCCGGCGAGACCGATCGGGATGTTGATCAGGAATATCCAGTGCCAGGAGATGTAGGTGGTGATGAAGCCGCCGAGCGCCGGACCGAGCAGGGGGCCGATGAGCGCCGGCAGCGTGACCCAGACCATGGCGTTGATCAGCTCGCGCCTGTCGACGCTGCGCACAAGGATCAGGCGTGCAACCGGCGTCATCATCGCTCCGCCCATCCCCTCGACGATACGCGCCACCACGAACTGGGAGAGCGAGCCCGAGAGCGCGCAACCGATCGAGCCGAGCATGAAGACCGCGATTGCGATGCGGAAGACCGTACGCGCGCCGAAGCGGTCGGCGGTCCAGCCACTCACCGGGATGAAGACTGCCAGCGAAAGCAGGTAGGAGGTGACCGCCAGCTTGAGCGTCAGCGGGCTTGTGCCGATATCGGCCGCGATCGCCGGGAGCGAGGTGGCGATGACGGTCGAGTCCATGTTTTCCATGAACAGGGCGACCGCCACGATCAGCGGCACGATGCGTTTTGCCGACATGGGGACTGGACCGTAAGGCGAAATTTGGCCGGGGCAAGCTCCCAAAGCCGCCTGGACGCGGAGGCCGGCATTGTCCACTGGCAAGGGAAACCCCACCTACAATACAGGTTTCGGCGAATTTCCCTCGGAGCGCTAGGATTCGCCGGCGGGGCGTGCTATCGATCGGCGCCAACCCAAAACGGGCCGTCGAGTCGCGCGCGAGGCCGTTGTTTCGCCGCGGAGCGGGCGCCATCCCGGTCCTCGACGGTGCCGCCGATCAAGCCCGCAAGCCGGGCGACTGGAGTTGGCGATGGACCTGAAATCCAACGGAACCCTGCGCGAAGGGCTCACCTTCGACGACGTCCTGCTCAAGCCGGGACTGTCCGAGCTTCTGCCGTCCGACGCCGACATCCGCACCCGCATCACGCGGGAAATTCCCCTGAATATCCCGATCATCGCCTCGGCCATGGACACCGTGACGGAGGCCAAGATGGCGATCGCGATGGCGCAGGCCGGCGGCCTCGGCGTCATCCACCGCAATCTCGAGCCCGAGCAACAGGCGGCGCAGGTCCGCCAGGTCAAGAAATTCGAATCCGGCATGGTGGTGAATCCCGTCACCATCGCTCCCGGCGCCACGCTGGCCGACGCGCTCGCTTTGATGCAGGACCACGGCATTTCCGGCATCCCGGTGGTGGAAGGCGGCAGCAGCGCCAGGCCCGGCAAGCTCGTGGGCATCCTCACCAACCGCGACGTGCGCTTCGCCACCGACCCACGCCAGAAAGTTGCCGAGCTGATGACCAAGGAGCGGCTCATCACCGTGCGCGAAGGTGTCGGGCAGGACGAAGCCAAACGCCTCCTCCATCAGCACCGCATCGAGAAGCTGCTCGTGGTCGACGACCAATACCGCTGCGTCGGGTTGATCACGGTCAAGGATATCGAGAAGGCGGTCGCCAATCCGCACGCCTGCAAGGACGAACAAGGCCGATTGCGCGTCGCCGCCGCCACGACCGTCGGCGACAACGGCTTCACCCGCACCGAGCGGCTGATCGAGGCCGGCGTCGATCTCGTAGTGGTCGACACCGCCCACGGCCATTCGCGCTCGGTGCTCGATGCCGTCACCCGCATCAAGCGCCTCTCGAACGCGGTGCAGCTGGTCGCCGGCAATGTTGCGACGAGCGAAGGCGCCAAGGCGCTGATCGACGCCGGCGCCGACGCCATCAAGGTCGGCATCGGCCCAGGCTCGATCTGTACCACGCGCATCGTGGCCGGGGTCGGCGTGCCGCAGCTCACCGCCATCATGGACGCGGTCGAGGTCGCGCGCAAAACGGCAACACCGGTCATCGCCGACGGCGGCATCAAATATTCCGGCGATCTCGCCAAGGCGCTCGCCGCCGGCGCCGATTGCGCCATGGTGGGCTCGCTCCTGGCCGGCACCGACGAGACGCCGGGCGAGGTGTTCCTCTATCAAGGCCGCTCCTACAAGACCTATCGCGGCATGGGCTCGGTCAGCGCCATGGCGCGCGGCTCGGCCGATCGCTATTTCCAGCAGGACATCAAGGACACGCTCAAGCTCGTGCCGGAAGGCGTCGAAGGTCAGGTGCCGTACAAGGGCGCGGTGGCGACGGTGCTGCACCAGCTCGCCGGCGGCCTGCGCGCCGCCATGGGCTATGTGGGCGCGAGGAACTTGAAGGAGCTGCACGAGAAGGCGGAGTTCCTGCGCATCTCCGGCGCCGGCATGCGCGAGAGCCATGTGCATGACGTCACCATCACGCGCGAGAGCCCGAACTATCCCAGCCGGGTGTGAACACCGCCATCGGACTGCCCGCGCGTATCGACAGCTTGTGGTGGCGCCGACGCCGAACCATTCGTCCACCGTGTGAGTTGAATTCGCAGCCGCTGTTCCGGAGGCAGCATGCGGATTTTTCTCACCGGCGCGACGGGGGTGATCGGACGCAGGGTGTTGCCACTGCTGGTGGCGAGAGGCCATGGGGCGACCGCGGTCGTGCATCGTCCGCAGTCGCGAGCCCAGGTCGAACCTGCGTGAAGGCTGGCGCGCGGGTGCGACCGCGATTCCGACGACCAAACCGCGCAGGTGACGGCAGGCCGCGGTGCAGGCGGCGGTGTCAGCGTCCTTGGCAAAGTTGAAACAAAACTGGCACCATCGTCCGATGCAGAAACCGGGGAACGACCCGTTTGCAAAGGTGCGTACGCAGACGTTGCGCCACCGTGCCCAGCACGGTTGCGGGACCTACCCTTTCGAGGACGGCGCCATTCTCGGCGTGATCGCCGCGGCCGTTGCACCCAAGCGCGTGCTCGAGCTCGGCTGCGCCCTCGGCTATACTGCGCTGTGGTTCGCCCATGGCGCTACAGAAGCGAGGGTCGACACGATCGAATTCGATCCCGAGCACGTGCGGCTTGCGCGGGAAAATTTCGCCGCATTCGGCGTTGCCAACCGGACCGCCGTGCATCAGGGAGATTTCATGGAGGTGCTGCCCACGCTCGCGCCGGGATATGACCTCGCCTTCTTCGACGGCTTTAGCCCGACGCCGCAATACCTGCGGGCCTTCCACAAGCTCATCCGCCCGCGCGGGGTGCTGATCAGCTCGAATCTGCACTTCCGCGATGCCGAAACGCGGGCCTATCGCGACCGTCTGTTCGACGGCGACGCTTGGCTTACCGCCGCCATTGCCGACGGCGACACGGCGATGAGCGTGCGGCGTTGATTGTTTTGACGGCCGGCGATTGCATTCGCCGCCGCGGCTCGCCAAGTTAGCCGCACGCTCGTCGAGGGGAGTCCCCACCCATGTCGATTCAGGCTGTCCTCCTTCCGCTGTTCGTCGAGGTGACGCTGACCTTCGTGCTGCTCTATTGGATGGCGTATCTGCGCGGCGACGCCTTCAAGACCGGAGCGGTCAAGCCGGGCGACATCGCCTTGCGCGAGCCGAACTGGCCGCCGCGGGCAGCCCAGATCGGTAACGCCTTTCACAATCAGCTCGAACTGCCGGTCCTTTTCTACGTGCTCACGATCCTCGCCTGGATCACGCGCCACGCCGATCTCGTGTTCGTCGTGATGGCGTGGATATTCGTCGCGCTGCGCCTCGTGCACGTCTACATCCATGTGACGGACAACCACGTCGGCCGGCGCGGCCTGGCGTTCATTCTGGCCGCGATCGTGCTGACGATCATGTGGGCGATCTTCATGACGCGCATTCTGCTTGGAATCGGATGACTCCCGGCGCACGCCTCTCCGCCGCCATCGAGGTCGTGGCCGACATCGAGGCACGGCGGCGGCCGGCGGCCGATGCGCTCAAGGACTGGGGCCTCGCACACCGCTTCGCCGGCTCGGGCGACCGCGCGTCGATCGCTGGCATGGTCTACGACGCGTTGCGCCGGCGCGCGTCGAGCGCCCACGTCATGGGCGACGCGAGCCCGCGTGCGATCATGCTCGGAATGTTGCGCCTCGAGCGCAAGCTCGAGCCCGATGCGATCGGTGCTCTCGCCGACGGTGCGCGCTTTGCGCCGCCCCCGCTCAGCGAGGACGAGCGGGCGCGGCTCCTGGCCCCCGATCTCGCCGGCGCACCGGCCTGGGTGGTCGGCGACTATCCGGAATGGCTCGATCCCCATCTCGCCCGCGTGTTCGGCGAGGAGCGTGCGGCCGAGGGCGCGGCGCTGGCGCGCCGCGCGCCGCTCGACCTGCGCGTCAACACGATCAAGGGCAACCGCGACGAGGTCGCCGCCGCGCTGGCCGAGCTCGATCCCGTGCCGACGCGGTGGTCGCCCTTCGGCCTGCGCATTACGCTCGCTGCCGACGCCAAGAATCCCGCCATCCACGCTGAGCCTGCTTTCATCAAGGGCATGGTAGAGGTGCAGGACGAGGGTTCGCAGCTTGCCGCGCTGCTCGCCGGCGCCAGGCCCGGTGAGCAGGTGATCGATCTGTGCGCCGGCGCCGGCGGCAAGACTCTCGCATTGGCCGCGGCGATGGAGAATCACGGCCAGCTTTATGCCACCGATCTTGACAAGCGCCGGCTCGCACCTATCCACGACCGGCTCGCGCGCTCCGGCGCGCGCAATGTGCAGGTGCGAACACCGAAATCCGTGGGCAACGAGCTCGCCGATCTCGCCGGCCGCGCCGACCTCCTGTTCATCGATGCCCCCTGTACCGGCATTGGCGCATGGCGGCGCAACCCCGACGCCAAGTGGCGGATGCGCCCCGGCGCGCTCGAGTTGCGGTGCAAGGAGCAGGCGGCGGCGCTTGATCGCGGGGCGATACTGGTCAAGCCCGGCGGCCGCATCGCCTACGTCACCTGCTCCGTGCTGGCGGAAGAGAACGGCGATCAGGTGCGCGCATTTCTCGCGCGCCACGGCGATTTTGCCGTCATGTCGCCGGCCGGGACGGCGAACGCGCTCGGCGAGCGCGCTTATCTTTTCCGTCACGCCGTGCTGATTTCGGAGGAGGGGCTGTTGATGACCCCCCGCCGGACCGACACCGATGGGTTCTATCTATCGGTGCTGGTCCGGCGCGCGTGAGCATACATCGCAGCAACCCACACGCTGGCGCCTGAAGGTGTCACGGGAATTGCGCGTGTCTGCCGGATGCGTCGCCGTGACCGCGGTAACACCAAAGATCGCTTGCGCGTCGGCCTCGATTGCTCCATCCCAAGCAGCCCGTCGGCACATTCCCCTGCTGTTCGGTCGTTCTGATGAGGAGGCAGCGAATTGGTCAACGTCCATATCCATCAATTCCAACCCGGCGGCGCAGTGGTGGACGCAGCGGCGCTTGCGCAGTTCCAGCAGCAATGGGGCACTTACCGCAAGTTGGTCGAAAGCGATTGCCTGGCGCACGGCGAGGTCGGCGGCATTCTTCGCGAAACCTTGAATGACGTTTTCACATCGCCGTTCTGCTTTCTCGACATCGCCTGCGGCGACGCCAGTACGATGAAGGCTGCGCTGCGCGGAACCCAAGTTCGCCACTATCACGGCATCGACCTGTCGCAAGCGGCCCTCGAGCTCGCCGCCGCCAATCTCGCCGAGTTGCCATTCGAGATCGATCTCGACCACCGCGATTTCGTGGAAGCCATGATGCGCCGTCCGGAACCCGCCGACATGGCTTGGTGCGGCCTGTCGATCCATCACCTCTCGACCGAGGACAAGCTGCGCTTGATGAAGGCGATCCGCGGTGCCACGGGTGCGCGCGGGATCTTCCTGTTCTACGAACCAACGCGCCGGGCCGACGAGGATCGGGCCGCATGGCTCGACCGCTTCATGCGCACGAACAAGCCCTTGTGGGGGGTTTTAACGCCGGCGCGAATGGGATCAGATCTGGCACCACGTCATCACCTGCGACTTTCCCGAGACCGCGGCGGTCTGGTGCGAGCTCGGCCGCGAGGCGGGCTTCGGCAAGGCGCGGCAGGTCTTTGTCGATCCGACCGACTTCTTCCGGCTCTTTCGTTTCGAGGGGTGAGCGCTCGCAGAAACGTCGAGGACTGCGCGCGGAAACCCGCGCCATCGCCGGGGCAAACGGGGCCGGCGCGCGCGCATGAGATCCCGACAATGGCTCGATTGAGCAATTTCCCGACCCTCCCCATTGAGGTATGCTGACCCGCTGGCGCAAGTGAGAACACGTGAGGAAGCCGCGGGGGGAACGAACCCATGACAGCATATTTTCGAGGTCGATCAGCTATCACGCTGATAGCGGTGATTTTGCTTGGGTTGTCCAGCCCCGATGCCTGGTCACAGGCGACGAGAACAATCAAGATTGTGGTGCCCTACACGCCGGGCAGCGGTCCCGACATTCTGTCCCGGTTGATGTCAGAGCAGATCGGCGCCGCGCAGGGGCCAACGGTGGTGGTCGAGAATCGCCCGGGCGGCGGCACGGTGATCGGAACCGAGGCGGTCGAGCGTGCCGAGCCGGATGGCCATACGGTTCTGCTGGTGGCGAACTCCTTCGTCATCAATCCGCCCTTGAAGAGGGCAAACTACGATCCGTCGACCAGTTTCGAGCCCGTCTGCTATCTCGCGGCGACGCCCATGGTCCTCGTCGTCCTGGGCTCGTCGCCCTACAAGACGCTCGACGATCTCATCACCGCGGCGCGCGCCAAACCAGGCGAGCTGGCGTTTGCAAGCGGCGGACCCGGCTCCTCGCTCCACATCGCCATCGAGGTGCTCAGGCGTGCGGCGAGCATCAATGTAACTTACGTGCCCTATGGCGGGACCGCGCCCGCGGTCAATGCGCTGATGGGCAATCATGTGGCGGCGGTCTGGGCCGACTACCCCACGGTCGTGTCGCACCTCAAGTCGGGCACGCTGCGCGGCCTTGTCACCACTTCTCCGGCGCGGGTCGAGGCGCTTCCTGACGTGCCGACGCTCGGCGAGACCGGGATCAGCAAATACGAGGCGGAAATCTTCTACGGCATCGTGGCGCCGGCGAAGACACCGGCCGCCATGCTCAAGCAACTGTCCGGCTGGTTCAGCAACGCCCTCAAGGCCCCCGACATGAAGCCCAGGCTTGCCCAGCAAGGGCTGTTTCCGGTCGGAATGTGCGGCGCGGAGTTTGGCGCTTACATGCGACCGGCAGGTGGACGAATACAGCCGCATCATTCGCGAGGCGAATATCACGGTCAAATAGCGCTCCGCTGTATCGTCGCAGAGCCGCGCGATCGGCTCTTCGGCGGGCGGACGGGCGCGCTCGGATAAAAAAGGGAGGAAGCAATGATCCGCAAGGCATCGTGGTCGATCGTCATCATCATGTTGGCCTGCTCCACCGGCACGGCTGCCGACATCCGCCGGGTCGTGACCGGGCTCGACGCCAACAACAAGGCTGTTGCCATGTTTGACAGCCGCCTGACCCTCAATCCCGGAAAATCCGGCATTCCGTCGGCCAATCTATGGATCACGGATTCGTCGCCGCCCGGGTTCTCCTTCAAGGACGACAGCGCCACCAAGCCGATCGGTCTGTCGCCGCCGGACAACGGTACGGCTATCCGCGTAGTCGAATTTCCGCCGCTCGACCCCGCCGCGGAAGCGAAAATGGATCCCAATTTCATGATGAAGGTGGTCGGCGATCACGCGCCGGCCAGGGGTCTTCCCGTGAAGCATCCGCTGATGCACCGCACGCGGACCGTCGACTACGCCGTCATCATGTCCGGCGAGATCGACATGATGCTCGACGACGCCGTGGTGCACGTCAAAGCGGGCGATGTCGTCATCCAGCAGGCGACCAATCATGCCTGGATCAATCGCGGCACGCAGCCGTGCCGCGTTTTGTTCGTGCTGATGGACTCCAAGCAGCCCTGATGGCAGCGGCCGGCGCATCTGCAATTGCGCCGCTTGTTCCAACGAACGGCACGACAGCCCGAGTCTTCGAGTTGCGGTTCTGTGGTCCGGCAGCGAGGTGACACGCCTCGCTGGCGCATCCCGCGAGCTTATTCCGCCGTTGCGCCCGCAAGCTTGACGAGCCCCGCCCACGTCGGCAGCTCGCTCTGCATGAAAGCGGCGAAATCCTGTGGCGTGCCGACCTTGGCAATTGCGCTGAACCGCGCCAGGTTCTCCTTCATCTCCGCCGACTGCAGGCCTGCGTTGATGGCGTGATTGAGGGTCTTGATCACATCGGGCGGCGTGCCGGCCGGCGCGACCACGCCAGTCCAGGCATCGTGGGTAAAATCGGGAAATCCGCTTTCGACCAGCGTCGGCACCTGCGGCAGTGCCGGCCATCGTTCTGCGCGCGCAATGCCCAGCGCCCGCACCTTGCCCTCCTTGATGAGCGGATAGAGTCCAAGCAGGCCATCGATGGTGAAATGGGTCTGCCCGGCCAGGAGATCGGTGATGGATGCCGCCGAGCCCTTGTACGGAATGTAGGTGACATCGATGCCGGCCTTGGCTTTGAGCAGCGTGCTCAAGAGATGCGGCGGCGTGCCCAGCCCGGCGCCATAGTTGAGCTTGCCCGGATTGGCCTTGGCGTATGCGACGAATTCCTGCACGGTTCTTGCCGGCACGGACGGCGATACCACGAATACGTGCGGCAGCAACGAGACCGAAGCCACCGGGACGAACAATTTGAGTGGATCGATGTTGAGCTTCGCGTAAAGCGCGGGCGCGACGGCAAGCGAGCCGGATGATCCGAACAGCAGAGTGTAGCCGTCCGGGTCGGCGGCGGCAGCAGCCTTTGTGCCGAGCGTGGAGCCGGCACCGGGCCGATTCTCGACCACGACCTCCTGTCCGAGCCTAGTCGACAATTCGTGTGCGACCAGCCGGCCCATGGTGTCGATCGGGCCGCCCGGTGGAAACGGCACGATCATCTTGATCACACGATTGGGATAATCTTGCGCCGCGCCAGCGCCGGCCACGAACAGGCCAGCGCCGGCGGCGAGCAGCAACCCGAGAACAATCCGCCTCGTCACCATCGTTCTCCGTCAGGTCACGCGCCTTCGTTTCCTTGCGGCCGGTCGACCGCACGCGGTCCGCACCCGGCAGGTTCCGTGATTTTCAAGAAAAGATCAAACAAAACGGTGAGGGGGGAGGAGCTTTGTCGACCGGCCCACCCCCCCCCATGACCACTGAAAACAGATCGGAATAGAGCCAACGGTGGGGTTGCCCCGGCAACTGCCCGGCAGTGAACCTGCTTCGGAACGTGAAAAATCGAAGGGACGCGTATTCTCTTCGGACGTCGTCGAGTTTCACGTCGTCGACCACCGGCCGGTGAGAGCCGCCTTCGTAAAGAATTGAGGGTTCCCACCTGCGGTGAAGAAACCGTTTCGACGCTGGAGTGGGCTCCTTCGCCCGTCGATCCGACGCTGCAAATGGACTTGCGGAAACGAGGGAAATGGGCGGAGGATGGCGCTTGCACCAACATCTAGGGAGGTTTCCCATGACGATCAATCCCACTGCGATTTGCGCAAGCTTGATCGCGCTCGTCGGTACGATGATTGTCGCTTCGGGCCAACCGGCCCAGGCGCTGACGATGAAGGAGTGCGGCGCCAAGTACCAGGCCGCCAAATCGGCGGGCACCCTCAACGGACAGAAATGGAGCGATTTCCGCAAGACCCAATGCGGTGCCGATGCGGCCGCTGCCGCCCCCGCCGCGGCTCCTCCGGCCGCGAGCCCTGCTGCCGCCACCCCCGCCGCAGCGCCAGCGGCGACGAAGGCGACTGGAAATGCGGTGTTTCCCACGGCGGTCTCCCCGAAATATTCGAGCGAGTCGGCCGGAAAGGCGCGGATGCATACTTGTCTTGATCAATACAACGCCAACAAGGCGAGCAATGGCAACGGCGGTCTGAAATGGATCCAGAAGGGTGGCGGTTATTACAGCGAGTGCAACAAGCAGCTGAAAGGCTGAGCTGACCTGATCGTGGAGCGCTGAGCGTGAGCGAGGCCGCGATTTCGATCGCGGTCGCGCCACATGTGGACTGCGACTCGCGCGGACCAGACGAGGGGACGCTTACAGATTACATCCGCGCGATTCTGGGACACCGAGACCGCGCGTCAGCGCCAGCCTCGAAATCGTCAACTTGCTAAAGGTTCTTGGCCGGTTGCAGCCTTCACCCCTGGGTCATCCGCTCCTACCAACCCACCGTGGTCCCGCGTCGATCGAGTGGCATGCAAGGGACTTCGCGCGCTATGGCTCGGCGGCGCAAAATGTAGCGCCGACGCTTTTGAAGGAAGGAGAGAGAGAATGAAACGGATTTTGCTTGCTGCATTGGTGCTGTCCCTGAACGTCGCCTTTGCATCGGCGCAGGAAACCTGCGCGAGCAAAGCCGTGAGCAGCGCTGGCAAGCCGCTTGCGGGCGCCGCCAAAGCCAGCTTCCTAAAGAAATGCAAGAGGGACGCCTGCCAAATCAAAGCCGTAGGCAAGAACGGCAAGCCGCTAGCTGGCGCTGCGAAGAAAAGCTTCATGCAAAAGTGCGAGCGGGAGGCGTAGCCGGCGGCCGCCCATTGGGAACCTCTACCCGTCTCATACCATTCGTGACGCTTCCTCCTCGGTCGGCAACCGCCCGTGCGGCGTAAGCTCATCAACGAAAGCCGGAAGGTATTGGCGCAGTCCGGAGAGCAGATCGTCGCGCCCCATGCCGGTCTGCCGGCTCAGCGCGTCGAGCGTATCGCTCCCGAGCGCGCCGGCCAGATCGTTGGGCGCAATTCCTGGTTCGGGCCGGTGCCGACCCAGGATTGCGCAGCGCGGCCGTGTCCGCGCTCTTCAAATCCTTTGATCAAGTTGTCGAGGCCGCCACTCAGCACGCTTCCGGCTGCGGCGCCGCCGAGCAGACCGCCCAATCCGCCTGGGAACATGTCGCTCAGGCTACCGCCGGGTCTGGCGCCGGGGGGTGTGCCAGCCGGCCCGGCTCGTAGAGTATCCACTTTACGTAGACAGGGACGGAAGAGCAGACGATCCAAACCGTCCCTAAGTGCCGATGGGAGACGTTTCAGGTCTCAGGCGGCTAGCGCATGTTCCGGAAAAGTGGGAACCGGTTTTCCGAATAGAACATGCGCAAAATCGACAAATCTAGAGCGCATCACGATTCGATCCAATCGGGATGCGCTCTAAGTAGCGATTGAGTATGCGTCGACGGGAAGGGCGCCGTCACTCGACTAGAGTCGTTCGTTTTCAGCGACTGGTGCTCACCGGGAAAGGTTTGCCGCCCATGACAGTCCCAAGCACCTTGATGTCCTTCAACTCATCGGGCGAGGTGACTTCGAGCGGATTGCGGTCAAGAATGGTGAAATCGGCGAGCTTGCCCGCTTTGATCGAGCCTTTCTTGTCGTCTTGTCCAAGCAGGTAGGCGGCACCGAGAGTCACCGCGTGCAACGCCTGCGGAACGGAAATGCGCTCACCCTCGCCGAGCACCCGCCCCGACATGGTCTTGCGTACCGTCGCCGTCCACATCGAAAACAGCGGGTTTACCGGCGTAACGGACGCGTCCGAATGCAGGCTGAAGGGAACTCCCATGCGCTGCGCGCTTCCCGCAGGGTTCATATCCCTCGCCCGATCCGGTCCGACAAACGTCGAGTAGTGCAGGTCGCCCCAGAAGTAGATGTGGTTCGTGAACAGGTTCGTCGCGACGCCAAGCTCTTTCATTTTGACAAGCTGGGCCTGCGTCACAAACTGATTGTGCTCCAGCCGGTGCCGGGTCGCCAGCCGCGGATACTGCCGCTGCGCCGCAGCCAGCGCCTGCAGCGCCATTTCAGTGGCCTGGTCGGCGTTCGTGTGGATCACCGCCTGGAAGCCGCGTTTGTGCACTTCGAGGACCCATTTGCTCAGCTCCTCTTGCGAAATGTTCGCGACCCCATTGGCGAATGTCTTGTAGTAGTTGGGCCACTGAAACAGTCCGGTGTAGCCCTGGATCGATCCATCGACGATGAACTTGACGCCGCCGAAGCTGAGGCGATCGGTATCGTATTTGTGCAGTTCGGCGAGGTAATCGAGCCCGCCCTTGTCCGCGATTGCTCCCTTCTGAAATATGCTGATGAGCGGATTGAGGACGACACGTACGGGAAAGTCGGGGTCCGCGGCAGCCGTCTGATAGGCTTTGTAGCCTCCCGGAATGGTGCCGAAGGACAGATCGGCGATCGTCGTCACTCCGACGCGATGCGCGAGCTCGCCGGCATCGCGCGTGGCCTTCAGCAAGAACTCGGAATCGAGTGACGGTAGCTTCGCGACGAAAGCAAAGGCCGCCTCAACCTCCTCGATCTCGCCGGTCGGCTTGCCGTCCTTCTTGACGATCCCGACGATACCGGTGTCGTCGGCTATTCCGGCAATCTCGAACGCCTTGCTATTTGCATAATAGATATGCATCGAAAGGTTTTCGATAAAGATCGGATGACCATTTGAAATCGGATCGAGGTCGGCGCGGGTGAGCGGCGCGTTGCCATAGAACTCCGGCTGATAACCCCAGGCGACCAACCATCTTCCATCAGCCGGTATCTTGGCGGCGGCATCGCGGAGCCGTTCGATGACCGCCTGCTTGGTCTCCAGTCCCTTAGTCGGTGTCCCGTCGGGTGCGGTCCGGTCGAACCGGCCCACATACACGCCCTGCCAAAGTACGCCGGTAATTTGCGGATGCATGTGCGCTTCGATGAAGCCTGGAAGGATCACCGCATTTTCAAAACGCCGGTCGATCTCGAATTCCTCGTTGGTGATCCAGCCGCGGACTTCGTCCAGTGTCCCCACACCGAGGATATTGCCATTCATCACCGCCACGGCCGCCGCGGAGGGCGTGCCCGGATCGAGCGTCACGATCGTCTTCGCCGTGTAGATGGTAATCTTCCGCGCCAACGCATCCGCCGGTGGCGGGGAGCTCGTGGGAACGAGCGCATCGATGCCGCGCGGAACGCGTGCAAGCTCGTTATGGGCAGCTGCCAAAATTGGTGCCGTCACGAAAGCCGTGACGAGGAAAAATCGGAATATCATTTGCATGTGCTGCTCCGTGAGCCTCGACCGGGGTTCCCGGCGTTCAGAACCGACGTGAATGTTCGCGCTTTTCCGGCCTTCTCGTCGCGAAGGCGAGGCTCAGGCGGGCCGCAAAGCCCCGAACTGCAGCCCGGCAAGACAAGGACGGTCGTGTACCGGCCACTTTTGGTCAGGCGGAACATGGTCCGCGTTAAAGTCGAAGGATCCGCTCGGCGTTGCCGCGGCAGACCTTGGCACGCACCGCCTCGCTGATCGGCGCAGAATTCGATGAAGGCCGCGGCAGTTTGCGAGTCCTCGTAGGGATAGTCGACGGAAAACATCACGCTGTCCTCGCCGAGCGCCGCGATGGCGTCGGCCAGCGAGTTCGGGTCGCAGACGCCCGATGTGGTGATGACGAAGTGGCGCTTGATGATGGCGGAAGGGAGCGCGTCCGGCGCGAGTTCCTTGCCGAGCTCCAATTGCCATCGGCTGTCGAAGCGCCAAAGCAGGTACGGCAGCGTCTCGCCCATGTGGCCGAGAATGATTTTCAGCTTCGGAAAGCGCTTGAACGTGCCGGCGAAGACGAGCCGCAGCGCATGCGCCCCGGTATCGGCCGTCCAGCCCCAGATCGGCCCGTCCAACTCCGGGTGGCCGGCAAACATTGCGGGACGATCGGGGAGCTCGCCGGGATGGAGGTAGACCGGAACATCCAGGTCCTGCACGCGCTCCCAAAACGGGAGGTACATGTCCTCGTCGAGATAGTGCCCGTTGGTCTGGCCGTTGATGAGGGCGCCCTTGAATCCAAGCTCTTTGACGGCGCGCTGCAGTTCCGCCGCGGCGGCGGCGCCTTCCTGCGTCGGAAGATGGGCAAAGCCCGCATATCGCCGCGGCCGCTTCTGCACTTCGCGCGCCAGCAGGTCGTTGGCGTCGCGCGCCAGGCGGATCGCGGTCTTTGTATCCTTTTCCCCCTGGACGCCGGGGGTAGTGACCGAGAGTACGGCGAGATCGATGCCGGCCTTGTCCATTGTCTCCAGCCGCAGCTGATCGAAGTCGATGAGGCGACGATCGATGTCGGCGAACAGCTTGTCGCTCTGGGTCGGCTTGGCAACAAATTTCTTGGCCAGTTCCGGCGTCGTGAAGTGCTCCTCGAGCGCAATCTTGCGGGTTGTTGCCGCGGCCTTCGCTTCCTCGCCGAGCACCTGAGACATGCCGAGCACCTGGGCCGCGGCAATTGCTGTGCCCATCTTCATGATGTCGCGCCGGCTGAAGCCGAGCGGGTGCGGGCGTACGGCGTCTTTCGTGCTGCAAAGCACGTCGTTCTCCAATGATTTCATTTCGTCCCCCGGTGGGTCGGGGCGCCGCCGGCAGGCTAAAAAGGGCCGCGCGTCAGGGCAATGACACCACCAGTTTCAGTCAATCCGGCGGGACTTCTGCTGTCAATCGTGGTTTCGGTCGTTCTCGCTACGCTTCTGGTATTCATGAAAACCGCTTGTCTCGCATTGCCGTGCGATCTGAAATCGGGAGCAATGTTACTCGCTGATCGTGGATGACGCGGATTGGATCTGAACCCTTGTCAGCCGGCACGGTGCGTGGGCGAACATTCGCCGGGACGGAATTGGAAGGAGACGATCTGCTTCAGCCGCCAACTTTAGCGCGCCGGTAATCTGAGAGGTTCTTGACAAAATTCAGCAATGTCGGCCGATCGCACCGCGCTAACAATCTGCAGCCGACTACTTGGCCTTCATCCAACTTGCGTCGATCAGGCTATGGCTGCGCGCTAATCAATCCACACCGTCGTTCGTTCCCTGCATCCCCATCGCATGTGTCCCGCGACAATCGCGGCGGGGCAACGAAAGAGAATGTGCGCGGATTATTTCCTGACCATGGTCTGCTGCGGCGTGGCGCTCGGCGCCGCGGGCGAGATCTGGAACGTGAGCCACACGTTCCAGTCGTCCGGCCGGTGCGCGGCGTTGAATTCCTTGTAGCCTTTGAGATTGACGTAGCCCTGGAGCCCGCCGAGGGGAAAGATGTAGCCGATCTGCGGCCCGACTCCCATCACGCGCAACTCGAAGCAGCCGACGCGGTCTCCAGCGCCGCTGTCGCAGGACAGCTGGTTGAAGACGTAGCCGACAAGGCCGATCTGCCACTGCTTGGTGATGAATTTCGACGTAGCCCAATCGAGGTGCATGTCGACGCCGTTCTGGTATTGCGTCGACTGATTTTCGAGATTGTAGGTGAAGCCGAGCACGGCCGAGAATTCCTGCCCGGTCTGTGGGTTGAAATAGGTGTAGCCGCCGCCGGCGTCGATCACCGCGTGCCCGATGCCGAGATTCGCCAGACGCCTTGAATCATAGGCGCCGACCGGCGCGTCGCCGGTGACGTAGGTCATAAAGTTATGCACGCCGGCGTTCCAGCGCAGCGAGGCTTGCGGAATCAAATCGCCGAAGCCCGACACGGTGTCGCTGCGGCCGCCCGATACCGAGAACGGGAAGGGTCCCAGCGTGCCGGTCAGCGTCGCGTCCACCGAAACGGTGTTGCGGCCGAAGGGCACGAGCAGGGCGACGGCCGCCTGTCCGCCCAGCACCGGCGTCGCGAACACGTAGCTCGGAATGGCAATGCCGAGATCCGCGTCCGCGTTCAGGTTCGCGCTGAGGTTCGCGTTGAAGTTCGCGGTGATTTGGCCGCGCGTGACCTGGCGCGCGAAAGCGACATCGGGGCCGGCCGAGACCGTCGTGTGATAATACATCGTTGTGAACGAGGATCCGGGCTGCTGCGGGGCCGCCGCGAGGCTCCCGAAGAGGCCAGGGAGCCAGAAGCTCACGCCGCCTTCGTCCGCCGCTGCGACCGATGGCGCCAGCGCCAGCGCGGCGAGAACGAGAAGCGACGCTCTCCGCCGCGCCGATCCTCCGACCGTTCTGGTCGTCATCATGCCCCCCCGACGCCGCCCCGAGGCGAGAAGGCCGAGCGCGTTGCTGCGTCGTGCCCCAAGCGCTTTTCACCGGCAGCCTTGATCTTCTTGTCGATCTTCTTGTCGCCGGGAGCCTGCCGCTATCGTCGAGGGCAGACAAGTTTTCTCGCCGCACCAGCCGCAGTTTGCCCGCCGGTGTTGAAAAAATGTCGCGCTCGCCGCACTCCACCACCGGCGCCATCAAGGAAGGCGAACGTGCCATTATCCGTCCCGATCGGGAGGGCGGCAGCGCGGGCCAGGACCGTTGCGCCTGATGCCGGGCCCCGTCGCTCCCGAAACGGCCTCGCCAGGCTGTGGTGAACGACGCCCGGCGCCTTGACCGGAGGGTCCCCCGGCCGCACATAGGTCTAAATGACCCTCCTCGATTCCTCCCGGATTCGCAACGCCGGCTCCGACCGGCTCGCCGGCCACGACAAGATTCTGATCGTCGATTTCGGCTCGCAGGTCACCCAACTGATCGCGCGGCGCGTGCGCGAAGAGAAAGTCTATTGCGAGATCGTGCCGTTCCAGAAGGCGGATGAGGCCTTCAAGGACTTGCGGCCGAAGGGCGTGATCCTCTCCGGCGGGCCGTCCTCGGTGCTCGACCGGGACGCACCGCTGGCCCCGGCCGCGATCTATGAGGCCGGCGTGCCGATCCTCGGCATCTGCTACGGCGAGCAGGCGATGGCGGCGCAGCTCGGCGGCGTGGTCGAGGGCGGGCATCACCGCGAGTTCGGCCGCGCCGAGGTGCTGGTGACCGAGGAGACGCCGTTGTTCGAGGGCGTGTGGCGCAAGGGCGAGCGCTACCCGGTCTGGATGAGCCACGGCGACCGCGTCACCGGGCTGCCCGAGGGCTTCCGCGTGGTCGGCACCTCGGCGAACGCGCCGATCGCCATGATCGCGGACGAGCGGCGCAAATTCTACGCCACCCAGTTCCACCTCGAGGTGGTGCACACCCCCCACGGCGCCGCGCTCATTCGCAACTTCGTGCGCAGGATCGCGGGCTGCAAGGGCGACTGGACCATGCGCGCCTTCAAGGTGGAGGCGATCGAGAAAATCCGCGCGCAGGTCGGCCATGGCCGCGTGATCTGCGGGCTGTCGGGTGGCGTCGACAGCGCGGTCGCCGCGGTGCTGATCCATGAGGCGATCGGCGAGCAGCTCACCTGCGTGTTCGTCGACCACGGCCTGCTGCGGCTCGCCGAGGGCGAGAAGGTGGTGGCGCTGTTTCGCGACAGCTACAACATCCCGCTCATCCACGTGGAAGCCGAGGCGCTGTTCCTCGATGCGCTTGCCGGCGTCACCGATCCCGAGCTCAAGCGCAAGACCATCGGCAAGCTCTTCATCGACGTGTTCGAGGCCGAGGCGAAGAAGCTCGGCGGCGCCGAATTCCTGGCGCAGGGCACGCTCTATCCCGACGTGATCGAGAGCGTGTCGTTCACCGGCGGGCCCTCGGTCACCATCAAGTCGCACCACAATGTCGGCGGGCTGCCCGAACGCATGAACATGAAGCTGGTCGAGCCGCTGCGCGAATTGTTCAAGGACGAGGTGCGCGCGCTCGGCCGCGAGCTCGGCCTGCCGCCGGCGTTCGTCGACCGCCATCCGTTTCCGGGACCCGGCCTCGCCATCCGCTGCCCCGGCGAGATCACCCGCGACAAGCTCGACATCCTGCGATTGGCCGACGAGATCTATATCGAGGAGATCCGCCGCGCCGGGCTCTACGACGACATCTGGCAGGCCTTTGCCGTGCTCTTGCCGGTGCGCACCGTCGGCGTGATGGGCGACTACCGCACCTACGACTACGTGGTGGGCCTGCGCGCGGTGACCTCGACCGACGGCATGACCGCCGACTTCTATCCCTTCGACATGAAGTTCATCGGCCACGTCGCCACCCGCATCGTCAACGAGGTCAAGGGCGTCAACCGCGTGGTCTACGACGTGACCAGCAAGCCGCCCGGCACGATCGAGTGGGAGTAAGGGGCGATCGGCGGCGACAGCGCCGTCTCGGCGGCGATTTTCGCTGCCGGTCAGCCGCCAGTCCTGTCTGTTTCTCACTCCCTCAGGGTTGGTTGTTCTCCCTCACGAAACTCGCAGATTCGATCTGCGTCCAGCCCAGAGAGTAATGCGCCTTCAGCGAGCAGAAGGGCTCTGGCGTAGAACAGCGTACACATAGGCGGGTCACGGACAACCCGATCCGCACTCTCACTCTGGCGAGCGCCGCGGCGTCCCGTCGGGCGTGAGGTCCACAAGTTCGGTCTCGTCGGCCTGCGGCAAGACCGCGTCGGACACCATCCCTTCGACACGCACGCCGGTAATCCGGGCGACGACATCGTTCAGGCTCTCGGTGTGCCGGATGTTCAGCATCGTCGCGACGTCGATGCCGGCGCCAAGGATTGCGGGTGCGTTCCGGGGCGCAGACGCCGCGTCAGGCGTGCCCGCGTCACGCATACCGGGGAAGGTTGACCATCAGCGGCTTGGTTGTTATACCAACCAAAGACGCTGAAAGCTTCGAAATATGGTCCCTGCAGACATTCGCGAGCGACTTCTGGTGGCGGCCGTCGCGCTGGTCCGCGAGCTGGGTTTTCCCAAGCTGACCCAGCCGCGCGTTGCCAAGGCGGCCGGCGTCTCGCAGAGCCACCTCACCTACTACTTCCCGACGCGTGCCGACCTGGTGCACGCCGTGCTTGAGCGTGCCGCCGAGCGTCAGCGCGCCGGTGTCGAGGCCGCTGTTGCCGCAGCGGGCCAAGGTGTGGAGGCGCTCGTTCTCGAGCTCGCCAAGACGCTGTCGCGTCCCGAGAACACGCGCGTCCTCGTCTCCTTCGTGCTCGCCGCCGATACCGACCCGGCTGCCCGTGCCCTGTTCGGTGGTCTTGCCGGAGGCATGCGCGCAACCATCGCCGAGATGCTGCGGAAAGTCGGCATCACGCCGCGCCCGGAAACCGTGACGATGGTTCACGCCCTCGGTACTGGGCTCGCGATCCTCGAGCTTGCTCTCGGCGGGTCGGCCGCCCAGCCAAACACGGCGGCAACACTGAGGCAGCTCTTCCAGCTGCTTGCTGAAAGCGACTCGCTGTCCGCCAATGCCCTCGGAGAATCGTCGTGACCGCGTGGCTCGACAACCTGATCCCGTTGAAGGCTCCGCGTCTTGACGAGCATCAACTCGCCGGCTGGCAGCCCAGGACGGTCGCCATGCAGGGGCTCGGCTGCCGGCTCCTCGCCGACCAGCGCGTGCCGGTTGACGGCGGCGTCTCGCTCTCGGCCGACGTCTACACGCCGAAGCGGCCGGGCCGCTATCCGGCAATCGTCATGTTCGCCGCCTACAGCCATGAGCTGCACACCGCCGGCGTCCCGACCGGCAGTAACGAGATCGGCTCACCGCCCATCTTTACCGATCGCGGCTACGCGACGGTGTTGCTGTCGCGGCGTGGCATGGGCCGTTCCGGGGGCGAGGCGGGCATCTTCCTCAATCCGCAGGACGTCGACGACCATGCGCGCAGCATCGCCTGGGCGGCGGAACAGCCGTGGTGCGACGGGAACGTCGTGTTGTTCGGCACCTCCTACTATGCGGCGACGCAGCCCCTGGTGGCCGTGCGCCAGCCGCCGGCGCTCCGGGCGTTCTTCTGCAACGAGCTGACTACCGACTACTTTCGCCACATCTGGCAGTTCGGCGGTGTTTTCGCACTCTATTTCTGCAACCTGTGGATGGGCGCCAACTTCACGCCGGCGATGTACCGCCTGCGCGTGCCGCCGGTCGTGCGGGCCCTGCTGAGCCACATCACTCACTCCAGGCTGCAGCCGGTGCTGCAGCGCATGGTCATGAAGCGGGTGGACGCGATCTACCGTCGCATGATGAGCAACACGCCGGTCAAGCCGGCGCGCGAGTGGTACGCGAACTGGATGCTCGACGGAAAGACGCGAGAGACCAACTCGATGCCCGAAGGGCCCTATGCTGAGCTGGACAAGATCGAGATCCCCTTCGTCGTCGTGCAGAACCTGGGCTACCTCAACCTGCACCAGTTCGGCTGCTACGATCTGTTCGAGAACGCGGCAACGCCGGCCGACCGGAAATGGATGATCCTCGCCCCGCCGCACTACGACCTGCCGGTCTACGACTGGCAGCTCGAGGCGCTCGCCTTCTTCGATCACGTCCTGCGCAAGTCCGACAACGGCTACGCCGAGCAGCCGCCCGTGCGCTACTGGCTCGACGGAGAGGAGCGCTATGTCGGGGCGACCGGCTTCCCGATTCCGGATGGCCGACCAATGCGCTTCTATCTCGCCTCCGGTGGTGTCGACGCGGCGAAGCACGCGCTCACCCGTGACATGTCGGCGGAAGGCGGCAAGAACAGCTGGGCCGCGATCCCGCTCGGCCTGCCGGTGCTTGGCGGGCTCGATGAAGTGGCCAACCAGACGCTGACCTACGACCTCAGTGTCGACGAGGAGGTCCAGCTCGCCGGCCCGGTCACCGCGCATCTCGAGTTCAGCTGCAATGAGATCGACAGTCACGTGGTGGTGCGCCTCGGCCGCGTCGCCGCCGACGGGACCTGGCATCTCCTATCGATGGGTACGATCAGTCCGGCACGCCGGCGACACGATCCCAAACGCAGCACCGCCTGCGAGATCGCCCTCGATACGGGCGATCCCGAGCCACTGAGACCGGGCGAGAAGGTGTCGCTCGTCTTCAGCCTCACGCCTGGTCCGGTGCGGCTGCGGCCTGGCGACAAGCTTCGCTTCGACGTCGCAAGTCGTGCCGATCTCCTGAAGAGCGACGTCAGCCATGGTTACGTCCACTTCGATATTCCCGCACCGCCTTACTTCTCGCGCAACACCCTGCACTACGGCCCGGGGAGCCATGTCGAGCTGTGGCGGGTCGACGGGTGATGGCGGTCGAGTGGGCCCCCGGGATCGGAGAGGGCTCAGGCCCCGCTCCAATCCGGCATCGGTGTTGACCCGGTATGTGCCGATAAGACGGGCCTTTTCCCCGCGTGCGGGCCATGAGGACGGACGGAGGAAGGATGACGGCGAGGGCATGGCAAGCAAAGGTCGCGGCCGCAGTTCGTTTGGCGGGCCGGCGGCTGCGAACTTTCATTCATCCGAATGTGATAGTTAGCAGAGTACCGCCGAACGTTCACGCGGACTGGAATTTGCCGGTCAAAGTCCGAGACGGTACAACGCTGCGCGTCAACGTCTTCCGCCCGAACGAACCCGGCACTTACCCTGTCATTATGTCAGCGCATCCTTATGGCAAGGATCGCATTCCCGCGCGCAGCCGGAGCGGCGGCGCTGCGAACCCCCAATATCGCATGTTCCCGCAACCCGAACCGGTGTCGCTCAGCGAATGGACGAGCTGGGAGGCGCCCGACCCGGGCGTGTGGGTGCCACGCGGCTACGTCGTGGTGAATGCCGACCTGCGCGGCGGCGGCACATCGGAAGGAACCGGCGATCTGTTCTCGGACGAGGAAGCGCAGGACTATTATGACCTCATCGAATGGGCGGGCGTGCAACCTTGGTCCAACGGCCGTGTTGGGCTTGACGGCGTTTCCTACCTTTGCATGAGCCAATACAAAGTCGCGGTTCTCAATCCACCGCATCTGGCGGCAATCTGTCCCTGGGAGGGCTTCAGCGACCTCTACCGCGACTTCGTTCGGCCCGGCGGTTCGCGGGAAGATGGTTTCAGCATCATCTGGAACAAGGGGACCGGTAAGGTTGCTCGCCTGCGCGGCGATCTTCGGCGGGAGATTTTTGCGCGCTCCGAACGCGACGAATGGTATCGGTCAAAGACGCCGAATATCGAACGCATCCAGGTGCCGATGCTCGTCTGCGCCAGTTTCTCGGATCATTCCCTTCATTCGCGCGGCTCCTTCGAGGTTTTCCGCCGCGCCGCATCGACGCAGAAATGGCTCTACACGCACCGGGGTGGTAAATGGTCCACCTATTACAGCCCGCGGGCGACTGCCGCCCGTATCGATTTTTTCGACCGATTCCTCAAAGGTGTGGCGAATGGATGGGACCAGAGACCCTCCGTTCACCTCGAAATCCACGACAGTGGCCCCCATCCCGCCGCCATTGTCCAGGAGGACGCTTGGCCGCCTGGCAATCTCAACTGGCGGCCGCTTTGGCTCGATACCCGCGACATGGTACTTGGAGAGGCGTCTCCAGCCGCTCAGTCCCAGGCCACGTTTTCATCGCGCGGCACTCTCCGTTTCCAATGGTCGGTTCCGGAGGATATAGACGTCATCGGTCCGATGGCTTTGCGGCTATGGATCAAAGCCCAAGACGCGAGCGATGTGGTCCTCTTCGCCGGCATTCGAAAGTTCCGGGCCGGCGCCGAAGTGACGTTCGAGGGGTCATTCGGCTTTTCCGGGGACATGGTGTCCAAGGGTTGGCAGCGCGCCGCGCATCGCGAAATCGACGATCACCTTTCCACCCCGGAACAACCGGTCCACACCCATACCCATGCCGAACCCTTGACCGAGGGTGAGATTGCTCGGATTGACATTGCATTACGGCAGCACGCGACGCGCTTTCTCAAAGGCGACATTCTGCAGCTGGACCTGCGCGGCAACTGGCACTTCCCACGAGATCCGTTCTTCGGCCAGTTCCCGGCCTTCTATGCGCCGAGTCCCAAGGGCAACTGGATTCTCCTGAGCGGTGATGGATACAACTCCCATTTGCTCTTAGGCAGCCGTGCGATATCGGTGACCGCCGCGCAAGTGGCGCGACATGGGTGACAAGGCTTTAAACTGGCGCTAGCTTTTGACGCGTCGTTGGACACAGCGCTATCGGTAGCGAAGCGCCAGAATCGCCCAGTCGACGCCGCACCGCCACGTTCGCGTAATTGCCGGAGAGATATTCGGTATTGGTTCGCAGATGGAAGCAAGTCAAGAATGCTTCTTTTCCAGCTCCAGGTGAGTGTCGGATGCCAGCCGGCTGTAGCCGCCGATATGACGTTCGCATGATGCCGCATGACCGCGCGCGCATCACCATCACCCAGGGCGTGGCTGATACGGTAAATCTGACGCTCGCCACCGGCCGCGTCCATGGTCACGGCGGATCAGCGAACGTGTGACATGAGCGGGGTGATACATATCCTCGGACAACAGGCGTCGCGTTCCGAGGACACAGCTCATGGATTGAGCAGATCGGCGCCTTCAGCGTCCGGCAGTCCCAGATCGAGCAAGACAATCGCGTATGCGGTATCGTGGAGCGCTGTCTCCCCGTCAACGCCGTCGCGGACCCAATCGACCGACATGCCTTCGGCGGCGAGCGCTCGGCAAAGGCCTTCCCCGATCATGGTGTCATCTTCCAAGAGTAAGGCGCGCATTAATTCTCTCATTATCACGGTGGCTCAGTATCGCGATCGTAGTCCAGGACCAAGCAAGCCCCCAACCGTGTAGGCTCGGACGGGGAACATTTTCAGACCGTCGCTAAGCCAACTTACAGTGCTTCGTAGGCCGCTCTTGACGCAGATCAATGCACCGCAGCGTCTTGGCCACGAAATTTCAAAACGGGAGACGTAGGCCATTTTGGAAAGGAGATAGGCTTGAGCTTCGACCGAATTCTTGTCGCCATCGACGGCAGCACCTTATCCTTCGAAGCGGCAAAGGTTGGCATTGACCTCGCCGTGGCGCTTGGGGCGCAGATCGCAACTCTTTTTGTCGTTGAGCCGCCCGTCTCTTACTCTGGGGAGATTGGCATTCCGCCCGAGGAGTTACTCCAGGTTACAGATCGCAATGACGAGGCCGCTTTGGCGGGGCTTCGGCACGCCATGCATGTCCCGGAAGGAACCTCCCATCAAGTCCGCGTTGGTCACCCTGCCGACGCCATTGAGGAAGTTGCGAGAGAATGGCGCGCGGACCTCATTGTTGTTGGGAGCCATGGGCGCAGCGGCCTCGGCCGGGTCCTCCTCGGAAGTGTCGCCGACGCGGTCGTCCGGCGCGCGCCCTGTCCGGTACTTTTGGTCCGAAATGCCCCTTATCCTACCGTCTAAGTTTCCGCTCCGGCAATGGCGGAGGTTCCGGATGCCGGCAACGATTCTACCGGCCGATCCCAGAGGACCGCATATTTGGACGACGGGAGCAGTACACCATGGACCAGCGTTCGCCGGGCCCGCACAGTGATGTACACCCTTTCGGCCTGGCCGAGGCTGAGGCGCAACGTCGCCTGAAGCAGTATGGGCCGAACGAGGTTCCTGAGCGGCGCAACCATCCGCTGCTTACGCTTCTGAAGAAGTTTTGGGGGCCGATCCCCTGGATGCTGGAAGCGACCATCCTGCTTCAAGTTCTGCTCGGCAAGGGTGGTGAGGCAGCGGTCATCGCCATGCTGCTCGGCGTCAACGCCCTGATCAGCTTCGTGGAGGAAGGCCGCGCCAGCAAGGCGCTTGAGCTCCTGAGGCATCGACTGACGGCCACAGCGCGTGTGCTCCGCGACGGCGTTTGGCGCTCGACGGCCTCGGCTAGCCTGGTTCCGGGCGACGTGGTCCATCTCCGCATGGGCGATCTCTCACCAGCCGATGTCCGGATCGTCGAGGGCGAAGTGCTGCTCGATCAGTCCGCCTTGACCGGCGAGTCCGTGGCCGTTGAAGCCGGTGCCGGAACGATGGCCTATGCGGCCGCGATCGTGCGGCGCGGTGAGGCCACCGGCGAGGTCACCGCGACCGGTCCAAGAACCTATTTCGGCAAGACGGCTGAACTGGTCAGGTCTGCGCGATCGACGAGCCATCTGGCGGTGACGATCTTCAAGATCGTCCGCATTCTCATCGCAATCGACGCCGTGCTGATCGCCGCCCTGCTGGTTTACGCCGCCTGGGCCGATCTGCCGCTGCGGGACGTGCTGCCGTTCGCTCTGATCCTGCTGGTCGCTTCGGTTCCAGTGGCGCTACCGGCGACTTTCACTCTGGCCACCGCTCTTGGTGCGGCCGAGCTGGCACGGTCCGGCGTGCTGCTGACCCGGCTCTCCGCGATCGAAGAAGCGGCGGGCATGGATGTGCTCTGCACAGACAAGACCGGCACGCTGACGGAGAACCGCCTGACGCTAGCGGCGATGCATCGTTTCACAGCCGCGTCAGACGACGAGCTGCTGCGGTTCGCCGCCCTGGCCAGCGATCCGGCGACCCAGGATCCGATCGACCTGGCCATTTTGAGTGCGGCGGGCGCGCGCAACCTGCTCGTCGATCCGCCGCGCCGGATAGAATTCGTTCCATTCGATCCGGCCAACCGCTATTCGCTCGGGCGCTATCAGGGTACCGACGGAGAGCTTTGGGTGGCCAAGGGCGCGCCACGGGCCGTCGCCGCACTGGTCGCGTCGTCGCCTGACGCCTCAGATGTGATCGCCCGCCTGGCAGCATCCGGAGCGCGCGTCCTTTCGGTGGCCTTTGGCAGCAGCCGCACGACGTTGCGCCTGGCTGGTCTGGTTGCCCTGGAAGATCCGCCGCGCGTCGATTCCGAGGCACTGGTGAAGGGCCTCAAGGAACTCGGGATTCGGGTCGTGATGGTGACGGGCGACAATGCCGCCACGGCCAGCGTCATCGCCCAGCGGACCGGCATCGATGGCCCGGTGGCGGCCGCCGACGCGCTCGATCATGTCGACGGTGTGCGGGCGCTGGATTACGGCGTCTACGCCCGCGTCTTTCCGGAACACAAGATCAGGCTGATCCGGCTGCTTCAATCGGGCGGCCATGTCGTGGGAATGACAGGGGACGGTGTCAACGATGCGCCGGCACTCAAGCAGGCGGACGTTGGCATTGCGGTCGCCAGCGCCACGGATGTCGCCCGCGCCGCCGCCGGCGTGGCGCTCACCGCGCCCGGGTTGGTGGACGCCCTGACAGCGGTGCGGATCAGCCGCCGAAATCTATCAGCGTATGCTCACCTACACGATCAACAAGATCATGAAGACGCTGGAGATCGCGGTCTTCCTGACTCTCGGCGTGATCATCACCCATGTCTTCGTGATCACGCCGCTGCTGATCCTGCTGCTGCTGTTCACCAACGACTTCGTCACCATGTCGATCGCCACAGACAACGTGGCCTACTCGCAGCGTCCGGATCGATGGAACGTGCGCACGCTGATGCTGACCGGCGGCCTGCTGGCGGCCCTGGTTCTCATACTTTCCTTCACCGTTTTCTTCGTCGGCCGCGACGTGCTCGGCCTCAAGCTGGGAGAGCTGCAGACGCTGGTCTTCGTTATGCTCGTGGCCACCGGACAGGGCAACGTCTACTTGGTCCGCGAGCGCGGCCCTTTCTGGCGGTCCCGGCCAAGCCGGTTGCTGGTGCTGAGCTCGATCATGGACCTCTTGGTCGTAGCAACACTGGCGACAACGGGTATTCTCATGACGCCGGTCAGTCTCGGACTCATAATCCTGCTGCTAGCTGTGGTTGCTGTATATCTGCTTGTTCTCGATCAGCTGAAGGTCCGAATGTTTCGCCGTCTAGCGGTCCAATGACGCTGGGTGTGGCCCAAGAGGCGTCGACGTTCCGACCCTCAGGTTTTGCGCGGTCGATGTGGCGAGGCGCGGCGATCGAGATCCGATAGTCAAGTCGCTGACGGATTACTGCGTCGGCCGTTCGCACTTATGATTGCAAGGGCTGACGGTATTTTCCCGGTGGCGTGTGCCCACAGCGTGCTCGAGGAGTTTGAAAAAAATCGACCGATCGTTGCCGATAGTCGCTGAAACCGAGCAGGTTCTGAATCGGCAAAATTCTCCTTTGAATTCAAGAGCGGGATACTCTGGTGGGATCGTGGAAAATACCGCGGGCAACCGCCCGCCGGCATGACGGTCTTTTTTCTGGATCTAACGGTTGTTGCGTTCGACGTGCTCACCGTCGTGAGCGGCACGGCGAGCGGCGCGTTCGGCACGGACGCCTCGGTGTTTGTCTCCTCACGGGTTTGCATTATACAGGCGCGTTGAGGCTCGGATATCATTCCTCCCCTGCATTCGAGCCCATTTGAGGGTCGCCAGGCATCGGGGGGTAAACCATGAAGATCGTCGTCATCGGCGGCACCGGCCTGATCGGCTCGAAGACCGTCGCCATTCTGCGCCAGGGCGGCCACGAGGTCGTCGCCGCCTCGCCCAATACCGGCGTCAACAGCATCACCGGCGAGGGCCTCAAAGAGGCCATGGCCAGCGCGCAGGTGGTGATCGATCTCGCCAATTCGCCCTCATTTGAAGACAGGGCGGTGCTGCAATTTTTCGAGACCTCCGGCCGCAACCTTCTCGCGGCGGAGGCCGCAGCCGGGGTCGGGCACCATGTGGCGCTATCCATCGTCGGAACCGACCGGACGCCCGACAATGGCTATTTCCGCGCCAAGGTCGCCCAAGAGAAACTGATCGAGGCCTCCGGCATCCCCTACACCATCATCCGCTCGACCCAGTTCCTGGAATTCCTCCGGGGCATCGCCGCTTCAAGTGCGGATGGAAACATCGTCAGGCTTTCGCCCGGCCTGTTCCAGCCCATCGCGGCGGACGATGTTGCTGCCGTCGTCGCCGATGTGGCGCTGGCGGCGCCGCGAAACGGCATCGTCGAGATCGCCGGCCCGGAACGTGCACCGTTCAACGAAATCGTCGCCCGCTATCTGAAGGCGATCGGCGACCCGCGCGAGGTCGTGAGCGACCCCGAGGCCAGATACTACGGCGGCCGGGTCGAGGAGCGCTCGCTCGTGCCGTTGGGCGAAGCGCGCCTCGGCCGCATCGGTTTCGACGAATGGCTCCGCCGCTCACAGGCAGGAGCCTGATCCCCATCCGCCAACCGAAGGAAAGGGCTCCATGAAACGCATCCTCTACTCGCTGCTTGTCGCCGCCCTGCCGTTCGGCAGCGTCCTCGCGGATGCGCCGAAGGAGAAGAACGCCAAGGTGACCCTCGTCTACCAGCACGAGCTGCCGAACGTCCCCGGCAAGAGCATCAAGGGTGTACTCGTCGAATATGGCCCG
Source organism: uncultured Alphaproteobacteria bacterium (assembly GCA_963821505.1). Lineage (GTDB taxonomy): Bacteria > Pseudomonadota > Alphaproteobacteria > Rhizobiales > Xanthobacteraceae > VAZQ01. The sequence continues at coordinate 680,338 of CAWGEH010000034.1, forward strand.
GGCGGTTACTCGCCTGGCCACACGCATCCCAAATCCGCCTTCATCTACGCGACCGTTCTTGAGGGGGCGATCCGCAGTCAGGTCAACGACGGACCGGTGACGACCTACAAGGCCGGACAGAGCTTCTCCGAGCTGCCCGGGGACCGTCACGGCGTCAGCGCCAATGCCAGCAAGACGCAGCCGGCCAAGCTCCTCGCGGTGTTCGTCGTGGACACGAACGAGACGGACCTGACGATCCCATTCGGGAACTAGGTTTGATGCTTTTCGGCCGGAGATATTGCGTCGCGAGATAATGCGGGACGCCGATGCATGTGTCCACGTCCTCGTAAAACCCGACGTCGCTGCGGCGCGCCGCTTCGGGCCGCCGCGTGCGAGCCGACAGGTCTCCACTTGCAGCGTGACAGGGAAGGAAGTTCCCCAACTTCGGCGACGGGAGCTGTTCAACTCCGCACAGGGATCGCGTCGTTGGCACTGACGGTATTTTCCGGCACCAGGCGGATAGTGGTTCGTTGCGGCGGATGTCGAAAATCGACCGATCAATGCCGATAGACGCTGAAACCGAGCAGATTCCGAGTTCGCGGAAATCTCTATTGAAGATCAAAAGCGAATTATTTTGACGGACTGGCGCGTGGTCTCCGACCGTGCCCAGAAAAAATTAGCGCATGTTCCGGAAAAGTGGGAACCGGTTTTCCGAACAGAACATGCGCAAAATCGAAGAATCTAGAGCGCATCACGATTCGACCCAATCGGGATGCGCTCTAGCCCCGCAAGTTCAGCGCGTTACCATGACCCGGAATAATCGAGTGGGAGTGAGATGCGGCAGACGGAGTCCGGATCGAGATCCTGACCGGGTGAAGGCGAAACGCTTGTGGCAGTTTGAAAAGCTGCACAGGCCCAGGCCGCCTGATCGCTGCCGGCGTCACTGCCGCACGCTCTCGCGGGGAACGCCGGTATCGAGCGCGATCTGCCGCCGGTTGATCCAGGCCACGGTCAATCCCCGCGGCTTGCCGCCCGCGAGGGCCGCTTCGACTCCTTGCCCGTGTTGCCGGGACGCTCGGAGCCGCTGCCGGCCGCGGAGCCTCGTGCCGGCCTCATGCAGGCTGGCGCGGATGATTGGTGATTGGTACCTTCGCAAGATAGAAAAACAGCCGAATGAGGTGCAAACAATATGAAAAAGAGCGCAACGACCAAGGGTGAATCCCCTTCTCGGCTGATCGACGCGAAGATCAAGGAACTGGACGACTGGAGGGGCAAGACGCTCTCCCATGTCCGCGCTCTCATCAAACAGGCTGACCCTGAGGTGGTCGAGGAGTGGAAGTGGAGAGGCGTTCCGGTTTGGTCTCACGATGGACTGATCTGCACCGGCGAGACGTACAAGAGCGTCGTGAAGCTGACTTTCTCCAAGGGCGCTTCGCTCAAGGACCCTTCAGGACTATTCAACTCCAGCCTTGAAGGCAACGCCAGGCGCGCTATCGATTTCCATGAGGGTGATGAAATAGATGAGGATGCCTTCAAGACGCTCATACGCGCCGCTGCAGCCCTGAACAGGTCATCGGCCCGATAGTCGAATCCGGCGCCTCATGAGTTGGCGCGCGTCGACGACTTGCCCGTGACATTGACGGGGATCTTGGAGCCGCTGCTCGCCGCTTAGCCTCGCTTGGGCCGGCGCACGGCCCGCACCTTCCCGCTGTTTCCGCCGCCGCAGAAGAACTGATCGCCGCCGTCGGACTCGAGCCCCGACACGCTCACGCCGGCCGGCATCCCGATCCGCTCCAGGACTTCTCCCGTTCGCGGATCGACTCGGGTCAAATCGCTCGCGTCACCTTCCCAGGTGCCGTGCCAGAGCTCGCCGTCGATCCAGGTGACCCCGGTGACGAAGCGGTTGGTCTCGATGGTGCGCAGGATCGCCCCAGTCTCCGGATCGATCTGATGGATCTTGCGGTCGCGATACTGCGCCACCCAGAGCGACCCTTCCGCCCATGCGAGCCCGGAGTCACGGCCGCCGCCGGGCGCCGGGATCGTCGCGAGCACACGGCCGGTCTTCGGATCGATCTTCTGGATGCGATCCTCGGCGATCTGAAACAGGTGGCGGCCGTCGAAAGCCGTTCCTGCGTGCGCGGCGACATCGATCGAGCGCAGCAACTTACCGCTCGCCGGATCGAGCGCGTTCAGCGTCTCCCCGGCGGCAAACCAGACGTGCTGACCGTCGAACGTAACCCCGTGCACGTGGTCGACACCGGGAAAGGGTCCATATTCACGGAGGATTTCGGCTGCTGATTGTTTCATGCTTCGAACCTGGTCACATCGTTGAAGAGTGAGTCTATGACCGCTCGTGGCGCGGTCGCGCGACTTATGATTGCGGATGTTAGTCGCTCGGCAGCGGACCCGGGAGTAACAAGGTTGTCGTGAAACCCGGCACGGGCGGGGTCGTCCACCGGCGCGCCCGCGCGCGCCCGTACGACTGCACCTTGCCTGCTGCCGCAAGCTGGTCGAGCGCCCGCTGCACGGTGCGCTGGCTGGCATCAAGCGCAAGCGCCAGGGCGGAGCTCGACCACGATTCACCGTCGGCGAGGAAGGCCAGCACCGACGCATGCTCCTCCTCGACGGGCCGGGCCAGCACGACGATGTCGCGTGCGCGGCGCGGCACCAGCGCAAACCCTCGCTTGGTCGCGCTCACGCCGGCCAGCGTCCGCAGCGCCGTGCGCAGCCGCCCGATCTCTACGCGCAACCGTGCGCGATGCGATTCATCGGCGTGCTTGGCCCGGAATGCCCGGGTGACGAGCGTGCCCCTCGGCACGTCGCCGGGCCACGCCTCGCCCAGCGCGCGTGCGAGCGCGAACAACACCGGACGCCTGGCGAGCGAGACCACCGTGCGTGCGTCGCGCACGACATGACGGCACCCGTCCACGACCAGCGCCTTCGACGCCAGCAGCGCCTCGACATCCGCGAGCAGGAGGAGCCGCTCGTCGCCACGCGCGATCAGGCGCGCCGCGGGCGTGTCCAGAACCAGGGATGCGCTTTCGACCTCCGCCGTCAGCGCGGGGATATCGGCGTCGCGCGCGGCGCGTTCCGCCCGGGCGAGCGCCGCGCGCGCCGTCTGCGTCCGCAGGCGCCGCATGGCGATCCCCGCCACGACCAGCTCGTGCGCGGCCTTTAATGCCGGCGGGAAGGGCGCGGGGTCGAGCTCGGCGAGCGTACGCTCGGCCTCGTCGAGGCGGCCGATCAGGAGCAGACGCCGGACCCCGAGAGTCCGCGCATGCGCGGCATTGACGCGGTCGCCGTGCTCTTCGAGCGTCGCCCGCGCTGCATCGAGCGCCTTGGCAGGCCAGCCCAGGTCGCGCGAGACGAGCGCGATCTCGGCCTCGGCGACGACACACCTGGCCCGCGCCACCGCCTCTTTCGGACCGAAGGCGCGCGCCGCGCTTCGCAAGAGGGCCTTCGCTCGAACGAGATCGCCGAGCTGCGCCATCGCGATGCCGCGCAGCGCGAGCGCAGGCGCGTCGTCACGCAGGGCGACCCGCTTCAATGCGCCGAGGGGATCACCCGTTGCGAGTGCACGCGCTGCGGCCGTGATCAGCGAGTCCATCGGAATCCCGCCACACTTGTAACTCCCATCGTTTCGATATCGGGCGCTAAGTGTACCCCGTGACCGACATCAACCGACAGTATCGCCAAGTGAGTGGCTGCCCGAAGAAAGGACACAAAGCGATGAACAAGCACATGACCGGGACGCGTGAAGAGTGGCGCTTGGCGCGGCTCGACCTGCTCGAAGCAGAGAAGGAACTCACCCAGCGCAGCGACGAGCTGGCGCGGCGACGGCAGGAGCTGCCCTGGGTGCGGATCGACAAGGGGTACCGGTTCGACACCGACGAAGGAAGCGCCTCGCTGGCAGACCTCTTCCGAGGGCGCTCGCAGCTCCTCGTCTACCACTTCATGTTCGGGCCTGACTACAAGGCAGGGTGTCCGTCCTGCTCGTCGATCGCGGACGGATTCAACGGCGTCGCCGTCCACCTGGAGAACCACGACGTCGCGTTTTCGGCGGTGTCGCGGGCGCCACTCGCGAAGCTGCAGGCGTACAAGCGGCGGATGGGATGGACGTTTCCCTGGGCATCCTCCTCCGGCAGCGACTTCAACTCTGACTTCAACATCGCCTTCACCGAGGAGCAGCAGCGCAAGGGAGGCATCGAATACAACTACCGGCGCGAGACGGCGTTTGAGTGGCGCGCGGGTCAGGAGGGTGGCGGCGAGGGGGCGGAGGCCCAGTTCGCGGCCATGTGCGGAACCGACGCCGCCACGTACCAGCGTGATCGGCCGGGCATGAGCGCGTTCGCGCTCGAGGACGGCGTCGTCTACCACACCTATTCCACCTATGCGCGCGGACTGGACGGCCTCTGGGGCATGTACCAGTGGCTCGACCGCGCGCCGAAGGGACGCAACGAGACCGGCGTCTGGTGGCGCCGCCATGACGAGTACGGAAAGGCCTGACGTTTTGATGTCTCCCCCGCTCGACCGGCACGAAAAAGATGTTCGACGACAGTTGTGGATCCGCCACGATGATTGCTGCCCAGCGTGAAACTGCGGGCGGCTCCACCGGAAGCGGCAATGCGGCCGCCCTCGGCACGGCCGACTGGCCATGCCTCGCGGCCACGCCGACCTTCGCAATCATGGCGCTGCTTACCGGCGTTCTTGGTGCTGGCCCGCTGGATGCGCTCTGCTCTGCCGCGCATGATACGTCACCGCTGAGCGGAATGGTCCTGATGTACTTGCTGATGAGCGCGTTCCATTCGTCGCCTTGGCTGAGGCTGATCTCCAGCCGGCGAAGCGGCGCCCACCACTCCTGATCCGGCGTTCGCCAATCGAACAGTGCCGAACCTTCCTCGCCCGTGAACACTCTCAGGGGGTGACGAGCAGCGCCCCCTTGGGTTCCAACCAGCGCTGTCCTGCGGGGTTCGGTTGAGCGCCAGGGCCTTACAACAGGCGATGCGCGCCGCTTCGGGCCGCTGCGTCCAAGCCAACAGGCCGGCGCGTACACCCTGATAGGGAAGTAAGTTCTCCAACTTCGGCGATGCGAGCCGTCCAACTTCGCACATGGATCGTGCCATTGGCGCGGACGGTATTTTCCCGCCGCTAGCGCATGTTCCGCAAAAGTGGGAACCGGTTTTCCGAACAGAACATGCGCAAAATCGAAGAATTTAGAGCGCATCACGCTTCGACCCAATCGGGATGCGCTCTAAGCGGATAGTGGTTCGTCGCGGCGGATGTCGAAAATCGACCGTTCGATGCCGATAGTCGCTGAAACCGAGCAGGTTTCGAGTTCGCGGAAATTTCTGTTGAAAATCAAGAGCGGATTATTTTGACGGATTGGCGCGTCGGTCTCCGATCGTGTCCATAAAAAATTTGCGCTGCAGGTTCAGCGCGTTACCATGATCCAAACTCATCGAGTGGGAGTAGGGGCGGCGATGGCGAAGGGCGTGACCATCTACGGCATCAAGAATTGCGACACGATGAAGAAGGCGCGCGCCTGGCTCGATGCGCACGGCGTCTCCTACGCCTTCCACGACTACAAAGTGCAAGGGATCGAGCGCGGGCGGCTCGAAACCTGGGCGCGCGATGTCGGTTGGGAAACGCTCTTGAACCGCGCCGGCACGACCTTCCGCAAGCTGCCGGAGAAGGACAAGGACGGGCTCAACGTGAAGAAGGCGATCGCGCTGATGCTCGATCAGCCCTCGATGATCAAGCGGCCCGTGCTCGATGTCGGCGGCAAGGTCCTCGTCGGGTTCAAGCCGGAGACGTATGCGAAGGCGCTCGGTTAGCCAATTGTGCCCGCTGATATGCCGGTCGCGCGGCCATTCGCTCCTGATAAGCGAGGAGTTTGTCCGGCAGGGCTTCGCCGAGGGCGCCGCGCCAGATGCCAAGCCCGGTGCTCACGGAAATATCCGCGAGCGTCAAATCGTCCCCGGCGAGAAAAGAACCGGTCCCGAGCATGTCGGCGATATAACGCACGGCCTGCTCGACGCGACCTTCCTGCCCGCGCACCGACCAATTGCGTTTGTCGGCCTCGGGGGCGACGAAGTGTGCCGCCAGAAGGGGATTGAGGCCCGCCGCGATCGTGGCCTCGCCGAACACGGTCATCTGCAGCACACGCGCGAGGCCAGGATCGTTCTTGTCGGGCAACAGCGGCGTCGGGCCATATTTCTGCGCGAGATAGAGCATCATGGCGACCAATTCGTTGATCGCCACGCCGCCCTCGTCTTCGAGGAATGGCACCGTGCCCAGCGGATTGAGCGCGCGGTAGGCTTCGCTCGTCGGAAAGGAGACCGTCTCGAGGCGATAGGGCAGCCCCATCTCCTCGCACTGCCAGATCACGCGCAGGCCGCGCGCTCCGCGCGCGAAATTGTGGATCCTGATCATTGGCGACGTCTTCGTTGGGAGCGGTATCAAGCCGCCGCGAGGCATCCACGCGCCGTGTTGCGAGCCTCCCCGAGCCGCCGGCGCCGCTCTTGTATCAGAGTTTCGCGACCAATGCGGCGAGCTGGTCGGTGCACAGACCCCAGCCTTGGTGGAAGCCCATTTTTTCGTGCGTCTCGCGGTCGGCGACCGTCCAGTGACGCGCGCGCGCGGTGTAGCGCGTCTTGCCGCCTTCGTCCTCGAAGCTGAGGATCACCGTCATGAACGGCTTCTCCGAAGGCTCCCACGCCCTGGTGTAGGCGTCGGTGAAGACCAGCCGCTCGTTTTCGACGACTTCGAGATAGACGCCCCTGTTCGGGTGATCCTTACCCTCGGGGTCGCGCATGACGACGAGATTGGCGCCGCCCGGCCGGACGTCGAGTTCCGCAACCGGTGTGGTGTAGGGCCGGGGCGCGAACCACTGCTTGATGAGCTCGGGATCGGTCCACGCCTTGAACACCTTTGCGCGCGGCGCGTCGATGACGCGGGTCAACACGAGCTCGCGATCGGAGGGTGAGGTGGTTGCGGGTGTGGCGGTCATCGGTCCTCTCCTTGTTCGATTGTCCATAGGACGAACGGGTGGCCGGACCGACACCACCCCCCAAAGATTCTTGCGGAGAAGCCGTCAATCCGGATCATGGCTCGAACGTGACCGTTGGCGGTCGAGCGGGTTTTGCCAAAACGTCAGCGAGGAGCTGTCTAGCGGGAGAGCGCCTGGGGCGGCCGAGGCGGCTGTGAGGGCGGGCGTGTGGGTCGGGGCCGCTTCGCCGGTGTTTCCGGACAAGACCGCAATCATCCGGACGCCCGCCGAACGCATAGCACGCGCTGTAGGGAAGCTGGCGCATGTTCCGGAAGCCTCCCCCGGGACCGATCCCGCGTGGGAACCGGTTCCGGGTGGAACAAGTGCACAATCAAGAACCGAGAGCGCATCACCGTTTCAGCCCGATCGGGATGCGCCTTGGCGAAGATCCGGTAAACTCGAAGCGATGGCGCGACGTCCACAACGAGGCAATCGTTCCGCTGCTGCTGCGGCTCGATCGGCCGCGCCCGACCCGGGTTCACGGGCCGGCGGCGCCGGCAAGCCGCTGCTCATCGTGGACGGCGACTCCTTCGCCCACCGCGCCTACCACGGTTTGCCGAAATCGATCCGGCGCGCGGACGGTGGCGGCGGCGGCGCGATCGTCGGCTTCGCCAATTTCCTTCTGCGGCTTTACGAGCAAGAGCAGCCGCGCGCTGTTTTCGTGGGTTGGGACACCCTCGACGCGCCGACTTATCGGCACAAGGCATTCGATGGTTACCAGGCCGGGCGGCAGTTCGACCGCGAGTTGCTCGATCAACTCGATCTGCTGCCGCGCTTCGTCTCCGCCTGCGGTTTCGCATATGCCAAGGCGCCGGGATATGAGGCCGACGATTTCCTCGCCGCTGCGGCTGCGGCGGAGGAGCGGCGAGGCGGAACCGCTGTCGTTGCAAGCGGCGATCGCGACACATTTCAACTCGCCTCCGGGTCCACGACCATCCTCCATCCGGTGCGCGCCGGCGAGATGGCGCGCATCGGGCCAACTCAAGTGCGTGAGCGGTATGGCATCGACCCGAAGCAGGTACCCGACTTCATCGCAATCCGGGGCGATCCATCCGACCGGCTCCCGGGAGCGAGGGGCGTGGGTGAGAAGGGTGCCGCAAGCCTGCTGCGCGTCCACGGTTCGCTCGAAAACGCCCTCGCGGCCGGCCGCTTTCCGACGCAGGCGGAGGCGCTGCGCCTCTATCGTCGCATCGCCACCATGGACCCCTCTGCTCCGATTCCGCCACTGCCCGATCAAATACCCACCTGGGGCGCGGCTTCTGCACTCGCCCGGGAATGGGGACTGAACCAGCTGGCTGACCGGCTAGGCCGGCTCGCGCAGTCCAAGACATAGGTGTGGTGGCATGCGCGCCCGATGTCCGGACGGCCGTGGCGCTTAGAGCAGCATGATCCCGAAAATTTGCAGGCGGTTCGGATAAAATAAGATCATGCGACCGAACAAATGCCGAGAGCGAAATCGCGGTTCAATGTGAAGCGATTTCGCTAGCGCATGTTCCGGAAAAGTGGGAACCGGTTTTCCGAACAGAACATGCGCAAAATCGAAGAATCTAGAGCGCATCACGATTCGACCCAATCGGGATGCGCTCTAGCGTCCGGGCTTGAGCAGTTCGTAATCCACGGGATTGTCGGGACAGGCGGCGAAGCCGCATTCCAGGAGTGTCGCAATCACGTTGAGCGCGGTGAGGGCGATCACCAACCACACCGCGGTGCGCGCCAAGGTGCCGGCTGCAACCGTCGTGCCGTCGTCGTTGAACTGGTCGTCGAACAGCAACATGGCCGCGATCAGGACGATCGCGACGGCGAAGCCGATGAAGGCCCACGTATAATAATGATAGCCGAGCAGCGCGGAGCCGTAGCCGGGATCGCCGGGCATGATGTGCAGCAGGATCTGGCGCATGGCGAAGGCGGCACCGGCGGCGGCGACCAGCAGCGAGAGCGCATAGTGACTTGGGCGCGGCCCAAAGCGGACATTGAGAATGGGCCCCGCGGCCAGCAGCGCGAACTGGATGCGCTGAAGCAGGCACAAGGGGCAGGGGAGCTCCTGCAGGAGCAATTGCGCGGCAAAGGCGGCGGCGAGAACCAGCGCGATGGCGTAGAGCCCGAGCGCATTGATCCTCACTGCGAGCGATCAACTCATGCTCCGCCTCAGAATGACAGGTTCAGCGCATCGCTGGCGTGGTGGAGATAAGTCGCGACGCAGGCGATGAGCGTGGCCGCGAACAGGGAAAGAGCAAGCACGCGCGGGCCGAACCAGGCGGCGAACATCACGACGGTGACGGCCAGAAACAGGGCGGTGAATTCCATTGCCGCTTCCGGATTGAAGGACGCCCACTGTAGATTACGCTGGGCGATTCTGGAATGCCGGGATCGAGCGGCGCAGACATCAGGTCGCGCCCTGCCCATCGATCGGCCAATCGGGGTCTGCGCCACGTCGCCTCGATCACTCGACGCCGAGATCAGTGGGACGGCCGGAATGCGCAAACGCACCGTCATCGTGAACGATAAGATGCAGGCGGGTTATCGCTACGTGCGAAGCGCGCCGGCCGGCCGTAATTTCGATCCGGAGTTCAGACCCGACCTGAGCCCGCGGCAGATGCTGCGGCTCGGCGTCTTTTGCGGCAAGTACATGACGGATGAGCGAAAAGAGTTTCCGGAAAGCTGGTTCACCGGCGCCAGGCTTTCCCCGCGTCAGCGCGACTGCTCGCTCAACTTTTTTGGCGTCGACGCCGGCCAGTCGCTGTCCGTGTGGCGCCACAAGGGGTGGATTCATCCTGACGACCCGCGCGGCTGGTTCCAATGGTATTGCCGCTACTACTCGGGGCGCCGGACGCCCGATGAAGACCGGCGGCAGATCAAACGATGGAAGGCGATGCGCCGGCATGTCCGGCAGGTGGAGCGGCACTGCGAGCCGGGTGATCTTGCCTGTCGCCCGCGGCAGCGACAGGCGCTCCTGCAATGGGCCTACGACAGCCGCAAAATCTGACATCTCTTCAAGGAAGCCGCGGGCGCCTGCAGCGACGCGCATCGAGCCTACTTGCTCAGAGACATGCGCTCCGGCGGCTTTCCGTACCGCCCCTGGAACGGTAGGAAGTCACGGCGCGCCGGACGTCGGGCGCGATCGGGAGGACGGAATGGACATCAGTCTCGCCGGCCGGACGGCCGTCATTACCGGCGGCAGCAAGGGGATAGGGCTTGCGATTGCGACCCGGTTCGCGGCCTCGGGCGCCGACGTCGCCATCATCGCCCGCGGGCGCGAATCCCTCGCCGCCGCCGCCAAAGCCATCGGCGCGAGCCACGGAGGACGTGTTCACGCCATCGTCGGCGACGTCGCTGTTCCCGCCGATATTCGCCGGGCTTACGACGACGCCATGCAGGCGTTCGGCAAGATCGACATCGTCGTGAACAATGCCGGCACGTCGGCAACCGGGCCATTCGAGAAGCTGACCGACGAATTCCTGCAGCACGACCTCGATCAGAAGCTGTTCGCCGCGATCCGGCTGACGCGGCTGGTGTGGCCGCAGATGAAGGAGCGGCGCTGGGGGCGGGTCATCAACGTGCTCAATATCGGCGCCAAAGCGCCGCGCGGGGGAAGCGCACCAACGTCCATCACACGCGCCGCCGGCATGGCGCTGACGAAAGTGCTGTCGCAAGAAGGCGCGCCTCACAACGTGCTGGTCAACGCGCTGCTGGTCGGGTTCATCGAAGCCGACCAGCATGTGCAGGCGGCGAAGAAGGCGGGCATCCCGCTCGCGGACTACGTCGCCGCGCGCGCCAAGGAGATACCGCTCGGCCGCATCGGACGGGCGGAAGAATTCGCGAACATCGCCTGCTTCCTGGCCTCCGACGCGGGTTCCTACATCACCGGCACTGCTATCAATGTCGACGGCGGGCGCTCGCCGGTGGTCTAGCAACGGCTGGCCGCGCCTAATTGATCTTCAGGTCGACTGCCTTGATGACGGGCGACCAGCGCGCGATCTCGCGATCGATCACGGCACGAAATTCCGCCGGCGAGTTGCCGACCGGCTCCATCAATTGGGTCGCGAGTTTTCCCCGGATCTCGGGCGACTTGATTGCTTGCACCACCTCGTCGTGCATCCTCGCGATCGCGGCATCGGGCGTCTTGGCTGGCGCGATCAGGCCCATCCAGGCGTCCGCCTCGACGTCGATGCCAGCCTCCTTCAGGGTCGGAATATCCGGCAGCAGTGTCGAGCGTCGGGCCGTGGACACGGCTAGAATTTTTGCCTTGCCCGAGCCGAGCTGCGGCGTCACCGAAATCGCCGGCAGGCATGCCATCTGCACGTCGCCGCGCAGGACCGCGGTCATCGCTTGCGGCGAGCCCGGATACGGCACATGCACCATCTGTGTGCCGCTCTTGAGCGCGATCGCCTCCATGGCAAGATGCGACAGCGAGCCGTTGCCGATCGAGCCGAAGGTGTACTTGCCGGGTTCGCGTTTGAGCAGCGCCACCAGTTCCGCCACCGAGTTGACGCCGAGGCTGCTGTTGACCACCAGCGCGCTGGGCTGGGTGATCAATTGCGTGACCGGGGCGATGTCCTTCGCAGGGTCGTAGGGAAGCTTGGAGAACAGCAGGGTGTTGATGGCGAGCGGCCCGCCGATCGAGATCCCGATCGTGGTGCCGTCGGGCTCGGCCTTGGCCACGGCATCGGTGCCGAGGTTGCCGCTGGCGCCCGGCTTGTTCTCGATCACGAAGCTCTGCCCGAGCTTCTGCTGCAACCGGTCGGCGACCAGCCGCGCCACGATGTCAGGCGTCGAGCCGGCCGCGAACGGCACGATGATCCTCACGGTCTTCGTGGGCCAGTCTTGCGCCGCGGCCGGCATGGGGGCCAGCAGCAATCCCGCCAACGCGATCGCCGAAGTCCTTTTCATTCGTCTTTCTCTCTCTCGTGCGTCGCTCGCTGTCGTCATCCGCCCCGGCTGTCGCCGCGCAGGGCGCGCGAATGATCCAGTAATCACTGGCGATGCGAGGATCGCAAGCGGGGGGTACGGGATGCCCGCTTTCCGCGCGCAGGGCAATCCCCGGCCGGAAGTCGGCCGCGGGGTGGCCCCGTCTTGCCTCCGGTGCTGCCATAGCCTCTACTGCGCCCGCTTAGAGTGCTTCCAGGAAAGCGAAGCATTGAAGCGCTCCGGCGGAGGGAGCCATGGGCGTTCTGGTGGTCGGGCTGCTGTTGTTTTTCGGCGCGCATGTCTTCGTGACGTTCCGCGATGCACGGGCCGCCGTCATCGCCCGTATCGGGGAGTGGCCCTACAAGGGGCTGATGGCGCTGAGCTCGCTCGTCGGGCTCATCCTGATCGGCTACGGGTTCGGGCAATACCGGGCGAGCGGCTGGATCGATATCTGGTATCCGCCGAGATGGACGATTTACGTCACCCAAATCCTGATGTGGCCGGCGAGCATTTGCGTCGTCGCCGCCTATGCCCGCGGCAATATCTGGCGTCAGCTCAAGCACCCCATGCTCGTGGGCGTGAAGACCTGGGCGGTGGCGCATCTCATTTCGAACGGCGATCTCGGCTCGATCGTGCTGTTCGGCTCCTTTCTCGCCTGGGCGGTCTACGACCGGATCACGCTCAAGCATCGAACCGATCCCGGCGCGCCGTCGATTCCGGTCGGTGGCCACCGTAACGATATGATCGCGCTGGCGGTCGGCACCATCCTTTATCTGGCGCTTGGCCTCGTCTTTCATCCCCTCGTGGTCGGCGTCCCGGTCTTCGGCAGGCCGGCGCATTAGAGCGCATCCCGATTAGGTCGAATCGTGATGCGCTCTAGATCTTCAATTCTGCGCATGTTCTCTTCGGAAAACCGGTTCCCACTTTTCCGGAACATGCGTTAGGGGTCTTCGACAATGTCGGTACAGGACGAAATCAGGCGGCTGACCGCGCCCGGCATCCGCGCCCGCAAGGGCGGCGAGCCGATCGTCTGCCTCACGTCCTACCACGCCCATACCGCGCGCCTGCTCGACCGCCATTGCGATCTCATTCTCGTCGGCGATTCGCTCGGGATGGTGATGCACGGGCTCGAAACCACCGTGCCGGTCACCCTCGACATGATGATCCTGCAGGGGCTCGCGGTGATGCGAGGATCGAAGCGCGCGCTCGTGGTGGTCGATATGCCCTTCGGATCCTACGAAGCCTCCAAGGAGCAGGCCTTCCTGTCGGCGGCGCGGGTGATGAAGGAAACCGGCTGCGGGGCGATCAAGGTCGAAGGCGGCCGCCGCATGGCGGAGACCATTGCTTTTCTGGTGGAGCGCGGCGTCCCGGTCATGGGCCATGTCGGGCTCACGCCGCAGTCGATCAACACCATCGGCTCGTTCCGTGCGCAAGGTCGTGACGAGGCGGATTGGGGGCCGATCGAGGACGACGCCCGAGCGGTCACCGACGCGGGCGCATTTTCCCTGGTGATCGAGGCGGTGGCCGAGCCACTCGCTCGCCGCATCACGGCTGCGGTCGCCATCCCGACCATCGGCATCGGCGGGAGCGTGGCCTGTGACGGCCAGATTCTCCGTGCTCGAGGACATGCTCGGCCTCTCGCCGCGGGTTCCGAGATTCGTCCGGCGCTACGGCGACCTCGGCCCCTCCATCGAGGCCGCGGTCGCCGCCTATGCGGCGGACGTTCGCGCCCGCGCCTTCCCCGGTCCGGAGCATGTCTACGCCATGCGGACAAAGCAGAAGTAGCCTGAGCGCTCAATGGGTTAACGGGAAGCCCCGGGAACGGCTTTGCCTTGCCTATGCCACATCGATAGGGTAATTGCCCTCATCAGGTCGGGGATCCATGGGCCTGAGCGGGGCGGGAAAAGTTCGTGTCCGACATCTTTCGGGAAGTCGACGAGGAAGTCCGGCGAGAACAGCTCAAAAAGCTGTGGGATCGCTACGGCAATTACGTGGTCGCGGCCGCTATTCTCCTGGTCGCGGGCATTGCGGCTTGGCGCGCCTATGAATGGTGGGAGGCCAAGAAGGCCTCCGAGGCCGGCGCCGCGTTCGAGGCAGCCGTCGTGCTCGCCGAAGCCGACAAGCCCGGCGATGCCGAGGCAGCCTTCGCCAAGATCGCCGCCGATGGTACCTCCGGGTATCGCCATCTTGCGCGGCTGCGGGAGGCAGCCGAACTCGCCCAGACCGATCCGAAGGCCGCGCTCGCGGCCTACGACAAAATCGCCGCCGACGGTGCAGTCGGCCCGGTGCTCCAGGATCTCGCGGCCCTGCACGCCGGCGCGCTGCTCATCGATGCCGGCTCGTTCACGGAGGCGCGGCAGCGGCTGGAACCGCTCGCGGCAAATGATCGCACTTTCCGCTACACCGCCGGCGAATTCCTGGTGCTTGCCGCCTGGCGTGCCGGTGACGCGGCGGCGGCAAAGCGTTGGTCCGATATGATCCTTACGGATGCGCAGACCCCTGCCGCCACCCGCTCACGCGTCGAGATGCTGATGGCGTTGGGTCCGGCCGGGAGCAAGAGTTGAGGGGCGCATGATGAACCGCTTCGCGCGCATCACCCTGACCGCCTCCGCGCTGTCGCTCGGCCTGGTGCTGGCAGGCTGTGGAAGCTTCGATCCGAGCAACTTCGATCCCACCAGCATCTTCGATGCGGATATTTTCAATACCAAGAAGAAGCTGCCGGGCGAACGGCACCCGGTATTTCCGGACGGCACCCCGGGTGTGCCGCAGGGAGTGCCGCAGGAACTGGTCAAGGGCTATCACGCGCCCGAGCAGGCCGAGACGACCGCGCAGGACGCGCAGTCGGCGGAGCCCAAGCCGGAAGCCAAGCTGGAAGCCAAGCCGAAACCCAAGCCGAAGCCGAAAATCGTGGCCAAGCCGAAGGAGGAATCGACTCCGACGGCGATCACCGTTCGGCCCCCGACCCAATCCCAAGCCGAGACTCAGCCGCAGCCCCAGACCCAGACCCGGTGGCCTGATCCGCCTTCCACGCAGCAGCCTGCCGCGCAGCAGCCTGCCGCGGCATGGCCCGGGTCTGCGCCGTCGGGTGCCGTCGCCTGGCCCGATCCGCCCGCGCCGCGCTGAGATTGCACTCATTGCCACCGCCGGGCATAGAGCGGCCTCCATAACGCGCGGCTCCGGTCATGAGCTTCACGCTCGCCATTGTCGGCCGGCCGAATGTCGGCAAGTCGACGCTGTTCAATCGCCTCGTCGGCAAACGCCTCGCGTTGGTCGACGATCTCCCCGGTGTCACGCGCGACCGGCGCGAAGGCCGGGGGCAGCTGGGCGATCTTGCATTCGGCGTCATCGATACGGCCGGCCTCGAAGAGGCCGCGCCCGAGAGCCTGACCGGCCGCATGCAGGAGCAGACCGAGGCCGCGATCGCGGCCGCCGATGCTGTCCTGTTCCTCATCGACGCGCGCGCGGGGGCGACACCAGTCGACCGCGCCTTTGCCGGTCTGGTGCGCAGATCGGGCAAGCCTGTGATTCTCGTCGTCAACAAGAGCGAGGGCAGGGCGGCGCAGGCCGGCGTGCTCGAAGCCTATGAGCTCGGCCTCGGCGAACCGGTCGCGATTTCAGCCGAGCACGGCGAGGGGCTCGCCGACCTTTACGCGGCGCTGCGTGCGACGCTGCCCGATGTGACTGCACCTTCGCCCGCGGCGGCACGGCGCAGAACCGCCGGAGACGTTGAAGGCGGCGAAGACGCGGCGGCCGCCGCGCAACGGCCGATCCGCATCGCGGTGGTTGGCCGTCCCAATTCCGGGAAGTCGACGTTGATCAACCGGCTGCTCGGCGAGGAACGGTTGCTGACCGGCCCCGAGGCCGGCATCACCCGCGATTCCATCGCGGTCGATTTGACTTGGGCCGACCGGCGCTTCCGCGTTCACGACACCGCCGGGCTGCGTCGCCGCGCCCGCATCGAGGAGAAACTCGAAAAGCTCTCGGTTGCGGACGCGCTCAATGCCGTGCGCTTCGCCGAAGTGGTGGTCCTGCTCATGGACGCGCAAAAGCCGTTCGAGGAACAGGATCTTCGCATCGCCGATCTGATCGAGCGCGAAGGCCGCGCGCTGGTCATCGGCATGAGCAAGTGGGACCGCATCGAACGCCGCCCCGGCCTGATCAAAAGGCTGCGCGAGGATGCCGACCACTGGCTGCCGCAGGTCAAGGGCGTGCCGGTCGTTGCGGTATCGGGCCTCACCGGCGAAGGGCTCGAGCGGCTGATGCAAGCCATCCTCGATGCGCATGCGGTGTGGAACAAACGCGTGGCAACAAGCGGGCTCAATCGCTGGCTCGCCGAGGTCGCGGCCGCCCATCCGCCGCCCGCCGTCTCCGGCCGGCGCATCCGGCTCGACTACGTCACCCAGCCGAAGAGCCGGCCGCCGAGCTTCGTGCTGTTCACGAGCCGCGCCGACGCCGTGCCCGACGCCTACCGGCGCTATCTGGTCAACAGTCTGCGGGAAAGCTTCGATCTGCCCGGCACGCCGATCCGGCTCACGCTGCGGGAGAAGAAGAACCCGTACGCGAAGACGAAGTCGCGAGGATAGCTGCGCTGTCGACGTGAATTGGGTCCAAGCACATCGCTCTGCACAGCTCAGCGATATTCAGGACGGCGGCCGAAACTCCAGAAACCTGCCCTTCGCATAGGCGTAGAGCTTGCCGCTTTCCTGCAGGCTCGGCAGGCACAGTTCGGCGATTTTTTCCGCAACCTTGTCCGGAGTTTCCAACGTCAGCGGGTCTTCTCCCGGCATCGCCTGCGCCCGCATGCGGGTGCGGATCGGCCCCGGCGCGAAGACATTGACGCGTACATTGGTGGTCGCCGTCTCCGCCGCGTAGGTGCGCGCCAGCACCTCGAGCGCGGCCTTGGACACGGCATAGGGCCCCCAATACGCCAGCGGCCGCGCTGCCACGCCCGACGACACGAACACGACGCGTCCGGCCTCGGAAAATTTCAACAGCGGGTCCATGGCGCGGATGAGCCGCCAATTGGCGGTGACGTTGACCGCGATCACCTGTTCCCACGCCGTGTCCTCGACATGCCCGAGCGGTGACAGCGGCCCGAGAATGCCGGCATTGCCGACGAGCACGTCGAGCCGGCCGAAACGCTCGCGCAAGGCGAGACCGAGCCGGTCGATGCCCGGGTAGTCCTTGAGGTCGAGCGGGACCAGCGTCGCCGCGCCGCCAGCGGCCCTGATCGCGTCGTCGAGCTCCTCGAGCCCGCCGACCGTGCGCGCGACGGCGACGATGTGGGCGCCGGCCTTCGCCAGCGCCAGCGCGGTCGCGTAGCCGATGCCGCGCGAGGCCCCCGTGACGAGCGCGATCCGGCCGGCGAAGGCGGGCGATACGCTCATATCTCGGTCCTCACCCCGGCCGGGAGCTGTGCACGGCACCGCCTCTCGCCGGATGGGGCCGCACGCGTCTTGACGCCGCGCATGCATGTCGGGCTCGCCCGACTTGCCTTTTGAACCCCGCTCGCGGTCAGCCCGAGAGCGGCGCGCGGCTCCCCGGCATGAGGATCAGGTATGGTCCGGCAGGGCTGCGTCAGCTCGCCTCGGCGAGCAACGACAATTGCCGCGGCGACGCTTCCTGCCCGGTCCGGTCGGTCAGCGCGGTCGGATAGTCGCCTGTGAAGCAGTGATCGGTGAACTGCGGGCGCAGCGGGTCGCGCTGCTCGTAGCCCATGGCGCGATAGATGCCCTCGACCGACAGGAATGCGAGCGAGTCGGCGCCGATAAAGCTGCGCATGCCCTCGAGGTCGTGGGTCGCCGCCAGGAGCTTGTCGCGCTCCGGCGTGTCGATGCCGTAGTAGTCGGAATGGGTGATCGGCGGCGAGGCGATGCGGAAGTGCACCTCCTTGGCGCCGGCCTCGCGCATCATCTGCACGATCTTCACCGAGGTCGTGCCGCGCACGATGGAATCATCGATGAGCACGATGCGCTTGCCATTCACGACGGCGCGATTGGCGCTGTGCTTGAGGCGCACGCCAAGCTGGCGGATGTGGTGACTCGGTTCGATGAAAGTGCGCCCGACATAGTGGTTGCGGATGATGCCGAGCTCATAAGGGATGCCGGAACTCCTGAGCATAGCCGATGGCCGCGGGAACGCCGAAGTCGGGGACGGGGATCACGACGTCGGCCGCGGCCGGCGCCTCGCGCGCGAGCTGAGCCCCCATGGTCTTGCGCACGTCGTAGACGTTGCGGCCGCCGACGATCGAATCCGGGCGCGCGAAATAGATGTATTCGAAAATGCAGGGCCGCGGTGCCATGGGCGGGAACGGCTTGTGCGAGTGCATGCCGCCCTCGTCGAAAACGACGACCTCGCCGTTCTCCACGTCGCGAACGTATTTCGCCCCGATGATATCGAGCGCGCAGGTTTCGGAGGCAAGGATCGGGTGGCCGTCGAGCTTGCCGATCACCAGCGGGCGGATACCCAACGGATCTCGCGCGCCGATGAGCTTCTTGTTGGTGAGGCCGACAAAGGCATAGGCGCCTTCGAGCTGGCGCAGCCCTTCGATGAAACGGTCGATGAAGCGGTTGCGCTTGGCATGAGCGACGAGATGGAGGATGACCTCGGTGTCCGAGGTCGACTGCATGATGGCGCCGTCGCGCACCAGCTGGCGGCGCAGGGTGAGCCCGTTGGTCAGATTGCCGTTGTGGCCGATTGCCAGCCCGCCGCCGTCGAGCTCGGCGAAGAGCGGCTGCACGTTGCGCAGGATGGTCTCCCCGGTGGTCGAGTAGCGCACGTGGCCCATCGCCGACATGCCGGGCAGGCGCTCGATCACCTCGCGGCGGGAAAAGGTGTCGCCGACGAGGCCCATGCGCCGCTCGGAATGAAATCGCTTGCCGTCGAAGGAGACGATGCCGGCCGCCTCTTGCCCGCGGTGCTGGAGGGCGTGCAGGCCGAGCGCGGTGATCGCGGCCGCATCCGGATGCCCGAATATCCCGAAGACGCCGCACTCCTCGCGTAGCCGGTCGTCCTCGAAATCGGGTTCACCCCAGTTCGACGCTTCACGACCGGCCGAGGTCGGAGAAGTCCGACATCGGCCGAGATCGAGCCCGGCGTCGCTTGGAGTTTCGGCCATCTCGCTCGTCTCCTGGTTGATGCCCGGCGCCTTCGTCAGCGTCCCGGGGTCTTGCCGCGAATCAGCTGCTGCATTCCCGAGCGGTCGGACGACCCGTATCCACCCGGCTCGGCCGGCGTGTCGAGGCCCGAGCGCTGACCCGGCGCGGTCGCCTCGTCCTCTTCCGGCTTCGGCTTCTTCAACCGCTTCAAGATGGTGCTTTCGGGGTCGTCCGGCAACATCGACATCAACCAGTCGCCGGTCCCTTGCAGCACCACGCGCGACTTGGCGCTGCGGACCCACTCGGGCTGGCTGCGATCGGGAACGAGCCAGGCGAAGAACAGGAAGGCTACCACCACGATGATCAACCCGCGCGCAAGCCCGAACAGGAAGCCGAGCGTGCGGTCGAGCGCACCGACGCGGCTGTCCAGCACCATGTCGGAGAACCGCACGGTAATGATCGAAACGATCAGCAAGGTGGCGAGGAAGGTGCCGCCGACCACCACTGCGGCGGCGACGATGTCGTTGTTGAAATAGGACTTCGCGAACGGGAGCAGCTTGGCATAGCTGTAGAGCGTCACCAGCGCTGCGATCACCCAGGCCGCGATCGACAGGATTTCCCGCATGAAACCGCGGATCATCGCGAGCAGCGCGGAGATCAGCATCACGCCGATCAGGATGATGTCGAGAAGGGTGATTGGCATGAGGTCAGCTTCTCTGATCCTTCCAGGACGTCGCCGCTCGAATCGGTGAGTGGACTTGTACCAACCTCCGCGCGTCGCGCTCAGCCTGCAAGCCCCTGCCGGGAAGTCATCCTAAGTCGTTCATGGTCCTGGCGTTATGGCCTGCCCTCCCAGGATACCAAGCGGCGTCTGCAATTCGGCCGCTGTATAGCCGGACGGCGTCGCGCCGTCACCCCGTATTGTTGAAGGAACCGTTCGCCTTGGCCCGTCATGGGGGCCCGGCAAGAGCGCCCGTTCCCCCGATGCTGCGGGTTGATCCATGATTTCGGTGCAATCGAGGTGGCAGGATCGGCGCAATCGAGGAGGCCGCTAAGGGAGCACGATGCATCGCGCGTGCAGGAGAACATTCCTTTCCGTCTGTGCCACCGGGGCGGCGCTGGCTCTGCTGCCCTCCGATGGAGCCGCCGCGCAGGATGCAAACCAGGCGCAGCTGCTGACACAGGCGTACAACGCGTCCGGGGAAGCGCTGTTCAAGCAATTCGCGCCCGGTAACATCGTTTTCTCGCCCTATTCAATCGGCACCGCGATGGCGATGGCGCTGGCGGGGGCGCGCGGCGATACCGAGCGCGAGATGCTCACGGCGCTCAGGCAGCGCCTGCAGCGGGCACAGATCGATGCCGCCAACGCAACTGTGCTGTCGATCCTCAACGGCTATGACAAGAGCGCGACGGGGCCGACCTGTCCGCCCGGAATGGTGACGAACGCCAAGCGTTGCGAGTCCAGTCCGGCAGCGAACGGCAATTGCTCATTTCCGGCGCGGCGCGAAGGCGAGTTGTGCGTGGCGGCGCCGAACTACCCGCCGTCTGCGAAACTCGCGGTCGCCGACGCGCTGATGTTGACGCAGCGCGGCAGCCTTGTTTCCCAGAGCTACCGTTCGTTGCTCAAGGACAAATACGCCGCCGAGGTCTTTCGCAACGTCACGCTCGACGACATCAACAGCTGGGTCGATCGCAAGACCGAGGGCAAGATCGACAGGATTCTCGACCAGCTCGATCCGAACAGTGCCGCCGTGCTTCTCAACGCCGTGTATTTCAAGGCCAAATGGGCGGCGGCCTTCAGCAAAAGCGCGACCAGGGATGAAGCCTTCGATCTGACGCCGGCACAAAAAGTATTGGTGCCGATGATGCGCAAGCGGGGAACCTACGAGCTTGTCGCCGGCCAGGACTATCGAGCGATTCGGTTGCCCTATGAGGTCAGCGCGCTCGGCATGGTCATCGTGGTGCCGGACGCGGTCGACGGCCTCGCCGAGGTCAGCGGCCGGCTCGGTGCGGAAGATTTGGCGCGCCTGTTCGCGGCCTTGCATTCGCCTGACGCACGCAAATCCGTCGACCTCGCCATGCCGCGGTTCAAGGCGAGCTTCAAGGTCGAGCTCGCAAAGCTCTTCGAGCGGGCCGGAATGATGCGCGCGTTCAATGCGCGGAAAGCCGACTTCAGCGGAATAACCGGCCGACCGCCGGCGGAGGCTCCATTGGCGCTCAGCCAGATCGTGCATCGTGCCGTGGTCGACGTGATGGAGGACGGCACCGAGGCGGCGGCCGCGACCGCGATTGCGGTGCTGGCGGCCGGCGCGCCGCCACGGCAGCCGGAAGTACTCCGCGTCGACCGGCCGTTCTTGTTCTACATCCTTGATGATGCGACCGGCGCGATCCTGTTCCAGGGCCGGATCGTCGATCCAAGGTAAGGCCGACGACGAAGACGGGGCAGTCACGCGCTCATCCGGCATCTGCCTTCCGTCGCCTGGGGTCCGTTCTCTGTCGGCTATCATCTCTCCTGCCGTGGGCGGCGATATCGGCGACCAGGCTCGCGAGGCTGCTCACCGTCTGGAGCGAGAGGCCGGGCTCGCTCATTCCCTCCGCGCGCGCGGCTTCGGGAAGAATGGCGCGGGCAAAGCCGAGCTTTTGCGCCTCCTTGAGTCGGGCCGCGACCTGTGCCACGGGCCGCACCGCGCCCGAGAGCGAAATTTCGCCGAAATAGACCCCATCGGCCGGTAGCGGCGCATTGGCGAGCGAGGACACGAGGGCGGCGGCGGCGGCAAGGTCGGCCCCGGGTTCCTGGATGCGCAGCCCGCCCGCGACGTTGAGATAGACGTCATAGCCGGAGAGCCGCACGCCGCAGTGTGCTTCCAGCACCGCGAGCACCATGGACAGCCGGCTCTGGTCCCAGCCGTTGACCGCGCGCCGCGGCGTGCCGAGCGAGGTCGGGGCGACCAGCGCCTGGATTTCGACCAGCAGCGGCCGGCTGCCTTCGATGCCTGCGAACACCGCGGTGCCGGGGGAGCCGAGATCGCGCTCGGATAGAAACAACGCGGATGGATTGGCGATTTCGCACAACCCGCCGCCGGTCATTTCGAACACGCCGATCTCATCGGTCGGGCCGAAGCGGTTCTTGACCGCGCGCAGGACACGGAACTGGTGCGACCCTTCGCCTTCGAAGGAAAGCACCGCGTCGACCATATGCTCGACCACGCGCGGCCCTGCGATCTGGCCGTCTTTGGTGACGTGACCGACCAGGATCACGGCTGCGCCCGACCGCTTGGCGAAACGGATCAGCGCCTGCGCGCTGGCGCGCACCTGCGTCACAGTGCCGGGAGCGGACTCGACCATGTCGGTCCACATGGTCTGGATCGAAATCGATGATGACGAGCCGCGGGGTCTCGCGCTCGCCGAGTGTCGCCACGATGTCTTCGATCGAGGTCTCGGAGGCGAGCTCGACCTCGGCGCCGGCAAGGCCGAGCCGCTCGGCGCGCAGCCGCACCTGCGCCACCGCCTCCTCGCCGGAAATGTAGACCGCCCGCTGGCCGGCGCGGGCCAGCGCGGCCGCGACCTGGATCAGCAGCGTCGACTTGCCGATGCCGGGGTCACCGCCCACGAGCAGGACCGAGCCGCGCACGAAGCCGCCGCCGGTGACGCGATCGAACTCGGCGAGTCCGGAGGCGAGCCGCGGTGCGTCGCGCGCCGCGCCTGCGAGTGGCTCGAGCGCGAACAGGCGGCCCTTGCGCGGTGTGCGGCCGGGCATTTGCGGACGCGCGGTGGCCGAGTTCTCCTCGGCGATGGTGTTCCATTCACCGCAGGCATCGCACTTGCCTTGCCAGCGGCCATAGGCCGCGCCGCAGTTCTGGCAGATGAAGCTCAATTCGCGTCGGGCCATGATTGATCCCGCAGTCGGCACCAGGAGCTGGTCATGCGCCCTTGTAAACCCGGTGGTGACGCCGGCCGAGGTTGGTGAGAACCTCGTAGCCGATGGTGCCCATGGCGGTAGCAAGGTCGTCGACGGCCATGCCCTCACCGATCAGCGTCGCAAGGTCGCCGCGGCGCGCGGTACCCTCGGCAAGATCGGTGACGTCGATGGCGAGGAGATCCATCGACACGCGGCCGGCGAGCGGGCAGCGCCGGCCGGCCACGATGACTTCGGCCGCACGCTTGCCCCTGGAGGCGCTCGCCGAGCGCAGGAAACCATCCGCATAGCCGATCGCGACGACGGCGATGCGGCTCGGCCGCCCGGCAGAGAAGGTTGCGCCGTAGCCGACGGTCTCGCCCTTGTCGACCGCGCGCACCTGAATGATTCGGCCCTTGAGCTCGACCACAGGGCGCATCGGGTTCTTCCTTCCCGGGGTGGGGTTGGCGCCGTAGAGCGCGAGCCCCGGGCGCACCAGGTCGCAGTACACCGTGCCGCCGAGAAATATGCCGGCGGAATTGGCGAGCGAGGATGACAACCCGCGATACAGGATGCGGATTTCGCGGAACAGGCGGATCTGCCGGTCATTCATCGGGTGATCCGGCGTCTCGGCGCAGGCGAGATGGCTCATCAGCAGCGTGAAGCCATGATTCTCGGATTGCAGGCGCGGAGCGACGGCGACCGCCTCGTCGATCGTGATGCCGAGCCGGTTCATGCCGGTATCGACATGGAGGGCGGCGCCGCCGCGCCAGTTGTGGATGGCGACGAATGCATCCCATTCCGCAAGCTCGGTCGTGCTGTTGATGACCGGCTGCAGATAGTCGTCAGCGAACGCCTGTGCCGAGCCCGGCATCACTCCGTTGAGCACGTAGATGGTGGCATCCGGCGCAATTGCCCGGACCCGACGTCCTTCGGCGACATCGGCCACGAAGAAGGTGCGGCAACCAGCCCGGGACAGCACTCGCGTCACCGGTTCGAGGCCGCAGCCATAGGCGTCGGCCTTGACCACCGCGGCGCATTCGACCGGCACGGTCATGCCCGCAAGCATTTTCCAATTGGCCTCGATGGCGGCAAGGTCGATGGTGAGGATACCGCCTGCTACCGCTTGGCCGGGCGACGCGGGCGACGCGGGCGGCGCGGTGGCGGGCTGCAAATCGGGATCGTGAACGGTCATGACCGGGGTTATGGCGGGGCGGGGCGCGCCCGTCCAGTGTCAGCGAGCGGCATGTCGGCTGGCGAACCGATCATATGAGCCCCGAACGCGTGCTCGGGCGCACAACCGGACGCCCCCCTGGACCGAACGCACTGGCCGCGCGCGCCGATCGTCCTGCGGTCACGTCCGGTCCGGCAACTGATCGTCGTGCGCGAGGTTGTCGAAGCGGGTGACGGCGGCGTCGAATTGCACGTTGACGGTGCCGGTCGGGCCGTGGCGCTGCTTACCGATGATGATCTCGGCCTTGCCGTGCACGGCGGCCATCTCCAGCTGCCACTTCGTATATTCGTCGCTGCCGGGCCGCGGCTCCTTGTTGCTCAGATAATATTCCTCGCGGAACACGAACATCACGACGTCGGCGTCCTGCTCGATCGAGCCGGATTCGCGCAGATCCGAGAGTTGCGGCCGTTTGTCGTCCCGGTTCTCGACTTGGCGCGAGAGTTGCGACAGCGCCAGAACCGGCACGTTGAGCTCCTTGGCGAGCGCCTTGAGATTGGTCGTGATCTCGGTCACCTCCTGCACGCGGTTGTCCTGCGCCCGGCGGGTCGAACCCTGCAGCAACTGGATGTAGTCGATCACGAGGAGATCGAGACCTTTTTGTCGCTTGAGACGCCGGGCGCGGGCGGCGAGCTGTGCAACGGTCAGACCGCCGGTCTCGTCGATGAAGAACGGCAAGTGCTGGAGCTCGATCGCCACGTCCTTGATCTTCTCGAAATCGCGTTCGTTGATGCCGCCGCGCCTGATCGTGCTCGACGGAATGCCGCTCTGCTCGGCGATGATGCGCGTGGCGAGCTGCTCGGCCGACATTTCGAGCGAGAAGAAGCCGACGATGCCGCCGTTGACCGTGTCGATGTGCCCATCGGCGCGAACCTCGCCACGCCACGCGCGCGCGACGTTGTAGGCGACGTTGGTGGCGAGCGCGGTCTTGCCCATGCCGGGGCGCCCGGCGATGATGATCAGGTCGGACGCCTGCAGGCCGCCCATCTTGGTATCGAGGTCCTTGAGCCCGGTGGCCAGGCCCGAGAGCTTTCCCTCGCGCTGATAGGCGCGCGCCGCCATGTCGACGGCGGTGGTGAGCGCCGTCTCGAATTTCTGGAAGCCGGCGCCGTAACGCCCGATCTCGGCAAGCTCGTACAGCCGGCGCTCGGCGTCCTCGATCTGATCGCGCGGCGCGAAGTCGACCGGTGCATCGAAGGCGACGTTGACCATGTCCTCGCCGATGCCGATCAGATCGCGCCGGACCGCAAGGTCGTAGACGGTGCGTCCGTAGTCCACCGCATTGATGATGGTCGTCGCTTCGGCGGCAAGACGCGCTAGGTACTGCGCCAGCGTCAAACCGGCGATATCGACTTCGGCGGGCAGGAAAGTCTTCAACGTCACCGGAGACGCCAGCTTGCCGGTGCGGATCAGGCTGCGCGAGATATCGTAGATCTGCTGATGGATGGGCTCGAAGAAATGCTGCGGCTCGAGGAAGTCGCTGACGCGGTAAAGCGCCTCGTTGTTGACGAGGACTGCGCCCAGGAGGGCTTGTTCCGCTTCGATATTGTGCGGTGCGGCGCGGTAGGCCGGCGCCGGCTCTCCTGTTTGCTTGCGTGCGGCCGAATTGAGCGGTGCCATGGTGCTGGAGCGATCGCCTTCCAATCGGTCGAAAGAGTGGCGCAATTACACCGCCCGCCGATTCGATGCGACCGCTCATTGCCGGTTTCCCCGATACTCACCGCGCGCAAATAACTTTTGCAAATCGCCCGCGCGGCACTTGACCGTCGGGCGCCGGCCCGGGGAGACTCGCGGTCTACTCACCCGCGAGCCGCAACGGCGGCCGCCCTCCGCGTTCGAGCGCGCGCAGGCGCGCCTCTTCGCGCGCGATGTAATCGCGGGTCATCGGCACGACGCCCTGGCGTTTGGTCAACTGCAGCTGGAATACCATCATCGCCTGTTCGCGGAATGCCATCTCCGACGCTGCGAGGTAGAATTCCCACATGCGGGTGAAGCGCTGGTCGTAGAGTCGCTCGACCGTTTCGCGGTGGGCGAGGAAGCGTTCGCGCCAAGCCTTGAGCGTCTCGGCATAGTGCAGGCGGAGGATTTCGATATCGGTGACGAGTAGTCCGGCGCGTTCCACCGCCGGAAGCACCTCGGACAGCGCCGGAATATAGCCGCCGGGAAAGATGTATTTTGCAATCCAGGGATTGGTGACGTTGGGTCCTTCGGATCGCCCGATCGAGTGCAGCAGCATCACGCCGTCATCGTCGAGCATGGCGGAGCATTTTCGAAAGAATGTCTCGTAGAAGCCAACGCCAACATGCTCGAACATCCCGACCGAGACGATGCGATCGAATGTCTCCGGGACGTCGCGATAGTCCTGCAGATGGAACTCGACCTTGTCGGACAATCCCCTTTCGGCGGCGCGCACGCGTGCGAGCGCCAGCTGCTGCTCCGACAGCGTGATCCCGGTGACGCGCGCGCCGCAAAGCTCGGCGAGATAGAGCGCAAGTCCGCCCCAGCCGCAGCCGATATCGAGCACGCGCCGCTCCGGCGTGACGAGCAGCTTCGTCGCGAGGTGGCGTTTCTTGGCCAATTGCGCATCATCGAGCGATTGCCCGTCGGTCTCGAAATAGGCGCAGCTGTATTGCCGGTCGGCGTCGAGGAACAGCGTGTAAAGCTGGCCGTCGAGATCGTAATGGTGCGCAACGTTGCGCCGCGCCCGCGGGCGCGGATTGAATTGCTTGAAGCGGCGATGCAGATAGCGGACGAGCCATCGCAACCGCGCCCAGGCCGGCAGATCGCGGCGTTGACCGAGCACGATTGCAAGCACATCGGCAATCGAGCCCTGCTCGACCAGGATGCCGCCATCCATGTAGGCTTCGCCGAATCGCAACTCCGGATCGACGAGGACGGCGCGCTCGGCCGCCGGCGCGGTGAAGCGGATCGCTGCGGGGCTGCCGGTTCCGTCCCCTAAGATAAAGCTCGATCCGCGCGCGGTCGTGACCCGGAGATTCCCGATCCGGATCAGCTTTCCGAATGCCGCCCGAAGCAACCGATCCATCGGCCGCCTCCTACCGCGCCAATCACCTTCGCCTCGGCATCCCGGGATAGAAGAGGCTTCGGCGTCCTTGCAGCGGATTGCGGTTGGTCACGACCGGCAACCCGCCCGAACGGGAACTTAAACAAAATCCGGCGGCGACGGCAACGCGTTCCACTTGCCTGGCCACGTAAATGAAATTAGGCGCGGGCGGGCCGTCCGCATCCTCTTTTGGCCAAAATTGAAGGCAAAGCGTGGCAACCGGCTCCAGGCCGGCGGTGAAGGAGGGTGACCCGTGTGGAGGGATAGTCGATTTATGCTGTGGCTGATCGCTGTCCCGATGTTGACGGCGGCTGGCTCCGCGCAGGCCCAATCGAACCTGGATGCCGGCAAGTCGGCCGCCCAGATTTTCTCTGATACCTGTAGCGCATGCCATCGCAGTCCGCGGGAGCTCAGGCAAACCAACGCGGGGTTCCTCCGGGAGCATTATACTACCGGTGGGCGGGAAGCCGCGGCGATGGCCGCCTACCTTGTGTCGGTGGGAAGCGATCCGCGGGCGGTGCAGCAGCGGAAACCGCCGGGTTCCGGGCGGGGAGGAACAGAAACTGCCGCCAGGCCGCCGGCGTCAGCACCTGATCAGGGCAGGTCGCCCGAGAGCCAGGCCGTGCTGCCAGGGGCCACAGGCGGCCGTACGACGGCGCCCGCGGCCGAACAGGCCCACGCGTCGCCAGGGGGAGCGGAAACCGCGGTCAAGCCGCGTCGCCCCTCCGACAGCATGGAAGCGGGCAGACTGCCGATCGCCCCCAGCCAGGAAAATGGCGCCGAGCCAGCCCCGCCACAATCCGCCGCGGCGATGCCGACACTGCCGGGTGTCCCCGAAGCGTTCGAGGAATGAGGGCGGGCGGACATTCCGCCGCGCGGCAACCTCAATCAGGCGTCTTATCGTCGCTTGGCCGCGGCGAAGCCTTGATATCATCAGGCTGAATGGCAAGGTTGCGGTTGGCCGCATCGCATCGTTTGCCGAAGCCGGCGGCATTGTCCGCGAACGCGTCGTCGTTGACGATCGCGCCGTTGACCCCGAAGAAGTCGGTCGCGAGCGTGTCCACCGTGCCGCCGCCCTTGCGGGTCGCGGGGTCTTCCAGCGACAGCGTGCCGGAGAAGGGACGAGCGGGAGGATTTAAGGACAAAGCTCGGCATCCAGCCCGTCAGCGCCAAAATTGCGCTCACATCGGCCCACGCGCCGGCTGCGCGGCAGCCGCTTGCCGAATTGTCCGAATCGTCGTGGCCACGCGATCAACGGAAATGTCGCGCATGCAGAGATGATGGCCGAGGCGGCAGACCGGTTTGTGGCACGGCCGGCAGGGCAGGTGGCTCGCGGTCTCGATTACCGCGGCAATCGGATTGAGCGGCGCCCAGTGCCAAGGGCTGGTAGGACCGAAAATTCCGATTGCGGGTGTGCCGAGCGCGGCCGCGACGTGCAGAAGACCGGAATCATTCGACACCGCGGCGTTGGCGGCGGCGAGTGCAAGGATGGCATTGCGCAGGTCGGTCCCGGTGAGGTCACGCATATCGGTACGGTCCGCTGGCGCGATCTGCGCGGCCAGTTCCTTTTCGCCCGGACCGCCGATGACCCATATCCATTGCCCCTCGGCAGCGAGACGTCGCGCCAGTTCCGCGTAGTGCGCAACCGGCCAGCGCTTGGACGGCCCGACCGCGCCCGGCGCCAGCGCCACGACCGGGCGGCCGTCGGGCGCCAGCCCCAACCGCTGGCGCCACATCGCGACTTCGGACGCTGGCACCTTGAGTTCCGGCAACGGCCACTCGGCGGGCGCGCGTTCACCCTTGGGAAGAGCGAGCGTGGCACAGCGGTCGACCA
Organism: uncultured Alphaproteobacteria bacterium; assembly: GCA_963821505.1. GTDB lineage: Bacteria > Pseudomonadota > Alphaproteobacteria > Rhizobiales > Xanthobacteraceae > VAZQ01. The sequence goes on from CAWGEH010000034.1 coordinate 709,391, forward strand.
TGCGCGGGAGCCGGCGCTCGCCCGAGCGCAGGTCGTTGATCAGGCCGAAGCGGGCTTCGCCGATGAAGCCAATGCGCTGGGGAATCCCGGCGAGCGAAGGCGCCAGCGCCGACTTCCAGGTCCGCGGCATGACCAGCGCCTGTCCGTACCCTTCCGCCCGCAGCCTTTTGGCAAGCGCGCGCTGCTGGCCCAAAGCAAGGCGCGTTCGCGGGAGATCTGCCACAATCCCCTTCCGCACGCCCGGCATATAGTCGAGCAGCGGCGCCACCATCGAGGTGGCCAGCACATCGATCTGCCGGGTCGGAAATCGCTGTTTTAAGAGCTTGACGACCGTGTGGCAGCGGACGAAGTCGCCGATCCACATATAAGGCACGATGAGAATTGGCAACTCGGGCATGACTTTCGTCACAACGTGGCGGCGCGGCCGCAGGAGTTGGAGAAATACATATTCATTCCGGGATGGTGCGAACACGCGTTCACTTGTACGATCGGCCCTGACCGTTCGGGCCGAGGGCTGACCAAGGCTAGTGGTCCAATTCCGAAGTTCGTCAGCACTCGCGGCACGTTCAGATACGAACTTCGGAATCGAAGGACCACTAGCAACTCTATGATTCTAGTGCCCCTTTTTGAACCCGAAGTTCGCGATCGCATTTGCCGCACGGTGTGCGCGAACTTCGGGTTCGGGGCACTAAGAAGCCGTTAGCTTGCGCCTAGTGGGCTGTCCAGCGTGCTCGGACGCGCTCTTGATCGGGTTGGAGCTTTCTTGGGTCATCGGCGGAAGTTGCACCTCCAGCCGCGCTTGGGCAAAGGAAGGGCGGATCAGCGCGGCGGGTATGGGATGCTATTGGTCACCGGCGGGGCCGGGTTCATCGGATCCAATCTGGTCGCCGGCCTCAACGAGGCCGGGCGAACCGATATTGTCGTCAACGATGCGCTCGGCGATGCGGGTAAGTGGCGTAATCTCGCCAAGCGCCAACTTGCTGACGTGGTGCCGCCCGCCGAGCTGGTCGGATGGCTCGACGACCGTAAGCTCGATGCGGTCATCCATCTCGGCGCCATCTCCGATACGACGGCGACCGATGGGGATCTCGTGCTGGCGACCAATTTCCGCCTGTCCCTCAAGCTTCTGGACTGGTGCACGGCGACGCGAACGCCGTTCATCTATGCGTCCTCGGCTGCGACCTACGGTGATGGCACAGGGGGATTCGATGACGATTGGTCGGCTGCGGCGTTGCAGCGGCTCAGGCCGATGAATCTCTATGGCTTCAGCAAACACCTGTTCGATGTCGCCTTGGCCGAGCGCTGCGCGCAAGGTGTGCCGCTCCCGCCACAATGGGTGGGCCTCAAATTCTTCAACGTGTTCGGCCCGAACGAGTATCATAAGGGCGAGATGGCAAGCCTCGTCGCCAAGCGTTTCGACGACGTGAAGGCGGGCAAGCCGGTGCGCCTGTTCAAGTCGCACCGCGCAGGCTGCGCCGATGGCGAACAGAAGCGCGATTTCATCTATGTGGACGACGCCGTCGCGGTGATGCGCTGGCTTCTCGACACGCCGTCGGTCTCGGGTATCTTCAACGTCGGCACCGGCATGGCGCGCAGCTTCCGCGACCTGATCACCGCCATGTTCGGCGCGCTCGGGCGCGCGCCCGCCATCGAATATGTCGACATGCCGCCCGCGATCCGCGACCAGTATCAATATTTCACGCAAGCCAAGGTCGAAAACCTGCGCCGCGCAGGCTACAACGCCGGCTTCACCCCGCTCGAGGAGGGGGTGGACCGGTATGTCAAGTCCTTCCTCGATCGCACCGATCGATACCGGTGAAGACGGCGGGACAGGATCACTCCAGCGATAGCGCCATGTTCAATTTCGAAGAAGCGCTCAAGCTCATTCCCGAGCAGACCATCGTCTGCATCGGGGATTTGATGCTCGACGATTTCGTCTACGGCGAGGTCTCGCGCATCTCGCCCGAAGCGCCGGCTCCGATTCTGGCGGTGACGCGTAACGATCTCAACGTCGGCGGCGCCGGCAATGTGGCGCGCAACATCGCCGCACTCGGTGCCCGCTGCATTTTCCTCGGCGTCGTCGGCGAGGATGACGCCAGCCGCACGCTGATGCGAGCGCTCGCCGCCGAGCCTTTGATCGAGCCGCATCTCGTCGTCGATCCCGGCGCGTCCGACCACGCGCAAGGTCCGCTTCGTCTCCGAGCATCATTCGACCCATCTGCTGCGCGCCGACTGGGAACTGGCGCAGCCGCTCAATGCCCGGACCGAGAAAATCCTGATCGATCGTGCATTGGCCGCATTGCCGCGTGCGGCAAGCGTCGTCTTGTCCGACTATGCCAAGGGGGCACTCACCCCGCGCGTCATCCGAGAAGTCATCGAGGCGGCGAAAAGGGCCGGAATACCGATCATCGTCGACCCCAAGGCGATCGACTATTCCATCTATCGGGGCGCAACGGTGATCAAGCCGAACCGCAAGGAACTTTCGGAGGCGACGCGCCGCCGCACGGAGACCGACGAAGAAGTGATCGCGGCCGGGCGTGGAATTGAATCGTCTGCTGGGAACCGAGGCGGTTGTAGTTTCGCTCAGCGACGCTGGCTTGATCCTGGTGCCGGCAAGCGGCGCTGCGCTGCATGTGCCCGCCTACCCGGTCCGGGTGAGGGATGCGTCCGGCGCGGGCGATACCGTGGTTGCCGCGCTGGCGGTGATGCTCGCGGCCGAGGTTGCCTACGAGCCCGCCGTGCGCGCGGCCAACGCTGCTGGCGCCGTGGTGGTCGGCAAGCGCGGCACTGCCACGGTATCGGCGGCGGAGCTGCGTTCCCGAATTCTTCCCGCGGCGTCGCTTGCGCCCGAGGAGAAGATCGTTTTCGACTGGTCGGTGCTCGACGAGCGCTTGGTCGAATGGCAGGGCCTGCGCATCGGCTTCACCAACGGCTGCTTCGATCTCCTGCATCCCGGTCATATCAAGCTCCTGACCGAGGCGCGCGCGGCGTGCGACCGTCTCATCGTCGGGCTCAACGGCGATGCGTCCGTGACGCGCCTGAAGGGCGAGGGACGGCCGATGCAGCAGGCGCACGCGCGCGCCGAGGTCCTGGCGGCGCTCGAGGCGGTCGACCTGGTCGTCATCTTCGACCAGGACACGCCCCTGGAACTGATTCGCCGTATCCGCCCGAAGGTCCTGGCCAAAGGCGGCGACTACCGGCGCGAGGAGGTGGTGGGCCACGAGCTGGTCGAAGGCGATGGCGGCGAGGTGATCCTCATCGATCTCGTGCCCGGCTTCAGCACGACCAAGATCGTCCGCCAATCGCGCATGCCGCAATCGAGAGTAAAAAGCTCTTAAGACCGCGCGGAGGCGGCTGTGACCTTGCCCGATGGACGCGAGCAGGAGCTCGTGCGCAGGTATTTCGGCGGTGCGCGGTCGGGCTTCTTCGTCGAGGTCGGCGCCAACCGGCCGCGGCAGGAATCGCAGACCTGGCACCTCGAACAGCTCGGCTGGACCGGAGTTCTCGTCGAGCCGCAGCCGGATCTTGCCGACGATCTGCGGCGTACGCGCTCCGCCGGGGTATTCGCGGTGGCCTGCTCGTCGCCCGAGAACGCCGACCGGCTCATGCGCCTTCACGTCGCCGGGGCATTGTCCTCGCTCGATCGCGATCGGATGGCCCCGGGCGCCCAACCCGAGCGTGTCATCGAAGTGCCCGTGCGGACGCTCGATGACATCCTGATCGAAGCGCAGGCTCCGGCAGGGTTCGATTTCCTGTCGATCGACGTCGAAGGTCACGAGCTCGAAGTGCTCAGGGGGTTCGATTTCACGCGCTGGCGGCCGCGGCTGATTCTGCTCGAAGATCACGTCGGCAATCTCGACAAGCACCGGTTTCTCAAATCCGCCGGCTACCGGCTGATCCGCCGCTTTGAAAACAATGGCTGGTACGTGCCGCGCGCTGCGACGGCCACCGTGGCGCCGCGCGAGCGCTGGGACATCGTACGCAAATATTATCTCGGCCTGCCGTTCCGCATCGCCCGCAATGCGTCGCGGGCCGCGCGCCGTCGGATCAGGGAATGGCTGCGCGCGCGCCGGATCGGAATATGGGATGGCTGCCCATCAGCATCGACCTCTGGCGGGGAGCGTTCGCAGGCGCATCTCGAAGCGTGACGCCGTTTGTTCTTCAAAAGGTCCGCTGCAAACCTGTCTCGGGATGCGGGCCGCGAGGGCCGCTTCAATCCGGCAACGCGCTCGGCCGCTGGAGCGGCGCGCCCGGCGGCGGCGACCAGGCCTGCATTTGCTCATGGCGCTTGGCATAGCGGTAGAACGTGCCTTCGAAATTTCCCAAAGCGATGACGAAGCCGGCCCAGCCGTCGCGGTAGCCCTGCTTGAACAGGTAATGCTTGATGAATGCCCAAATTCCGTGTCCGAGCGCATTCCCCATCGACACGCGCTTTGCTGAGAGCTTGGGCACGCCGAGCGAGGAATAGCGGTTCATCTTGTTGATGACCTCCTCGAAATTGCGAAACGGAAACTGCCAGATGGCGCTTTGCAGCCGTCCGAGCGGCCGTTGCGTCAGGAGCTCGTAACCTTCGTGCACGGGATCGTCGCCGTAACGCATCGTGCCCGCCCGGAAGAGCTGCGGCTGGCGAAAATTCGGATACCAGCCGGAACCCTTGATCCAGCGCCCCATCATGTAGTTGCGGCGGGGCACCAGATAGGCGTCGTGCGCCGGTTCGGACGACGACAGGATCGAAAGAATCTCGTCGCGAACCTCGGGCGTGCAGCGCTCGTCGGAGTCGAGGCTGAAGATCCACTCGTATCGGCATTCCGCAATGGCGCGATTGCGCAGTTCGCCGAAACCGCGGAACGGAATCTGGACGACCCGTGCTCCCAGGCTTTGCGCGATCACTGCCGTGCCGTCGGTGCTGCCGGAATCCGCGACCACGATCTCGTCGGCCCACAACACGCTCGACACCGCATCCGCGATCTTCTCGGCCTCGTTGAAGGCCAGGATGTAGGCGGATATTTTTTGCATGTCTCCTCGTTGTTGAGCCCAACCGCGGCGCACGCTATCACAGCGGGGTAGCGCATGCAGGATGAAAGACCGGAGCGGCGCCGACGTGCCTGATCTCATCTCCGTCATCGTCACGACTTACGATCGCGAGGATGCGCTCGCGGCGGTCTTGTCGGCGTTGTCGCGCCAGAGCGATCGCGGCTTCGAGGTTGTGATCGCAGACGACGGCTCGGGCCCTGCCACGACGACGGTGGTGGACGACTGGCGGCCGCGGCTCGGCGTTCCGCTCAGCTATGTCTGGCAGGTGGATCGCGGGTTTCGCGCCGCCGAAATCCGCAATCGGGCCATTCTCGCCTGTCGCGGGGCGTACTGCGTTTTTCTCGACGGCGATTGCCTCGCGCCGGCGGACTTCATCGCCAGGCATCGCCAGCTGGCCGAACCTGGATGGTTCGTCACGGGCAATCGCGTTCTCCTCTCGCCGACCCTCACTGCCGCTGTGCTGCGCGACGATTTGCGGCCCGAGGCGTGGAGCGCCTGGCGCTGGATCGGGGTGCGCGTGCGCGGCGGCGTCAATCGTGTGGCCGGCGTGCTGCGGCTGCCGCTGGGCCCGCTGCGCAAGCTCGGACCGGGCCGATGGCGCGGGGCGCGCTCCTGCAATCTTGCGGTCTGGCGCTCCGATCTCGAGCGCGTCGACGGCTTCGACGCCAGTTTCAGCGGCTGGGGGCGGGAGGATTCCGACTTGCTCATTCGCTTGCTGCATTGCGGTCTGCGCCGCAAGGACGGGCGCTTCGCGACCGGTGTCATTCACCTGTGGCACCCGCAGGCCGACCGTGCCCAATTGGCGGCCAACGATGCGCGGCTCGACGCGGTGCTGGACAGCAATCGCACGCGCGCGCAACGTGGCCTCTCGGTGCTGCGCGCGACCGCCAGCGCCGGCGACGATGATCGCCGATTTGACCATGATGTCCGGGCGCAATCTTGAATCGAACGCCATGACAGCGGCCGTTCGTGCCCCCCGGCTCGAGGCGGTCGCCGATGGGCTGGTCACGGCGGTCGTGGTGTCGCTGCCGTGGTCGACCTCCGCGACTGCAATCCTGATCGTGCTCTGGCTCATCGCTCTCGCGCCGACCCTCGATCCGGCATCATTGCGGCGCGAAGTCCTGTCGGCGGCCGGTGGCCTGCCGGTGCTGCTCTGGGCGCTCGGTGCGATCGGCATGTTGTGGGCGGACGTGAGCTGGAGCGAACGCATCGCGGGGTTGAGCGGATTTCACAAGCTGCTCGTCATTCCATTGCTGCTGGCGCAATTCCGCCGCTCCAGGCACGCGGAATGGGTGATGCTCGGTTTTCTGGCCTCGGCGCTCGTCCTGCTCGTCGTCTCCTGGATTCTTGTGCTCACGCCCGGCTTGACGTGGCGCGGCAGGGAACTGGGCGTGCCGGTCAAGAACTACATTTTGCAGAGCGGGATCTTCGCAATTTGCGCCTTCGCTCTGATCGGCCAAGCCGCCGAGTTGTGGCGCACCCGGCCCCGGCTGTCGCTCGTCCTCGTTCTGGTCGTAGCAGCATTCATCGCCAATATCGGCTATGTGGCGACGGCGCGGACCACGCTTGTCGTCATGGCGGTGATGCTGATCTTGTTCGGGCTTGCGGCAATTCGGCTGGAAAGGAGGGCTCGTCGCCTGTCTGATCGGCGCCGTGCTGGCCGGCGCGATTTGGGTTTCCTCCCCCTATCTGCGCGCGCGGGTGTCGGTTGCGGTGGAGCAGGTGCAGACCTATGGCACCAGCGACGTCAACACTCCGGTTGGATTGCGGCTTGAATATTGGAGGAAGTCGCTGGCCTTGATTGCCGAGGCACCTGTCGTCGGTCACGGAACGGGGACTATTCCACAGCTGTTCCGACGCGATGCGACGGCGATGACCATTCCCGAGCTGATGACCACGAACCCGCATAGTCAAATCCTGACGGTGGCGATTCAGCTCGGCCTGCTCGGCACCGGCGTGCTCATCGCGATGTGGATCGCCCATCTCGCCCTGTTTCGCCACCGCGCGCTGGTCGCGTGGTTCGGGCTCGTCCTGGTGACCTACAATGTCGTCTCCTCGCTGTTCAACTCGCATCTGTTCGACTTCGGCCAGGGCTGGCTCTATGTGTTTGGCGTCGGCGTGACCGGCGGGGCGGTGCTGGGCGGGGTGCGCGCGGCGGCAAAGACCGAGGGCGGCACATGAGCGCATCCGCAAGTGCCCCACATGACATCCTGGTGCCGATCTCGGTCGGCGAACTGATGGACAAGATCGTCATCCTCGAAATAAAGTCTGAGCGCATCAAGAATCGGACCCAGCTTGAGAATATTACGCGAGAGCTCGGCGCCTTGCGCGCGGTGGGCCTGGGCGACGTCGATCGCGCGATGCTGGCCGGGCTCAGCGCCGAGCTCAAACGGGTGAACGCAAGACTCTGGGAGATCGAGGATGCGATCCGCGAATGCGACGCGCGCGGCGACTTCGGCGATTCCTTCATCGAGCTCGCACGCCAGGTCTATCGGCTCAACGACGAGCGCGCGCGGCTCAAGAAGGCGATCAATCTCGCGTCCGGATCGCGCCTTATCGAGGAGAAGTCGTATAAGTCCTTCCAGCGTGAAGATTCCGAGCAAAGCTCCTGAGCGGATGTGTCCGCAACGCCGGCCGTTGCGATGACCAAACTGGTTTTGCCCGAGCGCCCGCGCATCCTGATCGTCATCCTGCGGCGACTAGGTGACGTGCTGCTCGCCACGCCGCTCGTGCGCACCATCCGGCGAGGGTTTCCGCAGGCGACGCTCGATATCCTGGTATTCCGCGGCAGCGACCGCATCCTCAGGGGTAATCCGGACATCGACGAGGTAATCACGATGCCGGAGCGGCCGTCCGCCGGCGAGGCCCTCGCCCTGGCTCGCACCCTGTGGCGCGGCTACGATCTCGCGGTTTCGACGCAGGCCGGTGACCGTCCGACCTTTTTCGCCGTCGTCGCCGGCCGTCGGCGGGTCGGACTGGTGCCGCCGGCGGGCTGGACCGGCGCGTGGTGGAAGCGCCATGCGTATCACGTTCCCGTGACGGCCGAGCCCGATTGCCATCGGGTCACGCAGCTGCTGGCGCTCGCCACTGCGCTCGGTCTCGAGCACGCGCCGGACATCGTCTGTCCGCAGGGCTCCACGGCCGAAGAGGTCGCCCCCCAGGGGCCCTACGCCGTCGTGCATGCCAATCCGTTCTACCGCTACAAGCGCTGGACCGACGCCGGCTGGCGCGGCCTTGCCCGCGGGCTCGCCGAGCGCGGGCTTGCCATCGTGGCGACGGAAGGGCGGGATCCTGCCGAACGGGCCTATATCGACCGGCTTTGGGGCGCTGGCGACCCGCCGGTGGTCCGCGAGCGCGGGCGCCTCGATTGGGCCGGGCTCACAGCCCTCCTCAAACGCGCCGCCGTCTACATCGGCCCCGATACGTCCCTGACCCATCTTGCCGCCGGCAGCGGCTGCCCCACCATCGCTCTTTACGGTCCGACCAGCCCGCGGTTGATCGGTCCGTGGCCCGTCGGCGGGCTGGCGCGGCCCTGGGATCATGCCGGGACGATCCAGCACCGCGGCAATGTGTGGGTGGTGCAGAACCCGCTGCCGTGCCTGCCGTGCGAGAAGCTCGGCTGCGAAGGCCACCTCGACAGCTACAGCCGCTGCCTCGATGAACTGCCGGCCCGGTCGGTCTTGAGCGCGGTCGATCAGGCGCTGACACCGTAGCCCGGCGAACATCCGCCGATGGCGAATGAGCGGCTCAGTTGCCCGGCTTTTTCGCCGCGGTGGCGGTCGTCAGCGGCGTATACGTCGCTTTGTAGCATTGATCGATCACGATGCCGACCCGCCAGTCGATGATCTTATCGCCCTGGATGAACAGGGCATACTGTTGCGGTTTTCCGTCAACGTCGAACTTGAGGCAGGTGAGCCAGGCCGGTCCCTTGAGATGATCGACCGGCCGCACGCCCGAAATTTCCAACTCGCCAGCCGACGACGTCGCGGGGAGAATCGTCTTGATATTGTCGGTGATGATGCGGCGGTAGTCCGGCTGCGACAGATCCGGCGCCGGCGCGGACGTCCAATCCTGGACGAGCTCGCTCGCCGAGCAGCCGCCCAATGTCACTGCCAGCATCAGCACATATGCACGCACGATACGTCGACCCAATTCACACGCGGCCAAATGTCATCGAACTTTCTGGATGCGCCCCGACTGCAAGATATCTCCCGCCCGGAACAGGCGAAAGGTATTGTCTTCCGCGACGCCCTGCCCGATACCCCGCGTGGGCGCTTCCTGGCAGGGCCGTCGTGATCGACGAGACGAAGCATACGGTGCGGATTGCGGCGATTGATTGATGCGAACGATTCGATCACGGCGCCCGCGCGAGGTGGCGCGTGCGGCCAAAGGCCGGTATTGATGGCGTCGTGCGCGCCATTTCGGTGATATCGGAACGATGATCCGCCTTTCGACCTTCACGCCGCGGATGTGGCTCATTCTGGCGCACGACCTCCTCGCCACGGCAGCGGCGGTGGTCGCGAGCTTCTTCATTCGCTTCGAGGCGGCCGGGCTCACCGAGCGCGGGCGCTTCCTGGCGATCCTGCTGCCTGCCTTCGTCGTCTATGCCGGGTTCGTCTACGTCTTCTCCGACCTCTACAAGGCGAAGTGGCGCTTCACTTCGCTGCCCGATCTCTACAACATCGTGCGCGCCACGACGGTGCTGGCGGTGACGCTGTTGGCGCTCGACTACGTGCTGCTGGCGCCGAACGTCTATGGCACGTTCTTCTTCGGCAAGATCACGATCGTTCTCTACTGGTTGCTGCAGATCGCCTTCTTGTCGGGCCCGCGCGTCGCCTACCGCTATTTCCGCTACACCCGCACCCTTCAGCACGCCAAGACCGGCGATTCGGCACCGGTCCTCGTGGTTGGGCGCACCGCCGACGCCGATGTGCTGCTGCGCGCGATCGAAAGCGGCGCGGTGACGAAGATCCGCCCCGTGGGCATCCTGTCGCCATCTCCGGCAGACCGCGGCCAAGCCATACGCGGGATTGCGGTGCTCGGAGATCCGGACGACGTCGAGAGCATCGTCGCCGATCTCGGCCAGCGCGGCACCAATGTCGTCCGGCTTGTGCTCACGCCGAGCGCGCTCGCGCCGGAAGCGAAACCGGAAACGGTCTTGATGCGGGCGCGGCGCCTCGGCCTCGCCACCAGTCGGCTTCCCTCGCTCGACGACGGTGGCGAGGCGTTGCGGCTCGCGCCGGTCAATGTCGAGGATTTGCTGCTGCGGCCGGGGGTAAAGATCGATTACCGTCGTCTGGAAAGCTTCGTGCAGAACAAGTCGATCATCGTGACCGGCGGGGGCGGCTCGATCGGCGCGGAGATCTGCGACCGCATCGTGACCTTCGGCGCCGCACGCGTCCTGGTGATCGAAAACTCCGAGCCCGCCCTGCACGCCGTATTGGAGATGCTCGCGACCAAGCAGTCGGCGGCGAAGATCGAGGGTCGTCTCGCCGATGTGCGCGACCGCACCCGCATCTTCCGCCTGATGAACGACTTTCGGCCCGATATCGTGTTCCACGCAGCAGCGCTCAAGCATGTGCCGCTGCTGGAGCGGGATTGGGGCGAGGGGGTGAAGACCAACGTCTTCGGCTCAGTCAATGTGGCCGACGCCGCGGTCGCCGCCGGCGCCAACGCCATGGTGGTCATCTCGACCGACAAGGCGATCGAGCCGGTGTCCGTGCTCGGCGCCTCGAAACGCTTTGCCGAGATGTATTGCCAAGCGCTCGACAACGACTTCGCGCGGCGAAGCGACGGTCACAAGCGGACCATGCGGCTGATCGCGGTGCGTTTCGGCAACGTGCTCGCGTCGAACGGCTCGGTGGTGCCGAAATTCAAGGCCCAGATCGAGGCCGGCGGACCGCTCACGGTGACGCATCCGGACATGGTGCGTTACTTCATGACCATCCGCGAGGCTTGCGACCTCGTGGTCACGGCGGCAAGCCATGCCCTCGCTGCGGGGCACACGGGCGTCGCGGTCTACGTCCTCAACATGGGCCAGCCGGTGAAGATCGTCGATCTCGCCGAGCGGATGATCAAACTCTCCGGCCTTGAGCCCGGCCGCGACATCGACATCACGTTCACCGGGATCAGGCCCGGCGAGCGCCTGCACGAGATACTGTTTGCGCGCGAGGAGCCGACCGCGCCGGTCGGTATCGAAGGCATCGTCGCGGCCAAGCCGGTGAGCCCCTCGCTCGATTCGATGCGCGGCTGGCTGGCGGCGCTGGAACAGGGCCTCGCGCGCGAGGACCGCTCCGTGATCTTCGGCGTGTTGCACGATGCGGTGCCGGATTTCGGCGGGGAGGCGGCCTGACCGTTCACCGCTTGACGCGCGTGAAGGTCAGGAGCAGCCATACGACGATAACGATGCTCACCGCCAGCGCCGTCAGCGACACGACGAGGTTATGCGCTGCAACGGTGATGACGCGCAATCGCGGCCAGCGCGAAGTTGACCAGAACGACGCGGGTGACGATCGCGGGAACGCTGAAGCCGTTGTCGGTCGCGCGCTGGTAGAAATGCCTGCGATGCGCCTGCCAGAACGCCTCGCCCCCAGCAATGCGGCAGCCGAGCGTGATCGTGGCGTCGGCGAGATAATAGAGCGGCAGGATGAGCGCGGCTGCCAGATGGCCGCTGCCTGCAAGCTGCAGCAGCAGCCAGCCGAGCAGAAGGCCGATCGGCAGGCTGCCGACGTCACCGAGGAAAACCGTCGCTACCGGCTTGTTCAACGGCGCAAAGCCGAGAATCGCGCCGCAGAAGTGCCGCCGCCACGACAGACGGCAACGGTCCGATCTGCCCGGGAAGACCGAGCAGGACGATTGCTCCGGTCACCGGCACGAGTTCCGCCACCGTCATCCAGTCGATGCCGTCCATGAAGTTGACGAGATTGACGAACCAGACGCCGGCGAGAAGGAGGCACGCGCGTTCGATCCACCAAGGCACCTGCGGCAGGATTTGCAATTCGTCCGGAAGCGCGGCGATCACCGTGCCGACGGCGATGCACTGCATGGCGAACCGCGCCGCTGCCGGCAGGTGGCGGATATCGTCGATCGCGCCGACCACGGCCAGCAGCGCGGCTGCCGCGGTTACTGCCAGAAATTGACCGCCCTGGTTCTGCAGGACCGCGGGCGACAGGCGCGATGGCGCCCCAGGCGATCGCGAGCGTCGCAACCACGACCGCGATTCCGCCTCCTTGCGGTGTCGGCTTGTGATGGGACGAGCGGGCGTTCGGCCGGGCCATCGCATGGCGCGCGAGCCACGGGCGCAGCAGGACCGTCAGCGCCAAGCTCAGGACGAGCGCGAGAAGCGCGACCGGTCCGAGGACCGAGAGGGGGCCGATGGCTTGATCGATCATTTGCTTTGCTGTTCACGCCTCGCAATCGGCACGATAGCATTCGCCGGCGGCGCGCACCGCAACGGCCGTCGGCGCGATTGCCGCGCCATCGCGGCCGCGTTTGACGCTTGGCAGGGACGTGGCCGCACCACTACATTGCGCGCTACACTGGCATCCTGTCACGTCCCCCATGGACCACTTGAATTGCCGTGCTCTCCCTCGATCACCTCGACGCGATCAGAGTCGCGGAAATTGACAAAGTTGCCGCATTCTTTCCAGCCGGCGCGCGTATCCTCGAAATAGGGGCCGGCACCGGAAAGCAGGCGTGCGAATTGCAGCGGCGCGGGTTCGAGGTCACCGCCATCGAGGTCGCGGATTCGAATTATGCCGCTGACCGCGTATTCCCGATCAAGGAGTACGACGGCAGGACCATTCCGCTGCCGGATGCCAGCATGGACGTCGTGTTCTCTTCGAACGTGCTCGAGCACGTAGCCGATCTGGCGCGCATGCACGCCGAGATCCGCCGGGTGCTCGCGCCGGGCGGCATCTGCATCCATGTTCTGCCGACCCACACATGGCGGTTCTGGACCACGTTGACGTCCTACGCCGAGGCGGTCTCGTTTTCCGTGTCCTCGCTCCCCGAGCTTGTGCCGCGGGTGGGCCCGCGCGCATCCGAGCTGGGGCGATTGCAGCAGGCCTGGTACCGGACCGTTCGGCACGCCGCCGGTCTGTGTCTTCCCCGGCGGCATGGGGAACGTGGAAACGTCATATCGGAGCTGTGGCTGTTCCATCCGCGCTGGTGGCGGCGGAATTTCGAGGAGAACGGCTTTGCGGTCGTCGCGCAGGAGCCGATGGGCCTGTTCTACACCGGCGAGGTGCTGTTCGGGCTTCGTCTTGGCCTTGCCGGGCGCGGGCGCCTGGCGCGCGTGCTGGGGAGCTCCTGTCACCTCTTCAAGCTCGTGCCGATGCCGCGACGACACGCGTGAGATTTTCGCCGTCGCTCACGCGAATTCGCGCGCGATCTCCTGCGCAGGCCGCTCGGCCGCGAGCTGGGTGAGAATGTGCTCGGTCCTGCGCACCATGCTGTCGAGACCGTATTTGGCGATGATCGTGCTGCGGGCCGCCTCGCGCAGCCCCGGATCGTCGAGGAGCCGCTGTCGCAGCCGCCGCCAAGCCGCGCACAGCCGATCCGAATCCCGCGGCGGCACCACTTCGCCCAGGGCGCCGGCGATCAGACGTACGTCGCCCACATCCGTTGCGACCACGGGAACGCCGCAAGCCATCGCCTCGCCGACCACGTTGGGAAATCCTTCGCCGAAGGCCGACGCCAAGGTGGCGATGTCGAACGCGTTGTAGGCCGCCCTGGCATCGGCGGTCTCCCCGGCCCACACGACTTTGTCTGCCAGCCCGAGCGAATTCGCGAGCGTCCTGAGCTCCTCGCGCAAGGGCCCATCTCCGACACAGACGAAACGCGCATCGGGGCTTTCCCGCGCAAAGCTCGCAGCGGCCCTGAGCAAGCAGGCATGATCCTTCATCGGATCAAGCCGCGCCACGCAGCCGATGACGAAGGCGCCGTCGGAAAGTCCCCATGCACGGCGCAGCGCTCGCCCCGCCGCCGCGTCGGGCCGCATCATCTCGGTATCGATGCCGTTCGAGACGACCGCGATGCGATCCGCCGGTAAGCCGCGCGTGATGGCGTCGGCACGCACGGCATGGGCATTGGCGATGACGAGGTCGGCGCGCCGGGAGAGCCAGGCCTCCGACCGGTAGGTGAGGGCGCTCAACGCGTCATAGTGCTCGAGCTGCATGCCGCCGGCGCGTATCCCGAACACGAGTTTCGCCTTGAGCACCGGCGGTAGCAGCAGCGCCGCGAGCGTCGTCTGGGCGGGAAGAAAGGCATAGACCAGGCGGGGGCGTTCGCGCAGAAAAAGTCGTCGCAATCGCGCGAGCGGAGCGATCGCGTGCCAGCGGCTCGACTTGCCGATGGAGAGCAGGCGTGCGCCGCTGCCGCCCAGCAGCGCTTCGAGCGGCCCTCCGGCGTAAAGCACCACCACCGCCACGTCATGCCCGCGCCGCGCCAGCCCCGCGGCCAGCAAAGCCAGCTGGCGCTGGCTCCCGCCGACGCCCAGATCGCGAGTGAGGAACAGTATCTTCATGCACGTCCCGGTCTCAGGCCTCGGCCCATTCGGTCGTCGAGTTGCGCGCAATTTGGCGGTGCGTGTGATGTATCGGTCAATCCCTCACGAACGCCGCCGGCTGGATTGCATCCGCAGCTTCAGCGCCAAGGCGACACGATGCAAGAGCAGCGCTTTGAGAGGCGCGTAGTATGACGGTGCGTGTCCTGGCAAATGGATGGCGAAAGCGGCCATCCGGGTGCGGCGCTTGCTCGTTCGGCCGCCGCCGACCTATTGTCCTCCTCTGTCGCGGCTGCGCAGGAGGCGCGCGGTGCAGTATGGAGCCTTCGTCATTTCGCTGGATTTCGAGCTCCTATGGGGCGTTCGCGACAAGCGCACCATTGCCGATTACGGCGCCAATATCCGCGGCGTTCGCGACGTCGTTCCGGCCTTGCTCGATCTCTTTGCCGAACGGGAGATCGCCTGCACCTGGGCCACGGTCGGGCTTCTCTTTTTCGCGGCCGACAAGGCATTGCTCGCCAGCCTTCCGGCGCGCAAGCCCTGCTATGCCAATCCGCGAGTTTCATCGTATCATTACCTCGGCGAGGTCGGCACGGACGAGGAGCACGACCACTACTATTACGGCCTGTCGCTCATCAGACGAATTCTCGCGTACCCGGCCCAGGAGATCGGCACCCACACCTTCTCGCATTTCTATTGCTTGGAAGAGGGCGGGGATACCGAGGCCTTTCGCGCCGACCTCGAGGCCGCACAGGGGGCCGCTGCCGGCCTCGGGGTCGAGCTTGCAAGCATCGTGTTTCCGCGCAACCAGGTCAGCGCGGCCCACCTGTCGGTTTGTCGCGAGTTCGGATTGCGCGCCTTTCGCGGCAACGAGCGCGTCTGGTTCCACCGAGCCCGCCGCGACGGCGAGCAGACCCTTCTGGTGCGGGGCGCCCGCCTGGCCGACAGCTATCTGCCGATCGGCGGTGCGCACGACCACGAGCCGGCGCTTGTCGACGGCTTGGTGGATATTCCGGCCAGCCGTTTCCTGCGCCCGGTCGCAGCAGAATGCCGGGCTGGAGCGGCTGCGCCTGCGGCGCATCACCTCGGCGATGGAAACGGCGGCGCGCCGCCGAAGGCTGTTTCACCTGTGGTGGCACCCGCACAATTTCGGCGTCGATTTGCAAGAGAATTTGGCGTTCCTGCGCGACATCCTCGATCATTTCCGCACGCTGCAGCAGCGCTACGGCATGCGGTCAATGACGATGGCGGCGGTCGCCGACGAGGTTTTGCATGCGCATGGACAGGGTAGTGCTGCTCACCTGTGAGGGCGTTACCGGCCGTATTGCCGCGCGTTATCTCGCGGCCCATTTCCCCGCGCTGGCAGTCGTCGTCGAGAGCCCGGTCGCGCGATCGCTGCTGCTCCGCCGGCGAATCAAGCGGCTCGGCCTTGCTCATGTGGGCGGCCAGCTGGCTTTCTTGCTGTTTCAGCGGATGCAACAGAAGGCCGCGCAGCGGCGCATCGCCGAGATCATGCGCGGGGCGCGGCTCGACGCCCGCTGGCCCGAGGAGAGCGAAATCATTCGGGTGCCGTCGGTCAATTCGGCTGAATGCATCGGTCATCTGCGGCGATTGCAGCCGCAAGCAATCCTCGTTGTCGGCACCCGCATCATTGCCCGTGACGTGCTGCGGGCGCTCGACGTCCCGTTCATCAACTATCATGCCGGCATCACCCCGAAATATCGCGGCGTGCACGGTGGCTATTGGGCCAAGGCGGAAGGAGACCATGGCAATTTCGGCGTGACGGTGCATCTTGTCGATGAGGGCATCGATACCGGCGAGGTGCTCTATCAGGCCCGGCTCGCGCCGACCGCGAGAGACAATTACTCGACCTATCCCTACCTCCAGCTGGCGGCGGCGTTGCCGCTGCTCGAACGGGCGGCGCGCGACGCCATGGTGGGAACCTTGCGGACCAAAAAGGTCGATCTGCCCTCCCGACTGTGGTCGCATCCGACGCTGTGGCATTATATCAAGACCGGTTGGCGCTCCGGCGTGTGGTAAATTGCACGCGGCGGAGGTCCCTCGATCGCGTTCGGCCGTCGCGGCGATCATCGATCTCGACAAGCTCAGTGGCGGCGGCCACAAGCTCGATAAACGCGCGCGGGAACGGACGGCGCGAGGGCGTTCTGGAGTTTCGCAATGTGCGGCATCGCCGGCATGGTCGATTGGCGCGCGGCAACGTCGGCGGACGCGCTGCGCGCGATCGGCGAGGCCATGATCGAAACAGTGCGACATCGCGGTCCTGATGCCGGCGACGTCTGGGTCGAGGCCGAAGGCGGCGTAGCGCTTGGGCAGCGGCGGCTCGCCATCATCGATCTCAGTCCTGGCGGCGCGCAGCCGATGCATTCCGCCGATCGGCGCTATGTCATCACGTTCAACGGCGAAATCTACAATTACCGCGATATTCGTCGCGAGCTTCAGGCCGCCGGCCGTTCGATGCGGAGCGATTCGGACACCGAAGTCCTGCTCGAAGCCTGCGCGTTGTGGGGCGTCGAAGCCGCGATCGAGCGGGCGATCGGCATGTTTGCCTTCGCGCTGTGGGACCGCAAGACGCGAAGCTTGGTGCTTGCGCGCGACCGGCTCGGCATCAAGCCGCTCTATTACGCGGCATCGCCGGCGCGGATCCTTTTCGCTTCGCAGCTCAAGGCGTTTCGTGCCGCTCCCGGTTGGAAGCCGACCATCGACGAAGATGCAGTGGTGGGTTATCTGCGCCACGCCTACATCGCGCAGCCGCGCACCATCTATCGGGAAGCCGAAAAACTCGCCCCCGGCCACATCCTGACCCTGCGCGAAGGCTCGGCGCCGGCTGCGAAATGTTTCTGGGACCTGCGCAGCATCGCAGCCGCAGGGCAACGGCGCAACGATCCCGCCCCGGACCCGAACGAGGCGGTCGAGCGGCTCGATGCGCTGCTGCGGGATTCCGTCAGCCTGCGGATGATCGCCGACGTCCCGCTCGGCGCGTTCCTGTCCGGTGGGATCGATTCCTCGACCGTGGTCGCCTTGATGCAGGCGCAGAGCACCCGCCCGGTGAAGACGTTTTCGATCGGCTTCCACGAGAGCGGCTATGACGAGGCCCAATGCGCCAAGCGGGTCGCCGCCCATCTCGGCACGGACCATACCGAATTCTACGTCGAGCCGCGGCACGCGCTTGACGTCATTCCGCAGCTGCCGGAGTGGTTCGACGAGCCGTTCGCCGATTCGTCGCAGATTCCGACCTATCTGGTCTCGGAATTGACGCGCAAGCACGTGACGGTGGCATTGTCGGGCGACGGCGGGGACGAGCTGTTTGCCGGCTATAACCGTTATTTATGGGCGCGGCGCCTCGCGCACGCGGCGAGGCTCGTGCCGCGCCCGTTGCGCGGTGCTTCGGTCACGGCCCTGCGCGCCTTGGCGCCGCAGACCTGGAACCGGTTGTTCGCGTTCGTGCCGGCGGGCTGGCGTCCGGCGCTGCCGGGCGACAAGCTGCACAAGATCACGACGCTCCTGGATAATCCCGAACCTGATGCGATCTACCGGCGGCTGGTGAGCCAATGGGAGCGGCCCGAGGAGGTCGCTGTGGGCGGCCGCGAGCCGCGCGGACCGCTCTGGGACGCGACGATCACGCAGGAATTTCCCGATCTCGTCCCGCGCATGCAGTTCCTCGACATGGTCGGCTATCTCCCCGATGACATTCTCACGAAAGTCGACCGGGCGACTATGGCGGTGGGCCTCGAGGGCCGGGTACCGCTGCTCGATCACCGCGTGGTTGCTTACGCCTGGAGCTTGCCGCTCGGCCTCAAGGTGCGCGGCGGCCGCAGCAAATGGTTGTTGCGCCGCGTACTTGACCGATATGTGCCGAAGTCCTTGATCGACCGGCCGAAGATGGGCTTTGGCGTGCCGATCGATGCCTGGCTGCGCGGTCCCTTGCGGGAATGGGCGGAATTGCTGCTTACGCCGGCGCGGCTTAAGTCCTACGGGCTGGTGCGGGTCGAGCCGGTGCGACGCGCTTGGCAGGAGCACATCGAGGGGAGCCGCAATTGGCAATACCCGCTCTGGACCGTGCTGATGCTGCAGGCGTGGCGCGAGAGATGGGCGTGACTGCGAGGCCGCGCAAGATCGTCTACGTTACGGCGGGTCTTAGAGGCGGTGGTGCCGAGGCGATGCTGACCCGCCTCGCCACCGCCAAGCCCGCCGTCGCCGACGAAATCACCGTCGTGAGCCTGCTCCCGGCGGAGGCCCACGTGGGACGCCTGCGTGCCGCGGGCGTGACGGTCGTCGAGCTGCAATTTGACCGCGCCGGCGGCGTCGCCTGGGGACTCGTGAAGCTTGCCAAGCTCATCGCCGAGCGGCGGCCGGACATCGTGCAGGGCTGGATGTATCACGGCGATCTTGCGGCGCTGGTGGCGCTCATCATGTCGGGACAGCGCAAACAGACGCGCCTGGTTTGGAGCATCCGCTGCTCGGATATGGATCTGCGCCGCTATGGCCTCGGGCTGCGCGCGGTGGTGAAGGCCTGCACCATGCTGTCGGGATGGCCCGATCTGGTCACGGCCAATTCGGCTGCCGGACTCAAATTCCACCTGGCCCTCGGCTATCGCCCGCGGCGGGCGGAGATCGTCGCCAACGGCATCGATGTCGACGAGTTCAGGCCCGACGCGGCCGCGCGCCACGCGCTGCGAATCGAGCTGGGTATCCCCGAGAATGCAACCGTGCTTGCGCACGTCGCTCGCGTCGACCCGATGAAGGATCACGCGACTTTCCTCGCTGCGATGGCGCAGCTGCCGGACGTGTCCGCGCTGCTGGTGGGCGCAGGTACGGAAAACCTGCCCGCCGCGCGCAACCTCGTTCGACTCGGCCGCCGTTCCGATGTCGCGCGCCTGTTCACGGCCGCAGATTTCGTGGTGTCGAGCTCGCGCTTCGGCGAGGGCTTCTCGAACGCGCTCGGCGAAGGAATGGCCTGCGGTCTACCCGCCGTCGCGACCGACGTGGGCGACGCCAAGCTCATCGTGGGCGACACCGGTCTTGTGGTGCCGCCGGGAGACCCCGACGCGTTCGCAGCCGCCATCCGGACGTTGGCCGGCGAATCAGCGGCGGCGCGGGTCGAACGAGGGAGCAGAGCCCGCGGCCGTATCGCGGGAAACTTCGCCCTCGCCAGCGCCGTCCGGCGCCACGTGGAACTATACGCTTCGCTTGCCCCATCGCGCGGTTGAACTTG
This sequence comes from uncultured Alphaproteobacteria bacterium, assembly GCA_963821505.1. Lineage (GTDB taxonomy): Bacteria > Pseudomonadota > Alphaproteobacteria > Rhizobiales > Xanthobacteraceae > VAZQ01. The sequence continues at coordinate 729,163 of CAWGEH010000034.1, forward strand.
CCTCGCTGCACGGCTTTTCCGTTTGGAGGCACTTCAAATGGCGTGGCGAATGTGGCAAGAGGGCGCGGAATTGCACACGATCAGGGCGGTTGGGCGTATGAACCACGCGGAAAGTTTCTTCGCTGCGGCCGCGCAGATTTGTCATGATATTTCATTCGCTTCGATCGAGGCCCTGGCATCAGAACTCGACCGGCTGCGAGACCGCCAGGGGCGATTGTTCCTGATCGGGGTTGGCGGCAGCGCGGCCAATTGCAGCCACGCCGTCAATGACTTTCGCAAGCTCTGCGGGATCGAGACCTACAGCCCCGTCGACAATGTCTCCGAACTCACCGCCCGCACCAACGACGAAGGATGGGACACCGTCTTCTCGGCCTGGCTTGAAATCAGCCATCTCAACGATAAGGACGCCATCCTCGTCTATTCGGTGGGGGGCGGCGATGCCGAACGCAACATCAGCGCCAATATCGTCAAGGCCATCGATCTGGCCAAGGCGCGTTCCGCCAAGGTGTTTGGGGTCGTGGGCCGGGACAGCGGACATACGGCCAAGCACGCCGACGTGGTCGTCCTGATCCCCCAAGTCAATCCCGGCTGGGTCACCCCCTTGTCGGAGGCGTTCCAGGCGGTAGTCTGGCACTGCCTCGTCAGCCACCCCGCCTTGCAGCGCAGGCAGACGAAATGGTAAGCCGTGGCCACGGGTTGAGACCGGCCGTATTTCTCGATCGGGACGGGGTGATTGTTGTTCCTGAATTCCGCGACCGGCGCAGCTTCGCCCCCAGGCGGCTGGCGGATTTCAGGCTTTATCCCGACGCCGCGGTCAGTCTCAAGAAGCTCAAGCGGGCTGGCTTTCTCTTGGCGGTAATCACCAACCAGCCGGACGTCGGAAACGGCTTGATCGCCCGCTCGGAAGTGGACGCGATGCATGCGATCATGACGCGTGAATTGCCTGTCGACGCGGTCAAGGCCTGCTTCCACGGCCAGGCCGACCGTTGCGAGTGTCGCAAGCCGAAGCCGGGCATGATTCTGGAGGCGGCCGCGGAACTCGGCATTAACCTCAAAAAGAGTTTCATGGTGGGCGACCGCCACAGCGACGTCGAGGCGGGTCGCGCGGCCGGTTGCACCACCGTATTCGTCGATCTCGGCTATGCCGAGCCCGCGCCCGATGCTCCCGACTACGTCGTGCATTCGATCATGGAAGCCGCCGACGTCATCATCGAAACTACTCTCACCGCGCAGGAGGCACCATGAATCGCCTTGCCGATCTCAAGGTCAAGATTTTCGCGGATGGCGCCGACTATGACGGCATCGTCAAAATGTCGAAAAATCCGGTGATCAAAGGATTCACCACCAATCCGACGCTGATGCGAAAGGCCGGGGTGAGCGACTACGAGGCCTTTGCGCGCAAGGTTCTCGCCGCGATTCCGGACCGGCCGGTGTCGTTCGAGGTCTTCGCCGACGACTTCGCGAGCATGGCCGAGCAGGCGCGTACGATCGCGGCCTGGGGGCCGAACGTGAACGTGAAAATTCCGGTCACCAATACGAAGGGGCAGTCTTCGAGCGAGTTGCTGCGCGCGCTGTCGTCGGAAGGCGTGGTGCTCAACGTGACGGCGATCTTCACGCTCGATCAGGTCCGCGCGGTCGCAGACGCGCTCAATCCGGCGACGGCGGCGATCGTCTCGGTGTTCGCCGGACGTATCGCCGATACCTGTGTCGATCCGATCCCCCATATGCTTGCGTGCAAGCAAATTCTGGGTTCGCGCCCGAAGGCGGAGTTGCTTTGGGCGAGCACGCGCGAGGTCTTGAACATCTTCCACGCCGAGGAGAGCGGTTGCGACATCATCACAGTGCCGAACGAGTTCCTGAGCAAACTCGATCTCGTCGGCAAGGATCTCGCCGAATATTCGCGCGAAACCGTGCAGCTCTTCTATCGCGATGCGACGGCGGCTGCCTTTCAGATCAAGACGACGCGCTTTGCCGCGGAGTGAGTCGGAGGAACGACGATGACAATCAACGATTTTTCGTCTATCATTGTGAGCTGGCGCTAGGTCTTGACCTTCAACAGTGAAGTGCTTGTGGCATCAAATCCCAGCGAATCCGAAATACTCGATTGGTGCATGGCGTATCTGGCCAAGACCTTTAAGACGCCGGCCGATCGCATGCGCCCGCATGCGAAGTTCGCTCGTCTTGGGATGGATTCGGCCGCATCGGTTTTCTTCATCGTGGAGCTCGAAGAGTGGCTCGGGGTCGAGCTCCCCACTGAAATCGTATTCGCATATCCAACGCCCGCTGAACTTGCCCGATACGTCGCTGAGCGTCATATGTCGGGGAGCCGCGCTGGAGGCCGGGTCGGTTGAATGCTCGACATGCATCGGCCACCATTTTTCACATCGCTCGTTGATCTGCTTTATCATCGCGCCACCAAGCAGCCGAACGACCGCGCCTACATTTTCTTGTCGGATCAGGGGGATGAAGAAGCGGTTTTGACATTCGCAGAGCTCGATCGTCGCGCCAGCGCGGTGGCGGCACGACTGGCCCAACGCAGTCAAACCGGTGATCGTGCCCTGCTGCTCTTCGGGCCGGGGCTCGATTTCATCATTGCCTATTTCGGCTGCCTTCTAGCGGGCGTCATTGCGGTACCGATGATGCTTCCCCGGCGCAACAGCTCACTTGATTCGAGCGCAAGTATTCTGGCTGATTGCTCCCCGCGGTTTGCGATGACGAATGCGCATTTGAGCAGCGCTCGGCCGGACGTCTTTGAACGATTTCAAGGGTACAAGATTGAGTGGTTAATTCTCGATCCAGGATGGGAGCAGTCGCTTGACCAAAATCGATCGCTGCTAACTCCCAGACGCGAGGACATCGCTTTTTTGCAATACACATCCGGTTCGACGTCCGACCCAAAGGGCGTGATGGTCACCCATAGCAATCTCATCGAAAACCTGGAGATGATCCGCCTCACGCTCGGCAACACGCGACAGTCCACTTACGCGAGCTGGGTGCCGCTCTATCACGACATGGGCCTCATCTTGAATGTTCTGCAGTCGCTCTACCTCGGCGCGCTTTGCGTCTTGTTGGCGCCGGTGACCTTCATCCAGCGACCGCTGACCTGGCTGCGCGCGATCCATGACTATCGGGCTGAAGTGGCGGGGGTGCCGAACTTTGCATTCGATTTGTGCGTCGAGCGATTTCGTGCTGACCAGGTGAAAGGTCTCGACCTGTCGTGCTGGAAATTGGCATTCAACGCCGCCGAACCGATCCGGGCGGACACGATCGAGCGGTTTGCGGCCACCTTTGGCGCATATGGCTTTGAACCGCGGGCCATGTATCCGCTCTACGGCATGGCCGAAGCGACTTTGTTAATCTCGTCAGGGCGAAGAGGCGCCGGTCCGGTCATCCGCACCGTTAGTCTCGACGCGTTCCGACGACATCAGATCGCCGCTCCCGCCGGCAACGACGAAGTGCATCGTGTGGTCGGCTGCGGCCGAAACATCATCGGCCAACGCATGGCGATCGTCGACCCGGAAACGAAGCAGCGGCTCGGAGCCGACCGGATCGGCGAGGTGTGGGTGGGTGGACCCCACGTTTGCAAGGGCTATTGGCGCAATCCGGACGCGACTAGATCGACATTCCAGGCGCGGATCAGGGGGAAGACGACGAACTCTGGCTGCGCACCGGCGATCTCGGCTTCATGGACGAAGCGGGAGAGCTGTTCATCACCGGCCGCATCAAGGATGTCATCATCGTGCGCGGCATCAACTACTATCCTCAGGATATCGAAAACACGGTCTACGACAGCCATCCAGCGCTGCGTCGGCACTGCGGAGCCGCATTCTCGGTGCTCACCGAAAATAAGGAAGAGAAAGTCGTCTTGGTGCAAGAGGTGGAACGCACGCATCGCCGCCGTCTCGACATCGAGGAGATCGTCGCCTGCATCCGCGAGGCGGTCGCCAACGAGCACGAGATCGCGCTCGACTCGATCGTGCTCATTCGCCCTGGCGCCATTCCGAAGACGACGAGCGGCAAGATTCAGCGGAGTCTTGCCCGGCGCTTGTGGCTGCAGAATTCATTCGAGGCCATCGACGTGCTCTCGACATGACCCGTAGCGGGCCCTTATCTCGAGGCGCACCGTATGGCTTACCTCCGCATGCGTTGATCCTGCGCCGGCGGCAGGTGTTGCCGGCGCACCCATGAGCCGGTGGCGCTTCCATCGCGGCTGCGGGGGCCGACCTGCTTGATATTGCCCGGCAAAATACGAACATGACGAGCAGAGGTTGAATGGCGTTCAATTCGCTCGCTTATGCGCTATTGCTGACGTTCAGCGTCGCCTGGATGGCGATCGGTCCATGGCCGGCACTGATGTTGATCGTGGCGAGCTTGCTATTTTATGCGACGGCCGGCCCATTCGACACAGTGGTGTTCCTGGGCGCGGTCACACTCAACTGGCTGATCCAGGTGGTTGTTCCCGCTGACCGACGTCGCATCGTGGCCGCGGTCATCGTCAATATCGGGCTGATCGGGTACTTCAAATACCGAAATATGCTGCTCGGGGAAATGGGCTTGGCCGGCAGCTATGTCGACACCGCGCTCCCGCTCGGCATCTCGTTCTATAGTTTTCAGGCTTTGGCCTATCACGTCGACATCGTGCGCGGTCGCAACGGACCAGCACGCTCGTTTCGCGAGTTTTTCCTGTTCAAGGCGTTTTTCCCGCAACTGATCGCCGGACCCATCGTGCGGCCCAATCAGACGCTGCCGCAGATACAACGAATGTTCGATGACAAGCGGCGGCGGCATCGGCTGCTCGTCTTCGGGCTCGGTCTTATCGTCTTGGGTCTGACGAAAAAGGTGGTGCTGGCGGACAGTCTCGCTCCCGTGGTCGACGATATTTTTTACCTCCGGCCAGATAGCGCCTATCTTGCTTGGCTCGGCGCCGTGCTGTTCACCTTTCAGATTTATTTCGATTTCTCGGGCTATTCCGATATTGCCATCGGGTCGGCCTATCTCTTGGGTGTCCGTCTTCCCAGGAATTTTGCGACACCCTTTCTGGCCGCCAGTATTCAGCAGTTCTGGCAGCGCTGGCACATCACGCTCACGCAATTCCTGCGCGATTATTTGTTTATCCCGCTCGCCGACATACGGGTGGCGACCCGGCGATACCGCGTGGTGCAGCACTTTTGCGCGATCATCCTAACCATGACGCTGTGCGGCCTGTGGCACGGTGCCGGCTGGAATTTCGTCCTCTGGGGTGCGTTGCAGGGCGTTGCGATGGTGTTTGCGACCCTGTGGTCGAGGTACCTTCCGCAGCCGCCGGCCGTGGTCGGTTGGGCCGCGACCATCATTTTTTTTGTCACGACCTTGGTTTTCTTCCGCTCGCCCAATCTGGGATATGCGTTCGACTATCTCGACACCATGCTATCTTTCCGCGGCGGTTTGCCGGCAGCGGTGGATGACGCTGCGCCGCCGTGGGAAGTTGCGGCTGGCGTAGCTGGGTTGTTCGCGCTGCACTGGGTTGAGTTCCGTTTGCAACAACCGGGTGTTCTTCGCATTATGCGCCGAACCGATGGGCCGGTCAGCCGGGGATTCTTGGCAGGCATAGCATTGTTATTGATTTTAATCCCCGCTACCAACGTGAACCCATTCATCTATTTTCGGTTTTGAAGCGCCGCCATGCCTTTCCATCTGTCTCGTCCGCAGGTCTCTCGTCTCGGCCGCTTGCTCATTGGCGGGGTGCTCTCGTTGCTCGTAGTGGAGTTAGGACTGCGATTGATCGAGGCGACCCCGATGTGGCGGATCCTGCCGGTGATTGAGCCCATTCTCGGCCAGCCCGACAAGGACTTCGGCTTCAACTCGACCCCCGGAGCCCGCGGTATCTGGACGGCTGAACATAGAGCGCGTTTGCAAATCAACTCGCTCGGCTTGCGGGACATCGAACGTGAGGTTGTAAAGCCTGAGGGGACCTTCCGGGTAGGTCTCCTCGGGGACTCGATGGTCGAGGCGGCGCAGGTCAGCCAGGAGGCCACTTTTGGTGCGCTGGCCGAGCGCGGGCTGCGCGCTGATGGCTATAATGTCGAGCTGATCAACTTAGGGATAGCTGGACCGAACCCCATTCGCCAGCTCTGGCGATTGGAAAAGCGTGGTTATCCGTTAAGTCTCGACCTGGTGGTGGCCAACAGTGCTGCCAGCAGCTTTCTCTCCGGCCTATTGCTCGATGACAGCGAGAATCCCGCCTATGTCCTTACGGGAAACGGCCAACTCGCGGTCGGCTATGGCTTCCGTCAGCGTTTCTCGCAGCGCCACGCCGACGATTTGCTAGGCCGGCTGTTCATTGCGCTCTACCAAAACTCGCCTGTGTTCCGCATGCTTTACTTCCGCAGCAAGCAGCGCTTGCCCGCGCTATTGGGTCTGCCGGCGGTCCAATCCGTCAGTCACCGGTCCGTGTCGGCACCTCCAACTCCTGCTCCCGACGCCGCGCGTCTCGCTTGCGATCATGCCATAGCGGCGCTAGAGCCCATGAGCCATCTTTGGCGTGACCACCGTCCAGAATTGCTTTGGGCGGCCACCGCGCGGTTCTTGGACGATATGGCGCAGAGCGCGCGGTCTCATGGCGTTCGGGTGCTCTATGCCATTCGCGACATACCGCTGTCGCCCGTCGATTGTCCGCAGGCGACCGCCGTACGCGCTGATCTGCTTTTGAACATGGACCATGAGTTCACCCGGCGCGGAATGCGATTGATCGATTGGTCCGCCAAAATTTCAGAGATTGTGGGTGGGCCAGCTAGCGTGCCGCGGCTGCATGGTTTCGGTATCCACAAAGGAGCGGGCCATCTGAACTTTGACGGTCATAGAGCTTGGGCTACTGCGTTGATCAATGTTCTCCGGTGCGAGTTGCCGTCCGCGTGGGTACGGCCGAGTGAAAGGCCTGCAATCGCCAAATAGCTTTAGTTCGACAACCGCAAGCAGAACTACCGCGCCTCCGAGCCACCGTCCATCATCCGGTGCTGCCCGAGTTGGCAACCGGCATCGAGGTAGTCTGCGTTTCATCTAAACGCCTTGTTCGCATAACCCCGTTCGGCAAGTGCGTTCACCAATTCAGCGCTGTCCAACAATTTCAACAACTGGGCGATCGTGTCGTCGGCCGAGGCATGTTCTCCTGCAATATGGCGAGCAAGTATCGCCTGGGCCTCGATGATCGTGTCGATCAGTATGGCGTCGTTCATAGCTCTAGCTCCTTGAAGTCTTTCTGCGTGCAATTCGTGGAATGCGCGCTTGCTCACCCGCGAATCGGTCGTCCATTCCAGTAACGACACCAAGACCATTTCAGGTATCTTCGAGACGGGGCAGGGCGTTTTGCCAAATACAACCTTTAGGTTATATGCTTCTCATTTTATTCAACTTCTGGGGACATTCGGCCATGAATGCCCGTTGATGCTGGTTGGGGCGGCTGAGCCTCGAAAATGGTAAACCGAACCCCGATCCGGGCGTCTAGCTAGCCTCGTCCTATGGTCTAGGAATGACTATTCCTGTCGAAGTTGAGGCCGAAGACGCCCCCGCCCATACCGTGGCATTGGCAGGGCTCTCCCACGGGGATGCCCTGCCGATTGATGCCTGTCTCGCGCGGCGTCTGACAGTACCCCACTTTCTCGTCAACTAAATAGCGCCACCAGAGCAGGGCGACGAACGCCACCGAAAACAGTGTTCCCCAGAAAATCTTTCCTAAAAGGCTCAACCTAGGCATGGTGCTCAGCCACCTGTAGCGCGGAAGTTGGTATTAGGGAACCTCGAAGAATACATTGATTTGAGTTCCGCCTGAGCGGGCGGTGAACTCGGTCGTGTTTGGGTGGGGCCGTTTTCGGGCCCTTTTCATTCCCCGCGCTGTTCGCGGGAACTCATTTGCGCAACGCTACACAAACTCCACCCATGTACTCAGCTCAAGCGGACGCAGCCGCGATCCGCTCGAGTTGGACAAGGCGGCGCATGTTGTAGACCAGGTTCTTCAACCCGATGTTCACGCGGGCGCGCACCATGCCGATGGTGCGCACGAGCTTGCCGCCCATGCCGTTCTCTTGATCCGCAAACACGTGTTCGACGCGTGCGCGGACCCTCGAGCGTGTGGTGTTGGCAGCTTGCTGGCGCTTGCAAAGGGGGTTGTTGCGAGCACCGCGGCGATGAATGCGGCTCTTGTAGCCTTTCGCCTTGAGCCTGGCTTCGGTCTCGACTGACCGGTAGGCGCTGTCGGCCCATACTTCGTTGCTCGTGTTGGTCTTATCGAGCACCTCATCAAGCGTTTGGCTGTCATGCACCGAGGCATCCGTCTCGGTGTAGCGGCGGATCAGCTTGTGCTTGCGGTCAACGCTGATGTGGTTCTTGTAGCCGTAGAAACTTTGGTCGTTCTTCTTGGTCCAGCGCGCGTCTTTGTCTTTCTGCGCATTCTTGGCTCGCTTTTTCTCCCAACCCTCCGGCATCTGGCCGGCCTTGATCGCCTCGTTCTCTTCGCGGGTGTTGTGCTGCTTGGGCGCGCTGACGATGGTCGCGTCGATGATCTGACCGCCGCGCGCGATGTAGCCCTTGGCATTGAGGTAGCCATTAAAGCGATCGAACAGCGCCTTGACCAAGTTGGCTCTGCTCAGCGCCTCACGGAACAGCCACACCGTGGTCGCATCTGGCACGACGTCTTCCAGCCCAAGTCCCAGAAAGCGCATGAACGACAGCCGGTCGCGGATCTGATACTCGACTTGCTCATCGGCCAGGTTGTAAAGCGTCTGCAGCACCAGGATCTTGAACATCATCACCGCATCAAAGGGCTTGCGGCCAGCGTTGCTCTTCCTTTCCTCGGGCGCTAGCCTCACCACCACCTCGATGTCGGTGCGGAAGCTCTCGAATGGAACGAGGGCCTCGAGCGCCTCCAGAGGGTCGCTCTTGGCGCTGAGCGCCTTCAGACGGCTCTCCAAATCGTAGAAGCCCAGCTGGCCCACGGCATTCCCCTCGGTCGATCATCTGGGAGCACTGGAATCTGATTTGCGCGACCCGCGCCAGCCCTATTGGTAGTGTCCAGAATTTTTCGCACATTTGATCAGGCAGCGGCGGTTCCGGTTTGCGCGAGCTGCTGGTAGAGCGGTCGCATGTTCATGTAGCACTTGGCTGACCATGCCGTGCCCGCGATGTAACGTAGCCGCGCTGCCGCCAAGTTGAGGCACGACTGGCCATCGGGGAAAGCTCCAACGACACGTGTTCGGCGGCGGATCTCTTTCATGATCCGCTCGAGTGGATTGTTGGTGCGGATCTTCTGCCAGTGGATGTCCGGGAAGGCGTAGTAGGTCAGCGTCTCATGGACGCTCTGCTCGACGAGATCGGCTGCCGTGTTCATCTTGCTGGCCCGCAGGTCGTCGACGATCGCTCGGGCCTTCTTATCGGCGGCGTCCCGGCTCTCCTGGGCGTGAATGGCTTTGAGCATGTGGCTCACTTCGCGGATCTTGGTCGCCGGAACATGGCTGAAGACATTCCGGTAGAAATGCACCATGCAACGTTGCCAGCGTGCCTGGGGTAGATAATCCGCCGCACTCTCCGTGAGCCCGCGGCAAGCATCTGAAATGATCAGCCGCATGCCGTTGAGGCCGCGATCGACGAGGTGGCGAAGGAACGCCGACCAGCCGGACTTGTCCTCCTTGGCACCCTCGCAGATGCCGAGAATCTCCCGAAAACCCTCAGAATTGACGGCGCTTGCCACCAAGAGTGAGACATTGCGCACCTCGCCGGCCCAAGTCCGCTTCATCACGATGCCATCAAGATAAAGATACGGGTGCTCGCCTTCGATGCGCCGGTTCCGCCAAGCCTCGATCTTGGCGTAGATTCTTCTTGTTGAGATTGGACACGGTGCTCGGGCTCACCCGCGTGCCCCACAGCGCCTCGGTGATGTCTTCCACCCGGCGGACCGAAATTCCCGCCAGGTACATCTCGATCAGCGCCTCCTCGACCGAGCTCTCCCGCCGGCGGTAGCGCTCGATGATCGCCGTCTCGAAGGTTTGGCGCCGCAGCTTTGGGATCTTAAGATTGACGTCGCCCGCCTTGGTCTGCAGCGTCCGTTCGTAGCTGCCCGCCCGTGTATCCTGCCGAGCTTCGCTGCGCTCATACCGCCCGGCGCCGCACAGTTGATCGGCTTCTGCATCCAGCAGGGCATTTAGCGTCTCTTCAACCGTTCCCCGAACCATCTCACCAAGATGGTCGCGAATCCTGGCTTCGTCGATCTGAATCACCTGGCCCATCGCCTTCACACCATTCTCGTCACTCATCCTTGCTCCTTCATCTAGAAGAAGCCGCAAATCCTGAAAGTGCGAAAGATACTGTACGTTATCGCCCTATTTTTCGAGGTGCCCATTAGTCACAGCAAACCCCCCTGACAAGATCCCTAGACCATATACACGCTCAGCGTAATGCGCGACGCCGCCATACCGCTGGAGCGCCTGCTTGAAGCGGCCAAAAGTGCAGCTCTATATGGACATACCTACCGATCGCGACGGCGGGCCGCAGGTGGCCCGGATCAGCAGCTACGATGCCAAACGTCTCAACTTAGCGCTCCAAGAATAGGGGCTTTGGCATTTTGCCCCGCGCAGCAATTTTTGTCGTACTCCTACGCCATCCATATTTGGTCCGGCTTATGAGCAACGTACATTCGCGCTCTGCGCGCCAAAGTACCTGCTATGCGAGACCCGGCGTCGCCGGCGTGCCAGCGGGATCCCTTTCATGTGTAGGGGCGCCGAAACTGGGATACTTTACAAGGCGTCGTCGGGATCGCCCTTGGGCCAGCGTGACTGCCAATCGCGGCGTGCCCGCGATCGCAACTTCAGTGGGCTGCTCGGAATAATCTCGGTTGGCGTGCTTTGTTCGGCATTGCCTTGGGTGAAACGGTCAGCGTGTTGCTCCTGATCGCCATGGCCCTCGTTATCAGCGGCGTTTGCCATTGGCACCGCCAGCGCTGTGTCGGTTTCGGAATAAATGCTTCAATCACTCGTTACGCGCCTTTTTTGATCATGTTGCGCACTCCCGGCGACCGGTCACACTGGTCGTCCGATGACGATTTGGTGGCCTGCCGAAATCATCTCGCTGATGGAGCGGCGGGCAATAAGAATGAGCATCCCGATGCCCACCGTCATCAACACCACTTGTATGGTCAGCGGCGGCACCGCCCAGTGCACGTAAGCGGCCTCGGCGATGATCGCAAAGGATCCAAAAACAGCGACATGATCTTGGAACGGAACTTTTCGTTCGCGATTGCCAGCATGCGCAGGTAAAGGCGATAGGCAACTGCTTCAACGACACAAATAGCAATGACACCTTTGATGCCAAATATCACGATCGTGGGATAGAGCAACACAAAACTGCCAAGCGCTAGGATTGCGCGAGTCCAAGTCGCTGATGCAGCCCGACCCGATGCACATACGATGGCATTCGCCGGTTGTTCAGTGGTTTGTATAAGCGCGATGACAAAGAGCGCTGGAATGTAGGCAGCAGCCACGGTGAACTTTCCATTGCTGATAATATCGACGATTTCCTTTCCTACAAACGCAAAAATGATCCCGGCGCAGGTGATGGTAATCTGAACAGGGGTCCAGGCGCTTTGGGTTATCTCAAAGCCAGAACGTGGATTGCGGGCTTCCTCAAGTGACTTGGACCACAGGTTGTAGCCAACTGCATTACAAAGTGCCATCAAGAGGCCGTGATAGAGGCGCGCGTGGCTCAAGATACCAACCGCGTGCAAATCGATCGTGCTCGTGAGTAACGCATTTTCACCGAAACCCCGGGTTCCGTCCACCAACCCCGACGCTGCCGTAGTCGGCGCACTGGTCGCGGCGCGCCGGAACCAGTCGGGTGAGGGAAAGGACAATATGTGGGTATGTCCAAGCGCGATGAGACCAACGCACAATGCGGCGAACTGGCTGCAAAGAGCGCCAATGAACAGCGACGTTCCCCCCATCGTAAATTCGAAGAGGGCGATAAGGGTGCTGAGGAACGCCACCAAGGATTGGATTGCCACTTGTGCGGCGATGGCGAAGCCCCGGCCGGTTACCGAAAATATCATGCCGGATATGTTGGTAATCGCGCGCATCGGCATCAGAACGGCTGATAGGACGATCGCGGCCAGTGGAATTGCTTGATCCGAAAAAGCCGTGTGCTGCCAAGCCCATAGGATGATTAGAAGTAGTCCAGCGGCGCTTGCGCCAGTGCCGGCAAATACGGCGAGGCTAACGAAAAGTCGCGCACGTTCCGATGCGGACGCGGATCCGTAATGAGCTGGCACTAGCAGGCCCGCGCCGCCGTCCGCGGCCGCGCCGACCAGGATGACGATTGACATGAGCAGGCCGTAGGTTCCGTAGTCGCTTGCCCCAGATGTCGCGTTGCGAGAGGTAGAAGCGCGACCGAGAGTATTGTGTTGAACGCTGTTGCCGCAGCGAGCGTTACGACACGGCCGACAAAGTGCTTCCGGATTCGGTCAAAAATCTCAGATGGTGCGGAACACCTCTTGTTGCCCCTGCTAGCCAACATTTCGATTTGACCCACACCATTCATCTCACTCACGCCGGGACAGCCTCCCCTCAATATCCTTAAAAAATGGTTAGCCGACGTTCCCCAGCCATGTAGATCTCACAACGCTTGCGGTCAGTGGCAAAACCGTGCCCTTTCACTTGCCGACAAATGCGGTCTCACCACGGCGGCAAGAATTTATCGACAAGCTTTGTGAAGGCGACCGACGGTTGCTGGTTGATGAATGAGAGGAACGGCAGAAGTCCAGATGTCTTTCATTCAAGATTTGGTTTTGGTCGTTATCACTTAGGGCTGACGAAGCTGGAGTCGCGAGTAGGGGCGCAACAGGACGGCCACAAGAAGGGGAACGAAGGCGGGCAAGCTTCAGCGCTCGTGCCAGTCTAAATCTTCAGCTAGGGTGATTGTATTAGCCGAAACTCGATCTGACAGGCGGTGGCTGGTTGAGCGATCGGGTTTTGGTGTCCGATGGCAATTAAGCTGCGATCATCTTCTCCTTCGCCATTGGCATCGCGTCCAGGAAGGTCTGCATCGGCGTTTTGCCGAAGCACCAACGTCCTTGATGCGGCCTTTGTTCATTGTACTCGCGGATCCACGGATCCAGGTCGGCCTGCAGCTCGTCGATTGAACGGTACACCTTTTTGCGGAATGCGACGCGGTAGAATTCGTTCAGCACGGTCTTGTGGAAGCGTTCGCAGATGCCGTTGGTCTGCGGGCTCTTGGCCTTGGTGCGCGAATGATCGATATCTTCGATCGCGAGGTAGAGCTCGTATTCGTGTCGCTCCGGGTTGCCGCAATACTCACTGCCGCGGTCGGTCAACACCCGTAGCAGCTTTACCTCTTGGCTGTCGAAGAACGGAACGACCCGATCATTGAGCATATCCGCCGCCGTGATCGGGGTCTTGCGATCATAGAGCTTAGCGCAAGCCACCTTGCTGTAGGTGTCGATGAAGGTCTGCTGATAGACGCGCCCAACACCCTTGAGGTTGCCGACATAGAACGTGTCCTGGGCGCCGCAATAGCCGGGATGCTCGCTTTCAAACTCGCCATGGGCCTCCTTCTCAGTCTTGGCCTTTTCCAGCGCGACCACCTGAGCTTCGGTCAGCACCAAGCCCTCCTGGGCGCTCTTGGCTTCGAGAGCTTTGAGCCGTTTCTTCATGGTTTCCAAGTCGTGGCGCAGCCACACGCAACGCACGCCGGCCGGTGAGACCACAAGCCCGTTCTTCCGCAATTCGTTGGCGACACGCAGCTGTCCGAATGCCGGCTGCTCGAGGGCGAGCCCAACGATCGCGTCTTCGACCTCCTGAGACACGCGGTTCTTCAGTACCGGCTTCTTGCGACTGATCTCCTGCAACGCCAGCTCGCCGCCCGTGTCGTAAAGCTCCTTGAAGCGATAGAAGCTATCGCGGCTATAGCCCATCATCTTGCAGGCTTGGCTGACATTGCCGAGCTGTTTGGCGAGCTCCAGCAGACCAACTTTCGCGCGGATGATCTTCTGTTCGGTCGTCATGGTGTCCTCCAATGCGCCGAGGCGGGGCGCTTCGCCACCCCGACCGCTCCGCGCCCCGCCTCGGCTTGCGATTTGCCGTGGGGGTCCAGGACACCTCTGTCAGGTTAAGTTTTAGCTAATGCAGATGATGCGGCATGCAAGCCGCAAATACTTCGCGTCGCGTACCATGCTCTTGCCAACCGCAGTGGATGCCCATGACGGGGACGCCGTAGCGCAGCCCGGCATCCACTAGCTTGGTCATGTTGTGGATGGAACGCGTTTCGAACACGCCGCCGATGAATACCTCGATTCCCACGCCGGCGGCGTTGAAACTTGGCGCGTGGCACCATAGGCTTCGTGGACTGTGCTGATACCGGCTTCTTGCGGCTGATCTCCTGCAACGCCAGCTCGCCGCCTGTGTCGTAAAGCTCCTTGAAGCGATAGAAGCTGTCGCGGCTGTAGCCCATCATCTTGCAGGCTTGGCTGACATTGCCGAGTTGTTTAGCAAGCTCCAGCAGCCCGACTTTCGCGCGTATGATCTTCTGTTCGGTCGTCATGGTGTCCTCCAATGCGCCGAGGCGGGGGCGCTTCGCCACCCCGACCGCTCCGCGCCCCGCCTCGGCTCCGCGATTCGCCGTGGAATGCAGGACACCTCTGTCAGAATCAAAGGTGGCTGATGCAGGATGCGGAGCGGGTCTGTATTCGGCCCAATACGCGCCATTGCTCGTGGATGACCGCAGGGCATCCAGCAAGTTCTTAGGAACCTCCACCGCCCATGCGCCCGCCTCGTTGATCGCGCGCAACGTTGCGGAACTGCTTGCGAAATCGGTCCCGGTCGGCAATCCGGATCCGCGAGAAGTTGTATTGCTGGATTAACATCCAGTCGCTCGCCGAGGCGGGCAGCGAAACGTTCGATCACGTCCACGGCAATGTAGTTAGAGCCGTGCAATTCATAAATGATGACCATCTTGATCAA
>CAWGEH010000035.1:0-60392 GCA_963821505.1 uncultured Alphaproteobacteria bacterium
TTATCGCCGCCGGCGCCGCCGACGTGGTCTGGCTGCGCAGCAGATACGGCAAGATCGTCGATACAAAGATCAACGGCGCGGCGGCGGCATTGAAAGTCGCGGATGAACTCGACCGGCTGCCGGACAAATTCCTGGAGTACCTGAGACCACTGCAAGGCAGTTACAATTGCCGGCCGATCAGGGCACCCAGACCGTCTCAGCGCGCATGGACTGGGGATCGCCGTCGATATCGCCGCGGCGCATTCACACTATTGGCTGTGGTCGAAACCCGATGCGAGCGGCCGCGTCCGCTACAGAGAACGAGATCCCGTGGGAGATCGTGCGGGTGTTGGGAGCCAGCGTGGCGGCAAGTGCGTAAGTACGACACCATGCATTTCGAGTACCGGCCCGAGAATGCTGATGAACGCCAGATAGAACGAACAACGGACAGAATGCGGATCGCGATCAGCCGCCGCAGGCCGCCAGCAATACGTAACGGTTTATTACCTCGTTCGAGTTCGTGTTAAGGCTCGATGGATTTGTGAACAGGCCCATCAGCAGATGAAAGAAGAGACTCGGGCTCGACCACTTCGAGGGCCGATCCTGGCAAGGCCTTCACCGTCACGCGCTCATGACAATGATCGCTTACGCCTTCCTTCAGCATCGTCGCCTCATCCCAAGCGAGGCGGAAAAAGAAAGTCAACGGACCACCACCTCGAGCCAAGCTTGCCAGCCGTGCGTCACGCTATCGTCGATCGCATCATGCGACCGCTTCAGCGATGCCCGAACTGCCGAGATAAAGTCTCGGCATGGGATTGCTGCATAAACTAAATCTGCCAAAGTAGTGCTAGGGCGTGTACTTGGTCGAACGCGCGGGCAATGTCGGCTTTAGGGGTAATAGCGGACGTGGCCTGGGCATCGCGGAATGTCCGCGAATGACCCATATGCGACATTCGGCTGCATCCCATGTTGCAGTAGCGAAGCTGGTTTCAGCCTCTGGGCGAGCCGTTTATGTGCATATCGCTGCCTGAATTGTGATAACCTCTACGCACTACACGGGGCAGGTTCCTCGTAGGCGCGGAATTTCGACAATACGAACAGCTATCGGCGGCGGGCGAATGGCACGCTGCCCGATGTCCTGTTTTGTCGCGCGAATTGCGCCGCCCCCGACGTGACGACCTATGGAGGTGACCAAGTGAAGCGGCGCGAGTTCATCACGCTGCTCGGCGGTGCGGCAGCGGTATATCCGCTTACCGTACGCGCGCAGCAGCCGGCACGGATGTCGCGGATCGGGTGGATCGCAATCGGCACGCCCCAGGGATCGGAGTTCCTTGATGCCGTTAGAGAGGGACTGCGGCAGTTGGACTACGTCGAGGGTCGATCCATCATCATCGAACCACGTTGGCCGGCCGATATCCGTGATCGCGTGCCAGAACTCGTGCGCGAACTGCTGGCGCTCAACGTACAGATTATCGTGGCGCAGGGAGCGATCGTGCCCCTCGTGCGCCGAGCAATCGACTCGACTTCCGTGGTGTTCGGTTATAGCGGCGATCCGGTGGAGGCTGGGCTGGTGAATAGCTTCAGCCGGCCCGGCGGAAATTTCACCGGCGCAACATTCATGTCCTACGAGGTGAATGCGAAGCGGGTCGAGCTGTTGCATGAGGCATTTCCGCACGTCACGCGCGTGGCGATATTGTCCAACCCGTTACATCCGGGGGAGCAACGCGAGCTGAAAGAATCCGAGCACGGCGCCCAACGGCTCGGTATGGGGCTTTCCTATACTCAAATGCGATCGGTCGCCGAAATCGAGCCGGCGTTCGAGCGCATACGTGCAGCGGGCGCCGAAGCAATGATCGTCCTGCCGGATGGGCTGGTCATGCAGCATCGGAAGCGGATCATTGAATTTGCAGCACTCCAGCGTATTCCGGTTATTTCTGGATGGTCCGAATTCGCCAAATCGGGTGGCACCATGACCTACGGGCCCAACCTCAAAACTGTATTCCAGCGGCTCGCAATCTATGTCGACAAGATTCTTAAAGGAGCGAATCCGGGCGAGTTGGCCATCGAGCAACCGACCAAGTTCGAACTTGTGATCAATCTCAAGGCGGCGAAGGCGATCGGGCTAGGGGTGCCAGCGATATTGCTCGCGCGCGCCGACGAGGTGATCGAATAACTCTGTCGTTTGCCCAGGCAGGTTGCTGCATCTGCTCACGGCAGCTTGTGGCACGAAGCGGACCTACCGAGATGTCCGCTATCGGTCCGCTTTCGAAGGCAAAGCGGACATCAGCCAGCGATTGCCGAACAATCACGATTTATGAGTACACGCCCTAGCAACTTATTGATCTAGTATGGCTTTGGTTCAGAAGTCCGCATGTCGGATTCGCCGCAAGAATGATGCGGACTTCTGAACCGCCACACTAGGCGGCGGCCTGCATCAACCCCAGCGAGCTCTTATTTCCAAAGCTTTGCACCCAGCTTTTTCCGCCTCTTCAAGGGTGGCGAAGGTTTCCAATGATTCCTCCACCCGTCCCGGCCGATCGGACCGTCCAATGACGAACACGTGCCCGGAATCGCGCGACAGGAGCATCATTCGAAAGGTCGGGCCGTCGGCTGTGCCCGCAACCCAATGGTTCAAGCGATCGGACAAAGACATTGCGGCCCTCCCTGACAACGACCACTTTGGTCGGGAGTCTGCACCTATGGAGTGTGTCGGTCTGCGCAAAATTGCTCACTCGCGCCGGTCATGCACTCAAATCCGGCCACCGAGGGTTAGACCCGGCCAGTACCCAAACCGTTTCGGAATAAATCACGATTTCGCTCTCGGCTCGTGTTCAGGCGCACGATCGCATCCGAACAGCCAGGGAATTCTCGGCATCTGCCGGGGCGTCGCGAGCGCCCTACTCCTCCGGCTCGGTGGTGAAGAACAGCGGATAGCCCTTGCTCTTGCCCAGCTCGGTTCCCTCCTTCGCCTTGGTCTCGGCCACGTCGCGGGTATAGACCGCGATGACGCAGGCGCCGCGCCGGTGCGCCGTCATCATCACCCGGTAGGCCTGGTCCGCGTTCATGCGGAACACCGCCTTCAAGACCACGACGACGAACTCGCGCGGCGTGAAGTCGTCGTTGAGCAGGATGACCTTGTAGAGCGGCGGCCGTTGCGGTTTCAGCCGAACCTTGGTGCGCGGTTTGACGAGGGTTTTGGTCATGACGACCCTCCACGCCGGTGCCGGAATTGCCGTGACGTTGTAGCGTATCCCGTGCTCCGGCACGACCCTGGCAGGACGCAGGCCCGTAGGGCGCAATCCGCCTCGCTATTGCGCCCTGCGCCCCCGCGGCGCTTAACATGCCGGCATGATGTCGGACGCCGACGCAAGCGGCCTCACGGTGCTCAGCGCGGGCTCGGCGCTCCACGGCCTGCGGCCGTGCGTCGAGATGTTCGCGCGCAACCGCGGCATTGCGGTCCATATCGCCACCGACCACGGCCATAACATCCATCGGGCCGCGCTGCGGGGCGAGGTCGCCGCCGACCTCGTCGTGCTGCCGGCCGACATGATCGCCGCGCTCGCCGCCGCCGGTCTCGCCGACAAGCAGACGACCGTCGCCGTCGGCGCGGTGCGCATCGGCGCCGCCGTGCGCGCGGACGCGCCGCGCCCGGACGTCTCGACCGTGGCGGCATTGCGCCATGCGTTCCTGGCGGCCGACGCGGTGCTGTTGACGCGCGCGCCGACCGGCGACCATCTGATGCAGGTGATCGCGCGGCTCGGTCTCGCCGAGGCGATCGGGAGAAAACTCCGGCGGTTCGACACCTCGACCCTGCTCAACCGGCATCTCGTCGAGAGCGACGCGGCCGGCGCGATCGGCTTTGGTCCCGCGACCGAAATCAAATCCTGGCGCGGCAAGGGCGTCGCCTATGCGGGCGCCATTCCCGACGAGACCCAGGTCGTGCTGCCCTATTCGGCCGCCATGCTCACGCGCACGCGGGAACGCGAACACGCGCGCGCGCTGCTCGCGTTCCTGGCGACGCCGCAGGCGCGCGGGCATTTTCTCGACAGCGGCGTCGAGTGATAGGGAATCCGGCTGATCGGCTCGGCGTCACGTAGCTGCCACCGTCCCACGCGCAGCCGATCTCGGGCGGGCGGTTATGGGTCCCCGCTTACGCGGGGACGACAGTCACATGAAGCGATCAGCCGGGCGCAACACGTGTTGTTATTGCGCTTTGCAGGCCCTCGCCCGGCAACGCGCGTCAATGGGTCGGCACGCGCGCGCTGACATTGTAGAGCGGGGGCATCCCGGTGCTGAAGATCTGCGCCGCGGTCGACATCGGCGCCGTGTCTGCGGCCAGGCCGAAGAAGAAGGTCGTGTTCTTGAGGTCCGGCCCGCCGGCGAGGCACAACGTTTTTGCGAGCGTAAACTCGATGACATCGCCGAATTTTTCCGCCGACTTCAGGCTGATGGTGCCGAGGCCGCCCGTGGTGACCACGAACACGTCGGCCAGCTGGTTGTCCTTGTAAGGCAGCTTAACCACCGGACCGAAGTTGAGGACCAGCCCGCCCAAGCAATCGGCGGTGCCGGAGGCTTGTGTCAGGCTGATGCGATAGATGTAGCCGGTCTTGCCCGCACCCGGCGTGCCGGATGCACCGGTAAACGTGCGCGACTGCAGAAACGCCGTTTTGGGCGCGGCGAGGTACGGCAAGGCAATGTCGCCGACGGTGTCGCTCACGGTAATGGTGCAGGTCGGGTTGAACACACAGTTGACGGCGGGGGCGTTGACCTCGACCACGGTGAGCGGCTGAGCCCGCGCCACAAACGACATCAGCATGAGCGTGGCCGCCGCGCCCGCGATCGCTGTAGACATGCGCATCTTGTCCTCCTGTCGCGACCCGGAGAGCAGATTGCATCTTTGCACGCCACTATTACAGGTTGCAACCACCTCCCGGCCTAGCGAGCGCAGGTCGGGGCTGAAATCGCTTGCCTCAATGCGGCGCCCACGGATCGTAGGTGCCGAAGGTCCAGACGTGGCCTTCCGGATCCTTGCAGGTGTAGTCGCGCCCGCCGTAGTCCTGCGTTTCCGGCTCGCGCACGATCTCGGCGCCCGCGGCCTTGGCGCGCGCGCAATGCGCGTCGGGGTCGGAGACGATGCAGTAGACGCTCATGGTAACGCCGCCGGCGGCGCGCGGGCGTATGAGCAGCTTGCCGCACTCGGTGTCCTTCGCCGAGCCTAGCATCACCATGCCGTTGCCGAGCGTGAGCTGGGCATGGGCGATGCTGCCGCCCTCGCCTTCGTAGACCGCAGCCTTTTCGAAGCCGAAGGCCCGGCAGAGAAAGGCGATCGCCGCCGGCGCATCCTGGTATTGCAGCGCGGGGATGACGGTTGCGGTCGTTGCTTTGGCGATCGCCATGAGCGCTCCTGTTCGAACGGGTGGTGCCGCGCCGGGCAGGCGGCGCACACATCCCTACATGCGGCTTGCCCGCTTCGCGATTTTAGCCGACCCTGCGGCATCCGAGGCTACCCTCCGATCGCTGCGTGCTCCACGGCGTTGCGGGCCGTTCCCCGGGAACCCCCACGGCGGGCCGCGGTTATCCGGGGGTCCAACTCCCGCGGAGGCCGCCCTTGCACATTCTCTGGATCATCATCATCGGTTTTGTCGCGGGCATCATCGCCCGCCTGCTCGCTCCCGGCCCGAACAATCCGACCGGCTTCATCCTCACCACCGTGCTCGGCATCGTCGGGGCGTTCCTGGCCACGTTCATCGGTCAGGCCGTCGGCTGGTATCGCCCGGACCAGGGCGCCGGCTTCATCGGGGCGATCGTCGGCGCGATCGTCGTGCTGTTCATCTGGCATCGGCTGGTCGTGAGCCGGACCATCAGCGATCCCGGCGTCAGCGGCCGGCGCTGGCTGTAGGGCCCAATACCCAAGCGTACTGCGCCGGACGGCACGTTCGGCGGACGAGGAAGATGGCGGAATCCGCTACGCTATTCCGCCCTCCGTGGCGTTGCTGCGCTTCTCGCTGTGAAAATGAAGACTTTTTCAGCAGCCTGCTAAACGCGCCCAAGCTCCGAGAAGTCGATTAGGACAAGCTCGAAATGATCCGAAGTGACGAGGCCGCCGACTGAGGTGGCATTAATCGATGTGGTTCTTTCCCGTCTCTGTCAACGCAACGGGCTCGGACTCGGGCACGATTGATGGCGCGTTCATTCGCTCTCTCACTTGCCGCTCGCGTTCACGCAGCCAGTCGCGAGTTTCTTTGCGCCGTTTCTCCATTTCCCAGTGACCGGTGTATCCCGGCTCGTAGGGCAGAATTACTTTCGAATTGGGTCGCACGGCGGCTCTCCTAAAATATGGTCCGCCCCACCGAGACAGATATGTGCAAAAACAAGTTCCGCTAGGCCATATTGTGTTGGCTGATCAGATTTGAGATGGGTCAAATCGGGTCGCCGTGACGGCCACCTTGCGCCAGACATCTTCGGAACGGCGATTGCGGGATGCTAAAGCTACTAATCTCGGCTGGTGGTTTGCCATCTGAAGCGAAGTCGTCCATACGTTGCTGCCTAGTTACCATCGTGCACATCCTTCAACCGCTTTTGCCGGCGTCAATACCAGCAACCGACGCTAACCACCAAGGCTGTCCGGTTCGGGCATTTGGCGAGGGTTGCCTAATGGATCCGAAGTGCGTGGATGCTTGTCATGCAGGAAGACGGCAAGCGGCGATCTTATGGATTCGCCTTGGGACGTCACCGCCTCCTGAAAGAGGTGATTTTGCACCTCTTGGGGCAAATTGCTCCATATCCGAATAACTGCCTCGCCCAAGGCGCGTGTAAGCTGATCGGTCGGCACGTTCGGCGTGGGATCTGTGGACGACATCTGGCTATACCCGTAACCGCTGTCCTTTCCGAAAATCATATCCGGACGTATTGGTGATGCAACCCGGACAAGATTGGGACGGCGACAATGACACCGGACCGCTGGACCGACCGAACCAGGGGCGCATCCTTGCCTAACGCCAAATGCGTGCGCGCCTGATTGTAATACGCCGCATACGAAGCAAGAACTCGCCGCAGGTGCAACTCACCAGGGACTAACAGCCGGTCCAGAAAAACAAATAAGGGCTCCATCTCGATCCCAGCCTCCTGCCGGCCGCATCAGCAGCCTTGGGGGAGAACGGCCGCAGCACTTCTTTACCTGGCCCTGCGCCGCCTCTAAAAGAGCTTCGGTTGGCAAAGAGGCGGCCGATAAGAAGGCTGGGGCCAAGCACGTCACAAAAACGCAACAGCTCCCAACCTAGACGGTCCACCTGCCGCCGGGCAGGCATGTGGTTTGATAGCAGCAATAGAGGCGCGACGAGATGACCGGTTTCAAAGAGCCAAGTTTAGCCGAACGGCAGAAGGCGGCCGTGAAGGCAAGGAAAGCAGCGCTGGAAAAGTTTCGCGCAAACGCTGCTGATCCTGCGTTGGCAGAACGGCACGCCACTCGAATCGCCCAAGCAGCCGAACGGACCTCAGCCAAGCAAGCCCGCGACCTTCAAAAGGCGGAGAGGACGTTACGCGACGCTGAAATTGCCGAACAGACCGCCCGAACGGCTGCCGAAGAGGCAGCGCGCAATTCGATGGAACAGGCGTCCCGTAAACTCGCTCAGGAAGCTGAACGCAAGGCGGGCCGAGACGCGCGCTACGCTGCGCGCAAGGCGCGGAAACGGTAGGCGGTCCCGAGCGTGATCTCGGACCAGCTTACGCGCGCGTTAGGCGAGGCAGTTATTCGGATATGGGAGAGATGCAAAATCATTTATTTCAGGAGATGGTGGCGTCTCATGGTGAATCCATAAGATCGCAGCCTGCCGTCTTTCTGCACGGCAAGCACCAACGCGCCTCGGATCCGTTAGGCAAACCCTCGCCAAATGACCGAACCGGACAGCCTTGGTGGGGTAGCGCGGTTGCTCATATCGACGCCGCCGGTTCAGGGTGGTGGCGGCTTGCGCCTGAGCACGTTAATCTGCTGGCGAAGAGCCAAGATCTCCGCTTCACGCCGCACGCTGGACTGGAACAGTCCAATGAGCGCACCACAAAGCAATCTGAGCAGTTGGACCATCGGGCAACAGCATCACCCGATTCGCACCGGTTCGCCAGCTATATGGAATTTCCGACAGGGACAGGCGCCGTTGTCATTAAGCTGGGTGATGAAGTGATAGGTTCAATCGGGACGAGTGGCGCACCCGGCGCGAAGTTGGACGACAACTGCGCGCGAGCCCGATTGGAGAAAATTCGGAACCGTCTAAAATCTAAAATAAGCGAACGTCGAGGCCCGAGGACCATCGGCGGCATCTACTTTCCAGTGGACATCTTTGCATAGAGCCTCACCGCTGTGGAGGCGTCGCGCGCTGCTGTCAATGCGGTGATTGCCGCCATAGCCCTCATCGCGGCAGGAATAGCACGTTCCGCGAACTCGATGTCGGTTCCAAAGCTTGTATTCTTGCCGAGGGCGGCGATGGCGGGCAACGCTGCGATTTTCTCGCCGCGTTGGACGATGAAGGCGTCGTAGCCAAAGCTCTCGCAGATCGCCGCTGTATAGGCGGCAGGGTCCTCGTGAGTACCGGCCAACAGCTCTAGCAGGATTATCGGACGGTCGCGCGCGATGGTTGCTCGGGCGCCGTCGAGCACCTCGCGCTCGCTGCCCTCAACGTCAGCCTTGACAAAGCGGACGCCCACCAGGTCGAACTCGTCGAGGGTGCGGACTTCGACGTCAAAGGTCTTGATGTTGCGAAACTGGGAGTGCGTTTGCTTCAGGCTGCCGGCGAGGTGGAGGAGCCTTCCCCGGTCTGAAAGCGGCACGTATAAGGTCCCGCGACCAGACAGGTCCGAGAGCGCTAACTGGCGCACCTCGGCGCGACCCCGCAACATCCAGCGTGCGAAGAAGGCGTAGTCGGGGTTGGGCTCGAAAGCGACAACCCGATCGGCGATGTCCGAAAGTGCATATGCGAAGAATCCCAGGTTGGCACCTACGTCAATGGCGATACCGCCGCGCGGCACCAACTCGGCCAGCACAGCGAGTTCGGGCTCGCCCGAGCGTGTTTCTTCCGCGATACGTCGCCGGTAGAACAATGACGGCGGCATCAGCATGGTGAGCTTTTCGCGCAAGGGCAGTGGCATCAGCAGCACCTGAACGGAGGCAATCTGAAGGGTCGCCAGAGCGCATCCCGATTAGGTCGAATCGTGACGCGCTCTAGATCTTCAATTCTGCGCATGTTCTCTTCGGAAAACCGGTTTCCACTTTTCCGGAACATGCGCTAGCAGAGCTATTCTTCATACGCGCAGAAGATTACGCATGTCGCTTCCGAAATCTAGAGTCGAGCGTATCGATGGTGCCGCCCGCCAAGGATCGGATGCGCGACAATGTCTCCAAACCTCTCGATTGGGCGTGTGCGGGGCGCGTCCTTCCCCAGCGAAACGTGAGTTCGTACCTCATTGTAATAGGTGGCGTATTTCGCAAAATTCGCCGGAGGTGCTCTGCGATGAACGCGATCAAATGGTTGGTGCACTCGCGCCGGACCGCCCCGATCAAGCGTTCAACATATCCGTTCTGCCAGGGCGAGCGGGACGAGGTGGGCCGATCCCGGATGCCCATCGCTCGCACGCGAGCCTTGAACGTGACGCCGAATGCTCTGTCATTGTCGCGAATTAGAGCGCATCCCGATTGGGTCGAAATCGTGATGCGCTCTAAATTCTTCGATTTTGCGCATGTTCTGTTCGGAAAACCGGTCCCCACTTTTCCGGAACATGCGCTAGGTTGGCCCACCGTCGATCGGTTAACATGCGGCGTGCGCGAGCGAGCCGGCGGACGAGCACGAATTCCGAGAACCAAGTTCCCTCGCCTTCGAACAGCTTCCGGATGTAGCTGTCCGAGATTCTCTGGCGCCTCGCAACCGCAGCAGCGAAAGATCGCCCTGGGCGAGATGCGTTTCAATGTCGCTCTTGATCGCGCGCAGCCGAGCCGCGCGTATGCCGCGACCCTCGGCGACCGCCGCCGCATCGCGCGTTGCGCCCAGAGTGACCGCGAAAACGGCGCAAGCCGGCGTTACCTTGACGGCCGGTCAGGGCGTATGAAGTACGACATTGAAGCCCTCGCCGGGTCCCGGAGGAACGAAATAGCTCGTGAATAAATCATAATTCTCTTCGTTTACTTGGTATGGGTGCTCGCCGTCCGCGTTTCGTCGCCGAAGCCTCTGCTTGCAGATCAAGTCCGGAACATCCAGAACATGGAGCTCGTGTGCGACGTCGGCTTCAGTTATCAACGATCGCATCCAGCTACGCCAGCTCACGGTGTTTGCTGGGAAATCGAGAACTACCGAAAGATCATGCCGCAGAATGTCGACAACATGCGGACCCATCGCAGCCCGAAGTCGCGCAGATAGGCGCGCGAAATCCTCGATCGTCCTGTTCTCGGTCGGAAACAGGAGCGACATCCAATGATCCATGGTGATCAGAAGGGTTGCGGGGCGTTCCGCAAGCCGGCGTGCGAGCGTCGACTTCCCGGCGGCGATCTTTCCGCAGAGAAGATACAACGTCGTCACGCGAGTCGGTTCCATTTTCCAATAATGCCCCTTCTCGCCAGCCGGATGAAGTCTCATCTGAGTCGAGAATCTCGTCGCGCGCTCGAATGGCTTGCGCTCGATGGCCGCCGAACGGGACACGCTCTTCTCTTAATTCATCTTCTGCGAGGAAGAAATTATCCGAATAGGAAAAGGCCGCCGGTTGAGGCGGCCTTCGTAGGTGTAGCCGAGTATTTTATTGGTGGTCATGACGAGGGGGCAGAGCTTGAGGGTTGAATTCCACCGAGAACCTGAATTCAGCTCCTCGCCAGTGAGCTCTTCGGTCCGGTCGTTCATTTCCTGATCGCTCATAAGTCGCTCCTCTGGCCATGATAGTCGCTGTCGTGCATTGGCCTCAGCTCCGCAACGCCAGGTCAATTCGCACCACGACATCGTGGAACGCTACGCCCTCGCGAGCTCGACGCGGGGAGGTTGAAATTTCACGCGACGCTCGGAAGCGGCTCAATGGGCCAGACGGTGTTCAGATTCCGCCCAACCTGCTTGCACTCGGCAACGAGGTGATCGAGTGAACGGGCTCGACGTCGCCCAATCACACACCGCGTCGTTGGCTGCCATGCAATGGGCTACCGGAAGCAAAGCGGACCCTCGCAACCATCCGCACAGGCGTGTTATGAGTTCACGCTCCAGTCACAGCGGCGCAATTCGCGGAGGGGAGCCATGCATTTCGCCATTTCCACGACCTGGGGACCGACCGACCCGACCCGGGCCATGCTGCCGTTCATCTTCGCGGCGTCGGCGGTGCAGGCGGGCGACCGCGTCACGCTGATGCTGTTCCACGACGCGGTGCTGATGGCGGTCGAAGGCGCGGGCGCGAAGCTCGTGCCGGTCGGTCCGCCCAACCGCTACGAGGAGGTCGCCGGCCATGCCAACGTGACGCTGTGGGCCTGCAAGCCCTGCGTCGAGGTGCGCGGGCTTGCCACGCTCGACAAGCGGATCAAGCTCGGCGGCATGAACGAATTCCATGCCGCGGCCAAGGAGCCCGACACCCAGGTGGTGACGTTCTAGAGCGCATCCCGATTGGATCGAATCGTGATGCGCTCTAGATTTTTCGATTTTGCGCATGTTCTGTTCGGAAAACCGGTTCCCACCCCGGATCACGTCCGGGGCAGGCTTTTTCCGGAACATGCGCTAGCGCGCGGACTTCGATCGACCGCAGGCGCGCGGGGTGGGCATTGCGCGCTTGCGATTACGCCCATTGACGCACCTTGCGCAGGGGCAATGCCCATGCGTTCCGTGCGCCGCACGAGTTTCCGCGGCGTTTGGGGGAAGCGGCCGATGGTTTCGACCCGCGCTGGAACGGCCCGACCGCCCCGCACATTGATTTAGGCGCGGCTCGCGCAACGCGGCTGCCGCTCCGCCACTGCATGCGCTACATTGCCGTGCAGCAGGGCAAGGAGGTCGCCGTGGCGAGGGTGAAGATGATCAGGCCCGAGGAAGCGGACACGCCGACCCGCAAGGTCTACGACGAGGTGGTCAGGCAATGGGGACGCATCAGCAATTTCTCGCAGGTGCTGGCGCATCAGCCGGCGGCGCTTGCGGGCTGGATGCTGCCGAACGAAGCGATCCGGCTCGACAACGTGAAATCCGATCCCGACTACGTGAAGATCCAGCAGCTCGTCATCATCAAGACCTCGGCGCTCAACCAGAGCGCCTATTGCATGTCGCACAACGTGCCGCTCGGCAAGAAGATCGGCCTCACCGAGGCGCAGATCGCGGCGGCGCAAGGCAGCGACTACATGCGCTCGGCCGATCTCGACGACCGCCAGAAGGCGGCGGTCCGCTGGGCCGAGGCGGTCACGCTGATGACGGCGCGCGACGACGAGGCCGCCTTCGCGGCGATGAAGCAGCACTTCAGCGAGAAGCAGATCGTGGAGCTGACCGTGTTCTGCGGCATGTGGAACTATTCCAACCGCCTGTGCGAGGCGCTGCACGTCGACCTCGAGCGGCCGGACAAGCGCATCGAGTTTCAGCAGAGATAGGCGACAGCCCATGTTCACATTCGTAGCGAGCGCACTGCACTGCAGACGGTGACACCGATGTCGGAAACCAAGACCTATACCGGGGGCTGCCATTGCGGGGAGGTGCGCTTCGAGGTGACCGCCGACGTCGGCGGCGTCGTCTCCTGCAACTGCTCGCTCTGCCAGAAGCGCGGCGCGCTCTGGACGTTCGTGACGCCGGAGCACTTCGCGCTGCGCGCGGGCGCCGACGACCTCAAGGACTATCAGTTCGGCAAGAAGACGATCCATCACCTGTTCTGCGCGCAATGCGGCGTGGCGGCATTCTCGCGTGGCAAGAGCCCGAAAGGCGACGAGATGATCGCGGTCAACGTGCGCTGCCTCGACGACGTCGACATCGCCGCGCTCAAGGTGACGCCGTTCGACGGCCGCAGCCTGTAGGACGCAGGGCGCTATCGGCGCAGGGCGCTATCGGCATAGGGCGCATCCCGATTGGGTCGAATCGAGATGCGCTCTGGATCTTCTTCGATTCTGCGCATGTTCTGTTCGGAAAACCGGTTCCCACCCCGGATCACGTCCGGGGCAGGCCTTTTCCGGAACATGCGCTAGGGCGCAGTCGCGAAGCGTATAGCGGCGACGTCAAATCCGTTCACCGAACTCGCCGCTCTCCTCCACCTCGCCAGCCTAGTTCCCGCGAGAACAGTCCGGCCCGCACGGCGGCGGGTGAATACCGTGCGCTACAGTGAATAGCCGCCGTCGACCACCAGCGTCTGCGCCGTCACCATGGCGGTGTCGGCGCACAAGAAGACGATGGCGGCGGCGACATCGCCCGGCGTGCAGGCGCGCTTGAGCAGCGTGCGCTCGATCGAGGCGCGCTTGCGTTCGGCCGGCCACGGCCGCGTCCACTCGGTATCGACGAAGCCGGGCGCGACCGCGTTCGCGCGCGCCTCGGGCGCGAGCGCGCGAGCGAGATTTTGCGTGAGGCTGATGAGCGCGGCCTTGCTGGCGCCATAGGCCATGCTGGAGCCCGGCATGTTGCGGCCGGCGACCGAGGCGGTATTGCAGACCGCGCCGCGCGCCGCCTTGAGCGCCGGCGCCGCCGCGCGCGTGCAGCGGAAGGGCCCGAGCAGGTTGGTGGCGAGGATCGTCGCCCAGAACTCCTCGGTCAGCCGGTCGAGCTCGCCCGGCGGGATCGGTTCGACGGTCGCCGACGTGCCGGCGTTGTTGACCAGGAAATCGAGCCGGCCGAGCGCCGCGATCGCGTCCCGCACCATCGTTTCCGCCGCGCCCGGCTTGGAGACGTCGCCGGGCGCAGCGCGGACGGCAAAACCTTGCGCTCGCAACCGTTCGACCGCCGCAGGCCCGCGCGGATCGTCGGGCAGATGATTGAGGGCGACCGTGGCGCCGCGACGGGCAAACAGCTCCACCGTCGCCAGCCCGATCCCCGATGCCCCGCCCGTCACCAGCGCGGTCTTGCCGTCGAGATCGCCCATGCTTTTGCCTGGCTCGGTCCTTCTTTTCCCGGGCATGCTTTTTCCTTGCGCATGTTCTTATCGGAAAACCGGTTCCCACCCGGGATCACGTCCGGGGCAGGCCTTTTCCGGAACATGCGTTTTCCTTGCGCATGTTCTTATCGGAAAACCGGTTCCCACTTTTCCGGAACATGCGCTGGCAAAAATAGTTTCGCCCGGGCTCTGCCGGGCGAAACGCTTCGCGCGCGACGACGTGCGCCTCAGCGGCGCATTTCGCTGAACAGAACTCCGCCCTTCGCCTTGGCGGTCGGCTCGGATTCGACGATTTCCACCGTCACCGCCTCGACCGGAACGGAGAAGTTCTTCACCACCGCGTCGGTGATGTCCTTCACCAGCGCGCGCTTCTGGTCGAGCGTGCGTCCCTTGACGGCATGGACGTAAATTTCAGGCATATGGGTCTCCCTTGTCATGTAGCGCGCGGCACTATAGCGGCTGCGCCGAACATAGAAAGACGCAACCTGCGCTCGGCGCGGCCCCAGGCGCGCTCAACCCACCAGCCGCCGGAGGAGACGGACGCCGGCGATCCCCGGCTTCGGAACGATTGATCGGGCTTCAGGGCAGCCGGCCATCCCCGGCGCGCGTCACCAGAACGAGCGGTAGGAGCCCTCGCGGCCGTAGCCGCCGCGCGCGCGATCGCCCGCATAGCCACGCCCGCCCCACCCGTCGTCCACGCGCACCTCGCGCCAGGAGGACCAGTAGGAGCCGTCGTTGCCCGTCGGCTCGCGCCGACGATTGTGGTTGCGCGCGGTCCTTTGCGGCTTCTTGGACGCCGCCGCGACCGGCCGCGGGGAGGCCTCGGCCGCCGCGGAGGCGGCAGCGTCGGCGGGCACGGCTTGCGCCGATTTCGAGGGCGAGGCCGCGGCGGGAGCCGGCGCGCTCACGGCCGGAGCGGCGCGGCCAATGGAAATTGCAGCGATCGCGGGACGATCGGTTGCCGCGCGCACCATCTTGGGCTTGCGCCATTTGCCCGCAAGACATTTGCCGTCGACGTAGATCCAGGTGGTGCTGTCGCAGGACGCCTTCACCGCTTCCGCCTTGATTGCTCCGGGCTTGGTCGCTCCGGTCCTGATCGCTTCCGGCTTGATCATTTCCGGCTTGATCATTTCGACCTTGGTGGCTTCGCTCGGCGCACCCGTGGCAACCGCCGGCCTTCCCGCGATGGCCGCGACTGCAGCGGGACCGGCGTGCGGACTTGCCTCGACGACGGAGCCGTCATCGAGATGCGTAACCGTCAGCGCTTGAGTGGAATTCTTGATCGGGTCCGGCGCGCAACACGGCGACCCCGATCGCCGCCAACACCACGCCGCAAAGAGCGAGCCGCAACCTGCGGCGAAAGCGGGCCGTCGGACAAAAAAGTCCGAACTCCGGATGCAACTGATACGCCGCGGGCATGGCCACCCTCCTGCGAGCCCCGCCATCCCCGTGCTCTCTGGAAGAACACTAAACACAGGAGCCGTCAAGCCGTTCCGTGATCCCATTCGGGTGATGGTTGCCGTGGTGCGTGACCCCGTTCAGGTGAAGGTATCCTGCAGCCGCCTGCGCGTGGCGTTGCGGTGAGCACGGCAGCCCAAATCCGCGCCGGCTTAGGTCAGTGCTGCTGCTTTATTGCGCCGGCGACGGCGCTACTATGGATGCCCATAAGGGGTCGGGGAGAAAAAGCATGGCGGAGGAAGCGTCATGGAGCTCCGAACTGCGAGCCCCCGGAAGGACGTCCAGACCAGGCTGTCGAACCATTGTGCCCAGTGCGGGGAGACGATCTTCCTGCCGGAATGGTCCGAATACATGGACCGGCACCGCGTGCGGCATCTCTGGGAATGCGAGGCGTGCGGATACAAGTTCGAGACACTGGTCCTGTTCGCTGACCTGTGATTTTCGCTGACCCGTCGTCGTCAGCACGCGTCCCACACACCACGAAAATTGAAAGAGCCATCGGTTGCGGCCGATGGCTCTGCGTTTGTTGCGCGGACGCCGGTGCGGTTTCCGCCCGTGTCCGCGCCGCCGGCGTCCAACTTACTGAACGCACCGCCTTCGTGGGCGCCGGCGATCAGATCGACAGCGAAGGCGCGCGAACCCCGGGCTCGGCGGCGGGTACCGCCTCCTCCGCGGTCGCGGGACGTGCACCGGCCGGGAGTTGCAACACCGTCGCGCGCTGACCCTCGCACAATCGCGTGAGCAGCACGACTTGCCCATCCGGGAATTCCAGCGCGTCGTGATGGGTCACCGCGTTCTCGGTGTTGATTTGCCGGAAACGCGCCAACCGCTGCCCGATCTTCTTGTTCGGCAAGAATTCCGATACCGAACGAAGGCTCGCATTCGACGTTGTCGTCGAACGCAACCTCGGTGCCGGGGAGCAAGCAAACCGCCACATGCGGCTCATCGACGGCCGCAAAGCCGCGGGTGATGGAGTTGGTGAACTTGGTGGTCACCAGCTTGTCCTCGGTCTTGGCAGGACGCGTCGCGACATGGTGCAGACTATAGTCGCACATCGATGGCACTCCTTCTTGCGTGAGAAGTCGGGAGAGGCGCCCTCCTCAGCAAGTCCGCTCGGATTCATGATCGTTGGCCGGACATTGTCCCGACTTGTGTGCAATGTCGTCATGTCATCACCTTTGCAGGGAGAGATGTTCATCAGCGGCAGAATCCCCGACGGCTCGAGCTGATCCCAATCGACGTATCTCCCCTCCACCGGTCGCTAAGGAAGCTGAGCGAAGAACGCCGCAGGGAACCAACAAGTTCCTCGCGCGCAACCGAGGAAAGCGCGGGCGCCGCCCCCCGGCCTCGCCGCGGCTGCCGGCCGGGCACGTCGCGGGCGCCCGGATGCCGTCCCCGGCCGAGAATTCCCGCGGCCGATCAATGCTGAACGAAGTGGTAACCGGGCTCGAGCACGAGCGCCGAGGTTGCCCCGTTCATCGCCCCACGCTTCGTCCGCGCCACAGGGATGGAGGCTGCGCGCACGCGGTGAGGCAAGGCGCGCTCTTATGTTTGCGGGTGCGAAGGGGGCATCGGCTGAGCGATGAAGCCCGCACGCGCGGGCGGGATGAAAAATCAGGCAGCGCGGGCGGGACGCGCAATTTCGCGCTCCTCGGCGGGACGAATCTCGTGCCGGGGTTGTTGTTATAGGTCTAGCGGGCGGGCGCGGCGCGAGCGCCGCTCGAGCGTTGCTCGCCGGCCGCATTGGGCTTCAACAAGAACGGGAGAGCT
Source organism: uncultured Alphaproteobacteria bacterium (assembly GCA_963821505.1). GTDB lineage: Bacteria > Pseudomonadota > Alphaproteobacteria > Rhizobiales > Xanthobacteraceae > VAZQ01. The sequence goes on from CAWGEH010000035.1 coordinate 17,266, forward strand.
GCCATGAACAAACGCGTGATCGTGCCGATGCTTGCCTCGGTTGCACTGCTGGCGCTCGGCGCGAGTGCCGCCGTCCAGGCGCAACAAGCCACCACCACGACGTTCTTTCTCACCAGCGTCGGCTCCGGCAAAGGCGCCGACCTCGGCGGCCTCCAAGGCGCCGACCGGCACTGCCAGGAACTGGCACAAGCCGCCGGCGCGGGCGGCAAGACCTGGCATGCCTATCTGAGCACGCAGGCCGCCGGCGGCGCCCCGGCCGTCAACGCGCGCGACCGCATCGGAGCCGGCCCCTGGCAGAATGCCAAGGGCGAAGTCATCGCCCGCAACGTCGACGATCTGCACAGCGCCAACAACAAGATCAGCAAACAGACCGCGCTCACCGAAAAGGGCGCCACGGTCAACGGCCGCGGCGATACGCCCAATCGGCACGATGCCCTGACCGGCTCGCAGCCCGACGGAAGGGCGTTCCCCGCCGGCGAGGACAGGACGTGCGGCAACTGGACGAAGAGCGGCGCCGGCGCCGCCATGCTCGGCCACCATGACCGGCAGGGACTGCGCGACGACGACGCATCGAAGTCCTGGAATTCGTCGCATCCCTCGCGCGGGCCCGACGGCGGCTGCAGCCAGGCCGACTTGAAGAGCACCGGCGGCGACGGCCTGTTCTATTGCTTTGCCATTAACTAATTCGATCGGATCCGGGCTGAACGCGGGCAGCGGCGAAATTCGTCGCTGCCCGCGAGCTTGTGAGGGCATATCCCGGGCGCGGCGCAAGCACGAAGCCTTAAGGCCCTTGCGGCTGCGCGCTGCATCGCTGCGGGACACGCGTGGCTCAAGTCAGCCGATGGGCGCGCGCGGGCGCCTCGATTTCGGCCAGATGGGCTGCTACCAGCCGCGCCGGCACGATCGGGGCGTCCTCGACGCTCCTGGTGGTGCTCTTCTGGGGGGCCTCGGCTCGCCGGGCCGCGCGATCGTCGCGGCGGCGGGTCTCAGCCGATGGTTCTAAGACTTGTGCCCGGTGCCGCGCGGCGAAGGAAAGCCGCGGCGGCACCGTACGTTGTCATGACTGTCGTCCGGAAAGGTCACGGGATGTTGCGCAAAGCCGCTCTGCTCGCCACCGCCCTCGTCGTGTGCTCGCCGCCGGCGCGCGCCCAGCAGGCTCCGCTGCCGCTGCCGTTTCCGCCGCTCCTGCCCATGCCGCAGGGCACGCCGGAGGAACGGGCGGCCTGCGCGCCCGACGTGCAAAAGTTCTGCGAGACGGCGCTGCCGGACACCATGCGCGTGCTGGCATGTCTGCAGGCCTCTCGATCGCGCATCAGCGTGGCCTGCAACCGGGTCCTCGTCAGCCACGGCCAGTGAGACCCGCGGCGGGATGGCTCCTGTCCCGGTTCACGCGCTCCGATCCGTTTGCAGCACGCGCTCGTACCAACGTCGGAATGTGACAGCAACGCAAAAGGCCCCCGCTCTCGCGCCGGGGGCCTTGGCGTCTCTCTCTGGCTGCTACGTCTGCCGTCAACCCTTTCGGGCCATCGTGGCCATCGCTTCCCCAAGCGTCTTGATGGTGTTGCTGAAAGCGCTGGAAAGCACGCCGCCGCTGACGGCGTCGAGTTCGCCGTCTTGCAGCGCCCGGTCGTGGGCGATTTCCGGCTTGTTGTCCTGGGCGATTCCCGGCTTTCGGGTCTCGATCGGATTCATGGCTGTGATCCTTTCATCTTCGTGTCCCGCTCTCAGCGCGGGCCACCGGCACGGGGTGTAACCGGACGCCTCGATCGGCCGCTGTGACGGCCATCACAGCTTTGCGGTTTCCAAATCGGCGATTTCGCCGAATTGTCCGGGAGCGCGCACAATTCCTGCACTATGGCCGCGCCGAATGCGGAGCCGGCGGTCGGCACGAGCGCTGAGGCCGAGACTGATAACGGCCGCGAAGAAAGCACCGCCGTCGAGGTCTTCAGAGGTACCGACGACAAGCGCACCGTGCGCGGCGGCGGAGCAACAATGATCCCGGCGATGCGTTAGGTCGCCGAGCAGGCTCGCAAGAAAAACCCCGCCAAGGCCCCCCCGGCGGGGTTTTGTAGTAGAGCGGGCAGCCCCGTGTCAGGCGTGCGGAGCCGAGCGCTCGGTCAGCATTCTGCTATGCCGGGTGTGGAATCCGGCCGTGCCCAATTACCGGCTGGTCAGCAGCTGCGGATTAAGCTCAGGTGTTGCGTTTTCAGCACAGGGCTGCATCGGCGCCAGCCACCACAGTTTAAGGCCTGCTCGGCCGGAGTCGCAAAATCTGTGATCGCTATCACAGCGCGATGCAATCACGGTCACGTAAGACATTCCAATCGTGCGCCAACTCGAACACGGAGCACGGCCATGGACATGAGCCAAACCACTGAGTGTCGTGAGCTCACCGACAATGAACTCGATGCCGTCGTGGGCGGAAGCCCCCTTGGGGACTTTGGCATTGCGGCCAGATTGATGCTGTGGGAGGCGCAAACCTACCAGCAATCAGTCAATCTCAGGGACCAGACATTGGCCGGCTGAATGCGAATGGATACTCGCCCGCCAGAACCAGAGCCAATCGAGATCAGCGACGCTGAACTCGATCACGTCGCCGGCGGGGCCAGCGCGCAGGCGCCGCCCCCGCCCGTTTGGCATTCCCGCGGCATACCGCTTAAATACACGACGCCTACCTTGTCCTAGAGAGATAGAAAAAGCCAAGGCCAAAACCGGGGTGGCGCGGTCAGCCGACGTACGCGGATCGTTTGAAACATGGCCGCGGGGTTTCCGATTTTAGCGTGCTGGGCCGGGGTGTCGCAGTCGGCGCCGCTCGTGCCACGCCCGGTTCGCCAGCATGCCGGCCGCGTCAATCCGATTTGAAAACTTGCCGAGGAATTCAACGTCGTGGTCGCAAACGGCTACGCCTTGGCCGCCGTGATCGACCAAACAGCCGATCACACCAAAGTCATCGCAGAGCGTGAAAACCCGGGCTTGCCAGTTGGGAAATCGACTGTAAGCTTTTGAACTCTCATGCGCGCTTTGACCCTGAGTTGGGGAAAAAGGCCTCGCAGAATCAAAACGCAGGTCAGTGAACCATGCTCACCGACCGCAGACATGTTCTGGCGCTGCTCGCCGGCTCGTTCGCGACCCCGGCCTTCGCCCAGGCGCCCGCCATGACCCCCATCACCGCCTATGCCTTTTCCTTTGCCGGGCTCGACGGCGCCGACATCAAGCTCGCCGATTACGCCGGCAAGCCGATCCTCGTGGTCAACACCGCTTCGCTCTGCGGCTACACCCCGCAATATGCCGGCCTGCAGCAGCTGTGGACGCGCTATCACGAGCGCGGGCTGATGATCGTCGGCGTGCCGTCGAACGATTTCGGCGGCCAGGAGCCGGGCGGCGCCGCCGACATCATGAAGACCGCCCATGGCGAGTACGGCGTCGGTTTTCCCCTCGCCGCCAAGGCGCAGGTGAAGGGCGCAAGCGCGCATGCGTTCTACCGATGGGCCGCCAGCGAGCGCCCGCTCGAGACCCCGCGCTGGAATTTTCACAAATACCTGGTCGGGCGCGACGGCCACATCGCCGCGGTCTTTCCCACCGACATCGAGCCGATGGACGCGCGCGTCATCGACGCGGTCGTGAAAGAGCTTGCGCGGCCGGAATAAACGGCCGCCCGGGGCGTTGACAGGCTGTCACGTGGGCGGCGCATCTCCGCTCCGGAGCAAGGTTCCAACGCCACAAACAGGGAGGTTTCGCATGTCTGCCCAACCGCAGCTGGCGTCCGATCTCGAAGGACTGGCACGCCAGGTCGACCCGTTGTCGCGGCGCGGCTTCTTCATGGCGGCCTCGGCCGCCGCCGCGGCCGGCTACACCCTCGCCGCCGGACCGGTGCGCGCCGACGCCATCCAGACCGATACCAGTGGGCTCACCGCCGGCGAGGCCAAGGTCAAGGTCGCCGACGGCGAGATGCCGGTCTACTACGCCCGGCCCGCCAACGTGCCGAACCCTCCGGTCATCCTGGTGGCGATGGAGATTTTCGGGCTGCACCAGTACATCAAGGACGTCACGCGCCGGCTCGGCAAGCTCGGCGCGTTCGCGATCGCGCCCGACTATTATTTCCGCAAGGGCGAGGATCTCACCAAGATCACCGAGATGCCCAAGCTCATGCCGATCGTCAACAGCAAGCCGGACGCCGAGCTCCTGTCCGACCTCGACGCCACCGTGGCGTGGGCCAAGTCGCAGGGCGGCGACACCAACCGGCTCGGCATCATGGGCTTCTGCCGCGGCGGACGCACGGTGTGGGAATACGCCGCCCACAACAAGGACCTCAAGGCCGGCGTCGCGTTCTACGGCACCGTGGTCGATCCCCCTGCGCAAAAATCGCTCTGGCCGAAGAGTCCGACCGAGCTTGCGCCGGAGATGAAGGCGCCGGTGCTCGGCCTTTACGGCGAGGCCGACCAGGGAATTCCGGTGGCGCAGGTGGAAGCGATGAAGGCGGCGCTGAAGTCCGCCGGCAAGACCGCCGAGTTCAAGCTCTATCCGGGCGCGCCGCACGGCTTCCACGCCGATTATCGCGCCAGCTACCGCAAGGAGGCGGCCGAGGACGGCTGGAACGAGATGATCGCCTGGTTCAAGAAGTACAAAGTGCTGGCCTGAACGGGGCAGGCTTTGCAGTCGGGCGCGGCGCCGCGAGCGCCGCGCTTTTGCTTTGCGCGCTGTCCCGTTACGACGCGGCCGTGCTCATTTCGGAATCTGCACCAGCTCCTTCACCTGCTCCGCGCTCAGCGGCGCAGGAATGAACTTGCCCGCCACCGCGTCGGCCATGATCTGATCCATGCCTTCGATCCGGCCGGTGGCGAGGTTTTCCTTCGGGATGAGGCTTCGCACCCGCAGGACGATCTTCTCCGGCAGCTTGGAATATTCGGCGTAGACCTTGAGCGCGGCCGGATCCGAATACATCCACGTCACCGTCTCCTCATAGGCGCGATTGAAGCGCACGATCGCATCGTGGCGGTTCTGCAACGTGTTCACATTGGTCAGGTTGACCCGCACCGTGCGGGTGCGCAGCGATGCCACGTCGCTGCCGGTGGCGATGATGCGGATCTTGCCGTCCTCGACCAGGTCGAGCCCGAACGGCGCCGCGCCGAAGCCGACGTCGACCTGTCCGGACATGGTCTGGGTGATGGTCGAGGCGATGTTGCCGGTCGATGTCGGCTTGGCGGTGAGCTTGTATTGCGCGATGAGCGCGAGCAGCGCGGCATGGCTCGATGAGCCGGTCAAGGAATACGCGACCGTCTTGCCGTTGAAATCCTCGATCTTGTGGATCGGCGAATTGGCCGGCACGTACCAGTACAGATCGGGCGCGCCGATCATTTCGCTGCCGATGATGCGGATCGGCGCACCCTTGGCAAAGGTGCCGACCGCGGCCGAGACGCCGGCGGCGGTGGCGATATCCATGCTGCCGCCGATCACGGCCTGGATCGATTCCGGCCCAGCCTGGACGTAGAGGATTTCGAGATCGAGCCCGTGCTTCTTGAAGATGCCGCCGCGCTGGCCGAGCTCGGCGATGCCGGCATCCCAGGCGCCGCGCTGCGGGATCGCGACCTTCAAGGTCTCCTGCGCGAAGGCGCCGCGGCCGGCGCCGGCGATCATGGCGAGCGCGCACAGCGCCGTGATGAATCTTGCCCGTGTCATTGTTGCTTCTCCTGTGGTGGCCGCGACGGCGGCAGCGGCGGCGACTATATGAGCCGATACGTCGGGGTCCTTCAAGCGACCGCGGCCGGCGAAATCGTCTTGCAACGGCGCTCGACAGGCCGCTCGCGGCCGGTGAATCATGGAGCACCGAACGCACGCGAACCGGCCGATGGCACGCCGCACGATCAAGCATTCAGCCGCCGACCTGCTCGAGGACGAGCTCGCCCAGGAGAAGGCGGCGGCGCTGGGCCGGCTCGGGCGCGCCCTCGAAGCATCGCTCGAGGCGTTGGCCCGCTTCGACGCCGGCAAGGACACGCCGTCCGCCGAGCGGCGGCAAGCGCATGCGTCGCTGGTGGCGCAGGCAAGCCTTGCGCTCTGGCATTTCGTCGTCCAGCGCGAGGCCTGCGGGCTGCGCGACATGAACTATGTCCTGCGCGACTACCGGGTGCCGCCGGAGGTCGCCGCGCGCATGGGCGTGCTGCCGGAGCAGCCGATGCGGCCGCGCAAGCCAGGCCGCAAACCGTAGAACGCGGCCGCGCCGCACGTGCGTCGAGCGCCGATATCGCGCTGCCGCACCGACGCTCGCGATCGGCCGCAAACGGCGGCGGCGGCAAGCCGGTGGCGGCGCCCGTGAAACCCGGTAGTATACCGCCGTCGCTTCAAAGCGAATCGCAGGCACAGTCGTCGCAGCAAAAGGGAACACGCAATGAACGTCCTCATCGGCGTGCTCATCACCTTCCTTGTCGTCATCCTGGTGCTCTATCTCGTCAACATGCTGCCGATCGACGGCCGCGCCCGACAGATCGTCCGGGTGATCGTGATCATCATCGGCGTGATTTCGCTGCTGAAGTATCTCGCGCTGTTCTGAGCGCCGCCGCGCGGAATGCCGGGTCCGAGCCGCATCGAGGGCTTCGCCATCGTTTCCGCCGACGGGATGATCGCCGACGCCGCCGGCCACATGCCGGATGCGCTCAAGATCGAAGCCGACCAGGAATTCTTCCACGCCGGCTTGGACCGCGCGGCGGCGGTCGTGCATGGGCGCCGCTCGCACGAGGGCGGCGCGAACGCCGCCGGCCGCCGCCGGCTGATCGTGACCCGGCGCGTGAGCGGCCTTGCGCCCGCGTCGGCGCATCCCAGGGCGTTGCTCTGGAATCCGGCGGGCGCCTCGCTCGCGCAGGCATGGGCCGCGCTCGGCGCGGGTGACGGCATGCTGGCGGTGATCGGCGGCGCCGACGTCTACGCGCTGTTCTGGGAGGCGGGCTACGATGCCTTCCACCTCACGCGCGTCGCCCGCGCGCGGCTTCCCGGCGGCCGTCCGGTGTTCCGCGAGCTTGCGGGCGATCGCACCCCCGAGGAGGTGCTGGCGAGCCACGGCCTGCATCCCGGCAGGAGGCGCGTGCTCGACGCTGCCGCGGGCGCGACCCTCGTCACCTGGCAGCGTTGATCAGCGGCGGGCGCGGCGCGGCGGCGGGGGCGGCGCGAACACCGCCCTCGGGTTGGGCTGGCAGTTGCCGCTCAGCCCCCTCGCCGTGGCCATGCATTGTTCGAAGCTGTGATAGCCGCAGTCCCAGCCGCCGTCGCGTCCGCCCAAATTGGCGCACCAGGGCGCGGGAGGGCGCCCACCGGCTAAAGCGGCAGTGCGGGAATCGAGCAGCGCCGCACCGGCGAGCGCGCCGAGCGCAACGGCAACATTGAGCGCGAGCAACCGGCGGCGATCGAGCGCCATGCAACAACTCCTTTTGTGGCCTGCGCGTATGGCCTTCGCGGCGCATGATGACCGGTTCTTCGGCGTCACGCAATCTCGCGCGGGCGCCATAAACCGGCGGCTCGTCACCGCCTCATTTACGCGGTAGGATTTTGGGCGCAGACTTGGCCCCAGGGAGCCCAAGGAGAAGAAGCCAAAAGGAGAAGTTTCATGAGCATGAGCGTCGATGTGCTCGATCGTTGCAGCGTCGGTGTGCTCGACCACTACAACGTCTCCACCCGCAACCTTGGCGATACCGTTCGCTTCTACGAGGAGGTGCTGGGTCTGGTGAACGGGCCGCGGCCGCCGTTCGACTTCCCCGGCGCCTGGCTCTACAGCGAAGGCCATCCGGTGCTGCACCTCAACGACATCTCGCCCACCGACAAGGTGCAGCCGCGGGATTCGGGTGTCATCGACCACATCGCCTTCGGCAGCCGCGGCTACGCGGCGATGAAGCAGCGCCTCACGCGCAAAGGCGTGGCGTTCCGGGTCAACGAGGTGCCGAACAGCTCGCGCCGCCAGATTTTCCTGACCGATCCGAACAACGTGCTGATCGAGCTCAATTTCGACGTCGCGAAGGAGCCGGCGGCGGGTTGAGTTTCCCGGAGCGGTTTGCGTTCCTTTGGAATCGAAAGCCGCCCCGGAGTCATGGCGTTTGACGCGTTGTCTCTGGGGCGAACCGGTTCCCGCTTTCGCCGGACAACGCTCCGGCCGCCGCGGCAGGCGGGATCAACGCGTCTTTGTCTTCGTCTTCGGCTTTGCCTTCGCCACCATGTCGGCGATGAAGCGCGGCAGCGCGAAGGCCGCCACGTGCACCTCGGGCGTCCAGTACCTGGTGGCGAAGCGGCCGGCCTTGTCGTAGCGCGCCGCAATGGTCTCGACCGAGGCCTGGCGCAGTTTGGCGTTGTCGGTCGCCCAGCCCATGGCCAGGTGCCCGCCCACATAGGTCGGGATCGCCGCGACGTAGCAATAGCCGTCAACGAACAGCCGGCGAAACTTGGCGATGCCCGCGGTGAGCTCGCCCGCCTGGAAGATCGGCACTCCGTTCTGGGTGACCATGACGGCGCCCTTGGTCATGCAGCGCCGGCAGCCCGCGTAGAATTTTTGGCTGAACAACACCTTGCCCGGCCCCTGCGGGTCGGTGGAGTCGACGATGACGACGTCGAAGCGCCGGTCGGTCCTGGCCACGTATTTCATGCCGTCGTCGATGACGAGGTCGAAGCGTTTGTCGGCGAATACCGGCTTGGTGAATTCCGGGAAGTGCTCCTTGGAGAACTCGACCACCGAGGCGTCGATCTCGACCTGGGTGAGGCGCTCGACCGACTTGTGCTTGAGCACCTCCTCGGCGATGCCGCAGTCGCCGCCGCCAACGATCAGCACCTCCCTGGCATTGCCGTGCGCCAGGATCGGCACGTGGGTCATCATCTCGTGGTAGACGAACTCATCCGCGCTCGTGACCTGGGTCGCCCCGTCGAGCATCAGCATCTTGCCGAAGAACGGGTGCTCGAACAGAACGAGATGCTGGTGCTCGGTCTGCACCTCGTAGATCACCCGCTCGACCTCGTAGGTCATGCGGAAGCCGAGGTCGTCGAACAGCGTCTCGGGGATCCGGCGTTTGTCGGCCATATCTGACGTCGGATGGCAGAGAACAGAGGACGGAAAAGAAGCCGCCGGTCCGTGATCCGTTCTCTGTCGTCTGTCCTCTGGTCAGGCGCCCTGCCCGCGCAGGATTTCGTTCACGTCCACGCGCTCGGCCTTGAAGGCTTCCCGCAGCACGGGGATGCACGCATCGGGGCTGGCCTTGCCGCACATGAAGACGTCGAGGGCGGCATAGCCCGCGTCGGGCCAGGTGTGAATCGAAATATGGCTCTCCGCCAGCACCGCCACCCCGGACACGCCGTTGGGCTGGAAATGGTGCAGGTGGATGTGGAGCAGCGTAGCCTGTGCCGCCTCGACGCAGCGGCGCAGCGTCGCCTCGATCAGGTCGATGTCGTTGAGGCCCCTGGCCCCGTGCAGATCGACGATCAGATGCACGCCGGCGCAGCGCACGCCGTTGCGCACGGCGAAATGATCCTCGCGCTGGTCGACGGGCGGCGCCTTGACCACGGCGACGTGAGGGGTTTTGTTTCGGGCGGTGCCTGGGATGCCCAAGCCCTTCCCCGATCGCAAGAGGGCGTTCTGGCGCATTGCCGTCCTCCCCAACCGAGTGATCCAACCCGAGTACCGACGAGCGGCGTCAGGCAAGCGAATGCCGCCCGACCAGCCCGCGCACGGACGGATCACAGCGGCTCGTCCCAAATAAGGCGCGGGTCCCCGGAGTCAAGAAATTCTGCTGGGGCGGTTTCCGTTCCGTTGCAATCGCAAACCGCTCCGGGGTCCTTACGTTTCACGCGTTTTCTGCGGCGGACCGGTTCCCACTTCGCCGGAAAACGCTCTAGGATGATGGTCAGTCGGACGATGCCGCACAACGACAAATCGCGAGGAAGGGATGAACGCCAATCTCACAGGACGCAAGTTTTTCCGCTCCTGCCTGTGCTGCGAACCGCAGCGCTTGCCGGCAAGCCCGGCGCGGCGACGTCTGCTGGCCGGCGGCGCGGCCGCGCTGGGCCTGGGAGCCATTTCCGCGCTCGGCCGCACCACGCCGGCAGCCGCGCAGGTGCCCTCCGCCGATGCTCCTGCCGCCAATTCTTCCGGCGCCAATTCTTCCGGCGCCAAGACGCGGATCGACGTGCATCACCATTTCATTCCCAAGTTCCACGTCGATGCCATGATGGCGCCGGGCCGCCGTGCCGGGGCGGCTCCGCCGAAGTGGTCGCCGGCGTCGTCGCTCGAGGACATGGACAAGAGCGGGATCGCGACCTCGATCCTGTCGGTCGTGCAGCCCGGGGTCTGGTACGGCAACAATGTCGAGGAGGCCCGCGGCCTGGCGCGCCAGCTCAACGAGTACGCCACCAAGGTGGCGAAGGACCATCCCGGCCGCTTCGGCCTCTTCGCCGTCATCGCGCCACCCGACGTGCAGGGGAGCCTGAGCGAGATCGAGTACGCGCTCGACACGCTCAAGGCCGACGGCGTCGGGCTGTTGACCAGCTATCAGGACAAATATCTCGGCGATCCTTCCTTTGCCCCGGTCTACGAGGAGCTCAACCGGCGCAAGGCCGTGGTCTACGTTCACCCGACGACGCCCAATTGCTGCCGCGGCCTGGTGCCGGGCATCCCGCCGGGATCGATCGAGTACGCGACCAACTCCACGCGCACCATCGCGCACCTCGTCTTCAGCGGCACCGCCATGAAGTTCCCGGACATTCGCTGGATCTTCTCGCACAGCGGCGGCACGCTGCCGTTCCTCACCGGCCGCTTCATCCGCCTCGCGCAGGAGCGCAAGCCCGCGAACCTGCCCAACGGCCCAATGCCCGAGTTCAGGAAGTTCCACTACGAGCTCGCGCAGGGCAACACGCCGGGCCAGATCGCGGCGCTGCTCAAGATGGTGCCGGTGTCGCAGGTGATGTACGGCACCGATTTTCCCTTCCGGGACGGCGCCGAGGTCAACCAGGGTATCGCGGACTGGGGTTTCAGCGCCGCCGATCTGCTTGCCATCGAGCGCGAGAACGCGCTCAAGCTCTTGCCGCGCGTCAAGGCGACTTAGAGCAAGATCCTCGAACCCGGGAGTAGCCCAATGCGCCGGCGCTTGCAGTGGGGCGGCCTTGCACTGACGCTCGCGCTGCTGGGCGCTGCCCTGCCCGCCTTCGCGCAATATCCCGGCAAGCCGGTGCGCGTGATCGTGCCCTTTGCCGCGGGCGGCACGCCCGACGTGGTCGGACGCATCATCAGCCAGCAGCTGGCCGCGCAGACCGGGCAGCCGTTCGTGGTCGAGAACCGGCCGGGCGCCGACGGCGTCCTCGGCGCGCAGACCGTGGCCGAGGCCGCTCCCGACGGCTATACGCTCCTCGTCACCTCGAGCTCGTTCGTGGTCAATCCGAGCTTTCACAAGAAGCTGCCGTTCGACGTGATCCGCGATTTCGAGCCGGTGAGCAACATCGCCGCGACCGAGGCCTATATCCTCGGGGTCAATCCCGGCCTGCCGGCGCGGACGGTGCAGGAGCTCATCGCGCTCGCCCGCCGCCCCGAGGGCAACATCTCGTTCGGCTCGCCCGGCGTCGGCAACGGCCTCCACCTCGCCGGTGAACTGTTCAAGTCGCTCACCGGAACGCAGATGGTGCACGTTCCCTACCGCGGCGCGGCGCCGGCCCTCAGCGGGCTGATCGCCGGGGACGTGCAGGTCATGTTCATGACGCCGCCGTCGTCGCTCCCCTTCGTCGAGGCCGGGAAAATCCGCGCGCTCGGCTATACGGGCGCCAAACGGTTTGCGCGGCTCCCCGACGTCCCCACCATGGCGGAGGTCGGGGTGCCGGGGATGGAGGTGCTCGCGAGCTGGAGCGGCATGTTCGCGCCGGCCAAGACGCCGGACGCGGTGCTCGCAAGGCTTTCCGAGGAGATCCGAAAAGCGATCGCGAGCCCCGCGGTGCGCGATCGGCTGACCGGCATCGGAGTCATTCCGGTCGGCAACGCGCCGGCCGCGTTCAAACCGTTCATTGCCGCCCAGGTCCGCCAGATCGCCGACATCGTGCGGACGGCCGGCATCGAGCCGCAATGAGATCCCTCGCCCCGCGCGAACTCGGGTTCACCCCAGTTCGGCACTTTTTAAAGCCGAAGTCGGATCGATCCGACTTCGGATGCGGGGCGAGGGATAATCGCGTCACCCCGCCACCGTGCCCCACTGCGACGCCAACTGCTCGGCGGCGCGCAGCGACAGCGCGAAGATCGTGTAGGTCGGATTCGAGGCGCCTTCGGTCGGGAAGATTCCGGGCCCGGCGACATACAGGTTCGGAATCTCGTGGGTCTGGCCGTAGCTGTTGGTGACCGAGTTGCCGGCGTCCGTGCCCATGATGGTGCCGCCGAACAGGTGGATGGTCGGCATGTTGCCGCGCGCCGACCAGACCTCCTTGGCGCCGGTCGCCTTAGCGACCTTGAGGCCCTCCTCGAAATTGGCGTTCCACAGCGCCTGCGCGTCTTGATCGTAGCTGTGGATGATCTTGGCGAGCGGCATGCCGAACTCGTCCTTGTCGCTTGCGAGCTCGATGCGGTTCTCGATGTTCGGCATCTCCTCGCCGAACGCGCCGATGCGGGTCAGTCCGCGCGCGGCGCGTTTCATGAAAGCGGCGAGGTCGGGACCGAACAGGTCGAGGCGGGCGTTGGCGAAGCCGCCGAGATCGCTGGTCTTGAGCGCCGAGCCCGCGGTGATGAACGAACTGCCGAAGGCGCCTTTTTGGCTGGTCTTGCCGTAGCGCTCGTACGACATGAACTGCGCTCCGGTGGTGCCCATGTAGTTCTGGACGTCCTCATCGAACAGGGCCCAGGTCCCCGAGCTGAAGTGCGCCATCATGTATTTGCCGAGCAGACCGCTCGAATTGGCGAGCCCCTTGGCGTGCTTGTCGGTCGCGGAGTTGAGCATCAGGCGCGGATTCTGGGCGGCCCAGGCGGCGAGCACCACCACGCTCGCCTCCTGCACCTGGCGCTCGTTCTTGGCGTCGTAGTATTCGACGCCGACGACCTTGCCGCCCTGCGCGTTGGTGAGCACGCGCGTGACGGTCGACCGCGCGCGGATCTCGGCGCCGGCCTTCTTGGCATCGCCGAGATAGGTCACCAGCGGATTGGCCAGCGCGCCGATCGGGCAGCCGACGTGGCACCAGCCGTCATAGATGCAGGCGGCGCGGCCCTTGTATTCGGTCGAATTCATCCCGACCGCCGCCGGCACCATGCGGATGCCGTTCTGCTCGAAGGCCTTGAGCCAGATCTCGCCGTTGCGGAAGGTCTTCATCGGCGGCATCGGATAAGGCGCGCCCGCCGGCCGCCAGATTTCCTCCGCCTTGGCGTCGCCGGAGACGCCGACGTCGATCGCGACCCGGTCGTAATAGGGCGCCACGTCCGCGTAGGAGATCGGCCAGTCGTGCGCACGGCCGTGCTCGCTCTTGATCTTGAAGTCGGTCGGCAGCAGGCGCGGGAAGTTGGCGAAGTAGTGCAACGCCGCGCCGCCCACGCCCCAGCCGGCCTGATAGGCGTAGCCGAACGGGTTCTTGCCTTGGAGCAGGAACGGCGCGCCGGCGGGCTTCACCCGCCGTCCCCAGAAATCCGAGCTGATGAGATCGGTCAGCTGCCAGTCCGGCCCCGATTCCAGGAGCACCACCTTCTTGCCGGCCTTGGCCAGCACCGCGGCGAACACCGAGCCGGATGCGCCGGCGCCGACGATGACGACGTCTACCTTTTCGTTGGCCATGTCACCACCTCTTGGTCGGCGCGATGTGAGGCATGTAGGGAATGCCGAGGCCGGCATAGCCATCCATGGTGCCGTAGACGACGTCGACGCTGTCGCTGCGCAATACCAGGTAGACGAACGGTCCGGCCGGGCCCTGCCAGCCTTCGACCTTGTTCTGACGCATGGCGTCGACGAGGCTGCGCTGCTCGGCCGGCGTGAGCTCGGCGAACGCGCGGCCGTTGTTGAGCGCCTGACTGGCTCGATCGACCGCGCCGAGAGCGGCGCGATAGAAATTCGCGTAGGGCGGACGCACGTTGAGGATGCGGGCCTCCAGCAGGGCTTCGTCCGCCGGGATCGAGATCTGCTGATCGACGAAATGGGATATGCCGGCCTGGCGCGCCCCGGGGACGAGCGTCTCGCCCAGCGCGTCGAGGGTCGCGGCCTGCGCGGCGGTCAAGGTCCGCAACGGGACGCCCTGCGCCCGCGCCGCGCCCGGCGTGAGCAGAACTTCGGCGCCGCCCACCGTGAAGGCGAGCGCGCCGATTGCCGCGCCTTTCATGAAGGCGCGCCGTTCGATGTCGTGCATGGTCTCCTCCCTGGTGCCTGTTTGGCACTCATGTCGTCGGCATCATCAGCCGCGCGGGGCTCCGTCGCCGCGAAAGCACTGGCGACCGCCACCGTCTGTTTGGAATAGCTCGAAAATTCAACGCCGATTTCGCGACCGAATCAAGCGGCCTCGCCTGCGTTCGTGGCAATCCGCCGGCGACACCATCGCGCGCGGCGAACCAGGCACAAGTGGCGCAGTTCCTCAGGAGAGAATCTCGACCGGCTTCGGCCCCACCGAAGGACGATCACTTCTCCGGCAAATTGAGCCGGATATGCAGCTCGCGCAGCTGCTTCGGCGTGACCTCCGAAGGCGCGCCCATCATCAGATCCTCGGCGCGCTGGTTCATCGGGAACAGCACGACCTCGCGCAGGTTCTCCTCGCCGGCGAGCAGCATCACGATGCGGTCGATGCCGGGCGCGATGCCGCCATGCGGCGGCGCGCCGAGCGAGAGCGCGCGCAGCATGCCGCCGAATTTCTGCTCCAGCATATTCTCGCCGTAGCCGGCGATGGCGAAGGCCTTGCTCATGACGTCGGGGCGATGGTTGCGGATGGCGCCGGAGGAGAGCTCGATGCCGTTGCAGACGATGTCGTACTGGATCGCCTTGAGGGCCAGAATCTTTTCGCGATCGGCCGGATCGAGCGCGAGGAAGTCCTCGACCGCCATGTTCGGCATGGAGAACGGGTTGTGGGAGAAGTCGATCTTCTTCTCCTCCTCGTTCCATTCGTACATCGGGAAATCGACGATCCAGCAGAACTCGAAACGATCCTTGGCGATCAGACCGAGCTCTTCGCCGATCTTGCTGCGCGCGGCACCCGCGAGCTTGGCGGCGGCGGCCGGCTTGTCGGCGGCAAAGAAGACCGCGTCGCCCGCCTCCGATGCCGGCCTTGGCCACGATCTTCGCCTGCACGTCGGCGGGGATGAACTTGGCGATCGGCCCCTTGCCGACGACCGCATCTGCCTTCGCGCCTCGAACACGATGTAGCCCAGAGCCGGGCGCGCCCTTCGCGCTCGCGCCCAGTCGTTGAGCTTGTCGAAGAACGAGCGCGGCTGTGCCGCCGCTCCCGGCGCCGGAATGGCCGCGCACCACGCCGCCGGCCTCGATCACCCTCTTGAAAGCATTGAAGGTGACGCTCGGCGCATGAACTCCTCGCTGACGATCGGCGATCATCGATCGGGTTGCGCAGGTCCGGCTTGTCGGTGCCGTATTTGAGCATCGCCTCGGCGTAAGGGATGAGCGGGAATTTTTGCGTCACCGGCTTGCCGCCGGAGAATTCCTCGAACACCCCGCGCATCACCGGCTCGACCGCGTCGAATACGTCCTGCTGGGTGACGAAGCTCATCTCCAGGTCGAGCTGGTAGAATTCGCCGGGCGAACGGTCGGCGCGCGCATCCTCGTCGCGGAAGCAGGGCGCGATCTGGAAATAGCGATCGAAGCCCGACATCATGATCAGCTGCTTGAACTGCTGCGGCGCCTGCGGCAGCGCGTAGAACTTCCCCGGATGCAGCCGCGACGGCACCAGATAGTCGCGCGCGCCCTCGGGCGAGGATGCGGTCAGGATCGGCGTCTGGAACTCGAAGAAGCCCTGCTCCTTCATGCGCCGCCGGATGGAATCGATGACCGCGCCGCGCAGCATGATGTTGTGATGCAGGCGCTCGCGGCGCAGATCGAGAAAGCGATATTTGAGCCGGATGTCTTCCGGATATTCCTGATCGCCGAACACCGGCATCGGCAGCTCGGCGGCCGGACCCAGCACCTCGATCTCGTTGATGTAGACTTCGACGGCGCCGGTCGGCAGCTCCGGATTCTCGGTGCCCGCGGGACGGGCGCGCACCTTGCCGTCGATCCGCACCACCCATTCCGAGCGCAGCTTCTCGGCGTCCTTGAAGGACGGCGAGTCGGGATCGGCCACCACCTGGGTGATGCCGTAATGGTCGCGCAGGTCGATGAACAGCAATCCGCCATGGTCGCGGATGCGGTGGCACCAGCCGGAAAGCCGCACCTCCTGGCCGATGTCGCTTGCGCGCAGGGCGCCGCAGGTGTGGGTGCGATAGCGATGCATGACGGTGGATCGAGCCTCGATGCTGCCGCGCGGAAAGGCACATGCGCGGCGGCGCTTGTCAAGAACGCGGGCGGCCTGTTCCGGCCGCGCGCGCCGCGGGTTTTGCGATCGACGGCGCCGCGCGCGCCCGGCGGGCGGCGGGGCGCCGCAACCGCGTGAAGGGCCTCGACACGGTGCCGCCGATCTGCACAACTCGGCCGGCTGCGAAATTCGAGCATCATGATCAAGACGAAGCCGGCCAAGACTCCTCCCGAGCAATCCGCGGGCGCCGCCGCGCGGATGACCACGGCGGAAGCCGCCGTCGCCGCGCTGATCGCCCACGGCATCGACACGATCTACGCGCTGCCCGGCGTGCACAACGATCCCCTGTTCGACGCGCTGTTCAAGGCAGGCGACCAGATCCGCACCATCCACACCCGGCATGAGCAGGGCGCGGCCTATATGGCGCTCGGCGCCGCGCTCGCGACCGGCGCGCCGCAGGTCTACACCGTCGTCCCCGGACCGGGGCTGCTCAATTCCGCGGCCGCGCTGCTCACCGCCTATGGCATGAACGCGCCGGTGCTCGCATTGATCGGGCAAATCTCGCAATCCGCGATCGGCCGGGGACTCGGGCATCTGCATGAGATTCGCGACCAGGCCGGCATCATCTCCCGCCTGGTCGATTTCTCCGCCCGTATCCGCGCGCCGGGCGCAGGCGCCGGGGCTCGTTGCCGAAGCTTTCCGTGCCATGGCGCGCGGGCCGCCCCGGCCCGGCGGTGCTGGAATGCGCGATGGACGTTTGGGGACGCAGCGCCCCCGCGCCGGCGATCGCGCCGCCGCTGCCGGCCCCGCAGCCGCCGATCGACGAGGACGCGATCGCCGACGCCGCCAGGCGGCTGGCCGCGGCCAAGCGCCCGCTGATCGTCGCCGGCGGCGGCGCGCAGGACGCATCCGCCGAGGTCACCGAGCTGTCGCGGCTGCTGCAGGCGCCGGTGCTGGCCTATCGGCGCGGCCGCGGCGTGCTCGACAGCCGCGATCCCTTAAGCGTCACGCTGCCGCTCGGCCGCGAATTGTGGGGCGAAGCCGACGTGGTGCTCGGCGTCGGCACCCGGCTGTTCTACGGCTTCACGCAATGGGGCATCGATCCCGAGCTCGCCATCATCCGCGTCGACGCCGATCCCGAAGAGCCGGAACGGTTCGCACGCCCCGCCGTGGCGCTCGTTGGCGACGCCGGCCGCGTTTTGCGCCGCCTGATCCACGCGCTGCCGCCGCAGCGGCGGTCCTCCCGCCGCGTGGACATGGAGGAGCGGCAAGCCAAGATGCGCCGGCGCCTCGACCAAGCTCGCGCCGCAGATCGGCTTTCTCGACGCCATCCGCGCGGAGCTGCCCGAGGACGGCATTTTCGTCGACGAGGTCACCCAGATCGGTTTTGCCGCGCGGCTCCTGCTTCCGGTCTACCGGCCGAGGACCTTCCTCTCGCCCGGCTATCAGGACAATCTCGGCTGGGGTTTTGCGACCGCGCTCGGCGCGCAGCACGCGCGCCGCGACGTGCCGGTGCTGTCGATCTCGGGCGACGGCGGCTTTCTCTTCACCTCGAACGAGCTGGCGACCGCCATGCGCCATGGCATTGCCCTGACCGTCGTCGTGTTCAACGACGGCGCCTTCGGCAATGTGCGGCGCATCCAGCAGGAGCACTACGGCAACCGCGTGATCGCCAGCGACCTCGCCAATCCCGATTTCGTGCGCTACGCGCAGAGCTTCGGCGCCGAGGCCGAGCGCGCGCGCGATCCGCAGGAACTGCGCGCGGCGCTCAAGCGCGCGTTCAAGCGCCGCGACGGGCCGACGCTGATCGAGGTGCCGGTCGGCCCGATGCCCTCGCCCTGGGAGTTCATCCATATGCCGCGCGTGCGCGGCGCCGAATGAGGCGCGATATGGAAGCCCGCATTGACGCCCACATCGACCTCGGCGCGCGCGAGCCGCTGATCATCCGCCGGGTCGATGCCATTCCGGTGGCGCTGCCGCTGGAGAAGCCGATGGCGATGGCGGGCGTCACAGTGAGCCGGGCGCTCAACATCCTGGTGCGCATCGAGGCCGCCGACGGCACCGTCGGCTGGGGCGAGGCGGCCTCGGCCCCCACCATGACCGGCGACACGCTCGGCGGGCTGGTCGCGGCGGTGCGCGATCACCTCGCGCCGCTGCTGATCGGCGCCGACGCCTGGATGCGTCCGGCCCTGTGCCGCAAGCTCAAGCGCGCGCTCTACGGCAATACCGGCGCCCATTCCGCGATCGAGATGGCGCTGCTCGATCTCCTCGGGCGCTCGTCCGGCCTTCCCGTGGTCGATCTCATCGGCGGCGCCGTGCGCCGCGCGGTCGCGCCGATGTGGCTGCTGGGTAATCCGACTCCCGAGCAGGACATCGCCGAAGCGCACGCCAAGCGCGCGCAAGGATTCGATTTCTTCAAGCTCAAGATCGGCACCAAGCCGGTCGATGCCGAGATCGCCTCGACGCTCGCGCTGCGCGCGGCGCTCGGCCCGGCCGCGCCGCTCTGCGCCGACGCCAATTGCGGACTGACCTTCGCCGACGCCCGCCGCTATGTCGACGGCGTGCGCGCGGCCGGCCTGATGTTCGTCGAGCAGCCGCTCGCGCACGATGATCTGCGCGCGCTCGCCCGGCTGACGCGGGTCGCCGCGATGCCGATCGGCGCCGACGAAGGCATCCACGCGCTCGCCGATATCGCGGCCCACGAGCGCTGCGGCGTCGGCGGCGTCTCGCTCAAGCTCATCAAGCTCGGCGGCATGAGCGCGGCGCTCGAAGCCGCGCAGCTGTGCGAGCGTCTCGGCCTCGCGGTCAACGTCGCCGCCAAGATCGCGGAATCGAGCATCGCCGCGGCCGCGGCGATCCACCTCGCCTGCGCCGCGCCCACCGTCGATTGGGGCGTGAGCCTGACCCATTTCTATCTTGCCGGCGACATCGCCAAGACCGGTCTTGCCATCGACCACGGAGCGGTCGCGCTCCCGGCCGGGCCCGGGCTGGGCATCGACGTCGACGAAGCGCAGGTCGAACGGTTTCGGCTGGCGGCCGGCGCGCCTGCAAGTTGAGGGCGCACGTTGCCGCCGCGCGAAAGGCGTCCGCGCGCGGATCGGCCTCGAAATGCCTTTCGCG
Source organism: uncultured Alphaproteobacteria bacterium (assembly GCA_963821505.1). GTDB lineage: Bacteria > Pseudomonadota > Alphaproteobacteria > Rhizobiales > Xanthobacteraceae > VAZQ01. The sequence goes on from CAWGEH010000035.1 coordinate 36,805, forward strand.
CTGGAACACATCGGCGCTGCTGGTATGCACAATCGGCCGAGCAGCCAGGGCGCCGAATTGAATTTAACATGCCGCCGAGCGAGAAAGCCGTCCCCAGCAGCCCACCCGCGCCCCTGACAAAGCAGCCGGTCTGCGCTATCTAGCCCCCATGCAGCCGATCACGACGACCGAGACACTTGCCGATGTCTGTGCCGGCATGGCGCGGCATCCCTTCGTGACCGTCGATACCGAATTCCTGCGCGAGAGCACGTATTATCCGCGCCTGTGCGTCGCGCAGATGGCGAGCACCGACGGGGCGGTGGTGATCGACGCGCTCGCCGACGGCATCGATCTCGCCCCCTTCTTCGCACTGATGGCCGACGAAACCGTCGTCAAGGTGTTCCACGCCGCCCGCCAGGACATTGAAATCTGCTGGCACGAGGCCGGCGTCATCCCCCGCCCCCTGGTCGACACGCAGGTCGCGGCCATGGTGCTGGGCTACGGCGACTTCGATCTCCTACGACCAGCTGGTCCAGCGCATCACCGGCGACAATCTCGACAAGTCCAACCGATTCACCGACTGGACGCGGCGGCCGCTGAGCGAGGCGCAGCTCGCCTATGCCGTCTCCGACGTCACGCACCTGCGCGACGTCTATGTCACGCTCGCCGCCGATCTCGACAAGCGCGGGCGCAGCGACTGGATGCAGGAGGAGATGAAGGTCCTCACCTCCCCCGCGACCTATCGTTTCGAGCCCGAGCACGCCTGGGAGCGGCTGAAGACGCGGGTGCGCAAGCCCAGGGAGCTTGCGGTGCTGATCGAGGTTGCGGCCTGGCGCGAGCGTGAGGCGCAGGAGCGCGATGTGCCGCGCGGCCGCGTGCTCAAGGACGACGTCATCGGCGACATCGCGGTGCAGGCGCCGACGACGATCGAGCGGCTCGCGAGCCTGCGCTCGCTGCCGCGGGGCTTCGAGCGTTCGCGCTGGGGCGAAGCCATCGTGGCGGCGGTCCAACGCGGGCTCGCGCGCGATCCCAAGACGCTGCCGCGGCTCGATCGCCCGAAGCCGGCGATCAACGGACAGGCCACGGTGGAGCTCCTCAAGGTCCTGCTCCGCATGACCGCCGAGCGCCACGGGGTCGCGGCCAAGGTGATTGCCACCGTCGACGACCTCGACCGCATCGCCGCCGACGACGCGGCGGACGTGCCGGCGCTCTCGGGCTGGCGGCGCGAGCTGTTCGGCGAAAAGGCGCTTGCGCTCAAGCAGGGGCGGCTCGCGCTCGCGATCGAGAAGGGCCGCGTGGTGGCGCTGGAGCGCAAGTGATCCCTCTCGCCGCCGGCGCGGCGGGAGCGCTATGATGCGCGCCCGCGACGAGGGAGCCAGATCGGTGGGCCCGTTTCTTCGCAATCAGCGGTACTTAAACCCGTGCGCGGAAAATCTCTGTGTATTTTCAATGAGTTGTTTAGTCCGTCGCGAACGGCTGTGCTCCGTGTCCGCAAGATGTCCGCAATCGGCCAGGAAAGCCCGTGGGCGCGTTTTCCAGCCTCGACCGCTGTCTTGACCCCTAGAAGGGTGATGCGCCGCCGGAGCGGGAGCCAGACCTTCCGCGGATCAACGTCCCATCAAGCAGTCGCTGAAGCGTTGCACATTGAGCTGGCCAACGTGGCTTCGCCCGTCTGTGGCTTCTGGCTCCTCCTTACCGACCAACGCGCGACATCTCTGCGCGAGCGATGCGGAGTCTTGGGTTTTCGTGTGGAGCCTCTGCGCAGCGTGACATGGAAGTGCAAGCGCGATGAGACAAAACACTAACGTGATTATCCTCATTACAGGCCCTCCCTCAGTCTGTGAGGCAGGTCCTTATCCCGTATTTGCTTGAGACGGAGATCCACATTTTGGAGAACATTTTATTGGCTGTTTTTCCGCGCGCCGATACTTGACCCCAACATTATCGAGCAAGCACGCTAGGTTCCTTCCCGCCGCCAACTCTTAGCGAAGGCCGCCATCGCGCCGTCGCGCGTCGCCTCGTAGCCGTGCGTCGGTGTGCGGTCCTCGTGGTAGCCGAAGATCAGCGTCCACATCCACGGTGTGCCCACGGGTGAGGCGGCGGCCTTGAAGATGCGGCCGACCACCACGCCATCGGACAGCACGTCGTAGTCGTCGTCGTTTCACTCGCCTGAAGGGCGGGAAGCCGAGCCGCGCTTGAGGATTAGCTGGCCCATGTCAGCGCCAGTGCTCCCAGGCTATGCCGAGAACGGCGCCTACCCCGAGGGCAAAAAAGACCGAACTGAAAACAGCATCATCGAGGGCCCAGGCTGACCCAGCGCAGAGGCCCGACAGAGCGGCGAGCAAAAAGAGGTGGCGCGTCTTGGCGTCCATTCCCGCTCCCGATTAGAAAGGGGCAGCGACCAGGCTGCCCCCTCTAGCGCGAGTCGATGGCCTTGCACCGGCTATGAAGACTTTCCCCTGGCAAGCGGACGGCAGGCCATCTTTCTGGGAGCGACCGAGCCACGCGCTCTCCCTGCCTTCCTACCAAATCCCTGCAACCGCCCTCCGGCGAGGCGTGGCTGCACAGATCAAGCACGGCTTCCGGATTATTGCCCGCTAGGTTCTCGACGCGCGATTCCACGCGGATAGCGCCCTCTGTCGTGCAGAGCATCTCTGAGTTCTCAAATTTATCTAACTGTTGCCGCACGATCACAGTCGAATCCGACCTTGCATGGTACAATCAACCCCTTGCAAATGGGGACACGGGGGCTGTCATGAAAAAGTTTCTGCTTGGAAGCGTGGGGCTTGCGGCGATGCTCGCAGGGCCTGCAATGGCTGCGGAGTTGCCGATCAAGGCGCCACCTCCTCCTCCCGTGGCATACTATGATTGGTCCGGTGCCTATATCGGCTTCAACGTCGGTGGAATTTGGAACGAGGTCGATCAACATTTCCCGAATCCGCGGCTCTTCGGCGGCACCGGACCCGGAAATGTGAATGACTTCTCGACTAGCACCAGTGATGGCGTCTATGGCTTCCACGCCGGCGCGCAGTGGCAGTGGGGTGCCTGGGTTCTGGGTGTGGAAGCTGCCCTGAGTGGCTGCATGAATGAATGCCGGAGCTTGAGCGGTATTGTTCCGCCCCCGGGGATCGCGCCCAACACCTTCTTCGAGCACAAGCTCACCAACCTGTTCACGGTGGGTCCGCGCCTGGGCTATGCCTGGGACCGCTGGATGATCTTTGCGACCGGTGGCTGGGCTTCGGCCAATCTCAAGTCAGCGGCTTGCAATAGCGTTGCCAACACTTGCGACGGACCCGGTTCTAGGTTCAACGGCGCCTCGCGCAACAACGACGGCTGGTATGCCGGCGGCGGCTTCGACTACGTGGTCCACCAGGGCGCGCTGGTCGATGTGATCCTCGGCGCCGAATATCAACACTACGACGTCAGCGGTCAGAATGCGTTCTGCTTCAACCCGGGTTGCAACCCTGCGACCGGGTGGGACGAAGACCTGAGCGCCAAGGGCGACATCGTCCGCGCTCGCCTGACCATCAAGACCAAGGGCTACGGATTCCTGTGGGGCACCGCCGCGCCGACTTATTGAACTATCAGTTCAGGGGCTGGTGAACCCCCAGGTTCCCCGCGCTCCTGCTGCCCTCGGCAAGGGATTGAACCCCCCGGCCGAGGGCTTGCTTTTTGGCACGCCGCGGCGGCGTCATGTCGCCGACGACGATGACGGTGGCAGGCGAGAGGGCCGGAACGTCTTCCTATTCGCCTTCGTCCTGATGGACAGGAAGGAGTCGCGTGCGGTCCGCTCGAGGTCCCCAAGGCCACGCTCGCTTCGGCCCTGGTCAAGGCGGGGCCCTGGCCTACACTTCAACGAGCACATCGAGCATGACGATGGCGAAGTTGTTTTCCGCCACGCCTGCAAGATGGGCCTCGAAGGCATCGTGTCCAAGCGCAAGGGCTCGCCCTATCGTAGCGGCCGCTCGCCCGACTGGCTGAAGATGAAGAATCCGAACGCTCCGGCGGTGAAACGAGAGGCCGAAGAGGAGTGGGATAAAAAGCGATGGCGTGTTTAGTAACGACGACAAAGATCGGGCGTTTTCCGATTGTCTGAAAACCTGACAGGTCTCTGGATTGCGCTCGCCGTCATGCTACTCCTCACGCCGGCGTTCGCCAAACAGCGGCCGCCACCGAAACCCGGAACAGCCTGCCCGCGGGGCTACTCAGCGTCGCCAGCCGGGTACTGCCTTCCGAATGGCGTTACGCGGTGCCATGCCATAGTGAAACTCAGCGCCACGTGCCCTGTGGGTTACGTGCCGTCGCCAACAAGCGGCCATTGCATCGAAACTGGCTGTCAGAGCCGCTAGTCGCACAAAAAAAACCTTATAGAAGCGCCAGTACGGCGGCCACGATCAGCAACACGGCCAGGCAGGCGAGCGTGAAGGCGCCGCTGCGTTCAAGGGGCATCATTCTCTGCACCCGTTCGCCGCGACGCATCTCAAGCCGGTGGTGTGCAGCCATAATCATGATGTTCCGGGGAATCTAGGAAAGCAGATGGGGACGCCGTCGGGCTTAACCTCTTTCTGGACGTCCGTGTTGTGGGCAATCCGGAGCGCTCTACGTCGGCCAATAAGGTGGGTAGCACCGCCCAGCGTTAAAATCCCGAGAAGTGCCAGCGAGCCCAAAAGAGCTAAGCAGCTAAGCGGGATAGCGAGCGCAAGTAAGAAGAGCAGGTTCATAGCCGACATCTCAGGCATTGCCCCCGGGAATTGTAATTCCGCATGTAGGTGGGGCAATTAACAACGCATGCTTTAAATTAATGAAGGGCCCTGCTGTAGCTTAATTGCGTCTCGCAAGCCCAAAACGTACACACCCACGCGGCCCGTGCTCTCTGTGGACCCAGCCGGCAGCAACATCGCAGCCGCCCAGACTGGTGGCCGCTTGTCATCCAATCAAAACACTTATTCAATCGCCATAAGCCGCTAGAGGCTAAAAAAGTGGGGAGGATCAAAAGATGAAACTGCGCTTTTTGGGCGCACTGGCTGCGGCCTTGCTTATGCGGGGCGCTGTTGAATACATGAAGCAGCTAGCGTCCCCCGACGAGTAGTAGTGCGCCTCACAATACGCGAACCAAGGCAGCCTCGGCACCTAGCCCGCCCGCCACAGAGAAGCCCGCCAGTCAGTTCTTTAGGGCCGCTCCGCTATGGCTCACGGTGCCGTAGCGGGAGTGGTTGGAAAATGAAGGCGGCGTAATCTCCAGCTTGATGCAACAAGCGATTCCGGCGTTGAAGCGCCGGCGGAGATCACGCCATGACAAGCGATATCACGACCCCTTGCCTGCCGCAGTCGGAAATCGAGGCGACGGAGCACCTTTTCGACAACTGGTTCGATCCGATCGAAGCTGGCCTTCGGGATCGAGCGCGTGAATTCCTGCAAGCCATGCTCGAAGGCGAGCTCGACGAAGTTCTGGCGCGCTCGCGCTACGCCCGTCGCGCAAAGCCGGCGAGCGGTGATCCGCAGGAGCCCGCGGTCACCGGCCACCGCCACGGCCATCGGTCGCGCTCGCTGCTGGGAACATTCGGGAAGGTGGAGATCGCGCTGCCACGCGCGCGGCTGAACACTCCCGAGGGCAAGACAACCGAGTGGAAGACAACCGAGTGGAAGAGCCGCACGCTGCGGGCCTATCAGCGCCGCACGCTTGCTGCCGATGCACTGATCGCCAGCTGCTACCTGGCCGGCACCAACACGCGCCGTGTGCGCCGGGCGCTCGGTGCTCTGTTCGCCGGCGCGGTCGGCAAGGATACGGTGAGCCGGGTCTGGCGCAAGGTGAAGAGCGATTGGGACGCGTGGAATGCCCGCTCGCTGGCGGGGGAACCGATCGTGCGGCTCATTCTCGACGGCACCGTGGTGCGGGTGCGGCTCGACCGCAAAGCGACGGCGATCTCGCTGCTTGTCGTCATCGGCGTGTGCGCCGACGGCCAGAAGGTCTTGCTCGCAGTCAAAGCCATGGGCGGCGAGAGCACCGAGGCCTGGCGGGCGGTGCTCGACGATCTCATCCAGCGTGGTCTGCGGCGGCCCGAGTTCCTCATCGTCGATGGCGCGCCGGGACTCGAGAACGCGGTCGCCGCCGCGTGGGACGGCGTGCCGGTCCAGCGCTGCACCGTCCATAAGCACCGCAACCTGCTGGCGCATGCACCCGAGCGGCTGCATGAGGAGATCTCCGCTGAATATAACGATATGATCTACGCCACGACGCGAGAGGAGATCGAGACGCGGCGCAAGGCCTTCATCCGTAAATGGCGGCTCAAGCACCGCGCCGTCGCCGACAGTCTGCAGGAAGCCGGTGACCGGCTCTTCACCTTCACGCGGCTGCCGCCGAGCCAGTGGCGCAGCGTTCGCACCACCAATGCAATCGAGCGGCTGCACGAAGAGTTCAAGCGACGGATCAAGACGCAAACCGTCCTGCCATCGGCGGATACCGCAGCCATGTTGTTCTGGGCGTTGCTCGCTTCCGGCCAGATTAACATGCGCAAGGTCGATGGCTGGCAAACGCTAGCCACCAAGCCCATCGATCAGCCAATTGACCTCGCCGCCTGATCAGATAGCTTCAAGTCGCCGGAGATCGCGCCGCGCAAATTCCAACCACATTCCGGGCGGCACCTGGCTCACAGAGCCATCCCGCCAAATAGCAAGGGTAGTGCTAGACGCTAGACCCGCAGATAGGCGGGTCCCATCTGCTGGATTCAGGGTCCCATTTCCAGAACCTAGGCTGGATTTGAAGGGGTGAGCGCGATTGTCGTCCGAAAAAAATTCGGCGGCGTCCAAGAAACAAAACAAGTCACCCCGCATTTGCGTGCAGTAGTGTCTCAAGAAGATGAACGGAACCGGAGCACTCCGGCAGTTCGTCCCAAAGGCCACTCGGCCAAAGCTCCCGAGTGGCCTTTAGGCTGACAGGCACGGGTTCACGCCAGGTTGGCTTACCAGTCCGCATCCCGGCAGGCTGGCATGGCGGCACAAGGATAGGGTCCCAGTTCTAGGATTCTGGGTCCCATCTGCAGAGACTAGGGTAAAAACTCATTAATTCTTCTACTCTGACAATACGATCCTGATTGCTTTTGGAAGGGATCGGGATCGTGCGCAGGAATCTGTTTTGGCTAAGCGATGAGCAATGGGCTCGAATTGAGCCTCATTTGCCAACCGATGTTCGCGGTGTGGAGCGGGTTGACGATCGCCGGGTTATCAGCGGGATCGTGCATGTTCTCAAGAGCGGTTGCCGCTGGTGCGATTGCCCGCCGGAATATGGGCCTCCGACAACGATTTATAACCGGTTTGTGCGCTGGGCGCGACGCGGCATCTGGGAAAACCTGTTTCGAGAGTTTGCTGGAAACGGACGATCCGCGGGCACGCAGATGATCGACTCCACGCACGTCAAAGCGCACCGCTCGGCGGCGGGCGGAAAAGGGGGGAGAAAAAGCAGGCTGTGGGCCGTTCGCGCGGAGGGCGCAACACGAAGATACACGCACTCGCAGATGCTAAAGGGCACCTGATCGCCATCCTGTTGACTGGAGGCGAAGCTCACGATTGCCCGGTCGCAGAGCGTAATGCGATGGTGTTGGCGTATATTGAAGTGCGGCCGCAACGGATGCACGAGGAATTCATGAAGCTGGTCGTGGAGGCGCTGCGCAACGCATGGCCTTGTTCGAGCCCCTGAACCGTGGCGTTCTTCGCGGGCTCAAGTTTTACGGCAGGTATCACTACAGTACCTGATCGTCCCGATCGCTCCGGGGGACGCGGCTTCGCAATGCAAACAAATACTCGTTATTAGACCTTGGATGAAGAAGGGGAGCGGGCCAGCTCGACGTCTCGCGCACCAGCGCGGCGAGTCCGTCCATGCCCTTGCGTGACAACGATCCGACGTTGGGTTCGTTTGGCACCACGGTCGAGGGTGGCACGGTGTTCCGCGTGGTGCGCTACGAGCCGGGCGTCGTCCCGCGCGATCACCGTACCGACTCGATCGACTATGCGGTCATCATCTCTGGCGAGATCGACATGGAAGCTACAGCGCGGCACCATCCACAACTGGCTCAACCGCGGCACCGAGGACTGCGTCATTGCTTTCGTTCTGATCAGTGCCAAGCCCGCGACCGCCGCAGGCAAGCCGCTCAACGCAGTGGGCTAATTCGCGAGGCGATTAGTTGGGCTCGATGCCCGCGGCCTTCACGGCTTCGGCGGCCTGCGTGACCTCCTTGCGGAGGAACGCAGCGGTTGCTGCAGCATCGCGGTCGTCGGGAATGTAGCCGTCGCGCTGCATGATGTTAGCCACCGCCGGGACTCGCAGCGCCTTACGCGTCTCGGCGTTAAGTTTTTCGACAATCTCATCAGGTGTGTTGCCTGGTGCGAAGAACATATTCCAGGATCCCTGTGGTTCGTAACTCGTAACCAGGTAGTAGGTCCTTCATCAGTGGTACGTCGGGGGTAGGCGCAAACGGCTTCGTTCCCGTGAAGGCTAGTGGGCGTACCCGTCCGTCCTTGATCAGGCCCATGACCGAAGGCGGTGTGACGAACATCACTTGCACCCTTCCGCCGAGCAGCGCCGTCACGGCGTGGAGATGATCGACGAACTGGACAATAGGAGCGAATAGCCGTCAGGCTTGGACTGCGCGACCGAGCGCGCCGCGATCGTGCCATTTAGGGCCGAGCCGGTTCTCAACGTAGAACTGCTGGCCGAGAGCGGTGCCAAGTTGCTGTGACACCGTGCGCCCCTGGATATCCGGGCCGCTGCCGGCGGCGAAGCCGATAACGACGCGCACCGGACGATCCGGGTAGGACTGCGCCAGCGCTGTGGTCGCGCCAGCACAGGATCGCGGTCAACAGGGAAACGGTCTGTAGCATGGCGTGGCCTCGCCTTTTCCGTTGTTGCTCGGTTGAGAAAACAAACGGGTGTGCCTATGCAGGTGCGCACACACTTGGCATTACAAAAAGATACGCCGTTGCGTCGAGCCGTCCAACGGTCTGGCACCGTTGTAGCTGTTCGCGTCTTGGCCGGGCTACATCATCTGATATGATTTTCGGAAAGGACCACAGGCGCACATCCGGCTAGACCATACCCTACGCCGCTTCGTCGATCGCGATCTGCTCGCGAAAGATCGGCAGCACCTCGTGCGCCAACCGTGAGAGCGATTCTCGTTCCCAGGCCGAGTTCGGCCCCGTCCAATCCATCCCACTCACGAGCAGCGTGCCGAACGGCCCGACCTGCTTACGCAGCCGGGCGAGTTGGGCCGCTACGGTCTGCGGCGATCCATGGATCAAGCGGCTTTCGATGATCGCGTCGAGCGTTATCTCGCTATCAGGCATGCCGGGATGTGGCCGTAGCGTGCCGAGAAGGTTGCTGTTGCTGAAAACCTTGAACATGTGGCCGAAGAAGTACCGTTGTGAGCTCTCCGGGCTGAAGGCGCGGGCACGCGCTTCTTCGTCGGTCGACGCCACGAAGACGGAGCGCACCACCCGCCAATTCCGCGGGTCGACTTCGCGTCCCGCATCGAGGCAGCCCTGGCGATAACTACTCCAGTGATGGACCAGCGCGTCTTTCGGAAGCAGGGCGCTTGACACTGGGCCCCAGCCGCGTTGGCCGCAGATATAGGTCGACCTCGAATTCGGGGTAGCAGAGGGGATGCAGATCGGCGGACGTGGGCGCTGGAACGGCTTCGGCATGTAGCCGAACCCAACGTCGAGGAACAGCGAATCCTTGACCTTCACGTTCCAGAATTCGCCTTTGAGATCGTAGGGCGGATCCTGCGCCCAAATCCGTTCGATCATATCGATATGCTCGATCAGCATGCGCCCCTTCTGTGCGCCATCCGCCGTCACCCCGAACAATTCCGAATCGGTTGGGAGGCTTCCGGTGCCGATCCCGAGGATGAAGCGTCCTTGACTCATGTGATCGAACTGCGCGGCCTCAGCTGCGACATGGGCAGGGTGCCGGTTTGGCGCGTTGACGACGCCGGTGGCAAATTTGAGCCGCTCGGTGCGGGCCAGCAGGTTGGCCATAAACATAAAGGGCGAGGGATACGGCTCGGTGCCGGCGGTAAAATGCTCGCCGACCCACAATTCATCGTAGCCGAGCGTATCGAGAAGGATCGCCTTCTCGGTATCCTCGGCCAGATAAGCATGCATCGAGCGTCCCAGGGGATGCAGCGGCATCATGAACATTCCAAGACGCAAAGTCGTTCTCCTTCGCGTAGGATTCCGAGTGAAGCATCGCATTACCACAGGACGCGATCAACCGGCGCGGGTAGGACGGCGGCCGGGCGACAGCCTTTCCGAGTCGGCGCCGCAAGCGCGTCGTGCAAGTCTCCTCACTTGAACGCAGCGGCATCCGCGCCACGCACATGATCGACGACTGCGAGGGGGTCGGCCGGTGCTGTGTCTCCGCGCCAAGCGACATGGCCGTCTGGGCGCACCAGAACAAGCGCCTGCTCATAGAGGATGGCGATCGCAGGATCATCGATGCTGACCGTCGTTAGCGGCACGCCGCGTTCTGCGAAGGCGCGCTCCACGGCCGACGGATGTGGCGCGGCTTTGCCGAGCCGTAACAACGTGAAGCCGTTGCCGAATAAATCGATGGTGGAGCGTCCGTCCGAAAGCCAGGCGTGCGGCGCCCGGCTGCCGGGGAACGTCGTGGGGTGATACTCGGCGCTCGAGCTCACCTGCGGACGAGAGCCGTCGCTACATACGATCGGAGAAGGCGCGTACTGATAACCCAGCGCAAGGCCGTCGGTGATCACCCGCTTGGTCTGTATGCGGACGAGATCCTCGCCCATCTTGCGCCGTGCTTCCGCACCGGCCGGCGTATCCATCGCAATCTCAGGATGCGTCGGCTGCTGGCGCTCGTTGTTATGACTGGTATTTGCATGGCCTATATTGCGCAGACCGACTGGGCGGCGCTCTGGCTCATAGCTGTCCAGAAGCCGAGCGCCGCCCCAGCCGGCGAGCATCGCCGACAATTTCCAACCGATATCGTCCACGTCTCCGAGCCCGGTATTCAGTCCGAGACCGGCGGCCGGATGATTGAGATGAGCCGCATCGCCGGCGAGAAAGATCCGGCCGCGCTGATAGTGGTCGGCGAGGACATTGCGTGCGCTCCAGCGCCGCACGGAGAGGATTTCGTGCGGCACGTCTTTTCCGATCGCTTCCCGGAATAGACTTTCAGCATCGACCCGGTCGGGCGCGTCGTAATACGCCTTGCCGCTGACGCCGAGGCGATACAGTTCACGGCCGTCAAGACTGATGATATTGCGCCACAGCCCCTTGGCGTCGACAAAAGTGACCAGTGCGGCTTTGCCCATCGTGTGATGAGCCCATAGTTCGGGCGCGCGCACGAAAATGCTGAGGAAATAGCCGACATAAGGCGACCCGCTCATCTCGATCCCGAGAGCAGGGCGGATCACGGTGCGGCCGCCGCTGCAATCGACCAAGTAGCGAGCGGCGATTTGAAATCGCTGGTCGTTCGCGCGGTCGTGCACCGTGGCGATGACATGGTCGTACGCTTCCGTCACCGATTCCAGTCGGCAACGGTGGCGTAGCTCGACCTTATCGAAGCTCTTGGCGCGCTTGGTCAGGATGGGGTCGAGAAAGAGCTGATTGCAGCGCTGCGGGCGCTCCGGGCTTTCCCCGATCGGCTCACGGCCACCATGAGATGGGCGCTCAATTCGCGCGATCTCGTAGCCGGTGAACGTCGTGCAATAGAGCGCCGTGTGCGGAAAGTCGTCCGGCGTACCGGCTGCGTGCACGGCATCGGCAATGCCCCAGCGTCGCATGAATTCCATCGAACGAGAGTTGAGCGCGGTTGCGCGCGGATGGTCCGGTGGACCTTCGCCCTGCTCGATGAGGAGACAAGACGTGCCGCGCATGCCGAGATCCGTCGCGAGCGCAAGCCCGACCGGACCTCCGCCGACGATCAGGATAGGGGTTTCCAATGTTGAGCTGGATAAGGGCATCGGCTCCTGTCACGCTTGTTGTAACTATGGTGCGGCTAAGAGAGTTCTCTTTCGAGGTGAGATCACGCCGGGCAGCAGAAAGCGGACGCCGTTACACCAGAGCGGACTGCAGGCGGCGGCGACCTGGATGCAGCCCGCCGCGGGCTACCGCGTCGCTTCCTCGACGAATCGGTTTGTCCAGGTCCGCCCCTCGATTAGCTTCGCCTTAGTCGCCGCATTGTCGCCGACAGCTTGGCGAAAGATATCCTGCACATATTGCCAGTCTCGCGCCGTGTCTTGGCGGGGACGAAACGTGTATCCGGTGTTCTTCAGCGTGTCCTCGATGTCTTGAAGTTCGAATTGCGCGTAGGCGCCCTTCTTGAGGACCTGCCCGGCTTCCACGGGATGATCGGCAATGTAGTTGCTCGCCTCGATCACGGCCTTGACCAGACGGGCGACTACCGGCGCATTTGACTGGATGTAGTCGCTGCGCGTTTGCAGGCCGGCGAACAGGGCTCCCTCCAGTTCCGGCACCTCCCGAAAGTCGACCAGCACTTGTCCGACGCCGAGCCGCCTGGCTGTGTAACCGCCGGGTGGCGACTGGACGAAACCGTCGATCTGCCCTGCCTTCATTCCGCCGATGAGCTGCGCGGTACCACCCAGTGTGACGGTTTCCAGGTCGCGACTGGGGTCCAGCCCGCCATATCTCATGTACCAGCGCGCAAAGGCTTCGTTGGTGCCACCGACGGCGCTATTTCCGACCTTCATTCCCTTGAGCTTGGCGAGACGCTCTTTGAGCGGCGCCTTGAGGTCGATACCGCGCTGCTTGATGAAGGCAGCAGACGCCACGAAATCGAACGTCAGTGAATGCACGAGGGTCAGGACGCGGATCTCGCGTCCGCTGTCCGCGACCTTGAGGTACTCGTAAGGGTCGGCAGCCAGGAACTGAGCGTCGCCGGACAAGAGCGCGGCGTGCGCTGGCGGGCCGCCACGAAACAAAGGAAGGTCAACGTCCAGCCCATGCTTTTTGAAGATTCCGGCATCGCGTGCGTAGTGCAGCGGCATCGTTACGGATGCGAGAACCGGCAGGGCGATGGTGATCTTTGTAAGCTCCTGGGCTTCAGCCCGAAGCGGCCCCGCAGTCAGTGCTGCAAGTGCTGCGAGAATCCCACCCATGCGTCGCACAAGTGGCTGGAGTCGTTGCCGTCTCATCAAAACCCCTCCCATTGAATATGGTCCGCGAGGCCTCCGCCGCGATCACACGATGCGTCCCGGTCCTTAGCTTCCACTTCCTCCGGAGCCCAGATCCGGCAGCCAGCGCAGCACGCGCCGCTCGGCGATACCGATCGCCGTCGTCAGGACAAATACAAGCGCGACGATCAGGATGACCCCAACCCAGATACCGTTGATATTGAAGGCGCCGGACGCATTGAGGATGTAGTATCCTAGTCCCGCCTTCGCGGCGATGAACTCACCAATGAGAGCACCGATCACCGCGAAGACGATGCTGGTCTTCAAGCCGTCAAATATGTTCGGCGCGATCGCCGGAATGACGATGTAGGCGATGACCTCGCGACGGTTCGCGCCCATGATGCGAGCCTGGTGGATGAAGTCAGGCTCGATCTGCTTGACCCCAGAGAACGCCGCGTAAAACATCAGGAAGAATACCATCGAGACGACAATCGCGACTTTCGACTGGATGCCGATGCCGAGCGCGATGATGATGATCGGGGCGATCGCGATCTTCGGGATCGCGCTGAAGACCAGGATGTAAGGCTCGACAATCCGAGCAAGCCGCGGGCGAAACCCGAGCGCAAAGCCGACCACTCCACCGGCGACCGCGCCAATGGCATACCCGAGCATAATCTCCCAGAAGGTGATCGCGGCATCGGCCCATATCTCGCCCCGGCTTACTTCATCGAACAGGTACCGGAGGATTTCACTAGGCTGCCCGATGAAACGAGGGTCGAAAACAAACCATGCGCCAAGCTCCCAAGCGCCGATGATGACGATTGCGGGAAGAACGGCTTGAACCGTGCGCATCCGCTCGTCTCCTCCTCAGGCCTGCTCGCCGAACAGGAGCCGCTGCAGGTGCGCATGCAGCTCCGCAAACCCCTCACAGTCGGGTACGGACAAAACGTTACGCGGTCGCGTCAGCGACACTGTGACCACGTCTGCGACGCGTCCCGGGCGGGGCGACAGGACAACAATGAGGTCGGACAGCGCAATGGCCTCGATGACATCATGCGTCACGAAGATCACCGTATTTTTTACGTCTTCCCAAAGCTGCGTCAATTGTTGCTGCAGACTAAGTCGCGTATGCGCATCCAAAGGCCCGAACGGCTCATCCATCAGCAGGATCGGTTTGTCGGTGATGAGCGCCCGCGCCAACGCCCCCCGCTTCTCCATCCCGCCGGACAGTTGGCGCGGAAACTTGTGTTCGAAACCGCCAAGCTTCACCCGCTCGATCCACTCCATTGCCCTGCGGCAGCGTTCAGCGCGAGCGACGCCGGCTATCTTCAGCGGAAACTCGATGTTGGCGAGCAGCGTCATCCAAGGAAATAGGGCGCGCCCCTGCGGCAGGTAGGCTACCTCGGTGTTGATGCCGTCGACCACCTCCGTACGGCAATGAATGATGCCGCTTGATGGCCTTTCGATTCCGGCGATGAGTTTGAGCAGCGTAGACTTTCCACAACCGCTCGGCCCAAGTAGGCTCACGAATGAATTCGCCGGAAGATTCAGATTGATCTCCTCGAGCGCCAAGACCGAACTCGCGAGCGCCCTCCTGATAAGCCTTGTTCACGCCGTTGATCCGGATTGATCCTTGCTGGGCCTGTCCTGCCTCAGCATTCTCCTGACGCACTGGCGAGGTGACGATTTGCATCAACTTGCGCGAGGCTCTACATCGGGGCTTTGTAGCCTTAAAACCATTAAACAAGTCCGGCATCCGTGCAAGGAGGTCCGATGGCGAAACTGAAGCTCACCCTTGCTTGCTGGGATTACGACCGCACGCGCGCATTGTTCGATGGTCGAATACTGCTCGACGGGGTCGACCTCGAGCTGTGGAGTACGCACAACGTCGGTGAGATCATGGAGCGCATGCTCCGGCACCAGCAATTTGAGGTCTCCGAGCTTGGGATCACTTATTACCTGCGTAGCCTTGAGCTGGCGAGACGCCCTTTATCGCCATTCCCGTATTTCCTAACCGCTTCTTCCGCCATTCCTCAATCTTCGTGAATGCGACCAAGGGCATCCAGTCTCCCAGCGATCTCGCCGGCCGTCGGGTAGGTGAACTACACCGCTATGGCCATGACGCCGGCATCTGGGCCAAGGGCGCCCTGAGCGACGATTTCGGTGTCAAGGCTAGCAGCATGGTGCATTACGTCGGCGGGATGGAGCGGACGGTGACCGGACCCGACTGGGCTCCGTTCGATCCGCCGGCAGATGTGACCATCAATCATCTCTCGGCCGAACAGGGCCTCGACGAGATGCTTGTGCGCGGCGAAATCGACGCGCTCTTCACCGCGCATTTGCCACCGAGCGCGCGCAAGAATCCTGATCGCGTGCGACGCCTGTTTCCCGATTTCGAGGATGTCGAACGCGATTACTTCCGCCGCACCGGCATTTTTCCGATAATGCACACCGTGGTAATCCGTCGGGATGTCTACGACCAGAACCGCTGGATCGCACGCGCACTGATGCAGGCCTTTGAGGAAGCCAAAACGCTCGCCATGAAGGCCTACAATGCCGCCGATATATTCTTCAATGCCCCAACAATGATCCCGTGGTTTGTCTCACTGCGCGAAAGGAACCGCGCGCTGATGGGGGAGAATTTCTGGCCCTACGGCATTGAAGCCAACCGCAAGTCACTCGAAGCCTGCCTGCGCCACCACCGGGAACAGGGAATTCTCAAGCGTTCCTATAATATCGAGGAGCTCTTCGCGCCCGAAACGCTCATCTGAAACGGATTCATTGGCAAGCTAAACAGAGAGATCAACGCCGGCGCGACGTGATCGCGCACTGCTCGTATGGATGGGCCGTGCTCAGAATTCGTTCCCGTATTGCTCCTTGAGGAGATCGAGTCGACGTAGCGCGTCGCGGTCGGTGACCAGGAACAGCGTCGCGGTCTCGTCGGCCTTATGGGTGATCCAGTTGCCGTGCGGCAGGCTGAATACATCATGGGTCTCCCAGGCGTCGTGGCCCTCCTTCGCGGACCTTGTGTGCAAGCGGGTTCTCCCACAGCGGCTGCAGCTTGGCCGCCTTCCAGGCCTTGCGGATATCCTCGTAGGGACGGCCTGCTGATGTTGCCGGCGTGCGCCCTTGTCGATCTGGGTGAGATAGCAATCCATCAGCGGCATGGTCGATTCCGGGGCCCCTTCACACGCCGACCACGAGCGTCAGAGCAAGGGCGGTGGAACGCAGTGTTCGCATGCAGTTGAGGTCGATGTCTGCCATCTTTCTTACCTCACAGGCTCGAAAAGCCCATCCTTGTACTTCTCGACCACCGGACGCAACGCCTCACACCACTTCGCCTCGCCCGCTCTGTCGACTTTCTCCTGTTCGTTGATAACGCCCGCCATTACGTCGCCTTTGTCGAGCATTCGGACCATGCGCTGTAAATCGGCCAGCAGCCTGGGAGCGAGCTTTTCGCAACGGTTGTCGTAGACGCCGAGGGTCACGGCCAACTGGACGAGGTCGGCTTTCGTTAATTGGTCTTGCGCCAGCGCCGCGCCGGACGAAAGCACCATGATTGTCCCGAGAAGAATTGCGGCGCGCTTGAGCCGGTCGATGTAGTCCATCGGCACTTCCTCGCGCATTTCGCTGTTCGCGCCGTCAACTCCGGCAACACATCATAGTCGATCGCATTCTCGATGAATGTCGACTCACTCGTCCCGCAGGCCGCAACCGTTCCTCAACCAGCCGCGACGCTGAACCATGCACGCTCTCGAGCGTCTCCCTGCCGTGCACGAATACGGCGAGCTCGGTACAGGAAAACTGCCCACCATCACAGAAGCCACTACTACCGTCATCCCGCGTCATAACAGACCCACGTTTGGGGGCGGGACGCATCCAACTCCTTGGCTTCGTCGCGATCCGGCGGGGCCCCTTTAGAGCGCCCCGACCCGCCGCGCCGGGACGTGACGGGCCGAGACTTGCCACAACGCACCGCGCGGTTCCCGGCCGCTCGGTCCTTGAGAGGTCAGCGCCGCCCTGGGCTGATGTGGTGGCAAGTCCCAAAACAGAACGGGCACATGGAGACCCACTGCCTGGCTGGGCATGTGAGACTCGAACTCAGAAATGTCGCCGCAAATTATCCCTTTGAAAGGTCGCACAGATTTGCGGGATCCAGCCGAATTCTGGCGACAGAGACTATTCGCGTTTGAGCTGCGCCGAGGGGATACACAGCTCTTTTTATTGCTCTACGCCTCGGCCCAATTCCGGCTAACCGTAAATCCACCCGCCTCCAATGCCACACGGGTTGTGCGGGTCGCGCATCTGCGAGATTTGCGAAGGCGAGTTGTCCTCCAGGACGGAGGCCCGGCTATCCTCTGATGTCTCCCGATAGGTGAATGCCCGACGCGGGTGTCGATAAGTTCCGTTCTGTCCGCTTGGCCCAAGGTTCAGCCGCACACGAAACGCTCGTTCTCGTGCTCGACAATTCGCGTGGCCTCGGACTCGAATCGTATCAACTCGTGATGCGAAAACATTCGGTTGACGGCCGACTCGGCGCGGGCCTTCGACACGTGGATCCCGACGAGGTCCAAATATTCCGAATTACTCAAAAAAGACCCCTTGTTGGAATGACGCAATCTTTCGATGCGCGCTCCTGCCGCGCACGCCATTTCAGTAGGGCAACGTGTGTGATATCTTGAGCACGCGGACACTGAATTAATCCGAGAGCTAGCAGCAGGACGTGCCGAACTCACGAATGGAGCGCTGATTAGCGCTGACGCCAAGGCCGGAAATACATGAAAATTCACGTCAGTTCGCGATACATCTGGGGAAGCTCAGATAAAACAACTTGAGGAGGATCACATGGAAATCGACGCCAAGCTGTTGAAGAAACTCGCCGAACTCAAGAAGCAGCTCGAAGGCATCTCCGGCCAGAAAATAGATGCAAGCCCGGAGCAGTTGATCTCATTGTTCTTCCGCGTGAGCCTGTCGAGCTCCGAAGATGGCGTCATCATGTCGAGGAGCTTCATCTTCCCCGGCAAGAGCTGCTCTCAGGCAAGCGCGCTTCCAGCAAACCTTTTCGATGTCAGCAGTCGTTCGTCAACCGGCGCCGACGGGAAGGCGGTTTTCTTACTTAGCGATTTCATTTGCAGCACCATCAATTCTTTCGCAGAGCCGGTGAACGTCGTCGTGACGCCGAATGCGACGACCCCATGCTATGCGACCATGACGCACGTGTTGGTGCCGAACCCGAACGTTCCCGGTGCTTTCAACGATTTGCAAATAACGGTGTTCACGTGGAAGCCAAACGGAACCGCCGCACCGAACGTCAGTTTTGACTGGCGGTGCCGACTGCTGTCGATTTAAGATCATTCTCTGAAGCCCACGTCGGGCGAACATCAAGCGCCCGCGTCTATCTCGGCTCGCTCGGGCTGAGCGCCGATAGTCGGACTTATCGGCAGATATCGCCAGCGCATTTCGTATCGATCCGCAGCATGGGCCCTTCCCCGGCTTCATCCCGCCATGCCTGCCCACGAAAGCCCCTCGACCGCCCTCGGGCGGGGGCTTGGCTGCACGAGATCAAACACGACGGCTTCCACCTGCTGGCGCGCCGCGACTCTCTTTTTTGTCACGTTTGGTCTTGACGTGACCAAATCGCGTCATCACGGGTCACCGACGACAAACCCTCGGTAAGATTTCGCTTACAATGATCGATTAGGGTCATGCGATGACTAACGCGACGGATCACGAGGGTATCAATGCGCGCCTGTGCTCGGGTTGCGCTCGTTTTAAAGGCTGTGTCCGCGAGCTTTGGCCTCGCGGGGTGCGGTTCGATTGATGACCCGAAAGCTACCATTTCCCGATGGTTCGATTTCGGGAAGTTCCCGCGCGGACGCGGAGGAGTGTTTCCCGACGACTTGCCAGACGCGACCCTATGATTCCGCCGGAGAAAATGTTGAAAAAGGAGGCAAGTAAGGCGTCAAAGAAGAAGAACAAGCCAGCGCGCAAACTGCAACGGCCGCAGACCGTCGAGCTTCCAAAGAAACCACCGATCTCCGACTCCACCGAGGCGGTAAGGTCGCAAGGCGCCGAGGCGCAATCCGCGCCGTCTCAGCCTGCGCCGTTGCGATTGCGCACTCTCTGGTTCGAAGCGCCGCCACCCGGAACTTTTTCACGCTGAGATGGGCCTTGAGGGCATCGTGTCGAAGCGGAAGGATTTGCCCTACCGCCCCGGCCGCTGACCGGACTAGCTAAAGATGAAGAACCCGAACGGCCCGGCGGTGAAGCGGGAGGCGGAGGAGGATTGGGGGCGGTGAAGAACAGAACAATGAGCGCGCGCGAAATTCGGCTGGACAAAATCACAGAGGCCTAGACTTGCTTAGGTTCGGGATGAGGCTCTCCGCGCTGGGCGCCGTTGAGAACGGCCTGCGCTTCCGACCCGAGTCCGGCCCCAGGGGCGCACTCCACCGAGCCGTCAAGGCATGTCCGCTTTGTGCCGATAGTGTTGCGACGCCGTCGGTCGGTTTACCGCATCAGGAACGCCCCATTATGCGTCTCCATTCGCGATCTATAAATAGTCTATTAATCCAGAAGAGGTTTAATGGACGTCCGCTTATGCTCCAAGAGCGGCGGTAAGTCGGACATCCCGAGAGGTCGCATTTGTACGAGGAGCCGTCATCACGCCGCTAGAGGGCCGAACCTCATACGAGGCATCGTTTGAATATTGAGAATATGGGCCTCGACTCGGCAGCTGGAACGAGGCGGCGAGAGTTCATCACGATCATCGGCGGCGCGTTCTTCGTGTTTCTTTGTGTAAGCGCAGCGGCGCAAGAGGGATATTACGGGGCAGGTCACGACAAATGGCATTTGTCGTGACCTGCCCCGTAATATTCCTCTTGCGCCGCTGCGCTTACACAAAGAAACACGAAGAACGCGCCGCCGATGATCGTGATGAAGTCTCGCCGCCTCGTTCCAGCTGCCAGTCGAGGCCCATACTCTCAAATATTCAAACGATGCCTCGTATGAGGTTCGGCCCTCTAGCGGCGTGATGACGGCTCCTCGTACAAATGCGACCTCTCGGGATGTCCGACTTACCGCCGCTCTCGGACAGTGGACGTCCATTAAACCTCTTCTGGATTAATAGACTATTTATAGATCGCGAATGGAGACGCATAATGGGGCGTTCCTGATGCGGTAAACCGACCGACGTCGTCGCAACACTATCGGCACAAAGCGGACATGCCTTGACGGCTCGGTGGAGTGCGCCCTCCGGCCGGACTCGGGTCGGAAGCGCAGGCCCTTCTCAACGGCGCCCAGCGCGGAGAGCCTCATCCCGAACTAAGCGAGTCTTAGGCCTCTGTGATTTTGTCAGCCGAATTTCGCGCGCGCTCATTGTTCTTTCTTCCCCGCCCCCAATCCTCCTCCGCCTCCCGCTTCACCGCCGGGCCGTTCGGGTCTTCATCTTTAGCTAGTCCGGTCAGCGGCCGGGCCGGTAGGGCGAATCTTCCGCTTCGACACGATGCCCTCAAGGCCCATGTCAGCGTGAAAAAGTTCCGGGTGGCGGCGCTTCGAACCAGAGAGTGCGCAATCGCAACGGCGCAGGCTGAGACGCGCGGATTGCGCCTCGGCGCCTTGCGACCTTACCGCCTCGGTGGAGTGGGAGATCGGTGGTTTCTTTGGAAGCCGACGGTTGCGGCCGTTGCAGTTTGCGCGCTGGCTTGTTCTTCTTCTTTGACACCTTACTTGCCTCCTTTTTCAACGTTTTTT
Organism: uncultured Alphaproteobacteria bacterium; assembly: GCA_963821505.1. Lineage (GTDB taxonomy): Bacteria > Pseudomonadota > Alphaproteobacteria > Rhizobiales > Xanthobacteraceae > VAZQ01. The sequence continues at coordinate 57,681 of CAWGEH010000035.1, forward strand.
CCGGCGAGAATCATAGGGTCGCGTCTGGCAAGTCGTCGGGAACACTCCTCCGCGCCGCGCGGGAACTTCCCGAAATCGAACCATCGGGAAATGGTAGCTTTGGTAATAAATCGAACCGCACCCGCGAGGCCAAAGCTCGCGGACCAGCCTTTAAAACAAGCGCAACCCGAGCACAGGCGCGCATTGATACCCTCGTGATCCGTCGCGTTAGTCATCGCATGACCCTAATCGATCATTGTAAGCGAAATCTTACCGAGGGTTTGTCGTCGGTGACCGGTGATGACGCGATTTGGTCACGTCAAGACCAAACGTGAAAAAAGAGGTTGGCGGCGCGCCAGCAGGTGGAAGCCGTCGTGTTTGATCTCGTGCAGCCAAGCCCCCGCCCGAGGGCGGTCGAGGGGCTTTCGTGGGCAGGCATGGCGGGATGAAGCCGGGAAGGGCTGCTACGGATCGATACGAAATGCGCTGGCGATATCTGCCGATAAGTCGACTATCGGCGCTCAGCCCGAGCGAGCCAAGATAGACGCGGGCGCTTGATGTTCGCCCGACGTGGGCTTCAGAGAATGATCTGAATCGACAGCAGTCGGCACCGCCAGTCAAAACTGACGTTCGGTGCGGCGGTTCCGTTTGGCTCCACGTGAACACCGTTATTTGGAAATCGTTGAAAGCCCGAAAACGTTCGGTTCGGCACCAACACTGCGTCATGGTCGCATAGCATGGGGTCGTCGCATTCGGCGTCACGACGACGTTCACCGGCTCTGCGAAAGAATTGATGGTGCTGCAAATGAAATCGCTAAGTAAGAAAACCGCCTTGCCGTCGGCGCCGGTTGACGAACGACTGCTGACATCGAAAAGGTTTGCTGGAAGCGCGTTTGCCGATAGTAGCTCTGGGAAGATGAAGCTCCTCGACATGATGACGCTATCTTCGGAGCTCGACAGGCTCACGCGGAAGAACAATGAGATCAACTGCTCCGGGCTTGCATCTATTTTCGGCCGGAGATGCCTTCGAGCTGCTCTTGAGTTGGCGAGTTTCTTCGACGGCTTGGCGTCGATTTCCATGTGATCCTCCTCAAGTTGTTTTATCTGAGCTTCCCCGGATGTATCGCGAACTGACGTGAATTTTCATGTATTTCCGGCCTTAGCGTCAGCGCTAATCAGCGCTCCATTCGTGAGTTCGGCGTCCTGCTGCTAGCTCTCGGATTAATTTGTCCGCGTGCTCAAGATATCACACACGTTGCCCTACTGAAATGGCGTGCGCGGCAGGAGCGCGCATCGAAAGATTGCGTCATTCCAACAAGGGGTTTTTTTGAGTAATTCGGAATATTTGGACCTCGTCGGATCCACGTGTCGAAGGCCCGCGCCGAGTCGGCCGTCACCCGAATGTTTTCGCATCACGAGTTGATACGATTTAAGTCCCAGGCCACGCGAATTGTCGAGCAGAGAACGAGCATTTCATGTGCGGTAATTGGGCCAAGCGGACAGAACGGAAATTATCGACAGGGCATTCACCTATCGGGAGACATCAGAGGATAGCCGGGCCCCGTCCTGGAGGACTACTCGGCTTCGCAAATCTCGCAGATGCGCGACCCGCACAACCCGTGTGGCATTGGAGGCGGGTGGATTTACGGTTAGCCGGAATTGGGCCAGGCGTACAGCAATGAAAAAGAGCTGTGTATCCCCTCTGCGCACCTCAAACGCGAATAGTCTCTGTCGCCAGAATTCGGCTGGATCCCGCAAATCTGTGCGACCTTTCAAAGGGATAATTTGCGGCGACATTTCTGAGTTCGAGTCTCACATGCCCAGCCAGGCAGTGGGTCTCCATGTGCCCGTTCTTGTTTGGGACTTGCCACCACGTCGGCCCGGGGCGGCGCTGACCTCTCAAGGACCGAGCGGCCGGGAACCGCGCGGTGCGTTGTGGCCAATCTCGGCCCGTCACGTCCCGGCGCGGCGGGTCGGGCGCTCTAAAGGGGCCCCGCCGGATCGCGACGAACCAGGGGTTGGATGCGTCCCGCCCCCAAACGTGGGTCTGTTATGACACGGCGGGGATGACGTAGTAGTGGCTTCTGTGATGGTGGGCAGTTTTATTGTACCGAGCTCGCCGTATTCGTGCACGGCAGGAAGAGGCTCGAGACATTGCATGGTTGAGCGTCGCGGCTGGTTGAGGAACGGTTGCGGCCTGCGGGACGAGTGAGTCCGACATTCATCGAGAATGCGATCGACTATGATGTGTTGCCGGAGTTGACGGCGCGAACGGCGGGATCCGCGAGGGACCTGCCGATGGACTACATCGACCGGCTCAAGCGCGGCGCAACCTTTCTCGGGACAATCATGGTGCTTTCGTCCGGCGCGGCGCTGGCGCAAGACCAATTAACGAAAGCCGACCTCGGTCCAGTTGGCCGTGACCCTCGGCGTCTACGACAACCGCTGCGAGAGCACGCTCCCAGGCTGCTGGCCGATTTTCTCACGCAGTAGGTCCGAATGCTCCCGACAAAGGCAACGTGATCGGCGGGCGTTATCAACGAACAGGAGAAAGTCGACAGAGCGGGCGAGGCGAAGTGGTGTGAGGCGTTGCGTCCGGTGGTCTGGAAGTACAAGGATGGGCTTTTCGAGCCTGTGATTTAAGAAGATGGCAGACATCGACCTCGACTGCATGCGAACACTGCGTTTCGCCGCCCTTGCTCTGACGCTCGTGGTCGGCGTGTGAAGGGGCCC
>CAWGEH010000036.1:0-162490 GCA_963821505.1 uncultured Alphaproteobacteria bacterium
ACTCCGACAGGAATACTGGGCATTCGAGAACATGCGCCATGTTCGGATGAATGTCGCGCAGAAGCCCGGATCACCGACCTCCCGTTCGAGCGCCTGACACAGCGCTTCGCGGTCCAGTGTGATGCAGAAGCATTCCTGGTTGAGGCGCTCCGAAAGGGGCCGGATCGTTATTTTTGGAAGCTGATCGATTTCGTTTGTCATCCACTACCGCAATTTGGCTGCGAGATCAGAACGGCACTGCTCCGCCACACTGGCCGCAAGAGAGTTCAGGCGCTCGACGCCAACGGGTTCTTCGGCTTGAAACGGAATCAACACAACGCGCCTGCGCAAGCAGCTCTTTGACTTTGCGTATCTGCGGAATCTCGGCAGCCGCACGGGCCCGCAACACCGGATCACGCGGATGAGCCGCTGCAAGACTGCCGTTGATAACCCATGCGAACGGCTCGATCTGGGCCCGGCGCAAGTCGTCCTGCAGCGCGCTCGCTTCGAGCACAGGCGTCGTCTCGGGCAAGGCGACAATCAAGACCTTCGTGTACTCCGGATCCTGCAGCAGCATAAGGGGTGTGCGGATACGCCCTGGACCAACAGCTGCCTGCTGCGTCAGTTGCCGATGGTAGGCGCCTGCGGTGTCCAACAGGAGGAGCGTATGACCAGTCGGGGCGGTATCGATGACCACCAACTCCTTCCTCGCCCCCATGACGATGCGCGAGAAGGCCTGAAACACGGCGACCTCCTCGTAGCAGGGCGACTTCAACTCCTCCTCAAAAAGCGCCAGCTTTTCTGCGGATAGGGTCGCCCGAGCCGATTCCAGCATGCGCTCCCGATATTGTCGCGCCTCTTGTTTTGGATCGATGTAGCTTACGCGCAGTCCAGCCACTTCGGACCGGAGCGTCTCCCAGATATGCTGTGCCGGGTCCGTCGTTGTGAGATGCACGGGCATCCCTCGCTTTGCCAGCGACACCGCCACAGCCGCAGCGACGGTCGTCTTTCCGACGCCTCCCTTGCCCATGACCATGACGAGCCCGTGCTCGGATCGGCTGAGTTCATCGACAAGATCAGCCAGGCAAGAGATGTCTTGTGGCAATGCCACCGGCTCGGAAGCGCCGGCATCTGCTCGCTGCAATGGCGTGAACATCGACCTCAGTGCATCAAGTCCGACAATGTTGCTCCCGATCAAAGGAATTTCCGTGCGCGGCAGGGAAGCCACCTCTTCGGGGATATGCGAGAGCGCCTCTACTCCCCGCCGTTCGAAGGCAGCAGCAAGCGGATCGTTGCGGTCCGTCGCGTGAAACACGCCATTAATGACCAGCAGTTGATTTGTCATCGCTTGGCCACGCAGCTCTGCGCTCGTGCGCGCGGCTTCTATCAGCGCAACGCGCTCGGGACGTGCCACCAGCATGATCGCGGTCAGCTTTGGGTCGGCAAGTGCGCCAACCGTGCGCGCATAGCGTTCGCGTTGTGTCTTCAGACCGGATAACGGGCCAAGGCAGGACACGTCGCCAGGTGCACTTTCGAGAAATCCGGTCCAGGCCGCGGGCAGTTCAAGCAGGCGAAGCGTATGACCGGTCGGCGCCGTATCGAAAATCACGTGATCAAATTCTTGCGTTCTGTCCGGGTCGCTCAACAGCAAGGCAAACTCGTCAAACGCTGCAACTTCCACGGTGCAGGCCCCCGACAGCCTTTCTTCGAGCAACTTGAGCTCTTGCGGCGGCAGCACGCCTCGGTACGGCCCGACCGTCCGTTCGCGATACTCACGCGTGGCCTGCTCGGGGTCGATGTTCATGGCCTGAAGGTTAGGGACCCCGGCAACCGGCCTCGGGCTATTCGTAAGCTCGGTGCCAAGAACAGCGTCCAGGTTCGATGCCGGATCGGTGCTCACCAAGAGTACGCGCCGGCCTTTGTCCGCCAGCAGGACAGCGCTTGCACACGCGAGCGATGTCTTTCCGACGCCGCCTTTGCCTGTGAAGAACAGATGCCGCGGCGCTATTGTCAGGAATTCTGGTATGCTGACCATCGATCGCATGTCTCACGTGTCAAAGCAGCAATCATTCAAGCCCTTTCACCCAGTCATCCCAGTCGTGCCATGGCCGGTCCGGAAGTCCCAAGCCGATGTCCAACAGCTTTTGCACGATGCGAGCGACCTTGAGCCGATCACCTGTCTCATCCTCCTTCAGGAGATGATCCTCGATCATTTTACGCAGATGCTCCTCTGTGAGGAGAACCGTCACCGCGCGTCTCTCCGATATTGCCATAGGATTCTTCGCCGGCTTTTTGCTCACCGATTTCGCATTACGTCTTTGTGCCGCTGAACTGATCGTAGGCTCGCAAAGCATCACCTCCGTACACCGCCGCTGGTCCACCTCCCATGTAGACGGCAAGGGCAACGGTCTCGGCAACCTCCTCACGGCTGGCCCCGTGCTGATGGGCCATCTTCGTGTGGTAGGCGACGCAGCCGTCGCAGTGGACCGCGATGCCGATCGCGAGCGCCATAAGCTCCTTCGTTTTCGTATCGATGGCTTTGGAGGCCGTCGCGGCCATCGACAGTGCGCCAAACGCCTTCATCGTGTTGGGCGCCGCTTGTTGCAACAGCCCAACGCCGGTCATCACATCATGGGCGATCTCCGCAAAGTCCTTGCTCATATCCTGCTCCTCCTCCTATCGATGACTCTTGGGATTTCCTTTTCTCCCTGCGGGTCGCCTGGCGCGTTCACTGAGCTGATTGACGCCTGGCAGAGGCAGTAATAGCTGCACGAGACTCTGCCGATCCGTCCCCCGGGTCGGCGCGTTCGATTCTGACAGCAGCGTATTTGTATTCAGGAATTTTCGATTCCGGGTCGAGGGCCGAATTTGTCAGCATATTCGCTGCGGCCTCGGCATAGCAAAACGGCATGAAAATCGTTCCGTCCGGCAGGCCATCGTCGAGCCGGGCCTTGGCCGTGATGGCCCCTCGGCGCGACGCAATGCGCAGCTCATCGCCAATGCTGGCGCCAAGCGCCGTGAGGTCCAGTCCATTGATGCACAGGAAGGCCTCCGGCTCGAGCTCGTCAAGAACTTGGCTGCGGCGGGTCATGACTCCCGTGTGCCAATGTTCGAGTATGCGTCCCGTAATGAGGATGTAAGGATAGCTCTCATCCGTCGTCTCCGCCGGGCCGATGGGCTCGACAGGGACGAGCTTAGCCCGGCCGTCGTGCGTATCGCACCGTTCTCCAAACAGCACGTCCTCGCCTTGGCCCTCCTCGGAAATGCAGGGATATTGGCACCAGCCGTGGCGTTCGAGCCGCTCCCACCGTATCCCGCGTACCGCAGGCCAGAGCGAGCGTACCTCGTCCCATATCTCGGAGGGATGGACGTAGGACCATTTCAAGCCGAGGCGACGCGCCATCTCCTGGAGCACCCAAAGGTCCTGTCTGGCATCGCCTGGGGCCGGCAATACCGGCCGCGAAAGCTGTACCTGTCGATTCGTATTGGTAAACGAGCCCCACTTCTCGAACATGGATGTCGTCGGCAGCACCACGTCGGCGAGCGCGGCGGTCTCGGTCAGGAATATGTCCTGGACGACGAGATGATCGAGCCGGCACAGAGCTTCGCGGACATGCCCCGCGTCAGGGTCGCTCATGGCCGGATTCTCGCCCATGAAGTAAAGCCCCCTGATCTCCCCGAGCGCCGCGACATTGATCATCTCGACGATCGTGAGACCTGGACCTGCGGGGATGGCCGCTCCCCATGCGTGCTCGAACCGTGCCCTCTCGGCTGGATCTGAAACACGCGCATAACCCGGCAGAAATGTCGTGAGCACGCCCATGTCGCTCACGCCCTGCACGTTGTTCTGGCCCCGCATGGGGTGCAGTCCGGTGCCCGGCCGACCGATGTTACCTGTGAGAAGCGCAAGGTTGACCAAGCAGCGCACATTGCGCACGCCGTGGACATGCTGCGTGATGCCCACTCCCCACAACGTGATCGCTGCCCTTGCATGGCCGTAGACGCGCGCCGCCTCCCGAATAAGCGAGGCGGGTACGCCGCAGAGTTCCTCGACCGCTTCGGGCGACCAGGGCTCGATGCTTCGCCGGAACGCCTCGGAGCCCGTAACACGCGTCTGCATGAACTCTTCGTCGCACAGGCCTTCGGTGACCAGGACGTGCGCCATCGCGTTGAACAGCGGAACATCGGTACCCGGCCTGTGGGTGATGACGATGTCGGCCTGCTCCGCAAACTCACTGAAACGGGGATCTGCGACGATGAGCTTCACATCGCGCATCCGAGCGGCGCGCTTGAAGATCGAGGCGGCGACGGGGAAGCTGCGACTCGGGTTGACGCCAACCACTAACGCAACATCAGCATTCTCGATCTGGGTATATGCGGCCGTGGCGGCGCCCGAGCCGAGCTGGTCGATGAGCGCGACGACGGAACTGGAGTGGCACAGCCGTGCGCAATGGTCGACCGAATTTGTGCCAAAGCCGGTGCGAATTAGCTTCTGGAAGAGATAACCTTCCTCGTTCGAGCCCTTGGCCGTCCCAAACCCGCCGAGCGCGCCGGGCCCATAACGTTCTTTAACCGCGAGGAATCCTTGCGCCGCGTAGTCGAGCGCCTCTGCCCAGGTCGCCTCTCGGAACTGCCCCGTCGGATCGGCGGGGTTCGGCGTCTTGGGCGCGTCCTCGCGGCGCACCAACGGCACGGTGAGCCGATCCGGATGGAAAGCGTAGTCCCAGCCGAAGCGGCCTTTCACGCAGAGACGGCCGTGGTTCGATGGGCCATCGATGCCCTCCGCCCATGCGATGCGCCCGTCCGTCAGGTGGTAGCGCACCTGGCACACGACGCCGCAGTAGGGACACAGGCTGTCGACCTCCTCAGTCATTGGGCGGTGCCTTGAACGCAATGGCCCCGGTCGGGCAGGTCTGCGCACAAGAGCCGCAACTGACGCAAGTCGAGCTGCCCATCGGATCACCGAAGTCGAAGACGACGTGCATGCTCTGGCCGCGACCGGCCATGCCGATCACGCCGTTCACCTCGACCTCGCGGCACGCTTGCACGCACCGCATGCAGTGGATGCATTTCGAGAGGTCCACGGCGATACCGAGGTGGCTCTCATCGCGCGGAGGATGCGCGTCCGAGAGTGGGAAGCGGCTCCCCGCGAGCTCCATCGCCGATGCCACACGCCCGCACTCGGACCGAGGATCGATCGCCGCATCGGCCAGGAGCAGCTCCATAACGGTGCGCTGCGCCTGAATGGCGCGCTCGCTGTGGGTACGGACGACGAGTCCCTCCGATACCCTCATGAGGCAGCTCGGCTGCAGGATGCGATGGCCCTCGACCTCCACCACACATAGCCGGCAGTTTCCTTCCGGCCGGAAGTCGGGAGCAGACGAAAGGCAGCCGTGCGGGATGGTCACGCCATGACAGCGAGCCGCATCCCAGATGGTCTCATCTCGCCGAACTCGGACCCTTTGACCGTCGAGCGTGAACGCAATCCAATCCGTCCCCTGCTCACTCGGGGAGAGTCCTCCGGTCGCCGCCGCTCCACCTTTGCCGATGCGATTGACCATCGAGGGCCTCGAGCGGTCTCCAGTTTCTTGATGGAACAGTCGACGCAAGTCCAATCATCAAGGCTCACTTCACAAATTCCAGCGCGAGCGCGATACCCTGCCCGCCGCCGATGCACAGCGTAACGATTCCCTTGTTGATCTCGTCGCGCTGCATCGAATGCAACAGACGGGTCGTGAGCACCGCGCCGGTCGCGCCGATTGGGTGGCCGTGCGCGATTGCGCCGCCTTCCACGTTGACGACGTCCTCGGACAAACCGAGGTCTTTCGTAACCGCGATTGCTATCGCAGCGAAGGCCTCGTTGATCTCGATCCGCTGGATATCTCCGGTTTTCCAACCCGCACGGTCGAGCGCCTGGCGCACGGCCGGCACCGGACCTAATCCGAACATGCCCGGCTCGACAGCGCCGACACCATAGGCGACGAGGCGCGCCATCGGTTGCAGGCCTTTCTTGTCGGCCCAGGCACGGTCGGCCACGATCATGGCCGCAGCGCCGGTGTTGAGGCCCGGCGCGTTGCCGGCCGTGATCGTCCCGTCCTTACGAAAGGCGGGCTTGAGCTTGGATAGACTCTCAAGTGTGGTATCCGGCCGATTGTGCTCGTCCTTGTCGAATTTCGTCGGACCTTTGCGCGAGGCGATTTCGACCGCTGCGATTTCGGCTGCGAACTTGCCTGCCGACTGCCCGGCTGCAAACCGCTTCTGTGAGCGCTCCGCCCAGCGGTCCTGCTCTTCCCGCGTGATCTGGTGTGAGCGTGCGAGATCCTCGGTGTGCCATCCGGAGTGCTGGCCGGAAAATGCGTCGTTGAGGCCGTCCATCAGCATCGCATCGAAGATGTGTCCGTCACCCATACGGTAACCCCAACGTCCAGAGCTCATGAGATAGGGCGCCCGATCCATGTTCTCCATGCCGCCGGCGACTGCGCTATCGATAAAGCCAAGCATCACCTCCTGCGCCGCACTCACAATCGCTTGAGCGCCCGAGCCGCACACCCGATTCACCGTCATCGCAGGAACATCGACCGGCACGCCGCCGCTGATAGCCGCCTGCCGTGCCGGGTTCATCTTGTTGCCTGCCTGGATGACATTGCCCATGATGACGGTATCGATTTCGCCAGGCGGCAGTTTCGCACGATCGAGCATCGCACGGACGACCACGGCACCGAGATCGGCCGCCGGAACATCCTTGAGCGCGCCTCCGTACGTGCCGATCGCAGTGCGTACGGGCGAACAGATGACGACTTGTCGCTCGGCCATAATCCATTTTCCTCTTGTCCGTTATCCGCGTGGCGTGACGAATTCCGTTCTCCAATTCACAACTCGCAGCCGCTGAGCCCCGAGAGCTGTATTCGAGCGGGAGTTGCCAGTCTCGTCATGATGAAGCACCATCGAGTTCCCTGGAAATTGCAGCCCGGACGATCCTGCCTTCGAGCTTGGTAGCGGCGGCCACGGTGTTTGAGATCGTGCCGTACTTACGAACATTGTAATGCAGAAGATCGAGGCGGCGATCATCCTCGTCCGTATCGACGATCAGTTCGTAGGTAATTGAGGACATGAACGGCGGGCTGTCCTGACGAATGCCGTGGAGGCGAACTTCGACACCGCGGAATTTGAAAATGATTCATCGGTGCAACGCGCTCGATGCCCTTGATCATGCAGGCTGCTATGGCAGCGAGCAGCAATTCCGCGGGATTGAAAGCGTCCGGACGGCCGTTGACGTCGGTGTCGAGGATGATCGTCGCTTCTTTGGTGGAAGCTTCGCTGCCGCGGGCATCGAGACGCCTTGCAGCGACCGAGTACTCTAGCATTGAAATACTTTCTGTTTACTGATCGCAATAAAACGCATCCCAAACTTCATTCTGATTGGTGTCCTGCGGACCCTTATCGATCGAGACAAGATAGACCCTTGAGTGGGTTCAGTGCTTGATACACTAGCTGACAGGCACAGTTTCACGATCAAGACCCACGGCATCCTCAGAATTCGAGCCGGCCATCGCGCAGCCGGAAGATGTGGTCGAACCGGTCAAGGATCATTTCGTCATGCGTGACGCAGATGATCGCTGCATTTTGATCGACCGCGAGCTTATGCAACAAGTCCATGACAATTCTGCCGCGCTGCGAATCGAGCGGCGCGGTCGGCTCATCGGCGAGAATGATGCGAGGCCGGTTGCCGAGCGCACGAGCAATCGCCACGCGCTGTGCTTCGCCACCGGACAGCTCCGCCGGCATCGCATGTTTGCGGTGGCCCACCTCGAGATAGTCGAGCAACTCAACCGCGCGCGAGCCGGCCGCCGCAGAACCATATCCCGCAAGGTGGAGCACCAAGGCGACATTATCGGTGGCGTCGAGAAACGGCAGCAGATTTGGGTATTGGAAAATGAAGCCGATCTTGTCGAGACGAAGTCGGCGCAAATCCGCCCTGAGCCAGCGATCATCGTAAACGATCTCGCCATCGAGCGTGATGCGTCCACTGCTCGGCTGCAGAATGCAGGCAATGCAGTTCAGCAGCGTCGTCTTGCCCGAACCGCTCGGGCCCATGAGCCCGACAACCTGGCCCGGAAAGACCTCCATGTTGATGTCGATCAGGGCATCGACCCGCGCGCTCCCTGCGCCGAAATGCTTGGAGAGGTGCTCGACGCGCACAAGCGCTTGTCCACTCGTCTTGGCCATCGTCCTATCCTGCCGCCGCGAGCGCCGCCGCCGGGTCAACCTTGAGGGCGAGCCGAATACCGAGGGTGCTGGCGGCAAGACACATCACGACCGTGATAACGAACACGGCCGCGACACTCTCGGGATCGAGCACAAGCCGTCGGGGAAAGTAGGGCTGGAACGTCAAAACAAGCGCAAGGCCGGCGAAGTAGCCAAAGAGTCCCATCGACAGCGCCTGCTGGACGATGAGGCCGATAATGGTCCGGTCCTGCGCGCCGACGAACTTAAGTGTGGCAATCGAGCGCACCTTGTCCATGGTCATTGTATAGACGATCAAGGCAATGATGACCGCCGATACGATCACCAGCAGCACCATGATCAGAAGCTGCTGCCTGCGTGATTTCTCGATGATAAGCTTGCTCAGCAAGGTTTCCTGTTGCGCCTGGGTGAGCGTGGTGAGGTGTTTCCATCGTGAGAGCGCCGCCGCGACCTCATTGATGGGGACGTAGGGCGATACCTTGGCAATAACGGCATTGATCTGATCACTCGTCTGCAATGGTCCTGCGCGCGCGACCTCGCGCCGCTCAGCTGGGGGAGCGAGCTCGAACTGGAGCGCCTGCGCGTCGTGCAAGGTGATGTAGCCCACGGGATCGCCGGAAGACGTGGTCTCGTTTTTCATTAGGCCGACAACGGTGAATTTGTGCCCATGGGTTCCCAGCGGCAGCTCCTGGCCCAGCGCGAGGCCTGTGGAGCGGTCGGCGATCATCTCGTAATGGCTGCGCATGATCTGGCGCCCAGCCAAAAGCTGGCGGGGACCGCCGGGCCTGTCCAGTTCGAAGCCGATAAGGAAGACACGGAGCGGCTTGCCGTTCAGCTCGGTCTGCACCGATTGGTAGGTGACGGAGCCGGCACGCTCCACGCCATAGACCCTGCTGACCACTTCCCGCGTATCACCGGGGAGGCGCGACGACTCTGCGAACGGCCCATTGGTGCCGGCTTGCACGACCCAGAGGTCCGCATTCGCAGCGCGGGCCTGCCGTAGCGCGTCGTCAACCAAGCCCCCGTAGACGCCGGTGATCACGATCACCATGCCGAGCAGCAGGCTCAATCCGAAGTTGGTCAGGACGAAGCGCAGAAGATTGTGCTTGATATCCCGATAGGCCAGGTTCATGAGCCTTGTCCTTCGGTGATCTTGGCCGCACGGCCGCTGCGCAGGCCGCTGGGCAACTGGGTGACCACAACGGCCTTGTCGGGCAGACCGCCCGTGATTTCGTAGCGTCCATCGAGCAGCCGGTGTCCGAGTGTCACTTCGCGCTGCTGCAGGTATCCATCCTCGACGGTCCACACCGTTCCCTGATTTTTGCCGAGACCCATAATCGCCGCCTCTGGAACCAAAAGCGGGTGCGCCAGGTGCACGGTCGTGATGTAGACCTCGGCCTGTTCGCCCAGATTGAAGTTGTCCGGCAGAGCATCGAACGCGATCTCCACCCGGCGCTCTTCGTTGACGCGGTCGCTCTCCGGCTGGATCCGGGCAACCCGCCCCTGAAACCGCTGGTTAGGAAGGGACCGCAGCACGATCTCGGCAGGCTCCCCGACTTGAATTTCACCCGCTTTGCTCTCATCGACGTAGGCGAGCACCCAGACTGTCTTCGGATCGATCAGGGCGAAAACCGACTCTCCTGCGCCAAGCGCGGAACCAAGCTCCTTCTGGCGCGCGGTCACCATGGCGTCGTAGGGCGCCGTGAGGGTGTGAAAATCTAGTGTTGCGCTTTCTTGCTGCTGTTGTGCTTTGGCATCGCTGATCGCAGCCTTCGCCACCAGAACCTCGGCGTTCGCCAAATTCACATCGGCAAGCGCGGCATCTTGGACTGCCTGCGACGTCTGCGCTGTCTCAGTCGATGCAATGTTGCTCTGGACCAGCTTTTGTCGACGCTCGTTGATGCTCTTGGCATTGGCATAGTTCGCCTGGGCCTTTCCGACGCTCGCCGTGGCTTTTTGAAGATTGGCCTCGGCCTGCTCAATGGTCGCTCTTGCCCTGGCCACACGCGCGCTCTGTTCGCGGTCATCGAGGCGGGCGAGCATCGCGCCCTTGGGCACTCGATCCCCCACATCCGCCTGAAGGTCGACGAGGACGCCGGACACCTTGAACCCGACCTTGGATGTCACACGCGCCTCGACCGTTCCGAGGCCGAAGACCTGGACTGCTACGTTGGACTCGGGGTGCGACACTTTCACATTGATGGGGCGGAGAAACAGAGCCCACGCGCTCGCGCCCGCGGCCGCAACCATTGCAAGTACGAATGGCCAACAAAAGCACACGTCTATGCTTCGTGGAGGGCTTCCCCGCACGGACGATGCCGGGATCTTGTGTGCCTCGCACAACGGGAGGGACGTCCTTCATTGCGGGTTTTGGCATATCGAGCATCAGCATTCCCTTAGCCGGGGCGGAGCATAATGCGTACGAAATTGATCTGCGATGGGAAGGAGCGCCGCATTGACTTACATCAAGAAAGGCAGGACGGGGGACCCCGAGAGCCACCAAACCTGGCTAATGGATCGTTGTTCCGACTCTCGCACTGCTAGCAAGCAGCGGGCTGGAAGATTGGCGGCTAAATTAGCTGGGATCGTCTGGTGACGATGAAGCAGACATCCGCCCGCTCTGATCTAATGCGCCGCATCGCCATCGTCGTCTTCGTGGCTGCCATGGCGCCGACCGTGCTGTTTGGGCTCCGTACCTATGGCTCATTCCTGTTGCTGCGCTCGGCGTACGAGGCGGGGGCGCCGATGACCAGCAGCATCCGGCCTTGGATGACGATCCGCTATGTTGCCGCCACCTATCATACGCCCGATGCTGGTCTCATCGAACGGCTTGGACTGCCGTCGGGAACAGACGCGAATGCGAGCCTGAAGTCGCTTGCGGACAAGGCAGGCCTCTCCCCGTCCCAATATGTCGAACGCGTCCAGCGCGCGATCGCAGACATTGCACCCGGGGTGAGGTCGGATCGCACGAAGGAAACTTCGATCTGGCTCGGCACGATCGGCGATGAGGTTCTCACTGCGTTGCTCGTGCACGGCTACCCAGTCCTTGGGCTGACACTCTTTCTCTGTGCCATCGGCTTGCCATTTTCTCTGTGCCATCGGCTTGCCATTGCCCGATGGCGTTGCGACAACCGTCGCGGGCTCGCTGGTGGCACCAGGGCCGTATGGATTGGGTTTGGGCCAGCACCATCACGATGATAGCTGCGATGGTCGGCGACGCTGTCGGCTATGGGTCTCGGACGTCTGCTCGGTCGAGAAGTTCTGGAACGCCACGGGCGGTGGTTCGGCTACGACGCCGGCGCGGCGCGAGCGTGTTCAATTGCTGTTCGAACAGTGGGGATCGCTGAACGGTATTCATCACTCGCACCGTCATGTCTTATCTCGGCCGCCGTCGCAAGCCTGTTGGCCGGAATGAGTTAGTATCGCCTGATCGAAATTCCTGGCGATTGCGCTTGTCGGGCGCCTGATCTGGACCGCGGGTTATCTCGGACTTGGTTACGGGATCGGAGCGGACTGGGAAGCGGCCGTCGGATTCCTGACGAACCTAAGTCTGTATGTTTCTATCGCTGGTCGTGCTCCTCGGGGCGGCGCGTGGTCGCATCCGGAAAATCCATCGGCGAGCACGGGTCGTAAATCGCCACAGCGCCTGTGCCGCAGCGCATGTTGTCTTGATACATGTCAAACATGGCGATGTGGTTGCGTCGCATAGATGCGCCCCGTTGGGGGGGGGCGACGCAACGGAACTCTCGATATGGCACGCGAAGCGTCAATCGGCGTCCGGGAGCTTTCTGCGCCGGCTGCAGCTCCATTGGGATTGACGAGCGCGGAGGCGCGCCGGCGGCTCGGCGAGTTCGGCGCCAACGCCGTTGCCGAGGCGGCGCCGCCGCGCTGGCGGGTTTTCCTCGCGAAATTCTGGTCACCGGTCCCGTGGATGCTGGAGGCTGCGTTCGTTCTGCAGCTGGGGCTCGGCGAGTATGTCGAAGCAACGGTGATCGCCGCCCTGCTCCTGTTCAACGCGACCCTGGGCTTTCTCCAGGAGGGCCGCGCAAGCGCCGCGTTGGCGGCGCTCAAGAAGCGGCTGGCGCCGACCGCCTTGGTGCGCCGCGACGGCGAATGGGTGAGGCTGCCGGCATCCGAGCTGGTGCCAGGCGATGCGATCAGGCTGCCGCTCGGGGCGCTGGTTCCCGCCGACGCGGCCATCGTTTCGGGATCGCTGCTGGTCGACCAGTCGATGCTCACCGGCGAATCCGTCCCGGTCGATGCCAATCCCGGCAGCCGGGTGTTCGCCGGTTCGCTGGTGCGTCGCGGCCAGGCCATCGCCGAAGTGACCGCGACCGGCGCCAAGACCTATTTCGGGCGTGCCGCCGAGCTCGTGCGCGTGGCCCAGTCCGCCAGCACCGAGCAGGCGGCGATTTTCGGGGCGACGCGAAACCTCGCCATCGTGAACGGGACGGTCGCGGTCCTCATCGTCGCCTATGCCTACATCATCGCATTGCCGTCTCCCGACTTGATCCGCCTTGCTTTGACGGCGCTGCTCGCCACGATCCCGGTGGCGCTGCCGGCAACGTTCACGCTGTCGGCCGCATTCGGCGCCCAGACATTGGCCCGGCGCGGCGTTCTGCTGACTCGCCTTTCGGCCGCGCACGAGGCCGCCGCCATGGACGTATTGTGCGCCGACAAGACCGGCACATTGACGCGCAACGAGCTGGAAGTCGTCGACGTCGTACGCCATGCCGGGATTCGATCGCGCGCACGTGCTCGCGCTCGCGGCGCTGGCGAGCTCCGAAGCGGACCAGGACCCGATCGACGCCGCCATCCGAGCGGCTGCCAAGGCCGCAGGTGGCGGCGCGGCCGAACGACTGGTGCGCTTCGTTCCGTTCGATCCGGCGACCAAGACCGCGGAAGCCTTCGCCATCGATCGCGATGGGCGCGAGCTTCGCATCGTCAAGGGCGCCTTCGAGGTGATTGCGCGCGTGGCGGAGATGCCCGCGGACGCGCGCCGGCGGGTCGACGATCTCGCCGAGCAAGGCCACCGGATCATCGCGGTGGCCGCCGGGCCGCATCGACGCGCTACGCTTGGCCGGACTGATCGCTCTCAGCGATCCGCCGCGCGAGGATTCCGCAGGCCTGATCGCAACGTTGCGCGACATGAAGTGTCCGCACCGTCATGGTCACGGGGGATTCGGCGGTGACGGCGGCGGCCATCGCCCGCAAGGTCGGCATCACCAGCACGGTCTGTCCGCCGGAACGCATTTCCGACGATCCGAGCACGGACCAGTTTGGCGTGTTCGCCCGCGTCGTGCCGGAGCAGAAGTACCAACTGGTGAAGGCGCTGCAGGACCATGGCCACGTGGTCGGCATGTGCGGCGACGGCGCCAACGATGCGCCGGCGCTGCGGCAGGCGCAGATCGGGATCGCGGTTTCGACCGCGACCGACGTCGCAAAAGCCGCTGCCGGCATGGTCATGACCGAGCCCGGGCTCGCCGGCATCGTCTTCGCCGTGCGTGAAGGCCGGATCGGGTTCCAGCGGCTCCTCACCTATACGTTCAACATGCTGGTCAAGAAGAGCGAGATCGTCCTTTTCCTGGCGATCGGGCTCATCATGACGGGCCACGCGGTGTTGACGCCGGCGCTCATGGTCTTGTTGTTCATGACCAATGATTTTCTCAGCATGTCGCTCACCACCGACCGCGCCAGCCCTGCGCCGTCTCCGAGCGTCTGGCGCATGCGCAACATCACCGCCGCCGCAGTCGTCCTCGGGCTATGCAAGCTCGCCTTCTCGACGGCGGTGCTGGCATTCGGAAAGTTTCAGCTCGGGCTTCATCCGGCAGAGCTGCAGACGTTGGCGTTCGTCACGCTCGTGTTCGGAAACCAAGGCGTGCTGTACGCGTTGCGCGAGCGGCGCCACATGTGGAGCTCCAAGCCCGGCAATTGGGTGTCTGGCGTCCTCTGCCGCCGATATCGTCATCGTCTCGGCGTTGGCGTTGTCGGGCACTTTGATGGAACCGCTGCGCGTGGCCGGTCATTGCAGCCGTATTCACGGCTGCAATCGGGTTCGGGCTGATCCTCGATCAGATCAAGCTGCCGGTCATGTCGGCGTTGAAAGTCGAGTAGCGGCTCGCGCAACGGAACATGCGCTACGAGATTGCACCGGGTTGCGAGACACGCTGACGATTCAAAAGGTGAGCGACATGACGTCAAACGGATGCTACGCCACACGCCCATAAGGCGTCGTGGTGGCGCGCCCCAGGGTATGGTGGATCCATCGACCGCAGCTGTGTGATGCTGCTCGCCGTGCCATCGTAGCTGCTCAAGCCCAGGAGTATCTAGCGCGCGAGGCTGCGTCCGCGTCTATGATGCGGAGGCAAATCCACGCTAGGGCCCGAAGCCACGCGTCACCGTGCAATCCAAACGATGGGTCTCAGGCAACCGACGTGTCGGCCGTGCATCCGAACCTTCAGTCGGGCGAGATATCACGGCAATCGAGTGATCGGCCCGATCCGGATCGCCTTATCCGGGGCGAGATATTGCGCCACTGTAACTCCGGCTGGCCTGATCCCTGACCTTATCGCCATGAGCCCGATCATGTCGATGCTGGTAACTGCCGCTGCGTGCTGCCCGCTGCGCGGTCCCCGATCGCCGCCGCAGAGTCCTTATTATTCCCGACATCTGCTGGGCGACCGCTGCGGACCGGCACTCACGGTCCGAGCATCATCCTCCAACGCATAGACATTGCAGAGTTTGATCGCCCTGACGATGTCTTTGGTCGGCGGTTTCTGGCCCGAGAGAACCCTGTTGAGCAACGTGCGGTCAATGCGCTCCCTTCTCGCCCAGGAAGACTGGCCTCCCGCTCGCTCGACCTCCAAACGAAGCACGCGAATAACGTCTTTGTTGTCCAGCTTACGCATGCTTATCGATCACGCGAAGCCTCACCACCTCAGCGAATTCGATAGCTTGCATGGCACGCCGCGCAGGTTGTCGTGACTCCATGAAGGGCCCGGCTGACGTCGCGCATCGTATCGAACGTCGGCGACACCGACGTGTCCTGCAGGACGATCGCCAAACGGCTTGCCGCGCGATGCATGCTGGTTCCGATGTCCTGCATCGGTTTCGGCATGAAGGGCGCCATGTGGGCGGCGCCGTGAAGGCCGAGCGAGCTCATTCCTAGCCGCTGCTCGGAAAGCTTGGCGGCCTCGTCGAATTTGCCGTCCGCCACATCACCGATGATTTCGTTCAAGGTGGCGAGATGGTCGCGCATGTTGCCGAGCATGTGCTCTTGCATGGGCTCCGGCAGCCGGACGAGCTCGCGGGAGTCTTGAGCTTGGCTGGCGTCCGTTGCCGCCGCCAGGAACACGAGTGCCGCAAGAAGGACAGATTTCATGAATGACTCCTGTTCAGGACTAAGCGTGTGAGCCCCTCTGGACGTTGGAAGCGTCCAGAGGGCTTGAGATTCCGTGCTGCCAAAGGGCGGAATCACCGGCCTCAATGCTGGTGCTGCGGGCCGCCCATGCCTGCTGCGTGCCGCATGCCCGGGCCGAACGCGAGCCCCGGGAGGGTCTGCTGGGCCTTGGCCTTCTGCGTATCGTCGAGCGTGGCGAGCAACTCTTCGGCCGCGGTCTTCACCGTCGCGAATTGCTTCTGCGCCTGCTCCCGGATCTTGGTCACGAACGCGAAGCGGTCCTGCGGGGTCATCTTGCTGATGGTATCCGGATTGATGCCCTCGCGCGTCGTCTTCATCGCGGCCGCCGCGTCCTGGAGCGTCTTGGCGTATTTGGTCCAGGCCGGCTCTTGCGCAGCCGTGATGCCGAGCTCGGTCTTCAGCGTTTCGAGCCGCGCCGGATCGAATGCGTCGGGCCGGCGCCGCCGTGCATCATGCCGGGACCCATTCCCCCGCCCATGTGCTCCATCATGCCTTTGCCCATCCCGGGGCCCATTCCCTGGCCCATGTGCTGCATCATGCCGGGACCCATGCCGCCGGGGCCGTGTCCTTGCATGAACGGGGGCCCGAAGCCGCCGGGGCCGTGACCGACCGACTGCGCCAGCGCCCATCCGCCGGCGAGCACGGCGGCGGTCGCCACGCGCGCCGATGATCAGAACTTTCTTCTTCATGATTCTCTCCAATGCCTGGGCAACAGAGATGCCCGTTGCTCCCGCGCATTGGAGCGGTCGGATTTCACCCAAGTTTTTCAGCAGCGGCGTTTTTTGTGACAAAGTGTGTCAGACGCGGCATCCGCAACAATGCGTCATACATTCCGGGAAACAGCCATGGGCCGCTGGTCTATATTTCCGCCATGCAAGGGGCGCCGCACATCCTGATCGTCGACGATCACCGCGAAATCCGCGATCTCGTCTCGCGCGCGCTGTCCAAGGAGGGCTTCCGGGTCAGCACGGCGGCGGATGGCCGGGCCATGCGCAAGGTCTTGGCCGACAGCCGGATCGACTTGATTCTGCTCGATCTCATGCTGCCGGGCGAGGACGGGCTGTCGCTCTGCCGTGCGCTGCGCGCCGAGTCGAACATCCCCATCATCATGCTGACCGCGAAGGGCGACGAGGTCGACCGCGTCATCGGCCTGGAAATGGGCGCAGACGATTACCTGCCGAAGCCGTTCGGCAGCCGCGAGCTCATCGCGCGCATCAAGGCCGTGCTGCGCCGCAGCCAGGAAAAGCGCGGCAACGGCGAATCCGGAGCATCGCCCCAAGCGTTACCATTTCGACCGCTGGGGGCTGGACACCGGCGCGCGCGAGCTCCTTCGCGACGACGGGGTCACGGTGCCGCTCAGCACCGGCGAATACGATCTGCTTGATCGCCCTCGTGGAGCGGCCGCAGCGCGTGCTGAGCCGCGACCAGCTTCTCGATCTGGCGCGGGGCCGTTCCGCGGCCAGGCGCTCGACCGCAGCATCGACACGCAGGTCAGCCGGCTTCGCAAGAAGCTCGAGCTCGATCCCGGCGATCCGAAGATCATCAAGACGGTGTGGGGCGGCGGCTACATGTTCACGCCGGCGGTGAGCCACGAATGAGCCGGCTTCTTCCCAAGAGCCTGTTCGGCCAGACCCTGCTCATTCTGCTCGCCGGGCTGATCGTTTCGCATGCGGTCGGATCCTGGATCTACACCGCCGATCGCGAGCAGGCCGTGCGCGCCGTCGGCGGATTTGCGGCTGCTCAACGCATCGCCAATCTGACCCGACTTGTGCAGGAGGCCCCGCGCGAATGGCGCGAGCGGATCGTTGCCGCATTGAGCGACCAGACGCTTCCGCGTCTCGCTCTCGGCCCGAGCCTCCGGCAATCGGCGTCCGCAGACGACGACACGCCGGTTGCCCAGGCGATCAAGGAGTTTCTCGTCGATCAGCTGTCCCTCGGACCGGCGCGGCAGCCGCGCGTGTCCGCCTCGCCGGCCGGATGGCCCCGTGTTCGGCGGCTGGCATCCGATGATGGGGCGCGGCCCGATGATGCATGGCTTCGGCGCTTGGCGTTCGGGGGCTTCCGCAGATCTTGCAAGTCGCGGTCCCTCTGCCGGATGGCCAGTGGCTCTCGTTTGCGACCGCTCTGCCCGAGAGCGGCCCGTCGTTCTCGCGCCAGTTCCTGCTGTCCATGGGAATCATGGCGATCATCATTCTCGCCGTATCGGTATGGGCGGTGCGGCGCGTGACGGCGCCGCTCGCCTCGCTCTCGGCGGCGGCCGAACGGCTCGGCAACGACTTGAATGCTCCGCCGATGCCCGAGACCGGCACGATCGAGACGCGGCAGGCCTCGCGCGCATTCAACACCATGCAGGCGCGTCTGCGCGGTCTGATCGAGAACCGGACGCGCATGCTGGCGGCCATCTCGCATGATTTGCGCACGCCGCTTGACGCTGCTGCGGCTGCGCGCGGAGAACGTCGAGAACGCGCAGGAACGCGAGAAGATGCTGGCCACCATCGCCGAGATGGACGCCATGGTCGCCACGACGCTCGCATTCGCCCGCGACGAGGCCGACAGCAGAAGCACGACGGCCGACCGACCTTGCGGCACTCGTCCAGAGCATCGTCGACGACATGGCCGACACGGGCTTACCGGTGACGATGGAGCCTGCCGAGCCTGTTGTCTGCGACTGCCGGCCGGCTGCTCTTAAGCGCGCGATCCGCAACCTGATCGACAACGCCGTCA
Organism: uncultured Alphaproteobacteria bacterium; assembly: GCA_963821505.1. GTDB lineage: Bacteria > Pseudomonadota > Alphaproteobacteria > Rhizobiales > Xanthobacteraceae > VAZQ01. The sequence goes on from CAWGEH010000036.1 coordinate 18,368, forward strand.
AGTACGGAAAGAAGGCCAACGTCGCGATCAAGACAACGCCAAAGTCGATCGAAATCACGATCGATGACGAAGGTCCAGGTATCGCGGAGCAAGAGCTTTCGCGCGTGTTCGAACCATTCTATCGTGTCGAGGAATCGCGAAGCCCGGAGACCGGCGGAGTGGGTCTCGGATTGGCAATCGCCCTTTCGACCGCGCAGGCTCACGGCGGTGAAATAGTCCTCAGCAATCGGCCGGCAGGCGGGCTGCGTGCGTCAGTCGTTCTACCCCGATGAAAGAAATAATGCGCGCACTGAGGGCACGTCTAATGACTCTAATTAGAGCTGTGCCGCACAGAAGCACTTTTCCGTTGCTGGCCAGCACGCGCCTGAGTCATCCGCTGGACGTTGTAGTAGCCGGCGCCCTAGTCGGCTCGCAACTCGCAGGGTCGCTATCAACTAAGGCCGGTCGTCCTTGGCCGATTCCTCCTCGACGAACGGCAACTTGAGCGGGACGATCTCTGCTTTGCGCCCTTATGGAGGGCGTCCAGCTTTGCTCCAAATCGTTCGGTCGCCGCGCGCAGAGGACTGTCGGCAATATGAGCATAACGCTTTGTCGTCGTCGGATTTGTATGTCCGAGAAGGCGACCGACGATTTCAAGGCTGAGGCCGCTCGAAACAAGATGGGACGCATGGGTATGTCGGTTGTCGTGCAGCCGATACTCGCTGATTCCTGCCTCCGCTATTACTGCCTTCCAGAACTTCTTGATATCCTGAAGCGGTCGTCCTGTTACATTTCCGGGAAATAGATTTTCCTCGGTCGGATTGGCTTTGCTCTCGCATTTCCGCGAGCAGCGCGAGGGCCGGCCCTGACAGCGGAATATGCTCGGTCCGCTTTTGTTTCGTATGATGCGACGGTTTGGTCCAAACGCCGCGTTCCAAATCAATATCGGACCAGCGCGCTTTCAGCGCCTCACCCAGGCGAGCGCCGGTTAAGAGTTGAAACCGTACAGCGTTGGCGGCGCGTTGATTTTGATGGTTGGCTAAAACTGCGAGCAATCGGCGCAGTTCGTCGTCGGAGAGCCAACGTTCGCGGCGCTTTTCTTGAAACCGTTCAATGCCCTTAACCGGATTATCACTTCGCCACCCCCACTTTACCGCGAGCGAGAGCATCTTCGACAGCAGGGCCAGCACGCGATTGGCTTGATAGGGCGTGTTCTTCATCGATACGTGCAGGAGATGGATGTCGCGGGACTGAACAGCGGCGACCTTTTTGCTGCCAAGCCTCGGCAGGATGATCCGATTGATCATGGAGCGGTCGTTCTCGACGCTTCGCGGCCGTTTTTTTGGAACGGCATGTTGTTCCAGATAATCGGCCGCAAGGTGCCGCATTGTCGCTGCTTCGCGGATAGCGCGATCGTCCGCGACCGGATCGTTACCCTTCAATGCGTCGGCGAGAATGATGCGGGCACGCTCCTTAGCTTTGTGGAACGTGAGCAGCGGCCCATGTTGGCCGATGGTTTTCCGCCGGGAAGCACCGGTCTTTCTGTTCCGATATTGGACAACGTAACTCTTCACGTTGGACGGCTTCACCCGGATGCCGAAGCCGGGGAGGGCGGCATCCCAAATGACGTAATCCTCGGCGCCAGGGGCGAGCTTATCGACCGTGGCCTTCGTCAGTTTTTGCGTTGCCATTGGAATGGGTCGCTTTCCGGGTAAGCGCAGGGTAAGCATGGGTAAGCGAACTTTGACGAAATGCAAAAGTACCACAATGAGGCGATGAATAGCAAAAAATGCTGATATTCAATCAATTGTAGGGCCATCGCGTATCAGGTCGAAATCGGCAGAAGGTGAGCGCCAACGACTCTGGCTTGGTTGGCTGATCATTGGGCTATCCAGGGGCTAACAAAAGAGTTGTTGCCAAGCCTACTAACACCGGCTAATGCTAGCTAACAGATAGCCCGTAGATATGCGGTTTTTGCAAAGGGTTCAAGGACGAACGTGCGTCAGAGTGAACGGGCGTTAGTTTTGGCTTCCCGGCTCTTAATCAGCGGGTCCCAGGTTCGAGTCCTGGTGCGCCCACCAAATTTCCTTATAGATCAAGCGGTTGGACCGGTCGCTCTGGCGATGATGGTCGCCAAAAAAAGTATAAACGGTTATAAACTTTTTCGCGTCGATTTCAGGCGCACCACGGCGACCCATACCGTCGAAACCGTCGCCCTCCGGACCCCAGACGTTGAGTCCTGCGAGCGGCGGGCATGACCCATCGGACTGATCGCGTCCGGCGAATGAACGGGCGCCGATCGGATCCTGATGCGTGCGGGTTGGATGCGTCCGGCAATCGCTGCTGTCGCCGTCCTGATCTGATGCGACGTGGCAACAAGGAACCCGGCAACGAACCGAAACGTTTACCCTCGATCTTGAAATCTAGGGGTTTGCCATGCGTCCATTCGCAATGACGTGCGCCGTCGTTGCACTCATCGCTGCATGGGGTGCTGCTGCCACGGCGCAGAACGACCCTGATTTCGCGTCCGCCGTTACAGCACAATCAAGAGCTGTGTAATGAGTTCCACGCAAAAATCTTGCATACGTGTGAGGCGCGTCACAGGCTAGCTGCTGGAAGTTGGATGATACCAACCACACGGCGCCCCTTTACGTCCATTTGAGCGTGATTGCGCCTGCCCGCCTTCACAACGGGTGCATCACGAGCCAACACGTATAGGTGTGTCGAGGGAGATCAGCCATGAAGCGATATTTGGAAAGGACAGGCCTGTCGACACGGGCGCTCGAGTTCCTGCTAGATCTGCACGACGCTGATGCGGGCCGGGAAGAATTGATTGGCACATTGTGCAGGTTGACCGAAGAGCTTCAGGCCGGGGCCATAGCAGGCGGTACTATCATCGACGGTCGCTCGGCTACCTTCGATCGGTGTGTGTTTCCCAGTCTCCCAGCCTCGTCCTTCGGCACGCTCTCTCACAGTCCGGTTGCACCGCCCTACATCGGAACCTGCGCAGAGGCGGTGTGTGAGAACAGAGTTGCAGTCTGCCCCGACGTTGCGACTGACACCCGTTTTGATGCAGGCTGGCGTCGTCTGTACCTCAGTTTGGGACTCCACTCGGTGCAATCCGCCCCCGTATTTGGCTGGGACAGGAAGGCTCTTGGTACCTTCGTTATTGCGTTGAGGCAGCCAGGGGCTTCCTTCGACACGGAGGTCACGGGGTTCGGCGTGTATGCCATGCGGACGATTCTTCAAAACCGTCACTAGATGCCGGGGCCCTGGTTCATCACTCCGGAAAGATGTGACTTTGAGCGCGTGGGGAGGGCCGGCTCAGGTGCTCATTGTTGCTAGTTGCCGCGAGCGGGTGAGCGTGCCCCCACGAAGCCAACCGCATTAAGGCTTTAGAGCAGGAAGAATAATTTACTATTGATTGCAGATATGGCACGCTGCGCAGTGGCGAGCGCACAGCCACTGCCCTCGAGTCCTGGATCTTGTGTCCCCTGGTGAAGGAAGCCTTCACGCACAGGCTGCTGCTTTTCGCATACCATTCCATTCAGAGAAACTGATAATGGTTGTTGATTTTCAGCATCATTATACACCGCCCGAGTTGATGGAGATGGGCAAGGGCGACGGAAGCCTTCGCCTCGACGAAAACGGAAATCCAAATTACCGTTTCAATCCGCTGCTCGCCGATCTTCCTGCACATGTGCGGATGATGGACAAGGCAGGCATCGACGTTGCCGTGCTCTCCTGCGGCTCAGGCTTCGATCAGCCCAGTCTTGCCACCTGCCAACTGATCAACGACCGCATGCACCAGGCCGAACAGGATCATCCCGGCCGCTTCATCGGACTCGCGCACGTCCCGGCGCTCAATCCGCGAGAGGCAGGGGCCGAGCTCAAGCGCTGCGCTGTCGAGTTCGGGTTCCCCGGTGTCGTTATAGGGTCTGAGGTGCAAGGACAGCCCCTGGATGCACCGAGCTTACGCCCCTTTTGGAAGGCGGCTGCCGACCTAGGCCTGTACGTCTTCATCCATCCCCCGCCGCAACTCATAGGCTGGGCATACATGGATGTGGATGACCTGTGGCGCATGCTCGGGTGGGAATTTTCGCTGATGGTGGCGACAGTGCGGCTGATCAATAGCGGTCTTCTCGATGAGCTTCCCGCATTAAAGATTCAAGTCTCGCATTTCGGCGGCGGCATCGCGCGTTACCTCCCGCGCATTCGTGGGCTCCAGAATCGTGAGAGTGCCGGCACGGCGCATATTCCACGGCATTCCCGGATGCCACGAGAGCCATTTGATCATTATCTACAGCATCGGTTGTTTTACGATTGTGCCGGATGGTCAGGTCCCGACTATGCGGCCGAGCGAGGCGCTGAATGGGTGCGCGTCGGCCTGGCCGAACTGCCGCCTGCGCGGGTCGTCTTCGCCACCGACTATCCTCAGGCGGTTCGTGACGACGATGAGGTGGTTGCATACGTTACGGCCGTAAGCGCGCTCGGCTCGGAAGCGCAGGCCGTTCTCGATGGCGCCAGCGCGGAGAACCTCATCCCGAACCTAAGCGAGCGACTGAGCCGCATGCAAATTGATGCGGCAAGGAGCGAACGAGGTGTGCAAACTAACCTTCACCAGCCGACTAGACTTGCGCCCCAGGCTCGAGGAGTCAGGGCTATGAACAGCATCCCTCAGTGGCGTCTGGCCGGCGATTGGTTCGACATCTGCAGCTGCAACATTCCGTGCCCGTGCGAGTTTGCTCAGGCGCCGACCAACAACGCCTGCCAGGGCATGCTGGCCTGGCATATTCGCGAGGGTCATTATGGCATGGTTCAGCTTGACGGCCTTAACCTCCTCGCGCTTGGCGCTTTCGAAGGAAACCTGTGGATGGAGGACGTCAAGGCCCGGATGGGCTTCTTCATCGATGAACGGGCCGACGCGCAGCAGCGCGAAGCGCTGCAGATGATTTTCACGGGACAGGCCGGAGGATGGCCGGCCGGGTTCGCCAGCAAGATCGGTGAGACGCGAGGCGTCGAATTCGTTCCGATCACGTTTGAAGTTGCCGACGACCTGGCGTTCTGGCGCGCCGAAATTCCAGGTCGGGTGGTGGGACGCGCCGAGGCGCTGAGCGGACCGACAACGCCGCCGGGTAAGCGCGTTCAGACCATCAATCCGCCCGGTTCGGAAGTCGGACCCGGACAGATCGCCACCTGGGGCCGTTCGACCGAACTGCGTAATGAAGGATTTGGCTTCAAATGGACGGGGAATAACTGGTCCAGCAAGCACATTCCGTTCGATTGGACGGGCGCGGGTCCCCCGTAGGTTCTTGCGTCGTTTGGTCGATTAAGATCCCCTTACATGTCGTTTGGACGCGTGTCGCTGTGCCCTCGACATGGGGAACGATATTCTTTGGGATGACCTGAACAATGTCCTTATCCGATCCGGCGCCGCACGATCCGTTCGCTTGGTGGCGCGCGACATCAACACTTGGTCGGGCGCGACGTAACCTGTTGATATCCCTTGTTGTCCTCGCGAGCACCGCGTGGGCGTTCACCGTGCATGAAAGCCTCTACAAGGGCGCGCCGATCGGAGACGCCCTTCGTGGGAGCATGAGCGCGGACGGGATGGCAGGCATGGAGGGCATGGCCATGGGCGGGATGTCGGCGGCCGGTTGGTCGGTCGGCGCCGCGCTCGTGTTCGTGGGCGTGTGGACCGTGATGATGGCAGCGATGATGCTTCCGGCGGCTGCGCCGATGATTCTGACCTTTGCGTCGGCCCAAGCTCGACGCGATCAAGCGGCCGCTGTTCCAACTTGGATCTTCATCGCAGGTTATCTGTTCGTGTGGTCTGCGGTCGGAGTGCTCGTCTATGGACTCGTCCAGGTTGGTGCCGACGCGTCGAGTTACCTCGGCCTAATGGATCGCGCCATCTGGGGACCGCTTGTGCTCGGGGCGGCCCTGGTCGGGGCTGGGATTTATCAATTCACTCCGCTCAAACGCGTTTGCCTGCGTCGTTGCCGCTCGCCGATGGCGTTTGTGGCGATGCACTGGCACGACGGTCCGCTCGGGGCGGTTCGCATGGGGATTTGGCACGGCGCATATTGTCTCGGCTGCTGCTGGGCGCTCTTCGCCATACTGGTTGTCGCGGGAATCATGAGCTTGGCCTGGATGATGGTGCTTACTTTAGTGGTGCTCGCAGAAAAGGTGTTGCCGCATGGCCAACGCGTTTCGGTAACTATCGGCGTCGCCCTGCTCGTCTTGGGGGTGATCGTGGCTGGTTCGATCTTTTGAAAATTGCGCGCACAACGCGTCCCGAAGGTCGGCGACAAACTTCAAGCGGGACCGCGGCGCAGGTCGTAGCAATCACGATGTCCCAATACTCGGTTATGATTGATGACAATTTCCTCTACATGCGTGAGGAGCTCACCACCGGGAGGTTATAATGTTCAAACGCTATGGAATACTTGCGTTGTCGGTTGCCGCGGCGCTCACCTTTTGCGGCGCGCCCGATGCTTCGGCCCAGAAAAAGCTGACCTACGAGCAGGCCTATCGCCAGTGCAAAGCAGAGCTCGACCGAACGTTTCCATCGGGCAGTCAGAGTACCTCGGGGCGGAATACCGCTGGCGTGGCCTGCATGCATCGATTGGGGTTTCAAGCCAAGAAATCGGCTAATTGGGCTGAGTGACGAGAGAGCGGCCGCCACGGAAGTCGCGCTGCGCAATGCATGCCGCCACGGGTGCACCTCTTGTTTCATTCCTGGTCGCGTGCCGTGAAATGGATCGTGACGATGGTATTGGTGTCCGGGTCGTTTCTGGCCGCCGCCCATGTCGAGGCGCGCAAGGCTAGCTCCGCGAGGCTCGAGCCCAACCGCATCGACATCGCTTATGTGGAGCCGAAGTCGGCGGACAATCAGCCGGTCGCCAAGCTGCTCAAGGCGCACGAGGTGCTGGAAAAGATCCGGGCGTTGCTGAGCCCACTGCGGTTGCCGCACCGTCTGCTGCTGCAGACCAGAGACTGCGACGGCATTTCCAATGCCTGGTCCAATGAGGAGAGCGTCACGGTCTGCTACGAGTACGTAAACGATATCCGGAAGAACGCGCCCGAGCACGAGACGCCGACCGGAATTGCTCCCATCGATACGATCATCGGCCCTTTGCTCGACGTATTCCTGCACGAAGCCGCTCACGCGGTCTTTGCAAGCCTGAAAATTCCGCTGTTCGGCCGGGAAGAAGATGCCGCCGACCAGTTTTCAACCTACATGATGTTGAAATTCGACAAGGACGAAGCACGCCGGCTCATCCTGGGCAGCGCGTACCAGTACAAGGGCGACATGGCGTCCCCGACGATAACCATCAAGCAGCAAAAGTTTGCGAACGAGCACGGCACGCCGGCGCAACGCTTCTTCAACCTTTTGTGCACGGCATACGGCAGCGACCCGAACCTGTTCGCCGACGTGGTCGAGAAAGGATTTTTGCCGCAGGACCGCGCCGTGGGCTGCAAGCGCGAATATATTCAGCTCTCGCATGCATTCGACACCTTGATGGGACCCCATATCGATACCAAGCTTGCCCGCAAGCTGCATAAGCACTGGCTGCCTCCGGTTACGACCAAGCCGAGACCATGGGAAGGTCGGACTGACTGATCGAGCGGACATGCTTCTTATTCGCTCTTGGGTATAAGCAGACTTACGAGACCAGCCGCTCGTACCGGAGCGCACGTGCCCTTACCATCAACACACGGGAATTTTGCCGGAAGATGCCGGCAGATGCCGGTTTACGACACGCAACTCATTGAAAATGCTCGGAAGCCGGTTATCTCTTAATCAGCGGGTCCCAGGTTCGAGTCCTGGTGCGCCCACCAATCCCTCTCAGACACTTGCGCGGATCGGCTGAGGAACGATTAGTCCATGCGACAATGTGACGGTGTCGCATGTCGCACGGCGCCTCGAACGGTTAGCTCAATCTGTCGTACAGCTATTTTCATGATGTCGCATGGTTAGCTCGATCTGTCGCACGGAGGTGCACTCCGCCGAGAGGCTCGCGAAGGAGGTAGCGTACCTCGATGTTGAAGCCGGAGGCCTCTGCAACGGGCTTGTCAACGAGCGCACTAGTCGCGCGCGCGGTACGTTAGCCCCTCTTCGGCGATTTTATGAAGGGGAGGGTGACGACGCGTGTCAGGAGAGCGGGCGTCGTCGTGTGAGTGTTTTGCGACAACCTTAACCATGCGATCAAGGCGGGGTTGGTTCTCATCGCTCTTGCCTCGTCGAGCTGGTCGATCACGAGGCTGCGTTTGTCGAATACGTCTTTCAGCTCTCCCCCCAGACGGACAATCTCTTTGTGAATGAGTTCGAGAATCTCGTCTTGCTCCCGCCATCCGATCTTTTCCTGAATCCTGTCCGTCCGATCATAGGTCAGGTGGTTTACCTTCGCGCAGAGATCAGCGTACAGCGTCTTGGCGCGTCCGATTAACTCGAACCTCTTATAACTCGGTTTCGCGAAGTCCGTCGCGAGGGCGTATTTGTACTTTTTATGATCTTCACGAAAGAGGAACTCTAGGATGTTCCTCGCGTGTGTGCAGAAACTCACGATCAGGGCGTCTTTCACAGGTTCCGAACGATCCGGGTCCGGCGTACGAAGCAGCTTGTACTGCTCGACGAGCCTGACGATCTCGTAGGGAAAATGCTTGGTGAAAACTTGCTGCAGGTCGGTCTGCGACGGCGCCCACTGCGGCTGCTTGCCCATTATGGAATGACCTCCGATTAAAAACACAATGAAACGCCCTGTCACGTGGGCATCAAGTGGCGCGTCCGCAAGAGGTGCCATCAGTTGCGATGCCGTCAGCGGGCGGCGCGCGTGCGCCCTGCCGCGGGCCTTGCCCGCCGAGCTGTCGCACGGTCAGAGCCGCCACCAGCCGAGGCTGGCAAAGATCAGCCAGCCGACGAATGCGGCCTGCGCGATGGCGAGCGGCCAGAAGATCAAAGCGGGAAGCTTGCTCATGGTGAGATCGCCTTCCCGCGGCGTGGCCGTGGCGCCTTCCGCGAGCCTGGCCTCGATCGTGATGCCGTGGATCTCCACGCCGCCGTGTTCCCACGTCGGCCGCCAATATTCACGCTGGAAGGACGCGTTGAGCTCGCCCTGCAGCGCGGCGAGCGCGCGCTGATCGCGCGCGAGAATAGCCAAGGAATATTCCTTCGGATCCAGATTGTGCGCCTGCAGCCACTCACCGAATTGGGCGACGAGCGTAGTGAAGTCGTTCATGCTGCGATCCCTTGCCGTTGCGTTCACGTTGCAGACCTAGCGCATGTTCCGGAAAAGTGGGAACCGGTTTTCCGAACAGAAAACGCGCAAAATCGAAGAATCTAGAGCGCATCACAATTCGACCCAATCGGGATGCGCTCTAGCGGCCGGCGAGCGCCGCCGTGAGCTCGCGGTTCGTGGCGTCGCGATCGTCGGTTCTCGGGCAGTCCTAGAGCATGAGCCCGAAAAGTTGCAGACTTTTTTCGGAAAAGGTCATGTGACCAGACAGATGCTTGGAGCAAAATCGCAATTCGATGTGAAGCGATTTCGCTCCGAGCTCTCCGGGCTTGCAGCGAGCTGACCTCAGGGCCGCCCTCGGTTTGGAGACCGCGCCCCCGCCGCCCGGCATCGAGGCCATATTCAACTCCGCGGGTCCACGCACCGAACTCCGCTATCGAGGATCGGGGGGCCGGTCGATTCTCGCTTTGTGGTGCATGGACGGGCAGGCTGTTTACGACCCGGTTATGCACAATGACCCTTGCCCGGTTACGAGCGCGGGAGCGTTCCCCGCCGGATGCATGCCGGTCACGCCACCCGGTCTTGGGTGAAGCCTTCCGTTTGACCACGCGCGGGCGTAGAATTTCAAAAAAAACGCGATGTCGGGAGGATCCAACTCATGCGCAGCGCCGCAGCCCTCGTGCTTGCGCTCGCCGTGTGGCCGCTGGCCGCGTCGGCGCAGCAAGCGGACGACTCCCTCAACAATACGCAGAAACTGGGCCGGCAGGTTTTCGCCCAGTCCTGCGGCGTCTGCCACCTGCCGCCGGCGATGAACGCGCGAACCTATGGGCCTGCCTTGTCCAAGGAAACCGCCGGTGGCAGCGACGACGTCATCCGTGGCGTCATCAGCGATGGAACGCCGCGCATGCCCGGCTTCAAGCATTATCTCAAGCGCGCCGAGATCGACGCCATCGTCGCGTACCTGAAGACCGTCCCTGCGACCGCGACCCGCTAGCGGCCAAGCAAAGGAGAACCGCCATGACGTCACACCGGTTGGGCGTTGCCGCACTGGTTGCAGCGAGTTTCGCCGCGAGCAGTGTCGCAACCTTGGCGCAGGCTCCCGATCACCTGCTGAGCGGCACGATCGCGTCGTCGACGGGGGAGAAGCTGGGCGGCGTCACGGTGTCGGCCAAGCCCCAGGGCAGCACGATCACGACCAGCGTCTACACCGACGAGCAGGGCGCCTACTATTTTCCGCCGCTGCCCGCCGGCAAATACAGCGTGTGGGCGCAGGCGCTGGCGTTCGAGACGGCCAAGGGCGAGGTCGACCTGACGGCGGCGCGGCGGGCGGACCTCACGCTCGAGCCGATGACCGATCCCGAGCGCCGGGTGCGTCAGCTGCCGGGCGAGATGCTGATGGCGGCGCTGCCCGAGGAGACCCAGGACGACGCCCGCATCAAACGGGTTTTCCGCAACAACTGCACCGGCTGCCACACCCCGAGCTACGTGCTGCAGTTCCGCTTCGACGAGGACGGCTGGAACAAGATCATCGATCTGATGAAGGTCGTGCCGAACACCGGCGTCTATCCCGCCAATCCCAAGGCCAACGCCATCATCGAGTTCAACCAGAAGCAGCTCGCGGCCTATCTCGCGCGCGCGCGCGGACCGGGCGAAAGCTCGCTCAAGATCACGCCGCGCCCGCGGCCCTCCGGGGAGGCGGCGCGCGTGGTGTGGAAGCTCTACGACCTTCCGATGATGGCCGAGGCCGGAATCGGCACCAAGTACCAGACCAATGACGGCACCGACTGGTCGCTTGGGACCACCTCCAAGCTCGGGCTCATCACCCACGACGGCGGGATGGATTTCGACGGCAATCTCTGGTTCACGTCCAACAATCCGAACCGCCGCGTCACCGTCGGCCGGGTCGACGGCAAGACCGGCGAGGTCAAATTCCTGAAGGTGAACCGCAACGACGGCGCTGCCGCCAATGCGCACGGGCTGGTGCGCGACCAGCAGGGCATCTTCTGGTTCGACGTCAATCCCGGCCGCCGCAGCCTGGGCCGGCTCGATCCCAAGACCGAGAAGATCGACGTCTACATGACGCCGCCCAGCATGTCGCCGCTCGGCGGGGCGGTGACGCTCGACGTCGACGGCAAGGGCAAGGTCTGGGCCTCGGCGCCGGACGGCGCGGTGCGCTTCGACCCCGAGACCGAACGCTTCACCGACTTCAAGTCGCTGTCCTACAAGACCGCACGCGGCACCGGCATGACCTACGGCGCGGCCGGTGATCGCGACGGCAACGGCTGGTGGACGCAGATGGCATTCGACACCGTCGGCAAGGGCGACATGGCGACGGGCAAGACCCTGGAGGTGAAGCTGCCCGCGGTTCAGGCCGAGCTCGACCGCGCCACGCCGGAGACGCGCGCGTTCTACGACAAGGTCGACGAACTGTCTTTCAACAGCCCGTTGCCTTGGCAGCAAGGACCGCGGCGGATGGGTACGGACAAGAACGCCGACGTGCTCTGGGTCGGCAATTCCTGGGGCGGCACGCTCAGCCGGATCGACACCAAGACGCTGGAGACCACCATCGTCCCGTTGCCGGATCCGACGTCGATGCAGCCCTATCACCTGGTCGTGGACAAGAACCACAACGTGTGGGGCAACCTGTGGACCAATGACCAGATCCTCAAATACGATCCCGGCAGCTCCAAATGGACGATCTTCGAGCTGCCGGTGCGCGGGACGGAAATTCGCCACATCTCGCTCGACGAGCGCAACGGCACCACGCAGGTGATCCTGCCGGTCTACCGCACCAACCAGATGGGCGTCATGACCTTGCGCAGCGAGGCCGATCTGGCGGCGCTCAGGGCGCAGACGGGCCGGTAAGATTCGGGCCGCCTGCTTCGGGTAGCCGAGGCAACGGCGCACTCATCGCGCCGCGAATTCGGTGGGACCCCTCTCCCCGTCGGGGAGAGGGTGGGGGCGAGGGGGCGAGGCCTTTCGACAGAGCTAGACCCCTCACCCTATCGCTCTCCCCATGGGAGAGGGAGCCGACCGAGTGTGTGGCGCCCGCACGTCTCCCCTTCGATGTTGCGCACTGAGTTCGCGCGCCCGCGCCACAAATTGACGCTTGTGCCAAGCCGACAAATTGGGCCACATGACCCCGTCATTGGCCGCGGCCCATGGTTTCGGCGGGCTGCAGCGAGATCGGAGAGGACGGAATGAGACTGGGCTACTTCACCATGCCGGTTCACCCGATGCACCGGAACTGGGCCGAGACGCTCAAGGAGGATCGCGAGGCCATCATCCTCGCCGACAAGCTCGGTTTTCATGACGCGTTCATGGGCGAGCACCTCACCGACGCTTGCGAGAACATCACCAACAGCATGATGTTCCACGCCTCGCTGATCCCGCAGACGACGCAGATCAAACTCGCCAGCGGCACCTCCAACCTCTCCCACATGCATCCCGTGCTGATCGCCGTGCAGGCGGCGATGTTCGACCACATGGCGGAAGGCCGCTTCGTTTTCGGCGTGAGCCCCGGCGCACTCACCACCGACGCGGAGGCGCTTGGCATCCTCGAGCAGGATCGCAACAAGATGTTCGCCGAAGCGATCGACGTCATCCTCGCCATCTGGGAACGCGATCCGCCCTACGACATCGACTTTCCGGACAATCGCTACAAGGTCTCGACCGCGCGCACCATGACGCTGGATCTCGGCGTCGGCATCATGGGCAAGCCCTACCAGAAGCCGCGGCCTGAGATCGTCGGCACGGTGGTGGCGCCGTTCTCGCCCGGCATCGTGCTGATGGGCAAGCGCGACTTCCATCCGCTCTCCGCCAATTTTCTGCTCTCGAAGCACCTGAAGTCGCACTGGCAGAACTACTGCAAGGGTAAGGCAGAGGTCGGCGCCGAGGCGAACGTGGCGGACTGGAGGGTGGCGCGCGCGATCTTCGTTCACGACGACGACAACGTCGCGGCGCGCTACGGCCGCTACGACGAGGCGAGCCCGTATCGCTTCTATTACGCGCAGATGCGCGCCAAGATGAAGCGCGGCAAGCGGCTCTACGTGTTCAAGTCCTACAAGGACCAGCCGGACGAGGAAATCACTCACGACTACGTCATGGATCACTGCGTGATCCACGGCAGCGTCAACAAGGTGGTCGACAGGATCCTGGCGCTGCGCGAGGAGATCGGCGACTTCGGCGAGCTGGTCTATGCCGGAATGGACTGGGTCGAGCCGGCGCTCAACAAGCGCTCGATGCAATTGATGGCCGAGGAGGTCATGCCGCACGTCAATGCGGCGATCGGCAAGTCCGCGGCCGCGGCCTGATGCCTGCGACGCTCTCGTGTCCCGGGCGAGTGGAGCGAAGCCGAACGAGACCCGGGCAGCGAACAACGCGCGAGACACCGCATTGCGACGCCCTAGACCATCAATTCCATGGAAGCTCTGTTGCGGCTTCGGACTTGGACCGTAAGATTCGGCTGTTTTGACAGTCGCATATGATTCGAACTTTGGAAGCGCCCGACTAGTACCCCGAACCCGAAGTTCGCGCACACCATGCGGCAAATGCGATCGCGCGACACGCGACCTCACATCGCGGTCAGCCCGCCGTCGAGCGCCAGAACCTGGCCGGTGATGGAGCGGGCGGCGTCGCTGGCGAGATAGCACACCGCCCCGGCGACCTCGTCCATGGTCGGGAATCGACCGAGCGGAATGCGCGCGAGCATCTGCGCCCGGGCCTGCGGATCGCTGAGCATCTTCTCGCGTGAAGGCGTGAGCACGGTCGCTGGCGCGACGGCGTTGACGCGAATGCCGAGCGGCGCCCACTCGATCGCCAGCATGCGCGTCATCTGGATGATGCCGCCTTTGGAGATGCCATAGACCGAGCGTCCGGCGATGCCGGTCAGACCATGCGTCGAGGCCATGCTGACGACCGCGCCGCCGCGCCCGCGGGCGGCGCAATGCCGGGCAAAGGCGGTACTGAGGAAGAAACTGCCCTTGAGGTTGATATCGATGACGTCGTTCCATTCGTCCCACGTCACCTCGGTGGCCGCCTTCTGCAGCGCACGCCCGGCATTGTTGACGAGCAGGTCGATGCCGCCGAGCGTCTCGGCGGCATGTTTCACCGCCTGCGCAATGCTGTGTTCGGAACGCAGCTCGAGCGCGATCGCAACGATCTTGCGGCCGTAACTTTGCGCCTGCGCCGCCACGTCGGCCAACCAGCTCGAGTCGAGGTCGGTGACCGCGAGGTCGAAGCCTGCGCGGCCGAGCGCCAGCGCGGTGGCGCGGCCGATCCCGGTCGATGCGCCGGTGACCAGGGCGGTGCGGGATCGGGCGTCGGTCATGGCTGCTTGTGGCTCGAAGGCGGCGGGAAGGCAATCCAGGCCCGCTCCGTCATGCTGCGATGGCAGGCTTCGGCGAACGCGACGTCGCGGATGCCGGCGGCGAAGTCGGATGATAGCGGCGCATCGGCGGCGACGTGGCGCAGGAACTGTTCCCACCCGACGCGATAGGGATTGCGGTAGGACGCGAGCGGCGGAGCTTCGATCCATTCGCTGCGATAGTCGGCGGCGATGTCCTTCATGACGCTGAAATGCGCGATCGTCGGCGTCTGCGCCGCGGACTGCACGTGGCAGCGATGCAGGCCGGCAACCGCTGAGCCCTGGGTGCCGTCGACCTGCAGCGTCAGGAGGTCGTCGCGGCGCACCCGGGTCGCCCATGAGCTCAGGATGGTGCCGAACGCGCCGCCCGCGAGCTCGACCAGCGTGGCGGCCGAATCCTCGACCGCAACGGGATAGCGAGCGCCCCGCTCGTCGATGCGCTCGGGGGTGGCGATCCATTCGCTCGAGGCGACCCGCGCGATGCGGCCGATGATCGTCTCGATGACGTAGCGCCAGTGCGGATACATATCGAGGATCAAACCTCCGCCGCCCGCGCGATAGTTCCAGCTCGGCCGCTGGCACGGCTGTTCGCTGCCGTCGAACACCCACCAGCCGAATTCAAGCCGGAAACCGACGATGCGCCCGAGCCCGCCGTTGCCCACGAGCGCGGCGAGCTTCTGCAGTCCCGGGAGATGGATCTTGTCCTCGACCGCACCGTGCTTGAGCCCGCGTCTGTGTGCTTCGTCGAGCAATGCGAGCCCCTGCGCGGCGGTCGGCGCAACCGGCTTCTCCGAGTAGACGTGCTTGCCGGCGGCGAGCGCCTTTGCGAGCATGCCGACGCGCTGCTGCGTCGCGGCCGCATCGAAGAAGATCGCATAGACGGGGTCCGAGAGCGCGGCGTCGAGGTCGGTGGTCCAGTCCGCGACCCTGTGGGTACGCGCGACGGCGGCGACGCGCCCGGCGTCGCGGCCGACCAGCAGCAAGCGGGGGACCAGACGGTCATCGCCGAGCGCAAGCCCGCCCTCGTCGATGATCGGGATCAAGGCATTCGCCAGATGCTGGCTCGAGCCGATGCGGCCGGTCGCGCCGTTGACAATGATCCCGATCGTTTGGATCGCCATGGTTCAATTCCGGCTGGGCGGCGGCGGGCGAGGGATGACGTCGCGAGACTATGCTATGCCGGTCGCGGCCGTGTCCACGCTCCGGGAGATCAACGTGTCCCGCCACATCGTCTGCCTGACCTTCGACTTCGACACGCAATCCGGTTTCATCGCCCGCGGCATGACCACGCCGACGGCGCTCTCGCGCGGCGAGTTCGGACTCGTCGGCGCGTCGCGCATCCTCACCCTGCTCAAGTCCTTTGGCGTGCGCGCGACCTGGTTCATTCCCGGCTTCACCATCGAGAGCCACCCCCGCGCCTGCGAGGCGGTGGTGCGGGAGGGGCATGAGGTGGCGCATCACAGCTGGGCGCACGTTCCGCCCGCGCAGCAGACGCGCGCGGAAGAGGAAGCCGATATCGTCCGCGCCAACGATGCCATCGCCCGGCTCTCCGGCCGCAAGGCGCGCGGCTATCGCTCGCCGTCGTGGGACCTGAGCGCGAGCACCATCGATCTCCTGCTCGCCCATGGCTTCCTCTACGACTCGAGCCTGATGGGCGCCGACTATTGGCCTTATCGCGCGCGGCGCGGGGATCAGGCCGAGCTCGGCAAGCCGTACCGCTTCGGTGAGGAGACCGCGCTGGTCGAAATGCCAATCAGCTGGTCGCTCGACGACTATCCGCATTTCGAATTCGTGCGCACCCCAGCGATGGTGCTGCCGGGCTTGCAGTCGGCGCGCACGGTGATGGAGAACTGGCGCGACGAGTTCCGCTACATGCAGCAGACGGTCGACTGGGGCGTGCTGACCTATACCATGCACCCTTACGTGATCGGACGCGGCTATCGCATGCTGGCGCTGGAAGGGCTGGTGAAGGACCTGGCGGCAGCCGGCGCGGTCTTCATGACCATGGAGGACGCCGCCGCCGAGGCGCGGGCACGGATGTTTTCGCATGAATGAGCGGGTCAATCACGCGTCGCAGACTCGGCCGCCAGACGAGCGGCGGATTGGGTGCGCGCCCTCTCCCCGAGCGGGGAGAGGGCGCGCTCGTCGCACGCATTCACCTACACCTCGAACGCCACGTATTCGTTGGCGCAGGGCGGACCGTCGGCTACGTGCATGGTCCGCGCCTCGAGGTCGATCAGCACCGCGCCCACCGTCATCGTGCGTCGCGCGCTCGGCTGGCTCGGGTCCGGGTGGCGGCAGATGGCATATGGCGCGCCGAAGTGGTCGGCGGCGGCCGCGCGCATGTGCTCGATAGCGACGGCGCCACCATGGCGCTGCAACAGGGCACGCATGCGCTTCGCGCGGTAGAGGGTGTTGGGGGAGAGCTTCTCCAGGAGCGACTCGCCGTGGCCCGATGCCAGGAAATGGTTCGAATGGGTGATGATGCCGTCTTCGGGATAGAGCCGGCTGACATGGTCGGGGCTCGCCTCGATATCGACGATGTTGCCGCCGGCCGCACCGATGACGAAATTGGCCGAGCAGGTGCGCGGCGTGCCGCTCACCGGCCGCGAAGCCGCATCAAACGTTTCCTCATCCAGCACCTGCCGGCAGCGCACGTGAAACGGCGTCTGGTAAGGATTGCGGCCGTCGTGGCTCGACGCGAGGCCGTTCTCGACCAGGCCGATCCCGCATTCGTTCACCCCCATCTTGCCGCCGGCGATGCCGGCCTCGGTCAGGCAGACGAAGCTCGGCCGCGCCTTGCGCCGCGCGCGCAAGACGAAGGTGCGACCATGCACGCCTTCGAGCCAGTCCCAGTTCTGGCCGAGCCAGGTGCGGCGATCCGCGGTGACCGCGGGCAGCAGGCCGAACGTGGTGCAGCCGTCGGGGCCGATTTCGACGAGTTCGCCTGCCGCGGCTCGCTGTCCCGCCGCCTCCTGCCCGAACAGGGTAAAGGCCAGCTCATAGCGTGCATTAAGAAGCGCGATGGTCGGCATGCCCTGGCCGGAACCCTCGGCAATTCCCCGCATCTCCTCGGCATAACCGGGGTCCTGCGCCTCGATCGCCTTGCGCCAGGTTTCGGCCTCGGCGAAAGCCTGCTCGCGCTCGAGGCCGGAGGCGGCGAACCGGCGCAGATAGGTCGCGACGTTGTCGGCGATTTCCTGCCGGAATCGCCGCCCATGCGCGCGGCCGCACGCATGAGCGTCGCCTTCCGTCGTCAGGAGTGGAATGCCGGACATGGGTCACCGCGGCGCGGCGGGCGCGCTGAGCGGCAATTTACATCGATCGGGCGTGAACGGACAATGCGCGCATGAGCGAGAACGGCAAGGTTCCGCGGCCGAGGCGCGCGACGGCGGCTTGTCTCATCGTGCTGGCCGCGCTTTCCGCCGCGTCCGCGCACGCCGATCAGCGCGCCGACTTCCTTGCCGGCCGTACGCGCGAATGTCCGCGCTGCGATCTCGCCGGCATGAACTTCAAACGCCGCGACCTGACCGGCGCCGACTTGACCGGAGCCAATCTCAAGAACGCGAATTTTCACGACGCCAGGCTCACGGGTGCGCGCCTTGCCGGCGCCGACCTGACGGCCGCCAATCTCAACAAGGCCAACCTGAGTCGGGCGGAGCTGGCCGGCGCCGTGCTGCGCGAGGCCATGCTCTATGCCGCCAATCTTGATGGAGCGTCGCTCGCCGGCGCCGATCTGACCGACGCGCTGATGGGCGTCGCGCGCCTCACGCGCAGCGACCTCACCAAGGCAAACCTGCGCAACGCCGACTTGCGCAAGGCGCGTTTGGCGGAGGGGATCCTGACCGGCGCGGACCTGACGGCGGCCGCGCTCGATCTTGCCTTCCTGCGCGGTGCGCGCCTGGACGGAGCATCGCTCAGGCAGGCTCGGTTGATGGGGGCGGAACTGATCGATGCGAGCCTCGTCGGCGCCGATCTCAGCGACGCCAACGCGCTCGGGGCGCAGCTTCGCGGTGCCGATTTGTCGCGTGCCGTGCTCGCGCGAACGAACTTCCGGCGCGCCAATATGTACGAGACCAAGCTCGATGATGCCGTCCTCCACCATACCGCCATGCCCGACGGCACGATCGGCAATCAGTAGCCGGCGTCATCATTCCGGTGGCCGGCCGGGAGATCCGGCGTCCCTGATTTCCAGCCGTGCCGAGCTTTCGAATTGGCCCTGCGTCAATTGCGTCGGCAGCTGCGGGTTGACGCCGCTCTGGCCGGCCTTGCGGAAATAATTGGCGCGCACCGTGACCTTGAATCCGTGCGCAGCATCGAGGAGTTGGCAGGATTCCTTGACGAACAGGGTGCCGACGGCGCTCTCGCCCTCGGCCGCCGGGAGCGCGGTGCAATCGCGCGCGGCGTCGATGCCGAAGCGGGCGGCCATGACGCCGCCGAAGAGGTAGGCGTCGGCCCGCTTCCTGAGATCGGCATCGATCAGGTCATTGCGGTGCTCGGGGCGGGAATCCGTCACGATGCGGATGCTCTTGAGCACCCCGCCATCGTCGAACAGGGCGGAGACGATCACGGGAAACCCCGCTTCGGTCGTGCCGGCCCAACGCGACACTTCGCGCGGCCGGTCCCTGGCGCGCGCGATATATTCGTACTCGTCGTCGTATTCGAAATAGACTTCCCGCAGTCCGTCGGCGTCGGGAGGGCAGCGTCCGAAATCGCTCCAGCCGCTCAATTGCTGGCGCGGCGGCCCGCCGTTGGCGCCGCAGGCGAAGCCGCGAAACTCGTCCGCCGACGGCTGCGCGGATACCGGTCGGCCGATCTTGAGGTCCCAGACCGTCGCACGGCGCAGCTCCTCGGCGCCCACCAGGGGCGACCAGCAGATCACACCCAGCGCAAGCGCCACCACAAGCCGCATGGCCTCATGGTACATACCGGCGCGGAGGGTGCCAATCTTCCCCGGCGGGGAAGCGACCCGCTGGAGCATGATCCCGAAAACGTGCAGACTTTTTCGATAAGATCGTGCGACTGAACAATTGTTGAGAGCGAAATTGCGGTTCTGAAACGATTTCGCTCGGGGATCGCCGACAAAATCCGTCATCTCTACGGGAGGACCGAATTGACCGGCGCGTGCAAACAAGGCCTGTCGGCGGCGGCAATCGCTGTCGCCGTGGTTGCGGCGTCGCAAGCGATCGCGATCGCTCGCGCGCAGGCACCCGATCCGGCCGATATTGCCGCCGGCATGCGGCTGTTCCGGCAGAAGGGCAACTGCCAGGCGTGTCACGGTTGGGCGGGGGACGGTCGCAAGCTGGACAGCCAGATGCCCGACGGCGCCGACCTGCGCCAATCCGTGCTCGATCGGGACACCTTGATCCTGCTCATCAAGTGCGGCCGGCCCGGGACGGGCATGCCGGCCTTCGACAAGTTTGCCTACAGCGACGGGCGCTGCTACGGCCTCAAGCAGGCGGATCTCAAATCGCCCAAGCTGCAAATGCCGGACCCGCCGGCGACCTTGCAGGCGCGAGAGATCGAGGCGCTCGCCGACTTCATGTTCGCCAAGATCATCGGCAAGGGCCCGATGGACCGTGCCAAATGCATCGCCTATTGGGGTTCGGACGTCGAGGTGTGCAACGAATTTGCGAAATGAACACTCGGCCGCGTCCATGGCTTTCGTGTCCCGGACGAGCGACGGCGAAAGCCGGCGCGAAGATCCGGGACCCAGGGCTACGGCCTGGCTCTCGGTTGGAGCTGCATTGCGCTCCGCGAGTTTCGCGCTGGGTCCCGGGCCGCGTTCCACTCGGCGAAGCCACCTCGCTTCACTCGCCGGGGACACGGGAGTCCCGCACTCAATTCAGGGCGAAGACGAACAGGTAGCTCGAGTTCTCCAGCTTGTCGAATTTCACCGGGTGCAGGTGACGGCCGCTCGTCTGCACGGCGAGATATTGCTTCGGCCCGATCGCATAGGTCACGGGGGCGCCCTTGAGCGGCGTGCCGACGTTGAAGCGCCAGAGTTCCTCCAGCGTCTCGTCGTGATAGGCGATGACCCAGCCGTCCTGCAGCGCGGTGAATACCACGCCGCCGGCGGTGACGAGCGCGCCCGAGCGGATTTCGATATCGGTGATGGCTTTCGCCACGACCTTGTGATTGACGGTGTCGAAAGCCGTGATCGAGCCATAATAGAGATCGCTGGTGAAACTGCGCTTCTCGCTTGCCTTGGTGTCGATGCCGCCGTCGGGGGATTTGTACGCGACCGCCGCGCCGGTCTGCGCGAAGCAGCCTTCGATGCCTACGCCATAGGCGATCTTCTTCACCGGGTTATAGGCCACCGGCTGATGCGCGACGCCGCCGTGCCAGGTCGGGCAGGCGCGCTTCATGCCGTCGCCGCGCAACGCCCGCGCCTCGGCGACGTATTGCTGAACGTCGAGCTTGGGATCGTATTCCAGCGGCTTGCCGGTCTTGGGATCGATCCCCTTGGTCCAGTTGAGATCGTTCACGTATTGGCCGCTCTTGATGAAGCTGCCGTTTGCGCGGTCGAGCGTGTAGAAGAATCCGTTGCGCCCGAAATGCGCGACGACCTTGCGGTTCTCGCCGTTGATCGTGGTGTCGTACAGCATGTGAATGCCGTTTTCGTCGTAGTCCCACGAATCGTTCGGCGTGTACTGGAAATACCAGGCAAGCTTGCCGGTCTCGATATCGAGCGCGACCGCCGAATTGGTATAGAGATTGTCGCCCGGCCGGGCCTGCGGATCGTAGATCGGAACCGGGTTGCCGGTGCCCCAGATGGTCAGCTTCGACGCTGGGTCGTAGGAGCCAGTCTGCCACAGCCCGCCGCCGCCGGTCTTCCAGGCATTGGTCTTGTCTTTCCACGTTTCGCTGCCCGGGTCGCCCGGCTTCGGCACCACGTACCAGCGCCAGAGCTCGTTGCCGGTCTTGGCATCGAGCGCGGCGAGCCAGCCGCGGGTCTGCGCGTCGCCGGCGCCGTTGGCGACCAGGACCTTGCCCTCGGCGGTGATGGGCGCGGTCAGGAATTTCTCTCTGCTGCCGAATTCGTTCGCCTTGGCCACCTGCTTGTCCCAGACGATCTCACCGGAATCGCGGTTGATCGCGATCACCCGGCCATCGGGAAGGTTGGCGACGACGAGGTCGTCCCACAGCGCGATGCCGCGCGTGCGCGGGACGTTGCCCTCGTGGCGCACGCCGGAATCGCTGATCCAGACGAACTCGCCCTTGTTCGGATTGCGGGCGTCGATCTTGTAGACCGTCCCCCAGCCGTCGGTGGTGTACATGAAGCCGTTGTCGATGAGCGGATTGACTTCGTTCTCGGGACCGTTCTGGCCGATATCCTGCATGCCGCCGAGCGCAAGCGCCCACACCATTCGCAGATTCTTGACGTTCTCCCGATTGATCTGGGTCAGCTTCGAGTAGCGCATCGAGCCATAGTCGCCGTTCATCATGAGCCAGTTTTGCGGCTCGTTCTGGGCGTTGATCAGCCGGTCACGGTTGACCGTCATCTTGTACTCGGCGGCGTTTGCCGGCGTTGCGATCGCGGCAGCCGACGCAGCAACAAGCGCGATGCCGGACATGCTCAAGAGCTTGCGGATGTGTCGCATGACGTGACCTCCCCAGGGCTGTTTCTTGGTCTTGTTGCGCGTGCCCGCGCGCGAAAACGCGTGCAATCGAGCTTACAAGGGGAGCGCTACCCGGGCAATCCTCCGCATGTGACCTGGACAGCCCGGGCCGCGCGTGGAACGATATTTTGCGGCAACGTGTCCATGCCAACGTATCCATGCCAACGTATCCATGACGACCATCCGGCGCTTCGTTCGATCGGCTTTGCTTGTCGCGCCCGCCGTCTTGGCGTCGGCTGCCGTCGCTCCGGCGCAGGTTGCGGGGACCGCGACGTGTCCCGAGCTCGAACGCCGGCTCGATCTGACGCAAGCGGCCGCCACCCCGATGGAGCTCAGTCTGATGCTGTTCTCGACGGCTGATGCGGGCTGCGTGCCGCTGGCGCGCCGTCTTCTGGCGGCGGGCGCTTCGCTCGAGGCGCGCGATCGGCTGGGCGCCATGGCGCTGGCGCGCGCGGCGCGCGCCGGACACGCGGCTCTGGTCGAGCTTTTCCTCGCCCACGGCGCGGCCATCGACGCGCGCAATCTGGTGGGCGCGAGCGCACTCTACGCCGCCACCGAGACCGAGCGGCAGGCGACCGTGGCGGTCCTGCTCGCGCACAGCGCCGATCCCAACCTGCCGGGCCGATCGGGCGTCGTTCCGATTGCGGCCGCGGCGTTCAAGGGCAACGGCCGCATCGTCGACATGCTGATCGCACGCGGCGCGGCCGCCGACGCGATGGATGCGACCGGCAAGTCGGCCATCACCTATGCGGCGGCGCGCGGCTTCGCCGCGGTCGTACGCCGCCTGCTCGACGCCGGGGTCGACGCCAAGCGCGCCTACGGCAACGACCTGACGGCGTTGATGTGGGCTGCCGGCCATGAGGACGGCGTGGGCGCCCGCGCCGCGGTGGACGTCGTGGAGCTCCTCCTGGA
This sequence comes from uncultured Alphaproteobacteria bacterium, assembly GCA_963821505.1. Taxonomy (GTDB): domain Bacteria; phylum Pseudomonadota; class Alphaproteobacteria; order Rhizobiales; family Xanthobacteraceae; genus VAZQ01. Next base: position 41,485 of record CAWGEH010000036.1, read on the forward strand.
CGCCGGCGCTCCCGTCGACGCGGTCGACAATCGTGGCCGCACCGCGCTGATGATCGCGGCCGAGCTCGGCCATGCACCGGTCGTCGAAATCTTGCTGGCCCGCGGCGCCGACGGGAGCATCGCAGACAAGAGCGGCAAGCGCGCCGCCGACCACGCGGCGAACGAGCGCGTGCGCGAAAAGCTCGGGGCGAAGTGACAGCGAATTCCGATAAAGCCACGTTTCGACGTCATTGCGGGGGCCCGAGCGGCAGCGCGGGAGCCCGCAATCCATAACCACGGTTCGCGACGATGGATTCCGGGATCGCGCCTTCGGCGCGCCCCGATCTGACTCCGCTACTGCCCGGGGATGTATTGCAGTCCCGCCATGTACTGCGCGAGCACAGCAATGTCGTCCTCCGAGATCGCCAGCATCAGATCGGTCATGCCGGGATTGTTGCCGCGGGCGCGCGTGCGGAAGTCGATCATGGTCTGCTGGAGATAGTCCCGCCACTGGCCCGCTAGGCGCGGCTGGGTTCCCTCGCCCTGATATTCGCCCTGATGACAGCCGGTGCATCCGACCGCAATGTTCGAGCGCATCGCTCTGGCGGCGACGTCCGCCGGTGCTTGCGGCTGCTGCAGATCCGGCCAGCGCTTCTGCGAGAAGTAGAGCGCCAGCGCCGCCATGTCGTCGTGCTCGAGCGTCTGCGCCAGCGGCGACATGATGTCGTTCTTGCGCGCGCCGCTCTTGTAGTCGCGCAGTTCCAAATAGAGATAGCCCTGCTGCTGGCCCCAGATGACCGGCGTGGTCTTCTGCGGGGGAATGCCGTTCCCGCCATGGCAGGCCGCGCAGAGCTGCGCTTTCTCCTCGATGGTCTGGGCGCGCGATCCCGCCGGCGGCAACGCTGCCACAAGGACGGCCATGAACAGCAACGACCGCGATGCCCCGCGCGCGCCCGGCCGGGAAAAAAAGGCGGCCGCACGACGAGCCCCGGCCGGCCTCTTGCTGCTCGCGATCATGTCGCCCTCCCGCTGTTGCCCTGCGAGGCCGCCGTCGCTGTCGGCGATCAAAAAAAGACGGGACCCTGGGGTCCCGTCTGCATAACGTTCACGGCCTTCGGGGGTTGCTTCGGCGCATCAGTCCAGCGTGAAGGCGATGATGGCGTTGCCGCGCTTGTAGTTGATCTGGACGTTGCCGCCGGCGGCGACCACGATGTATTGCTTGCCGCCCACCGTGTAGGAGGATGGCGGCGCATTGACGCCCGCGCCGGCGTTGAACGTCCACAGGACGTTGCCGTTGCGCGCGTTGTAGGCGCGGAACCTGCCATTGCCCTCGCCGGCGAACACCACCCCGCCGGCGGTCGCGAGAATGCCGCCGATCATGGGCTGCGGCGTCTTCACCTGCCAGCGGATCTTGCCGGTGTTGTAGTCGACGGCGGTGATGTTGCCCGCCTGCTCCTCGCTCGGGATCACCTTGAAGGCGCCGCCCAGCCACAGCTTGCCGCCGGGATAGGGCGAGCTCTGCACGTGATAGGTCATGGGCTGGTGCAGGTTGATGGCGTAGCTCAGGCCGAGCCGCGGGTTGACGGTCATCGGCGACCACTCCACGCCGCCGTTGGCGCCGGGCAGCATGCGCGCGCCCTCGGGCGTGGGCAGCGTCCACATGTTCTCCTGCGGCACCATGGCGTCGGAGAACCGGATCAGGCTGCAATCCTTGCGGTCGTGGACGTAGACGTGTCCGGTCTTGCCGGCGTGAATCACGCCGGAATTATCCTGCCGTTCTTGTCGCGCACGTCGACCAGTACCGGCGGGCTGACCGCGTCGAGATCCCAGACGTCGTGCGCGATGTACTGGAAGTGGCAGACATATTTGCCGGTCTCGAGATCGAGCGAGACGAGCGAGTTGGTGTAGAGGTTGTCGCCGGGGCGCAGCGAGCCGTCGAGATCGGGCGAGGGATTGCCGACGACGAAATAGATGCGGTTGGTGGCGAGGTCGACCGCCGGGTTCTGCCAGACGCCGCCGCCGAGCGTCTTGTACGGATCCCCGCTCTTGGCAAGCTGGTCCTTCTCCGCCTGGATATTGCGATGCATGACCCGGCCGGTGGCATCCTTTTCCGCCCAGACGCCGACCGAGTTCTCCGGGATGGTGTTGAAGGTCCAGAGCAGCTTGCCGTCCTTGGCGTCATAGGCCTTCACGAATCCGCGGATGCCGTACTCGCCGCCGTTCGTCCCGATCAGCACCTTGCCCTTGACGACAGTCGGCGCCATGGTCTCGCTGTAGCCGAGCTCGGGGTCGGCGATGTCCGACTGCCACACCTTGTTTCCGGTCTTGGCGTCGAGCGCGACCAGCTTGGAATCGAGCGTGGCGAGGTAGACCTTGTCCTCGTAGACCGCGACGCCGCGATTGTTCGGGCCGCAGCAATACGTCGTGATCGGCCCGAGCGGTTGCTTGTAGTACCACAGCTGCTCGCCGGTCTGCGCGTTGAGGGCATAGACCTGGCTGAACGAGGTCGTGACATACATGACCCCGTTGACCACGATGGGGGAGGTTTCCATCGATTCCTTGACGTCGGTCTGGAAGATCCAGGCCGGCCGCAGCCGCCGCACGTTCCCGGCATTGATCTGCGCGGCGGGATGATAGCGCTTCTGGGTGTAGTCGCCGTTGGTGTGGAGGAAATTGTTTGCATCGTTCGCGGCGCGGTCGAGCATGTCCTGCGTGACGTTGCTCGGCGTCACGCTGGGTGCCGCGGCCGGCTTGGCCGGCTGCCCCACCTCCTGGGCGGGCGCCGCATGCGTCCATGCGAGCGCGAAGGAGAACGCACCCGCCGTCACCAATGCCTTGCGGATTGGGCTCATGTCTTTCCTCCCCGAGTGGATATTGTGAGCTGTCGTTCCACCGGAACGGGCAATTCTTCCACTTGCATTGCCAAACGTGACCGCCGGCCCGGAACCTGTCAAGGCTGATCGGAAAGCTGGGGCATGACAGCCGACTCGGGAGCGAAGCGCCGGCCGGAATTTCCACGCGGGCTCGACGTCATGCCGTCGGCAGACGCGACGCCCTTTTCGCCAGCCGCGCGATATCGGCGCCATGGCTCTTGAAGTAGTGCTTGAACCAGAACGTGAAGGCCCCCGGATCGCGCTTCATGCGCCGGCTGATGTCGTCGAAGGACAAGCATGCGACGTTGGCGATCTCGGCGGGATCGGGCCTAGGTTCGGACCGCAGCCGGCCGAAATAGATGTAGACGAACTCGTTCTCGTGCATGCCGTTGCCCAGTTCGGCCCGGTAGCGCGCGAAAAAGCCGAACGACAATGCGCTGGTCACGCCGAGTTCCTCGCCGAGCCGGCGATGCGCCGCCGAAGCGGTTCGTTCGCCGGGGCGCGGATGACCGCAGCAGGAATTCGCCCATAACCCGCCCGAATGATATTTTTTCGGACTGCGCTGCTGGACCACGATCCGTCCGCGATCGTCCACCACGAAGATGGAAAAGGCGCGATGCAAAAGGCCGGCGCGATGGACGGCGGTTTTTCCCGCCGATCCGGTGGCGCGGTTGCGTTCGTCCACCAGGATCAGTTGCTCCTCCGGCATCAGCGCTGCTCCGGTTTCGGCGGGCGGCCGGCGCGAACGGGTGCCGGCCGTTCGCTCGGGTCGCGGATCATGATCGGCCTGGCTCCTGAGCGTCATGGCTTGTTCGCCTGCCGCAGATCCTTCACCCGCACGGCCTTGCCCTGGGAGCGCGGAACCTCGCCCGGCGCCTTGAGCACGACGTCGCAGGTCACGCCCACCATCGACTTGATGTGATTGCGCACGTCGGCGGCCATTTTCGTGACGAACAGCTCATCGAGCGGGGCAGGGGGCGCGAGCTCCACCTCGATGGTGATGGCGTCCATCGGACCGTCGCGGGTGAGCACGAGCTGATAATGCGGCGCCAGTCCGGGAAAGCCCACGAGGAATGCCTCGACCTGGGATGGATAGACGTTGACCCCGCGGATGATCAGCATGTCGTCGCTGCGGCCGGTCACGCGCATCATCCGGCGATGGGTGCGTCCGCATGCGCAGGGCTCCGCGATCAGCCGCGTGATGTCGCGCGTGCGATAGCGCAGCATCGGCAGCGCTTCCTTGGTGAGCGTGGTGATGACGAGCTCTCCGGTCTCGCCCGGGGGCAAGGGCTGCATCGTATCCGGATCGATCACCTCGCACAGGAAATGGTCCTCCCAGAGGTGCAGCCCGTTCTGCGCCTCATGGCATTCGCTGGCCACGCCCGGTCCGATGATCTCCGACAAGCCGTAGGTATCCATGGCCTTGATGCCGAATTTGGCCTCGAGGTCGCGGCGCATGGCGTCACTCCAGGGTTCGGCGCCGAAGCAGCCGTAGCGGAGCGGGAGCGCGCGCAGATCGACGCCCATGTCTTGCGCCACCTCGGCGATGTTGAGCGCGTAGGACGGCGTCGCCCCCAGAACGTTGGCGCCGAAATCCTTCATCAGCATCACCTGCCGCTCGGTGGCGCCGCCGGAGACCGGCACGGTGGTCAAGCCGAGCCGCTCAGCGCCGTAGTGGAATCCCAGGCCGCCGGTGAACAGGCCGTACCCGTAGGCATTGTGGAACACGTCCCCGGGCCTGCCTCCCATGCAGGCGAGCGAGCGGGCCATCAGCTCCGACCAGAGATCGAGGTCGGCGCGGGTGTAGCCGACGACGGTCGGCTTGCCGGTGGTTCCCGAGGAGGCATGCAGCCGCAGCAGGTCCGCGCGCGGCACCGCGAACAGGCCGAACGGAAAAGTGTCGCGCAGGTCCGCCTTGACCGTGAACGGGAAGCGCGCGATGTCGGCGAGCGTCCTGAGCTGATCGGGGTTCACCCCGGCGGCATCGAGCTTGCGGCGGACGTGGGGAACCTTGGCATAGGCGCGCGCGACCGTCTGCTTCAGTCGATCGAGCTGCAGCGCCGCAAGCTCGTCGCGCGCCATCGTCTCGGCCGCGCGATCGAACATGAAGCTCTCATTCCCGCGAACGGCGCTCGCCATGGGCTCACCCGGACTGCGCGGCGGCGAACCGCGCGGCCTTCGCCTTGAGGCGCTCGAACGTCTTGGCCTTGTCGATGACGAAGCGGGTATGGGTGCCGGCGCCGACATTCTCGAGGTCGTCCTTGACCGCGGCTTCGAAGAAGACTTTGCGCCCCTCCACGCCGACCACGCGCACCGAGATCTCGACCGTCATGCCCATGAGCGTCGGGGCGAGATGCTTGACCGCGACCTCCATCCCGACCGAATCCTCGCCCGGGTCGGCATGCTCGATGATGAGCTCGCGGCAGGTGTGCTCGATGTCGAGGATCATCGACGGCGTGCCGTAGGTGCGGGCCTCCTCGCCCATGAAGCCGATGGTGCGCTCACGGCCGATGGCGATGCGGTTGACCCGGGTGACGCCGGGGCGAAGGCTTGGCTTCATACTTTGCTCCCTCACGGCCGTATATCGATAAAAGCCGACCCGGTGTGACACAACAAGCGGAATGCGAGGCGCGACATGATGACTGTGACCTCATGAGTGGGGCGAAGCCTGACGATTGTTCGCATATCTCGGTTTCGACCCCGGCCCGGATTGAAATCGCTTGCCGGCGTTGGCGCAAGCCGTGGCCGGTATCGTCAGGGCTGCGCCGCGGCGAGCGTTCGCCGCGGGCTCGTATCCCCCGCACGGCGGCGAGGACGTCGGAACCCCGCATTGAGCCGCGAAGGATGAGACACTACAGTTGACCGTCGTCATCCCATTGCGCCAGCGTCAGCATCGATGATCAGCCCTGCCGCGCTCGTTCCCTTCGCGCATCATACGCTTGCCGAAGCCGTCATTGCCGAGCTTCCCGGTTGCTACCGCGGCAAGGTGCGCGAGAACTATGATCTCCCGGACGGCACCCGCATCCTCATCGCCACCGACCGCATCAGCGCCTTCGACCGCAACCTGGCCGTGATCCCGCTCAAGGGACAGGTGCTGACGCAGACCGCGCGCTTCTGGTTCGAGGCCACGCAACACCTGTGTCTCAACCACGTCATCGAATATCCCGATCCCAACGTGCTGGTGTGCAAGCGGCTGGCCATGATGCCGGTCGAGATCGTGGTGCGCGACTATCTCGCCGGCACCACCTCCACCTCCATCCTGCAGATGTACAAGCAGGGCCGGCGCGAGATGTACGGCCACGGCTTCGAGGACGGCCTGCGCGACAATCAAAAGCTGCCGCGGACCATCATCACTCCCACCACCAAGGCGGCGCAGGGCGCGCATGATGCGCCGCTCAGCGCGCAAGACATCCTGGCGCGCGAGCTGCTGACGGAAAAGCAGTGGCGAGAGGTGTCGGAGAAGGCCCTGGCGCTGTTTGCTTGCGGGCGCGAGCTGGCGGGCCGGCAGGGGCTGATCCTGGTCGATACCAAGTACGAGTTCGGCATCGACGAGACCGGTTCCATCGTTCTCGCCGACGAGGTGCATACGCCGGACAGCAGCCGCTATTGGCTAGCCAGCAGCTATGCCGCGCGCTTTGCCGCGGGCGAGCCGCCCGATACCTTGGACAAGGACTTCATCCGCCGCTGGGTGAGGGCGCGCTGCGATCCCTACGTCGATCCTATCCCGGAAATCCCGCAGGAGATCGTCTTGCAGGCTGCGGCCACCTATATCGACGCCTATGAAAAGCTGACCGGGCGGAGGTTCGTCCTGCCTGACCTCGCGGTGGCGCCGCTCGCGCGCGTGCGCGCAAACTTGACGAAATATTTCGGCAAGGCTGCGTAGAGCATGATACCGGAAAGTTGCAGACTTTTCGGATAAGATCATGCGACCAAACAAATGCTGAGAGCGAAATCGCAATCCGATGTGAAGCGATCAGGCTCTAGCCGACGCGTGGGCTCGCGGAAGCGAGGCCGCATGAAGCGCGACAGCCTGCGGACCGTCCGGCTGTCCTGCGTTGTCCTGCTTTCGCCGGGAGGCCACATTGGGTAATGTCGGAAGTGCCGTGATGACCGCTCGCGCGAGCGACGCGACTGTCGTGGAATGCCTCGCGGCGGTCGGCTTGGCCGTCGGCGACGTGCGGGACTGGCTGCAGGCGGAGCCGGGCGAGACCACCGATTTTCCCGCCGATCGCAAAACCTTCTCCACCTACTGGCAGAAATCGGCGCGTCTCCTCGCACGGCTGCCGCACAAGCCACGTCGCAACGAGAGCGAGCGCGCCGCGGCGCAGATCATTGCGGATCGCGCACGCGACGCGCGGTTGCGTTTTCTGTACCGCCACGGCGATGCCGTCTACGATGCGCTGACGGTGCGGCGCTCGCGCTTCGTGCGGGTCGAGGACTTGGTGATCCGGGCGGCGGGCGTGGTGCCGGGACTCGTCCCGACCGCGCAGGAGATCGCGGCCGAGGACGGCTCCATCCAGCGCGACAAGAGCGGCCTCGAGATCGACCAGGGTCTGTTCCTGTCCGCCGTCCTCGGCAGCGAGCGCAGCGGACGCCACCTCTGCCACGCGATGCTGCTGCCGCGGCCCGAGGCGCAAGCCCTGGTGCCGCAGTTCGAGCGCGACGGGGTGGTCAGGCTCGACGGCGCATCGGTTCACCGCGCCGGCAAGGCCGCGGTGGTGACGCAGAACAACCCGCGCTTTCTCAACGCCGAAGATCAGACCTCGCTCGACGGCGCGGAAATTTGCGTCGACCTGGCGCTGCTCGACCGCGCCAGCGAAATCGCGGTCATGCGCGGCGCCGTCGTCGAGCATCCGAAATACCGGGGGCGCCGCGTCTTCGGTGCCGGCATCAATCTCACCCATCTCTATCATGGCCGCATCCCGTTCGTCTGGTACCTGCAGCGCGACCTCGGCTATGTGAACAAGATCTACCGCGGACTTGCCTTCGCCGATGACGCGCCGCCCGACGAGTTCGGCGGCCGCACCATCGAAAAGCCGTGGATCGCGGCGGTCGAGGCCTTTGCCATCGGCGGCCACTGCCAGCTCCTGCTGGTGATGGACTATGTGCTCGCCGAGCGCAGCGCCTTCCTCACCTTGCCCGCGCGCAAGGAGGGGATCATTCCCGGCGCGGCGAACATGCGCATGCCGCGCTTTACCGGCGACCGCATCGCAAGGCAGGCAATCCAGTACGAGCGCCGGCTCGAATGCGACAGCCCGGAAGGTCGCCTGATCTGCGACGAGATCGTCGAGACCGGCGGGATGGATGCCGCCGTCGAACGCGTGGTCGAAGGGCTGACCAATTCGGGGGTGGTGAGCGCGGCCGGAAACCGGCGGGCGTTTCGCATCACCCAGGAGCCGCTGGATATGTTTCGCTCCTATTTCGCCGTCTATGCGCGCGAGCAAGCGTATTGCCATTTCAGCCCGGCCTTGATCTCCAACCTCGAGCGCTACTGGAGCGCGCAGAGCCGCAAACCCTGATGCCGCGGCCGAGGCTGCTTGGCCGTGCGCTGAAAATACTCTAGGACCGCACGCGCAACGATTGGGACAAGGCCGAAGGAGGAACGCGTGATGCTCAAGGACATGATCCGGCTGGCGCTCGTCGCCGTACTCGCGACCATGTGCTCGGTGGCGCTCGCGGACGACACGCTGAAGCTCGCCGTCGGCCAGCGCGGCAATTGGGATACCTCGATCTCCGAGGTCGGCAGCCGCGGCGGCATTTTCAAGAAGCACGGCCTGGTGTTGGAGATTCTCTACACCCAAGGCAGTGCGGAGACCCAGCAGCCGGTGATCGCCGGCAGCGTCGATATCGGGGTCGGGATCGGCATCATGGGTGCGCTGGCGGCGTTCTCAAAGAACGCTCCCGTGCGCGTCCTAGGCGCGGAGACGACGGGCGCCGCCGACCTGTTCTGGTACGTGAAGGCGGATTCGCCGATCAAGACGCTCAAGGATACCGACGGCAAGACCATCGCTTTTTCCGGCAAGGGCTCCTCCACCGACGGCATCGTCACCGCCTTCATGAAGCAATACGATCTCAAGGCGAAGCCGACGGCAACCGGAGGGCCGTCCGCCACGCTGACGGCGGTAATGTCCGGCCAGATCGACGTCGGCTGGTCGGCGCCGCCGTTCGGCCTTGCCCAGCTCGACAAGGGCGAGATTCGCATCATTGCCTCGGGCAACGACGCCAGCGTGTTCAAGGGCCAGACGGTCCGCATCCTCGCCGTCAACGCGCAGGCGCTGGAGAGCCGCAAAGCCGTGCTCGATCGCTACATGCAGGCCTATCGGGAGACCATCGACTGGATGTATTCGGATCCGGCGGCGATCAAGCTCTACGCCGAATGGCTGAAAATTCCGGAGTTGATCGCCCGGCGCACCCGCGACGGCTTCTTCCCCAAGGCGGCGCTCGATCCCGACCGGATCGTGGGGCTCGATACCATCATCGTCGACGCCGTCGCGCTCAAATATACGCCCGCGCCGTTGAGCAAGGAGCAGCTCGCGCAGCTGATCCAGATCCCGCCGCGAAAGTGATCACTGCTGTCATGTCCGCGAAGGGGGTATCCGGTTCCGTGGGGTGGGCACCGGCACCTTCGCCGTTGCCCACGCGTCGCCAACGCAAGGGGAATGCGGGGCATTCGCTGTGTTCGATCAGGCGCCCCGCCCATGGGCAAAGTCGCGCAACGCGTCCTTTGCGTGGAAAGGATCGTTTCGCGACTTTGCCCATTCTACCGAGTTCGCGACACCCGCCTACGTCTTGATGCGATCGAGATTTGCGGTCATGCGCGCGATCACGCGCCGGAACAGCGCGAGGTCGCGGCGGTCGATGCCGTCCTCCGCGGCGTCGGTGATGCCGCGCGCCAGCGCCAACAACTCGTCGCGCAGGCGCCGGGCTTTGGCGGTGAGCCACACATGCGACCGGCGCTTGTCCTCGGTGCTGCGCACGCGCCGGATCAGGCCGGATCTTTCCATGCTGCGCAACGCGATGACCGTCGTCGGTTCCATGGTGCCGACGCGCGCGGAGAGCTCGCGCTGCGAGAGCCCGTCCTCGCTCCACAGCACGCGCAGAAAGTACCACTGGCCGCGTGCGACGCCGTAACGGGCAATGCGCTTCTCCAGGAGCCGCTGAAACGCGCGATTGGCGTCGCGCACCAGAAAGCCCGAGCTTTCGGCGAGCGGGAATTCGACGGTGCCGGCGCTCCGGCGCTTGGTGCTGCGGCGCGCTGCCACGCGGCCCCTCGCTTCAAAGCTGCAAACGCTGGCTGGCGTTGACAAGATTTCGATTCCGGGGCACATAATACTTAGAAATCTATGCAATGGAACCTGCGGCGCCTCGCGCATGGCAGCCGGCACGGCGCTCCAGAACGGATTTCAGACATCTTCGAAGGAACGGCAGGCAGAGCACTCTCCCGCGCCCCCATGATGGAGCTTCGACCATGCAAAAAGCACTGCGCAAGGAAAAGCCCGCGGCGGGCAAAGCGCACCATGCGTCCGATCTGCGCACCACGCTCGAATGGCTGCGCGCGCAGGGCGATCTGATCGAGACCGACAAGACCGTCGATCCTGACCTCGAAGTCACCGGCCTGCAGAAGCACATGGACGGCGGCTGTCCGGTCCTGTTCGAGAACGTCAAGGGCAAGCCCAGCCACCGCGTGGTCACCAATCTGTTCGGCGACATGAAGGTCATCAATAAGATGTTCGGCTGGAAGGACGACGCCGAACGCGTGAAGAAGCTCGCCTATGCGCTCAGCCATCCGCTCAAGCCGGTCGAGATCCCGCAGGACGAGGCGCCGTGCCAGGAGCACGTGATCGAGAAGCCGAAGGACGTAAACGAATACGTGGTGCCGATCCGGCACACCACCTATGAGCCCGAGCTGACCGTGGGCTCGGCCATCCGGTGCGTGACCGGTCCGGAATTCGATGGCGGCTCGGACCTCGGCTACAACCGCATGAATTTCCGCTGGGGCAATGTCGGCACCTTCCAGATCTCGCCCGGCTCGCACATGTGGCAGGTGGTGAACAAGTACTACAAGTCGAACGAGCCGGTTCCCATCACCATGTGCTTCGGCGTGCCGCCGGCCTGTACGCTGCTCGCGGGCGCGGGCTTCGACTATGCGGTGCTGCCGATGGGCTGTGACGAGATCGGAATCGCCGGCGCGGTGCAGGGCACGCCGATCCGGCTGGTGAAGGCGCGCACCGTCAACGCCATGGCGCTGGCGGACGCCGAGATCGTGTTGGAAGGCTACGTCAATCCGCGCGACCGGCGCTTCGAGACCAAGGAGTCGGAGGACGCCGGCGTCCAGGGCCGCTTCCACTTCCATCCGGAATGGGCCGGCTACATGGGCAAGGCCTACAAGGCGCCGACCTTCCATGTGACCGCCGTCACCATGCGCGACCCCAAGACCAAGCCGATCATCTATGCGCTCGGCGTCCATATGCTTGACGACCACAATATCGACACCACGGTGCGCGAGGCGGCGATTTACGAGCTCTGCAATCGGTTGCAGCCGGGCATCGCACAGAACGTGGTGATCCCCTACTGCATGACCGACTGGGGCGGCTGCATCATCCAGGTCAAGAAGCGCCACCAGCTCGATGAGGGCTGGCAGCGCAACTTCATGGCCGCGGCGCTGTCCTGTTCGCAGGGCATGCGGCTCGCCATCGCGGTGAGCGAGGACGTCGATCCCTATTCGATGGACGACGTCATGTGGTGCCTCACTACGCGGGTGAATCCGAAGACCGACATCCTCAATCCGATCCCGGGCGGGCGCGGCCAGACCTTCATGCCGGCCGAGCGCATGACCGCGGGCGAGAAGCAGTGGACCGCCTCCAACACCAATTTCGAGGGCGGCATGGGCATCGATGCCACCGTGCCGTTCGGCTACGAGAGCGACTTTCTCCGTCCGGTCTATCCCGTGGACCGGGTCAAGCCGGAGGACTTCTTCAGCAAGAAGGACATCGAGAACGCGCGCGCGCGCATGGTCGGCTGGGTGCACTCGCTCGCCCGCACCGGGCGATGAGGGCGTATCCGAACCGTCGGCCAGCGAGGATGTGACGTTATTGCCGCGCTGTCGTCCCCGCGCAAGCGGGGACCCCTGGTGCCATACACCGCGGCCTCTGGAAGATGGGGCCCCCGCTTGCGCGGGGTGACGCACGGGTGCGGGTGTCGATGGGCGAAACGGCTGCGATGCTTCTGTCGGATGTCCTGATCATCGACGCGACCGAGCGGCTCGGCTGGCTCGCCGGCCGCATTCTTGCCGACCTCGGCGCCGACGTCATCAAGCTCGAGCGGCCCGGCACCGACCGCAGCCGTCCGGAATGGCGCGCCTTCAACGTCAACAAGCGCGTTCTCGAACTCGATCGGAGCAGCGCTGCCGGCCGGGAACGGCTCGGCGATCTGCTCGCAACCGCCGACATCTGCCTGCTCACGCCGCAGGATTTGGAGTCGTGCGACGTGCTCGATCCCGGCGTGCTGCGAACGAGCCATCCGCGCCTGGTCGTCGTCGCGATCCGGCCGTTCGGCAGCGCCGGTCCGCGCAGCGGATGGAAGGCGAGCGATCTCGAGCTGATGGCCGCGGGCGGCGCGATGGCACTCGCGGGCGAGCCCGACGGCATGCCGGTGCGCGTGAGCGAGCCGCAGTCCTACGGCTGGGCGGGAGCGCAGGCCGCCATCGGCGCGCTGGTGGCGCTGTTCAAGCGCGACGCCACCGGCCGCGGCGATCTGGTCGACGTCTCCGCGCAGGCATCGGTGGTGACCGCGCTGTCGCATGCGCCGGCCTTCGTGGATATCATCGGGATCGAGCCGACGCGGGCCGGCGCCTTCATCACCGGGCGCTCGATCAAGGGCGCGCGCTATCGCGCGTTCTGGCCCTGTCGCGATGGCTACATCAATTTCATCTTCTACGGCGGTGCTGCCGGGCGGCGCACCAACGAGCGGCTGGCTGCCTGGATGCGCGAATGCGGCGCCGAGCTCGGCGTGCTTGCCGCCATCGACTGGACGCGCTGGGATCCCACCAAGGCCGACCAGCACGAGGTCGATGCCATCGAGGCGCCGGTGATGAAATTCTTCGCCCGCCTCAGCAAGTGCGAATTCCTGGTTGAGGCTCATCGCCGCGAGATGCTCGGCTATCCGGTCGCCACCGTCGCCGACATCGCCAGCGATCCGCAGCTTGCCGCGCGCGGTTTCTTCCAGTGCGCTCCCGGCGTCGCCGAACGCTTCTGCGGCAGCTTCGCCGTGATCGATGGCGAGCGCCCGCCCCTGCGTCACGCTCCGGCCGAGCCGTTTGCCGCAGCCGACGGCGCGCGCGCCGCGCCGGGAATTGCGGACAACTCCATGCAGGCAGCCCCGGACAGGTTCGAGCCACCGCCGCCACGGCGGGCAGGGGGCCAGCCGTGACCGCGGTCGCGCAGGCATTAACCGGGTTGAAGGTGCTGGAATTCGGCGGCTATGCCGCCGCCCCGCATATCGGCAAGCTGTTGGGCAATTTCGGGGCCGCCACCATCCATATGGAATCGAAACAACGCCCCGACGGCTTCCGCATCCAGTATCCGCCGTTCAAGGACGATCGTCCCGGCTACAACCGCAGCGGCTGCTTCGCCTTCTTCAACAACTCCAAATACAGCGTCACCGTCGACCTGAAGAAGCCCGCGGGCGTGGCGCTCACGCGCCGCATGGCGCAATGGTGCGATCTCATCGTCGAGAACATGCGGGCCGGCGTGATGGAGCGGCTCGGGCTGGGCTTCGCCGCGCTCGCCGCGCTCAACCCGCGGCTGGTGATGCTGTCGACCTGCAATATGGGACAGACCGGACCGCGCGCGGACCAGCCGGGATTTGGCTCGCAGCTCACTGCGCTTGCCGGCATGTGCAACCTGACCGGCGTTCCGGAAGGTCCGCCGATGCTGCTCTACGGCCCCTATATCGACTACATCTCCTCGCTGCTGGGCGCCTCGGCCGCGCTCGCGGCGGTGATTCGCAGCCGCAAGAGCGGCAAGGGCGCGCTGATCGACCTCGCGCAATACGAATGCGGCCTGACCTTCATGGGCGCGGCGCTGCAGGATTATTTCGCCGGCGGCCGCCTCGCCGAGCGCTGCGGCAACGATGACCCCGTGGCTGTGCCGCACGGCGCCTACCGCTGCGGCGACGGCGGGTGGGTCGCGCTGTCGTGCTGGTCGGAGACCGATTTCGCTTCGCTGGCGGATGCGATGGGAGCTGCCGCCCTCGCGCGCGATCCGCGCTTCGTCTCGGCGGCGGCGCGGCGGGCGAACCGCAAGGAGCTCGACGCCGTCATCGCGGCATGGACCGCCAGGCATGGCGGCGCCGAGGCCGTGGCCGAAACCCTCCAGGCCGCCGGCATCGCCGCTTATCCGGTGGTAACGATGGCCGGCCTGTTCCGCGACCCGCAGCTTTTCGCCCGCCGCCAGTTCCGGGTGCGCCGCCACCCCGAGATGGGGGACCACGCCTATTGCTTTCCCGGCTTCGATCTCGCCGAGGCGCCCGGCGACATTGTCGGGCCGGCGCCCTGCGTCGGCGCCGACAACGACTTCGTGTTTCGCGATCTCATCGGCTTGAGCGAGGCGGAATACGAATCCTACCGGCAGCAGGGCGTGTTCGATTGAACGGAAGCGTGTAAGGTCGCCGCGGCTTCGGCGGAATTGGCATCAGAGGGATTCATGGCCGCACAACCCGATCCCATGAGCAGCCCGATCGGAACGCCGACGGCGCTTGCGGATGGCGCCGCGCGCTCCAATGTCGCGCCCCGGCTCCCCTATGACGATCTGCGCCAATGGCTGGACGAGGCGCGCCGGCTCGGCGAGGTCAAGGACGTGAGCGGGCTGTCCTGGCAGCAGGACATCGGGATGGTCGCGGGCGTGGCGATGCACGACGACACCGCGGCGTGTTTCGTGTTCGACGCCGTGCCGGGGGCGATCGAGGGCAGCCGCGTGCTGGTCAACTTCTTCGGCGGCAAGCGCAAGAACATGACGCTGGGCTTCCCGACCGAACTGAGCAAGCTCGAATTGAGCGAGGGCTTCCGCACCAGTTTCATGGGGCCGATGACCCGCATCCCGCCCAAATACGTCGATGACGGCCCGATCTTCGAGAACGTCATGAAGGGTGACGCCGTCGACATCACCCGCTTCCCCGCGCCGAAATGGCATGCCCCCGACGGCGGCCGCTATATCGGCACCGGCAGCTTCAACGTCACCCGCGACCCGGACGAGGGCTGGATCAATTGCGGCACCTACCGCGTGATGATCCACGACGCCAGGACGGCGGGCTTCTACATTTCACCGGGCAAGCACGGCCGGCAAATGCGCGACAAGTACCAGGCGCGCGGCGAGCGCATGCCGGTCGCGGTGGTCTGCGGCGGCGATCCCATGACCTTCCTGATGGCTTGCAGCGAGGTCCCTTATGGCGTCAGCGAATACGAGATCGTCGGCGGCATGCGCGGCAAGCCGGTCGAGGTGATCAACGCGCCGGTGACCGGCCTGCCGATTCCGGCCAATGCCGAGATCGTGCTCGAGGGCTTCGTCGAGCCCGGCAACGAGCGCGTCGAAGGGCCGTTCGGCGAATGGACCGGCTACTACGCCAGCGACCTGCGGCCCGAGCCGGTGCTGGACATCAAGGCCGTCTACTACCGCAACGATCCGATCCTGCTGGGCTGCGTGCCGCAGCGCCCGCCGGACGAGATTTGCCGCTATCGCGCCGTCGTGCGCTCGGCGCTGCTGCGCGAGAACATCCAGAAGGCCGGCGTGCCGGGCGTGACCGCGGCCTGGGCGCATGAGGTGGGCAATGCGCGGCTGCTGCTCGCGGTCGCGATCAGCCAGCGCTATCCCGGCCATGCCAAGCAGACCGGCCATATCGCCGCCATGTGTCACGTCGGCGCCTATTGCGGGCGCTACGTGATCGTGGTCGACGACGACATCGACGTGTCCAATCTCGAAGAGCTGGTCTGGGCCCTGCTGACGCGCTCGGACCCCGCCACCTCGATCGACATCATTCGCAACGCCTGGTCGACCCCGCTTGATCCCCGGATCGAACCCGAGCGCAAGGCGGCGGGTGACAACACCAACAGCCGCGCTGTCATCGATGCCTGCCGGCCCTGGCATTGGCGCGACCAGTTCCCGACGGTGAACGTGCCCACGCCCGAGGAGCGCCGCATCGCGCAGGAGCGGTTCGGCCACTTGTTCAAGGGCTGATCCGGCCGGCCGGCTTAACGCTGTCTCTCGAAGCCTCCCCGCAGCCCGGGAGGATGGGGAGGGATGTCCTTGCACGAAAGCGATTTTCGTGCGTTTTCTGTGGTCCGTGATCCATCCGGGGGCCATGGCGGAGGAAGGGAATGCGGCGTCTCATCATCGGCATGACCGGCTCGACCGGCGCCATCTTCGGCGTGCGGATGCTCGAGGCTCTCAAGGCGAGCGACATCGAATCCCACCTCATCATCTCGAAATGGGCGCAACGCACGCTCGAGCACGAGACCCACTATTCCGTTGAGCAGGTGCGCTCCCTCGCCAGCGTCGTCCACAGCCAGGGCGACATGGGAGCCTCGATCTCGTCCGGCTCGTTCAAGACCGAGGGCATGGTGGTCATGCCCTGCTCGGTGCGCACGCTCGCCGGCATCGCCAACGGCTACGGCGAGCACCTCGTTCACCGCGCCGCCGACGTCGTGCTCAAGGAACGGCGCAAGCTGGTGCTGGTGGTGCGCGAGACGCCGCTGTCGGAGGTGCATCTCGAGAACATGCTCAAGCTCGCGCGCATGGGGGTTTCGATCGTGCCGCCGATGCCGGCCTTCTACAACCATCCGCAGACGGTCGACGACATCGTCAACCACATCGTGGCCCGTGTGCTCGACCAGTTCGATATTCCCGCGCCGTTCGCCAAGCGCTGGGACGGCCACATGCATACCGCGACCAAGATCGCCGCGGTGCCCCCGGGCCCGGCCGCGAAGAGCGGGACGTGAGCTCGATTGCATACAATTTGCTCACGTTTAACCAATTGAAATATTTAGATTAATTTACTTCATAAGCAGTCCTGCCGCGCGCTTGCATTCCGATCGGGCATTGATCGGCGCGGCCGCGCCTCGGCGCGCCCGCGCAGGCCCGCTCGGTTCGCCCGCCGGCCCGGGAAAATACCAGGGAAATCGACGGCTTGGACCCGATCGGCATGGCGCCGAGATGATCGTGGCATGGCTGTTGCTACTAAGAGCGTGAACGCCAAGAGGTCGGTCGGCCTCGGCAGCAACGGCGCTTCTGCATGTCGGTCTCCGCACCCTCGATCCGCCCGTTCCGCGACCTCGGTTCCGGCGTGAACCGCAGGCGCCTTCGCCGTGCCGTCCAGTTCGTGATGGGGCCGGCTTTGCTGATCGCGGTCTGGTGGGTGGCCTATGCGGGCACGCTCGTCGATCCCCACCTGCTGCCGTCGCCATTCGCCACGCTGGCGGACACCTGGAAGAACATTGCATCGGGCGCGATGAGCCGCGATTTCCTGCAGACGTTGTTGCGGGTGGCCTACGCCTTCGCCATCGCCGCCGCGCTCGGCGTGCCCGCCGGAATCGTGCTGGGCGCCAACGAGAGCATCTATCGGTCGCTGGAATTCGTGATCGACTTCTTCAGGTCGACGCCCGCGACCGCCATGTTCCCGCTGTTCCTGCTGCTGTTCGGGCTGGGTGAGTTCTCCAAAATCTCGGTTGCCGCCTTCGCGGCCTGGCTGGTGATCGTCTTCAACGTCGCGTACGGCGTGATGAACGCGCGCCAGACCCGCATCCTCGCCGCGCGCTCGATGGGCGCGGGCTCGTTGCGCATCTTCAGGGACGTCATCTTCTTCGAAACCCTTCCGCAGACCTTCGTCGGGTTGCGCACCGCCGTGTCGGTCGCGCTGGTGGTGATCATCGTTGCCGAGATGTTCATCGGCGCGGCCGATGGTTTGGGTCACCGGATCATCGATGCGCAGATCTCTTATCAACTCACCGACATGTACGGTTCGATCCTCGTCGCGGGTGCGATGGGCTACGGCGCCAACCTCCTCTTCCTGGTGATCGAGAAGCTGTTCGTTCACTGGTCCGGACGATGACTTCCGGTCCTACCCCCAACCGCAGACGGAGATCTGTCATGAACGCCTTCAGGATCACGGCATTGGTGGCCGGGTTGAGCGCATTTTCCACCGGCGCCGTGGCCGCATGCGAACGCATGGAGAAAGTATCGGCGGTATGGCTGCCGATCATGCAGACCACGGCGTATTACGTCGCTCTGGAAGAGCGTCTGTTCGAGAAGGCCTGCATCGAAATCGTCTCGAACAAGCTGGAGGCTCCCAACCAGATCATCGACGCGCTGGTCGGCGCCCGAGCCGATTTCGGGCCGCCCGGCGCGGCGGCGGGCATCGCGATGCTCGCGGAATCCAAATTTCCCGGCACGTTCAAGGTCTTCGGCCTGCAAGGGGGAGGCATCAAGGTCGGCTTGATCAACGATGGCCTCATCGTCAAGCCCGACAGCGACATCAGGAGCTTCGCCGACCTCAAGGGAAAAAAGCTGGGTCACGTTCCCGGAATTCAATGGCGGACGATCTCACGCTACCTGGTTCGCTCGGCAGGGCTCGATCCGGAAAAGGACGTCACCCTCGTCGATCTCGCCGTCGGCATGCAGGTCCCCGCCGTCGTGGGCGGCAGCGTCGACGCGACGCTTTCGCTCGAGCCGGTCGGTTCCATTGCGGTGGCGTCCGGCCAAGCGAAACGGGCAATGACCAATCCGGTCGCACAGGTCATCGCCGATCCGTTCTATTCCGGCGTGTCGCTGCTGACAGCGAAGTTCCTGAAGGAGAGGCCCCAGGTCGCCAAGAAAGTGGTCGAGGTCATCGACGAGGCGACGCGGCTGGCCAATGCCGACTTCGACAAGTACAAGCCGATCGTTCCGAAATACACGCCGATCCGCCCCGATCAGCTCGGTCTGCTGGCCAAGCCTTACCTGCGTCCGTTCGGCGAGCTCAACGACACGGATTTGAACTCCTATCAGGCGCTGGTGGACGTCTTTCAAAAGGAAGGCGTGCTGCAGTCCAGGCTGGACGTGCGCGAGAAGATCCTCAGGCCGGCCGACTTCGGTTCGTGACATTCGCGGCTGCGACCCTCGGAGGGCGGACCGCATGGCGGTGGCAGCAACCCAGTTGAGCGTGGTCGGCGGCGCGGATCGCTCGCTCACGGCGGCGACCGGGAGCGCCGTAGCCGGACGCCGGGCCCTGATCACGATTCGCGGCTTGAGCAAGTCGTTCAACGACACCGTGATCTACGATCGCTTCGACCTCGATCTGCCGCAGGGGGAATTCATCTCGATCTTCGGGCCCAACGGTTGCGGCAAGAGCACGTTGATCAACATGATCTCCGGCCTGCTGCCGCTGGATGCCGGCGAGGTGCTGTTCGACGGCCAGACCATTCAGGAGACGCGGCTGTCCTACGTCTTCCAGAACTATCGCGACGCGCTTTTCCCGTGGCTGCGCGCGATCGACAACATCCATTATCCGTTGAAGCTCATGGGATTGTCGCGACGCGAACGCGATCTTCGGGTCGGGCAATTGCTTGCGGATTTCGAGGTCAAGATCGATCTCAACGCCTACCCCTACATGCTCTCCGGCGGCCAGCAGCAGACCGTTTCGATCCTGCGCGCGCTGGTGACCAACCCGGAAGTGCTGTTTCTCGACGAGCCGTTTTCGGCGCTCGACTATGAGATGACGCTGTTCATGCGCGAACAGCTGCAGCGCATCTTCATGAAGACGAAGACGACGACGCTGCTGGTCTCGCACGACCTCGAGGAGGCCGTGCAGCTCGCGAACCGCGTCTTGCTTCTGACGCGCCGACCGACGCGCGTGGCCGATTTCGTGGAAATCGATCTGCCGTGGCCGCGCCGGACCGAAAGCGTGATCGAGGCGCGCTTCGTCGAGCTCAAGAGCCACTGTCTTGCGGTCTTCCAGCGCCAGATCGTCCATTGACGGACGCCGCACGCCCACGACACCTCCCCGGAGGATGCAATGAAGAAGAAGCGTTTCCGTGCCGCCGCGGCCCAGAACTCTCGCCCGCCTCGGCGCCATCGAGCACAATATCGATATTTCGACCCGGCTGGTGGAGGAGGCGGTTCGTCAGGGCGCCGAACTCGTGGTGCTGCCGGAATGCATGGACACCGGATATCTGTTCAATTCCGCGGAGCATTGCCGCGCGCTCGCCGAGCCGGTCCCCGACGGGGCCTTCGTCTCCGCAATGTCCGCGCTGGCGCGCAAGCACGGCATCTTCCTCGCCAGCGGGATCACCGAATGGGATCCCGTCCGCGAGCGCATTTTCAATTCCGGCATCATGCTTGATCGCGACGGTCAGGTCGCAATCCACTACCACAAGCAGTTTCTCGCCACCCACGACCAGAACTGGTTTTCCTTCGGCGAGCGCGGGTGTCCGGTGGTCGACACCGATCTGGGGCGGATCGGGTTGTTGATCTGCTTCGACGGACGCATTCCGGAAATCGCGCGCAGCCTCGCATTGCAAGGCGCCGAAATCATCGTCGACATGGCAAACTTTTTTGCCATGGATCAAGCCGAGATGTGGGGGCCGGCCCGCGCCTACGAGAACGGGGTGTGGCTGGTGGCCGCGACCAAGGCCGGCTACGAGCGCTCGATCTACTATCCCGGCGGCAGCATGATCGTCGATCCGAAGGGACGCGTCGTCGCCAGAATGCCCTACGATCGCCACGGCGTCGTCGTCGCGGACGTGGTGCCGGAATGGGCGCACGACAAGACGGTCTACGCCGCCAATGACAAGTTCGCCGACCGGCGCCCCGCCACCTATGGAATCCTGGTCGAGAGCTACCAGGACACGCCGGTCGCCCGGACCGCCCACGAACCGATCGTCCCGTCGCGCGCGGTCAGCAAGGTGGCCGCCGTGCAGATCCACGTGGCGGACAACGTGCGCTCCGATGACGTGTTCGCCATGCTCGATCACACCGCCAAGCTCGGCGCCAAGGTTCTGACGCTGCCGGAATATGCGCTGATCGGGACCTGGGCGCCGCTGCCGGCGGATGCCACGCGCGCAGCCGACCTCGCGCCCGCGCATATCGCCGCAGCCGCCGACATCGCGAAGCGCTACGGCTGCGTCATCGCCTTGCCCACCGTGGTCCGCGAGGCCGACGACCTTTTCCCCGCCACCATTCTCCTGGGCCCCGATGGCGCCGAGCTCGGCCGCTATCGCAAGACCCACCTCACGGCGGAGGAGCGCGCGTGGGCGCACGCCGGCGACGTCTATCCCGTCTTCGAGACGCCGTACGGCCGGATCGGGATCATGAGCGGGTACGACGCGCTGTTTCCCGAGACGTCGCGCTGTCTTGCCGCCGCTGCCGCCGACATCGTGCTTTGGCCGGCTGCATTGCGCGAACCGTTCGAGCGTGAATTGATCGCGGTGCCGCGCGCCGCCGACAATCGCGTCGCCGTCGTGCTCGCCAATCGTCTCGATTGTCCCTATCCCGGCGGCAGCTTGGCGGTGCCGCCGGCGGGCTTCCCACTGTGGGACATCAACCAGGTTGCGCCGCGCTCCCTCAAGATGGGCGCGGTGATGCCGATGTTCATCGATCTCGCGGTATGCCGCCAGAAACAGATGATCCCCAAAGTCGACATGTTCGCGAACCGTCTGACGCAGACTTATTCGGCCTTGGTCGGGGCGCCGGCGCGCGCAGGCGGCCGAATGATCCGCGTGATCTGAGGGCCGGCAGGATGTCGGGAGCGAAGACCACTACCCGGGCGGAAACCATCCGACAAAAGCTGGCGGACGACATCCTGCGCGGCGTCTATCCGCCGGGCGCGCGGTTGGACGAGAACGGCTTGGCGAAGCGGTTCAATCTGTCCCGGACCCCGGTGCGCGAAGCGCTCCGGCAGTTGACGTCGGCGGGGCTGGTGGAGATGCGGCCGCGGCGAGGCGTGATCGTGTCGCTTCCAACCAATTCCGCCTTGGCCGAGATGTTCGAGGTCATGGGCGAATTGGAGGCGTCCTGCGCGCGGCTCGCGGCGCAGCGAATGTCGCCGGCCGAACGCGTCCGCCTCGAGCTCGTTCACCGGCGTTCGTTCGAGGCCGTTCGCAGCAACGACAAGGAGAGCTACCGCATGCTCAATTTCGAGTTCCACGATGTCATCTACCGCGGCGCTCACAACGAATTCCTGTCGGCAACGACCGTCGGCATCCGTCAACGAATTGCGCCGTTCCGGCGCGCCCAGTTCGCGATGCAGGACCGTCTGGCCAAGTCGCACGAGGAGCATGACGCCATTGTGAGTGCCGTCCTGCGCGGGGACGCGGAAACCGCGAGCGAGGTCATGCGGTCCCACGTCAACGTCGTCCGGGCCGCCTCGCGGGACTATATCCACGGCCTCGAGCTCACGGCGGCGTTCGGTGCGGCTGACAATCCACCGGTCGAAGGCGTCATGCCGCGTCCGACGGGCATTTGACATCCGGCCGATCGGCCGACGGGGTCCGCAGATCCGAACCTGCCATGACGAGCGAGAACGCGCTCCGCCGCGCCGAGGGGTCGATTACCCGCCATCCCCCGATTTCGCGACCGCTTCATCCGCGCTACCCTCGCCGGACGCATTGAGGACAATCGCACCTGCAGGGAGACCGCGATGACGCGACCGTTCGAGGGCATCCGGGTGATCGACGTTACGCACGTTCTGGCGGGGCCGTTCGCGGCCTATCAGCTGGCCGTGCTGGGCGCTGACGTGATCAAGGTCGAGCATCCCGACGACCCCGACCAGAGCCGCGGATCCGGTACCGACAAGGCGCTCAACCGCCGCAACATGGGCACCTCCTTCCTGACGCAAGCGTCGAACAAGCGCTCGATCGCGCTGGACCTGAAGCAGGCGAAAGAGCGCGAGATCCTCAAGAAGCTGGTCGCCACCGCCGACGTCTTCGTGGAGAACTACCGTCCCGGCGCCTTCGAGGCGCTGGGGCTCGGCTACGAGGCGTTGTCCGCGATCAATCCGCGCCTGATCTATGCCTCGTTCTCCGCCTTCGGCCAGCGCGGGCCGCGCGGCAACCAGACCGCCTACGACCACGTGATCCAGGCCACGTCGGGCATCATGGCGATGACCGGGACCAAGGACGTGCATCCGGTGAAGCTCGGCGCGCCGGTTGTCGATTACGCCACCGGCATGACCGGCGCCTTCGCATTGGCCTCGGCGCTGTTCCAGCGCGAGCGGACCGGGCGCGGCCAGCGCATCGACATGGCGATGCTGGACGTGGCGATGATCCTGATGAGCTCGCATCTCACCGGTTATCTGCGCAACGGGGTGCATCCCAAGCCGCACGGCAACCGCCATCCCCACGCCACCAACGGCGCCTTCGAGACCAAAGACGGGCTGGTGATGCTGGGCGCCAGCAACCTGCGCCAGCAGCGCCGGCTGTGGACGGTGCTGGGACGCCCCGATATGATCAAGCGCAGCAACGACGAGCGCGACGCCGATCACGAGCGCGAGATCGCCGTGCTGTCGGGGATCATGTTGACGCGCACCGCGGACGAATGGGAGGAGTTCCTGCAGGCGCGCCACGTCCCGGCAGCGCGCGTGCGCACCATGGGAGAGGCGCTGTCCGATCCGCAGCTATCCACCCGCGGCATTATCCATCGTCACGAAACCGCCGCCGGCATCGAGGGTGGCTTCGGCGTGCCGCTGGCGGCGTTCACGTTCGACCACGGGGGTCCGCGCATCGACACGCCGCCGCCCACGCTCGGCCAGCACAACGACGACATCCTGCGCGAGCTCGGCGACGGCACGCGCGAAGCCAGCGTCGCCGGGATGAAGCGCTAGAACGTACCCTCCGAAGCGGAATCAGCGCGAGCGGCGAATTCGGTCTGCTCCCTCCCCCGCTTGCGGGGGAGGGTTGGGGAGGGGGGTGGCTGGAAATGCGCTATCATGTTGGATGCCCCCTCCCTGTCCCTCCCCCCGCAAACGGGGGAGGGGACGACATGGCACCGCCCGCGGATTCCAACCCGCCCTGATTTCGCTGCGTCTTGATCCCGGCTACGCTGAACCGACACCAGGAGACCAAACGATGGCCAAGTTCACCTATGACCACATCCATTTGCGCAGCCCGAACCCGGAGGCCACCGCCCGGTATTACGAACGCATGTTCGGCGCCGAGGTGGTCCGCACCATGCAACAGGGCACTCCGCGGATCGACCTCAAGCTCGGCGGCGCCAACATCTTCATTGCGCCGGTTGCTCCCGGGGATGGCGTCAACCCGCCGCCCGCCACGCCCTATCAGGGCCTCGACCATTTCGGGCTCACCGTCAGCGGCATCGACGCCGTCGTCGCCGAGCTCAAGGCCAAGGGCGCCGAGTTCACCCGCGAGCCGACCACGGTTCGGCCGGGCGTGCGCGTCGCCTTCCTGCGCGCGCCCGAAGGGGTGTCGATCGAGCTGCTCGAGCGCAGCGCGACGTGAGCCGGCCGGCGGCGGTAACCCCGAGCGGAGCGTAGGCGCCATGGAAAACAAGCGGTTTGCGGTCACCCATAGCGAGGAGGAGTGGCGCCGTCTGCTCACGCCCGAGCAGTACGACGTTCTCCGCGGCCACGGGACCGAAGCGCCCGGGAGCTGTGCGCTCAATTACGAAAAGCGCCACGGCACGTTCGTCTGCGCGGGATGCGGCCAGCCGCTGTTCGTGTCGAAGAGGAAGTTCGAGAGCGGCACCGGCTGGCCGAGCTTCAACGACCCGGTCGAGGGCGCGGTCGAAACCTCCACCGATCGCAGCTACGGCATGGTCCGCACCGAGGTGCATTGCAGCCGTTGCGGCAGCCATCTCGGCCACGTCTTCGACGACGGCCCGCCGCCGACGCATCTGCGCTATTGCATCAACGGCGTCGCCATGAACTTCCAGCTGGAGTGACGCCGGCGGCCGCTGAGCGTAACCTCGTTGCGCCCGACGCACAGTTGCCGCGCACGCCGTGTGCTCACGTCCCCACGATACCCGGGCTTGCCCGGGTTTCGTCTGAGTGTGCAAGTCGGGCAAGCCCCACTTGCGGTGGGGAAGGGAGCACGCCGAGTTTGCCGCCCGCGCCCGCCCCGCGAGCTCGCAGGAGAAGGGGAGTAGGCCCCTTTTTACGTCCGATTCGGCGCGAGAAGGGTTTCGTTCAGTCGTACAGCTTGAGGCTTGCGAATTCGCCGAGCGGATGCTCGTCGGTTTTCGTGCGTGCCATGGCGGGCGCGGGCTGTAGTCCAGGCAAACGTGCGCGCGCCTTCTTTTCCAGGCGTTGCGCGTCCGCGGGGATCAGGTCAGGGCTCCATTTGGCAATCAGGACGAATTGAGCGAACAGCGTCTCCGCCTCGTTGTGCTTGCCGGCTTTGGCGGCGGTTCCGATCGCATCCCAGGCCTGCTTGAGTTCGGGAATTGTCATCCAGTCGTCGCGGCGTTCCGTGCCTTCGATCGCGAACACGATATAGGGCTGATTTCTGTAGGCCTTGCCGTCGATGCCGATCAGACCGAAATCGTTGGGGTCGATACGAAGGTCCTTCAAGTCGGCGGTTCCCTTTGGCGCGCGGATCACCAGCCAAGTCCCGGTCGAAACGTCGGACCACTCCTGGTCCAACCCGATTTCCAGCTCGGCGTGATCGGTGTTGCCGAACAGAAGGTCCAGTCCCTTTCGCAATGGAGCCACCAGCGGAATTGCCTTGCTGAAGAAGCTCACTCCGGCGGTATCCGCCAGGCTCGTCAGGACGTCCATGTATGGTCCGGCGAGATCGCTGCCTTTCACCGAGAACAGCCCGAGCTCGAGCGACAGCTTGCCCAGATAGGGTACCGGTCCGAGAACCGGTTTGTTGATCGTGATGATGCGTTCAAGATGGGCTGAATTCGAGCTCCTTCATGAGGCTCGGGGCCAGCACGGTCTGAAACTCGATCAGGCCCTTGTCCTCATGGTAGTAGTGAGTGCGGGCGTTCACCGCGCCGTAAAACTTGCCGCTCCACTTGCGGATATTGACGATCCGCGATGAGCGCACGGTGATGGACACATATTCGTCGTCCTTCTTGAGCAGGCGGGGCGGCTCGCTCACGCCGCTCGGCTTATCTAGCCGTTGAACGACGAAATCCTCTCCCGCCGCGTCGACCTTTTGCCAGGCTGCATTCCAAATCTGCTTGAACCAGGACAGCATGACACCCTCCGCCAGGTTGTCTCAGGGGCGGACTATACCTCTGGTTGATGGCGGAAAAAAGTCCCGCGAGGCTTCCCATACTCGCGCACTCATCTCCTGGCGAGAATTCCGCGCAAGGCTTGCGTGCGGTCCGAAGTCTTGTCGTCCGAAGTCTTGCGATCCGAAGTCTTGCGATCCGAAGTCTTGCGGTCCGAAGTCTTGCGGTCCGAAGTCTTGCGGTCCGAAGTCTTGCGGTCCCACGTGATGTCGGCGATCCGCCAACCCGCTCTCAGCTTGACGAGGTCGAGGACGACGGTGGTGTGCCTGCCCGCGTTCTCGAATGAGACGGTCGCGCTCGCCTTGTCGGCGACGGTCTCGCTGACGGCGACGTCGACGGCGTTGATTTCCCAATCCTGCGCATCGACGAAGGGATCGAAGTCGAGCGTCCCAACCTCGCCGCGCGCGTCCTTGCGGTCCTTGATGACGAGCGCGGCGAGTGTGGGCTCGAAATAGCGCCTCACGGCGGCGTAGTTGTCGAGCGGGATTCCCTTGCCATTTTTGCCTTTGTAGGCGGCATAGATGGCCTCCACGAACGATCTGGCGGAAGGTTGCGCCGCCTTCGCCCCGACGGTCGCGAAGGCGACGCCAATGCAGGCTCCGATAAGGACGTTGCGTCGGGCGATCATGATCATTCTTTGCGTTCTTTGGCGCTTATGGCGGGCACCGCCGCGCGGCCGGCCGCGAGCGCCGTCAAAGTGCTCACGTGTCGTCAACGTGCCCGCACGGTGTAGGCGGCGCGGACTTTTTCCAGCAAGGCCGGCGACAGGTTGCTGACCTCGGCGACGAGCTTCTGCAGATCCTGCCCCGCCATCGGCGAGACGCCGACCTTGATCTTTTCCGCCTCGGCGAGCAATTCGGGGTCCTTCATGGTGGCGTCGAAAGCGCGCCGCAGCGCCGTCACGCGGTCCGCCGGCGCCGCGGGGGTGGTGAAGAAAGCGGTGCCGACCTCGGTCGCGTTCATGATCGCGCCGAGGATCGCGCGCTCCTCGTCGTTGCGCGCGAGGTCGACGGCTGTTGGAACATCGGGAAGCTCGGGGTGCCGCTTGAGGGCGAACTGCACGAGAATGGCGACGCCTTTGTCCCGGATCCAGTCGGGGTGAGCGACCTTCAGCGCCGTCCAGGACGTCGAATGGCCTTCGACCTCGCCACGCTCGACCGCGAGCATGGCTTCGTTCGATCCCTTGTATCCCATGACCAGCTTGAACTTCGTTCCGAACACGTTGTTCATGACGGTGGGATAGATCGAGACGGTCGAGCCGACCCCGGTGCCCGACAGCGTGGCTTCCAGCTTCTGGGCGTCGGCGAAGGTCTTCACCGGCGAGGTCTTCCACATGAACACCATGTTGACCAGGGAGTCGGTGCGGCCGATCCAGTTGAGCTCGGCGGTCTTGAAGCGGACGCCTTGCGTCCCGAGCTTCTCGTCGAGCGGCATGGTCGGCGCGCCGATGCCGATGACGGTGCCGTCCTTGGGAGAGACGTTGAAAATCGTGTTCACCGCCAGGAAACTGCCGGCGCCGGGCATGTTCTTCGGGACGATGTTCGGGTTGCCGGGAATGTGCTTGCCCAGGTGGCGGGCGACCAGCCGCCCGAGCACGTCGTTGCTGCCGCCGGGCGGATAACCGATCACGAAGTCGATGGTCCTGCCGGCGTAGAACTGTTCCGGCGTTTGCGCCGCCGCCTGGGCGCCGGCGATCACGGCAAAACCGGCAACGAAGCTCGCGCGGAGAGCAAATGGCACGTGCGTTGTCCTCCTTGTGTCCGTTGGGAAGCAAACGTAGCGGGGATGGAGGGTTGGCGAAATCCGGCGTCAGCCGATGCGGCACCCGGCCGCACGATGTTCCATTCGCCGTTCGCGGATGCCGATACCCGGTAGGGCGGATTAGCGCATGTTCCGGAAAAGTGGGAACCGGTTTTCCGAACAGAACATGCGCAAAATCGAAGAATCTAGAGCGCATCACGATTCGACCCAATCGGGATGCGCTCTAGCGTCAGCGCAATCCGCCATTGCGCGCACATTCCTTAGACGGCGACGGGTCACGGCTGCGCTTCAGCCGCCCTCCGGCTACTGCTTCTCCCCGTAGGTCGCGCGCGAGATATCGGGCACCGGCACGCCGTCGTCGATCGCCTTGCAGCGGACCGCTTCGGCCTTCGCCTTCTGCTCGGCGGCATCGAGCACTTCCAGGACGACGTCGCGCGGAATGAAGCAGACGCCGGTATCGTCGGCGACCACGAGGTCGCCGGCCGAAACCCGGACCTCGCCGATCTGGATCGGGCCATTGATCTCCACGGTCTCGAGCCGCCACTTGCCCGTGACCGGCGTGATGTCGCTCGCCCAGACCGGATAGCCGAGCGCACGCGAATGGGCGATGTCGCGCACGCCGCCCTGCACGATCGCTCCGACTTCCCCTTGGCGCTGGCCGGTCTGGGCGGAGATGCCGCCCATATTCGAGACGTTGGGGACGCCCTGGATCACGAGGACATCGCCTTGCTGCGCCAGATTGTGGGCTTCGAACTCGGCCATGCGGTTGACGTGCGCCCGGGCGCCTGCGAGCGGATCGATGCGCTGCAGGATGTTGCGCACGGTCAGCGCCGGTCCGGCGATGGTCCTGCCCGCAATGGTCGGCTTGAGCACGGACGCGCCGATCACGCCCGCAGGGATGCCGAGCTCGTCCATGGTATCCGAGATGATGCCGGTCGGATCGCCGAGCGCGATGAGGCGCTCGACCACGCCCTGGGGCGGGCGCGGAACGGCCATCAGCTTGATGTTTTCGGCCGCGATGCGGCCGGTCAATCGTTTCTTCTCCGCATTGCTCACTGGCGCGTTCCCCCGTTGTGCCGCTTTGCCACGTCGCGCCACTTTACATCGGCCGCGCGCAATGTCGTAGGGCGGATTAGCGGAGCGCAATCCACCTTTCCGCGACATGCGGCGAAGCGCAGCGCTCCACCACGTCCGTATGATGGACCGCGAGCGCGCAATGCCCGCCTTAGCTCGACGTGACCGAACGCATCAGCGGAAGTCGATGGTGGCGTTGGGCGCTTGCCCCGAAGAGCGTCGCTCGCTACCGTTGCCACCTCTCCGCCGAACGGTTTCCGTTCCTTCGGAAGGAAACTGCGCCAGTTTAGTATCGATGCGTTTTTCCCGGCGACCCGGTTTCCACTTCGCCGGAAAACGCTACAGCAAAGGCCAATCCCCATGATCGATCTTTACGCGCTCACCAGCCCGAACGTGCAGAAAATCTACATCATGCTCGAGGAGTGCGGGCTGCCTTACAAGGAGCATTTCGTCGACGTCTGGAAGGGCGACCAGTACAAGCCCGAGTTTTCGAAGATCAATCCCAACAACAAGATCCCCGCCATCGTCGATCACGACGGACCGGGCGGCAAGCCTTGCACGGTCATCGAATCCGGCGCGATCCTGCTCTACCTCGCCGAGAAGACCGGAAAGTTTCTGCCCAAGGACACGGCCAAGAAATACGAGGTGATCCAGTGGCTGATGATCCAGCTCACCGGGGTCGGTCCGATGTTCGGGCAATGGACCCACTTCAAGCTGTTCGCGCCGAAGATCGGCAACGACTATTCGACGGGGCGCTACACGTCGGAATTGAAGCGCCTCTATGAGCTGCTGGAGAAGCGGCTCGGCGAGGCGCGCTTCCTGGGCGGTCAGGACTATTCCATCGCCGATATCGCGACCTTCCCGTGGACACGCAACCACGACGCCCAGGGCGTGAAGTGGGAGGATCATCCCAATCTCGCGCGCTGGTTCAAGGCCATCGACGAGCGGCCGGCGGTGAAGGCCGCGCTTGCCAAGGTCGCCGCCATCAAGTCGAACCGCGAAACCGCCTCCGACGATGACAAGGACCGCTTCTTCAATCGCGGCCGCTACGCGAGGGTATGAGTTCTCGCGGGCCATGGCGTTTCCGGCGAAGTGGAAACCGGTCCGCCGCGGAAAGCGCATCGAACGCATGGACTCCAGATCGCGAGCACGGGGGAGGGGGCGTTGGAGCTCAAAGGCAAGGCGGCCGTCGTCACGGGATCGAGCTCGGACGGCGGCGTCGGCGCGGAATGCGCGCGGATTCTTGCCGCGCATGGGTGCAACGTCGTGGTGAACTACGCGACCAACAAGACCCCCGAGGAGGTCGCGGCCGATTGCGCGGCGGCGGGCGTCGCAGCCATGGCCGTGCAGGGCGACGTGGCGAGGGATGAGGACTGCCGGCGCCTGGTTCGGGCCGCGGTCGACGCATGGGGTCGGCTCGACGTGCTGATCAACAATGCCGCCGTCACCAGGACCATTCCGCACCAGCGGTTCGACCTCCTCGACGCCGACGAGTTCCAGCGCACCTATGCGGTCAATCTGATCGGCAATTATCAGATGTGTCGGGCGGCCGCGCCGCATCTCAAGGCGACCGGCGATGGGGCGATCGTGAACGTCTCCTCGATCGGGGCGATGCGCGGCGCCGGAAGCTCGATGGCCTACGCCGCGTCCAAGGGCGCGCTCAACACGCTCACCGTCAGCATGGCGCGCGCGCTGGCGCCGCAGGTGCGGGTGAATGCGCTGTGCCCGGGCGGGCTTTTGGGGAGCTGGACGCGCAAGATCATGACCGAAGCGCAGTACGAGGCGCGCGTGCGGCAGGCGCAGGAAGAATTTCCCCTGCGGCGCGGGATCTGGCCGATCGACGTGGCGCGGGCGGCGCTGTTTCTGGTGCGGGACGCCGTGGTGATGACGGGCGAATGCCTGCGCATGGATGCCGGCGAGCACCTCGGCGCCAACCTGATACGGAACTAGCGCCGTGCTCATGGGACGTGTCCCGGGCGCAGCGCAGCACGAAGTGGTGCGCTGCAGACCCGGGACCGTTACGGTCCGTGACGCAAACCCTGAGGAAGATTGTCGAAGATACGGAGACACACGCAATGCCAGTATCGCAACAGACCGAAACCCGCGGCGGTCTCGCCTATGCCACCCATGACGGCGTTTCGCTTCTCGGCGATCTTTATCTGCCGGCCGGCGCCGGGCCGTTCCCGGCACTGGTCGCCGTGCACGGCGGCGGATGGCAGGCGGGTGCGCGCAACGCGTTTCAATTCTGGGGCCCGTATCTCGCCGAGCGCGGCTACGCGCTGTTCGCGATCAGCTATCGCCTGGCGAAGAAGGGACAGAAAATGTTTCCGCAGGCGGTCAACGACGTGCTCGCGGCAGTGCAATTCGTGCGCGGCAGCGCCGGCCAACTCAAGGTCGATCCCGAGCGCATCGGATTGTTCGGCGCGTCGGCGGGAGCGCACCTGGCCTCGCTCGCCGCGCTCGGCGGGGGCAGCGCGATCTTCAAGGATGCCTATCCGCAGGATGCCCATGCCGCGGTCAGCACCAAGGTGAAGGCGCTCATCGGCGTCTACGGCGTCTACGATCTCGTCGAGATGTGGCAACGCTACCTGCTGCAAAGCCCGCGCGAGAACAATATCGAGAATTTCATGGGCGCCGCGCCCATGGACGACCCGCGGCGCTATTTCGACGCCTCGCCCGTCAACTTCGCGACGTTCACCAACAATGCGATCGGCGTGTTCCTGAGCGTGGGGACCGAGGACGACCTCGTCGCCCGCCGCGCTCATACCGACGCGTTCCTGCTGCGATTGAAGCAGGCGAACTTCTTCGTGCGCACCTGCATCGTGCAGGGCGCTCCGCACTATTGGCTCAGCGACCCGATCGATGAGCCCGGCAGCTATTCCGGTTTCATGGCGCCGCGCCTCGTTCGCTTCTTGAAGGAGCGGCTGTGACCGCTCGTGCTTCACAAGCGGTACACGAATCACCTATGTTGTGGGGGCAACATCAAAAAATGTGCCTGGATCATCGCCACAATGGTCCGCTCTACCGCGGGGCTCTCGCGTCCCGGGCGAGCGCAGCGAGACCCGGGACCCCAGGGGGCCAGGGGGCCAGGGGGCAGAGGAATGAAACTTCCGCCTGAGTCGGCTGGGAGCCGGCGCGCTAGCCTGCTGCGCCCTTGCTGAGGAAGGCGTCGAGCGCGGCGACTTGCGTCTTGTCGGCCTCGAAATCGCGGGCGATCTGCTCGTAGAAATGCGCCGCTCCGAGGTAGAGCTCGTGCGCGGAGGGGTCTTCGCCGACGAAATCCGCGATCTCGTGCATTTCGGCGATCCAGCGGTAGGCTTTCGGCGGCATGAGCGCCAGATTGCGCTTGAGCCAGGCCAGCATGTGCGGCTGGCTCCCTTGCAGCTCGGCGAACAGCGCGTCGGCCGTGCCCGCGCGGGTCGCCGCCAGCAGCATCGCCGCGCCCAGCGCCTGCGTGCCCTTGGTGATGCCGGCGTACGACATCTTGACCGCCGAGGCCGTGCTCATGGGGCCGCCGAGCACGCGGATGTCGAGGCCGAAGTCCTTGAGCCTGGCGAAGCGCGGCGCATCCGGGCCGGAGGCATAGAAGCGCGGGCCGGCATCGCCCGGCTTCGGCGGCGACCCGATGATGCCGGCGTCGACGAACGGCGCGCCGGTCGGCGCGATTGCGGCGGCGATGCGCTCGACCGTCGCCGGGCTCACCGCGTTGCAGTCGACGAAGACCGGCTTGCTGTTGCTGGCGGCGAGCGCCGGCGCGAACCGCTGCGCCAGCGCGACGGCGTCGCCGGGCGGCAGGATGGACAAGATGAAGTCGGTCGCCGCGATCTCCTCGTCGCCGGCGGATAGCATGCCGGCGGCCTTGGCGCGCTCGGTCGTCTCGGCGCTGCGTCCCTTGAGCGAGGTGAGCACCTTGAGGCCGTGCTCGACCAGCCGCTGTCCCACGGCCGCGCCCATCATGCCGGGCGCGATGACGGCGACGACAGGGTTCATGCGTCATTCTCCAGTTTTGGCCTGGCTCCGCGCGCAATACGCCGACATCATTGCACCCGGGCAAGGCGTGCAGGCAAGGGGCCCGCGCGCGCTCGCGGGCACGAGCGGGCACGCAACGGCTCGCGCAACCGGCGATTTGGGCCCACGCGATGCTGCGCTTCGGCTTGGCAATGGCGGCTATTTCGGCTTTGCTCGGCTGCAGCGGCCGCCGACGTGCCGCGCGTTCAGGAGCAGGAAACGCCCGTGCCCGATGATCTTTCCGATGTCCGCCATCAGGTCGCGCTCGCCAATCGCATGCTGGCGAATGAAGGCGTGCTCGACGCTTTCGGCCATGTCAGCATGCGCCATCCCACCGACCCGGGGCGCTATCTGCTCTCGCGCTCGCGCTCGCCGGCGCTGATCGAGGCGGCCGACATTCTGGAGTTCACGCTCGATTCCGAGCCGGTCGAGCCGCCGACGCTGCAGCTTTACGCCGAGCGGGTCATCCACGGCTGCATCTATCAGGCGCGCCCGGACGTGACGGCGGTCTGCCATCATCATGCGCCGCCGGTGATGCCGTTTTGCATTACCGGCGTTCCCCTCGTTCCGGTGATCCACGTGGCGGCGATGATGGGGGAGACCGTGCCGTTCTGGGATCAGCGCGACGAGTTCGGCGACAGCAATCTGCTGGTGGTCAAGCCGGAGGAGGGCCGCTCGCTCTCGCGCGCGCTCGGCCCCCATTCCGCGGTGCTGATGCGGCGGCACGGCGCGACCGTGGTGGGCGGCAATGTGCGCGAGCTGGTTTTCCGCTCGATCGCCATGTGTCAGAACGCCGAATACCAGATGGGCGCGCTGGCGCTCGGGAGCTTTGGCCCGTTGACGCCGGGCGAGACCAAGCTCGCCGCGGCCGTCAATCTGTCGTCGGGTCCGCTGTCGCGCGCCTGGGACTATTGGACCGCGCGGGCGGAGAACGCCGGGCGTTGAACGTCCGCGCCATGGATTTGCTGATCGCCTTGATTGATATAGTATTTTCGCCTTGTCGCGGCGGACCGGGCGGCGACCGAGCAAGCGGCTATGCGGCTTGCGTGCTGCGCCCGAGGGGGGCGATACGGTCTCTTGCCGTTGCCGAGAAGAAAGCCCATGGAATGAGCATGACCGCAGGTCAGGAGGCGGCGCGGTGAGTCTCTGGATAACCGAAGCCGAGGTGGTGCGCCTCATGGACATGAAGGGGGCGATCGCCGCGTTGGACCGCGCGCTGGCGCTGGAAGCTGCCGGCAAAGCCGAGAACATGGTGAAAACGCACGCCATCTGGGGCGGACATCATACCCTGCACGCGATCGGCGCCACCTTTGCCGATGAGGGCTTCGTCGGCACCAAGACCTGGGCGCACGCCAATGGTGCGGCGCCCCTGCTCATCCTGTTCGACAGCCACAACGGGTCGCTCAAAGCGATCATCGAAGCCTTCGCGCTCGGGCAGCTGCGCACCGGCGGGATCAGCGGGCT
Organism: uncultured Alphaproteobacteria bacterium; assembly: GCA_963821505.1. Taxonomy (GTDB): domain Bacteria; phylum Pseudomonadota; class Alphaproteobacteria; order Rhizobiales; family Xanthobacteraceae; genus VAZQ01. The sequence goes on from CAWGEH010000036.1 coordinate 75,863, forward strand.
GGCGACCAAATACCTGGCGGCCGACGGCGCCTCCGACATGGCGCTGATCGGCACCGGCAAGCAGGCCATGACGCAGCTCGCCGCCGTGGCCGCCGTGCGCCCGCTGCGGCGGGTGCGCGCCTTCAGTCGCGACGGCGCCGCAAGGGCGGAATTCGTCGGGCGGGCCAGGAAGGCGCTGGGATTGAACGTCGAGGAGGCATCCTCGGTCGCCCAAGCGGTCGACGGCGCCGCGATCGTCACGCTGGTCACGCGCGCGACCAAGCCCATCCTCGCGTCCGGCATGGTTGCGGCCGGCACGCATGTGAACGCCGTAGGCGCCATCTCGCCCGAGCGCACGGAGTTCGAGCCGGCGCTGCTCTCCCGTTGCGCGGCGGTCGTTGCCGACAGCGTGCCGCAGGTGCAGAACCTCTCGAGCGAGTTCATGCAATATTACGGCCGGGACGAATCGAAATGGCGCGCAGTGCGTCCGCTGTCTGCCGTGGTGGCCGAAGGCAAGGGCCGGCCCGCCGGCGCCGACCTCACCTTGTTCAAGGCCATGGGCATGGGCATTTCGGACCTCGCGCTCGGTATCGAAATCCTGCGCCGGGCGGGTGAGCAGCGCCTGGGCCGCGAATTTCCGCACCCGCAACCTGCCAAACTGTTCGCCTGAAGGAGGCTCCCCATGAACGAGACCGTCCGTTTCATCGATCAATCCGGTGCCAAGCCGGGCACAATGGATCTCTGGCCCGCGATCGTCATCCCCAAGGAAACGATCGATGGCGAGGTCGAGCGTCTGGCGAGCCTGCCGCGTCCGGCCAACGGCCGCCGGCGCTCGATCATCGCGCATCCGCGAGCGGAGAAGGGAAACGGCCTCGCCGCCGGCATCCAGGTTGCGCTTGATGTCCTGTTGCCGGGCGAGCGGACCGTGCCCTACCGGCAGAACTCGACGCAGGTCAACTTCGTCATTCGTGGGCGCGGCCATTCGATCGTGGGAGGCAAGCGTTTCGACGTGAGTCTGTTCGATGTGTGGAATACGCCCTCCATGCACATCTATTGGCACGGCAACGACAGCAACGATATCCAAGCGCGACTCACCTACTCGAACGCGGCGCTGCTCGACCTGATGAACATCCACTACGTGGAGGAGAATCCGCCGCCGATCGAGCCGGTCAAGCACGAGAAGCAAAGCGAGGAGGACAAGCGGCGCCGCATCTCGCCCTATGGAACCATCAAGCTCGATGACGAGGGCGCATGTCTCATGCCCTACGAGGTGCTGATCAACCCGCCGGCGGTGGAGTCGAAGGCGCTGCACTGGCCGTGGCAAGAGGTCAAGCATCATCTCGACAAGTTGCAGGCGCTCGGCAAGGACTATATCGGGCGGCGCCTCTACATGCTCTACAATCCGATGACCGGCCGCACCAACGGCTGCACTCCGTCGTTCTTTGCCACGATGACGATACGGCCGCCCAAGATCGTCGACCGGCCGCACCGCCACACCTCGGCCGCCATCAACTACTACTTCCACGGCACCGGGCGCTCGACCGTCGGCGGCGAGGTGTTCGAGTGGAAGGCGGGCGATCTCATGCTGTCGGCCCCCGGCTGGGCGGTGCACAACCACGCCTCCTACGATGATTTCGTCTACGAGCTGACGGTCCAGGACCAGCCGCTAAACATCGCCATGGAAAGTCTCCTGTGGCAGGAGAGCCTCAAGCTGCCGCTGGCGGTTCTCGGCGTGCAGGAGGGCTTCGGTACCAATCGGGCGGCGGGCTGAGCGGTAGGAGCCGGAGCGCTTCCGGCCGTCGGTGCAATTCGTTGCCCGACCGAAAGGACTGCAGTGGCGCAGTGTCGCGCGCCTCACGCTGCGTCTCGCGCCATCTGCCGACGCCATGCTACGGTCTCGCCGCGAGGCCAACCCCCGGCCGTCGCTCCGCTGCGGAGAACCTGCGATGATACCGATACATACTGTGACGCGGGCGTGCGTGCTCGCGCTTGTTGGGCTGTTCACTCTCACTCCGGCGCTAGCGCAAGACCAGCTCAAGGTCGCAATCGGCCAGATCAATAACTGGGAGAACCAGGCGCCGACGCTCGGCCAGGACGCGGGCATCTTCAAGAAACATAACCTCGTGCTGGAGAACGTCGGCACCCAGGGCGCAGGCGAAACCATGCAGCCGGTCATTTCCGGCAGCGCCGATCTCGGTGCCGGGGTCGGCGTCGCCGGCGTCATGCGCGCATTCGCACGAGGCGCGCCGCTGCGCATTCTTCTGCCGGCGTTTACGGGAACCGGCGACCTGTATTGGTACGTGAAGGCGGATTCCCCGTTGAAGAGCGTCAAGGATGTGACCGCCAACAACACCATTGCTTATTCCACCAGCGGTTCGAGCTCGAACAATCTCGTCCTCGCCTTCATCGACGAGCTCGGCGTCAAGGCCAAGCCGACACCGACCGGGGGCCCGGCCGGCACGTTGACCCAAGTCATGTCCGGCCAGATCGATATCGGTTGGGCGGCGCCGCCGTTCGGCATGAAGGAGCTCAAAGAGGGGAAGATCCGCATCCTCATCCGTGGCAGCGACGCGCCTTCGCTGCGTGGACAGACGGTGCGAACGATCATCGTCAATGCCGACGCCTTGAAGACCAAGCGGGACGCGATCTTGCGCTTCGTCGAGGGCTATCGGGAAGCCGTCGACTGGATGTATGCCGATCCCAACGCGATCAAGATGTACGCCGCCAAGATGAAGCTGGACGAAAACCTGATCAGGGACTCCATCAAGGAGTTTCATCCGAAAGCCGCCATGCAGACGGACGAGATGAAGGACATCGACGGTATTCAGCGGGACGCCGTCAAGCTCAAGTTCATCGATGCGCCGTTGAGCAAGGAGCAGCTTGCGCAGCTCATTCAGATCCCGCCACGCAAGAAATAACGGGGCAATGCGCAAGCGGTCGGTGTCGGGGATACGATTCAATGAGGGATTGAACCATGCGTAACCAGCGCTGGCTTCTGACGCTCGTGCTCGTGGGTCCGATGATGGCCGTGGCGTCGGCGGCATCCGCGCAAGACGCGTTCAAGGTCGCGATCGGTCAACTGGAAATCTGGAGCGGACAGGCGCCAATTCTGGGCCAGAAGGCCGGCATCTTCAAGAAATACGGGATCACGCTGGAAAATTTCGGTACCGCCGGTGCGGGCGAGACCGTACAGGCGGTGATCTCCGGCAGCGCCGATTTCGGCGTCAATGTCGGGACCCAAGGGGTGTTGCGCGCGTTCGCCAAGGGCGCACCCATCCGCGTGATCGGCGCCAACTTCACCGGCGCCGGCGACATCTACTTTTACGTGCGCGCGGATTCGCCGATCAAGAGCCTCGAGGATACGACCGAGAAGAACACCATCTCGTATTCGACCGGCGGCAGCACGACCAACACGATCGTTCTCGGCCTGGGCAAGGAGCTCGGGATCAAGGCGGTGCCCACCTCGACCGGCGGGATGCCGGCGACGCTCACCGCGGTAATGTCGGGGCAGGTCGATATCGGCTGGGGATCGCCGCCGTTCGGGCTCAAGGAAATCGACGAAGGCAAAATTCGCGTCATCGCGAGCGGCAACGACGTGCCGTCGCTGCGCGGCCAGACCATCCGCGTCGAGGTCGTCAACGACAACGTGCTGAAGAACCGCAGGGACGCGGTGCTGCGCTTCGTGCGCGCCTTCCGCGAGACGCTGGCTTGGATGTACTCGGACCCCGAAGCGATCAAGATGTATGCGGAGGCGATCAAGGTGCCGGTCGCCATCGCCAAGACCTCGGTGGAGAAATTCCAGCCGAAGGAAGCCAAGCAGTTCGACCGGATTCTGGACATCGACGGCATCATGGCCGGCGCGATCCGCACCAAATTCCTCGATGCGCCTCTCACCAAAGAGCAGCTTGCGGAATTCATCCAGATCCCGCCGCGGCAATAGAGCGCGCAGGCCGGCCACGGGCGCGGTGATCCCTGTCGCCAATGTTTTCCGAGCCTAAAAACGGCGTGGATTCAAATAGTTGGCTAAGCCGCGCAGCGGCGGAGCGAGGTTGACCAACGTCGCCTGGCCTAGCCGCCCCGCCGTCCGGTGAACACGGGCGAGCGCTTTTCCAGGAACGCGCGCACGCCCTCGGCGTAATCGGGCGTGAGGCTCGCCTCCCGTTGCGTCTCGCGCTCGAGGTCGAGCTGCGCGTCGAGATCATTGCTCCAGGATTCGTCCAGCACGCGCTTGATCAATGCCAGCCCGACCGTCGGCGCCTCGGTGAAGTGGACGCAGAGCCGGTGCGCTTCCGCCATCAGCTCGAGATCGTCGACCATTCTCCAGATCAGGCCCCAGGCTTCGGCTTTTTCGGCCGCGAGCGGCTCGCCGGTGAGCGCAAGCCCGCGGGCGCGGGCGGGGCCGATCAGCCGCGGCAGGAACCAGGTGCCGCCGGAATCGGGCACGAGGCCGATCTTGGCGAACGCCTGCACGAACGTGGCCGAGCGCGCCGCCAGCACCATGTCGCAGGCGAGCGCGATATTGGCGCCGGCGCCGGCGGCGACGCCGTTCACGGCCGCAACGACGGGGAACGGCAATGCGCGCAGCTTGCGCACCAGCGGATTGTAATAGGTTTCGAGCGCGCCCCCGAGCACGCTGGTCTTGCCGTCCTTGGACATCCGTTCCCGCAGGTCCTGGCCGGCGCAGAAGGCGCGGCCGGCGCCGGTCAACAACAATGCGCGGCAGTCGCCGTCTTCCTCGGCCTCGGCGAGCGCGCGCTTGAGTGCCTGATGCATCGCCTCGTTGAAGGCATTGAGCTGCTTTGGCCGGTTCAGCGTGATGACGCGATAGCCGGCGCGCCGCACGACCAGGACAGGTGCTTCGTCTTCCATGGGCGTTTCCCCGGGCCGGATAGCATCGCCGGCCGTGACTACATTTCGAGCCTGGCATGGTAGCGCGGGCGCGCCGGGAAATCCCGGCTGTGCTCTCGACGTGGAGCCGCGTCATCGCTCGAAATGCTTCAGGATGTCGATCATCGATTTGCGCTGCTCGACCCCGAGTTTCTCGACCAGTTGCGCTTCGTGCAGGGCCGCCAGCAGCATTGCGCGCTTCAAGATCCTTTGACCAGCGCGCGTGAGACGTAGCGCATGGGACCGTCGGTCGGTGCGAGACTTGAGGCGCCGGGTGAGACCACGCTTTTCGAGCCTGTCCAACAAGCGCACCAGCCGCGCCCGCTCGATACCGAGCCGGTCGGCGAGATCGGATTGCGAGAGGCCGGGATTGGCGGCGATTACCACCAGAACCGAATATTGCGCCGGACGAATCTCGAGCGGTGCGAGCGTGCGGATGAAATCCTGAAACACCCAAACTTGCAGGCGTCTGATGAAATAGCCGAGGTGATCGTTCAAAACGCCGATATCGAGCGATTTGCCGCCGTTTTTCCGCATCCGACCGGTCCCGCGCAACGTCGCAGGTAAGGCGGAACGCGAGGCGCCCTTTGGCGCGAGCCGTCGATCCGACATCTGGTCTCAAGTCCCGCTTTGCCGGAGCAGGCATCCATCATACCCCGGGATATTGTTGTTGACGACATCTGTTGTCATGGTCAACAATTATGCGCGCTTCCGGCCGAGGGCGAAATCGCATCGCGCGTGACGCCCGACTTGCAGCGCAAGCGCGACGGCGCATTGGGGCTCGAGCGCGCACCGCAGATTAAATTTGTGCAATCTGCGCGGGCCCGATTGCAGCGCAGGTGAGTTTACGCAATCTGCGCAAGCTCGATTGCGCGTGCAACCGGCGTCCACCTTTGGTGAATGCGCTCTCATGGCCCATTGCATGTTATAGCGAAGAATAAGAGAACTGGAACCACGCGACGGCTGATCACCGTATCTTGGGAGGAACTCACATGAACCATCAATCGCCAACGAATTCTGCTCGTGTCACCCGCCGCGGCTTCGCAGCCGGGGCGGGCGCCGCCGGATTGCTCGCCGGCACCGCGCCGTTCGGCATCCTGCGCGCGCAGGGCGGGCCGCTGAAGGTCGGCGTCCTGCTGCCACGCTCGGGCGCTCAGGCCAGCATCGGGCAGGACTGCCAGCGTGGCGTCGAGGTCGCGCCGGCGATCTTCAAGAGCCTCGGGCTGCCTGAGCTTGCGATCATGAACGCCGACACCGAGACCAATGTCGAGGTCGCGCGCGCGCGCGCCGAGAAGCTGATCAATGACGGCGCCCAGTTGCTGGTCGGCGCCTTCGATTCCGGCCAGACCACCGCCATCGCGCAGGTGGCCGAGCAGAAAGGCATCCCGTTCGTGATCAATATCGCCGCGGCGCCGCCGATCACCGAGCAAGGCTACAAGTTCGTATTCCGCAACTTCCCGACCGCGCCGATGATCCTCGGCGATGCCTTCGCCAACCAGAAGGAAGTGTTCGAGGGGACGGGGACCACGCCGAAGTCGGTCGCTTTCATGCATGTAAACGACACCTTCGGCACTGCGATGGCGAAAAGCCTCCCCGGTTTGCTGCCAAAGTTCAACATGCCGTACCAAATCGTGGAGGTGATCGCCTACGATCCGACCGCGCGCGATCTCTCCGTCGAGGTGGCTAAGGCCAAGGCGACCGGCGCCGAGGCGCTGCTCATGGTCAGCCGCCTCAACGACGCCATCCTGATCACCCGCGAGCTGGTCAAGCAGCGCTGGTCGCCGATGGCGATCCTGAGCATGGGGCCGGGCTGGTACGAGGACCAGTATCTCAAGACCCTGGGCAAGCTGTCCGACGGCCCGTTGAGCTTTGTGCCCTGGTACGACCCGCACAAGAAGCTCGCCCAGCAACTCGAAGCCGCGCTCGCCAAGGCTTATCCAGCGCTCAATATGAACACCAATCACGTCTTTACGTTTGAGGCGCTGCTGGTCGCCGCGGACGCCTACAAGCGGGCGCGCTCGACCGAGCCGAAGGCGCTCGCGGACGCCATCCGTACTACCAACATCACCGACAATGTGAGCGTCGGCCCTGGCATCCAGTTCGACGCCAAGGGCCAGAACGACAAGATCAAGAACTCGGCGATCCAAAACCGCGGCGGCAAGCTGGTGACGATCGCGCCCAAGGCTGTCTCCAACGCCAAGCCGGAATTGCCGATGAGCCCGTATGACCGGCGCGGCTGAGACCGTCTCACGCTGATCCTGCTCCGGCCGCGGTGACGGCCGGAGCCCTGCCATAGCCCGCCACAGAGGCTTTTGGCGACCCGTCTGCGCGGGCTATGGACGGGCGCAAACGGCCTTTAAGGCGGGACCGAGCGGTGGCGGCAGAGATCTATTTCAACGTCGCGGTCAGCGGTGTCTTGACCGGTCTCGTCTATGGCCTGATGGCGCTCGGCCTTTCGGTCATCTTCGGGGTGGTGCGCGTCGTCAATTTCGCCCATGGCGAGATGATGACCATCGCGATGTACCTCGCCATCGTCCTGTTCACGACGCTCGGGCTCGACCCGCTGGTGATGGTCGTTCCGCTGGCGAGCGTTCTATTCGTGCTCGGCTACGCGATGCAGGCGGGCATCATCAATCCGTTCATCAACCGGCCCGAGTACAGCCAATTCATCTTGCTGGTCGCGATTGCGATCATCATCGTCAATGTCCTCCTGATCATCTTCGGGCCCGATGCCCGCAATGTGCAGACGTCTTATTCATTCGACAGTTTTCTCGTCGGGCCGCTGATCATTGACGCCACCAAGGTCTATGCCGGCGGAGCGACCGTCCTGATCGCCGCTGCGCTCTTTGCTTTTTTCCGCTTCGCACCGATCGGCAAGGCGATCCGCGCCTGCGCCGACAACTACACCGGCGCGCTGGTGGTCGGTCTCGACGTCAAGCGTCTCTATGCGCTCACGTTCGGTCTGGGCGCCGCCTGCGTCGGCGCGGCCGGCTCCATGCTCGTGCTGCTGGTCGACGTCACACCGGCGTTGGGACCTGCCTTGACGCTGCTAGGCTTCATCATCGTCATCACCGGCGGACTCGGCTCGATGCCGGGTGCGCTCCTCGGCGGCGTGCTGATCGGGCTCACCGAGGCGATGGCCGGCCTGCTCTTCACCCCGTCGGCGAAAAGCATGTTCTCCTTCGGCTTGCTCGTGCTGGTGCTGCTGTTCCGGCCACAGGGCATCTTGGGGAAGAAACTCTCATGGTGAGCCGGCTCTTCGAGGGCGTTGCGCGCCGCGGCCTCGTGCTGCTGGCGGGGTTGCTCGCCGTGCTGCTGGCGGCGCCGTGGTTGGCCAACGACTATCTGCTCACCGTCCTCATCATCATCCTCTACTCTGCCTATACCGGCCAGGCGTGGAACATCATGATGGGCTTCGCCGGCCAACTCTCGCTCGGACACGCAATCTATGTCGGCCTCGGCGGGTATGCGGCCGCGGCGCTGTACGTCCATTTCGGCATCGGGCCGTGGATCGGATTGGCCGCCGCGATCATGATCGCGGCCGCGTGCGGCGCGATCATCGGCTTCCTCGCCTTCCGCTTCGGCGTCGGCGGGGTCTATTTCGCAATCCTCACCATCGCCTTCGCCGAGTTCGCGCGCATCGGCTTCGATCATTTCCGATGGGTCGGCGGCTCGAGCGGTCTCTTCCTGCCGGTGGCCAACTACACGCGCAACGACCTCTGGAACCTGCGCGGCGGCCCCACCATGTTCTATTACGCGATGCTCGCGCTCACCGCCGCGGCGTTCGTCCTTTGCCGCATCCTGCTCAAGAGCCGCATCGGCTACTACTGGCGGGCGATCCGCGAGGACGAGGTCGCCGCGGGCTCGCTCGGCATCAACACCTTTCGCTACAAGATGTACGCAGTCGTGATATCCGCCGGCATGACCGCCGTCGCCGGTGTGTTCTTCGCCTTCTATTACAATAATCTGTTTCCGGAACAGGTTTTTCATATCTCGCGTTCGATCGAGATGATCTTGGGACCGATCATCGGCGGCATCGGCACGCTGTTCGGTCCGATCGTCGGCGCATTTCTCCTGACCGGGCTCTCGGAAGTCATGCAGGACCTGTTGACCGCGCTCGGCGTCGATGCGCCCGGCGCGAAGCAAGTGTTCTATGGAATCTGCCTGCTCGTGGTGGTGATGGCCCTTCCGGATGGCGTGTGGCCGTGGCTTGCCCGCAAGCTCGGCGTGACGGGACCGCGATCGTGACCGCGCTCCTGGCCATCGACGCGGTCAGCAAGCGTTTTCGCGGCTTGCTAGCGGTCGACAAGGTGAGCTGTCGCGTGGCGCCGGGTTCGATCTTTGCGATCATCGGTCCCAATGGCGCGGGCAAGACGACGCTGTTCAACATCATTGCCGGCGTGCTGGCGCCCGACGGGGGTTCGATCGCCTTCTCCGGCCAGCGCGTCGACGGGCTCAGGCCTGACGAAATCTGCCGCCGCGGGATCGGCCGCACCTTTCAGCTGGTGCGTCCGTTTCCTGCGCTGTCGGTCGAGGACAACGTCATCGTGGGCGCGATGTTGCATCGGCCCGATCTCGCCGGGGCCCGCCGGCGCGCGCACGACGTGCTCGGGCGGCTCGACCTGTTCGACAAGCGTCACCAGCCGGCCTCGGCGCTGACGCTGCCGGACCGCAAGCGTCTCGAAGTCGCGCGCGCGCTCGCCACCGACCCGAAGCTCCTTCTGCTCGACGAGGTGATGGCGGGGCTGCGGCCGGCCGAAACCGACCGCATGGTCTCGATTCTGACCGGGCTCAACCGCGAGACCGGGCTCACCATCCTTCTGATCGAACACGTCATGCGGGCGGTGATGGCGCTCGCCGGTCGCGTGCTGGTGCTGCACCACGGCGCGGTGATTGCGGAAGGGGCGCCCGCGGCCGTGGTGCGCGAGCCCGCGGTGGTGGAGTCCTATCTCGGCGTCGAGGCCGTCGAGTGATGCTGCGCGTGGAGAACCTCGATGTCTTTTACGGCGACGCCCAGGCGCTCGACGACGTGTCGCTTGAAATCGACGAGGGGGCGATCGTCGCCATCGTCGGGGCCAACGGGGCCGGCAAGACCTCGCTCATACGCACCATTGCCGGCATGCACCGCCCGGCGCGGGGCCGTGTCGCGTTCCGCGACCTCGATATCACCGGCTGGGAAAGCCATCGGGTCTGCAATCTCGGCATCGGCCAGGTGGCGGAAGGCCGGGAGGTGTTTCCGACGCTCTCGGTCGCGGAGAACCTCGACATCGGCGCGATGCTCCCGCGTGCGCGCGCAAGCCGCGCCGAGCATCTCGACCGGGTGTTTGCGCTGTTTCCCGTCCTCGCGGAACGCTCGGCTCAGGCGGCGGGGACGCTCTCCGGCGGCGAACAGCAGATGCTGGCGATCGGCCGTTGTCTCATGGGCGCGCCGGAACTCGTCATGTTCGACGAGCCTTCGTTGGGCCTGGCACCGGCAGTCGTGCAGCAGGTGCTGCGCACGATCCGCGACCTCAACCGCGATGGTCTCACCTGCGTGCTGGTCGAGCAGAATGTCGCCGTGTCGCTCAAGCTCGCCACCCGCGGCTATGTCCTCGAGAACGGGCGCATCACGCTCTCCGGCGCGGGCGAGGAGCTTCTGGCCGACGACCGGGTGCGGCAGGCCTACCTCGGAATGTGAGGCAGATCGCCCGGCACGCGGCGCGTCAGCGTCGCCAGGGCGGCGACCCGTAGCGCGAGCGAACTGTCAGGGAAAGCCGCGCGCAACGCCCTCAGCGCCTCGGCATGCGAGGCTGTGCCCATGATCCGCTCGGCCATGGTCTGGGCAAGGTCTGTGGTCGGTCCGGAGGCTGATCCCATGAGACGTATCCCCCCAATGGCGGTGGCCCCGGCAATGCGTAGACTGGTCCCCGGTTGGTTACCGGCTCCTTAACGACGGAGTTGGTTCCAAAGTTCCATCACCTAACAAATCAGGTTTCAGTGTCGAGAGAATGGCGGCTTGCGCGGCGCGGTCCGGGAATGCAAGGTCCGCCCCCGCCGGCACCGCCGGCGCTGTCAAGGAGGTCGTGATGAAGCTTTATTTTGCGCCCGGCGCCTGCTCGCTCTCGCCCCACATCGTGATGCGCGAGGCGGGCGCCAATTTCGACCTGGAGCAGGTCAACAATCAGGAAAAGAAGACCAAGTCCGGGGCCGACTATTGGACCATCAACGCCAAGGGCCAGGTGCCGGTCCTGGAATTCGACAACGGCGAACGGCTGACCGAAGGCCCGGTGATCGTGCAATGGATCGCCGACCAGTATCCGGCCTCCGGACTGGTGCCTGCCGCCGGCAAGCCCGAGCGCTATCGCGTGCAGGAATGGCTCAACTTCACTACCTCGGAGCTGCACAAGAGCTTCGGGCCGATTTTTCGGCCTACCACGCCCGACGCATACAAGGCCATCTCCAAGGAGAACCTGGGCAAGCGCTTCGACTGGCTCGACAAGCAGCTCGCCGGCAAGCAGTACCTGATGGGCGACAAGTTCACGGTCGCGGACGCTTACCTGTTCACCGTGCTGCGGTGGACCGCGCGCATCGACATGGATCTCGCCAAGTGGCCGAATCTCAAGGCCTATGTCGACCGGGTCGGCGCGCGTCCCAAGGTGCAGGAGGCGCTGAAGGCGGAGGGGCTGGTCAAATAACCGGACGACGGGAGAACTGACGACGGACGACGGATTTGGAGCCTTCGGCGTCCGTCCTCCGTCGTCCGTGCTCCGTCGTCACTGTCCTGGCGGGCCGATCGTCACCGTCAGCTTGCCTACGCCCTCCACCTCGCATTCGAGCTTGTCGCCGGGCACGGTCGCGGCCACGCCCGAGGGCGTGCCGGTCATGATGACGTCGCCGGCCGCGAGCTCGACCATCTCCGAGAGCTTGACGATGACCTCCGGCACATTCCAGATCATCTGCGCGAGATCGCCGTCCTGCCGGATCTTGCCGTTGGCCTTGAGCGCGATACGGCCCTTGCTCGGATGTCCGATCTTGCTGGCGGGCTGGAGCGGTCCGCAGGGCGCGGAGGCGTCGAACGCCTTGCCGATCTCCCATGGCCGCTTCATGTCGCGCGAGGCGATCTGCAGGTCGCGCCGCGTGAGATCGATGCCGACGCCATAGCCCCAGATGCAGTCGAGCGCCCGCTCGAGCTTGATATTGCGTCCGCCGGACTTGAGCGCCACCACCAGCTCCACCTCGTGATGCATGTCCTTGGTGAGCGGCGGATAGGGCACGGTCGCCCCGTCCGCTACGATGGCGTCGGCGGGCTTGGCGAAGAAGAACGGCGGATCGCGCACGTCATGACCCATCTCGCGGATGTGCTCCTCGTAATTGCGTCCGACGCACCAGATACGGCGCACCGGAAACACCTTTTCGGTATCGGCAACCGCGATAACGGCCGGCTTGGGCGGCGTGATGACGTAGCTCTGGTTGACGCGGTTGGTGACGTCAGCGCTCATGATCTCTCTTTCGGTTGTCGGAAAATTCAAGCCGAGGATGCGATGGCGACCGGCGGGCTCGGTTCCTGGTCGCGCAGCTGCAGGCGATAGAACGAGGCGTAGCGCCCGCCTTTGCGCAGAAGCTCGTCGTGGCGACCGGATTCCGCGACCATTCCATCCTCGATGACGAAGATGCGGTCGGCATCGACGACGGTGTGCAGGCGATGCGCGATCACGATCGTCGTCCGTCCCCGGCAAAGGCGCTCGATCGCGCGCTGCACCTGCCGCTCGGATTCGGAATCGAGCGATGCCGTTGCCTCGTCGAGCAGAATGATCGGCGCGTCCTTGAGCAGGGCGCGCGCCACGGCGATGCGCTGGCGCTCCCCGCCGGCGACCTGCGTGCCGTGCTCGCCGACCTGGGTGTCATACCCGCGCGGGAAAGCCATGATGAAGTCGTGCGCATAGGCCGCTCTGGCGGCCGCGACGATCTCGGCCTCGGTCGCGCCGGCGCGGCCGAGCGCGATGTTCTCGCGCACCGTGCCGCGGAACAGAAAGACGTCCTGCCCCATATAGGCGACTTGGCTGCGCAGCGAGCGGCGCGACACCGCCGCGATGTTCTGCCCATCGATGGCGATGACGCCGCCGTCAACCTCGTAAAATCGCAGGATCAGGTTGAGAATTGTGGATTTGCCGCCGCCCGAGGGACCGACCAATGCGGTCACCTTTCCCGGTTCCGCGAGGAAGGACAGGCTCCTGATCACCTTTTCGCCCGGACGGTAGGCGAATTGCACGTTTGCGAATTCGACATGCGCCTGCGAAAGTTTGAGCGGCGGCTTGTCTTCGTCGGGCTGTTCGGTCGGCGGATGGTCGATGACGTCGAACAGGATGCGCACCCCGACGAGCCCGCTGTTGAGGTCGATATTGAGCCGGGCGAGCCGCTTCGCCGGCTCGTAGGCCAGCATGAAGGCAGCGAGGAACGAGAAGAATTGACCGGGAGTTGCTCCGGTGTCGATCACACGAAAGCCGCCGTAAACGAGTGCGCCGGCGATCGCGAACCCGCCGAGTGCCTCCATCAGCGGACCGGAGCGGTAGGCGACCCGCGCCCATTTGTTCGAATTCCCGCTCGAGCTCGGCCACGTGCGCGTCGAATCGGGCGCGCATGCCGTCCTCGAGCGTGAACGCCTTGAGGGTGCGGATGCCCTGAAGGGTCTCCTGCATGGTTTCGAGAATGCGCGTGCTGCCGGTGAATTGATGATACGCGATGGTCTTGATGCGGCGGATCATCTTGCGCAGGATCAGCATCGCCGGCGGCACCACGATGATGCTGAACAGGGACATCACGGGGTCCTGCACGGCCATCACCGCGACAAGGCCGATGAGCGACAGCAGATCGCGACCGATCGACGTGATGAGCAGGTTGAGCACCTGGCTCGCCGCGGCGGCGCCGGTGGTGAGCCGGGCCATGAACTCGGAACTGTGGCGGTCGGCGAAAAAGCCGACGTTATGTTGGAGCAGTTTCGCGAACATCCGCCGCTGATTCTCGGCAATGATCCGGTTGCCGATGCGCGCCAGAGTGAGCGCCTGCCCGTAGGTGGCCATCGCCTTGATCATGAAAATGACGGCGGTCACCAGGGCGAGGGTGATGATGCCGGGAAGATTTTTGTGGACGTAGGCTTGATTGATCACGTCGCCGATCAAATACGCGCCCAGCGCGGTGCTCGCCGCCGCAATTCCCATCAAGCCGAACGCGACTGCATAGCGCCGCCACTGGCCCGCCGCCTGTTCCGTCAGGAGGCGCCGGACCAGAGTGGCCGTACCGCTGGGGTCCGCAAACAGCCTCTGAAAATACGATTTGAGCATACGCCTCCGGTTGCGCGGCAAATGGAGCCGCGGCGATGCAGCGAGCCCTTCTTGCCCAGGCCGGAGCGGTTTTCAAGCGGAATCGGCGGGCTTGCGGAGCGTCAGCGGGCGCGAGTCGCGAGTTTGCGCTCCCATGCCAGCGCGTGAGTGATGATGGTTGGCAGATCGTCGAAGCGCGGCTGCCATGCGAGCGTGGAACGAACGCGGTCGGTCGCCGCCACGATCCGTGCCGGATCGCCCGGGCGTGGCCCGGCGAACCTGACCTTGAAGTCGACGCCGGAGACGCGCTTGACGGCTTCGATCACTTCGAGCACGGAAAAGCCGCGGCCGTAGCCGCAATTGAGCGTGGTGGGGGCGCCGCCGCCGCGCAGATAGGCGAGTGCCTCGGAGTGCGCGGCGACGAGATCGGACACGTGAATATAGTCGCGGATGCAGGTGCCGTCGGGTGTGGGATACTCGGTGCCGAAGACCTCCATTTTCGGCCGCTGCCCGAGTGCCGTCTCGACCGCGACCTTGATGAGATGGGTGGCGCCTTTGGTCGACTGCCCGGCGCGGCCGAGAGGGTCGGCGCCGGCGACGTTGAAGTAGCGCAAGATCACATGGCGCAGTCCGTGGGCGATGCCGGCGTCGCGCAGCATGATCTCGGTCATCAGCTTCGAGGAGCCATAAGGCGAGGTCGGCACCGTGGCATCGTCTTCGCGCACCGGCACGCGCTCGGGATTGCCGTAGACCGCGGCAGTCGAGGAAAAGATGAAATGGCGCACGCCGGCCCTGATCGCGGTCTCGATCAGTGCGCGCGAGTTCACCGTGTTGTTGCGGTAATAGCCGAGCGGATCGCGAATCGAGTCAGGCACGACGATCGAGGCGGCGAAATGGATGACGGCATCGACGTGGTGCTCGGCGAGCAACGCCGCCACGGCAGTTTGATCTCCGGTTTCACCAACGACGAGAGCGGCGCCCTTTGCCACTGCCCAATCGAAGCCGGTCGTGAGATTGTCGAGCACCACCACGGGCTCGCCGGCATCGACGAGCGCGTGCACCATGTGGCTTCCGATATAGCCGGCCCCGCCGGTGACCAGGACCGTCATGTCACGGACCCGTGCGCATCGTCCGTCATGGCTGGTTCAACGTCCACAAAGATCCGGGCTCGGCGCGTGAATGCACGTGTTCGCGCCCGGTGACAAGCCCGGCGGGCGGCCGATCAGAGCCTCGAGGCGCTGTTGATGTCCGACATTCTGTTCATCAAGACGTCCTCGCTCGGCGACGTGATCCATCACATGCCGGCGCTGACGGAGGCGCGGCGCCGACGGCCGGACGCGCGGTTCTCCTGGGTGGTGGAGGAGGCGTTCGCGCCGCTCGTCCGTCTCCATCCGGCGGTTTCCCACGTCATCCCGGTGGCGTCGCGCCGCTGGCGATGGACCGCGTTTGCGCCGTCGACCTGGCGGGAGATTGCGAGCTTCGAGCGTGCCGTGCGCGCGCGCTCCTATGACGCCGTCGTCGACAGCCAGGGGCTCGTGCGCTCGGCGCTCATTGCGCGAACTCGCACAAGGCCGCCGGCACGGCTACGATGCCGCCAGCATTCGCGAGCGGGCGGCGTCGTTGTTCTACGACGTTCGGCATCGCGTCGCTCGCGACCTTCATGCCATCGCCCGCAATCGCCTATTGACCGGCCTCGCGCTCGGTTACGCGCCCGACGCCGCCGTCGATTTCGGGCTCTCCCGCGACGATCTCGCGGCAAGGGTCGGCGAACCCTACGGCATCCTGTTGCATGCCACCGCGCGGCCCGAAAAGGAATGGCCGGAGGCATCCTGGATCGCCCTCGGCCGCGCTTTGGCGGCCCGCGGCACCGCGCTTGTGCTGCCGTGGGGAAGCGAGGCCGAGCATGCGCGCGGCGGGCGTATCGCTGCGGCGGTGCCGAATGCCCGCGTGCCCGACCGGCAACCGCTCGATCGCATGGCGCGACTGGTCGCGGGGGCGTCCTTCGTCATCGGCGTGGATACCGGGCTTTTGCATCTCGCGGCGGCGCTCGGTGTGCCGCTGGTCGCAATCTTCGCGGGGAGCGAGCCCGGCCTCACCGGGCCCATGGGGCAGGGGCCGATCGCCGTCGTGGGCGGCAAGCACAGGCAGCCGTCGGTCACGGACGTGAGAGCCGCGCTCGAAAGGCTTGTGTAGCCTCGCGTCGCCGGAGGCGAAACCCCCGGCGCTTCTGCGGCGGGGGCCCCGAAATCCGGCTTCGGGGTTGCTCACCGATCATGGATAGAAATTCGCTGCAGATCTCCACATATTGCACCGGCTTGGCTTTCACAGGCATGTCGGCGGCGTGCGCGTGCGCAGCGGCGACGAGCGCCGGACGCACGGCGGGAAAGGATGTTTTGAAGGCGGCTGTTGCACGAATGCTTCACGGGTCGCTGATGGCGGCCGTGTTTCGTCCATCGCGTTTTTCCGGCGAAGCGGGAACCCGGCAGCCATTTCGCCGGTCACGAGACGAGCGCGGCCTTCATTTGTCTTCTTCCGGCTCCGGCTGCGGGGCCCCGGCAGCGCCTTCGCGCGCGCGGAGTGCCTCGACCACCTCGGGCTCGAAGAACGCTTCCGCGGCGGCGGCGGCGGCCTGCGCGGCCTCCTCGCCTTCGTCGCGGGCGACGGTGATGTCCTCGCCGCGCGCGATCCGTCCGGCCTCGTCCGCGTTGCGCGCCACCGTCACCTGGATCGTCACTTCAATTTCGGGGTGCAGCGAGACTGGCACCTTGTGCAGGCCGACGGTCTTGATCGGCGTATTGAGCGCGATCTGAGCGCGACTGACCGCAAAGCCTTTTTCGCTGACCAGCGCGGCGAGATCGCGGGGCGTGACCGAGCCGTAGAGTTGGCCGCCCTCCGCCGCTTGGCGGAGCACGGCAAATTTCTGACCGTCGAGTTTCTGGGCGATCTTTTCCGCTTCGGACTTTTGCTCGAGGTTGCGGGCTTCGAGCTCGACCTTCATGTTCTCGAAGCGCGAGCGGTTCTCCTTGGTGGCACGCAATGCTTTGCCCTTGGGCAGGAGATAATTGCGCGCAAAACCGTCCTTGACGCGTACCACCTCGCCCATCTGGCCAAGCTTGGCGACGCGCTCGAGCAGGATCACTTCCATGGCCGTATCTCCATTTGTCGATGGTTCGAATTCATCAGGTTCGCAAGCTCGGCGGTCCGCGCCGTCGCGCGACGCGGCCGCGAATATTGAGGACGGCTTCGGCGAGACCCAGCATCGACATCGCCAGCACCGGCCAGCCCAGCACGATGGCGGCGGCATAGGCGCCCGTGAGGACGACGGTGCGGCTGCTCAATCCGCGCGTGATTGCATGCAGGACGGCAAAGCCCAGGATTGCAAAGGCCATGAGCAGGCTCGCCGCAAACGTGCCGAACAGCACGCCGAGGAGATCAGGCAGGAAGGAGCCTGCGATCGCGGCCGCCAGCAGCCCCGCGCTCAATGGCGGCAACGTGAACGCCGGCAGATCCGGCCACGGTCGTTTGAGACGGCCGGAGATTTTCACGATGCGCGCCGCGAGCCAGAGGTTGAACACGTTGGTAAGGGTGGAAAACACGGCCGCTGCCGGCGGAACCGCCACCACCAGCACGTCGATCAGGGATTGGTCGTTCAGGATGTGCTCGTAGGTCTTGCGCAGAGCCGCCTGCAGACTCTCCTGGTCAGTGCCGAAATTGGGAATGGCGGCGGCGACCACCAGCGTGCCGATGGCCGCCGCCCACAGGACGAGCCGGCCGACCGGGTACCACTCCAGCGCGCCGCCGCCGCCGTTGGTCGCCGGTCGCGCGAGCAGGGCCAAGTAGCCGAGCCACCAGGCGCCGAAGGCGATCACGGGCACCGCAAAGAAGAATACGCCGGAGAGGATTGCGACCACCGCCGTGGCGAGGGCCGCGGCGATCAACCCGGCAATGTGACTCCAGCCGAGCGCAGCGATCACTATCGGCAGCGGCGCCAGATAGAACAGGAAAATTGCGGTGATCGATCCGGAGACGACGGATGCAAACAGCAGCGCCGCGGCCGCGCCAGCGCCCAGTCCGACCAGTACGATCTGTACCATCTTGAGCTGTCCCGCTTCATCAGCGGTTAGAGACGGATTTCGCTCCGTCCCAACCATCGGAGAACGGACGACGGACAGGAGACGGGTCCGTCGTCGGTAGTCCTCCGTCGTTCCTTGGCGGCGGTTCGTCCTTCGTCAGCGGATCACGTACGGCAGCAGGCCGAGGAAGCGCGCGCGCTTGATGGCGCGCGCGAGCTCGCGCTGCTTCTTGGCGGATACCGCCGTGATCCGGCTCGGCACGATCTTGCCGCGCTCCGACACGTAGCGCTGCAAGAAGTCTCACATCTTTGTAGTCGATCTTCGGCGCATTGGCTCCGGAGAAGGGACAGGTCTTGCGGCGGCGAAAGAACGGCCGGCGGGCCTGCGGTTGGGGGGAAAATGCCATCGCGGTTACTCCTCGGTCGCCACGGCAGGAGCTGGCTCCTCGTAGCCCTCGCGCGGCGGCCGGCCCTCTCGATCGCGGTCGCGACGGTGCTCGCCGCGATCCCGATCGCGATCACGGAAACTGCCGCGATCCCGGTCGCGGAAGCCGAAGCCACGGTCGTCGCGCTCGCGGTCGCGATCGACCTTCCGCATCATCGCGGAGGGGCCCTCCTCGTGCTCGTCGACTCGCACCGTCAGATAGCGCAACACATCTTCGCTGAGCCGTTCCTGGCGTTCGACCTCGTTGAGAGCGGCCGGCGGCGCCTCGACGTTGAACAGCGTGAAATGCGCCTTGCGGTTCTTGCGCAGACGATAGGAGAGGGACTTCACCCCCCATTGCTCGGCCTTGGCGACCTTGCCTCCCATCTGCTCGATGATGCCTTTGAACTGGGCGGTGAGCTCTTCCACCTGCTGCGCGCTGGCATCTTGGCGCGTCAGGAAGACGTGTTCGTAGAGCGGCATTCGGATGGCCTTTCCCTTGTGTCGGCGCTCCTCCCGGCGCAAAGCCCTTCGAGCCTTTTCGGGAAAGGCTCGAACGCTCAGAAGGCGGGAACACCAGACGCCGGGCCAGCAGGCCCTGCCGCGCGGCAGTGAACCGAGCGGCCGTCCGTTCAGCTCCCGGCCGGGATCGAGCGGAAGCGCGGGTTATACGGCGTTGCAGCGAAAAGGCAAGGCGGCGGCGAGCAAGGCGAAGGCCGCGGCAGCCCCTGCGTCGGCTTGACACGGCGGGTGTCGGGGTGTCTTAGGGCCCGACCTCAATCAAGGCGAGGGAATGTCGCTCGCGTTCATATTTCCGGGCCAGGGCAGCCAGGCGGTCGGCATGGGCAAGGCTCTCGCCGAGGCCTTCGCGCCCGCACGCGCGGTGTTCGAGGAGGTCGATTCCGCGCTCGGGGAGAAGCTCACCAGGATCATCTGGGAAGGGCCCGCCGAGACGCTGACGCTGACCGAGAACGCGCAACCGGCGCTGATGGCGGTGTCGCTCGCGGCCATGCGGGTGTTGGAAGCCGAGGCCGGCGTTGATCTGGCGCGCGACGCCCAATTCGTCGCCGGCCATTCGCTCGGGGAATATTCGGCGCTCGCCGCGGCCGGCGCTCTGAGGCTCGGCGACGCCGCGCGGCTCCTGCGCATCCGCGGTCGCGCCATGCAGAAGGCGGTCCCGGTCGCTGCCGGCGCCATGGCCGCGCTGCTCGGGCTCGATTTCGATCAGGCGGTCGCGGTCGCGGCCGAGGCCGCCCGGGGCCAGGTCTGCCAGGCCGCGAACGACAACGGCGGCGGGCAGGTGGTCGTCTCCGGGGATAAAGCTGCGGTCGAGCGCGCGATCGAGATCGCCAAGGAAAAGGGCGCCAAGCGGGCGATGATGCTGCCCGTCTCCGCCCCCTTCCATTGCGCGCTGATGCAGCCCGCGGCCGACGCCATGGCGGCGGCACTGGCCGAGGTCAAGGTGAAGCGGCCAGTGGTGCCGGTCGTCGCCAACGTGCTGGTCCGGCCGATCAGCGAGCCCAGCGACATCGTGCGGGCCCTTGTTGCGCAGGTCACCGGCACGGTGCGCTGGCGCGAGTCGATCGTGCTGATGGCGGCCGCAGGGGTCACCACGTTCTACGAGGTCGGCTCCGGCAAGGTCTTGAGCGGCCTCGTCAAGCGCATCGTTGACGGAGCGAGCGGCATCTCGATCGGGACGCCGGGGGATGTCGCGGCATTCAAATCCGCGCTTGTTGAAACGAGGAACGACCGATGTTCGATCTGACCGGCAAGACCGCGCTCGTCACCGGAGCGACCGGAGGGATCGGCGGCGCGATCGCGCGCACCTTCCATCGGCAGGGCGCGACGGTCGCGATCTCCGGAACGCGGCGGGACGTGCTCGACCAACTGGCGGGCGAGCTCAAGGATCGCGTCCATGTGCTGCCGTGCAATCTCGCCGAGAAGGACGAGGTCGAGGCGCTGGTGCCGAAGTCCGAGGACGCCATGGGCAAGCTCGATGTGCTGGTGGCCAATGCCGGAATCACGAAGGACAACCTCCTGGTCCAGCTTCGCGACGAGGATTGGGACCAGGTCGTTGCCGTCAATCTGACGGCAACCTTTCGCCTCGCGCGGGCGGCCGTGCGCGGGATGATGCGGCGCCGCTTCGGCCGGATCATCGGCATCACGTCGGTGGTCGGCGTCACCGGCAATCCCGGCCAAGGCAATTACACCGCGACCAAGGCCGGCCTGATCGGCATGATCAAGTCGATCGCCGGCGAATATGCCAAGCGCGGCGTAACGGCCAACTCGATCGCACCCGGTTTCATCGCCACGGCCATGACCGACAAGCTCAGCGACAAGCAGCGGGAAGCGATCCTCGCCCGGGTGCCGGCCGGAAGGCTGGGCGCCGGCGCGGACGTCGCGGCGGCTGCGGTCTTCCTGGCCTCCGATGAGGCCGCCTACATCACCGGTCAAACGCTCCACGTTAACGGCGGGATGGCGATGATTTGAGCGTCATCGGCCGCGCCCAGCAGGGCTTTCCGCCGCGGCGCGGCCCGCGCTGGCCAAGGCATTTGAAGTATGGTAACCGAGCGTCGGTTTGGCTGGGGCGGCACAACGGTTCCAATCATCTTTGGGGGTCCGCTCGCGACCCGATGATCCGACGCCGGACACCACGCAGGCCCATACCGCAATGGCTCGGGGGCGCTGACCGATCGAGCCCAATCCGAAGGACACGAGGTTGCAGCGATGAGTGACATTGGCGAGCGGGTGAAAAAGATCGTCGTGGAGCATTTGGGCGTCGAAGCCGACAAGGTGACCGAGAACGCCAGCTTCATCGACGATCTCGGTGCCGACAGCCTCGACACGGTCGAACTCGTCATGGCGTTCGAGGAAGAATTCGGTTGCGAGATTCCCGACGACGCCGCCGAGACCATCCTGACGGTGGGCGACGCCATCAAATTCCTCGAGAAGAACGCCAAGAGCTAGCGGCCGCCATTTTCGGCGGACCCTCGCGGCTGCTGCGATCGGACATTGCCTTGGCGCAAGGTCTCGTCGGGAGAGTATGATCCCGGCCGCGGGGCGTGGAGTCGAAGATGAGACGCGTCGTCGTCACAGGACTCGGGATGGTGACGCCCCTCGCTTGCGGTGTCGAGCCGACTTGGCAACGCCTGATCAACGGCGAGAGCGGGGCAAGGCGCATCGAGACATTCGACGTTTCCGATTTGCCGACCAAGATCGCTTGTCAGGTTCCACGCGGCGATGGCTCGCAGGGCAGCTTCAACCCTGACCAATGGATGGAGCCGAAGGACCAGCGCAAGGTCGATGATTTCATCATCTTCGCCGTGTCTGCCGCGCGCCAGGCGCTCGACGATGCGGGCTGGAAGCCCACCACCCGCGAAGACCAGATCAGCACCGGCGTGATGATCGGCTCCGGCATCGGCGGTCTCACCGGCATCGCCGAAACCGCGATCGTGCTGAAGGAGAGGGGGCCGCGCCGGGTGTCGCCGTTCTTCATTCCCGGACGCCTGATCAATCTCGCGTCGGGATACGTGTCGATCGCGCACGGCCTGAAGGGGCCCAACCACGCGGTGGTAACGGCATGTTCGACCGGGGCGCATGCTATCGGCGATGCGGCGCGACTGGTGGCGCTCGGCGATGCCGAAGTGATGGTGGCGGGCGGCGCGGAGTCGCCGATCTCGCGCATCGGCATGGCGGGGTTCGTCGCCTGCCGGGCGCTGTCCACATCATTCAATGACGCGCCGGAACGCGCATCGCGTCCCTACGACCGCGATCGCGACGGCTTCGTGATGGGCGAGGGCGCCGGCATAGTGGTGCTGGAAACCTATGAGCACGCCAAGAGCCGCGGGGCCAGAATCTATGCCGAGCTCATCGGATACGGACTGTCGGGAGATGCCTATCACATCACGGCGCCGGCCGAAGACGGCGATGGCGCCTTGCGCTGCATGAATGCCGCGGTGAAGCGTGCCGGCATCTCGGCGGCGGAGATCGACTACATCAATGCGCATGGCACCTCGACGCCGCTTGGCGACGAGATCGAGCTCGGTGCGGTACATCGTCTGGTCGGCAATGCCGCGGCCAGGATGTGCATGTCATCGACCAAGTCGTCGATCGGGCATCTCCTGGGCGCAGCGGGCGCGGTCGAGGCCATCTTTTCGCTGCTCGCGATGCGCGACGGCATCGCGCCGCCGACCATCAATCTCGACCATCCATCGGTCGAGACGCCGATCGACCTCGTGCCGCATCGCTCGAAAAAGCGCGACATCGAGGTGGTCCTCTCCAACTCTTTCGGATTCGGCGGCACCAACGCCTCACTGATCTTTCGCCGTGTCGCGCAGTAATGCGCGCATCGGGGAGCGCCGCTTTCATGCCGAGCGTGGCTTCAGCCGGCATCCGGCATGACGCCAAGTGCAGCGCGGCGTACTTCGTCATCGCTGGGGCGCCGGGTCGATTGCCGGTCATTGGATGGGTTCCACCCGAGGTTCCCACCTTTGGCCATATTCCCACTTAATGTGGGCGGGCCGGTGCTCCGGTTCCGCTTGGGAATTCGATCGGCGGCCGGCCGGATGAATGTACTGACGCCTTTTCGGGGTGCAGGGTCGATACCAGAACGAGACGCGGTGGTAGCGGCTATGGTGGGCGTCGAGATGGGGGCATAGGGCGGTGAATTGGGAGAACGCGCCGCCTGGAAGCCATGATCCGTCCGCTCCGGGCGCCTCACCGGTTACCTCCCATCCCGCGCCGGTGGACCCCGCACAGGCGCCATCTGGGGCGCCGGGAGCCTCCAGCGGGACGCCGCTTTCAACGACCAATCCGATGCAGCCGGCGAGCCCCGGGCGGCCCGAGGGGTCAGCCGCGCCGCACCGCGTTGCCGCCGGCCTGCCGCCGCAGCCTTTGCCCGCCGGGCCGTCCAGGGCGGGCCCTGCTCAGCCCACCGCGGCGACCGCGAAAGGGACGAACGGCCCCAACTCCCCCGCTGCGGACCCCGCCCGGGCGACTGCGAATTTTCCAGCTTCAGCGCCCGTGAAAGCCCCCGCCAGCCCCGATTCTCCCGGCAGCGCAGGGGCAGGCGCGTCGGCCGCAGCCGATTTACCGACGCCGGAGCGGCAGAAATCGGGTCACGTCGCGATGGCCTCGGCGGCGCCGGGTCTCCCGCCGGCGGCATCGGGCATGCCGCAAGCCGCATCGCCGGGACGGGTCGTGCTTGGCGTGGGCGAGCCCGAACCACCCATATCGGGCCGGCCTGACGGACTTGGGGCGTCGCTGGCGGAGCCCAAGCGCATCACGCCACGCAGCCCGCGTGCCGCGCTCGAGCCCGATCACGTGCCGTTGCCCATCCCTCCTTCACGGCGTGCGCGCAATCCGCTCGTGATCGTCGGCAATGCGGTTTTCACCATGCTGGTCCTCGTGCTCCTTGTCGGCGGCGGGGCGCTGGTCTTCGGCAAGAGCCGGTTCGAAGCGCCGGGTCCGTTGCAAGAGGACAAGATCGTCAACATCCCGCCGCGCTCCAGCATGATGGAAATCGCCGATCTGCTGAACCGCGAAGGAGTCGTGGATGCGCACCGTCTCGTCTTCATCGGCGGCGTGTTCGCGCTCAAGGCGCGCTCGGAGCTCAAGGCCGGCGAGTACCTTTTTCCCAAACACGCGAGCGTGAAAGACGTCGTCGAGACGATCGTCGAAGGGAAGGTGGTGCAACATCAGCTCACCGTTCCCGAGGGCCTGACATCGGAGCAGATCGTCGCGCGACTCCTGGAGAGCGATATTCTCTCCGGCAACATCAAGGACGTGCCGCGAGAAGGCAGCCTACTGCCCGACACCTACCACTTCAGCCGCGGCTTCACGCGCGAGCAGATAATCCAACGTATGCGGCAGGCCCAGGATCGGCTGGTGCGGGACGTCTGGGAGCGTCGCAATCCGGATCTGCCGCTCAAGACGCCGGATCAGCTGGTCATTCTCGCCTCGATCATCGAGAAAGAGACCGGCAAGCCCGAGGAGCGCACGCGCATCGCGGCGGTGCTGGCCAACCGACTGAAGCAGAAGATGAAGCTGCAATCGGATCCGACCATCATCTATGGACTTGTGTTCGGCAAGGGCGCGCTCGGCCATCCGCTCACCAAGAGCGAGATCGCGCAGCCGACGGCCTATAACACCTACGTCATCGACGGCTTGCCGCCGGGGCCGATCGCCAATCCCGGGCGCGCCTCGATCGAGGCTGCCGCCAATCCGGCGCGTACCAAGGAACTCTATTTTGCGGCCGACGGCACCGGCGGACACGCCTTCGCCGAGACCTACGAGCAGCACCTCAAGAACGTCGCACGCTTGCGGGTGATCGAGCACGAGCAGAAAGGCGAGGCCGCGGCTCCGGAGGCGCAAGCACCGCCGCCATCAGCGGCGCCGCCGGCACACGCGGCACCGGCGCCCCCACCGCGGGCAAGCGGAACGCGAACCGCTCTTCCCGCGCTGCCGGCGCCGGGCAGTAGCGCCGATGGCGCGCGCGACCCTCGCCCTTGTGACCCATCTGCCCCGCCGCTAAGGTCCCGCCCGATTCTGTCATCCAGATCGTTCTGCGGGTAGAGGCCGATGGCGCTCTCGAGCATGACCGGCTTCGCACGTGGCCACGGCATGAGCGGCGCCTATAGCTGGGCCTGGGAGCTGAAATCGGTCAATGCCAAGGGGTTCGATTTGCGCCTGCGGCTGCCCGCGGGCTGGGATGCGGTCGAGGGGCCGGCGCGCAACAGCGCAGCTCAGGTGCTCGCGCGCGGCACGGTCTATGGCACGCTCACGGCCGGGCGGCAGGGCGTCGCGCCCGTTGTGCGCGTCAACGAGGAGGTGCTCGCGGCCGTGCTCACGACCATCAAGGCGCTCGCCCCCCGGGTGGAGGCTGCCGAGCCGCGGCTCGACGGCATCCTGTCGCTCAAGGGCGTGATCGACATCATCGACGAGGACGAGCGCGAGGAAGATCGGCGCGCCGCCGAAGCGGCGGTCATCGCCGGATTTCGGTGAAACGGTGGCGCGAGCTTGCCGCCATGCGCCGGCACGAGGGCGAAGCCTTGGGGCAGGTTTTGACGCCAGCGCGTCAAGGAAATCGCGCGCGCTCGCCGCCCGCGCGGACGCCGCGCCCGGCCGCCGGCCCGAGGCGATCAAGGCGCGCATCGCCGAGCAGGTGGCCATGCTGCTCGACGCCTCCGACCGCTTCGATCCCGACCGCCTGCATCAGGAGGCGATCCTGATCGCCAGCAAGGCCGACATCCGCGAGGAGCTGGATCGGCTCGCATCCCACGTCGCGCAGGTCGAGCGGCTGATCGCCGCCGGCGGCGCAATCGGCCGCCGGCTCGATTTCCTCGCCCAGGAGCTCAATCGCGAAGCCAACACGCTGTGCTCCAAATCGAACGATGTGGAACTGACCAATATCGGGCTGGAGCTCAAGAGCGTGGTCGAACAGTTCCGCGAGCAGGTGCAGAATTTGGAATGAGCCGATGACGGCGAGCGGCGGTCACCGACAAGCGGACGCTATCGCCCGCCGTGGGCTCATGCTGGTCCTGTCCTCGCCCTCGGGCGCCGGCAAGACCACGCTGTCGCGCAAGCTGCTCGAATCCGATCCCGGCGTCGAGCTTTCGGTGTCGGTCACGACACGCAAGCAACGGCCGGGCGAGGTCGCCGGCCGCGACTATCATTTCATCGACGCGGCGCGCTTCGAAGCCATGGTCGAGAACGGCGAACTGCTGGAATGGGCGCAAGTGTTCGGCCATCGCTACGGTACGCCGCGGGCGCCGGTCGAGGCCGCGCTCGCGCGTGGGCGCGACGTGCTGTTCGACATCGACTGGCAGGGCACGCAGCAGCTGCGAGAAGGCCAGTCGCGACCTGGTCAGCATCTTCGTGCTGCCGCCGTCGATTCCCGATCTCGAACGGCGGCTGCGCAGCAGAGCGCAGGATTCCGATGACGTGATCCATGCCCGCATGGCCAAGGCTGCTGACGAAATGAGCCACTGGGCGGAGTACGATTACGTCGTCGATCAATACCGACATCGATCACGCCTTTGCCGAGGTGCGATCGATCCTTGCTGCCGAACGTCTCAAGCGCGAGCGGCAGACCGGACTGTCGGACTTCGTTCGCCGGCTGCAGTCGGAGCTCTGACGCCGAACAATCGCGAAGCCTGGCGGCGGAGCGAAACACCGCGCGCGCCGCTCCACCGGTGTCGCCAGGAGGCGATCGGGCGAGGCCAGTGCCGCGGACCGCTACGATTCGGGCTGCCCGATCGGTTGCGTCGTCAGCACCGTCCGCCCGACGGTGCGCCCGGCGCGCAATTCATCGAGCGCGGCCTGCGCCTCGGCGAGCGGACGTTCGCCGATCGGAGGCGGCGCGAGCGCGCGCTCGCGCGCGACAGCCAGCACCTCGCGAGCCTCGGTGAGCGTGCCGGTTTGGATGCCCTCGATCGCAATCGCCTTGAGTGCGAACATCGCGACCGGCATGGTGAAGGTCCCGCCGAACAGGCCGCTCACCACGACCTTGCCGCCCTTGGCGAGCGCGCCGGCCGCAAACGCGAGCGACCGCTCCGAGCCGACGAAATCGCAGGCGCCGTAGACGCCGCCGCCGCTCGCGGCGAGGAGAGCCTTGCGCGCGCTCGCCTCGCCCGGATCGAAGGCCGCGGCGGCGCCCGCCGCCAGCGCCGCCTCGCGCTTCGTCACGGATCGACGTCGGCGACCAACGGCGCCTGTGCAAACATCGCGCGCGCCAGGGCCAGCCCCATCATGCCGACCCCGCCCATGCCTACGAGCAGCAGCGGCCCGAGCGCTGCCCGTCCCGCCAGCCGCTTGAGCGCGGCATAGGCGGTCAGGCCCGAGCACATCAGCGTTGCCGCGAATGCGGCGGGCAGCGGCGCGTGGTCGATGAGATAACGCGGATGCGGGACCAGCACATGGGACGCGAAGCCGCCGTCGACATTGATGCCGAGATGGCGCGGCGCAGCGCAGATGTTTTCCTCGCCGCGATGGCACGCGGCGCACGCGCCGCAGCCGATCCAGGGATAGACCGCAACCGCCGCGCCCGGCAGCGCCCCTTCGGCAGCGTCACCCGCGCATTCGATCACGCCGGCGATCTCGTGGCCGAGCGTGAACGGCAGCGCGCGGCCGGCGCGCACGTCGAGCTTCTTGTCTTCGCCCAGCAGGAAATAGCCGTCCTGCATATGCAGATCCGAATGGCACACGCCGCAGCGCACGATGCGCACCAGCACTTCGGTGCCGTGCGGTTGCGGGCGATCTACGAAGGTCTCGCACAGCGGCGTGGCATAGGCCGTGAGCGATTGGCGGCGGAGCTTGGTCATGGGGCGCAGCTTTCGATTTCCATCCATCATGCCCCAAATCGCGCGCCGGCGGTCAAGCGGCGAAGGCGCGCGCGAGCGCGACGAAACCCTCGACCGGGATGTCCTCGGCGCGGGCGGTCGGGGCGATGCCCGCGGCGGCGAGCAAAGCCAGCGGATCGGTCCCGAGCGATCTTCAGGCTCTGCCGCAGCATCTTGCGGCGCTGGCCGAACGCGGCTTCCGTCACCCGCTCCAGCGCGCGGCGCTCGCAGGCGAGCGGCGTTTCGCGCGGCACCAGCTCCACCACCGACGACGTCACTTTGGGCGGGGGCACGAAGGCGCTGCCGGCGACGTCGAACAGGATGCGCGCCTCGGCAGCGCCAGCCGGCAAGCACGGACAGTCGTCCGTAGCTCTTCGAGCCGGGGGCGGCGACGATGCGTTCGGCGACCTCGCGCTGGAACATCAGCACGAGCCGATCGTACCAGGGCGGCCATGGCTCGAGCGTCAGCCAGCCGACCAGCAGCGCGGTCGCGATGTTGTAGGGCAGGTTTGCGACGATGCGCGCGGGCGCGCCGCCGATGAGCGGGCGCGGGTCGAAGTCGAGGGCATCGCCGGCGACGATTTCGAGGCGGCCGGGATAGCGTGCGGCGATCTCCTCGAGCGCGCGCGATGGCGCGGTCGTCGCGCTCGATCGCGATCACGCGGCGCGCGCTCGTGGCGAGCAGCGCGCGGGTGAGCCCGCCGGGGCCGGGACCGATCTCGATCACGTCCACGCCGTCCAGCGGGCCGGCCGCGCGCGCGATGCGGGCGGTGAGGTTGAGATCGAGCAGGAAGTTCTGGCCGAGCGACTTCTTGGCGCTGAGTCCGTGTCGGCGGATCACCTCGCGCAGCGGCGGAAGGTCGTCGATGGCGCTCATGAGGGCGTTTACGCCCGTCTTCGCGGACTATGATCACGACGCACGGCCCGGCCCGACTCGGCGCGGGAGGACAGTCTTGCCGCGAGCCGAAGCGCGGCGATCAGGCTGGTGGGATCGGCGCGGCCCGTGCCGGCGATGTCGAAGGCGGTGCCGTGATCGGGCGAGGTGCGCACGAACGGCAGCCCGAGCGTGACGTTGACCGCGTGATCGAATGCCAGCGTCTTGATCGGGATCAGCGCCTGGTCGTGATACATCGCCAGCGCCACGTCGTAGCTCGCGCGCGCCTGCTGCATGAAACAGCGAGTCGGCCGGCAGCGGGCCACGCGCGTCGATGCCCTCCGCCCTGAGACGCTCGACCGCCGGACCGACCACGGTGCGATCCTCGTCGCCGAGCGCGCCGTCCTCGCCGGCATGCGGATTGAGGCCGGCGACGGCCAAGCCGCGGATGCGCGATGCCGAAACGATCGCGCAGGTCGCGCGCGACGATACGGCCGGTCTCGACGATGAGATCGGTGGTGAGCCTGGCGACCACGTCCTTGAGCGGCAGGTGGATGGTGACCGGCACGACCGCGAGCTCGGGCGACCACAGCATCATCACCGGATGGACGGCCACGCCGGTCGATTCCTCGGCGAGCTTGGCGAGGATATTCGGTGTGTCCGGGCTCGGCGAAACCCGAGCGGTAGAGGACGTTCTTGGCGACCGGATTGGTGACGATCGCGCTGGCCGCCCCGCCGGTGCACGTCGGCCACCGCCCGGCGGATGGCCGCGATCGCCGCCGGCGCGCTCGATCGATCGGGATGGCCGGGCCTGGCGCGTTACCGCCACCCCGACGTCGACGACCGGCAACGCGCGTCTTGAAGGCGGCGCAGGCCGCCGCCGGCTCGACGACGGCGATCGGTCACGTCGGGCGCGATCCGCTCGGCGCGGCGCGCAACGAAGTTCGGGATCGGCGAGAAGATAGAAGGGAGGGAGATCGAGCTCGATGCGCCGGCGCCAGGCCGCGAACGTGATGTCGGGTCCGATCCCGGCGGGCTCGCCCAGCGTCAGCGCCAAAGGCGGTGCCATCGCACGCTCGGCCTTCACTTGTATTCGATCATCGCGCCGCGACGAAATTCGTGCAGATACTGCTTCGATTGCTGCTCGTAGCGCTGGGCCATCATGCTCTCGCGGGCCTGGCGTCTGCCCGGCGTGTTGTCGGCCGCCGATTCTTTCTTGGCGCAGATCGCGAACATCTCGACCCCGAACTTGGTGACTTCCGGCGGCGTCAAGCTGGCCGACCTCGATGCCATCGAGCACCTTGCGCAGCTCCGCCGGAATGTCGGCAGAGCTGCGGATGATCTGGTCGCGTACTGCCACGTCCTTGAGGGCGCGGGCGAAGGCGATTCCTTCCTCGCAGCCCTGAAAGCGACCGCGCAGGGCCTCCGCTTCGCGCTTGCGTCCATCGACGAAGGCGTCCGGCGATCCGGGCGGAACCAGCAGCAGGATCGGGCGCAAGGTGTAGTCATAGCCGACGGAGTCGTCGGATTTCGACTCCATCGCCGTCAGGATATCCTTGTCCCCGATCTGCAGGCTTGCCTGAGTATCGCCCGCGCACGAGTTGCGGCCAGGCGATGTCGGCCTTGATGCGGGCTTTGAGCGTGGCGGCGTTGACGCCCGACTTCGCCAGCTGCTGCGTCAATTGCTCGGCCGTCATTCGCATGCGGCTCGCCATCGAGCCATAGGCAGCGTCGACATCGGAATTGGGGACGTCCAGTCCCCATTTCTTGGCCTCACGCACCTTGAGCTTTTCGTTGATCAGCTCGTCGAGCACGTCCTGGCGCGCGGGAACCTTGTGCGTCGACAATTGCGTGAGCTTGCTGCGCTGCTCGATGTCGAGCGCCGTGATCGGTTCGCCGTTCACGATCACGACGACCTGCTGGGCGCGGGCAGTGGTTGCCGCCACCGCGACGGCGAGGACCAGAATCGTGGCAGCCAGTTGCTTGCGATATGCCATGAGACTGTCGAACATCATCGCTCCGTCCGCTTTCTCGCCTATGAAAGTCGGGCCTGGTCCGGCTTGCGTCGCGGGTTTAATCCCGGTCGGCCCGGCCTGATCCGGCGCACCGCTAATGCGTAGCGCCGAATGCCCCGGGGGCCGGACCCAACCCGGCAGCTCCCGAATTTGTGCTCGCACTCCCGCCAAGTGTGCGCAAGCTGACCTGCATCATGTAGGTATGGTTGACCGAGACGCTGCCGCTATAGGCGTAGTCTGTAATATAATTCAGGGCCAAGATGAGGCAGTCGTCGATATATCCGAGGCCGACCTGGGTCTGGCTGACCTGTTTGGCATGGATATCGTATCCCGCTCGCCCCAAGCAGCACCCAGTTCTGGTTCATCTTCAGCCGTGCAGTGCCGAGGACGCCCTCGCGGCGGTTGAGGAACCCGATCAGCGGCTGGGCGGCGTAGTTGCCGTACATCACCGTGGTCGTCCAGCGGCCGAAACTGGCGACGGTTTCGAGTTCGGTGCGCTGCAGCGTGAAATCGTTCTCGGCGAAGCGGAACCGCGACGTGAACATCAAGGTCGAGTTCGGCTGGTAGGATGCCCGCGCCACGTAATCCGACTGCGCGGTATCGAGGCCGCTGTTGAGGCCGGTATTGGTCGTTCCGCCGAGCGCGAAGGAGTTCAGCCCGTACAACTGATAGGATTGTCCGAACAGGACATTGACGTTGCCGCCGCGGTTGAACTGCGCGGTATATTGCACGCCCACATTGGCCCGGCCGCCGCCTTCGACGCGGTCCCAGCCGGAAAACTTGTTGACCTTGAACAGATTTGAATCGTCGAAGATCAGGCTTTGCGCGTCCTCGTTGGGGAACGAGCCGACGGCAGTCTCGTTGGGACGGAAGATAAACTGGGCGATCGGCTCGACCGTCTGCGTGCCCCAGGACTGCACGCTGATGAGCGGATAGCGGTATTCGAGGCCCGCGGTCGGCATGACGCGGCCGATGTCGGTCTGACCGACATTGAGGTAGTTGGAGACGCCCGACTGCGCCGAGATGTCCATGTCGGCGACATCGGCGCGCATGCTTACGAACGGGGTAAACATCTGGCCCCACTGGTCGATGACGGTCCGTTTCCAATTCCACTCCGACGAGAACCGGGTGTAGTTGCCGGGGACGCCGCGCAGCAGGCAATTGTTGGCGTTCTTGACCGCGGGGTCGGCCGTGGTCAGGGCGCACAGGCCGTTGGTGACCGCGGACTGCGAGATCGGGTCGAAATTCGCGGTCTCGCGGGAGAGGCTGGTCAGATTATTGTGAAAGCCAAGCTCCCCGCCGAAGATCGGGTTCTTGAAGACGTAGTCGTGGTCGATCACGGGGTGCACGATCGGGAGCTCGCCCTGGTCGTCGGACGGCGAGAAGCCGTAGAAGTAAAGCGAACGCGCCTCGAAATAGCTGCGGTCGCCGCGACCCGCGAGGTAGAGTTGGGACAGGGCGTAATCAGGGGTGACCAACGCGAGATTGGTGGTCGCCACGTTCCTCATCAGGCCGTAATCGTACAGAAAGTTCTTGTCCGACACCACCGTCGCGTCCCAGCCCCACACCCATTTGTCCGAGAGGTTGAACTGGCCCGACGTCTCCACGCTGCCGCGCCAGTCGAGATAGCCCGGCGTGTTCACAAACGGAGTTCTTGTCGAGCTGGAAGAGACCCGTGGCCCGGACGCTATAGGCGCCGTTGAGCAGCCGCTGGCGCCACTCGCCTTGCAACAACGGACCCTGCTTGCTCGTGATCATCGGCGTGAAGGTGAAATCGTAGTCGGGGGCGAGCGCCCAGTAATAGGGAACCGTAACTCCGAGCCCATAGATCGAGCTCGTGCTGTACGACGGCGTGAGTACACCGGTCTTGCGCTTTACCGTCGGATCGGGTGCCGACAAGTACGGGAAGTAGGCGATCGGGACGCCGACGAATTCGAGCCGCGCGTCCTCGAAATACAGCATCTTCTCGCCTTGATCGTGGATGATCCGCGCCGCCTTTACCTGCCATTTCGGCGGCTTCGTCGGATCGTCCTTGCAGGGCTCGCAGGCGGTATAGACGCCGTTGTGGAAGATGGTGAAATTGCCGCCGGAGCGCTCTGCGCGCGTGGCGGCAAAACGGGTCTGCTCGGGAGCATCGAGGCGCAGCGAATCCACGAAGCCGTCGCGATAGTCATCGCTGAGGTCCATGATTTCGCCATGCGTCACCGAGCCGTCGGCCTGGGTGAGCTGGACATTGCCTTCGGCGTGCAGGCGCTTGGTCTTCTGGTCGTAGATGACCCGGTCGGCTTCGAGCGTCGAGGCGCCGAAATAGAGCTGCACGTTGCCGACCGCCGACACGCGCTCGTTGCTGTAGTCGTAATTGATCTCATCGGCGCGAACGAGCATCTGGTTCTGCGTGCCAGGGCGTTCGACTCTCACCGGCGGCTTGGGCCGCGGCGGGAAGGTCAGCATCTGCGCCTGCAACGGCGGCGCCACGCCGGCCGAACCCGCGACCAGCATGATCGCGGCCGCACAGACGACCAACGCGCCGCACCAGGTGCGGCGGCGCGACGAGCGAGGATGGGTGGCCGGCGGCGCCATTACCCGTCCTCCTGGTAGAGCAGCGCGATCAGGCCGGTGACGCCACCAACGGCGGGCGGCAGTCCCGCCGCGATCCATGGGCCCAGCAGCCCGGCCTTGCTCAAGTCGCCGGTGACTTTCGCCAGGACGTAAAGCAGGAAGCCGGCGCCGATGCCGCCCAGCACGATCTTCTGCACGCCGCCGAAACGGAAGAAACGCAGGCTGACGGAGGCGGCCAACAGCACCATGGCCACGAGATAGAAGGGTTGCGCCAGCAGCTGATAATATTGCAGTCGATAGCCGGCGGCGGCGAGACCCGCCTTTTCGGCGGTATCGATGTAGGTCGACAGCTGCCAGAACGGCACGGTCTCGGGCGTCGCGAAGCTCTCGCCGACCTGCGCCGGCGTCAGGGTGGTGCTGAGCCGAAAGCTCTCGCGCTCGACCGGCGCGGCTCCGCTGGCGTAGAAGCGGGGTTCTTCCAGCCGCCAATATCCGGGTTCGAGCCGCGCGCTCTTGGCTTCGATGCGGTCACGGAAATGGCCGTCGGCGTCCAGCCGGAACACGCTCACGCCGCCCAGTTCCATGCCCTGCTGCCGGCTCGACTTGGCGTTGATGACGGCCTGGCCGTCTTCGTTTCGCTGGCGAACCCAGAATCCGCTGCCGGGATTGTGAAAACCTTTGTCGCGGCCGAACAGATCGGCTTCCAGCCGCGTCGACAGCTCGCGCAAGCTCGCCGAGATCGGATTGTAAATCGTCGTCAACGCGACCCCGATCAGGGCAGCGATCATGATGGCGGGCGCGATGAACTGCCAGGCCGAAATTCCGGCGGCGCGCGCGACCACGAGCTCCAGGCGCCGCGACAAATTCAGGTAGCAGAACATCGCGCCGACGAGCACGGCGAACGGCATCACGCGCTCGGTGATGAAGGGCACGCGAAAGAGCGTGATCTGGGCGATGAGGAAGGCCGAGACGTCCTTGATGTCCGCGGTGCGCCGCATCAACTCGAGGAAATCGATCATCGCGGTCAGCACCAACGTCCCCGCGAACACGGCAAGAACCGCGGAGAGGAAGCGCCATCCGAAATATCGCGAGAGCGTCCCGGCGATCATGGCGCCTGCCCCATCAGGGCGCCGGTGCGCTGGGCGATGCGCTCCATGACCGCGGTGATCGAATTGGTGATGAAGGCCGGGGGCTCGATGATGACTCCGCGCGAGATGGCGAGATATCCGAGCACGAAGGTCGTGAGCAGGGCGAGGTAGGGGAGCAGCAGGACGATCGGCGTATGCACGCCGGCGATCATGCCGACGAAGCCCAGTCCGCGCAGCGCCGCCACCACGCCGATCGCGCCCATGAGCGAGACGGTGCGACTCTGCCGGGTGGTGCGCGGCGCGCCGAGATAGGCGTAGGTCATCACGACGAAGGCGAGCGGGTAGAGGGGTGCCGTGATCCGGTCGTGAAATTCGGCGCGGATTTGATCGGGCTCGTCGACGAACGACTTGTCGGTCAGCGTGGGGTCATAAAGCTCCCAGAGATATCGCTCCCGCACCGAATATTTCAGGCTCTGGCTGCCGGTTGACAGCCAGGACAGGTCGAAACCATAGCTGTCGAACAGCACCAGCGTGGGATCGCGCTGGCCGGTCTCGTGCCGCTGAACGCTGCCGTTCTCCAGCACGAGAAACAGGCCGCGCTCGCTCTTTACGATGTCGCCTTGCTCGGCAAGGATGGTCGCGCGCTCCTTCGGGTCGCGCTGGTCGTCGATGAAGATGCCCAGCAATTGCCCGTTCGGGCGGCGTTCGCGGATGTGGAGCGTCAGTCTCTCTTCCAGCTTGGTGAAGCGGCCGGGCTGCACGATGTTGGAGACGAGGTCGGCGCGAACTTCGGTCGCCCAGCGCCGCAATTCGCGCAGCCCCCACGGCGAGACGTAGATGCTGATCGCCGCGACGAGCAGCGAGACGACGATCCCGACCGCCAGGAAAGGGCGGAAGATAACCCACGGCGGCATGCCGGCCGCGTTCATGACGATGAGCTCGGAATCGTTGCCGAGCTTGTTGAGCACGTGCGCCACCGCGATCATCAGGGCGATCGGCGCGATGATCAGGATCAGCAGCGGAATGATGAGGCC
Source organism: uncultured Alphaproteobacteria bacterium (assembly GCA_963821505.1). Lineage (GTDB taxonomy): Bacteria > Pseudomonadota > Alphaproteobacteria > Rhizobiales > Xanthobacteraceae > VAZQ01. The sequence goes on from CAWGEH010000036.1 coordinate 111,429, forward strand.
GGTGATGCCGACGAAGACGAAGATGCTCTGGCCCTGATTGGTCATCAGGTCGATGTCACGCAACGCCTGCGTGATCCACATCAGCGCGGTCACGCTGGTGCAAATGACCAGGAACGCACCGAGCGTGGTGCGGAAGATATATCGGCCGATGGACCCCATCCGACTCACGCGTCCCCGATCGCGGCAAAACCCGACGCATGTCGGCGAGAGCCGACATGCGCACCTGCAAAGTGCCGATCTCGGGTAAACCCGAGATCGGGTGCGCCGGCTCCCGTCCCCCGTCGCGGCGCGCCAAGGGTAAACCGATCCCCTTTTTACCCTCTATTTGATCCGGCAACAAAATGGCTTGGCCAAGGCAAACCCTTTGAGTATGCACAACAAAACGTTAATCTGGCGCGCGTTGCCCGGCGGCCACAGGCCTGCGCCCGTGATCTCGATCGCCGCCGGTGGAATCTCCGCCCCACTTTCAGGCTCCCGGCCCACCGTCTGCGACCCCGCAAGCGCATTCATTTCGAGAGTTGAGTTGGGGCGCATGCCGCCGATCAAGTTCACGCAACCCGGCACAGGCCTGATTGCATTCGCAAGATAACTTCCACTCCACCCCGATCGAGAGGACCGACCCCGATGTCTGGCGCTTTGAAGCTCGAATTTGCCGCCCTGGCTACGCCTTCCAAGGGCGTTCTCGTCCTGTTCTGCGAAGAGGGGCTCAAATTCGGCTCCGCCGCGCGTCGGGCGATCGAGCCCACCGGGGATCTGGTCACTCGGGCGGCGGCGGCCGACCGCTTCAAGGGCAAGAACGGTTCGGCACTCGACATCGTGGCGCCGCCCGGGCTCGCGGCGACGCGCCTGGTCATCGTGGGCGTCGGCAAGGCCCGCGACCTCAAGGCCGAGGATTTCGTCAAGCTCGGCGGCATTGCCATGGGCAAGATTCCGGCGGCGGCAACCGAGGCGACCATCGTCGCCGACCTGCCGGGCGGCGCCATCAAGCCCGACCGGATCGCCGATATCGCGCTCGGGGTGCAGCTGCGCGCTTACGCCTTCGACCGCTACAAGACCAAGCGCAAGGACGCAGATGAGAAGGCGGCGCAACTCAAGGTCACGATCACGGTCCCGTCAGTCGCCGCCGTGGAAAAGGCGTTCGCGCCACGCAGCGCGGTCGCCAGCGGCGTGGTGATCGCGCGCGATCTCGTCAACGAGCCCGCCAACGTGCTCTACCCGGAGGAATTCGCCCGCCGCGCCGGGAGTCTGCGAAAGCTCGGCGTGGCCGTCGAGGTGCTCGATGTCAAGGAGATGAAGAAGCTCGGCATGAATGCGCTGCTCGGCGTGGGCCAGGGCTCGCAGCACGAGAGCCGCACGGTGATCATGCGCTGGAACGGCGGCAAGCGGGACGCCGCACCGGTGGCCTTCATCGGCAAGGGCGTCTGCTTCGATACCGGCGGCATTTCGATCAAGCCCGCTGCGGGCATGGAGGACATGAAGGGCGACATGGCGGGGGCGGCCTGCGTTGTCGGCCTCATGCATGCGCTCGCGACGCGCAAGGCGAAGGTCAATGCCGTCGGCGCGATCGGGATCGTGGAGAACATGCCCGACGGCAGGGCGCAGCGTCCGGGCGATATCGTGACCACGATGTCGGGGCAAACCATCGAGATCATCAATACCGACGCCGAGGGCCGGCTCGTGCTTTCCGACGTGCTGCATTACGTCAACAAGCGTTGCAAACCGAAATTCATGATCGATCTCGCCACCTTGACCGGCGCGATCATCGTCGCGCTCGGACAGGAATATGCCGGCCTGTTCGCCAACGACGACAAGCTCGCCGAGCGACTCGTCAAGGTCGGCAACGAGGTCGGCGAGCGGGTATGGCGGATGCCGCTCGGTCCGGAATTCGACAAGATGATCGATTCGAAATTCGCCGATATGAAGAATACCGGCGGCCGCCACGGCGGCGCCATCACCGCAGCGCAGCTGCTGCAACGCTTCGTCGACAAGACGCCGTGGGCGCATCTCGATATCGCCGGCACCGCCATGGGTTCCCCCCAGACCGAGATCAACCGCAGCTGGGGCTCGGGCTTCGGCGTGCGGCTGTTGGACCGGCTGGTGGCGGAGTATTACGAGAAGTGAAGCCATTGCTCGCCGCCGGACGCAGCGAATCGGGGCTGTCGCCCCGCGATCGCGACTGCCGATCGCCATGACCGAGATCTTATTCTACCACCTGCAGCGCCAGCCGCTCGAGCGTGTGCTCCCGACGCTGATCGAAAAATCGCTCGAGCGTGGCTGGCGCGTGGTCGTGCAGGCCGCGTCGGAGGAGCGGATCGAGGCGCTGGATGCGCATCTGTGGACCTTTCGCGACGACAGCTTCCTTCCGCACGGTACCTGGCGCGAGGCCGAGGCCTTGGAGCAGCCGGTCCTGCTCACGGTTCAACGACGACAACCCGAACGGCGCGGCGGTGCGCTTTCTCATCGACGGCGCGCCGGTGCCGGCGGATGCCGACGCCTATCAGCGCATCGTGCTGATCTTTGACGGCGAAGATCCGGACGCCGTGGCTGCGGCGCGGGAGCGCTGGAGCGAGGGCAGGGCGAAAGGCTTCGATGTCGCCTATTGGCAGGCGGATGAGCAAGGGCGCTGGCGGCGCAAGGGATGAACGGGGGGCCGATCCAGGCGCTCGTTGGCTCCAGCGCCAGGGACTTGCCCCTGCAGTCGACGCGCCCGCGGGGAGCGGGCGCCGGGAGCACGAAAAAGCCCCGGGGGTTGCCCGGGGCCTTTTGCGTCGTTGATGTCGCGACGATCAGTAGGCAGGCGCCGGACCGCCCCACAGGAAGCCGTAGCCCTTGGTCTTGATGGTCAAGCGAGCGCGGACGATGTCGCCCTTCGCGCTGAGGTCGTAGTCCCACCCGGTCGCAGGGTTGCAACCCGGATTGAAGCAGAACGCATTCTGACCGCTGACGTCGTAGTGTTGATATTCGGCGCCGAGGATCACGTCGACCAGCGCGCCCTGGTGGACCACGTAGTCGAAGCCGCCGCCGGCATACCAGCCGTCGTTGTTGCGCGAGGCGCCGTTGAACCTGGAACCAGGACCGTCGCATGCATCGGTAACGCTCGAGCAAGCCGCTGACTTGAGATTGGCCGAAGCCCAACCACCGGTCGCAAAGATCATCCAGCGGTCCCAGGCATAGCCCAGCCGCGGACCTACCGTGAACAGGTTGGTGAGCTTGTGCTCGAAGAAGGTGTTGGGCGCGATCCCCGGCGGGCGGAACAGATACCGCTCAAGCTCCGGCATTCGTTCATGCAGCCACTCAGGGCCGCTTCCACACCGAGCACCCAGGCACCCCACTGCCACTGCGCGCCGGCGTGGAAGCCATAGACGCCATCACTGGTGCTGGTGGAGAAGTCGTTCACATTTCCGGGTCCGGTGCCGCCGAAGAGCCGCGGATTCGGGAAATGCTGATCGACCTCGTTCCAAATTCCACCGACGTTGAAGCCGATATAGGCACCGGACCAATCATAGTATGCCACGGGAGGAGGAGGTGGCGCCTTGATCGGCAACTCCGCAGCCATTGCAGGCCCGGCGAGCATCGCCGCAAGCCCCACGCTTCCAAGTAAGAACTTCTTCATTTGAACCCCCCGTTCAGGATTTCAGTTGTGCTTTTTTTAACAGGTTCCCACTGATTTGGCTGTGATGTTTGCGCAACAGTGGAAGGGATTCGATGTTCGATCCTTTACTTCGAAGCAGAAGATGCACAACGCCGCCTTGCGCGGACGGTTTAAACCTGTTCCTGCGCGTGAGGCATTCCTGCATCCGGGACACCGACCGCTGACGGCCGCCCGGACGGTCGATCGAAACCCGAGCGACGCCGGCCTGATTCGCGATGCGCGCCGGGAGCACGAAAAAGCCCCGGGGGTTGCCCGGGGCTTTTTGCGTCGTTGATGTCGCGAACGATCAGTAGGCAGGCGCCGGACCGCCCCACAGGAAGCCGTAGCCCTTGGTCTTGATGGTCAAGCGAGCCCGGACGATGTCGCCCTTCGCGCTCAGGTCTTCGTCCCACCCGGTCGCAGGGTTGCAACCCGGGTTGAAGCAGAACGCATTCTGACCGCTGACGTCGTAGTGTTGATATTCCGCACCGAGGATCACGTCGACCAGCGCGCCCTGGTGGACCACGTAGTCGAAGCCGCCGCCGGCATACCAGCCGTCGTTGTTGCGCGAGGCGCCGTTGAACCTGGAACCAGGACCGTCGCATGCATCGGTAGCGCCTGAGCAAGCCGCTGACTTGAGATTGGCCGAAGCCCAACCACCGGTCGCAAAGATCATCCAGCGGTCCCAGGCATAGCCCAGCCGCGGACCTACCGTGAACAGGTTGGTGAGCTTGTGCTCGAAGAAGGTGTTGGGCGCGATCCCCGGGGGCGGAACAATACCGCTCAAGCTCCGGCATTCGTTCATGCAGCCACTCAGGGCCGCTTCCACACCGAGCACCCAGGCACCCCACTGCCACTGCGCGCCGGCGTGGAAGCCATAGACGCCATCACTGGTGCTAGTCGAGAAGTCATTCACATTTCCGGGTCCGGTGCCGCCGAAGAGCCGCGGATTCGGGAAATGCTGATCGACCTCGTTCCAAATTCCACCGACGTTGAAGCCGATATAGGCACCGGACCAATCATAGTATGCCACCGGAGGAGGAGGTGGCGCCTTGATCGGCATGTCCGCAGCCATTGCAGGCCCTGCGAGCATCGCCGCAAGCCCCACGCTTCCAAGTAAGAACTTCTTCATAGCTAGCCCCCCAGGTTCCCCGTTGACCAATTCGAGTCGTGTCCGACGACTGATAAATTCACCTTAGCGCGTCTGAGTGCCGATGGCTGTGATATTTGCGCAACGTTGAAAGTGATTCGACACTTGATCACAGCATCACAGGCAATTTCCGCTTTTCCGGCCATGTTTTTTTCTTCCTATCGGGCGGCATGAGTGATGGCGGTCGGTCCCCGCGCAGCCGCCGGGGCAACTGCAATGAACTCCTCTTCGGCGCGATTCGCTCCCACCGGGTCGTGGGAGCGGCCCCAATCGCCATGGCGGGAGGAAAAAACGCCTATTGATCAAGGTGGTGGTGCTGGCGCAAAATCCTCTCGACTTGGCATGCCGGTTGAACCGTGCTGGGAGTCGGGACCTCGGCGATGCAAAGAATGACCCTGATGGCATCACGCGTGATTGCGATGGCGGCGCTTGCGCAGGCCCTCGCCGCGTGCTCGTCCGATCTCAGCCTCAACAATCTCACGCTCGTTCCCAAGCCGGAAACCCTGCTGCGCAAGCCGGACTGGGCAGCCATTTCGGCGCCCAAGAACGATTTGACGCTGCGTCCGGTGACCGCAGCCGATCTCGTCGGCCCGGAGGGGCAATGCGGCAGCGGACCGGGGCAGGCCGCGGGCTTCGCGGATCCGGCGGCCGCCGGGGCCGCCGCGCCCGCCGTCGGCGGCATCTCGCTGCAGATGACGGAGTGCGAGGTGGTGCAGCGCGCGGGCGCGGCCGAAAAGGTGGATATCGGCACCAATGAGCGCGGCGACCGCGCGGTGGTGCTGACCTATCTGCGCGGGCCTTGGCCTGGCATCTATCGCTTCGTCGGCGGGCGTTTGGCGTCGATCGAGCGCGCGCCCAGTCCGCCCGCGCCGGCAAAACCGCAGAAGCCGACCGCAAAGAAACCCGCGGGCACATGACGGGCAGCAGCGAACCGGCGGTGTTTTCCGGTCACGGATCGCTCACTTCTGTATCGCTCACTCCTGTATCGCTCACTCCTGCCTGCTGATCGCCGTCGTCCGTGAACTTTGCGATTTCAGGTTGCCTTAAGTCTGAGCAGCGGTGCGGGAGCTCTCAGGACACGCAGCCAAATAAGCCTCAGCCACCTAGCGCATGTTCCGGAAAAGTGGGAACCGGTTTTCCGAAAAGAACATGCGCAAAATCGAAGAATCTAGAGCGCATCACGATTCGACCCAATCGGGATGCGCTCTAATGAGGAGGCGGAAGTTGTAGCCGGCTGCGGCCAGGACGGCCTTGATGGCGTCGCCGGCGGCATGGGCGAGATGGTTTCGGCCCATCCGGTGCTCGGCCTTGAGATGGCCGATGACCGGCTCGACGGCGGCCCGCCTTCTCATCTGGCGTTTGATCTGCGGCGTCACACGGCGCTTCTGGCCGACGGTAAAGACCTTGAACTTGTATTCGGGCGGCGCGTTGTGGACGCGATAGCCGGCATCGGTGAAGATGCGCTCGACGACATTGCCGACGAGCGTTTCGATCGTCGGGATGACCTTGGCCAGGGCGTGGCCGTCGTAGGGATTGCCGGGCAGCGCCGCGACATGGGCGACGAACGAGCCACCGCGTGAGCGACGGAGCGTGGTGGCGACGCTCACTTCGACGCCGAACTCGTAAGGTCTGTGCGCCTTTCCCTTGCCGATGCATTCGACCTCGGGGCGTGCCGGGAATAGACCTTGCGGCCGCGCTGATGACGCTCTTGTTCCGGCACGCGCCGCGCCAAGTACAGCGGCCGCACGAAGATTTCGCCGCGAGTATCGTTGCCGGCGGTCTTGCGTGCGATGTCGCGGATGACACGGCCCGGCATAGGTTTTGAGCTTGCGAAGAGCCTTCTTGGCGCGGTTGAACTGATGCGCGTGAGCGTAGCGCTGATGCGCGATCAGTGCCCGCTTGCCGACCCGCCGATAGGATTGGCGCAACTGCACACCGCGCTTTTTGGCCAGCCCCACCAACCGCTTGCGCGCCCGGTTGATCAGCTTGGCATTGGTCGGGAACATGACCGCCTTGGGCTGCACCGTGGTGCCGACGATCACGCGAGCAAGATCCTTCGGCGCCAGCGCTTCGGTCTTGGCGGCGACCGCCAGGCTCGCCTGGATCAACGCGACAAGCCTCTCCTCGCCCATGCGTTGGCGCCAACGTGTCAGCGACGAGCGATCGAAGGGCAGCTCGTGCTGGAAGAACTCCTCCCCGCAGAAGAATTGGCAATAGGGGTTCTCGACTCAGCGTTCACACAAACCTCGTCGGAGAGGTCATGGGTGTGGCTTGAGGATCGATAACCCCGCCATCAGCCGCGTCGGCAGCGGCGGACTGCCGGGCCCCCGGTATACCGCCCCGAACTTTCCCCACCAGGAATCGCCAGTCGATCGAACGCGCCAGCTTCACCAGCGCGTGCTTCTTCACCAGCGCGTGCTTCATGTCGATGATCTGGTCGAGACGCGAGCGAAACAGAATCTTGCTCGCCGGTCTCGCGTCGTTCCCGCGGCTTCATGCTTCTTCCCTCCGCCGACCATATCGGCGGCGGAGAATCATGACTTCGGATTCGAGGGAATCCCCAGATACAATTTGCAAGAAACCGGCGGTGCAAAGCCTTAGCGCATGTTCCGGAAAAGTGGGAACCGGTTTTCCGAACAGAACATGCGCAAAATCGAAGAATCTAGAGCGCATCACGATTCGACCCAATCGGGATGCGCTCTAGATCCGGCAATTCCGACTACTTGCCCGCAGCCATTTAGCCAAGCCGCTCAACGCCTTGGGAATTCCTCACGGACGACGAATTAACCCTGTGGACCCCAATCACCCGAAAACAGCACAGCCGGAGAACATCGCGATGCCAAAGCGATCTGACCTATGAGGAATGGTGGGTGATTCAGCCTCACCTGCCTGCGACCCACCTACAGGAAGGCCCCGCGCTTGGCCGATGCGCGCGATCATGAACGGCGTCTTCTATGTGATGCGGTCGGGTCGCCCGTGGCGCCTGCTGCCGGCTCAATGACTTTCGACGCACCGCGACGCGTACGACAAACGCGCCGATATCTCCCTTCTCCCTCTCCACCATTCTCTTGGCAGCGGCGCTGACATGGTGGATCAATTGAGTCCGGACCATCGTCTAGATGGCACGGCGGTCATAGCGGGTGGCGATACGGCGGAAATGCTTGAGCTTATTGAAAAAACGTTCGATGCGGTTTCGCAGCTTGTATGCGACGGCGTCATGCGGGACGAGAACCTTGCGGGTCGGATTGCAGGGGATGACGGGTTCGGCTCCCAATTCGGCGATCAACGTGCGCAAGGCATTGCTGTCGAGGCCTTGTCCGCGATCACGCCGCCCGCCTCACAACTGCTCAAGAGCGCCGGCGCCTGTGTGATGTCGCCGGTCTGCCCGGCGGTGATGATGAAGCGCAGCGGGCGTCCGGATGCATCGGCGAGCGCATGGATTTTGCTGGTCAATCCTCCTCGGGAACGCCCCAAAGCCTGATTTTGGTCCCCCCTTTTCCGGTCGCGGCCTGCTGGATGGGCGCGCACCAGGGTGGTGTCCAACATCAGATACTGGTTGTCAGGATCGCCCGTGAGGCTGTCGAAAACCCGCTCCCATGCCCCGCTTTTCGTCCAGCGTCCGAAGCGTTTGTGGACGGTCTTCCATTTGCCGTATCGCTCCGGCAGGTCGCTCCAGCGTGCCCCCGATCGCAGCACCCAGAGAACGCCGTCGACGAACAGACGATTGTCCTTGCCCGCCCGGCCCGGATCCCCCTTCTTGCCCGGCAACAAGTTCTCGATCCGGCGCCATTGTTCGTTGGACAGTTCGTATCGCTTCGCCATTGATCGTGCCCCGAATCAAGAAATCCGGAACACAATGAATCAGCCCTTCAGCGTGCTGGGGATCCTGAATGTCGCTTGGACCTAGCTAGCTAGGATCGCCGGGCTCGACGTGATCATCTTGACCGGGGTCGGCGAAGCCGAACTCACGCAGCTCGGCGATTCTGCCCGCCGATGTTGTCGCCATTCATGGCGCCCCTCCCAGGAGCTCTTTTGTGGCCGGGCGGGCCGCTCACTCGGCCGGCGCTGCGCGAATCGTGGCCGGGGCGACGCCACCCGCGCATGCGGGTCCACGGCCGAAGGATCGCGGGGGTCTCGTATGTGTGCCCGCCGTGAAGACGAAAATTATCACGTTCCTTCAGTACTTTGAGAGACTCGATCTTGGATTTGAGGCGCGGAAACTCTGCCTGCTGGCGCCGATATGCGAGTGTTGTTTCAGCAACACCTTGGCCGAAAGCACATTCCAAAGTGTTCAAAAGGCCACTTACCCATTGCCTGTCGGAACATGTGAGCTAATGTGGCGATGCGACTGAGGGGGGCATCCCTGTGTCGCTCCTTCCGGTGCCCGGGGACATGAGGGCAACGGCGGGACCGGAAGGGTAGGGGGCTTAGGGGACCTTCCAGGGTGAGCAGCGCCCGAGGAAATCGAACCCTCCCAAACACACATGGAGGTTGAGATGAAGATGGTGAAAACTATTCTCCTCGGGACCGCAGCGGGGCTTGTCGCGGTTGCCGGGGCGCAAGCCGCCGACATGCCTTTGAAGGCTGCGCCGGTACAGTATGTGAAGATCTGCAGCCTGTATGGGGACGGCTTCTACTACATCCCTGGCACTGACACCTGCCTGAAGATGGGCGGTTACCTCCGTGTCCAGGGCGAGTACAACATGGGCGCCGGCGGCGTCGCCGTTGGCAACGGCACTACCGAGGCGGCACAGGCGCGGTTCAACCGCGACACTACCAACGACTTCAACTACCGCGTCCGCGGGGCGATCTCGTGGGACGTCCGCCAGCAGACCGAGTACGGCACGCTGCGCACCTACATCCGCTTCGGCGCGGAGAACACCACGCCAGCGGCCACTGGCGCCGGCACGGGCTTCAGCCCGTTCTGGGATCGCGCGTTCCTGCAATTTGCGGGCTTCACGGTGGGCCGGTCGCAGTCGTTCTTCGACCTCGTCACCTACGGTGGCGCCTACAGCTACCACAACGTGCGCATCTCCGGTGATACCGGTGCGTCGGGCCAGAACCTGTGGGCCTATACCGCCCAGTTCGGCAACGGCTTCTCCGGCACGCTGTCGGTGGAAGACCCGGCGACCCGCCAACAGGGCACGGTCGACGTCGCTCAGGGCGGGTTCTTCGCGGCGAACGCCGTGGTCCTCAACGACAACGCGTTTGCGGAGAATCCCACCTTCGGCTTCCGGGTGCCGGACATCATCGCCAACCTTCGGGTCGACCAGAAATGGGGCTTTGCCGGCATCAGCGGCGCCCTGCATGACGCCAGCGGCGCCTATTTCAACCCCCAGGTCCTACGCTCGACCAACAGCGACGTGAACGGCCATCCTGCCGACAAGTTGGGCTGGGCGGTCGCGGGCGGCATCAAGTTCAACATCGGTCAGGACGGCCTGGACGCGACGGGCTTCAACGTCTGCTACACGCAGGGCGCTCCGGGCTTCTGCGCGAACAGCACGACGAGCTGGCAGTTCTACAAGTCCAACACCAGCGTGGGCTTCGGCTGGATCTCCGACGGCGTGTTCGGCACCGGCACCGACATCGAGCTCACCAGGGTGTGGAGCGCTCTGGCCTTCTACGAGCACATCTGGAACCCGCACTGGCGGACTGCCTGGGGCGGCGGCTACGTCAACGTCGATTACAACGGCGCGGCCACCGACCTGATCAATGCGTCGCTGCCGGCGGGATCTGTCTGCACCCGCGGCGTCGGCGGGGTGGTTGGCGCCTTCGCGAACGTGAGGCCGCTCGCCGGCAACAGCTGCAGCCCGGACTTTAGCTTCTGGGAAGCCTATATGCGGACCCAGTGGAACCCGGTGGCGCAGCTCGATATCGGCCTCGAAGTGATGTATACGCACAACAACACCGCGTACCAGGGTCCGGCGATAGTGCCGCCCAACGGTTCGCGGCCTGCGGTCGCCGTGGTCGACGACCAGAACGTCTGGTCCGCGATGGTGCGATGGCAGCGCAACTTCTATCCATGATCGGTTGATCGTGGAGCCATCTTCCAGCCCCCGGCGGAAAACCGCCGGGGGTTTTCTGTTATTTGCAGACATAGGCATCGACCTGGAGTGAGAGCGGATTTTCAGTACCCGCACTGAAGACGACGCGATGCCATGACGGCGAGAGCCGGGAAACGGCCGGGGCCCCGCGCTAACGGGGCCCGGATGCACTAGGCGGGGATCGTCTAGATGGTAAGGACGCCGTGGTTAGGCGCGTAGTCGTCCGTGTGCTCATCGCTATCGTCGCCAAGGATGAAAAACGGGACCTCGTAACGTGCGATGTGAATGACATCGAAGTAGTGTAAAATGTTCCGTACCATTTAGCTTCCTGGAATAACGGGTCTTGTTGGGAATTTTTCTGCCGGCCGATATGGGAGGATAGCCATGATCATGATCCGTGCCGCTTTCGCCCTGTTTGCGCTCGCAGCCCTGGCTGCGATCGATGCTCGCTCGGCTGCCGCCGAGACGTATCGTCCTTGGTGTGTGCAGTATTCCGGCCGAGGCTCCAGCAGGAGTTGCGCATTCACCTCTTTTGAGCAGTGTATGATGACGGCTGGCCCTGGCACCGGCGGCACGTGCGTGCGGAACCCGTGGAACGTGTGGTACGGCGAGCATGGCCAAGGACGAGGCGGCGATTACCGGCGTCGGCCCTAGCGCATGTTCCGGAAAAGTGGGAACCGGTTTTCCGAATAGAACATGCGCAAAATCGAAGAATCTAGAGAGCGCATCACGATTCGATCCAATCGGGATGCGCTCTAGTGGCAGTGAAGGCGCCGTCCTGAGCAGCATTTAGGCAAGGTCGAGGGCGACCGCTGCATCACTATCATGTCTCTCGCCGGTGCAGGGGCCTGAACATCGATCTGTTCGACTGACTTGATGTCGACGAAGCGTATCGTCGGTCGTGCCACGGGCAGCCATTTCCCGCCCAAGAACGATTTGACGCTGCGTCCGGTGACCGCAGCCGATCTCGTCGGCCCGGAGGGGCAATGCGGCAGCGGACCGGGGCAGGCCGCGGGCTTCGCGGATCCGGCGGCCCCCAGGGCCCCGCCGCGCCCGCCGTCGGCGGCATCTCGCTGCAGATGACGGAGTGCGAGGTGGTGCAGCGCGCGGGCGCGGCCGAAAAGGTGGATATCGGCACCAATGAGCGCGGCGGCCGCGCGGTGGTGCTGACCTATCTGCGCGGGCCTTGGCCTGGCATCTATCGCTACGTCGGCGGGGCGTTTGGCGTCGATCGCGCGCGCGCCCGGTCCGCCCGCGCCGGCAAAACCGCAGAAGCCGACCGCAAAGAAACCCGCGGGCACATGACGGGCAGCAGCGAACCGGCGGTGTTTTCCGGTCACGGATCGCTCGCTTCTGTATCGCTCGCTCCGGCCTGCCGATCGCCGATTCCCGTTTCGAGCAGGGCGCTCGCTTCGAGCCAATCCTCTTCCGCTTTGGCGAGCGCGCTCGCGTGCTGCGCGCGCGTCTTGGCGAGCGCCGCGGCTTTGGACGGATCGCGCGCAAACAGCCCCGAGCCGGCCAGAATCGCGTCGATGCGCGCGATCTCCGCATTGAGGCGAACGAGGGCTGCTTCCGCGTCCGCGATCCGCCGGCGCAGGGGAGCAAGCTCAATGCGCCTTTCCGCGGCCGCGCGTCGGCTCTGCGCGCGTCCGGCGCGGAGCGGGGTGCTCCGCTTGCGGGTATCGGCGTCCCTGCCGTGGGCGCCGCGTTCGGCCAGCACCAGCTTTCGATAGTCGTCGAGGTCGCCGTCGAAGGGCGCGGCCTGTCCGTTGGCCACAAGCACGAGACGATCGGCGCAGGCCTCGATCAGATAGCGGTCATGCGACACCAGAATCACGGCGCCGGGATAGGAATTGACCGCCGCGATGAGAGCCGAGCGGCTATCGATGTCGAGATGATTGGTCGGCTCGTCGAGCACGATGAGATGGGGCCCCGAGAACGTGGCCAACCCCAGCAAGAGCCGGGACTTTTCCCCGCCTGAGAGCTGGCCGGCGGGCGTATCCGCGAGCGATTGCGGAAAGCCGACGGCTCCGGCGCGGGCGCGCACCGTGGCCTCCGGCGCGTCGGGCATGAGCCGGCGCAGGTGCGCATAAGCGCTGTCATTCGCGTTCAATTCGTCGAGCTGATGTTGGGCGAAATAGCCGGTTTCGAGCCTTTGCGGTCGCGTCATTTGCCCCGACATCGGCGCGAGACGGCCGGCCAGAAGCTTCGCCAATGTCGACTTGCCATTGCCGTTGGCGCCAAGGAGCGCGATGCGGTCATCGTCGTCGATTCGCAGCGTGAGGCGCCGCAACACGGGGCGGCCCGGCTCGTAGCCCACCCAGACGTCGTCGAGCGCGATGATGGGCGGCGACAGCGGCTTCGCCGGCGGCGGAATCTCGATCGGCCGGACCTCGTCCGCGATCACCGCCGCGGCCGGCTCGAGCTTGGCCAACAGCTTGACCCGGGACTGCGCCTGGCGTGCCTTGGTGGCCTTGGCCCGGAAGCGGTCCACGAAGGCCTGCAGCCGCGCACGCTCGGCTTCCTGCTTCTTTGCGAACTTGAGATCGAGCGCCTGGCGTTCGCGGCGTTGGCGCTCGAACGCGCTGTGGCCGCCGCGATAGAGCGCGAGCTTTCCGGCTTCGAGATGGAGAATCCAGTCGACGGCGTTATCCAGCAGATCGCGGTCGTGACTGATGATGATCACCGTGCGCGGATAGCGCGCGATATGCTGCTCGAGCCACAGCGTGGCCTCGAGGTCGAGGTAGTTGGTCGGTTCATCCAGCAGCAAGAGGTCGGGCTCGGCGAACAGCGTTGCCGCGAGCGCGACTCGCATGCGCCAGCCGCCGGAGAATTCGCTGCAGGGACGCTGCTGTTCGGCATGGGAAAAGCCCACGCCGGCGAGGATTTCAGCCGCGCGCGCGGGCGCTGAATGCGCCCCGATGTCGGCGAGCCGGCATTGGATTTCGGCAATGCGCGCAGGCTCGCGCTCGGTCTCGGCCGCGGCCAGGAGCTCGGTGCGCTCGGTATCGGCCTGAAGCACGACATCGAGCAGGCATTCCGGGCCGTCCGGGGCCTCCTGGGCGAGCCGGCCGATACGGCTGCGCGGCGAGAGCTGCACCTCGCCACGCTCGGGCGCAATCTCGCCGGCGATGATCCGAAAGAGGGTGGTCTTACCGGCGCCGTTGCGGCCGACAAGCCCGACATGGGCGCCGGCCGGCAAGGCGACCGTCGCCCCATCGAGCAATGTGCGTCCGGCAATCCGGTAGGTGAGATCGCTGATCACGAGCATGGGCGCATTGTCGACCAGCAGCTGTGCAAAGGGCGTCCGGTGGTGCCGCCCGGTTCCGGCGCCGGCGTGGAAAGGCGATTCGAAGATGATACGATGTCGCTCATCGAGCATTTACCTCGGGCGGTTGCTCGCTTTGCATGCGGAGGAGATAAGAATGAGCCATTCGAGGTTCGTCGGTCGTTGCCTGAAAATGATTGCGGCCGCGGCGATCGGATTTGGTCTGGTCGCGACCGCGCGGGCGGAGAGCCAGCTTGGTCGCGCCTATCACATCATCGCCGGCAGGCAATTCGTCGATCTGACCCACAGCTTCGGTCCCAATACGCCCGTGTGGTCGGGCTTCGGTCAAGCCAAGATGACGCCGGCAGTCGATCCGCAGACGCGCCAGCCCTATACCATCGCCAAGGACGGATTTCGCAGCACATATTATGAAATGGTCGGACAATACGGAACTCATGTCGATCCGCCCGCGCATTTCGCCGAGGACGGCATCACCATGGATCGCATTCCGCTCAAGCAGATGATCCTTCCGCTGGTCGTTTTCGATGCGACGCCGCTGCTTCCTAAGGATCCCAACCACGCCTTCTCGATCGATGATTTGCGCGCATGGGAAAAGAAGCATGGACGGGTGCCGAAGGGCGCGTTCGCGGCGCTGCGCACCGATATGTACAAGGATTGGGACACCGATCCCGAGCGGTTCAAGCGCAGTCCCTTTCCGGCCTGGTCGCTCGCGACCGTCAGGTTCCTGGTCGAGCAACGCGGCGTCACCGCGATCGGCCATGAATCGATGGACACCGACACGACCGACAAGATGGAGTTGGAGACCTACATCCTGCGCCAGGGTCGCTATCAGATCGAGGTGATGGCCAATCTCGACCAGGTCCCTGCGACCGGCGCGCTCATCGTGGTCACGTGGCCCAAGGTCAAAGCTGGTCTGGGGTTTCCCGCACGGGCTTTTGCGATCCTGCCGTGATCCTCGGTGCGCCCTTTAACCTAAACAGAAATCGGCCTAGTAGGCCGTGCACTCATAAATCCGGCTCTCGGGCATGGCTCAATGTCTGCTTTGCCCCGAAAGCGACCTAATTGCTGCGGGGTAGCGAAGATGACGCGAATGGGATGGACCGGCCGTGCTCGTGCCCCGAACGACCCACACAGTCGGCTTTGGGGCTTTTGAAGAGGAGCAGCCGCCATGGCGAGCAAGAAAGTCACCCCGGTAGCCCACACGATCGGTATCGATACTGGTAAGAATACGCTGCATGTAATTGGCCTGGATGAGAAGGGCGCCATCGTTCTGCGCGAAAAAGTCTCCCGGAGTCGGATTTCTGCACGTCTTGTGAACGTGCCGCGATGCCTGATCGGGATCGAAGCCGGGATGGCCACTCACTACATGGCCCGCGAGTTGGTTGCGCTCGGTCACGAGGTCAAGCAGGTACCGGCGGCTTATGCCAAGCCGTTTAGACAAGGCCACAAGAACGACTTTCGGGATGCCCACGCGGTCGCGGAAGCTGTGCAACGCCCTTCGACACGCTGCGTTCCGATTAAGACAGACAATCAACTGGACCTACAAGCACTGCATCGCGTGCGTTCTCGCCTGATTGGCGATCGGACAGCTGTGATCAATCAGCTTCGCGGCTTCCTTCTGGAGCACGGCATTCCTGTGCGACAAGGACACCGCTTCCTGCGGCAGCAACTGCCTCAAATCCTGGCCACGCGGACCGATGTGCTATCGCCCCGCATGATCAGGATCATTAGCGACCTCATTGGCGACTGGGAATATCTCGATGATCGGATCACGAGAGTAACGGATGAGATCGAAGACTTGGCACACGCTGACGTGAGCTGTGGACGATTGATGACTATTCCGGGCATCGGCCCAATCATCGCAAGCGCGATGGTGGCTGCGATCGGCAATGGAGCCGCTTTTGCGAAAGGGCGCGATTTTGCCGCATGGCTTGGCTTGGTGCCGAAGCAGATGTCGACCGGTGATCGCACAATTCTTGGCCGCATCACGAAGCGTGGAAATCGCTACCTGCGTATGCTCTTCATCCAAGGAGCCCGCTCCATTCTGCTCCATCCCGCGAGCTGGGCGAAGCACAGCTTCGGACCGTGGCTCACGGCTACGGCGCGGCGTTTGCATTGTAATGTTCTGACGGTCGCGCTTGCCAACAAGCTCGCACGCATCGCTTTGACCGTCTTGGTGCAAGGACGCAGCTACGAAGCGCGCGTCCGGCCGACAGCGGCGTAATGGAGCAGAATGTGGTCCACCAAGGGAGGCCAAAATCGGACTGCTAGATTAACGTCAGCATCCAGGACGCTGGGATTCCTGCCGAGGTCTGCGAGTCGATTGAACGAAATGGAGAAACGGTCTGACCGTCACATCCGTGATCTGGTGGCACATGCGGCCTTCCAGGGCCTTGACGCGAATGAGATCGGATGTGTGCGGATATCCATGATGGCCGGGAGCAGAACGCTCCGTACAAGGGCCGAATACAGATGAGCCAGACCAATTATCTCCATATCAGTTATATTCGGCTTGCAACGCACGGCCGGTCCATACAGATGTGCCATGTGTGGACGGCTCCGAGTTGGCAAGGGCTTTCTCCACGTTGCAGCATCGGTCGGTGCGGCCATGTGTTCGAACTAGCGCATGTTCCGGAAAAGTGGGAACCGGTTTTCCGAATAGAACATGCGCAAAATCGAAGAATTTAGAGCGCATCACGATTCGATCCAATCGGGATGCGCTCTAGTGGATGATGAGGCACTGGTGTCAGGGCGGCCTTTCAGTCGTTTTGAAACGCCGCCCTGATTTCTTGTCCATGCTTCCACCCGATTCCGAAGGAACGGGATACGCTCTAGAAGCCCTCGAAAACCTTTCCGCAGAGATCAGGCGAGGTCGAAGCGATCGAGGTTCATCACCTTGTTCCAGGCAGCCACGAAATCTTTCACAAACTTCTCCTTCGAGTCCGCGCACGCGTAGACTTCCGCGAGCGCGCGCAGCTGTGAGTGCGAACCGAAGATCAGGTCGACGCGCGTGCCGGTCCACTTGACCGCTTTCGTCTTCCGGTCGCGGCCCTCGTACGCGCCGTCGGAGCCGGCGGGCTGCCATTGCGTGCTCATGTCGAGCAGGTTGACGAAGAAGTCGTTCGTCAGCGTCTCGGGCTGCTTGGTGAAGACGCCGTGCTTGGACTGTCCGGCGTTCGCGCCGAGGACGCGCAGGCCGCCGACGAGGACCGTCATCTCGGGTGCC
Source organism: uncultured Alphaproteobacteria bacterium (assembly GCA_963821505.1). Lineage (GTDB taxonomy): Bacteria > Pseudomonadota > Alphaproteobacteria > Rhizobiales > Xanthobacteraceae > VAZQ01. The sequence continues at coordinate 128,769 of CAWGEH010000036.1, forward strand.
GTCAGCCTCAGCAATTGCGCCCGATCCACCAATGCCTCCTCGGGCGACATGAGTTGCTTGCCGCGGAGATAGTTGCGGAAACCGTCAGCGACCGGCTCGAGCGGCGCGAAGGAATGCGCATCGGTTTGCTCTTGCGAGGCGTCCATGCGCCCCGGCGTGAACGGGACCTTCACGTCGTGCCCGGCCGCCTTCGCGGCTTTCTCGATCGCCGCGCAGCCGCCGAGAACGATCAGGTCGGCGAGCGAAACCTTCTTGCCGCCGGTGGCCGAGGCATTGAACTCCTTCTGGATCGCTTCGAGCTTCTGAAGCACGGTCGCGAGCTGCTTCGGCTGGTTGACGTCCCAATCCTTCTGCGGCGCGAGGCGAACGCGCGCCCCGTTCGCGCCGCCGCGCTTGTCGGAGCCGCGGAACGTCGACGCCGACGCCCAAGCCGCCGAGACCAGTTGCGACACGGACAGGCCAGAGGCGAGGATTTTCGCCTTCAGAGCAGCAATGTCCTGCTCCCCGATCAGCGGATGGTTCACCGCCGGGATCGGGTCCTGCCAGATCAGCGTCTCCTTCGGAACGAGCGGGCCGAGGTAGCGCGCGATCGGTCCCATGTCGCGGTGCGTCAGCTTGAACCACGCCCGGGCGAAGGCATCGGCGAATTCATCCGGGTGCTCGTAGAAGCGCCGCGAGATCTTTTCGTAAGCAGGGTCGAGCCGCAGCGACAGGTCGGTGGTCAGCATGGTCGGCACATGCTTCTTCGACTTGTCGTAGGCGTCCGGGATCGTGGTGGCGGCGCCTTTCGCCTTCCACTGCTGCGCACCGGCCGGGCTCTTCGTCAGTTCCCATTCATTGTTGAACAGGTTGTCGAAGAAGTGGTTGCTCCACTTCGTCGGCGTCTGCGACCAGGTGACTTCGGGGCCGCCGGTGATGGCGTCGGCGCCGAAGCCCGTGCCATGCTTGCTCCTCCAGCCGAGGCCCTGATCCTCGATGAGGCCGCCTTCCGGCGCCGGGCCCATCAGTGACGGATCGCCGGCACCGTGGGTTTTGCCGAAGGTGTGGCCGCCGGCAATGAGCGCAACCGTCTCCTCGTCGTTCATCGCCATGCGGAAGAACGTTTCGCGGATGTCCTTGGCCGCCGCGACCGGATCCGGCTTGCCGTTCGGCCCTTCCGGATTCACGTAGATCAGGCCCATCTGCACCGCGCCGAGCGGATTCTGAAGCTCGCGTTCGCCGCTGTAGCGTTCGTCCCCCAGCCACGTCCCCTCGGGCCCCCAGTAGAGCTCTTCGGGCTCCCAGACGTCGGCGCGGCCGCCGGCGAAACCGAAGGTCTTGAACCCCATCGAGTTGAGGGCGACGTTGCCCGCGAGAATCATGAGGTCGGCCCAGGAGATTTTCCGGCCGTACTTCTGCTTGATCGGCCACAGCAGCCGGCGCGCCTTGTCGAGGTTCGCGTTGTCCGGCCAGCTGTTGAGGGGCGCGAAGCGCTGCTGGCCGGCGCCGGCGCCGCCGCGGCCGTCGGCGATGCGGTAGGTGCCCGCGCTGTGCCATGCCATACGGATGAACAGCCCCCCGTAGTGGCCAAAGTCGGCCGGCCACCAGGGCTGCGAGTCCGTCATCAAGGCATGCAGGTCCTTGATCACGGCGTTGAGGTCGAGGCTCTTGAACTCCTTGGCGTAGTCGAACGCCTCGCCCATCGGATCGGACAGGGCGGAGTGCTGATGCAGAACCTGAAGGTCCAGCTGGTCCGGCCACCAGTCTCGGTTCCTGTGTGCGCGTTGCCCGCCCGAAAATGGGCACTTGGTCGTGTCATCCATCATTGCCTCCTGTCGCGGTTTGCATGATTTCCACTCGGTTCCTTGGACCGAGAAATTACCCAACGCCTCAATTAGGTAAAATTGACTTTAGTGATCGCTGCGATAAGATATTCTAATTGGCGAAATAACGCTGCAGCCAGTTCCGCTATTTAGATGCGCTTGCAGGTCATAGCCACCCTCTAACGGGCGCGGCAGCAGGTTGTGGGATCTCCCAGCCGGCTTTGTTGATGTAGGTCAACGAACTGGACGAGGCTCTGGGCGCCGTGCTGATCGCGAGAGGCGCACCGCGGACATGGTGCAATTCCAGAATATTTCAGCCTGTCCGCCGGCCTCGCTCCCCGCCGACCCGACCGACATGAAGGCGATGATGAAGGTGCTGCTGCAAGCCGAACAATGCGCAGTGCGGGGCTACACCCAAATCTGCGACGTGACCATGAAGCGGACAGATCGTGCGCCAGCTGCAGGCCTCCGTCACGAGTCTTGCCGCGCTCCGGCATGGCCGCTATAAGCCGCCGCGATCGGCTCTCCCCCATAACCTCCCGAAGAATCATCCAATGGCGATCGAGCGTACCTTTTCGATCATCAAACCCGACGCCACGGCCCGCAACCTGACGGGCGCGATCAATGCCATGATCGAGCAGGCGGGCCTGCGCATCATCGCGCAAAAGCGCGTGCGGATCAGTCGCGAGCAGGCGGAAACCTTCTACGCGGTCCACCGCGAACGGCCGTTCTTCCGTGAGCTCGTCGAGTTCATGATCTCCGGGCCGGTGGTCGTGCAAGTGCTCGAAGGCGAGAATGCCATTGCGAAATATCGCGACATCATGGGCGCGACCGACCCCGCCAAGGCCGCCCCGGGAACGATCCGCAAGAGCCACGCCAAATCGATCGGCGAGAACTCGGTGCATGGCTCGGATGCTCCCGACACGGCGGAAATGGAAATCGCCCAGTTCTTTGCCGGCAACGAAATCGTGGGATGACGGGCGGCCGTGCGTGGCGTTTTGGCGCGCTGGCCAGGGCATGGGTTTCGCCTGTAGATTGGTGAGCTCCGGGCGGGAGCCATAGAGCCAATCCGTCCGCAAGCGAGGAAGGCGAGAGGGACATCCAGTGGGTTCGATGGGACAAATGACGGACCCGGCCGCGTGGCTCGGCATGATCACGAGCGGCTGGAACGACATGGGCCAGACCGCATTCTGGGTCGCTCTGCTGAAGATCATGTGGATCAATATCCTGCTCTCCGGCGACAACGCGGTGGTGATCGCGATGGCGTGCCGGGGGCTCCCCCATCGCCAGCGGCTGTGGGGCATGGTCCTGGGAGCGGGTGTCGCAGTCGTGCTGCGCATCATCTTCACCGGCGTGGTGGCTTCGCTGATGTTGCTGCCGTGGCTCAAGATCGTCGGCGGGCTTGCGCTGTTCTACATCGCGGCCAAGCTTCTGGTGCCGGAAGACCCCGACGAGGACGAAGTCGAGGCGGTGGAGCATCTCTGGCGGGCGGTGCGGATCGTCGCCATCGCCGACATCATCATGAGTCTCGACAACGTGATCGCGATCGCGGCCGCGGCCGCGGGCAATATGGCGCTGCTCGTGATCGGGCTCGCCATCAGTATTCCTTTGATCGTGGCCGGGGCCGCGCTGATCATGGCGCTGCTCGACCGTTATCCGATCCTGGTCTGGGCCGGCGCCGCCCTGCTGGGCTGGATCGTCGGCGAGGTCATCGTCACCGATCCGGTCATCCAAGGATACCTCGAGCCCAGGTTCGGCCCCGAAGGTTTCCATTACCTCATGCTGTTTGCTGCCCTGGTCGGCGCCATTCTGGTGCTGGTGGTGGGCGGCTTGTGGCGCCGGTCGAAGCAGGCCGCACACACCGAGAAGGTGCGGGCGGCGGAGTAGCCATCTCACGACTCTCCGACCACCACCCGCGTCTGAAGAAATTACAGCTCCCAACCGAGCTTGCGGTCGAGCGAGTAGGGGCCGCCGCCTCGCAACGCAATGGCGAACATGATGAGACCCCAGAACAGCGGGTATTCCCACCCGCCGCGGCCGGCGGCAAAACCGACGGGCCAGTGCGCGACGAACGTGATGATCGCGAATTCGATGGCGACCGCCGCCGCGATCAAGCGCGTGAACAGCCCGAGCATGATCATCACGGCGCCGATCGTCTCGAGAAAGAACACCGCATAGGCGGCAGCTATCGCCGGCTCGATCCCGCGCCGCGCCATGCTGCCGGCGGCGAAGGCCCCGATGGTGGCGGTGAACCCTTTGTCGGCCATCGGCATCACCTTCATGATGCCGTGAACCAGCAGCATTCCGCCCGCCGTGAGACGGACGACGAGCCATGCAAGCTCGCGGCTGTGGGAATAGAACGAGGCAAGCGGCGGAATGATTGGTTTCGGCTCGCCTGCCGGCACGGCGCGTGGATCCAACGTTGTCATGCTCATGTTTTTCCCCCTTGCTGCGCATTGCGCCTTTTTATTTGGTCATAACACCAAACAGGGCGCGAACTTCCCTGCCTCGCCCGACAATAGCATTTGTGGCGGGCCGATGTGAGCCGACCTTGAGCCGACCGATCGAGCCTCGGCTGTCGAAAGGCCACAGCCTTGCTAAGGTCGCATTTTTCGTATCTCTTATGCCACAATTCGGATTTTGGCCGCTCCGGCCGTTGCGTGCCGAGAGGCCGCATTCGTTTCGGACTTTCCCAAAACCCGGGTTGTGGCGCGCTCCGCAGCGATGCGGTCGCGTCTCGCTCAATCGAGACTTCACTGACTAGGAGACAGACGATGCAGAAGGGCACCGTCAAATGGTTCAATCCAACTAAAGGCTACGGGTTCATTCGGCCTGAGACCGGGGACCAGGACGTATTCGTCCACATCTCGGCGGTCGAGCGCGCTGGCCTCAGCACGCTCAACGAAGGCCAGACTGTCGAGTACGAGCTCGTGACCAATCGCGGCAAGACATCGGCGGAGAATCTCAAGGTGTCCTGACGTGGCGGGGAAGGGCCGGTCATGCGGCCAGCGAGTTTTCCCGTAGCCCCCGGCCTTGCGCCGGGGGTTTGTTTTTTCGGGCAGACGATGGAAGACCGGTGACCGGCCGCGGCGGCGGACGGGCGATCCCGGACGGAGCGCCGAGCACCACGTCTTTTTCTCCCTTCGTCTTTGCCGATCGTCCGTCGCCCGCCGTCTGTCGCGCGCGGTCCGTCATCCGTCATTCGTCGGGGGTCGATCATCCGTCTCCGGCACGATCAACGTCCCCGCGGCCGGACGAGAGCCGTCGATCACGCAGCGGGCGCCGACGATCTTGACGCGCCCGGCCGCGACGAGACCGAGTGCCAGCGGATACAAGCGATGCTCGACTGCGAGGACGCGGGCGGCGAGCGTGTCGGCGTCATCGTCCTCGCGCACCGCCAGTGCCGCCTGGGCGACGATCGGGCCGGCGTCGGTTTCCGCAATCACGAAGTGGACTGTCGCGCCGCAAATCTTCACGCCCGCTCTGAGGACCTGTCCGTGCGGGTCGAGGCCGGGAAACGAGGGCAAGAGGGAGGGGTGGATGTTGAGCATGCGGCCCTGCCAATGCCGCACGAAATCCGGCGTAAACAGCCGCATGAAACCGCCGAGACAGACGAGCTCCGCGCCGTGTGCGTCGAGTACGCCTTGGAGCGCGCGCTCGAAGGCGGCGCGATCCTTTCCGTGCGGACGGTGATCCACCACCGCGGTCGCAACCCCTTGCGCTTTCGCCCGTGCCAGCCCCGCCGCGTCGGGCCGGTTCGACACCACGAGCACGATCTCAGCCGGATAGAGGGGATCCTTCGCCGCCTCGACCAGCGCGGCCATGTTGGAGCCGCGCCCGGAAATCAGCACGGCGACGCGCTTCTTGCCCATGCTCCTACCGGCCGAGGTCACGGCGTCGACGCAAGGCGACACGCGCGGCGTCGCAGCCGGGCGCGACGACTTCGCCGTGGCGGGTCGCCTTCTCCCGGCTTCGGAAGCGGGAAGGCCCGCGTCTGCCCCATCGCGCGTCCCTTGCTGTCGCGGGTTTCGGTACTTGGGAATCCGCGACTGTGCAATGGCTTGATCGCGGCTATACTGTACTCGCAAGGTCGCAGGCGCCGGCCACCGATCTCGGGTTGCCCCCGGGACCGGCCATCGTCTCGCGCAAGTCGTCCAGGAGCCGACTTGCCGCGGTGAGGGGCGGCGCGCGGGCCGAGCCGGGGCGCATACTTGAGTATTCCGAACCTCATTACGCTTGGCCGCATCCTATTGGTGCCGGTCGTCGTCTGGGCGATTACCGCCGGCCAGATGCGGATCGCTTTTGCGCTTTTTCTCGCGGCCGGCATCAGCGACGCCGTCGACGGGTTCCTCGCCAAACGGTTCGGCATGGCCACCGAACTCGGCGCCTACCTCGACCCGCTCGCCGACAAGGCGATGCTGGTCTCGATCTACATCGCGCTCGGCATTACCGGCGCCATTCCGCGCTGGCTTGTCATTCTCGTCGTCTCGCGCGACATTATGATCGTGAGCGCGGTGATCTTGTCCTGGCTGGTGGACAAACCGGTGCCGCTCAAGCCGCTGCTCGTCTCCAAGCTCAACACCGTTGCGCAGATCGCACTTGCTTGCGTGATCATGGCGGCGCTTGGATTCGACTTCGATGCCGGCATAGCCGTGATGATGCTGACGGCGCTGGTGGCGGCCTTGACCTTGCTTTCCGTTGCCTTCTATGTCGCCGAATGGGTGCGCCACATGAACGCGGCCGAGGTCGGCTCTTGAGCCCGAGTTTCGCGTTCCGTCGAGCAAGCTGGAAGGGGATGATCCGATGATTTACGGACGCCATCTCACGTTCTGGCTCGTGGTCTTCGTGGTGCTGGCCGCGGCGCTGTGGCTGTTGCACGACGTTCTGCTCCCGTTCGTGGCGGGGAGCGCGCTCGCATATATGCTTGCGCCGTCTGCTGACCGCTTGGAGCGCCTCGGCGTGAATCGCACCGTTGCGGCGCTTCTGATCGTCGGCATCTTCGTCCTGGCGCTGATCGCCCTGACGTTGCTGCTGGTGCCGTTGCTGGTGCAGCAGGGCGCGGCGCTCATTTCCCACATTCCCGGATATTTCAAGCGCGTCAAAGAGCTCATCGTCGATCAGAATCTCCCTTGGCTGGACTGGCTGGGCACGGGCGATTCGAACAAGGCGGTTTCGGATCTTGTCAGCCAGGTCGCCACTTGGCTTCTGAGCTTTGCCTATTCGATTTGGACAGGCGGAAAAGCGCTGGTCTCCCTCGCTTCGATCCTGATCGTGATGCCGGTCGTCACTTTCTACTTGATCCGGGACTGGCACCGGATGATCGAGATAGCGGACGGCTGGGTGCCGCTGCGCCAGCGCGAGACCGTGCGCCGACTCGCCCGCGAGATCGACGCGGCGATCGGCGGGTTCTTGCGCGGGCAGCTGGGGGTGTGCCTGGTGCTCGGCTGTTACTACGCGATTGGACTGATGCTGGCGGGGCTCGACTTTGCTTTGCTCATCGGTCTCGTCGCCGGCGCGATCACGTTCGTTCCCTATATCGGCTCGATGACGGGTCTGATGATCGCCGCGAGCGTGGCGCTCGCGCAATTCTGGCCGGATTGGAAACGGATTTTGGTCGTCGTCGCGATCTTCCTGGTCGGGCAATTCATCGAAGGCAACGTCGTCACGCCCAAATTCGTGGGCGAACGGGTTGGGCTGCATCCGGTCTGGTTGATCTTCGCCATGTTCGCCTTCGGTTACTTGTTCGGCTTCGTCGGGCTTCTGGTCGCCGTGCCACTGGCGGCCGCGATCGCGGTGCTGTTGCGCTTTGCACTGCGCCAATATTTCGCCAGTCCCTTCTATACCGGAGAAAAGCCGACCTGATGCGCAGCGCTCCGCGTCAACTCGCACTGGCGCTCGAGCACAAGGAAAGCTTTGCGCGCGAGGATTTCTTGAGCGGGCCGTCGAACGCGGCGGCGCTTGCGCTCATCGATAGCTGGCCGGCGTGGCCGCATCGGGCGGTCATGCTTACCGGCCCGGAGGGCTCCGGCAAGAGCCATCTCGCCGCGATATGGGCGCAGGCGGCCGGTGCGCGGCTGGTCGCCGCGCACGCGTTGGAGGAGACGGCGGTGCCGGCGGCGCTCGCCACCGGCGCGCTGGTCGTGGAGGACATCGCTCCGGGCACATTCGACGAGCGGGCGCTTTTTCATCTTCTCAATCTTGCCGGGGAGGAGCGCGACTTCGTGCTGCTCACCGCGCGCTCGGCGCCGGTGACGTTCGCCATCCGCGATCTCGGCTCCCGCCTCAAGGCGTTGCCCGTCGTTGCCTTGGCGCCGCCGGACGACGCGCTCCTGCGCGCGCTCCTGGTGAAGCTGTTCAGCGACCGGCAACTTGCGGTCGACGAAAGCCTCATCGGCTATGTGGCGGTGCGGATCGAGCGTTCGTTTGCGGCCGCCCGCGCGGTGGTGACGCGGCTCGACGAGGAGGCGATGCGGCACAAGCGGCCGTTAACCAGGGCATTTGCCGCCGAGATCCTGCGCCCCGCTCGGGGTTGACGACTCCTGGTTGGGGGCGCATGTCATGAAGTCGTTACCAACGACGGCGATGTTACCCCCTCTCGTCAGAAGTACTTGGCCATGGCTGATCGCAGCCAAAACGTTGTTACAAAAGAAGAAGACGGGTTGGACCGGCTTTCCACGGCGCCCGACCTCGCATCGCCCTTCGACCTCGCCGCGAGCCCCGAGCGTTTCATCAATCGGGAGCTGTCGTGGCTGCATTTCAACCGCCGGGTGCTCGAAGAAGCGGCGAACGACGCTCATCCGCTGCTCGAGCGGGTTCGGTTTCTCTCGATTTCCGCAAACAATCTCGACGAGTTCTTCATGGTCCGGGTGGCCGGCCTCAAGGGCCAGCTGCGCGCCGGCATCGTGGTCAAGAGCCCCGACGGATTGACGCCGGCCGAACAACTGACGCGCATCGCGGACGCCGTCGGCGTGCTGGCGAGCGATCAGCAGAAGCGCTGGCGCGAGCTGCGGCAGATGCTGACCGAGCAGGGCATCGTGCTGGTCGACGGGCCCGATGTGAGGAAACGGGAGAAGATCTGGCTCGAAGATCATTTCCTCCGACAGATTTTTCCCTTGCTCACGCCGCTCGCCATCGATCCGGCGCATCCGTTCCCATTCATTCCCAGTCTCGGCTTCACCATCGCGCTCCAGCTTGCGCGCGCGAGCGACGGCAAGGCGATGGATGCGCTCATCCGCATGCCGAACAAGATCGACCGCTTCGTGCGCCTGCCGAACGCCGACGGGTCATCCGCTGCGCGGGTGATCACGCTCGAACAGGTGATCGGGCTGTTCATCGCCCGGCTGTTCCCGGGCTACGTGGTCAAAGGGCAGGGCGCATTCCGCGTCATCCGCGACTCCGAAATCGAGATCGAGGAAGAGGCGGAAGATCTGGTGCGCGAATTCGAGACCGTGCTCAAGCGCCGGCGGCGTGGATCGGTCATCCGGCTCGAGCTCGAGGCCGCCATGCCGGCGGAGCTGCGTCGTTTCGTACAACAGGCCTTCGCATGCGCCGATGACGAGGTTTTCCTGGTCGACGGCGTGCTCGCGCTCAGCGATCTGTCGCAGCTCATGAGCCTGGATCGTCCTGACCTCGAATTCGTCCCTTACAATCCGCGTTATCCCGAGCGCATTCGCGATCACGCCGGCGACTGTTTCGCGGCGATTCGCCAGAAGGACCTTGTCGTCCACCATCCCTACGAGTCGTTCGACGTCGTGGTGCAGTTCCTGCAGCAGGCCGCGCGCGATCCCGACGTCGTCGCCATCAAGCAGACGCTCTACCGGACCTCCGCCGAGTCGCCCATCGTCCGCGCGCTGATCGAGGCGGCGGAAGCCGGAAAATCGGTCACCGCCCTGATCGAGCTCAAGGCCCGCTTCGACGAGGAGGCCAACATACGCTGGTCGCGTGCTCTCGAGCGCGCCGGCGCGCAGGTGGTATACGGATTCATCGAGCTCAAGACCCACGCCAAGCTGTCGATGGTGGTGCGCCGCGAAGGCGGGGCGCTGGCCTCCTACGTCCATGTCGGGACCGGCAACTACCACCCGGTCACCGCCCGCATCTATACCGATCTCTCCTTCTTCACCTCCGACCCCGTCATCGCGCGCGACGTCGCGCACATCTTCAATTACGTGACCGGCTATGCGGAGCCGGCGGAGCTCCAAAGGATGGCGGTTTCGCCGCTCACGCTGCGCGACCGCATCTGCGAGCACATCGAGCAGGAAATCGCCTATGCCAAGGCCGGCCGGCCGGCGGCGATCTGGATGAAGGACAATGCGCTGGTCGATCCCGAGATCATCGACCTGCTGTACGCGGCGTCGCGCGCCGGCGTCGCGGTCGATCTGGTGGTGCGCGGCATCTGCTGCCTGCGGCCGGGCCTGCCGGGGCTGTCCGAGAACATCCGGGTGAAATCGATCATCGGGCGCTTCCTCGAGCACAGCCGCATCTACTGTTTCGGCGGCGGCCACGGCCTGCCGCACCCGAAGGCAGCGGTCTACATTTCCTCCGCCGACATGATGCCGCGCAATCTCGACCGCCGCGTCGAGGTCTTGTGCCCGATTCTCAATCCCACCGTGCACGAGCAGGTGCTCGATCAGATCATGGTGGCGAATTTCAAGGACAATGAACAAAGCTGGAAATTGCTACCCGACGGGACCTCGAATCGCCTAAAAGCGGCGGAGGGCGAAGAACCCTTCAACGCTCACAAATACTTCATGACCAATCCGAGCCTGTCGGGTCGTGGCAAATCGCTCAAAGAATCGTCACCGCGTAGCCTTATACGCCGTCTCGACCGCCCGTAAGCGGCGCCGTCCCGCCATGAATATCGCGCAAGGTCGTCTCGACTACGGGCCGCCGGTAGCGGTGATCGACATCGGCTCGAATTCCGTGCGCCTCGTGGTCTACGAAGGTCTCACCCGCAGCCCGACGCCGATCTTCAACGAGAAGGTGCTCGCCGGGCTCGGACGCGAGGTGCAGACGACCGGCCTCTTGGCCGCCGATGCGGTGGAAAAGGCGCTCGCAGCGCTGCGGCGCTTTCGCGCCTTGTGCGAGCGCATGCACGTCGCGCAACTGTGGGCGATGGCTACCGCCGCCTGCCGGGACGCCAAGAACGGCAAGGCCTTCGTTGCCGAGGCCGAGGCCATCTGCGGCACCAAGATCGATATTCTTTCCGGCAAGCGCGAGGCCGAATTGTCGGCGCTCGGCGTGGTGTCCGGCTTCCACAAGCCCGACGGTATCGTCGGCGATCTCGGCGGCGGCTCGCTCGAATTGACCGAGGTCCAGGGAGCACGGATCAAGACTGGGTTGACGCTTCCGCTCGGCGGCCTCGCGCTGCAGGACATTTCCTCGAAATCCATCAAGAAGGCGGAAAAGATCGTGAGGGCGGCGCTCGAGGACGCCCGCCTGCTCGAGACCGGCAAGGGCCGCACCTTCTACGCCATCGGAGGCACTTGGCGCGCGCTCGCGCGGCTGCACATGTCGCAAACCGGCTATCCGCTCCATGTCATGCACGGCTATGTGATCCCGGCGAAGGAGGCGTTCGATTTCTCCAGTCTCGTGCACCGGGTCGATCCCGAGATGCTTTCGTCGATCGAGGTGGTCACCGATGCGCGACGGCCGCTGCTGGCGTATGCCGCGCTGGTGCTCGAAAACCTGGTGCGGATCGCGCGTCCCAAGGACGTCGTCATCTCCGCGCTCGGGGTGCGCGAGGGTCTGCTGTATTCCATGCTCGACCCCAAGGAGCGCGAGAAGGACCCGCTGATCGCCGCCGCCAGCGAGCTCAACGTGCTGCGCTCGCGCTCCCCCGCCCACGGCGAGGAGTTGATCGGTTGGACCGACCGCTTCATGGCGTCGTCCGGGCTCGACGAGACGGCCGACGAGCGGCGGCTGCGCCATGTGGCATGCCTCCTCGCCGACATCGGCTGGCGGGCGCATCCCGATTATCGCGGCGAGCAGTCGCTCAACATCATCGCCAATGCCGCGTTCGTCGCGGTCGATCATCCCGGCCGTACCTTCATTTCGTTGGCCGTGTTCTTCCGCCACGTCGGCCTCGTGGACGAGGAGCTTTCACCGCGGCTGCGCGAACTGGCCTCGACCCGCGTGCTCGACCGCGCGCGCGTGCTGGGCGCGGCGCTGCGCGTCGCCTATCTCGTTTCCGCCTCCACCACCGGCGTGTTGCCGAAGACGCCGATGGTGGTCGAGCGCGGCCGGCTGGTGTTGCGTTTCGAGAACGGATTCAAGGCGCTCGCGGGCGAGCGCGTCTTCGTGCGGCTGCGTCAGCTCGCGCGGCTCATCGGCCGCGAGCCGGTAATGGAGACGGCGTGATACGGAGTTTTTTCCGGTAACATGCTGTCACGTTGGCTCGGTCGCGCGCGGCCGATCCCGTGCATCCAGGTCTTCATTGTTCATTGTTCGAGAAACGACCTCGATGGCCGCGACGCATCCACGGATCAGGTCCGGAGACGGCCATGAGGGAAGGTTCCAAGGAGGGATGCCATGCCGCGTTGGCAGAGATTGCTGATCACGCTCGCCGTCATGCTGCTGGCGAGCTACCTCGTCGGGCTCATCTGGCACTGGGTCTTCAACGCAGACATCCCGAGTTATCTCAGCGGCGCCGTCGGTGGTCTTAGCGCAGTGCCGACCTGGGAGTTCCTGCGCAGGATCCGCCCGAAGCACCGAGCATGATCCCGAAAAACGGATACCGGTTTTCGGAAAAGATCATGCTCCAACAGCAGGCCAGAGCGGGATGACAATTCGAAGAAAAGTCATCTCGCTCCAGCGCCGGCTTGACTGCCATTCGGCGCGGCGCGAGAGTCGCCGACAATAATCAAACTATGTGCCGATGCTCCCGCACCGCGTCGGCTTTGGCCAGGAGGACCCCATGCCGAAGCGCAGCGACAATGCCATCGCTCGTCGTCACTTCCTCAAGGGCGCGACGCTTGCCGGCGCCGCAGCGCTTGCTCCTCCGGTCGCCGCCAATGCGCTGCCGGCTGCGGCCAAGGCCAACCTCAAAGCCGCCGCACCGGGACCCAGGCAGCTGGCAGCGGAGACACAGCCGCCATCGCGCGATCCGGTCAATCAGAGCACGAGCGGCGGGGATTTCATGGTCGACGTCTTCAAGACGCTCGATGTCGACTATCTGTCCATGAATTGCGCATCGAGCTTCCGTGGCCTGCACGAGGCGGTCATCAACCACGCCAACAATACGAAGCCTGAAATCCTCAACTGCCCGCACGAGGACATCGCGGTCCACATGGCGCAAGGCTACGCCAAGATCGCTGGCAAACCGATGGCGATGATCTGCCATGGCGTGGTCGGGCTGCAGCATGCGACGATGGCGATGTACAACGCCTGGTGCGACCGCGTGCCGGTCATCGTCATGGGCGGCAATATCGTGGAAGCCAACAAGCGGGCGCCCGGCGCCGAGTGGGTGCATTCCGCGATCGATCCGGCGGCGATCGTGCGCGATTACGTCAAGTGGGACGACCAGCCGACCTCGCTGCAGCATTTCGCCGAGTCCGCGGTGCGCGCCTACAAGATCGCCGTGACCCCGCCGATGGGCCCGGTGATGCTTTCGCTGGACGCCGAGCTGCAGGAAAATCCCATCTCCGAGGCGGAAAGTCTGCGCATCCCGAAGCTCGCCAAGGTGGTGCCGCCGCAGGGCGACGCCGGCGCGCTCGCGGAAACGGCCAGGCTCCTGGTCGCTGCGGAGAATCCGCTGATCGTCTGCGACCGGGTGGCGCGCACGCCCGCCGGCATGGCGCGGCTCGTCGAGCTGGCGGAAACGTTGCAATGCGCGGTGGTCGACAATGCCGGGCGCATGAACTTTCCCTCGCGGCATCCGCTCAACCAGAGCTTCCGTCGCGGCACCGTCATCCCCCAGGCCGACGTCATCCTGGCCATCGAGATGAACGACATCTGGGGCACGCTCAATGCGTTCAGCGACCGTATCGTTCGCACGTCGCGCCAGGTCACCAGGAAAGGCGCGAAGATCGTCACCCTCGGCAGCCGTGACCTCTACATGAAGTCCAATTACCAGGACTTCGGGCGCTACCAGGAGGTCGACCTCGCCGTCGCCGGCGACGGCGAGTCGTCGCTGCCCGCGCTGACCGAGCAGGTGAGACGCCTGATCGACGACGGCCGCAAGGCCGCCTACGAGGCGCGCGGCAAGAAGTTCGCGGCGACGCGGCTGGCCATGATCGAGCAGGCGAAGTCGGACGCCACCATCGGCTGGGACGCGAGCCCGATCACCACCGCGCGCATGTGCGCCGAGGTCTATGCGCAGATCAAGGACGAGGACTGGTCGTTGGTCGGCAATTCCATCCGCAATGTCTGGCCGCACCGGCTGTGGGACTTCCAGAAGCCCTATCAATGGAACGGCGTCTCCGGCGGCGCCGGCGTCGGCTATAACCTGCCGGCCTCGCTGGGCGCCGCGCTGGCCAACAAGCCGCATGGGCGGCTCACCGTCTCCTTCGGTGGCGACGGCGACTTCATGTTCAACCCGGGGACGTTGTGGACGGCGGCGCACCATCGCATCCCGATGCTCTACATCGTGCACAACAACCGCGCCTATCACCAGGAGTACATGTACCTGCAGGCAATGGCGGCGCGCCACGGCCGCGGCATCGAGAAGGCGGACATCGGCACCACGATCAAGGATCCGAATGTCGACTACGCCACCGTGGCGCGCGGCATGGGCGCGCACGGCGAGGGGCCCATCGTCGACCCCAACGATCTCGCACCCGCGCTCAAGCGCGCCATCGCCGCGGTCAAGCGCGGCCAGCCGGCGGTGGTCGACGTCGTCACCGACCCGCGTTGAGGAGTTCGCGCCATGGCACGGCCTTCATTGCTGACGGTGGCGTTCGTGGCTGCGGCGTTGGGCGTCGTCGTCGCGGCGGCTGCGCGGGCGCAAGACGCGCCGCCCGGCGATACCGCCAACGGCAAGCGCGTCTACCTCGCCACCGGCTGCTTCACCTGTCACGGCCGCGCCGGGCAGGGTGGCGCCTATAACGGGCCCGCGCCCGTGCTCGCCAGCACCTCCCTGCCGTTCGAGGGATTCAAGATGCAGGTGCGCAATCCCGCCAATGACATGCCCGCCTATTCCGAGCCGGTCATGTCCGACAAGGAAGTCGCCGACATCTACGCCTTTGTACGGTCGCTTCCCGGCCGGCGCGACGCGAAGGGCATCGCGATCCTCAACGACTGACCCTCGATTTCGTCCGCCGCGTCCCGGACAGGCCGGGATCGGCGGGCTGACATCAATTTACGGCGGCGGGGTGAATCCGCCGCGCGTCGGCGCGGCCGTCGATGAATTCGCGCCCGCTCAGGCGTGCGCCGGGGATGGCGCCGACCGCGTCTGCGCCGCCGCCTCTTCCTCGAGCTTGCGCTTGATGATGCGCCGCGCGCCGAGGCCGGCGCGGTCGAAGGCGAGGCTCACCAGCGGCGCGCCGGACGTGTCGCTGTCGATCAGCTGCTGCTGCAGCTCGACGATGCGCGCGTCCTCGGCGAAGGCGAGGTCGGTCATGTCCTTGTAGATTTTCGATACGTTGGCGTCGTCAAGCCCCCAGGAGCGGACCGTCGACCAGAAATAGTGGGTGGTGCGCTCGGTCTCCGGCGTGAAGCTGTTGAGCACGATATGGGTCGGAGTGCCGAACGGCACCTCGCTGCCGGCTGCGCGCGCGCCGAGCGTGATCCGCGCATAGATCGGGGGCCGGAACTCGAGGAACTGCCAGCGGTCGATCTTGCCGTGGAGATTCCTGGCGGCCTTGTAGATCGGGGCGGTATCGACATTGCGCATCAGCCGTTGCGCGCGCACCACGTCGTCGCCGATTTCCACCTCGAGCGGCGTCTCGGCCACGCCGCCGCCGGCGAGCGTCGTCTTGTGGACGAAGACGACGTGGGTGAGGTCGAGGATGTTGTCGATCAGCAGCTGATAGTTGCCCTTGACGTAGAGCGTGCCGTGGACGCCGGTGAAGCCGGGCTTCACGTTCTCGCTGAAGTCGGGGATCAGCGCCGGATCCGCAAGCGAAGCCTCCCCCAGCCAGACGAAGACGAGGCCGTGGATTTCGCGCGCCGGAAAGCTCCTGGCGCGGAAGTTGCGGCCGATCGCGGCATTGCCCGGCACATGGGTGCAGGCGCCGTCGGCGGCGAAGCGCAGGCCGTGGTAGCCGCATTGGATGTCGTTGCCGACCACCTCGCCGGACGAGAGCGGCGCCTTGCGGTGCGGGCAGCGGTCGCTCAGCACGGCCACCTTCCCGTCGCGGCCGCGGAAGATCGCCATCGGCTCGTTGCAGATGGTGCGTGCCACCGGCTTTTCCCCGAGCTCGGCGGAGGTCGCGGCCGTGTACCACTGATTGCGAAGGAATTTCATGGCATCCTCCTAAGTCCCCGGTGCGGACATGTATTTCCGGAGATCCTCAGTTTGCCCCGGAAAATACTGCATTTCTGACTGTCAGCCATTGACAATCTCTGACATGAAGCGACACTAACTAACACATTTGCGTGCGGACATGTCGCGGACACGGAGGGCAGAGGGCATGGCTGAAAGGCTCACGGGCAAGCTGTTGCGGGCACTAGAGCCACCGCCAGCGACAAACGGTCGAGGCAACAATCGTATCACCTACGATGACAGCGTGCCTGGCTTTGGGGCACGAGTCACCTCGGCGGGGGCGGTGAGCTTCGTGCTCAATTACCGCCGCAAGGCCGATGGTCTCGAACGGCGCTTCACCATCGGGACGTTCCCGGCTTGGTCGGCCACGGCCGCGCGCGAGGAAGCAAAGAGGCTCAAGCGGGAGGTCGACGGAGGAGGCGATCCCGTTGGCAAGTTCAAAGCCGAGCGCGAGGCCCCTACGGTCGCCAGCCTATGCCTCCGGTTCGAGGCCGAACATCTGCCAAGGCTACGCCCGTCCACGGCACAAATGTATCGCGGCCTCATCAAAAACGAGGTTGTGCCGACACTCGGACGAACGAAGGTTGCTGCCGTTGAGTTCACAGACATTGACCGGCTACATCGCAACCTCTCACGACGCGCTCCCTACCTCGCAAACCGCCTTCTCGCACTGTTGAGCAAGATGTTTAGTCTTGCGGTGCTCTGGAATATGCGCACCGCCAGTCCTATTCGCGGAGTGCAGCGCAATCAAGAAATCAAACGCAAACGCTACCTGTCAGGCGACGAGCTTGCCCGGCTCTCAAAAGCATTGGCCGAGCACCACAATAGAGAAGCGGCCGATGCGCTTCGATTGATATTGCTGACCGGCGCACGCAAGTCTGAAGTCCTTTCCGCGACATGGAGTCAATTTGATTTTGGCGTGGGCACCTGGACCAAGCCGGGCGCGACCACCAAACAGAAAACCGACCATTGCGTGCCGATAAGCGCGCCAGCGCGGCAACTGCTTACTCAGGTCCGCGAGCGCAACAAGAGCGCAAAGTTTGTTTTTCCCGGTCCCGGCCCAACGGGACATCGCACGAATCTGAAACGAGATTGGGCACAGATATGCAAGGCCGCGGGCATCGTTGGGCTGAGGGTTCACGACCTGCGACATAGCTATGCCGCGCAACTAGCCAGCGCAGGAATCGGCCTACACGTGATTGGCGGTTTGCTTGGGCATAGCCGAGCGGAAACAACTCACAGGTACAGCCATCTATTCGACGACACGCTGCGCGCAGCCACCGAACGGGTCGGTGCTATTATCACGGGCAAGTCGCCCGCCGAGATCGTGCCGCTTGATCGACGGGGGCGGCGATGACCTACCGACTGAAAGCCCCGGCCATAATTGATGCCAACATGGCCATCGTTGAACAGTTCTTTACGAAACTCGGCCCCGATGGTTTTGCTAAGCTCATGGCCGAAGCCTTGCGGGATCCCATGCCGCGTCGAGAAATCCTCGACGCAGTGGCGCGCCTACTGGACCCATGCCCGAACGATGACCTTAGGCTTGTCGTGGAACGCCGGAGCGCCGGAAACACGAAGATGCGGTGGAGCAAGCGCCGCGAGGACATCGAAATTACGTTGGCAGTCCTAAATTTTCAGCGGGAATACCTGGGGTCTGGCAATCCGAAGCGCGGCAGCAGAAAAAAGGCCGTTGGTGAGATCGCGAAGAAACGGGGCATCAGCCCGGGCAAGGTTGAGAAAGCGCTCGGCGTTTTATCCCTCGTTCCAAAATAATACGCTATTCGGGCAATAGCGTATCAGTGTTGTCTGGTGACACGGCACGCGCCGTGGCTAGATTGACGTGCATCGTCAAACGAAGTCCTGCGGACGGTGCACCATGCCATCAAAAAACTTGGATCCGGATTTTCTCGGTGCCTACGAGAAAGAAGCCGATTGGGCCGAGGGACACGGAATTTCTCAGCGCACGGCAGCGCGATATCGAACTCAGGGATTGCCGTTCCTGACATTCGGTGGATTCGTCTGGATCCCTAAGCATGAAGGGCGCGAATGGATCGCCAGCCGCGTGAAGCGGCGCAATCCCCGCCGACGGCGCCAAGCCGCCACTGACACTCAAATCACCGCCTGAAATGAAGGCCGCCGAGTGGTTGAATCTCGGCGGCCCAAGGGGCTTTGGATTCATCACGACGCCGGGACTGACATCGGAATGAGGCTCCATGCAAACACTAGCTTTTGGGCCGCAGGCTTTCAAGCCGCAATCGCTCACATCCAATTCGACTGATTTTTGGATTCAGCTCACTAGCCTACCAAAGGAGGCCCCCCGGCTCTGCCGGGGTGGCAGTAGAAGTTTGACATTTCAGGCAGTCGTCCACCGACGAGACTCTCGATTCGTGAGCCACCACGCACACGAAGGAGAGTTTCGCGATGGACGATTACGAAAGCCTAAGCCACACGAAATGGGAGTGCAAATACCACGTGGTGTTCATTCCCAAGTACCGCAGAAAGACGTTGTACGGAGAACTGAGACGGCACCTCGGGGAGGTGTTCCGCAAACTGGCCGTGCAAAAGGAATGCAGGATCGAGGAGGGCCATCTCATGCCCGATCATGTTCACATAATGATGTCGATTCCACCAAAATACGCGGTCTCACAGGTGGTCGGTTATATCAAGGGCAAGAGTGCGATCCACTTGGCGCGGGTCTACGGGGAGAGGAAGCGCAACTTCACAGGGCAGCACTTCTGGGCGAGAGGATACTTCGTCTCGACCGTGGGACGAGACGAGGCGGTGATCAGGGAGTACATCAGAAAACAGGAACAGGAGGACATACGTCTGGATCAACTGAACCTGTGGCGTTGACCGGCCACCTTCAGGTGGCCCAAAGCCTCCGGGGTCGCGTCAGCGACCCCCAACGGCCGCTTCGAGCGGCCACATCACTAAAGCCCCCGGCTTTCCCGGGGGATATTTACCGCTGCGCGCTCGGTGCTGCGGCACCTGCAGATCGCCTCGTCATGAGCGCGATCATCCTCCCATTCCCACCACGCGGCCGCTTCGACATTCGAGTTGAGCGCGAAGCGGGCGACGTGGGGTGGTTCGTCCTTTTGCCTGACCGCTCTCACGGATGGCTGCACGGCGACTTTGCCGCTGCGCTCAATGAGGCGCGCGAGCTCGCCAGTGGCTTCGGTGTTTCGTCATTTCGAGCGCGGGGAGAAGTGCATGAACTTGACCGCAAGTAGCTCCGCAATTCCCGTTTGGAATCCCAAATGGGCACCAAGAGCACGTGAGGCTTTGCTCAAATGCGGATACGAGCCCATTCCGCTCGTGGGCAAGCGTCCCGTCCTTGACCAATGGCAAAACTCACGTCCAACGTCTCAAGACATCGCGGAATGGGAGCGAACGCATCCTAACGCGACAGATACCGGACTCCTCACGCGCCTTACCCCTGCCATTGACGATGATGTCCTAGACGAAGAAGTCGCAAACATTATTCACGGTTGGGTTCGGGAGCTGATCCCACCTAGCTGCCCTGAACTTCTTCGGATTGGCCGCTATCCAAAACGCGCAATTCTGTTTCGCTGCGATGTGCCATTTTCCAAAGTTTCGACCGGCAAATGGCTCGATAAAAACAACGCCGAGCATCAAATGGAAATCTTATGTGACGGTCAACAGCTCGCCTCCTACGGCACACATCCTGAGACGCATCAACCCTATGTTTGGCCTGGCGCTCGTCCAGCCAGAACACCACGAATACTGCTGCCACTGTTAACGCCCGAGGGCGCGCAAACACTGGTCGCGCGCGCAAAGGCGCTATTTCAAGATCGTGGCTGGCGGCCAAAACACGAGGAACGCAAAGAGCAATCGAAGCCCAAGAGCTTCGACCGTTCCGATAGTCTTGCACAAAGGTTGCGCTTGGGCTGGCTGATCGCATCGAAGCCTTGTGCCGTGAGCTGCTGCCGAACGGCCAAATCGACGGCAGAAACTGGGCCGTTGGAGACATCAACGGGGCGCCCGGACAGTCGCTGAAGATTTGCTTAGTCGGAGAGAATCGCGGGCTATGGCTGGACTTTGCCGATGAAGGATGGCGCGGCGACGCGCTCGATCTCGTCGAGGCGGTCAAAGGACTAAGGACCACCGAAGCGCTGGATTGGTCTTGCCATTGGCTGGGATGGGAATGGCCGTCCAAAAACAAGAATTCGTCTGACTGGAGAGACGAACCCAAGGCCGACGCGAACCGGCAATCGGCCAACGCGGGCTCGCTCGGCAACTTCGCCTTTATGGGTGACGAAAACCCGTCCCCGCAGAAGATGCTGATTGAAGGCGTTATGCCGCTCGAGGGGCTGCCCTTCGTCGGCGGCCAATCCAGTGCGGGGAAGACTTTCATTGCGATTCTGATTGCCGTCTGCGCAGCAAGCGGCAGGCCCTTGTTCGGGCATGAGGTAAAGGAGCGCGTCGGCAGCGTCATCGTCGCAGCGGAGGGAAAGGGCATGCTGCGCGCCCGCATAGCAGCAGCAATGAAGGAGCTTGGAGTCGACGGCGACATTCCGGTCGCCTGGGTCAAGCAAGTACCCGACTTCAACCAGGCCGATGGGTTGCAGGCCTTTGTTCGCGATCTGCGAGCTATCTCCTACCACTTCAAAACGAACTTTGGTGTTCGGCTCGGGCTTGTTTTCGTCGATACCGTTTCCGCGTCCTTCGACATTAAGGAAGAAGCCGATAACGCCGAAGCAGCTCGGATCTGCAAGGTGATGCGGAGGATCGGCGATGCAATCGCCGCCCTCGTTGTTCCAATTCACCATTACGGCAAGAACGCCGCAGTAGGACTGCGCGGCGCGTCAGCGTGGCGGGCCAATGCGGACTTCGTGCTGTCCGTAATGGCCGATATCGATCCACAAACCGGCAATGTCTCCAATCGGCAATTGGCTATCGCCAAAGACCGCGACGGTGCGCAAGGGGCGCTCGCACCCTTCACGCTCAAGCCGGTCGAGCTCGGGGTCGACGATTGGGGCCGCCCCTGGGGGTCGATGGTGGCCGTGGCGGAGGCCGCCGCAGCTCAACCCGCATAACGCAAGGACGCCAGCGTCAACGGTGCCGCAACACGCCCGGCAGGTCGCCATTTGAACGGCGTCACGTCTGTCCATCCCAAAGGGTGCACTCCAATATGAGACTCCCGAAGATCTGATTAGGCTTGCTCTGGGCTTCTCGGCGTATGTGTGGCTCGTGATCCATATTTTCATGCTTCCGAAGGACGCTCAGGGATATAGGATCTGGCTCTAACTTCGGCGTTGTGAGCGTCCCGCTTGCATGGGTGATCGCAGTCGCCAAATGGTGAGCGCCAGCCCTTAGCGAATGCCGTTGGTCAGTGGCCAGTCATCATGCCGCAGCCAACCGCCATCATGGTCGAGTACGCGCCTGCTGCCGCGCTGCTTCGGCAGCCGCCTCCGCATTGGCCTTCTGCAGATCGATGGCCAGCCGGCATTGCACATAGGCGTCGGTGCCTGGCTGGGCGCCGGCGCTCTTGCACTTGGCATCCTCAGCCCTGAACGCCGCCTGCGTCGCCAATTCGGAGCTGGCGCAGCCGGCCAGCGCGACCACGGTCACGGCCACGAGTACAATACGGATCATGGTGAGACCCCATCGCCCTGCGCGGGCGTGGTTGAAAAATTTCCATCGCTACACGGCGGAAGTTAGACGGGGCTCACCGGCAAGCAGGGCTATCAAGCGGACCCAATCAAAAAGTTCCCTATGGATGTTTACGGAGAAGGACTGGCTCCGGTGCCAGACCCCCACACTCCCGGGCCCGGCCCGAGAGGCGGGCGGTTGGAGTCTCCTAGGGCTTCGAAAAATCTTCGCGCACCTGTGACATGCGTCATAGGGCGCAGCCTCCTTTGTGAGCTACTTGACATGCGGACAGACGGTCAGAGCCGAGGGAGGATTTCAGATGGGACAAACTCGATTGTTCGCAGCCAGCGTCGCTGTTTTGATCCTGGCTGGCATCGCAGGATGGGCAATCTCAAACACGCAGGCTCAGGTTGTCACGCCGTCAGTTCAGATCGATCCGTTCAAAATGATGACGAGCGCGAAGCAACTGCCCACCGAGCGATTTACAGATTATTCATTCGTGTTCTGAGCGACCGCACGCTTTTTGTGTCTTAGACCCTGCTCAGGGGCGAGCGCGGTCTTTGTCTTGCGACCGACACTGGCGCGGCTTCTCTGGAGCTGGCGTCTACTACGGTGCCGTAGCGGGAGTGGTTGGAAAATGAAGGCGGCGTAATCTCCAGCTTGATGCAACAAGCAATTCCGGCGTTGAAGCGCCGGCGGAGATCACGCCATGACAAGCGATATCACGACCCCTTGCCTGCCGCAGTCGGAAATCGAGGCGACGGAGCACCTTTTCGACAACTGGTTCGATCCGATCGAAGCTGGCCTTCGGGATCGAGCGCGTGAATTCCTGCAAGCCATGCTCGAAGGCGAGCTCGACGAAGTTCTGGCGCGCTCGCGCTACGCCCGTCGCGCAAAGCCGGCGAGCGGTGATCCGCAGGAGCCCGCGGTCACCGGCCACCGCCACGGCCATCGGTCGCGCTCGCTGCTGGGAACATTCGGGAAGGTGGAGATCGCGCTGCCACGCGCGCGGCTGAACACTCCCGAGGGCAAGACAACCGAGTGGAAGACAACCGAGTGGAAGAGCCGCACGCTGCGGGCCTATCAGCGCCGCACGCTTGCTGCCGATGCACTGATCGCCAGCTGCTACCTGGCCGGCACCAACACGCGCCGTGTGCGCCGGGCGCTCGGTGCTCTGTTCGCCGGCGCGGTCGGCAAGGATACGGTGAGCCGGGTCTGGCGCAAGGTGAAGAGCGATTGGGACGCGTGGAATGCCCGCTCGCTGGCGGGGGAACCGATCGTGCGGCTCATTCTCGACGGCACCGTGGTGCGGGTGCGGCTCGACCGCAAAGCGACGGCGATCTCGCTGCTTGTCGTCATCGGCGTGTGCGCCGACGGCCAGAAGGTCTTGCTCGCAGTCAAAGCCATGGGCGGCGAGAGCACCGAGGCCTGGCGGGCGGTGCTCGACGATCTCATCCAGCGTGGTCTGCGGCGGCCCGAGTTCCTCATCGTCGATGGCGCGCCGGGAACTCGAGAACGCGGTCGCCGCCGCGTGGGACGGCGTGCCGGTCCAGCGCTGCACCGTCCATAAGCACCGCAACCTGCTGGCGCATGCACCCGAGCGGCTGCATGAGGAGATCTCCGCTGAATATAACGATATGATCTACGCCACGACGCGAGAGGAGATCGAGACGCGGCGCAAGGCCTTCATCCGTAAATGGCGGCTCAAGCACCGCGCCGTCGCCGACAGTCTGCAGGAAGCCGGTGACCGGCTCTTCACCTTCACGCGGCTGCCGCCGAGCCAGTGGCGCAGCGTTCGCACCACCAATGCAATCGAGCGGCTGCACGAAGAGTTCAAGCGACGGATCAAGACGCAAACCGTCCTGCCATCGGCGGATACCGCAGCCATGTTGTTCTGGGCGTTGCTCGCTTCCGGCCAGATTAACATGCGCAAGGTCGATGGCTGGCAAACGCTAGCCACCAAGCCCATCGATCAGCCAATTGACCTCGCCGCCTGATCAGATAGCTTCAAGTCGCCGGAGATCGCGCCGCGCAAATTCCAACCACATTCCGGGCGGCACTTGGCTCACAGAGCCATCCCGCCAAATAGCAAGGGTAGTGCTAGACGCTAGACCCGCAGATAGGCGGGTCCCATCTGCTCAATTCAGGGTCCCATTTCCAGAACCTAGGCTGGATTTGAAGGGGTGAGCGCGATTGTCGTCCGAAAAAAATTCGGCGGCGTCCAAGAAACAAAACAAGTCACCCCGCATTTGCGTGCAGTAGTGTCTCAAGAAGATGAACGGAACCGGAGCACTCCGGCAGTTCGTCCCAAAGGCCACTCGGCCAAAGCTCCCGAGTGGCCTTTAGGCTGACAGGCACGGGTTCACGCCAGGTTGGCTTACCAGTCCGCATCCCGGCAGGCTGGCATGGCGGCACAAGGATAGGGTCCCAGTTCTAGGATTCTGGGTCCCATCTGCAGAGACTAGGGTAAAAACTCATTAATTCTTCTACTCTGACAATACGATCCTGATTCGCTTTTGGAAGGGATCGGGATCGTGCGCAGGAATCTGTTTTGGCTAAGCGATGAGCAATGGGCTCGAATTGAGCCTCATTTGCCAACCGATGTTCGCGGTGTGGAGCGGGTTGACGATCGCCGGGTTATCAGCGGGATCGTGCATGTTCTCAAGAGCGGTTGCCGCTGGTGCGATTGCCCGCCGGAATATGGGCCTCCGACAACGATTTATAACCGGTTTGTGCGCTGGGCGCGACGCGGCATCTGGGAAAACCTGTTTCGAGAGTTTGCTGGAAACGGACGATCCGCGGGCACGCAGATGATCGCAGAGCGCTTGATCCGCAGAGTGAAGTCACCAGAACGCCTGCTCGGCGACAAGGCGTATGACAGCGCCGAGTTGCGCGAAGAGTTGAACGAGCGCGGGACCAAGCCGGTCATTCCCAACCGCTGCAACAGAAAGCAACCATTCAGCTTCAGCAAGCGCCTCTACAAACTGCGTTGGCATATCGAGAGTGCGTTCAACAGGTTGAAGGACTTCAGACGCATCGCCACGCGATACGACAGGCTGGCCCGAAACTACCTGGCCTCTGTCTGCCTCGCCGCCGCTCTTGTATGGTGGATTTAATGAGTCCGGACCCTAGTCTCGGCAATCTGGCGCCCGTGGTCAGCTCATTGGCTGAGCGACGTGATCTCACTTACGCCTATTCGGGGCACCCGACAGCCTCTGCCCATGCGTGGTGCGGCCAATGGGTAGACCCTCGACGATCAGCGCTTGCGGGTAAGACGGCGAGAGTGTGCTGTCCACCTCCTCACTACCGCGAGCCAATTGCCTCACGGTCTGGTGGTTCCCGGACTGAAGTGATTGCCGGCGGACGCGGTGTTTTGATGATCCGCATGTTGCCACGCGCGTGTGAGGGGGCGCTTGCGTCAGTGGATGGCCCCAACGCAATGGCCGTCGCGCCGCCCGCTGTCGGAAAATCGTAACAATCTTCAAAAGAATTCTGCGGTGATTGACACCGAAGATAGCGCGAGTCACTATTTTACCATCGATCGTCCGGCCCGACTGTCTTGCATCGGGGAAGGGAGCGGACGCGATCACGCCAGGCCGCACAGCGTGCCGGCAAATCGGGAGGCGATCATGGCCAAGACATCGAAAAAGCTGTCCCCCGCCGCGGAAAAGATTCTCACCAGCGGATTGCAACTGTCGTGGCAGCACATCCGCTGCCTTGCGACCGATGCGATCGACATGGATCACCTGTTCGCCGTCGATCCGGAAATCACCCGCCAGGTGACGGCACTCCGCCTCGAAACTGACGCGCAGATCCACCAGACCATGGCCAACGCCTCCAGCCAGGCCGCCAAGCTGATCAAGACCCGTGGGTAACGGCGAACGGGGCGAGGCCTTCGGCAACGCCCGCGAGCCGTCCGCCCCCGCCTACGGCCTCGCAGAGATCGCACTCGTCGGCTATCAGGACCAGGGCAATCTCGGCATGGGATACTTGGCGGCCGTGCTGCAGCGGCACGGCCGCACCGTGGAGATGATCGACGTGCGCGACGGCGCGGAGAAGATCGCCGCGCGGCTCGCGGCGCGCCAGCCTCTCTTGGTCGGGTTCTCGCTCATCTTCCAGTTCTTCCTGCCGCAATTCCGCGAGGTGGCGCAGCAACTGCGCGCGGCCGGCGATCGCAAGCCACTTCACCATCGGCGGCCACTATCCCAGCCTGTGCCACGAGGAGCTGTTGACGAACTTTCCCGAGATCGACAGCGTCGTCCGCTACGAAGGCGAGGAGACGCTGCTCGAGCTCGTCGAGCGGCTGCGACGCCCGGCAGGAGTGGCGCGACGACTCCGGGATCGCCTACCTGCGCGATGACCGACGTGGTGGCGACGCAGGCGCGGCCGCTCGTGCAGGATCTCGACTCGCTGCCGTTCCCGTACCGCCCCTATGAGGCCCGAGCACGATCGGCGGCTTCCCGACGCTGCCGCTGCTGGCGAGCCGCGGCTGCATCCGGCGCTGTTCGTTCTGCTCGATCCACACGTTCTACCGCACGGCTCCCGGCAAGGTGGTGCGCGTCCGCAAGCCGGACAAGGTGATCGAGGAGATGCTGCACCTCCATCGCCAGCACGGCGTGCGCGTCTTCCTGTTCCAGGACGACGACTTCCCACTGTGGGGAACAACGGGGCGGCGCTGGGCGAACGAGCTCGTTGCACGTATGCACGACAGCGGGCTCGCCGGCAGAGCATCTGGAAGATTAGCTGCCGCGCCGAATACGTCGAGCCCGAGCTGTTCCACAGCGATGCGCGAGGCCGGCCTGTTCCTCGTCTACATGGGCATCGAGTCCGGCGTCGAGTCAGGGTCTCGAGGTCCTGTACAAGCAGATGACGGTCGAGCAGAACCTCAGCGGCGGTCGCAGACCCTCAAGGAGGCTGGGCATCCTGTTCTCCTACGGCTTCATGCTGTTCGACCCGTCGAGCACGTTCCAGTCGATCCGCGAGAACATCGGGTTCCTGCGCAAGATCGTCGGAGACGGGAGTGCGGCGCGCGACCTGTTCTCGCCGCATGCTGCCCTACGGCGGCACGCCGATCCGCGACCTGCTGGCGCAAGGAAGGCCGGCTGCGCGGCGACCTCACTCACCCGGACTACGATTTCCTCGACCTGCGTCATCAACGAGTATCACGGCTGCTGACTCAGGCGGTGCGGCCATGGATCCACAAGCAGGGGCTCGCCTACGAAATGAGTTACGCCTGGGACGAGCTTGAGACCATCGCGCGGCTCGTCCCGGGCGTGCACGGCACCGACGCTTACCCCGCCGCGCTGCGCGCGCTCACCGCGGAGAGCAACGAGCGCCTGTTCCGGCTGGTGGAGGAGTCGGTCCCTCGCGTTCGAGCAGGGCGACCGATCGCTGCTCGAGCCGGAAGGCGTGCGCGCGTACTGCGAGAGGACGCAGGCGCGCCTCATCGACTTGCGCAACGAGTATCGTCGCCGACAACCTCGACCCGTTGGCGCAGGTGATCAACGCCGACTGCGCCAGCGGCCCCGTCATGGCGCCGCAGATTCACTAGCGCGGATGCGTGTTTCGGAACGTGGAGCGAGCGAGGCGGAAGGGCGCGCGGCTGATCCGGGACCCGGTACGACCCGCGCAAGAGCCCGCCCGGCCTCTGCAGCGCAACACGTGGCATTGCGCTGTGCCCGGGGCGGGCATCCCAGGCCTGCGCGCGAGCCGGAGCGATTCGCGCCGGTCTTCGTGCTGGCGCCGCCGCGGTCGTATTCCTCGGTCGTGACGACGATGATCGGGCAGCATCCGGATCTGGCGGGGCTGCCCGAGCTGAAGCTGTTCGCTTCGCGCACCATCGGGGAACTGGAGGCGTCGCTGCCGCGCTATTGGCGCGAGCGCGGATTCACCCACCGCAGCCCCGGCCTCGTGCGCGCGCTCGCGCAGCTCGAGTTCGGCGACCAGGAGCTAGACAGCCTCGAACGCGGCGCGCGCATGGCTCGAGGATCGGCCGCACTGGTCGGGCGCGCATGTCTTCGACGTGCTGCTCGCCCGGCTCGCCCCGCGCGCGGCGTCGAGAAGTCGCCCGAGAACGTCGCAACCACGGCCGCGCTGAGCGGCTGGCCCGCGCATACCCGAACGCGCGCTACCTGCACCTGACACGCCACCCGGTAACGACGCAGCTCTCGATGGTCGAGCACCGCAAGCGCACCGTGCCGTCGCATCCGCTCGAAGGCCAGCCGATGGCCGGCATCGCTGCGTGGCTTGACATGCACGGGCGCATCGTGCGCTTCCTCGCACGGCTGCCGCCGGAGCGGGTACCTCCGCGTGCGGGCGGAGGACGTGCTCAACGACCCTGAGCGGCAGCTCGCGGCGATCGCCCGATGGCTCGGGCTGCGCACCGACGCCACCGCGATCGCGGCGATGCGCCACCCCGAGGCCTCGCCGTTCGCGCGCTTCGGCCCGAAAGGCAGCGGCGTTATCGGCGGGCACGATCCAGAATTCCTGCGCGCCCCAATTCCGCGGGCGGTCGAGCTTCCGCACACGGTCGAGCAGCCGGCCGGCTGGCAGGGCGAGGCGCGCCTGTGGCAGCGCACGGCCGCGCTCGCCGGCCGCCTCGGCTACGGCCGGGAGGAGTTGCGCGCCGAGCTGCTGCGCCGGCGCGACCTCGATCAGGCGGCGCGCAGCGCCTTCGCCGGCGCGCCCGAGGATAAGGCGGGCATCATCGCCATGGACGACGCCAACACCGCATGGCTGCGCAAGGTGGTCGACCGGGTGGGCTGGCCCGGCCGCATGCTTGTCGGCGCCGACGGCGCCCATGCGGCTTGGCTTATCGCACAGCATGCCGACCGGCATCCGGAATTCCAACGACGTTGTCTCAAGCTGCTCGAGCGCGCGGTCGCGTGCGGTGAAGCTTCGCGCGCGGACCTAGCCCATCTCACCGACCGGGTGCTGCTGGCGCGTGGCGAGCCGCAGCTCTACGGCACGCAGGTCAGCGCGCGCGCCGAGGGATTTGTCGCGGCCCGGCTGCGCGATCCCGAGAGGGTCGACGCGCGCCGCGCCGCCATGGGCCTCGCGCCGATCGCGGATCACCTCGCCCGCGCGAGCGAACGTTTCGGCACGCCGCGCCCGGCGCGCGTCGCGTGTCCCAGCTGCGGCGAAGATATCGAAGTATGGCTTTCGGAGCCGGGCGGATCGACGCGAGTGAGTTGCCCCGCCTGCGGCCTCGCCGGCACCATTCACACCCGTCTGCGCACCGCTCGAGCTCAGGCAGGCAATCGCGGTTGACCCGAGCGAAGCTCGCGCGTTTCCGCGCGGTCGTCGTCCCCCGCCGCACCGACAGCAGCCTCCCGGGCCGCACAGACGTATCAGCGATCCCACGGGCCCCGATGCGTACGCTTCTCGAGGAGTTTCGGAATGAGGTCTTGGCCGACCGACTTGGCCAATGAGTCAACAGGCATACGAAGGTACGCGAAGCGCACGATGGGCCGCGCCCTTCTCCGCAACTCGAAAGCGGCCAGCCAGTCAGTCTTGTCTCTGTGGCTTATGTGCGGAACCTGAGAAAAGGCCCGACATTCCTGCCAGGTAGCTCGAAGGCGCGCGGTCTCTCGGGCGCGCAAATATCGGCGTACTCGGCTTCATTGGGCGAAATTCGGGCGCGGGTCTCTGGTCCTCAATTTTCAATATCCGTATCGACCCGGGATCGGGACTGGCACGGTCCAGCGCATCTCAAGCAAGCGAGCGATAAGTCCGCGCGGGGTGGAGCAATGAGCAAAGGCGAGCAACCAAGTCAGTCCGTTTGCGACGCGCTGGACCCCCCGTAGAGGGACTTTTCTTTTGGAGATTTCAGTCGTGCCCCCTCTCCCAAAACCCGTTTAAAATCGGTTTCTGCCCCAGAAAGGGGGTAGCCTTTCTACAGAAGGCGCTTTTGCAAAAAAAGTTGCAGGTGTGGGAGAGGATGTCGTCACTTGCGTTCGGCTGCAGGCTGCGCGCGCGTCGCCGAGTCCGGACGGCGATGTAAAGGGGGGCGATGGCTCGGCTCACACAACTGAGTCTCTTTGCCCAATCATCCAGTCAGCCGCCGCCGACAACGGTTTGCCGGTTGAATTCTTCGCCCGTCTCATATGGCAAGAAAGCCGGCTTAAGCCAAATGCGGTAGGCCCGCTCACGCGAAGCGGCGAACGGGCCCAGGGCATCGCGCAGTTCATGCCTTCGACTGCGCAAGAGCGCCTGCTACGCGATCCTTTCGATCCGGCGCAGGCGCTGCCCAAATCGGCCCACTTCCTGCGCGAGCTGCGCGCTCAGTTCGGCAATCTCGGGTTGGCTGCTGCCGCCTACAATGCCGGTCCTCAACGCGTCCAGGATTGGCTTGCGAAGAAACGACCGCTGCCATCTGAGACGCAGGCATATGTCCGCATCGTCACTGGACGCCTTGCGGAGGAGTGGAGGAGTCCCCAGGCAAACGTCTGGAACATCGCAATTCAGGGGAGTGCGCCGTGCGCGGAGACGGCAGAGCGTCCGGCGAAATCTGCTCTTGCGCCGATGCTTGCACCACAAAAATCAATTCCCACGTGGGCCGTTCAGCTAATTGGCGACCGGTCAGAGATGAATGCGATTGCTAGCTACAACCTGCTGCGAAAGAAACATGAGGCGATACTAGGGTCTCAAAAGCCTGTCGTAGTTAGGACGACCCTTGGGAGAAGTTCGATACCGATCTGGCATCGGGTTCGCATCGAGGCCAATAGTCGAGAGGCTGCCAAAACGCTTTGCTCACAATTACGTGCGGCTGGCGGGAGCTGCCTCGTAGAGCGTATCTAACGGCAGGCAACACACACATGCGCCTGCAATTCGGTCCGTTGGTGAGCAGGTTTCTGTCGCAACTCATGGCGAGCGATCCAGATGGCATCTATAATCGGCAGGCCGATAACTGGTCGCCGCTCTTGGCGATTGCAGGTACACGCTGACGCCAGCGAGTTCGTTGTCCTCTATGCCGATAATCTCTGGTGCTAGTGGTGTGATTCAATCGGAAGAGTCCCAAATCGCCCAAAGCAGTTCAAGCTCTCGTTATGAGAGCAGGTATTGTCGTCAACGTCACCCGAGCTGACCGCCGTCGCCTTGAAGCGACGTCTCGGACCGCAGCGCCGCGCAAAAGCACGTGTGGCGCGCCCAGATCATCCTGGCCACCGCCGACGGCTGCGGCATCGCCGAGGTTATGCGCCGATCCGGCAAGGCCAAGCCGGTGGTGTGGCGCTGGCAGGCTCGTTTCATGGCCGAAGGCGTCGAAGGGCTCACGCGCGACAAGACGCGCAAACCCGGCAAGCCGCCGCTGCCGGCGGCCACGGTGCAGCGGGTGGTCGATTTGGCGCTCTCTGCGCCGCAGGGAGAAGCCAGCCATTGGACCGGCCGGATGCTGGCGAAGGCGGCGGGCGTGAGTTTGCGATCGGTGCAACGCATCCTTGAGGCCCATCAACTCGCCCCCCATCGCATCCGAACGTTCAAGCTGTCGAACGATCCCAAGTTCGCAGAGAAACTCAAGGACATTGTCGGCCTCTACGTCGACCCGCCCGCTCATGCGGTGGTCCTCTCGGTCGACGAAAAGAGCCAAGTCCAGGCGCTCGACCGCACCCAGCCGGGCCTGCCCGATGAAGCCGGGCCGCGCCGGCACGATGACGCATGACTACAAGCGCGCCACGGTACCACGACGCTGTTTGCTGCCCTCAATGTCCTCGATGGCACCGTCATCGGTCTCAAGGCCGCCATCAACCGCTTCGTCCTGGAAACCAATGCCGAACCAAAACCCTTCATCTGGACCGCAGATCCCAACCGCGTCCTCGCCGCTGTTAAACGCGGGAAACAAGCGTTAGAGTTGATCCACTAGGCGTTACTCCCGTACAGTTGTGGGGCTTTGCAACATACACCAGGCCGGCTGACCTATCTTCCGCCTAGGTGTCACAAGCGCGTCTCGCAGCGCACAAACTCGAACCTGATTGCACCTTGTTAGTTGTTGAATGAGGTGCGCCTCACGAGATCACCGCCATGAACAAGCCGGAATGCCTGAAGCGCGCCGCCGAGTGCGCTCGCTTAGCCGAAGCTACAAGCGACCCTGAGATGAAGGTCTATTTGATGAAGCTCGGCCTGTCTTGGTTGCAAGTAGCCACGACGGCCGAGCGGGACGAGCGCGTGGCCGAAGAAGGCCCTCAGCGGCGGCCAATAAAGACGCTTCACGACCTCTTCTGCTAACAATTCTGCAGGAACTCTGGAATCGCCGACAGATCGTCGATTTCTATCGTCTGGAAGCGGGCCGACGGCAACGTAAATGGGTGGCAAAATGAACGTGCAGCGTGGTTCGAGGTGAGGGCGTCGGTATGCCTACTCCGGTAGAATGTAGAGATCGCGCTGCCGAATGCCGACAGATGGCCGAGCGTGCGCCCAACGTCCGAGTGCAAGGCATCCTACTCGACATGGCACGAACTTGGACAAGGCTGGCACTTGAGGTCGAGCAGTGGAGTCAGATGAATCGCCCAACGTTGCGGCTGAAAAAATTCCTTCCAGAGATCGGTCGCCGCGCCTGCCAGTCACGTCCCCCATTCTTCCTCCACCTTCCGCTTTACCTCCGCGCAAGCCGGATTCTTCGACTTGAGCCAGTCGGGTGAGTGATGACAGATCCCGTGGGGCGAGGTGAGCGTCATCGGACCTCGAAAAAATCTATTTTCGTCCACCGTTTTGACCCGACAAGGACTTCGCGCAAACAAAATGGGGGATGTCACTGATAGCCCTCGAACATAGGGGTGGGGGAAATCTATGCATCAATTCAGGATCGGGGAAGTGGTGACCTGCATTCCGCACATGTTTCCGCGGGATGCGGCACACGGCAATTACAAGATCGTTGCTGCGATGCCAGATCGAGACGGCGATCACATCTACAGGATCAAAAGCCCTCTCGAAGAGTACGAGCGTGTCGTAGGGGAAAGTCTGCTTGTGAGATCGGACGGCTATTTGCCAGAAGAAGTTCTGGAGCGACACGCCCAGCGTACGAAGCGGAAGTGCCTTCGGCTTCAAGATAACTCGCTGCATGTTGCCCGGAAGTACATATTGGCCGATGTACCAGCACGCTTCGATGTCGGTGCCATAGTACTGACTGATCACATATGACATCGCTTCCGCTACGAGGCCGCCGACTGTCCTCAGGCGCAACTCCCGCGCTCGCAACATTCGAATGAACGGGAGTGCAAGGTCCGGCTCTTCGATAATGATAGGTCGCGCGTGTTGCCGGAGGGCCGCCATCAATTGCGATCTAAGAAATACCCGAACCGGAACTTCTGGCGCGGGCTTTGGCGACTCGAAGTGGGTGTACTCGCTCTCCAACATCTCCATGTCTTATTGCTTCGATCAGGGCGCACGTATGGCAGGCCCGGCGTCACCCCGGTTCGCGTGTGTCTATGGTTGTCGAAGGGTTACGGCTCTGAATAGCCATGGGGCAGTCAGCTTGTAAATGACGGTCATTCATGCGTACTGAGGAACCTGAACTGTGTTCCGTACGCAACACTTCGGGCAAATTCGCGTCCTGCCGCTTCCCGGTAGCCAAGCACATCCTTGACTGTGGCCCGTCATGGCAAATTGCGGTGCTCGGACCGGCTGGCAGGAGCCGGCTTCCGACGCTCGGCCCGCAATCTGACTAAGGAGACTCCCTGATGTCCATAGAAGCCCATCTTGCAGAACTGGAAAGACGGCATCGCGCCCTGGAAATGGAAATAGCCGAAGCCCACGCTCATCCCTCGATCGACGATCTCCAGATCGTTTCGTTGAAACGGCGCAAGCTGCTTGTGAAGGATGCACTCGCCCGCCTCAAAAACTAATTGCTGAGGCAGCTTTTGATCTCACCTGCATCGGCTGGGGGCCGCCGC
>CAWGEH010000037.1:0-78237 GCA_963821505.1 uncultured Alphaproteobacteria bacterium
AGCTACCTGCTCGGCTCCTTCGTCTGGGGCAAGACGATTGGCCTTGTCGGTGGCGGCGGGCTGATCGGCCGGGCAGTGGCGCGGCGCGCGCATGGCTTCTCCATGCGCGTGCTCTACTGGACGCCGCGGCGAAAGCCGGAGAGCGTGGAACGCGAGGCCGGCCTGACATTCGTTCCATTCGATCAGCTGCTCGCCGAATCCGACTTCGTTTCGCTGCACCAGCCGCTCAGGCCTGAGACGCGCCACCAGATCGGGGCGCGCGAATTCAAGCTGATGAAGAAGACCGCGTTCCTGATCAACACCGCGCGCGGGGCGCTCGTCGACGAGGCGGCGCTGGTGCGGGCCTTGCGGGCGCGCCGGATCGCCGGCGCCGGCCTCGACGTGTTCGAGCACGAGCCCAAGGTCGACGCTGCGCTGCGCAATATGCCGACACGTCGCGCTGGCCCCGCATCTCGGCAGCGCAACGGTCGAGGTGCGCGAAGAGATGGCGAATATCGTAGTGGACAACATCCTGGCGTTTCTCGCCGGCAAGACACCGCCCAACTGCGTCAACCCGGAGGTGCTGCGAGGATCGTAGCCCGGGCGGACCCGTCGCGCAGGCGAAGGCGCAATCCGGGGCGGCTGCCCCGCATTCCGCCATAGCGCGTCTCTAGCGCATGTTCCGGAACAGTGGGAACCGGTTTTCCGAACAGAACATGCGCAAAATCGAAGAATTTGGAGCGCATCACGATTTCGACCCAATCGGGATGCGCTCTAAGGGCGTTCATGCCCGTCCATAGCCCGCGAAGACGGCCGTAAACGCCCTTTAGGCCGGGCTATAGACGCGCGTGAACGCGCTTTAGGCTTCATGCGGGCTACGAGAACAAGCGTGGAGACTCCCATGTCCCGTCCCCTGATCGCAGTCACAGACAGCCCGTTCCCCTCGCTCGATCCGGCGAGGGCTGCGCTCGCGCGCATCGATGCGGAGCTGCGCATGGCCAAGAGCCCGTCGGCGGAGGACATCCTGGCGGTGGCGCGCGACGCCGACGCCATCCTCGTGACCTATGCCAAGCTGACCGGCGAGCTGCTGCGGCAGCTCACGCGCTGCAAGGCGATCGGCCGCTTCGGCCTCGGCGTCGACAACATCGACATCAAGGCCGCTGCGGAGCTCGGGATGACCGTGACCTACGTGCCGGACTATTGCATGCACGAGGTCTCCGATCACGCCATGGCGCTGCTTCTTGCGCTGGCGCGGAAGATTCCGCTGTCCAACGCGCTGGTGCAGGCGGGGCGCTGGGAAATGCCGGCGGTGGTTCCGATCCGCCGCCTCGCCGGGCGCGTGCTCGGCCTCGTCGGCTTCGGCAACATTCCGCGCGCGCTGGCGCCGAAGGCGAAGGCGTTCGCCCTGCGCGTCGTCACGCATGATCCCTACGTGTCGCCGGAGGCGCTCGCCGCCGCCGGGGTCGAGGGCATGAGTTTGGACCGGCTGCTCGAAATCTCCGATTTCGTCTCCATTCATGCGCCGCTGATGCCGGCGACGCGCGGTCTGTTCGACGCCGAAGTCCTGCGCAGGATGAAGCCGGGCGCCGTCCTCATCAACACCGCGCGCGGGCCATTGGTGAACGAAGACGCGCTGATCTCGGCGCTCGACAGCGGCCATCTCGGCGGCGCCGCGCTCGACGTGGTCGCGGTCGAGCCGCTGCCCCGGGAGTCCAGGCTGATCGGCCGCGACAATGTGATCCTCACACCGCACACCGCGTTCTATTCGGTTGAGGCGCTCGAAGAGCTGCAGACCAAATGCGCGGCCGACGTCGCGCGGGTGCTGAGCGGCGAGAAGCCGGTCTATCCGGTGACGGCGGCATAGCGGAAATCCGTCCGTCGCAAGGCTTCTGATGTGCCTCGTGCGGCCAGGACGGCCTATAATCGCCGTGCATACAGCGCATGTTCCCGGAGCAGCGAGATGGACGCGTTCATTTGCACCGCCTGCGGCACCCAATACACGCCGAGCAGTGTGCCCCCGCAGCACTGCGCAATCTGCGAAGAAGAACGGCAATACGTTCCGCCGCGCGGACAAACTTGGACAACGCCGGCCGCCCTGGCGGCTGGACATTTCAACTCATACCGCCAGTACGAGCCGGGAGTGATCGGCATTGGGACGCAGCCGCCCTTTGCGATCGGTCAACGCGCGCTGGTTGTCTGCACACCCGATGGAAATGTCTTGTGGGACTGCATTGCGATGCTCGACCCGGCGACCGTCACTTTGATCAACAGGCTCGGTGGCCTGAAGGCTATCGCCATATCGCATCCGCACTTCTATACAACGATGGTGGAATGGAGCCGCGCGTTCGGCGGCGTCCCCATCCACCTGCATGCCGATGACCAGCGCTGGATCATGCGTCCCGATCCGTCCATCCAATTATGGAATGGAGGGACGCTGAAGCTCCTGCCCGACGTGACGCTGATCCGTTGCGGGGGGCATTTTCCGGGCGGCACCGTACTGCATTGGGCCAAGGGCGCCGGCGGCCGAGGGGTATTGTGCGCGTCGGACATCGCGACGGTGACGACAGACCGAAAATTTCTCAGCTTCATGCGCAGCTATCCGAACCTGATCCCGCTCTCCGCGAAACAAGTTACGGGAATTGCCGCTGCGCTGGAGCCTTTTCAGTTCGATACGGTCTATGGCCATTATTTCGATCGTGTCATTCCGACAGGCGGGAAACAGATTTTGGAAATTTCCGTCAAACGTTATGTCGCCGCGATAAACGGCGCATACAACCATGAGTGAGCCATAGGGAGGTGCGCTCACTGTCATGATTGCGGTGCGACCAAGGCTCATCCCAGGTTTACTTTGGTCTTCAACCTGGGATCCTTCATTCGATCACCTCGTCGGCACGGTTGGCTGGCGCGCGCACGCATCAGCCTTCCGCACGCCACGCAGAAATTGCGGTCTCAACTTTTTAAGTTCGGAATGAGCCTCATCGCGTTGCCGCTCCCGATCTCCTGTAACTGCTCCTGGGTAAGGCCGAGCTGCCGCAGGTTTGCGATCTGGTCGAGCGGAAAGTACGGGTAATCGCTGCCGTAGGTGATTTGCGACGTAGGAACGAGCTTCATCAGCGCGGCCATCGTGGGCGCGGAAGTTGCGTTCGCGGTGTCGTAGTAGAGGCGTTTGAGCTCGCCTTGGATGCCGTCCGGCGCAAACTCCTTGAGATTCGGCCGCGCTCCGTAGAACGAGTCGATACGGCCCGCCATCATCGGAATTGTTCCGCCGGCGTGCGAGAACAGCCACTTGATGTCGCGGTAGCGCGCGAACGACCCGCTCAGAAGCAGGCTGGTGACGGTGCGGGTAGTGTCATGCGGCACCTCGATCACCGCCGGGAAGGTGCCGACGCTCAGCTGGCTGCAGCAGGCTGCGACCAGCGGATGCACATAGACCACGGCCTTGCGCCGGTTGAGTTCCTCGAGCACGGGCTTGTAGACGGGATTGCCCAGCCACTTATCCCCGTAATTGGTCTGCAGATTGATGCCGTCCGCCTTGATGGCATCGAACGCGTGTTCGACCTCCTTGAGCGTGGCGTCGATATTCATCATCGACAGCGGTGCGAATATTCCGAAGCGACCCGGATAGTCCTTCCGCATCTCGGCCGCATAATCTTGGCACATTCTCGCCGTCTTGCTCGCCGCCTCCGCACCATCGTCAAACCACAAGCCGGGAGTGGATGCGAGCGACAGCACTGCGGTCCTGACGCCGCTCTTGTCCATTTGTTCGACGGCCCTGGCCGGCGTCCAGTCCGGCACGCCGGCGAAAGGTGGAATCTTCCGCGCGCTCTCCCACTCCATTTGCCGCTTCAGATAGGCCGGCGGATAGAAGTGATGATGCGTGTCGATCAATTTCTCCGGCACCTGACCGAGCACCGGAGGCGCCGTCAGTATCGTCGCGGCGCCGACGGCTCCGAGCCCCGTGAGAAACTGGCGCCTGGACGCGTGGCCGGACTCGCAGATTGGGCAATTGTGGAGAATTCATGGTCTTTCTCCCGGGATGTTCTGGCTTGTCCGACGTTCTCGCAATGACCGGTCAAGCGCAGCGGACGATAGCAATCTATCGGGTTTCGTGGAACCCAAGATGCATCCGCAGCATGCCCCGGAAGCTTTTGTCGCGGAGCCAAATCAAACTTGGACGTCGCGTTTCGGCACAGCCTCGGCGGCCATCGCGCGACCGCCCGGTCAGGCGGTTTCGGCGACGAACCGGTTTCGCATCTTGCCCAGGCTCTCGACCTCCGTCTCCATGACATCGCCCGGCTTGAGGAAGGTGTTGGTGCCCTGGCCGACGCCGCCGCAGGTGCCGCAGCTGAAAATGTCGCCGGTCTCGATCGTGAGAATGTTCGAGGCGTATTCGATCTGCTCTTCGGGCGTGAATATGAACTGCGAGGTGTTGCCGTTCTGCTTGACTTCACCATTGACGGTGAGGCGAATGAACAGATTCTTGTGGTCTGGCACGAAGGCGCGCGGCACGAGGAAAGGCCCCATCGGCGCGAAATTGTCGTGGCTCTTGCCCCCGAGCCAATCCGAGCGCAATCCCGGCCGGTCCAGGCGAATCTGAATGTCGCGGCAGGAGACGTCGTTGGTGGTCATGAAGCCTGCGACATGCTCGAGGGCGCGCTCGGCCTTGATGCGCTTTCCCTTTTTGCCGATGGCGAGCGCGATCTCGGCCTCCCAGTCGATCTTCTTCATGCCGAGCGGGATGTCGATTTCATCATACGCGCCGGCGAGACAGCTCGGCGCCTTCAGGAAGAGGTAAGGCAGCGTCGTCGATTTCTCGCCGGTGAATTTGGGGCCGCCCGCAGGCGTCATGCCGGCGCGGATCATCTCATCGACATGCTCTTGAAAGTTCTGCGCGGCGTAGAACATCTTCCCCGGCCGGGTCACGGGCGGCAGCGCGTGCAGGCTCGCGGGCTTGGTGGCGCCCGGCCTCAGGCCTTCCTTCTCGACAAAGGCCACGATTTCTTGCAGCACGGCAAAATTGGCCTCCCAGTTTTCCAGCAGGCCGAGGATGCTGTCGGTGGCGCTCAAAGCGTCGCGCCTCGGCGAAGCTCGATAGGCCGCGTGCGCGAGCGACAGATCGACGGCATCCTCGGCCAGCACAATCGCGGCGAAGGGGACGCCTCCTGGTTTTGCAAACGTACCCAGCTTGAAAGCGCTGCCATTCATGTTTCTCGCCCTTGTGTTTCAGCCGGTCTGCAGTATTTGCCGCACGCTTCGCCGCTCACTTTTCCCGGTCCCAGATCACGACGACGCGCACCACCTTGTTGTTCTGGTTCGGATGCGGCATGGGTGGGCTCTCGATGAACAACCGGTCGCCCTCGAAGCGAATGAACCGCGTCTGCTCGCCGCCGACCCAGGCTTCGTTCCAGGCGGCTTCGACCTTGGTCACGACCTTGCCGTCCTCGACCCGGTAGCGGCCGGTATAGGCGATCATGGTGCGCAGGGCCTGCGCGCGCTCTTCGTCGGTCTTCGGCACCGGCCGGCCCTCGGCGGTGACGAGCGCGAGCCAGCGGCCATCGGCGGTCGCGATCTGGCGTCCCTTGGGATGCTCGCCGTAGACCGGCGTGCGAGTCTTGGTCTCCTGGTCCTCGTAGACGACGGAGACGAGCTTCCACGTGCCGACGATCTTTTGCTTGAGCTCGGCATCGTCGGCACGGGCGGCGGTGGCGACGAGCGCCAGCAGGCAGAGCAGTAGGACTCGCATGGTATTTCCTCCCGGCAATGGTTTGCTGAGCTTCGCGGCCCAGCGGCGTTTGCGCCCCATTCGATGATTGCGTGGTGTAGAACCGCTTGCCCACTATCTCGTGTCACCCAGCCATTTGGTGCGGATCTTTCCCAGCGTACCGTCCAGCTCGATCTGGTCGAGCCAGATGTTGATGTAATTGAGCAGCGTCTGGTCATTGCGCCGCAGCAGAATGGCCACGTAGATCGGGTGGAACACCTTGTCCGGGCTCATCGCGGCGAGTCGCGGGTTCTGGCGGCCCATATAGATCGCTGCGGTGGAGTCGGAGACCTGCGCATCGACCTTGCCGGCGAGGAGATCGGCGGTGGCGAGCTCGTTGCTCTCGAAGCCGACCGGGGTTGCCTGGGTGAACATGTTGTGGGCGAAGCGGTCGTTCAACCCGCCCTTGTTGTAGGCGATCTTGAGACCGGGATGATCGAGGTCCGCGAGCGTCTTGAAACGCCCCTGATCGGTGCCGCGGATCAGCAGCAGCTTCCCGTAGCGCATATAGGGCTTTGAAAAGGTGGCGACCCGCGCGCGGTCGAGCGTCCGCCCCATCCCCGACATTGCGATGTCGAACTTGTCGGCGGCGAGGTCGGCGAGCATGGAACCGAACGTCATCTTCACGTATTCGAGCCTGACGCCGAGCGAAGAATTCAGCGTTTCCAGCACATCCATGTCGAGGCCATGGAGCTTGCCGGTCGCGGGATCGCGCATGCTGAACACCGGCGTGTCCATCGTGGTCCCGACCCGCAGCACGCCGCGGTCGAGGATCGTCTGCAGACGGTCGGGCGCCTGGCTTTCAGCCGTCGCCGGCAACGCGGCGAGGACGGCGGCTAAGCCGAGCACCAGGGATCGAAGGTTCATCATGGGGCGCGTCCCTGTGCGGGTTGGGTTTGTCGCACCGTTTATTCCGCCGTCCAGCCGCCGTCGAGGACGAGCGCCGAGCCGGTCATCAGCGACGAGGCGTCGGAAGCGAGGAAGAGGATTGCGCCGGTCAGCTCCTCGAGCTGGCCGAGGCGGCCGAGCTTGATCTTGGACAGCACCTCGTCGCGGAAGGCCTTGTTCTCGAAGAACGGGCGCGTCATCGGTGTCTCCAGGAACGTCGGCCCCAGGCTGTTGATGCGGATGTTATGGGGCGCAAGCTCGATCGCCATCGCCTTGGTGAAGCCCTCCATGGCGTGCTTGCTGGCGCAATAGACGGTGCGGCGCGCGGCGCCGACATGGCCCATCTGCGACGAGACGTTGATGATCGAGCCGGGGCGTTTGGCCGCGATCAGGCGGCGCGCCACCGCCTGCGCCACGAAGAAGGCGGCGCGGACGTTGAGTGCGAAGATGGCGTCGAAGTCCTCGACCTTGACCTCCATCAGAGCGGCCGGTCGATTGGTGCCGGCATTGTTGACCAGCACGTCGAACGGCTCCGCCGCGGCGATGGTGCGGCGGGCGGCGTCGAGATCGGTGACGTCGAGCTGCAGCGCGACGGCCTTGTCGCCACGCGCGACGATCGCCTCGGCCGCGGCTTCGATCTCGGCCCGCGTGCGCGCGGCGAGCGTCACCTCGGCGCCGGCTTGCGCCAGGGCGGACGCCGCCGCGAGCCCGATGCCCCGGCCGCCGCCGGTGACCAGCGCGCGCTTGCCGTCGAGGCGGAAGGAAGGCGTCTTGGTGAGGTCGACGGTTGGAGCGCGCATGACTGACAGCAAAACCCGGCTATTCCGCCGCCTGGGCATAGGGCACGTTGCGCCCGCCGTAGCGACGCACGCGCACATTGGCCTGCTCGGCGTGGGCGGAGAAGCCCTCGAGAATGCACAGCCGCGAGCAGTACTCGCCGATCAGCGTCGAGGCTTCGTCGGTCAGCACTTTCTGGTAGGTGCAGGTCTTTAGGAATTTCCCCACCCACAGGCCGCCGGTGTAGCGCGCGGCCTTCCTGGTCGGCAGCGTGTGGTTCGTCCCGATCACCTTGTCGCCATAGGCGACGTTGGTGCGCGGGCCGAGAAACAGCGAGCCGTAGTTCTTCATGTTGGCGAGGAAATAATCGGGATCGCGCGTCATCACCTGCACGTGTTCGGAGGCGATGCGGTCGGCCTCCCGCACCATCTCGTCTTCGCCCTCGCACACGATGACCTCGCCGAAATCCGCCCAGGCCTTGCCGGCGGCGTCGGCGGTGGGCAGGATCGCCAGCAGTCGCTCCACCTCGCGCATGGTGTCGCGCGCGAGCTTCTCCGAATTGGTGAGGAGCACGGCAGGGGAAGTCGGGCCATGCTCGGCCTGGCCGAGCAGATCGGTGGCGCAGATTTCGCCGTCGACGCTGTCGTCGGCGATGATCAAGGTCTCGGTCGGTCCCGCGAGCAGGTCGATGCCGACGCGGCCGAAGAGCTGGCGCTTGGCTTCCGCCACATAGGCATTGCCGGGCCCGACGATCATGTCGACGGCGGCAATCGTCTCGGTGCCCAGCGCCATGGCGGCGACCGCCTGCACCCCGCCGAGCACGTAGATGTCGTCGGCGCCGCCGAAATGCATGGCGGCCACGATCGCCGGATGCGGGCCACCCTTGAACGGCGGCGCGCAGGCGGCGATGCGCTTCACGCCGGCCACGCGCGCGGTCACGATCGACATATGGGCCGAGGCGACCATGGGATAGCGTCCGCCCGGCACGTAGCAGCCGATCGAATTCACCGGGATGTGCCTGTGCCCGAGCACGACGCCGGGCAGCGTCTCGACCTCGAGATCGCGCAACGTCTCCTTCTGCTTCTGCGCGAAATTGCGCACCTGCGCCTGCGCGAACTTGATGTCGTCGAGGTCGCGCTTGCCGACCTGCGCTATCGCGCGCTCGATCTCGGACGCGCTGAGCTTGAACGAGGGCGGCGACCAGTTGTCGAATTTCTGCGATAGCTCACGCACCGCCGCGTCGCGGCCGGTCTCGATTTGCTCGAGGATCTGCTCGACCGTCTCGCGCACCTTGGCGTCGGCCGCCTTGATCGCGCCCGCGTCCATTCCGCGCTTGAGATAGCGGGCCATGAGGATCTCCTGATCGCTAACCCTTTTCGTCGTCGGCGACTATCCTTTATTAATGCGATTGGCAACCGCATGACACCGAAGCAACTCACTGGCTCTCTGTCCGCGAAAGGAGCGCCTTGGACGCCGAGAGTACAGTATAGGCTGCTTGCCCATACGTTGCGGAGACCGTGCGATTTGAAATCCGCAGGTCCAGCATGCTGGCGTCATCCCCAATTCATCGAGCCCGCCATCTCCGAATTGCGCGAGACGTGCGCGATGTGGGAATCGATACGCAGGTCCAAAATGCTGATTTCCATCGGCTACATCATCGCTGGCGCCGTGGGACTGCTCTCCCTCGCGATTCTTGGAGCAGCAATCGTTACGTTGGCAAGGACTGTGGGAGGGCAAGCCTCGGCTTCCTACTTCATCAAGATTGCCGTCTGTCCGCAGCGGGTTTGTTTCTTCTCGGCGTTTTCGCGGCCGTGGTCAACACGTTCGCAAAATACCTGATGGCGCAAGCATCCACTTCGAGCGTCGTTCAGATCGAGTCGGCAACGGTCAATAGCGACGACGTGAGAAGCTATCTGCCTGCGCGCGCAAAGGAGCTCGGTCACGGCGTGCGGCTCGAGGCGCTGTATGAGGTCCAGGTTCCGCCGCTTGTCGAGAATTTCGGATCC
The DNA here is from genome assembly GCA_963821505.1 of uncultured Alphaproteobacteria bacterium. Lineage (GTDB taxonomy): Bacteria > Pseudomonadota > Alphaproteobacteria > Rhizobiales > Xanthobacteraceae > VAZQ01. Next base: position 9,412 of record CAWGEH010000037.1, read on the forward strand.
AGTGAAGCGGCCAAGTTGCCGGAAGATCTCAAACTGGAGATCCAGGGCGTCAACGTCCCGTCATTCTCCAGAGTTTCCTCGCGCTGCTGCCTGACAACCGGTACAAGATTTCGGTAGCCCTGCGAAGGGTGCGCCGGGCGCGGTGCAGATCGAGTGGAAGACGCTGACGGGACAGCCGCAGACTTGGCTGGCATACCCGGAAAAATCTGATGGGACGGGGAATGCCGCCAAGGAGCGCATGATCGATCGGGTGATTTGCAGGGTTCTTTACACATGTATTACGATCCCGCAGGCCCACAAATTGGCGACGGGACCCGAAGGTTGCGGACTTGTTGGGTCAGATCACATTTCCCAGCCCGCGAGCTCTGGAGGCGTTCTTTGTCGGCCTGCAGCGCCTGAACACCTACCTTCAGATGCCGGAGAGACTCTACACTGGTAAACGCTGCGTCGGCCGATGCTGCGGCCAAGGAGCCTACACCGCTGGACAATGCCGAATCGGAGTTCCGGCGGCTGCAGAAGGAGATGCCCGAGTTTCCGGACGGCGCCATGCTGCTTGGCGTGACCCTTTCAGAAAAACGTAATGAGGCGGACGCGATCATTGCCTATGATCGCGCCAAGAAGCTACTCAAGGACGCAATCGACAAGAATGAGAAAGATATCCAGCTCTGGCAGAGCCAGGTACAGCAAACCCCCAAGCTCGGGCGTAAGCTGAATCCTGCGATAGACGAGAAGAGGGCAGCCGTCATAAGGGCCAAGAAGACCAGGATTTCAGGCCCTGCTATTCCATGCCAACGCCCATCGCAAGCTGTATCGCTGGGAAGAGCTCGTTGCCGCCGTCAAGGATCTCGATGAGATCGACAGGGATCTGGAAACGATGAAATCAAGCCCGCCGGCGGGATCGTCGGACACCGACAAACTGGATTTCAGCAAGATTGGGCCGTCGGATTGGCGGAAAAGGCCAACTCCATCGGCTATGGACTGATCCTTCTCCATCCCGACGACTTTATCGAGGCGTTCAAAGACAAGCTCCCCACGAAAGACAAGCTTCCGGCCTCGATCGCGCTCAAGCCCGAGGTCGAGCAGAAGCTTGTCAAGGCGATGGAGCAATCAGTGACACCAGCCGCGCGCAAAGAAGCATTCGGTGCCATCTTGGACGACCTCTATGCGAAACAAGTAAAGACCTCGAATGATGCACGCGCGGAACTGAAGGAGGTCACGGCGCGAGCACCCGCGAGGACGGCTGGGCGCGGCCACGAGAACGGCGCCTGGAAGAGGGAGCAAGACAGGATTGAAAGCCTGCTTCTCAGTGCCGAAGGATATGCGATGTTCCGGCACGCTCAGGCCCCTGACCAGAATGGCAAGGTGAGGAACGATGAGGCTTTCGGCGAGGAATGTCGCAATGCGCTCGCCAAGCTCCAGGAGGCCGATGCGCGCCAGCCCGACCAGTATGTCGTTCTTCAGAATATCGGCATGATCTACGGCGACCCGCGCTTCGATTCCCGCAACACGCAAATCGCAAGGCTCGCCGCTATTCAGCGCTCCGTCCGGCTCAAGCCGGATGACTATTCGGACATCAGAATCTGGCGTACTTGGCGGTACGCGAAGCGTACGCATGGGGCGTGGAGCTCGCCGGTGTGGAGACGATTAGAAGGCGATAGCGGAGGCAAGAGATTCGCTTAAGCAACGTCCCGACAACGGCACCGCTTTTGTCATTCTGGCGCAGCTCTACGCGCTTCAGTGGGCGATCGAGGCCGATGGATCGAGAAGAGCGAACGAGGCGATGGTCGTGGCCGCGCTGGCCGACGCCAAGAAGGTGAAAGCCAATGCGGCGCGGATCCGGGTCGCCGAGCTGCAGTGGGATCTGTTGCGATTGCGCGCCAAGGCGCGCGACCAGGTTCAGAACGCCGACACAGGCGGCCAGGACGGTAAGGCCAAGAACGACAAGTTTACCCCGGCCAAAGACGACTTCAAGAAAGAGCTGATCAAGGCGAAGAGCGAAGCCGCCGACCTTCCCGGCTGGGAGGCCGAGCAACTCGTTCTCACCGCCGATGATCTGCTCAATACCCTTGCAAGCTTGAAAGTCGACGAGGTCGACAAGAAGCTATACTGGCCGTCCTCGCCGTTCCCAATCCCGAACAGGTGACCGCGCCCTTCTTTCGGCCCTTATGATGATTACGGCCGGCGCCGGCCTGGCGCTTATAAAGTCTCGTGGTGTCGCGGGGCGGACGTATGGGTATTCATGCCTCCATTCCCAGTGCTGTCGTCCCGGCCAGCGAGCGAAGCGCGCGCGAACCGGCACCCATATCCCGGGCTGTCGCGACCAAGTGCGCCGCCTGTGGTTAGGGGTCCCGGGCCTCCTCGCTACGTTCGGTCGCCCGGGACGACGGCAAATTATATCACTTTATCGCCTGCGGATTGATCGGCGAGCCGGTGCCGCCGCTGATGATGAGCGGCGGTCCGCAGAAGAAGAATTCGTAGACCTTGTCTGCCGCGCAATCCTCCGCCAGCTCCTTGAGATAAAAGATCTCGCCCATGCACAACCCCATGGCCGGGATCACCACCCAATGCCAGGGCTGGTTCGCCTCCGTGGTCTCGTTCGGCCGCACCTCGACGCCCCAGGTATCCGTGCAGATGGCGGCGATCTCTTTCTCCTGGCACCAGTAGCAGTTCTCGAACCTGACGCCGGGCGCGTCGCCGCCGGCATAGCCGCCCCATTTCTTCTCCTGGAGGCAACGCTCCATCTGTCCGGTGCGGACGATGACGAAGTCGCCGCGCCCGATCTCGACCTTCTGACGCTTGGCGCATGCGTCGAGCTCGTCGTTGGGAATGCCCTCGCCGTCCTTGAGCCAGTCGACGCCGCGGAAGCGGGCGATGTCGAGCAGCACGCCCCGCCCGATCATCTTGTTCTTGGAGTGCTCGATGCCCAGCACGTTGAGCCCCTTGGCGTCGATGAGCTTGGCGTCGTAGCCGTTGTAGGCCTTGTCTTCGTAGAAGATGTGCCCGAGCGCATCCCAGTGCGTGGCGCCCTGTACGCACAAATTCAGCGTGTCGTCGGCGTAGCGGATCTTGTTCCAGTCCTGCCGGCCGGCGATGGCGTCGGTGCCGGTCGCGAGCATCTGGTGGATGGGGTTGAAGCGCCCGCCGAACAGGCCGGTCTGCGGGCCGTTGCTGTCGAGCGGGATGCCGAGCGCGAATACCTTGCCCCTGCGGATCAGGCCGGCGGCCTTGACGACGTCCTCGGGCCGCACGTGGTTGAGCGTGCCGATCTGGTCGTCTTTGCCCCAGCGCCCCCAGTTCTTGAGCTTCTCCGTGGCTTCGGCGATCGCTTGTCTGCCCACCTTGATGTCCATCCCCACGTCCTTCCCATGCTCATTGTACAATCGAGCTCGCGGGCCGACCGAACCGTTGCGTGCATTGAAAGTCAAGCCAGCGACGGCTCGTCGATGCGCCCCAAGGCCTGCAGAATTTTGCCCGGCGTGAACGGCATCTCGGTGAGCGGCTTCGCGCCGAGCGGACGCAGCGCATCGTTGATCGCGTTCATGATCGCGCCCGGCGCACCGGCGGTGCCGGCCTCGCCCGCGCCCTTGGCGCCGAGCTCGGAATCGGCGGTCGGCGTGACCACGTGGCCGACTTCGATGTCGGGCATCTCGGTGGCCATCGGTACCAGATAGTCCGCCATGTTGCCGTTGGTGAGCTGCCCGCGCTCGTCGTAGAGGCAATGCTCGAACAAGGCCCCCCCGATGCCCTGCACGACGCCGCCGCGGATCTGCTCGTCGACAAGCTGGGGGTTGATGACGGTGCCGCAGTCCTCCACGCACCAGTGCTTGATAAGCGTGACGAAGCCGGACTCAGTGTCGACTTCGAGATAGCTCGCCTGGATGCCGTTGGTGAACGCGAACGGCCAGGCGCGCGGTACGTAGTGGCGCGTCGCCATCAGCTCGGCCTGGAAGCCCGGCGGCAGCGTGTCCGGGCGGAAATAGGCGATGCGCGCGAGCTCGCTCAATGGCAGGCGCTCGTTGCCGCTCGAGCCGTCGACAACGACGCCATTGCGGATGTCGAGGGCTTCGGGCTTGGCCTGCAGGATCGAGGCGGCGCAGGCGAGCACGTTGGCGCGCAGCGCCTTGCCGGCCTGCCAGGCTGCTTCCCCGCCGATACCGGCCGCGCGCGAGGCCCAGGTGCCGCCGCCATAGGGGGTGTTGTCGGTGTCGCCGGTGATGACGCGCACGCGTTCGATCGGCACGCCGAAGGACGAGGCCGCGACCTGCGCGATGACGGCCTCGGCGCCCTGGCCCTGTTCGGTCACGCCGGTCTGGCAGATGATCGCGCCCTGCGCGTCGAGCCTGATCGTGACGCCGTCCTGCGCCGAAATCTTCGCGCCGCCGATGCCGTAGAAGGCCGCGCTCGGATTGGTCACCTCAATGAAGGAGGCGAAGCCGATGCCGCGATGGATGCCTTGCGTGCGCAGCCGCTTCTGTTCGGCGCGCAGCCCGGCATAGTTCATCATGGCGTCGAGATGGGCGAGGCATTCGTGGTGCGACAGCGCCTCGAACCTGATCCCGGAGGGGCCGCTGGAGGGATGGGCGTCGTCCGCAATGAGATTGCGGCGACGGATTTCCAGGGGATCCATGCCGATTCGCGCGGCGGCGAGCTCGATGAGCCCTTCCGTCACCGCTGTCGCGATCGGATGGCCGACGGCGCGGTACTGGCACATGACGTTCTTGTTTTGGAGCACCACCCGGGCGCGGGCGCGGTAGTTCGGACAGCTGTAGGGGCCGCCGGTGAGGTTGACGATCTGGTTGGCCTCGATGCCCGACGTGCGCGGATAGACCGAATAGGGACCGATGCCGGTGAGGTCGTCGATCTCCCAGGCGGTGATGGTGCCGTCGGTCTTGACGCCGATCTTCGCCTTCACGCGGTGGTCCCGGGCATGGATGTCGGTGACGAAGCTCTCGATGCGATCGGCGACGAACTTGACCGGGCGCTTGAGCAGTTTCGAGAGTGCCACCGTCGCCATCTCATCGGCATAGGTGTGGACCTTGATGCCGAACGAGCCGCCTACGTCCTTGGTCACCACGCGCACCTGATGCTCCTCGAGCCCGAGATGCTTGGCGAACAGGTTTTGCATCATGTGCGGCGCCTGCGTGCCCTGATAGACGGTGAGCCGATCGTCGCCCGGATTCCAATCCGCGACGATGGCGCGCGGCTCGTTGGTGACGCCGGTGTGGCGGCCGAACACGAAGGTGGTCTCGACGGTGGCGTCGGCGTTACTGAAGCCCTGGTCGGGATCGCCGGCGACGAGCACGCGCTCGAAGGTGAGATTGTCGCCGAGCTCGGGATGGATCACCGGCGTGCCGGCATCGAGCGCGGTTTCAGGGTCGGTGACCGCCGGCAGCTCGTCGTAGCCGACCTCGACCAACTCGCACGCGTCCTCGGCTTCGGCGCGGGTGCGCGCCGCCACCGCGCAGACCGCTTCGCCCTGCCAGCAGGCGCGCTCGACCGCGATTGCGTGCTGCGGCGCCGATTTGATGCCCTTGAGGTGGGTGAGAACACCGACCCATGGCGTGATCACTTTCGCCAGTTCCGCGCCGGTGACCACCGCGATGACGCCGGGCGACATCTTCGCGGCCGCGGTCGCGATGGCCCCGATGCGCGCATGGGCATGGGGCGAGCGCACGAAGGCGACATGCGCCATGCGCGGCAGCGTCACGTCGCTGACGAACTGAGCGCGGCCTCGCGTCAATCGCGCGAGATTGGGCCGCGGCACCGAGCGGCCGATATAGGAGTTGGGCCGGTCGAGGGCCGAGAGGATCGGAGGCGAGTCGTCGGTGATCTTCATCACGTCCCCCGGGAAGAATGGCGCGCCTGCGCGACGGCTTCGACCGCATCGATGATCGCCTGATAGCCGGTGCAGCGGCAGTAGTTGCCGGAGAGATGCATGCGTATTTGTTCGCGGCTCGGAACGCCGCCGGCGGCCAGCAATTCCTGCGCCGTGAGCAGCATGCCAGGCGTGCAAAATCCGCACTGGAGCGCATTGCGGGCGATGAACGCCTCCTGCAAATCGGTGATCTCGTCGGTATCGGCCACGCCCTCGATGGTCTCGACGTGCGCACCATCGCATTGCACGGCGAGCATCAGGCAGCCGCGCACCACCGCTCCGTCGACACGCACGCTGCAGGCGCCGCATACGCCGTGCTCGCAGCCGACATGGCTGCCGGTCAGTCCAACATCCTCGCGCAGGAAGTCCACCAGCGTCTTGCGCGCATCGACCGTTGCCGGGGTCTCCTCGCCGTTCACGGTGACGACGATGTCGTGGAAGCGTGCATTCATGACGGCTTGCCGAGTTGGCGGGCCACGCGCCGGAGCAGCACGCCGGCGAGATGGATCTTCACCGTGCCCGACGCCTGCACGTCGTCCGAGGGATTCAGATCCTGCGCGAGCGCGCGCACTGCCGCCTCGACTTCGCCTGCCGCCAAGGCCTGCTCGGCATGGCGCGCGCGTACCGGGGTCGGGCCGACGCCGAAATAGGCCAGGCGAACCTCGCTGAGCCTCGCGCCGTCGGCGCGGGCGCAGGCGGCAAGCCCCACCATCGCGTAGTCGCCGTGGCGGCGCGCAAATTCGGCGAAGCCGACGCGGGTATCTGCGCTCGCGGCCGGAACCCGGATGGCGGTGAGCACGTCGCGCGACGTGAGCGCGGTTTCGAACAGGCCCTTGAAGAAATCGTCGACCTTGACCGTGTGTCGCCCCTGCGGGCCGGCGATGTCGAGCTCGCCCCCGAGCGCGAGCAGGCACGCCGGCAGCTCCGCGGCCGGATCGGCGAACGCGAGCGAGCCGCCGATGGTGCCGCGGTTGCGGATCGCGGGATGGCCGATATGCGGGAGCGCCAAAGCAAGGAGCGGCGCCCGCCGCGCGAGTTCGCCCGAGCGCTCCGCTTGTGCGTGGCGCACCAGCGCGCCGAGCTCGACATGTCCGTTTTTCGACGCGATCCCGTCAAGCCCGGCCACGCCGTTGAGGTCGATGAGCAAGGCGGGATGGCTCAGCCGCATATTGAGCGTGGCGATCAGGCTCTGGCCGCCGGCGAGGAGCCGCGCATCGTCATTCGCCAGCAATTCGATCGCGTGCGCGACCGAGCGAGCCTTGGCATAGGCAAACGGTGCCGGCTTCATCATCCTCCCCGCGGCGCTTTTGCTTATTGTCGCCGCTGCGGGCGGGCCGTCAATCCTTGCCGTTCGCCGTTCGGTTGGTGAAGCGGGCGTTGCCGAGGCCGGTGCCGATCGTGAGCACGCCCCAGTGGGGCACGTCGCTCATGAACGGCGCCTCGCTGAGACCTTGCACCACCGCGTCGTTGTGCAGGAGGATGAGCGTCTCGTGCTTGCCGATCGCAGGGATCGCTTCGTGCAGGCAGAGCGGCAGATTGAAGCGGCTGCTCTCCCAGTTGCCCGGCAGATTTTGCGCGCCGCGGTCTATGGTGCCATCTGCCTCGATGATGCCGGGGCAGCCGATGCCGATGAACGGCGCGAGGCGCAGCCCCTCCTTGCCGGCGCGCGTGATCAAGCCGTTGAGCATGGCGATCAGCTCCTTGACCGCATCTTCGCGTTTGACTCGCTTTTCGTCGCCGTGCCTCCAGAGCTCGAATTTCCACACGAAGGCCTTGGAAAGATCGGGGGCCTTTTTCAGGTTGAGCGCGACCACGCCGGCGCGGAGATTGGTGCCGCCGATGTCGACCGCCAGGATCGCATCGTGCGCCTCGAACATCCAGCGCGGGACGAGATGCGCGGCGCCGATCAGCCCGGCCTCGTCGGGATCGTGGCGGATCGGCACGAGGTCGATCGCGACCTTGTCGGCCTTGAGAATCACGGCCGTGCGGCCGACGGCAACCTCGCCAACTCGGCTGGCACGGAAGCCTCCGCCCACAACGATCCGCTCGGTATCGCGCCACGCCTTGAGCTTGAGATAGCGCCGGATGATGACCGCAAGCTCCTGGGCGAAATCCTCGATCGCCCCTTGCACGATGCCGGCCGCCTCCGGATCGCCCTCGCTCAGCAGCGAGTCGAGCTTCTTCTTGCTGATGTCTTCGGTCGCCTCGTCGCCGAAGGGATCGTTACCCGTCTTGCGCAGGGCCTTGCGCCAATTGTCCATGATAGCGCGGAAGGCGCCCTTGCTGGCGCGATCGCCAATGAAGCCTTCGTCGTCCTTCAACTCGACATTGTAGCTGTCGACGTCGACGGAGGGGAGCCGTGCGGCGCCGTGTGCCGCGACGGTCGGCAAGGTCGTGGTCTGATCGGACATGGAACCCTTTCCCGTGACAAGCCCATGACAACCACGAAGGCGGCGCAAAGTTTCATGGTGCCGGTCGGCCGGAGGAGCCGGGTGCAGCGATCTGACGCACGATGTCGATGGCCCGGCGCATCAGCGTCATCGAGGCTTCAAGGGTGCGGAAGCCGGCATGGGAGCTGAGCGTCACGTTCTCCAGCCGGGCCAACGGATCGTCCGGCCCGAGCGGCTCGACCTGAAAAACGTCGAGGCCGGCGTGCCGGATGCGGCCGCTCCTGAGGGCCTCAACCAGGGCGCCTTCCTCCACCAGCGCGCCTCGTGCGGTGTTGACGAGGATCGCGCCCGGCTTGGCGCGCGCAAGGCGCTTGGCGTCGATGAGGCCGCGCGTCTCGTCATTGAGCGCAAGATGCAGCGAGATCACGTCGGCGCGCCCCAGCAGGTCGTCGAGCTCGACCATCGGCACCCCTGCATCGGGGCGCGGGGAGCGATTCCAGGCGATCACCTCCATGCCGATGCCGCGCGCGATCCGCGCCACCTCACGGCCAATCCCGCCGAGCCCGATCAGGCCGAGCGTCTTGCCCTTCAGCTGCGCGCCCTCGAGCGGCTCCCACACACCCGCCCGCACCGCACGGTCCATGCGGGCGAGATCGCGGCAGCAGGCGAACATCAGCGCAATGGTGTGCTCGGCGACCGCGGTGTCGCCGTAGCCGGCGATCGTGTGCACCTTGATGCCGAGTTCGCCCAGGGCGGCAACGTCCATATAGCTCGATGCGCCGGTGCCGAGGAAAACGATATGCTTGAGCCCGCGGCATCGGGCCATGATTTCGGACGGCATGTAGGAATGGTCGTCGAGGCAGATGTCGTAGCCGGCGAGGTGTCGCGGCAGATCGGCGGATTGAAACGGATCGGTGTTGACCGCGATCGGCGGGTCGTCGGGCCGCCGGACGCGGGCAAACACCGGCGCAAGCTGTTTGTTGCAGTCGACGAAGATCGCTTTCATGGCCGCCTGTTCCCTGGTCGATCGCCGGGATAGTAATACTGCGTGAACGGGTAACATGGAGGGTGGAAATGCCGGGCGAGTTCAAGGGCAAGATTGTCGTCATTTCGGGGGGCAGCCGCGGTATCGGCCGCGGCATCGCGCTCGCATTCGCGCGCGAGGGCGCGCAAACCGTGCTGGCCTCGTCATCCGAGCAGAATCTCGCGGGAGCAGCCAAGGTGATCGCGGGGGAAGGACCGCAGCCGCTCACCGTCGCCGGCGATCTGCGCACGCTGGAGGCCTGCGAGCAATTGTTCAAGCGCGTCAACGAACGCTTCCGGCGCTGCGACGTGCTGGTCAACAATGCGGGCGCGACGCGCGCCGGCGCCTTCCTCGAGTTGCCCGATGCGGCCTGGCTCGACGGCTACGCGCTGAAATTCTTCGGCTGCGTGCGGCTCACGCGGCTGTTCTGGCCGCTGTTGCGCGCCTCGCAAGGCAGCGTGGTCAACATCGTCGGCGGTGCAGCGCGCACCCCCGATGCCGAATTCCTGATCGGCGGCTCGGTCAACGCCGCCGTGGCCAACTTCTCCAAGGGCCTGTCGAAGCTGGGCAATCGCGATAACGTCAACGTGAACGTCGTTCATCCCGGCAACACCGACACCGAGCGGCAGGAGCAGCTGCGCCAGCAGCGCGCGGCGGCGTCGGGCAGGAGCGTCGAAGAGCTGCGCGCCGAGGCGCTCGCCAAGAGCACCATGCGCCGTTTCGGCACGCCCGAAGACGTCGCAGCGCTCACGCTGTTCCTGTGCTCGGACCGTGCGCGGCACATCCAGGGCACGGCGATCGCGGTCGACGGCGGCGCGACGCCGGGCCATTATTGATCATTTCACATTTCCGAATGATGACGCCGAGGAGCTTGCGCGCGCCCGCGGAGGCTGGTCTCATGCGGAAATAACGGCGGCCGGCAGGAATAAAAGCGGCCGCGGAGGGTTCTTCGTTCGCCGGCATGTCTCCGGCGACGAGATTTCGGGAGGACGACGATGAACCAGATGACACGACGGGTGTTCGGGGTGGCCGGTTTTGCCCTGCTGCTTGCCACATCCGCGAGCTTTGCCCAGCAGCCGCCGGTTCGCGTGCGCGGCACCGTCGAAGCCGTCGATGGGCCGATGCTCACGGTCAAATCGCGCGACGGCAAGACGACCTACAAGGTCAAGCTGACCGACAATGCCGCGGTGCGCGGCATCGTCAAGGCGCCGCTCACCGACATCAAGGACAACTCGTTTATCGGCGTCACCGGCATGCCGCAGTCCGACGGCACCCAGAAGGCGGTCGAAATTCATATCTTCCCGGAGCCGATGCGCGGCACCGGCGAGGGACATAGGCCATGGGATCTGATGCCGAACAGCACCATGACCAACGCCACGGTATCGCAGATGGTGAAGGGCGTGCAGGGCAACGAGATCACCCTGAAGTATAAGGAGGGTGAAAAGAAAATAGTCGTCACCCCCGAGACGGTGATCGTCACCTACGTTCCCGGCGACAAGAGCGAACTCAAGCCGGGCGCCAAGATCTTCATCGCCGCCGCAGCCAAGAAGGACGACGGCACGCTCGAGGCGGCCGCGGTTTCGGTCGGCCGCGACGGCCTTACGCCGCCGATGTGATCAACCGTAGCCGGTGTCGCCTGGGCTGCGCGGCACACGCGAGCTCGGAACATCGGGGCTATGGGGGGCCGGCCAAGCCGGAGCCGGTGCGCCGCAAGAACGCGGCGCACGTGCCGTCTTGCCTGACGGCACGCAGCCATTTCGGAGGCAAGCCATTTCGGCGGCAAGCCATTGCGGAGGAATGACATGGGCGGAATGACACGACGCATGCTGGCGGGCGCGACGGTGGTCGCGGCGCTTGCGAGCTCATCGGCTTTCGCGCAGCAGCCGCAGACCCAACGCGTGCGCGGCACGATCGAGAAGATCGATGGCAATGCGCTTTCGGTGAAGTCGGGTGATGGCGGCACGCTCACGGTCATGCTGACGGGCAACGTGCAGGTCGTCGGCGTGGTGAAGGCAACGCTGGCCGACGTCAAGGCGGGCTCCTACATCGGCAGCGGCGCGATGCCGCAAGCCGACGGCAGCCAGAAGGCGGTGGAGGTCCACATTTTCGCCGAGACCCAGCGCGGCACCGGCGAAGGCCACCGTCCGTGGGCCGGCGCGCCGAACGGTACCATGACCAACGGAACCGCCGGCTCGGCGGTCACGGGTGTGGACGGGTCAGTGATTACCGTGAAGTACAAGGACGGTGAGAAGAAACTCATCGTGCCGCCGGGCACTCCGATCGTGCGTTACGAGCCGGGGGAGAAGAGCGAGCTCAAGCCTGGCGCCCACATCAGCATCGTCAACGCGGTGAAGAAGCCGGACGGAACGTTCGAGGCCGCGCGCGTCAATGTCGGCCGCGATGGCGTCGTGCCGTAAATCGCAAGCTTTGGCGACGAGAGCGGTTTACGTTCCAGTTGGAATCGGAAACCGCTCCGGAATCCTTGCGTAGAGCGTTTTCCGGCAAAGTGGGAACCGGTTCACCGCGGAAACCGCGGCAAACGTAGCGTCAGCGGCGCACGATTTTCGTGCCGCCGCGCCGGGAGGGCGCGTGCGCCGAGCCGCGGGCGGGAACATCGAGGTCGCTCGCCAGCAAATCCGGAAGCTGCGCGGGCGCCGCGATGCGCGGCGGATTGCGGCGGCCGCGGGCGCGGCTGTCGACATTCTCGTCGTGCGGGCGTTTGACCGCGTCGGCGCGCGCGAGCGCCTCGATCGGAGGCGCGTCCTCGGTCAAGCGCGCAAGCAGCAGGGTGAGATCGTCGAGTTTGCGCGCGACGACATGGATGACGCCGGATTCCTGCTGCAGCTCTCCGCTCACGGCGACGTAGCGCGCGCCCAGGATGATGGGGCGAAAGCGCTCGAATGTCTGCGGCCAGACGATGATGTTGGCGACGGCGGTCTCGTCTTCGATGGTCATGAAGATGACGCCGTTGGCCGAGCCCGGCCGCTGGCGAATGGTGACGAGGCCGGAAACGGTGACGCGCATGCCCGACGGCCGCAGGCGCAGCTCCTCGTTGCGGATGATGCCTTGCCGGGCGAGGTCGGCGCGCAGGAAAGACGCCGGATGCGCGCGCAGCGACAGTTCGAGGAACCGGTAGTCGTTCACGACCTCTTCGCCCGGCGGCATGGGTGGCAGTTCGACGTCGGGTTCGCGCGGGTGAGCGGCCGCAGTGCCTCCGTCGCCGTCAGGGAGAGTGGGAGCGGCACACTCGGTCTGCTCCCTCCCCCCTTGTGGGGGAGGGGTGGGGAGGGGGGTGGTTTGGTTTGGCGATGTCGGTGCGCCGATCTCGCGGACCCCCACCCCCAACCCCTCCCCATCGCAAGTCGGGCCTGCCCGACTTGCGATGGATAATGCGCAACCCGCGCGCGCCCGGGTTGCCTGGGGAGGGGGGTCTACCGAGTGCGCGGCACTGTTTTTCGTCAAGCCGGCGCGAAACAACGGCAGATCATCGTCCTTGCCGCCCACGCGGCCGAGCGCCTTGGCCGCCCACAAGGCCTGCCGCCGCGCGAGTCCGAGCGAGCCGAAGGCGTCGGCATCGGCGAGCCGTTCGATGACGCGCGGCGCGAGTCCGGTGCGCAGCCAAAGGTCGCGCACGGAGGCATAGGGCGCCGCGGATTCGGTCTTGCCGCGACGCCCTGATACGATCAGCCTCGCGTCCTGCTCCGACAATCCTTTGATCTTGCGAAAACCGAGCCGCAGCGCGTGCGTCGTGCGGACGTCGCCCGCCATCTCGCGATGGAGCGCATGCAGGCGCGCGGCCGCGCGCGCCGACGAGCCCGGTTCAGGGCGAGTGGCATCAGCGCGTTCACGCGCGTCTTCCGACGCGCTATGCGCGCGCACTTCAGTAGAGTCGCCGCGCTGGCCGCTCGCTTCGCTCGCCAGCGCGGCATGCGGGCCCGGCTCGAGCGTGGCGTCCCAGTCGGAATGGTTGATGTCGACCGGACGCACCTCGACGCCGTGCTCGCGCAGGTCGCGCACGATCTGCGCCGGCGCGTAGAAGCCCATGGGCTGCGCGTTGAGCAGCGCCGCCGCGAAGACGTCGGGGTAGCGGCACTTCAGCCAGGCCGAGGCATAAACCAGGAGCGCGAAGCTCGCGGCGTGGCTTTCCGGGAAGCCGTATTCGCCGAAGCCCTCGATCTGGCTGAAGCAGCGCTCGGCGAAGTCGCGCGGATAGTTTCGCGCGACCATGCCTTCGATCATCTTGGTCTTGAACGTGCCGATGGTGCCGGTGCGTTTGAAGGTCGCCATGGCGCGGCGCAGCTTGTCGGCTTCGCCCGGCGTGAAACCGCCGGCCACGATGGCGATTTTCATCGCCTGCTCCTGGAACAGGGGGACGCCGAGAGTCTTGCCGAGGACGGCCTTGAGTTCCTCCGAGGGGTAGGACACCGGTTCAATCCCCTGCCGGCGGCGCAGATACGGATGCACCATGTCGCCCTGGATCGGCCCCGGCCGCACGATCGCGACCTCGATGACGAGATCGTAGAATTCCTTCGGCTTGAGACGCGGCAGCATCGACATCTGTGCGCGGCTCTCGACCTGAAACACGCCGAGCGAATTGGCGCGTTGCAACATGCGATAAACGGCGGGATCCTCTTTGGGGATTGCAGAGAGGGCGAAGAATCCCTGTCCGTTCCTTTGCTCTTGCCGGTGTGAACGGAACGCGATGCCGTAATGCCTCTCCGTGAGCTCGAATGCCTTGCGCAGGCACGTGAGCATGCCGAGAGCGAGCACGTCGACCTTGAGGATGCCGAGTGCGTCGAGATCATCCTTGTCCCATTCGACGAAGGTGCGATCCGCCATCGCGCCATTGCCGATCGGCACCACCTCGTCGAGCCGGCTGCGGGTGATGACGAAGCCGCCGACGTGCTGGGAGAGATGGCGCGGGAAGGATTGAATCTCCATGGCGAGCGCGCGCATTTTCCGCATCCGCGCGCTGTTCACGTCGATGCCGGCACGCACCAGCTCTGCGGTGCGCACTCCCCCGCCGCCCATGCCCCAGATCGAGGAGGAGAGCGCGCCGATCGTGTCGTCCGACAGCCCGAAGACCTTGCCGACCTCGCGGATGGCGGAACGCCCACGATAGGAGATGACGGTCGCGGCGATGCCGGTATGGTCGCGTCCGTAATGCTCGTAAATGTGCTGGATCACCTCCTCGCGTCGCTCGTGCTCGAAATCCACGTCGATGTCGGGCGGCTCGCCGCGATCCGAGGAGATGAAACGTTCGAACAGCAGGCGGCCCTCGCGCGGATCGACATCGGTGATGCGCAGGCAATAGCAGACCGCCGAATTGGCCGCCGAACCGCGACCTTGACAAAGAATGTTCTGGCTGCGCGCGTAACCGACGATGTGATGGACGGTGAGAAAGTAAGGCGCATAATTGAGCTTGGCGATCAGCGCCAGTTCATGATCGAGTGAATGGCGGACATTGTCCGGAATGCCGTCGGGATAGCGCGCGGCGGCGCCTTCCCAGGCCAGATGGACGAGCGCGTCCTGCGGGGTCGCAAAACCCGCGCGCATCTCATCGGGATATTCGTAACGCAGCTCGTCGAGCGAGAAGGTCAGGGCCTGGTCGAGCGCCGATGTCTCTTCGATCGCTTGCGGCGCATCTCGGAACAGCCGCGCCATCTCGGCGCCGGGTTTGAGATAACGCTCGGCATTGACGGCCAGCTGGCGGCCGGCTTCGTCGATCGTCAGGTGCTCGCGGATGCAGGTGAGCACGTCCTGCAATTCCCGCCGGTCGGGGTGGTGATAGAGCACGTCGTTGACGGCGATGAGCGGCACGCCGGCTCGGCGTGCGGTCTCGGCGCGGCGGAGAAGCCGCGCGCGGTCATTGCCGCGATAGAGCATGCCGGCGGCCAGCCGCACGCGGCCCGCCGCGGCGGCGCGCAGGACGGAGAGAAGCGAAGACTTGGCGGCTCCCGCGACGAGCTTGAGCCCGGTCTGACCGCAGGCGGATCGAGTGGTTTCGGTGTCGCTTTTGGCGTTCGTGGCGCCCGCGCCATTCGTCGATTTCCACTTGCGGGGCGGCGGCGCCGCCGCCGCGCGCGTCGAGGTTTCCATCACGATGAGTTCGAGGCCGTCGATGTGCTCGATGAGATCGTCGAGCAGGAGGATGCAGTCGCCCTTCTCCGCGCGCAGGTTGCCGCGCGTGAGCAGGCGGCAGAGCCGTCCCCAGGCCGGCCGGTCGCGCGGATAGGCGAGAATGTCCGGCGTGTCGTCGGCAAAGACGAGGCGCGCCCCCGGGTGATAGGCGAGCGTCAATTCCTTCTCGCGCTTGATGAGATGGGCGCGCACCACGCCGGCGACCGAATTGCGGTCGCACAGCCCGAGGCCGTCCAGCCCGATATGCGCCGCCTGCAGCATCAGCTCCTCGGCATGCGAGGCCCCGCGCAGGAACGAGAAGTTGGAGGCGACGGCGAATTCGAGGTAGCGGGGCATGTCACGCATACATTCCATGCAGGAACCAACGCGGCGTGGGCAGGCCGCGCGCCATGTCGCGGTAGAGCCCGGCACGAAAGAGCCAGAAGCGCAGCCCGGCTCTGTCCTCGACGCGGAAATAGTCGCGCGCGGGGCCGCCCGCTTCGCTCCACCAGGCGCCTTCGATGCGCTCGGGTCCTTCGGCGGCCACCACTTCGTGCAAGGCGCGCCGCCAGCGGAAGCGCACCGGCGGGCCGTCGGGCACGAGCGCAAAGATATCCTCGATCGGCTCGGGCCTGGCGAGGAAACGCAGCGGCCGCGGGCTCAAATCGGTGTCGGCGCGGAAGCGGCGGAACGCTTCCCAGCCGAGCTCGGCCCGTGCCATGGCCTGCGCCGGGAGAGCTGCGGCGGCGAGCTCGGGACTATGGCTGTCATGAGCGACGAGGCGCGAAATACGCCGTCGTCCGAGCCGCGCGCTCAGGCGGTCGACGAGGCGATCGAGCTCGGCCTGATCTTCGCGTCCGCCGAGACCGATCTGCTCGTCCGGACAGGGCTCGGCGTTGAGCACGGAGAGCCGCGCCAGATCGAAGCCGAAGCCCGGATCGATTTCGTCGCCGAGCGCGGCGAGCCGTTCGACGAAGAGCGCGCGGATCGCTTGCGGATCGCGCAGGGGTCGCGAGGTGCCGGCCGCGATGCGCTTGACCACGCCATCGGTGCGGAAGAGGGCGAGCTCGAGGCGCCGCGCGCCGGCGCCGTGCGCGGTCAGCGCCGTCTTGAGCCGCGCCGCGAGCCGCTCGACGGTCGCGAGCACGTCCTCTTCGCGCGCGATCGGCTCGTGAAAGCTCTTCTCCGCGACATAGGGGGCGACCGGCAGGCGAGGGCTCAGCGGCTCGTCTTCGCGCGCGAGCGCGCGGTCGAGCCGGCGCAAGAGATCGGCGCCGAAGCGGGCGGTGAGCGGCGCGCGCGGCAGATCGAGGATATCGCCGACGCGTTTCAAGCCGACCCGCGCCAGCGCGGCGACCGTCTCGCCCGGCAGCCGCAGCGCCGCGAGCGGCAGCGGCGCAAGGAGATCGCGTTCGCCGCCGGTCGCCGTAATCGCCGCATCACCGAAACGCGCGGCGGCGGAGGCCGCGCCGATGGTGGCGGCGATGGCGGCGCGCGTCGAAAAGCCGAATCGCGTCATGCGCGCAAGAAGATCGGCATGGAGTCTCTCCTCGCCGCCGAAGAGATGCACGCAGCCGCCGATGTCGAGCAAAATGCCGTCGGGCGGATCGGCGGCTACGAGCGGCGTATAGCGCTGGCACCCGTCGGCAACGGCGTCGAGGAGGCGCGCGTCGGCGGCCCGGTCCTCCGGCACCGCGGTGAGCGTCGGATGCATGGCGCGGGCTTGCGCCAGCGCAAGGCCTGCGCTCAATCCGAGCCGCTCCGCTGCGGCGTCGACCGCGACGAGGAGGTCGAGATTGCCGCGCTTGCCGAAGACGACGAGAGGAGGAGACGCTTCACGACATCGTCGCGCGATGCGGTCGGTCGAAAGTCGCTCCAGCCACAGGCTCAGAATGCGTTGCGAGCTCGAAACGCTGCTCCACACTGTTCCACTCCAGCATCCATGCGCCGAGATGGCCTCGGCGGTTGCGCACGAGACGCGCGGCCAAGCGCGCCGGACCGACGCCGTGCAATCTTTCCATTCCTCCCGACAAGGCGGAGGCCGGCGCCGCGTCGATGATCCAGCGCGTCGCGGCGGCGGAAGGCTCATCGTCCGGCGCGGTGCGCAGGATGAGGCCGAGCGTGCCGCCGGCGGCGGCCGCGAGCGAGAGCCGCCGCGTCGCCACTTGATCGATGCTGCGTGGACGCATTTCGCCGATCACCACGCCGACGGCGCGGCAGCGCAACGCTTCCTCCATCGCCCACAGCAGATCGCGTGCGCGCGGGGCGGTGACCGTGATCAGCCGCTCGGGAGCGATGCCGGCCCCGTCGAGACCGGGCCCATAGGGTGCGCCATTCTCGGCGAGCGAAAGATCCTCGGCGATCCAGATGACGTTTTTGCCGGGACCGAGGTCGGAAACGCCGCTCGCATCAGTGTGGGACACGCCCCGCAATGACGGCCGCCGCGCGAGCGCCAGCGCGAAGCCGGTGGCAGCCGCCGTCGCCGCCTCACCCGCGGCGGCAATCTCGTGCAGTGCGCCGCGGCTCACGCCGCCGCCGAGAGCGTCATCGATCTCGGAGATTCCGAGCGCAAGCGGAACGTTGCCTTCGCCGGTGAGGCCGGTTGCCGCCTCGAGCGTCCATAACTCCCGGCGCAGCCGATCGAGGGCTGCCGGCGTCCCGCCGGGAGAAGAAAAATGCCGTCCTGCGGTTGCGGCCATGAAATCATCCGAGACAGTTTGTTCATGATTTGTTCTATTGATTCCCGAGCCCGTCGGCGGCGTCAAGGCGAAAGCATAAAGCATTGAAAATGCGCGGCTTCTCCCCTGAATGGAGGCAATTCCTGGGGATTGCCGCCGGCGCAAAGAGATGGCTGTAGCCCGGATCCTCCCAGTGCACCTCCAGGTTCGAAATGAAGCCCGGCACGAAAACCAGGTCGATCGGACCGTTGCCCACCACCTGGTAGGCGATCCGCACATCGCCGCTCTTGGCGTAACGGGTCTGCGGCACCGCCACGGTTCAGGCCCTTGCGTTGGTCGCGCACCGCCGCGGTCCTCTCACGGCTGCGCGATGACCCGCCGATCGACGTCCCTGACGCTCCTCACCCCGCACAGCGCCATGGTCACGTCGAGCTCCTTGCCCAGTATTTCGATCGCCTTGGCGACGCCTGCTTCCCCGCCGGCACCGAGGCCGTAGATGTACGAGCGTCCGATCATGCAGGAGCGCGCCCCGTGCGCGAGCGCGCGCAACACGTCCTGGCCCGAACGGATGCCGCCGTCGAACATCACCTCGATCTCTCCGCCCACCGCCTCGACCACCTTGGGCAGCGCCGAGATCGAGGACGGCGCGCCGTCGAGCTGGCGTCCGCCGTGATTGGAGACCACCAGCGCGCTGGCGCCGGTCTTGGCCGCGATCCTGGCGTCCTCCACGTCGAGGATGCCCTTGAGGATCAGCTTGCCGGGCCAGAGGCTGCGGACCCATTCGACGTCCTTCCAGCTCAGGGCCGGGTCGAACTGGCTGGCCGTCCATTGCGCCAGCGAGTTCACGTTGTCCATGCCGTGCACGTGGCCGGCGAGATTGCCGAAGGTCTTGCGCTTGCCGCGCAGGATCGAGAACGCCCAGGCCGGTTTGGTGGCGATATCGATGACATTGCCGAGCTTGATCTGCGGCGGCACGGTCATGCCGTTGCGAATGTCGCAATGGCGCTGACCGAGAACCTGCAGGTCGACCGTGAGCACGAGCGCGCTGCATTTCGCGGCGGCGGCGCGCTCGATCAGCGCGCGGATGAAGCCGCGGTCCTTCATGACGTAGAGCTGGAACCAGAACGGCTTGCCGACCGCCTGCGCCACGTCCTCGATCGCGCAAATCGACATGGTCGAAAGGGTGAACGGGATGCCGGCGGCCTGCGCCGCGCGGCAGGCCAGAATCTCGCCGTCGCCGTGCTGCATGCCGCAGAGCCCGATGGGCGCGAGCGCGAGCGGAAGCGAGACCTTCTCGCCGATGATGGTGGTGGCGAGATCGCGCTGCGACACGTCGACGAGCACGCGCTGGCGCAGCTTGATGCGCTCGAGGTCTTGGCGATTGGCGCGCAGCGTCTCCTGCGAATAGGAGCCGGCCTCGGCATAGTCGAAGAAGGCGCGCGGCACCTTGCGGCGGGCCGCCCGGCGCAGGTCCTCGATGCAGGTCACGGTGCGCATCCGTTGCTTATACTTGCCGCATCGAGGGCGGGAAACGGGGGAACGCGTGCAGGACCCTGGGCGTTGTCTTCGGCAGAGCGCCAGTCGGCCGCCTGCGGCAGGGAGAGTATTCATGGGAATTCCGAACCCAACCGTCACCGAGAACGAGCTGGACGACAAGGCCAAGCGCGACCGGGAGGAGGCGCAGAAGCGCAAGCTCGAGAAGTCGCTCGAACAGGGCCTCGAGGACAGTTTTCCGGCGTCCGATCCGATCAATGTCACCCAGCCGCCCCCGACCGCGGGCGACAAGAAGAAAAAATGAAGAAGAAGAGGAAGAAGAAGAGAACGCGGCAAAGCAGTGACTCAGCCGCCGGCCCCGGGCCGGCGGCGTCGTTTATCATGCGCCGGGAAAGTTCATATTTTTGAAGATTCCGGGCATTGAATTGACCTATGATTTCGCTAGGACATTGCCCCTTTCCGGGCGAGGCGAAAACATGGTTCGCAAGTATTTTGGCACCGACGGCATCCGCGGCCGCGCCAACGGCACGATTACGCCGGAACTGGCGCTTCGGGTCGGGCAGGCGGCGGGGCTGATCTTTCGTCGCGGCGACCATCGCCACCGCGTGCTCATCGGCAAGGATACCCGGCTTTCCGGCTACATGATCGAGACCGCGCTGGTCGCCGGCTTCACCTCGGTCGGCATGGACGTGCTGCTTACGGGTCCAATTCCGACCCCGGCGGTCGGAATGCTCACGCGCTCGATGCGCGCCGATCTCGGGGTGATGATCTCGGCCTCCCACAACCCCTTCGATGACAACGGCATCAAGCTTTTTGGCCCCGACGGCTTCAAGCTCAACGACGATGTCGAACATCAGATCGAAGCGCTGATCGATTCCGAACTCGTCAAGCGGCTGGCGAAGGGCGCGGATCTCGGCCGCGCCAAGCGCATCGACGGCGTGCAGGACCGCTATATCGAGTTCGCCAAGCGCACCTTGCCGAAGAATTTTTCGCTCGGCGGCCTGCGCATCGTCGTCGACTGCGCCAACGGCGCCGGCTACCGCGTCACGCCGGAGGCGCTGCGGGAGCTCGATGCCGAGGTGATCCCGATGGGCGTCGAGCCCGACGGCTTCAACATCAACCGCGAGTGCGGCTCGACCGAGCCCGCGGCGCTTTGCCTGAAGGTGAAGGAAATGCGCGCGGATATCGGCATCGCCCTGGACGGCGACGCCGACCGCGTGCTCATTGCCGACGAACGCGGGCGCCTTGTCGACGGCGACCAGCTGCTGGCGGTGATCGCCGAGAGCTGGAACGAGGACGGCCGCCTCGCCAGGCCCGGCATTGTCGTGACCGTGATGTCCAATCTCGGCCTCGAACGCTATCTCGGCGGCCTGGGGATTTCGCTCGCGCGCACGCCGGTCGGCGACCGCTACGTGCTCGAGCATATGCGCGCCCACGGCTACAACGTCGGGGGCGAGCCGTCGGGCCACATCATTCTTTCCGATTACACCACGACCGGCGACGGCCTGCTCGCCGCGCTGCAGGTGCTGGCGGTGGTGAAAAAGCAGGAGCAGCCGGTATCCAGGGTCTGCCACCGCTTCGATCCGCTGCCGCAAGTGCTCAAAAACGTGCGCTACCGGAGCGGCAAGCCGCTCGAGAATGCCGAAGTGCGCAGCGCCATCGAGCACGCGGAAGCCCGCCTCGACGGTCATGGCCGGCTGATCGTGCGCTCGTCCGGCACCGAGCCGGTGATCCGCGTCATGGGCGAGGGCGACGACAAGATGCTGGTCGAGGAGGTGGTCGACGGCATCGTCGATGCGCTCACCAACGCGGCCTGAGCGCCGTTGCTTCCCGGACGGCGGCGCGCTCCGTTGCCGACCTCATGGGCTGGCGGCGGCTGACCCCCTGCCCGGCCCGCGCTTTTTGCACAGATTGGAATACCTATAAAATCGTGTTTTTGATTTTGCCTGCCCGGCCGGCTTCCTATATCGATAGTTGCATAATGGACTAAAAAACGGGCTGGGAACGCCGGGTTTTCATGATCGTCTGTTCTTGCAACGTGCTGACCGACCACGACGTACGCACGGCGCTCAGCGCTGAACGAACGCCGCGCACCACCGGACAAGTCTATGGCTGCCTCGGCTGCAGCCCCCAGTGCGGGCGTTGCGCACGCACCATCCGCCGGCTCATGGACGAGGCGCTGGCGGGAGCCTGCGGCGCGGGCTGCCAGTGCTGTCCGAGCGGCCGGCACCGCGGCTAGAGCACATCCCGATTGGGTCGAATCGTGATGCGCTCTAGATTCTTCGATTTTCGCATGTTCTGTTCGGAAAACCGGTTCCCACTTTTCCGGAACATGCGCTAGTGGTCCGATTCCGAAGTTCGTCAGCACTCGCGGCACATTCAGATACGAACTTCGGAATTTAAGGACCACTAGCAACTCTATGATTCTAGTGCCCCTTTTGAACCCGACGTTCGCGATCGCATCTGCCGCGCGGTGTGCGCGAACTTCGGGTTCGGGGCACTAGTGGTCCGATTCCGAAGTTCGTCAGCACTGGCGGCACATTCAGATACGAACTTCGGAATCTAAGGACCACTAGCAACTCTATGATTCTAGTGCCCCTTTTGAACCCGACGTTCGCGATCGCATCTGCCGCGCGGTGTGCGCGAACTTCGGGTTCGGGGCACTAGTGGTCCGATTCCGAAGTTCGTCAGCACTCGCGGCACATTCAGATACGAACTTCGGAATCTAAGGACCACTAGCAACTCTATGATTCTAGTGCCCCTTTTGAACCCGACGTTCGCGATCGCATCTGCCGCGCGGTGTGCGCGAACTTCGGGTTCGGGGCACTAGGCCAGCCCAGCCCTAAAGCAGCCTTTCGATAAGCCGCCATCGCGGTCGACAGGCGATCGCTTTCGCCCTTATGGTGCCGTGCAGTTGGCGCCGGATGATAGCTGTTCTCTCAATTGGCGGCCGGCGATCGCGAGAAATCCAGTCAGGGATGCGGACCATGCAAGGCGATGCGAGAGTTATCGAATTTCTCAACCGCGGCCTGCGGCACGAGCTCGCCGCCATCAACCAGTACTGGCTGCATTACCGGCTTCTGGACAATTGGGGCTACCGGGCGCTGGCCAAGCAATGGCGCAAGGAATCCATGGAGGAAATGCAGCACGCCGACAAGCTGATCGAACGCATCATCTTCCTCGACGGCTTCCCGAATCTGCAGGTGCTCGATCCCCTTCACATCGGGCAGAATGTGAAGGAGGTGCTCGACTGCGACCTGGCGGCGGAGATGGCGGCGCGCGCGCTCTATCAGGAGGCTGCGACCCATTGTCATGCGGTCAAGGACTACGTCACCCGCGACTTGTTCGAGAAGCTCATGCACGACGAGGAGGAGCACATCGATTTCCTCGAGACGCAACTCGATCTCGTCGCCAAGCTGGGGCTCGAGCTCTATGCCCAGCATCACATCGGAAAGCTCGACGACGACCACGACGGCTGATGCCGCGCGGGCGTCGGCGCGCGTGAAGCGCATACGGCCCGCCGGGCCGACCCGCGCGCGTCCGTAACGCGCAATTCGCGTCGTCCCGCCTTCCCAGGTACGAGCCCGCTTGACGGGGCTCGGCTCCTTACCTTATGTCCCGCCGCGGGAGACCCCTCCCCACCGAGGGGCGCCTATCTGGAAGGATAGACCATGACCGATGCAATGCCCGCCGTGCGGCCGTCCGTTCCGCACTTCTCATCCGGCCCCTGCGCCAAGCGCCCGGGCTGGAGCCTCTCCGCCCTCACCGACGCCGTTCTCGGACGCTCGCATCGATCGAAGATCGGCAAGGCCAAGCTCAAGCGCGCAATCGACCTCACCCGCGAGGTGCTCGAGGTTCCCCGCGACTACCGCATCGGCATCGTGCCGGCCTCCGACACCGGAGCGGTCGAAATGGCGCTGTGGTCGATGCTCGGAGCGCGACCGGTCACCGTGCTGGCCTGGGAATCGTTCGGCGAAGGCTGGGTGAGCGACGTCGTCAAGGAACTCAAGCTCGCGAACGTGAGCGTGCTGAAGGCCGGCTACGGCGAGCTTCCGGATCTCGCCAAGGTCGATCCCGCCTCGGACGTGGTCTTCACCTGGAACGGCACCACCTCCGGCGTGCGTGTTCCGAACGGCGACTGGATCGCGGCGGACCGCGCCGGTCTCTCCATTTGCGACGCCACCTCCGCCTGCTTCGCGCAGGCGCTCGATTGGCCGAAGCTCGACGTGGTGACTTTCTCCTGGCAGAAGGCGCTGGGCGGCGAGGCGGCGCATGGCATGCTGATCCTGTCGCCGCGCGCGGTCGAGCGTCTCGAAGGCTACAGGCCGCCCTGGCCGCTGCCGAAAATCTTCCGGCTGACCAAGGGCGACAAGCTCAACCAGGGCATCTTCGAAGGCGAGACCATCAATACCCCCTCGATGCTGTGCGTCGAGGACTATCTCGACACCCTCGCATGGGCGAAATCGATCGGCGGACTCAAGGCGTTGATGGCGCGCGCCGACGCCAATGCCAAGGTGATCGCCGACTGGGTGGCAGGCACGCCATGGATCGACTTTCTCGCCCGCAATCCGGCGATCCGCTCCAACACCTCGGTCTGCCTCAAGGTCGTCGACCCCGCGGTGGCGAAGCTTCCCGCCGAGGCGCAGGCGGCGTTCGTCAAGACCATCGGCGCGGCGCTGGAGCGCGAGGGCGTTGCCTACGACATCGATGCCTATCGCGATGCGCCTCCCGGCTTGCGCATCTGGTGCGGCTCGACCGTCGAGCGCGCCGACGTCGAGGCGCTCACCCTCTGGCTCGACTGGGCCTTCGCCAAGAGCAAGGACGCGCTGCGGAAAGCGGCCTAGTGCCCCGAACCCGAAGTTCGCGCACACCGTGCGGCAAATGCGATCGCGAACTTCGGGTTCAAAAGGGGCGCTAAAATCATAGAGTTGCCAGTGGTCCTTAGATTCCGAAGTTCGCATCTGGGTGTGCCGCGATTGCTGGCGAACTTCGGAATCGGACCACTAGCGATTGCCGTCATTGCCGGGCTTGACCCGGCAATCCATCTTTTCGCAAGAAGATGGATGCGCGGGGCAAGCCCGCGCATGACAAGAGCGAAACCGCATATCGCGTGGACAGGTTCTTGATCATGCCCCCCAAAGTTCTCATCTCCGACGCGCTCTCTCCCGCCGCCGTCCAGATCTTCAAGGATCACGGCATCGAGGTCGACTTCCAGCCCAAGCTCGGCGGCGACAAGGAGAAGCTCGCCGAGCTGGTCGGCCAATTCGATGGCCTTGCCATCCGCTCGGCCACCAAGGTCACGCCCAAGATTCTGGAGAGGGCGAAAAATCTCAGGGTGATCGGGCGCGCCGGCATCGGCGTCGACAATGTCGACATTCCCGCCGCGACCGCGAAGGGCATCATCGTGATGAACACGCCGTTCGGCAATTCGATCACGACGGCCGAGCATGCGATCACGCTCATGCTTGCGCTCGCGCGCCAGATCCCGCAGGCCGACGCCTCGACCCAGGCCGGCAAGTGGGAGAAGAATCGCTTCATGGGGGTCGAGCTCACCAGCAAGACGCTCGGCGTCATCGGCTGCGGCAATATCGGCTCGATCGTGGCCAACCGCGCGATCGGGCTGAAAATGAAGGTGATCGCCTACGACCCCTTCCTCTCGCCCGAACGCGCGATGGAGCTCGGCGTCGAAAAGGTCGATCTCCCCGAGCTGATCAGGCGCGCCGATTTCGTGACGCTGCACACGCCGCTCACGGACAAGACGAAGAACATCATCGACGCCGCGGCGCTCGCGGCCATGAAAAAGGGCGTGCGCGTCATCAATTGCGCGCGCGGCGGCCTGGTCGACGAGGTGGCGCTGCGTGCCGCGCTCGATTCCGGCCACGTCGCCGGCGCCGCCTTCGACGTATTCACGGAGGAACCTGCGACCAAGAACCCGCTGTTCGGCCATCCCGACGTCGTGTGCACGCCCCATCTCGGCGCTGCCACCACCGAGGCGCAGGAAAACGTGGCGCTGCAGATCGCCGAGCAGATGTCGGACTATCTCCTGCGCGGCGCGATCTCGAATGCCGTCAACTTCCCGTCGATTACCTCCGAGGAGGCGCCGCGGCTGCGCCCCTTCATCGCGCTGGCGGAAAAACTCGGCTCGTTCGCCGGCCAGCTGACCGAGACCGGCATCCACAAGGTACAGCTCTCCTACGAAGGCGGCGTCGCGGAAATGAACACCAAGGCGCTGACCTCGGCGGCGATCGCCGGCCTGCTGCGGCCCATGCTGCAGGAGGTGAACGTCGTGTCCGCGCCGATCGTGGCCAAGGACCGCGGCATCGTCATCGAGGAGACGACCCGCGCCGCTGCGGGCGACTACGAGAGCCTGATCACCGTGACGGTAGCTACCGAGCGCCAGACGCGTTCGGTGTCCGGCACGGTCTTTGCCGACGGCCGACCGCGCATCGTCAACATCAAGGGCATTCGTATGGACGCGGAGTTCGGTCAGTCCATGATCTACATCACCAATCTGGACAAGCCGGGCTTCATCGGGCGCTTCTCCTCGACGCTCGGCGATGCGGGCATCAATATCGCGACCTTCCATGTCGGCCGCGACGCGCCCGGAGGGAATGCCATTGCCTTGATCGAGATCGATGGCGAATTGCCGCCGCACGTGCTCGCGGCGGTGCGCGCGCTGCCGCAGGTGCAGCAGGCGCGGCCGCTGAAGTTTTGAGCGCGGCCGGCGCGGCGTTAACCGCTCTGCGCGCTCAACTGATGGACGGCTTCTCGCGCCGAGCCATTCGTCAGCCGCACTTTCGCCGCCTCGGCGGCGGCGACCTCCAGGAGATAGGCGAGGTCATCCAATTCGACCTTGCGGCACATCCGGCAAAGCTCTCGCGTCATCGTGGCTGCGTAATGGGCGACTTGGGTCCTGTTTTCCATAACTCCCTCCGAGATAACTGGACGGGCCAAGGATGCGAGGTAACCGCGTGCGCCGATGTGAACTACCTCACATAGCCTGCGGTTTCTTTCGGCGGCACAGCGTTTCCCGGCGCGGCCCCGGGCGTCCGCGCGCAATGCGCTGCGCAAGGGCAAACCCGTTTCGCGGACGACGGTCGCGGCCGCGCACATGGCGCAAGCCTGATGGCGCAATCTTATCCGCCCTACGCAACTCAAGGTCTCGATCGGGGCGCGGTTGGCGGAAAACGTCTCGGCGCCTGCCTGCAGCGTCGACTCCCGCGGCGGCCATGGTGCGGGGACGCGGGCCAACCAAAGCCGCCGTTGCCGCGATCTTGCCGCGAGATTGCCTTGGGGAGAGCGAAATCATCCGGTGTGGTTAGCTCGGCGCGACGGCAAGGGGTAATAAGACCCGCAAAATCAGGTGGTTGGTCCATGGACGGCGGATGCCGTCGTGGCCGTGTTGCCTTGCTTGCACGGGCATGGTGCCGTATCCCGTAGAAGGTCCGAACGCCGGGCAAGCCCTTGCAGCTTCGAGGCGATCGGCCGTCGGCGAGCGGAGGAAAGGCGCCTCATGGCCAATGTGGTCGTGGTTGGTTCCCAGTGGGGGGACGAGGGGAAGGGCAAAATCGTCGACTGGCTGTCGGAGCAAGCCGATATCGTCGTTCGCTTCCAGGGTGGACATAATGCGGGCCATACGCTCGTCATCGATGGCGTCACCTACAAGCTGTCGCTCCTGCCTTCGGGCGTGGTGCGGCCGGGGAAGCTTTCCGTGATCGGCAACGGCGTCGTGATCGATCCGCTTGCGCTCCTTGAGGAAATCGATCGGCTCAGGGGGCAGGGGGTCAGCGTCACGCCGGAGAGCTTGCGCATTGCCGACAATGCCACGCTGATCCTGCCGCTGCACCAGGAGCTCGATTCGATTCGCGAATCCTCGAACATCCTCACGCGCGTGGGCACCACCCGGCGCGGCATCGGCCCGGCCTACGAGGACAAAGTCGGCCGGCGTGCAATCAGAGTCATGGATCTCGCCGACCCGCTGGCGCTCGGGCGCAAGATCGAGCGCCTGCTGGCGCATCACAATGCCTTGCGGCGCGGGCTCGGGCTCGAGGAGGTCGGCGTCGGCACGGTCCAGCGGCAGCTCGAGAGCGTCGCCGAGCGCGTGCTGCCCTACATGGATTGCGTGTGGTCGCTGCTCGACCGCAAGCGCCGCGAGGGCAAGCGCATCCTGTTCGAGGGCGCGCAGGGCGCGCTGCTCGACATCGACCACGGCACCTATCCGTTCGTGACGTCTTCCAATACGGTGGCGGCCCAGGCCGCGACCGGCTCGGGGCTCGGGCCTGCGGCAATCGGCTACGTGCTCGGCATCTGCAAGGCCTATACGACTCGGGTCGGGGAAGGGCCGTTCCCGACCGAGCAGGCGAACGAGATCGGCCGCCGCCTCGGCGAGCGCGGGCGTGAATTCGGCACCGTGACCGGGCGCGCGCGGCGCTGCGGCTGGTTCGATGCGGTGCTCGTCCGCCAGACCGTCCGTACCAGCGGGATCAATGGCTTGGCCTTGACCAAGCTCGACATACTGGACGGTTTGACGGAACTTAAGGTTTGTGTGGCATACCGCCTGGACGGACAGCGAAATCGACCATCTCCCGGCGAGCGAGCGCGCCCAGGCCGAGGTCGAGCCGGTCTATGAGACGGTCGAGGGCTGGCAGGCCGAGACCGCGCGGGCGCGCTCATGGGCGGATTTGCCGGCGCAGGCGATCAAATACGTGCGCCGCGTCGAGGAATTGGTGGGATGCCCGGTCGCCTTGTTGTCGACCAGCCCCGAACGCGAGGACACGATCCTCATGCAGAACCCGTTCGAAAACTGAATGGAGCGGAAATCCGCGCTCACAAAGAGTAAGCTGAACCCCAATGGCCGATTATTACCCGCTCATCTCCCGCGCCGTAGCCGGTCTCGAAAAGAACAACGGCGAGAACCGCCGCGCACTCTATGAACGCGCGCGCGCGGCCCTAATCGCGCAATTGCGCGGGGTGACGCCGGCACTCAACGAGTCGGACATCACCCGCGAGCGCCTCGCACTCGAGGAGTCGATCCGCAAGGTGGAGGCGGAAGTCGGCGCGCCGGTTCGTCGAGAGCTCGCGCCAGCCGCCGTCGCCCAAATTCCGTCCGATAGAGCCCCGTTCAACCGAGCCCCGGCAATGGGACGAGACGCCGGCGGCCAAATTCCGCTCGAGCGAGCCGCGCTCGGCCGAGCCGGCTCCAGCCGAGCCGCGCCCCCCGCGGGAGGGCGAGCCCGGCACGCCGCCGCGGCGCTATGCCAATCCGCCGTCGGCGCCGCAAGAAAGCTCGCCGTCAGACGCTGCCCGCAGACCGTGGGCGCTGGCGCCGCCGCCGTCGGCGCCGGCCGATCAGCAGCGCTCCGATACGATGTTCGACCGGCCGCAGCCGCGCCAGCCGCTGCGCTGGCCCGGGGGTGAGCGCCGCCCGCCGGCGGATGCGGGCACGGATTTCCGCGACGCAGTCGCGGAGGGAAGCGAGTCGGGCGCAGCCGTGCGGGCGGAAAAATCCCCGCGCGAATCGATCACCGCGATCCCGCCGCCCGCCATCGACCGCTCCCAGGGTCCCTACGACCGCACGCAACTCGACCGTTCCGAGCCGCGGCTGTTCGACTCCCAGGCACCGCAAGAGCGGATGTTCGAGCCCCAGGTTCCGCACGAGCCGTCCGAGCACGAGGACGTCTCCGAGCCGATGCCGGCGACGTCATACGCTCTCGACGACACGCACGCGATGCCGGGCGACGAGCGCGCATCGGAGTCCGTGGCCGACGACGAGATGGAGTTCGAGGCGTCGGATGAGGATGTCGCGCCGCGCCGCTCCTACCGCGATCTGATCAAGGGTCTCGCCGTCGCCGCCGTCATTATCGCCATCGGCGGCATGCTGCTCTGGCAATGGCCGAAAATGGTCGCGCTCTACCGTTCCTTCCGCGCGCCTGCGGTCGAGACCGTGCGGGATACCCCGCCCGCGACCGCGCGCCCCAAGATCACCGACCGGATCGAGCCCGGCAGCCAGCAGACGCCGGCCGCCCCGGCTCCCGGCGCCCAGCCCGCCGAAGCGGCCGCGCAGAAGGTGGTGCTTTACGAGGAGGATCCGAACGATCCCAACGGCAAGCGCTTCGTCGGCTCGGCGATCTGGCGAACCGAGACCGTGACACCCGGCCCGGGTCAGCCGCCCGAGCTTGTGATCCGCGCCGATGTCGAGGTGCCGGAGCGTAAGCTTGCCATGACCTGGTCGCTGCGCCGCAACACCGACAAGGGGCTGCCGGCGACCCACACGGTCGAGATCATGTTCAAGGTGCCGGCGGATTTTCCCGCCGGCGGCATTTCCAACGTTCCCGGCATTCTGATGAAACAGGCCGAGCAGACACGCGGCGTGCCGCTCGCCGGGCTCTCGGTCAAGGTCACGCCCGGCTTTTACCTGATCGGCCTCTCCAACATGGAAGCGGACAAGGAGCGTAACCTCCAACTGCTGAAGGAGCGCGCCTGGTTCGACATTCCGGTCGTCTACAACAACACGCGCCGTGCCATCCTCGCCATCGAAAAGGGCGCGCCCGGCGAGCGCGTCTTCGCCGAAGCCTTCAAGGCGTGGAAGCAGTAGAAATAAGCAAAAACGTCGGGGCGTCAGCTCACGCTTGCGCAGACTGGGTAATACAAAGCTTCAGAGATGACTCGTCATGGCCGGCTTTATGCCGGCCATCCACGTCTTTCATTCCGTAAAACAAGACGTAAAACAAGGCGCAGATGGCCGGGACAAGCCCGGCCATGACGGAGACCACGGTCGAACATCACGGAAGATTGGTAAATGGCCTGCGCGTGCGCCCTTGCCCGCGCTGAGGCCGCTACGGCTGATCAATGTGCGTGGAGCGCGGCTGCGGTCGGTCGGGTTTCCATCGCCGCGACGCGGCTCTTCACCGCCCGCTGCACCTTCTCGAAGGCGCGCACCTCGATCTGGCGCACGCGCTCGCGCGAGACGCCGAACTCGGCGGCCAGGTCCTCGAGCGTGATCGGGTCGTCGGCAAGCCGCCGCGCCTCGAAGATGCGCCGCTCGCGGTCGTTGAGCACCGAGAGCGCGTCGCCGAGCGCCTTCCTGCGATTGTCCGCTTCCTCGCTCTCCGCCAGCCGCGTCTCCTGGTCGGAGACATCGTCGACCAGCCAGTCCTGCCACTCGCCGGAATCGCCCTCCTCGCGGATCGGCGCGTTCAGCGACACGTCGCCGCCGAGCCGCCGGTTCATGTCGACGACGTCCTGCTCGGTGACGCCGAGCCGCTTGGCGATGAGCTTGACCTGGTCGGGGCGAAGGTCGCCCTCTTCCAGCGCGGAAATCTTGCTCTTGGCCTTGCGCAGGTTGAAGAACAGCTTCTTCTGATTGGCGGTGGTGCCCATCTTCACCAGCGACCACGAGCGCAGGATGTATTCCTGGATCGCCGCCTTGATCCACCACATGGCGTAGGTGGCCAGCCGGAAGCCTTTTTCGGGCTCGAAGCGCTTGACCGCCTGCATCAGGCCGACATTGCCCTCCGAGATCACCTCGGAAATCGGCAGGCCGTAGCCGCGATAGCCCATGGCGATCTTGGCGACCAGGCGCAGATGGCTGGTGACGAGCTTGTGCGCCGCATCGCGGTCGCCATGCTCGCGCCAGCGCTTGGCCAGCATATATTCATCCTGCGGCTCCAGCATCGGGAACCGGCGGATGTCCTCCAGATAACGGGTCAGGCCGGATTCGGCCGTGAGAATCGGCAAAGCCGCAGTACGGGCCATAATAGCGCCCTCCAAAAGTTTGCCCCCGACGGACCGGCGGGCCGAGCACACCGCCGCTCCCCCGAGCCGACGGTGCTGTCCTCGCTGCGACCGCGAAGCCTGATCGCAGCCGCAACATTACAGGACAAACCGGGGCGAAAGGAAGTGAACTCGGCGTCACGTCGCCGTGACCCCTCCGTGTACGCTTAAGCCTTTGATTGGCCTAGCTTTCGCGAGCGAGCCGATGTGCCCTGTGCACCCAGGCTACAGCGTAAACAAAAGAGATCGTCCGGCAGTTCCGAACGGAACTCCCGAACCTTGCCCTGCGAGGGATGTTCGATCGTGAGGAGATAGGCATGCAGTGCCTGTCTGGCAAGGGCTTTCAGCGCGGCTCGCGCCTCCGCCCCGAGCTGATTCGCCTTGGTCTTGAAGCCTGCCCCATAGACATCGTCGCCGAGCAGGGGATGCCCGATCGAGGCGAGGTGGACGCGAATTTGATGGGTGCGCCCGGTCTCGAGCCGGCAGGCCAACAGGCTGGCCACCGGCGCGCCGTCCGTGCCGAGGTAGCGTTCGAGCACCTCCCAATGGGTCACCGCCTCGCGGCCGCCCTCCCGCACGGCCATCTTGTCGCGGGCACGCGGGTGGCGCCCGATCGGCTTGTCGATGGTGCCGCGGGGGCGGTCGGGCACCCCCCAGACGAAGGCCAGATAGCCGCGGCGCAGCGCCCCGTTGCGGCCATGGTCGGCGAACTGGCGGCTGAGCGCGCGGTGCGCGCGGTCGGTCTTGGCGACGACCAGCAGGCCGGTGGTGTCCTTGTCGAGGCGATGCACGATGCCGGGACGCTTGGCCCCGCCGATGCCGGACAGGCTGTCGCCGCAATGGGCGATGAGCGCGTTGACCAGCGTGCCGGTCCAGTTGCCCGCGGCGGGATGGACCACCAGCCCGGCCGGCTTGTCGATGACGATGAGGTCTTCGTCCTCGAACACCACCTTGAGCGGAATATTCTCAGGCCCGATCGCGGCATCTTGCGCGGCCGGAAGGTCGAGCCTGATGGTGCCGCCGGCGTTGACGCGGTGGCCGGGATCGCGGATCGTGGCGCCGTCGATCGCGACGCGACCCGCCAGGATCAGCGCCTTGTGGCGCGAGCGCGACAGCTCGGCCACGCGCGCAGCCAGCACGCGATCGAGCCGCTCGCCGGCCTCTCCGGCGGCGACCACCAGTTCCTCGCTGCGCCCCTGCGTCGAGACCATGAGCAATCCGTCGGCGGACGATGACCAGCCACTCGATCCTGCGGCCGAGCGCATGGTCGCGAAGGTACGGTGGCTGATGGTGATCTCCGGCGCCACCACGCTCATAGCGATCGCCGCGGTCATCGGCGTCATCGGCTATCGCGTTTTCAAGGCGGAGGGAAGCGCGGCGGCGCCGGCGGACGTCACCGCGCTGCTGCCGAAGGGCGCACGCATCGTGGCGACCGCCGTGTCCGAGGATCGCATCGCGGTCACCGTCGACGCCGGCGGCGCGATCGAAATCCGCACCTTCGACCTCAAGACGCTCAAGCCCACGGGCCGGCTGCGGTTCGCGACCGAGCCGTGACGGTCGGTCGCGAACTCGCCGCCCGGTCGGCAAGCCGATCTCGCACCCAAAGGTGCTCAGGAGCGCCGCGCGGCCGCTTTGTAGAGATCTTCGAGCGTTTTGATGTCCTTGGAAAACAGTCCCATCGGTGATGACTCCTCGCAGGCATGGGTGCCACCTATCAATCGCGGCCTGCCCCGGCGTTTCCGAGCGCGCGCGCCGGCGGCACGCGCCGCTCCCGCCGCCTCACCAGAACGTGAGCCGGCGCGGATTGCCGCGCGCGAATGAAGGGAGCGAAACGCCGCAGAATCAGGTGGATCGAATTCGCGCCATCTTTGTTTTGACAAACAATGCCGCTCACGTCGGCACACTGCATGTAGGAAGAGGAGAGTTCATGTGTTTGGACGATCTTCGGCGATGTCCAGCCCGCTGGTGATCCGGTCCTGCTTCGCCGGGCGCTCGTTCCGGGACTTCGCCCTGTCGGTTGCGATGAAGCACAAGGCAATTTTCCATCCCCTCGCGCACCGTGGTCGCATCATTCAGCGGCCGGGCGAGATGACGGGCCGGGCACTTCCTCCGGAGAGCGGCCGCAAGGCATGAAACCGATGCCGGCGAACGCCGGCAGCTGCCAGGATGGCGGAGCCGTTTGTGGGCATCTTGCGCCGGGGACAGGCAGATGAGAGGCGCGCCGTGCCACCCATGTGCCGCCGTGGCACTGGCCGCGACGATGCCCGGCGCGCCCGCGCCGGCGCGCGCGCAATCCAAGCCGCCTGACGTCGCCCCGGTGATCGCTCGAGCGCTCGCACCCACTGGAAAGCTCCGCGTCGGGGTGCTGATGGTCTGGTATTTCGCGCTCGAAGATCGGGCGACCGGCCGCCTTGCGGGCATCGTTCCCGATCTCGGCGGGGAGCTGGCGCGGCGCGTGGGCGTTCCGGTCGAGCTGATCAAGTTCGACAATCCCGCCGCCGTGATCGCGGCATTCCGCGACAATGCGCTCGACGTCACCTTCATCGGCATCACCGCCGATCGTGCCGCGGCCATGCAGTTCGGTCCCGCCGTGATCGACCTGCAGACCACCTACCTCGTGCCCGCCGCCTCGAGGATCGCCAGCATTGCCGAGGTCGACCGCCCGGGCGTGCGCGTGCTGGTGCCGCAACGCAGCGCCCAGGAAGCGTATCTGCGCAAGACCATGACCCAGGCCACGCTCATCGACGTCCCGGTCGAAACGCCGAAACAGGCGATCGCGCTGCTCGCCGCGGGCGAGGCCGACGCCTTCAGCCACGTCGTTCCCATGCTGGCGGCGGCGCAGCCGGCGTTGCCGGGATCGCGCATCCTGCCCGGGAGCTATTTCGACGTGCCGGTCGCGGTGGCGGTCGCCAAGCATCGCGCGCCCGCGGCCGCCGATGCCGCGCGCCGCTTCGTCGACGAGGCGAAGACGTCGGGCTTCGTGCGGCAGGCGATCGAGCGGGCGGGAGTGCGCGGCGTGGTGGTCAGCCCGCGGTGAGCCGCGCGGCGGTGAGGGCGCCGGCGCGTGCTTCGGAAAAAGCCTGCCCCGGCTTGGTCCGGGGCGGCGACCGGTTTTCCCGAATGGAGTATCCGCAAAATCAAAGCATCCGGCGCGTCGATTCAGATCCGATCGGGCTACGCTCGGTGGAGCGAGGCTCGCTTGCGCGCAACCGTGATCGGGGCTATCTCGATGGCCTTCTGCGCTTGCTCCCTTCGTCTAGCGGCCCAGGACGTCGCCCTCTCACGGCGAAAACAGGGGTTCGAGTCCCCTAGGGAGCGCCAGTAGCAGTTTTGTCCGGCCCGGACACATAGGTGACAGATCGTACCTAAGACATGGGTGACAACCTCGTGCCGAACGGGTTGTCGAGGGGTTGCAGGGTCTTCTGCTCCAGGTCGAAGTAGCCGAGATCGTAGTGCATGAAGCTTGCGAGCCAAATGCCCTCGTCGACTTCCTTGATGCCGAGCCTCTGGCCAGCCAGCACAGTCGAGATGTTGATGCGTTTGCGGTGCAGGCAGAGCCGTCCGCACGCCGTGACAAGAATGTCGCGGTCGTGGAACGGATAGGTCAGCTCGGGCAGGCCGTTATAGCGGCGTGGTGAGGCCGCATAAAGCTCGGCGGGACACCTCATGGCGAGCGCCTCGTGAGGTCTTTCGGCATTGAACTCCTGCACGAAGGCGTCGAAGCGGTCTTGCTGGCTGCAAGCAGTTCAAGCCTGGCGGCCGCGTCGCCTCCTTCTTGAGGGTGAGGTGCATGCGCTCATGGCGGCCGTTCTGCTGGGGATGGCCCGGTTTGATGCGTTCGATCGCGATGCCGAGGCGAAGCCACCAGACCGAGAGCTTCGAGAGATTAAACAAGGCATTGGGACTGGCGAAGGGCACGCCGTTGTCGGAGCGAATGGCAAGCGGCAGGCCACGCTCGCGGAACAGCCGCTCGAAGGCCGTGCAGGCGAGGTCTTCGCGGGTCGACTCGAGGGCTTCGCACAGGAGCAGAAAGCGCGAGGCATGATCCGTGACGGTCAGCGGATAGCAGTATCGCCCGTTGCCGAGCTTGAACTCGCCCTTGAAATCGGCACACCACAGATCATTGGGCGCGGCGCCCTCCGACAGTGGCGTGCCGCGCGCGCGGTTGCGCGGCCTGCCGCCGCGCTTGACCAGGTCGTGGCGATCGAGAACCGCATGGATGGTGCTCTTGGCCGGAACCCTGACGTCGCCGTCAAGCCGCCTGACCAGGAGCTCGCGGATCTTGCGCGCGCCCCAATGCGGCTTCTCGCCCTTCAGGCGGACAATCAGGCCCTCGATCTGCTGCGGCAGCTGGTTGGCGTAGCGCACCGGCCGGCGTGACCGGTCGCTCAGGGCCGCGAGCCCGTGCTCCTTATAGCGATCGAAAATCTTGTAGCCGGTCTTACGGGATACGCCGAAATCCCGGCATACGTCCGTCATTGCCTCACCGTCCAGCAGGCGGGCGACAAAGCGAAGGCGCTCTTCCATGACCGAACTCGCTTTCCACGGCATCAACACCTCCCGCCCGCAAAAGGCGAAATGTGTTACCCATGTGTCCGGTACGAAATGTCACCTATGTCTCAGGCCGCTCATTTGTTCACTCTGATTTTTCTTCTGTTTTTGCTTTTTTCCCCAAACTGCGCGCCTTGGTTTGGGCAAGTCTGTTCGTCTTGTGTCCTTCCAATTTTGTGACGGCCTCTGTCGCGAGCCGTACTTGATCAGCTTCGCGCGTGTAGCGTTCAGCTTCGGCGAGCGTCCGATGGCCGAGCACCGACATGATTTCATTGGCGATCATCGAAGCCGATCTGGAAGCCGCCACCGATCTCGCACTCGACAATGATGGGCGGCGACAGGATCGAGCCGCCGTGGTCGCTGCGGGGAGCCACGGGAGGCGGCGGGCTGGAGCGCGACATGGTCACCTCCCCGCCGTTCTGCGCCTTGAACTAAATTTCAAGCCAGCGCTGAACAGCCCCCCTTCGCGCCCCTACGAGATTGAGCTTACACTCATCTGTAACTTAACCGGGAGGGTATCCCCATGCGCGTCCGCCACCTCATCGTCGCGTCAATGCTCCTCGTTGCGACAGGCGCCCAGAGCGCATCCGCCCAGAGCACCTTCGTCCGCAACACGGATCGGCCCGGCGGCGACTATCGGAATTTCGAAATCAAGGGCGGCGACGCTGCTTGTCGAGAGGTCTGTAACCAGGAACGGCAGTGCCGTGCGTGGGCGTTCGTCAATGCCACCCAGCGCTGCTGGTTGAAAAATACCGTTCCGGCGCCGCGCTCCAGCCAGTGCTGCACGTCAGGCGTAAAGCAAACTCAAAACATGGACTGACTGGCGCCGGCGCGCGACGCGGCGGGCTTCATCGGGCACGTGCCCGAAGAGGTCGGCTTGAGTGCGGGATGCCGCTGACATAGTTTCGGTGCGTCCTTCGACGCTGTGCAAGCTGGAGGAACGATGATCCTGATCCACCGCCCGCCCGGCGAAGATCAGGGATGTGCGAGTTCAACGCGGCTCGCGCCCGGTAAGCGTGGGCCGCGTGACGGCTACTGAGGGTACCTCAGAGAACGCGCCGATGGGCTCATGTCCAGTAGGACATCAGGTGCGCCTTCGGCTTGAGGATAATCTTCTGAACGTTCCCCGGCAGAACATATTGGCCGATGTACCAGTGCGCCTCAATGTCGGCGCCGTAGCACCGCCTGATCGCGTAGGACATCATCTCTGCGACGAGGCTCCCGAGCGCTCGCAGGCGCAACTCCCGCGCCCTCAACAGGCGAGCAAACGGACGGGCCAGGTCCTGGTCCTCGATGACAATGGGCCTTACGCGTTGCCGCAGGGCAGCCCTCAGTTGCGATCTGTGACATACCCGCACGGGTACCTGCGGCGGGGGCTTCTGCGGCTCGGCGTGGATGTAGTCGCGCTCCGACATGCCAACGTCCTTACGGGCACGATCTGGGCGCGCAGATGGCGCGCTCGGGAGTCGCACATTCTTAGCATGTGCTATGGTTGTCGGGAGGTTAAGGTCTGAGACGTGGTGCAGAAGCGCGAGCCGGGCCAGCGCCCTCAACGATCATAGGGAAGCGGCCGGCCGGCGAGATCGTTGCCGGGCGGCTATAGAGCCGCACGCGCTCGCCGTCCTTGGACCCCGCCACGGGAACAAAGGAACACGGGCTGACTTCGTGGCGCTTTGCTGCTTTAGTAAGTGTGGTGAATGTCGGACCAGGGGCGTGAGGCTCGGCTCACTCGGCTCAAATCTATGGCGAAACTGTATTAAGGGAGATATCCGATGGCAAATGGCGTGAGGCAAATGCCCGGGCATGTAGAGGCGGCCTATAAGGAGGCAGTGAAAAATATAATTTTTATCAAAAGACAGCAGTGGGTGACGACCAACTACACCATACTTGTATACGCCGCTATTTTCATAGTCTCAGCAAGGTTCTTTAGCCGCACTGACCTGGCACGAGGATGGCTTGGTTTACTCACATTTCTCACGTTTTTTTACCACTTGTACATGATCAAACTATTTCAAGATACGATTACATCCTTTCGGGATCGGCTCGCGTGGATTTACAGGACTTACTTCAGCGCTGACGAGCAGGTTGGCTTGAATTTGTCGCTGCGGCCGGACCCATATTGGTATCAAGCGGCCGTGCCGCTTGGGCTCATAGCTGTCTCCATGGTCGGAGCTATCTTGACGTTGATTTACTTGTTCTCAGTCCGGTGACTCGTCAGACGCATTCAATCGGCACGCGTTTCGCCGGTGCCGTAGAAGGGATTTCTCGGCGTTTTAGGTAGGCGGTAGCCCCTTCTACGGGAGAGCTTGCGGGCGATGACGACTGACCGTCCAGCGGCCACAACAGCGGCCGTCGCCATCGCTCCCATCACCTTATCGCGCTCGGTGCGGCAGAGAATTTTCCTCTACCTAGGCGTCTTGATCGTTCTGCTGGCCTTCGGTGCCCCCTCCGGAGGCCTGATCGATATTCCGATAAGCTTCTTTCTTAAAAACAAACTGCACTTGAAGGCGCACGAGCTCGCCGATTTCCGGCTCGTGTCCGCCATCCCCCTCTACCTATCCTGTGTGTTCGGATTCATCCGCGACACCTGGAATCCCTTCGGAATGAGAGACCGAGGATTCATGCTGTTGTTCGGCACCAGCACCGCCGGCCTCTACGTCTTCTTTGCTGTCACTCCCATTACATACGTGACACTCCTCGTTGCGGTCGTACTGTTGACGACTTCATTCCTTTTCGTCGCAAGCGCTCAGAACGGACTCACTTCGATGATCGGCCAGCAGCATGCGATGTCCGGCCAGATCAGCGCGGTGTGGAACATCTTCGCGTCGGTCCCCACCGTCGGCGCCCTCCTCATCGGCGGCACTCTCAGCGACCTGCTCGAAGAGAGGAACGCCGATCAGGCCGGTCGCATCCTATTTCTCGTCGGCGCTGCGATTATGGCCGCGGTTGCCGTTTACGCCGCGTGGAAGCCCAGAAGCGTGTTTGGCAACGTCCGTATCGAACACGGGACCGCGGCGCATCCGCTGAGGGACCTTAGGAGGTTGGTGCGGCACTGGCCGATCTACCCGGCTCTGCTGATCTGGCTGTTATGGAACTTCGCGCCTGGCTCAGCCACGCCGCTTCAATACTACCTTCAGAACACCCTCCACGCCGAGGACGCCCAGTGGGGTCAGTGGAACGCCATCTTCGCCGCCTCCTTCATTCCGACTTTCATGATGTTTGGTCTCCTCTGCCAAAGGTTTCCCTTGAAGACTCTGCTCTTCTGGGGGACCGTCGCTGCAGTTCCACAGTTCGTTCCGTTGCTCTTCCTTCATTCGGTGACAGGAGCTTTGATCGCGGCGGTGCCCATCGGCCTCATGGGCGGCGTTGCCACCGCCTCATATTTGGACCTGATTATTCGGTCCTGCCCCCGGGGCCTGCAGGGGACGACGCTAATGATGTCCAGCAGTCTTTATTTCGTCGTGTCGCGATTTGGCGATGTTCTAGGGACGAACCTTTATGACTACTACGGCAGCTTTGCCGCTTGCGTGATCGCAATCACGGTTGTCTACGCCTTAATCCTCCCGACTCTCTTGCTGGTGCCCAAACGCCTGATTGCCACCGCCGACGGGCAAACGCCCGAGTTCGGGTTTGCAGCAGATTAGAGCCCGGACGAAGGTAATCGGCGCGGTATGTTCGCTTTTGATCCAAATCCGAAGTGCCGGAGCGTCGCAATTACTTCCGCTTTTAGGTGCAGTGCAGCCGAGATTTGCTCGCTACGAGCTTTTCAGCCCATCGACCCAAAGCGCTCTCAGCCTCTTGGCACTAGCGCTGCTGCCAGTCACGAAGGCATTGTCGATTTTGGTCGCCACGCCCCTGCGCTATCCCGGCGCCAATTCTTCTGACAGATCGATTTGGCCTTCGCGCGAGCCTGACGAGCCAGCGGGTTGCCAATGATCAACGACCACTAGCCCGCTTAAGTCAACGCATAGCGCCGACACACAGCTTCCTTGACCCGCGTGCGGCTTTCATGAGGATCAAGGGTTAGGTCAGCTTCGATCTGCGCTGCTTCGCCTGCGAGGTCTTCGTCTTTGATCACGTATCGAAACCAGGCGGAGTAATCCTTGGCACGCAAGTGGTGCTCCCACGTGGCGTCGTCCACCTCCTGAGCGATCCGTAAGAAACGCAGGAGATTCGGCGCACGCAGATTGAGCGCGTTCCTCGGGCCTCGGAAGTAGAAGCTCTCCCGCTCGCCCACATTGCCAACGGCGTACTTGCCAGTGTGCCGCTTATGGACTTGCCGTGGCGCCTCGATCAGAACTGCACTTGGCGGCTGACCCGACCGAAGCGACCAGAACGCGATCTCGTCATCGACAAGCGTCAGTGTATCTATTAGTGCCGCCGGCATGTTGAGTGCTTTTGCGAATGTCGCCACCGCCTTAAACGCAGCGCGACCAAAAGCAAGGACGACGTCAATCGTCCGCAGCACTTCGGTCGCCAGAAATTCAGGACTGGTAGTAATGAAAATCGTGGCCGGAAGACCCTCCAGCAAGCGATGCCAGGGGCGTCCCGTCGCCGCCGGCAGCAGCTGATGAGCTTCGTCGATCAGCAACCACTGAGGCCGTCCCGTCCTGGCGCGCAGTTCGGCCACGGGGCCGATCAAGCTGTCAAATAGCCGCTGGCGATCCGATATGTTCAAACCGACTGTATTGATGACGAGGTTAACTCCGGTTTCGCGTACAAGAGTCAGCGCCTCCTGCGTGGTCGGCGGCATGGAGGCATGTCCGATACATACCGCATGCTGAAGGCTGTCGTAGTCTCCCTCCGGGTCGATGACGCAGAACTCGAACTGCTTTTCAAACATGCGTTCGGTGAGCAACGTCGCGAACTTGGACTTGCCGCTCTCTGTCTCCCCGACACTCAGCACGCGACGATCCGGTTCAAGATAGACCTTCTGCCCTGTTCGGTCGGTGCCCACCAGGAGTCCGTGCCGCGATGGAGGAACGATGCGAGCGTCCTCGCGAATGACCTTCTCGATCAGCTCGACTACGCCCGCGCCATGATCCGCTGAAAGCTTGATGTCAACTTCATCTCTTATCACCGGCAGGGCATTCGCCACGGCCGCTGCACAGCCGCACAAGCCAAGGAAGGTGTGATCGTTCTCCGCATCCCCCACGGCGACCACGTTGTGAACCGCTATGTCCAACTCCACGAGAGCCGCCTTCAGGCCTGACGCCTTATTGATCCCCGCCGGCAGCACCATAACCGCGCCTTTATTGAAGATGATCTGCAACTCCAGTCCAAGTTCCTGAATGGCGCTGAGCACCGCTGCCTGATGCGGCTCCCAAGTGGCGACGATCGATCGCC
Organism: uncultured Alphaproteobacteria bacterium; assembly: GCA_963821505.1. GTDB lineage: Bacteria > Pseudomonadota > Alphaproteobacteria > Rhizobiales > Xanthobacteraceae > VAZQ01. The sequence goes on from CAWGEH010000037.1 coordinate 50,662, forward strand.
CGACGGAGATCGGTTCGACGTTTCGCTCCATCAGCTTCTCGACCAGGCGAGCTGGGGGTGCTGGCGCAATCACGCGCTCCCGCTCGGTGGCCGGATCGTAGATGACCGCGCCGTTCTCGGCGACAACAAGATCGAAGATCTTTATTTCCGCAAAGGCATGCGTCAGGTCCGCGATTTCACGGCCGGTCACAAGTACCAATCGCCGGCCCGTGTCCCTGAATCGCTTTAGGGCCTCAGCGGTGGCTGCATTGACAAAACCATGATCGGCGATCGTGCCGTCATAGTCGGCGGCTAAGGCAAGAAAGTACAAGGGTAACTCCGCTGCAACTCCGAACCGACCAATGGCTTAGACGCCGTGCTGTAACGGTCTGACCTACTCCGACGTGCTCTTGTGCTCCGCAGGTAGCTTGTCAGCTCAGCCGACACGGGGGCCTCTCCTTTTGATCCGGGTCAAGGGCCATCTTTTGGCGACTGAAAAAATCAGTCATGCAGATTTGATCCAGATCAATGTGCGAACGAGCTTTAGCCCACTCAGAGTTGGCTGCCGGACCAGAATTCCAATCATTCGGAAGGCAAGCCGTGGGGGCCGATGCAATGGAGAGCACTATGAGCGCGTCAGGCGTCGCCGCACTGGATCACACCATTCAGGAAACCAATAGCTGGCTCAAGGCACTCACCGAGCACCTTCATTTCGAGGACCGGCATCATGCTTATAGTGCTCTGCGCGCCGTGCTGCATGCGCTGCGTGACCGGTTGACCCCGGAAACGGCAGTACATCTCGGCGCCCAGCTTCCGATGCTGGTGCGCGGGCTCTACTATGAGGGCTGGCACATGGGCGGAAAGCCGCCCAGTGACCGCAACGCACAGGAATTCGCCGACCATGTTCTGAAGCAGCTGCCGCCCCAGTTCCCCATGGATCCATTGACCGTGACCCGCGGCGTCTTCGAGATCCTCTGGAAGAGGCTCGATCCGGGCGAGACTGCGAAGGTTATCGACCATCTGCCGCTGCCGCTGAGAACCTTGTGGCCCCAGATCGCCCGACAAACCTGATTTCGCCATCCTCGGGCCGTGCAACTCTCTCGATGTGTTCCTTGCGAATGATGTGGAGAGGGCAACCTGGGTCTCTGCTCTCATTCGCACCCTTCGGTCGTGCGCAGACCGAGATGTGGGCAGCGACAGAATGGGACCGGTTCAAGGAGATCGTCCCCCCGAGAACCGGGAGGCCGAGCCTAATCATGCCATCGATGGGAGCACGGCAATGGAAAGCGCGGCATTTCGAAAATGGTTGACGGAGCAAGGGTGTCGCTTCGATCGGCATGAGCATCAGCAGCGGGGTCAGGGCCACGTCGTCGTAACGGTACACCGGGAGGGCCGAAAGACGGAGGTCCCCCTAGGGGGCTCGCGCCAGATTCTCGACGCGCGCGTGGTGCGCCGGGCTTGCGAAGAGCTCGGGCTTGATTGGTCTCAACTGCCGGGCCCGAAAAGCCGTCTGTGAGTAAAGGAGGTGTCATCATGATCGAACACACCGCTCGCGCGTTCGATGCCGATTTGCAGGAGCTTGCGCGCAAGATCGGGGAAATGGGGAGGCTCGACGAAAAGCAAATCGGGGACGCGGTCGAAGCCTTAGTGAAGCACGATATCGCGCTCGCCAGGCAAGTCATAGTTGCAGACGATCAAGTCGATGCGCGGCAACGGGAAATCGAGGAGAAGGTAGTCGTCACTATCGCGCGTCGGCAGCCGATGGCGGTCGATCTGCGAGAGATTGTCGGAGCGTTGCGCATCTCCAACGGCCTCGAGCGGATTGGAGATCTCGCCGAGAACGTCGCAAAACAAGTCGTGCTGTTGACCGACGAGTTCCATATCAAGGAGGTAACGCTGCAGCTCCAGCGGATGGTGCAACTCGTACTCGACCAATTGAGGCGAGTAGTCCAAAGCTATGAACGTCGTGACGTCGCCGCAGCCCTGGAGGTGTGGCGCAAGGACGAAGAGATCGACGCCCTCAACAGCTCTTTGTTCCGGGAGCTACTTACCTACATGATGGAGAATCCGCGCAATATCACGTTCTGCACGCACCTGCTTTTTTGTGCCAAGAACCTTGAGCGGATGGGCGACCACGCCACCAATATCGCAGAGACCATCTATTACATCGTCCAGGGGCGCCCGCTCTCATCCGAGCGTCCAAAGGCAGACATTACCAGCATCGGAGCATTGCCACGGTCCGCATGATGGGACTTGGATAGGGCGGGGCGGGGGCACGGACAATGCACTTCGCGACGACAAAAAAGAACGGCCGCTTGCCTACGCAAGCGGGCCCAGGGGGTGGAACGGGCGTGGTTTGCGCCTGTCACTCCTCGAATGCGGGTGGATCGGACCTGTTGTTTTCTTCGATGCTTTCCACCGGCTGGTTTTCCTCGGCAGGAATTTCTTCTTGGATCTCCACGGGTTCATCCTCGATAAGCTTCGCTGGCTCATCGACGCTCTCGTCGTACGAATAGTGCCGCTGCCGCCGCTTGGGCCCGACTATGACCCACTCGCAACCTGTCGTTAGTTCCATGGCACTCTCCTTGCAAGTCGCATCTTCGCGGTCGAGCACCGTTAGCTTGATGTCAACCCGGCGCAGTATTGGCCAAAGTGGTCGGCTCCCTCTTGTCCGGCCAGGACAGCGCAAGCCGCGTGTCCGACGTGAGCGCGACACGCGTGCCAAATCTCTGGCTTTCCAGGTCCAGCATCCGCTGAACCCAATCGATATCCTGGATGGACGGACGGACGAGCCTAAACTGTCGAATCTGGAGAGGCACGATTTCGAGCGCCGCGAGATCCGTGCTCGACGGGCTGAAGTCGGCGAAGTACATCAAGCCGAGATCATCTCGAAACTCTTCGTAGCCTCGGATGCCTTCGTAGTCGTTCACGAAATCGCCGCAGCCGTAGAGAATGAGCCGATTTCGGTAGACTTCCACCGCCTTCGGATGATGCGAGGAATGGCCGTGGATGATGGAAACGTCAGCCCGATCGATGAGCGCATGCGCAAAACGCCGTTGCTCGGCCGGAATTTCATATCCCCAATTGGGGCCCCAATGCAGGGAGACGATGATCACATCGCGCGGCTGTCGCACGCGTCCGACCTGATCGGCAATGCGTGTGGCGCTTTTCTCGGACAGCTCCGTCAGGAGGTTGACGCCGGCGGATTCTTGCGTGGCAGCCCAACTCCGAGGGGTGCCGCTCGTCACCGCGGCTAGCGAAAAGACCAGTACGCGACATTTGCCCGGCACGTTCAGTACCGCCGGCGCGCTCGCTTGCGCGAGATTGCGGCCGGCGCCTGCACTCTTGATCTGCAGATGATCGAGAGTTGCCAATGTGTCGAGCAACCCGGAACGTCCCCAATCGAGCACGTGATTATTGGCGAGCACGCAGCAATCCATTCCGGCGGCCGCGAGGCAGCCCGCATTCTCCGGAACTCATTCGGTAATTGATGCCCTTCGGCGCGTAGTCGTCGCTGCGGGTAATGCTTGTTTCGAGATTGATGATTCGGACATCGGGTCGAGTACGGTTGAATTCGACCAGGGCCGCGCCCCAAACATACGAAGGCGCGACGTGGCGCGGAATGGAGCCGTTTGCCTGTTCGGCAAGGCGCACATAGTAAATCGCAGAGCTCGCATAGTCCTCGTGGAGCAGCGGGTCACAGGGTTGCGGCAATACTTGATCGATGCCGCGCCCCGTCATGACGTCGCCGCATAAGAAATTCGCACCGCCGGCCGTGTCGGCGGCTGAGTTGAAAGCAATTCTGTAGAGGCGCCCATGAGCCAACCAGCTGTCTCAACTTGGCCAAAGATTGTGCAATGTTTTTGGAGTCGCGGCCTTGGCGTCCTCAAGCTCCGCTGCAGGCATGTGCACCGCGAGCAAAGCAAATACAGCGCGGGCAACCTCCTCTGTGTCCACAGCAGGGTCGCGATGCACGCCGTCATGGATCCGATCCAAGAATGCGCTGCGGTTCTCGGCGCGCCGACGCCCGCCAGGATGCCAGCCCTCGTAGTAAAGGCCGCGGAGCAGCGGTGGCAGCTGGGCCCCGACATATACGGCTTCGTCCCGCGGCAGACAGTCACGCAAGGCGTGCAGGGCTGCGAGCAAAGCCAAGTAACCCCGCTCTCGATCGTGCCAGCCGAGGCGGCACATGAGGTCATCGACCCAGTCTTCGGTTGCGCGCACCGATGCGTTGAGCTCTTGAATGGCTGTCATAATCAACCTGGCCTCTGTTGCGAGAATCCGGTCCGGTTAGAAGCTCATTGGCAGGTACCTTCGCTGCCTTGGCTGTAGACCGCCGGCGTGGCCACCAGCGGAGTTAGCTAATCACGGTCACCGGTATGCTGTTTCTGATCCAGGTCAAATTCGATGGCCCCCTTGGGGAATGCTCCGCGCAACTCCTCAACTTCATGCCCCCTGCGCGAAGATGCGCATCGGTATTTCTACCTGCGATCCGAGCCGTGACGGTTTCTCTCAATCGTGCTGAGCAGGTCGGCCAGTCGCTGTTCGGCGATGGAATCTTCGACCTCGGCAACGACATTCGTGCTTCCCCGTCCGACGCGAATGAACTCGTCGTAGAACGTGTCCAAGTCGATCTCTTCTTCGCCTTCACTGGCAGCTCCGTCTTCGAGCACGCGCGGACCGGCCTCATCCTCGACGACCACCGTCATACGCCAGCCGTCGCTTGCATGGATGGGCGTAATTTCCAGGCTCGCGATGGTAGCGATTTCGCTCAGGTCCTCGCGTTCCTGGTCGCCCAGGTGAAGCTCGCCCCGCGATGGAAGGTCGCGTGGTTCCATGGTGCGCTTCGCAAGGGTCGTGAAAGCCAACGGCGCAGTATGACGCTCCGCCATGACCCACCGAACGATTTGCTCAGGATCAAGGTCGACGGGGTAGCTTTGCATTTAGGGTCTCTTCAAAATGATACCAAGAATTAAATGCGCTGTTCTCGACCCACCGTGATTGACTTGTGTCAAAAATTGAGCGGATCAATCGCCGGATGTTCTATATGGCGTTGATGCACGCATCGCATATGAGGGCTTATGCTGCTGATTGCGTTGACGGAGTTGGTCGATCGAGAGCCCAAGAGGCTGATGGGCCGCCCCGCCAATGTCTTTACGTGCACCTGGGCGTCTGCCTCGCGCTGGATCAAATCACGCCGGGGGACCTCCATCCTGGAATGGCATCCGGGGCCAGCGCGGGCGACGGCGGGCAGGCCTGTAATCGATCCAAAACGTTGAGGGAGATCAAAACTCCTGAGAGCATTTCAAGCGAAGAAACAATCAAGGCGCAGAGCTAGCTACTCGGGAAGCTGTCTCCTCGAAACCCTTCTTAAGCCGGTAACGTGACATGGAACCGGAAGCCCGCAAGCGCCAGATAGCGATCTGGTACACCGTTGCCGCCGTGATTGGAGTTTTGCTCGTCCAATATTTCTGGGCGAGCTATTCTGAGATCGAGACTATTCCCTACAGCAGCTTCCAGCAGCTCCTCAACGACGGGAAAGTCGCCGAGGTGACCGTTGGGGCAGAGTCGGTCCAAGGGGTCCTGAAGGAACCTCTCCCCAGCGGCAAGCGTGCTTTCTATACGGTGCGCGTCGACCCGCAGCTTGCGGACAGACTTTCCGCCCATGACGTTTTGGTCAAGGGTGCCCCATCCGGCGGACTGATCGCGACCATTCTGGCCTGGATCGTGCCCGCGGTCATTTTCTACCTGATCTGGACCATGATCTTTCGGCGGGTCGCCGAAAGACAGGGGCTCGGCGGTCTCATGGCGGTCGGGAAGTCACGCGCCAAAGTCTTCGTGGAAACCGATACGAAGGTGACGTTCAAGGACGTCGCTGGGGTGGACGAAGCGAAGTTCGAGTTGCAAGAGATCGTCGCATTCCTGCGCGACCCGAAGTCCTACGGGCGCTTGGGCGCGCGAGTGCCGAAAGGCATTCTCCTGGTCGGGCCGCCCGGCACCGGAAAGACGCTCCTGGCACGCGCCGTGGCCGGTGAAGCCGGGGTTGCGTTCTTCTCGATCTCGGGCTCTGAGTTCGTCGAAATGTTTGTTGGGGTCGGGGCTGCCCGCGTGCGGGATCTCTTTGAGCAGGCTCGGCGGGCGGCACCATGCATCATCTTCATCGACGAACTCGACGCCCTGGGTCGCAGTCGCATGCCAGGCGCATTCGGCGGCATCGACGAAAAGGAGCAGACGCTCAACCAGTTGCTTGCAGAGCTCGACGGGTTTGACCCCCGCGTCGGCGTCATACTCCTCGCTGCCACCAACCGGCCGGAAATTCTCGATCCGGCTCTTTTGCGGGCAGGGCGGTTCGATCGCCAAGTTCTGGTCGATCGGCCCGATCGCAAAGGTCGCTTTGAAATCCTCAAGGTCCATGTTCGCAAGGTGCGTCTTGCGCCATCAACCGATCTCGATGCGATTGCAGGTCTCACGACCGGGTTTACCGGCGCAGATATCGCCAACCTTGCGAACGAGGCGGCGATTATCGCCACACGTCGCAATGGCACGAACGTGACCTTCGACGACTTTGTCGCGGCCATCGAACGAATCGTTGCCGGCATCGAGAAGAAGAGCAGGGTATTGAGCCCGGAGGAACGCCGCCGCGTCGCGTATCACGAGATGGGCCATGCCCTTGTTGCATCGAGCCTATCGGGCATCGATCCCGTTCAGAAGGTTTCGATCATCCCTCGCGGTGTGGGTGCGCTTGGGTACACGATCCAGCGGCCGACGGAGGACCGCTTCCTGCTGGCCGAAAGCGACCTCAAGAACCGGATCGCCGTGCTCATGGGCGGTCGCGCCGCGGAAAAACTCGTGTTTGGCGGCAATGTATCGACCGGGGCAGCCGACGACCTCCAGCGCGCTACTGAAATCGCCCTGGAGATGGTCACCCGACACGGCATGGACCAGAAAATCGGTCAGCGGACGTATGCAGCGCCTCAGCATCCATTCTTGCCAAGTGCCCCGGCCGATCGCCTGCAAGCCGCCGAGACAACGGCGCGCGAGATCGACTTGGCGGTGCGCGATATCATTACTCATGCTTTTGACCGTGCGACCGAAATTCTTCAGGCGCGATCGCAAGATCTCGACAAGGGCGCGGAATTGCTCCTGACCCGGGAAACCATCACTGCCGACGATTTCCCCGCAATCCGCCCTGCAGTTGTTAGAAGCGACCTCGATGCGATGCCGCGCCCGGAGGGCCGCGATCCAGTCAATGCCATCCACCAGCAACGAGAAAACGTGGCGCGTTAAGGGCCGCTCCACGCTCGAGAGAGTTTGTCTTCGACCTCAACCTGGGCGGCGCAGACTTCCACTGGCCGCAGCGTCACCCCCATCCTGTTTGAACCTAAATCGACGATGCTCCGAGGCGCTGAGCTTGTTCCTTGGCCGCCATCAGAATACCGATTGCGAGCGCTTCGAGGGCGCCGCCGATATTCCCCTCAGCGGGCGCAAGCTGTCTCATTTGCTCTCCGGAAAGGCCACCCCCGATCGTCACGATCGACAAATCGCCGCCCAGGGCGTTGGCAAGCTCCGCCGCAACGTCAACCGCGCGGTTCGCGCCAGAGGAACCGTCCGTCGTCACTATGATGTGTCGCATGCCGTGCCTACCAGGTTTTCGCTAGACTAGAAGTCAGCTCACCACAGCCCTGAAAGTGCTGTTCTGATCCAGGTCGAAATCGAGCGGCCCATAGCCCCACTCGCGCGGGGACCTACGCGGTCGGATCGCTCTGCGGCGTTTCGCCAAATCGCAACGACGCAAGGACCTGATAGCCGCTTCCTCCGGGAGGAGGAGATTGAAAGAGCTCGATAGATTCGACACGCTGCGTGAGCGACAAGTCATGATCAATGGGATGTTTTCGGGCAATTGCCCTTCCATTTCCACGGATCCGAGCCACCGTCACATGCGGCTGAAATGGGCGCTCGTCGCTGTGCCCATAGGCGTGAAGTAGTGCGGCGCGCAATTCGGCGACTTCATCGCTGTCCTTGCATTGCGCCCACAGCAAGCTTGGTCGACTCCAATGCGGGCCGTAGCCGAGATGCTGGAAGGTCAGCGAGAAACCGCCAAACCCGCTGGCCACGCGGCGAAGTTTCTCGATCGTTTCGGAAATGGAAACCTCATTCCATGGAGGCACAAGCGTGAGGTGGATATCGGCGGGGGCTACCAGCCGAACAGCGGATCGCTCCAGACCCTGCACAAGCTGCGCGAGTTCAGCCGCGATGTCAGGCGCAATGCTCAGGCCCACGAAAACGCGTACGCCGTCGGCCCGGGTGGTGGCGACCGCTGAGGCAGGCCGGCGCGTCATCTTTGGTAGGTTCCAATGAGGGTTGCCTCCGCCAGGAGGTGCTTCTTTGCCTCGCGCTCGACATCTTGGCAGGAGGGCTCTCTGCCGACCGGCAGACGATCGACCGCGAGCGCAAGCAAATGGAAGCGATATCGGTGGACCCCGTGTCCGCGCGGTGGGCAAGGACCGCCGTAGCCCGGCCGCTCGAAATCATTGATAGCCTGCTTGAAACCCTTAGCCTGCTGCGCGGCGCCCTGCACGAGCGCCGTCCGATCGGCGGGAATGTCGTAGGCCGCCCAGTGACGCCAAGTGCCGGCCGGAGCGTCAGGATCGTCACAAAGGAGCGCAAAGCTGCGGGTCGTATCAGGTGCGTCGCTCCAATCGAGTGGAGGGGAGAGGTCCGTACCATCACAAGTAAAACGGCGCGGGATCGTTGTCCCGTCCGGAAAGGCACTGGAGTGCAACTGCATGGGGTTATCTCCATAAAGTCACTATGGAAACAGATTGCATCTCGGCCCGCGCCGAATGGATTGAGGCTGATCAAAAACCCGCAGCGGACTCGGCTGGGGGGCTGGGTCAGGGGCGGCGAGCCACCTCAGCCCCGCCGAGCCCCGCCTCCCGCCCCGCCGTCGACTATGATCGGGCGCAATGTCGATCTGCTCGCCAGAGGCTATCAAGTCCCTCATGCGGCCGCTTCTGCAGCCTAATCTCGTCAACGGGCGATCCGGGGACCCGGCGCTCTATATCGAAACGCTGTTCGAGAAGCGCGCGATCCTGTTTGACTTGGGCGATATCACCGCTCTGTCGCCGCGCAGGATCCAGCGCCTCGATCACATCTTCGTCTCGCATGCGCATATCGATCACTTCGTTGGATTCGACCGCCTGCTGAGACTGCTCGTGGGGCGGGAGAAGACGATCAATATCTATGGGCCGCAGGGGTTTATTGATCACGTCGGTCACAAACTTCATGCCTATCGTTGGAATCTTGTCGATCGCTACCTGTCCGATCTGACCTTCGTGGTGACCGAAATCGAGTCCTCGCTCACGACACGGACGGCGCGATTCCGTCTTAAGAGTGCATTTGCCGAGGAGTCGATCGGTGGTGGCCGGGCCGCCGAGCGCGTAGTCCACAGCGAGCCGACCTTCCGGGTCTCGACCGCAATTCTTGAGCACCGCACCCCATGTTTGGGGTTTGCGATCGAGGAGGCCGCCCATGTCAACGTTTGGAAAAACCGGCTCCTCGAATTGGGGCTGGCGGTCGGGCCGTGGTTGCGCGACCTCAAGCGCGCGGTGATCGAGAACAGGTCGGATGACTATCCGATCCAAATCGGTTCACGACCGGTGATGTCGGATCAGCGCGAGGTGGCGCTCGGAGCGCTCCGCGCCGTCGTGACGGTTACGCCCGGCCAGAAGATCGCCTATGTGACGGACGCCGCCGACACGGCGGCCAATCGCAAGGCCATCATCAGGCTCATCCACAATGCCGATCTGCTGTTCATCGAGGCCGCGTTTGCCGAAGCGGATGTGGAACTGGCGAGAGAGCGGGCGCATTTGACGACTGCCGCCGCGGGACAGATCGCGCGCGAGGCCGGAGTGCGCCGTGTCGAGCCGTTCCACTTTTCCCCTCGCTATGCAGGCGAGGAAGAGCGCATGCTGAACGAAGTCATGGCTGCTTTTGGCCGCCGATCTCCCGAGGAAGCGGGCTTGTGAGGGACTGGAACGTTGTCGTCAGCATCTACCAGGATGGTTTCAAGCGGGCGCTCCGCGCCTTGCAGGAATTCGGGCCGGTCGAGCGCAGCCCGTACTACAACGTCCTTGTCATGAAAGTCGAAGACCCAATATCCCTACTCGAATCGGTCGAACGGCGGACCGGGGAAAACACCGCGCTCTACGACGCGATCTCGCGGGTGGCGCCGGCCATGCGGAGCTTCGAGTTCCATTCCGCCGAAGAGTTTGAAGCCAAAGCCAAATCGCTCATGCTCAAGTGGTCGCCGCGCTTGGCCGGCCATTCGTTTCATGTGCGACTGCATCGGCGCGGGCCGCGGCATGGTCTGCGGACGCCGGATGCAGAGCGGCTCTTCGACGACGTGCTTGTGCACGCAACGAAGGAGACGGGCAGGCCGGGCAAGATATCATTCACCGATCCGGATGCGGTGGTTGCGATCGACACGATCGACGATCGCGCCGGGATTTCTCTGTGGACGCGCGAAGACCTCGCCCGCCACCGCCTGCTGCGACCGTACTGACGGGCAGGGACTCATCCCAGCTTGGATGCGCGGGGCTCGACGCGCACGCGGCAGGGTGCTCCTTGCTCGATCGAAATGGCGGCCACGCCGAACTGGCCGATAATCCACGCATTGGTCATCAAGTGTCCGGTCGCATTGGCGACCGTGAATTCGGATGGGCCGGCCGCGACCGAGAGCGGCAACAGCAACTGGTCGGCGAGGTGTAGTTCGACGGTGGCTGCCGACGCATGGTGCTCGCGCAGTGCGCCAACCGCTTGGTCGGCGACCGCTTCGGACGGTCTTCCCAGGCGGCCATAGGCGGAAAAGCTCGCCTTGAAGGGCTCATAGTCGGCCAGCAAGAAGATGCCGGCGCCCGGACAGGCCGCGGTAACCCGCTGCGGCAGGATGTCGATCACAACGCCCAGGTCGCATAAGGACGCCCGCGCTCGGTCCGCCATGCGTTGCGGGATATGCGCGGGCAGATTTGCAGCGAGGGACCGGCCGCTGATCGTCCGCAGTGGGCCGCGCCGGAGCGCGTGCACTGGTCGCGGCCAGACACTCTCCTGATCATCGCGTGAGGAGCGGCCTGCGATGGTGCACATGACCTCACCACCGCCTACCGGATACCAACCCCAACGTTTCAGCTCGGCGTCGACGCGAAAACCCATCATGCACAAGGCCGGAAGATATGCGTTTGCGAAATCGTCGAACGGTGGTGACCATTCGACGTGTGTTCCTCCGCGTACGACTACTGTTGAGGCAGCTTCGGCCAGCGCAAGCGGCACGGCGAGGGTCTGCAGGAGAAGGGTGACCGAGCCGGCGCTACCTCGCTCGGCCGTTTCCGCCACGTCGACGATGTATGCGCCCGACGTCGGAGGGTGGCTGGGAGCAAACCTGAGCTCGGTCGAACCAAGCCGATCTCCGGATACCGCCGCTCCGCTGATGGCGGCGGCCGCGCGCACGGCGGATAGGTGTTGGGGCAAGAGGCCCGCTTTGCGTCGACCCGCACGAATGTTGACAAGGCGAAACGCGCGCGCAGCTATCGTCGATAGGCTCAGTGCGGTTCGCAGTATCTGGCCACCACCTTCGCCAAAGGATCCGTCGAGGACGAGAACATCGGTCAAATCGGAGTTCCAGCTTCACTGTTGAATGATCGCCTTCAGTCCGGCTCGCGCTCCAGCACGCAGCAATGCGGCGCCCCGGTGCCGCCAGCGCCTTCGGTCAGGACCATACTCGTCACCGGATTGGGGCGGAACGTCGTGCAGCCCTTAAGCCCCTTGTCGTAGGCGAGGTCGTAGATTTGCCGGAACTCGGAGAATGGGTAGTCATCTGGGACATTGATGGTCTTGGAGATCGAGTTGTCGACGAACGGCTGCAAGGCAGATTGCATCGCCAGGTGCGCACGGACGGGAATCCCGTCTGCCGTGATGAACCCCTGCGGACTCCCTGCCGCGGTGCCAATCATCTTACGCCAGACTCCAAGCGCATAGTCGACCAGCATGAACTCTTTCGGCCGCCCATCCTTGGTCAGGACTTTGCGTGCGTAGGAGCCGGCAAAAATTGGCTCCAGTCCGCTGGAGACATTGCCCGCGAGCGGGCTGATCGTGCCGGTCGGCGCGATCGCGATCAGGTGACTGTTGCGGATGCCGTGCATCGCAATCCCATTCTGAATATCTTCGGGCAGGCTGCGGATGAACCCCCCTGCAAGTACTTGTCCCGCTCATAGTAGGGGAAGCTGCCCTTCTCTGGGCCAGCGCGATGGAGGCACGGTAGGCGGTGTGGCAGATGAGACGCATCACGTCCCCCGCCGGGGGCTTTTTGCCCGCGATGAATGATCCACACGGCAGTCGCGGGGTCAGTATTGGTCCAGAGTTGATCTACATCAATAGATGGCAGCTTCTTGTAGGCAAGCTATAAGAAATCAGCACGTTTAGGATCTGCATGGAGGCCGATGTGCCGTACGCTTTTGCGCTCACCACCACAATTCCTGCTTCCGCACAGGAGATCTATGACGCATGGCTCGACAGCCTCGCCCATTCCCAGATGACGGGCGGCGAGGCGAGCACGTCGGATGAGATCGGCGCCGAGTTTTCTGCCTGGGACGGCTACATCACCGGCCACAATCTCGAACTGGTCCCGTGCGAGCGCATGGTACAGTCGTGGCGAACGACGCAGTTCACTGACGAAAATGAGGACTCGATCATTACGCTCACACTCGAAGAAGTTGAAGATGGGACCTTGCTTACTCTCGTGCACAGCAACGTGCCGGATGGCCACACGAGTTACGAGCAGGGCGGCTGGCAGGAGCACTATTTCGCGCCGATGAAGGAGTATTTTGCCAAGCGCAAGCAAACAGGTCGCGGCGAGAGGTCGAAGATGGCTGCGCCCAAGACCAAGCGCGTAGCCGCGCGTGCGAAATCGAAGCGTGCAGCGCCGAAGGCAAAAGCGACGGCCAAAATGTCTAAATCCGCAGTCGCTGCAAAGGCCAAGACCGGACGGGTAAAGAAAACGAAGAGCAGGGCCGCCCGGGGCTAACGACACTAAGGACCTGCACGTACTCGTTACGTCATGGCCCTCACCCTTCGCCAGCCTGCCCGGCACTCGCCAGCCTACGAGGCTCCAAAGAATGGGTCTTCAGCGACGAGTGGGAGATCCGTCGCTTCTATGAGGACTGCGCGTCGTCACGGCCAGAGGCTGCACTGGTCTTGGTCGTCCTTCGCCACCCCGACAAGCCGCCCGTGCTAGTCACGAGGGCCGCGCAGCGACGTCGAAGGAAGCAAGGACGCAGTTCAGCAAGAGGTGGCGGACGTCGACAGGAAAGCACCGGCAAAGCTCAATCCTGTGATACCGGAGCAGTCAGGTCGCCACGGCCGCCGCCGCGGCGTGGTTCCATTTCTTGCAAGGGACCGCGCGGCCATCACCGGACCGGCGGTGTCCATGAGGTACTTCGTCTGGCGCTCTCGAACGGCCGCGAAGCAACGTCGGGCGCAACGTACAGCCGGACGAGCGCCAAGCCGATTTTCATTTGCCATCAATGATGTCTCGAGGCTCAAATGAGTAATTGTGGTGCCGCTTCGTGCGTGCCTCCCCCGGACCGATGTGCCGCCGTACATGAGGCCGGGCATGCGGTTATTGCTCGAATACTTGGGCTGGCCTGCGGCGACGTCACGATCAGGACAGACGGCGACGATGAACTCGGCTATACCGTCGTCCGCAATCCTTTGAAGACATGGCATCGTGGCGATGGTCAGCGTAGGCCGCTTGCCGAAGCCCATTGCATGTCACTTTACGCAGGAGCGGAGGCGGAGCGAGTAATTCTTGGAGCGGCGGACGTGGGTGACAGTGCTGATCGATCGAAAGCTACATCCTGCCTGTCAGAAATCGGCGTTCCCGGCGCACGCTACATCAGTGACGATATTTGGCAGCGGTACGAGGCCCGGCTCAGGCGGAAAGCGCGAGATCTCGTCAGTCGACACTGGGACAAAATTGAGCGCGTGGCCCAAGAATTACAAAAACACAAGACCCTAAGCGCTGAGCGCGTGGACGCCCTACTGCAACTCCCAGCACAGCACTTTCCATCCCGAAGATGACAGCTACCTTTAGTTCTTTCAGGGAGCAAAATCTCCGATATCTTTGATCAACTCGCCCAATCAGGAAGCTCCACAGCCCTGAGCAAGAACGTCGAGCCCTCCCGCGCAGCGACCGGACATGCTGGGTGGGCTCCATTCCACTTAAAGGACTTCGAATTTGCTCACGCGGGCAGCTCACAAAAGCACGCCGCTTGGGCTCGTGAACGCGGCAGCCGCTGATCTGGCCGCGGCGTGAGAGATGCCTCCTGGCGCAACCGGGTAATCTCGATGTCACGCGCACGCGCTCAGCCGGTAATCATGCCGGCACACTTGCCGGGCGTAGCAACGTCAAAGATTATCTTCGAGCCAAGTCTGGCATTCGTCCTTAAATCCAAGCCACGCAGCGCCTTCTCCACCATAGCGCATGACGAGCAGCCGATCGCCATCCTTTAGGTGCTGTTTGAGTTCGTCTCGTATTTGGACTGGCGTTCTCTCCGTCGTGACGAGCCACGTCGAATTCGAGACAGTCCCAGTAACCACTCCCGATCGCTTCAAGTGCCGCAAAAAGCTCGTTGTAATTTTGACCTGTCGATCGATGCAGATCGTATCCAATCATATAGATGGCCATTGGCCTGCTCCCTGTGGAAAAGAAGCGCCGGTCATAGCGGGAGAGCAGCGGGAACCAGATACAGGATCGAGGCCCGCATGGACCTGCGCAATGTGACACTGTGCGAGGTTTATGATCTACGGAATATTCGTCACTCCCAAGGGAAACTAACGTTCGGCGCATTGGTGCGCGCGCCCAATAGGCACTACGGTGGGGTCTTGGGATTCCGTCAATCTTGGGAAACTCGCCCTAATCATGTCGGCTATGTAGTTCGGCGCCAGATGCGCGTAGTGGCGCTCGGTCAGGCGCGTATCGGAATGCTCCAATTGCCGGCGATCACCGCCATCGGAACGGCCTGCATGGGGAGGATCGAGGCATGGATATGGTGTGGGACGTGAAATCCGACCGCCGGGATGATGCCCGCTCGGAGTGGGCGCGTGCGCCACGTGACCCTGACCGGCGAGGCGCCCGAGCTGATCGTCCTCGGCGGACTTTACCACCAACATTGCAGAATCTGATTTTCGGTACACACAGGACCAGCGATGCTTCACAGCATCCTCGAACCAGGCGCGACAGTCAAAGCACGAGGGTGATTCCCGAGATGAGTAGAAAAATCAGCACGGCGCGTCGAAATTTGGCGTCATCAATACGATCAAAAATACGAAGCCCCAGCCACGTTCCAGTGACGACCGCGGGCACGCACCAAAAATAAATTGTCAACGTCGCCGAGCCCAGAATGCCGAGCTTGGAAAAATAGACGAGCGTCGCGATTTGCATGAGGAAGATGAATGGTTGAACGATGCCGCGCTGCTCTGTTTTCGACAACCCGCGCACGCTGCACAAGATCATTGGAATGGCGCCTGGAAACGCGGTTGCCCCGCCGGTGATGCCGCCGGCAAAGCCGGCGGCATCTTCGGCAAGGCGTCCACCGCTCTGAATGGTGAAGCATGGACGTAGAAGCATGTAGACGCTGTAGCAAACCAGGAAAATGCCGAATCCCGCTGCGAAGGCACGCGGACTGAAATGTTGCAGCAGGTTTGCTCCGACAGGGATGCCGACAAAGCCGCCGACCAGGTACGGCGTGCACGCACGCCATCGTATCGTGCCCCAAAGCTTGGCGATGCTGAGCAGTTGCGTCGTAATGCTGCAGGCAAGAAGCAACGGCACGGCTTGGACCGGCGCAAGCCAGTGAAACAGCATCGCCCCCGCAATTGCGGAAAACGCGAAGCCCGCCAAGCCTGCCGCCAATGAACCCGCAAAAACGGACAACAACGTGAATATAAGGCTGATGTTGTTGATCAGCACTGATCCAATGTATGGGCCTAGCGGTGGTACCGTTATGAATATTGGAATGAAGAGCGGAGCGCAGACAAGTCCAACCCAGCCAACCGCTCGCTTGAACATGGCCTGGATAACCTTGTCTTGCGTTGCCCCGAGCTCCCGATGATTCTCGTCGTACCGGTGAGAATTCAGCCTCAAGGTGACCCGGCTAACCGATTGGCGAACGTCCAATCGCGTTGGCACGCATGACAGGGACCAAGAGCTACACGGTCATCACCGGCAATGAGAGTTCGGCCGCCGCCCCCGAGCGCGCGCCGTGTCCACGATATTGCGGTCGTCAAACACCTGGACGGGCTGATCGGCGGTGCGCCGGGGCCCGAACCGTCTACAAGTCCCAAAAGGCGTGCGCGATCTGCTCGTGGAGCGGCTTGACGAGATGATCGAGCGGCGCGCGGTCTTGAGTCCGGATGCAGATCTCATCCGGCACGATCGGCTTTGGAAAGAGCACCAGCGTTCATGCGCCCCGGGGTCGCCCCCGAAGTCGCACGCGAGCTATTGTCAAGGTCCTGTTCGAAGAACTGCCGCAGTACGTGGCCGTTTTCGCTAGCAGAAGACGCGACGACAGACTTGAAGCCCGCCTTGAATCTCTTTGGAGATTTTCTGAAGATTTTCTCAAGACGGTAGATGCCGCCGCTCGCATAGCCGCCGGCTATTTTCCCGCAGCGCAGACGTGCGCTGACTGTCAACGCAGCGCAACGTGCAAGCCGCCGCCCTGCGACCACGAGGAATCCGGCTCGGCAAGGAGGGGACCGTTTTGAACTGCCGCTCCGCCGATTTCGAGGTCAATATCGCGCAGCGGGAGCTGCGGCGCCGTGAATTCGGTCAATTGCGGGCGAACCAGGCCCAATACCATCGGCGGCCAACAATAACTTAACTCTGACCCGTCACGCTGAGGTCCGAGCGAAGCGAGCCACCGCAAGTCGGCTATTGCCGACTTGCGCGCTCTGGAATCCGATCTCGGGTAAACCCGAGATCGGTGGGCGATAGGGCCCGTATGCCGCCGCCGAGTTCAGGGGCCGCTCATCCTTCGAGGCCCGCCTTCGGCGGGCGCCTCAGGATGACGGTCACCGGTTAGTGCCGTTGGTCTAAGATCAGCGCGTCAATGGGGCGAGCGAAGCGCAGCCGCGCCGACGGACCCGGCTATTCCGGCATGCCCGCCTTGCGCAGTCCCTCGTCGAGCCGTGCGTGCTGCTGGCGGTACTTCGGGCTGGTGAGTGCGAGGGGAACCGGCGAAAGCCGGCGGAAGGTCGATACCCTCGCATCGGGACGTCTTTGCAGGTAGGCGGCGAGCTCCGCTCGAGCCTCGTCGAGGCGACCGAGGTGCGCGTAGGCCGCCGCCAGGAAAGCGTGGGATGAAAGGTTTTTTGGATTGGCGTCGAGCGCGCTGATCAACGCGTGGATGGCCTCCTCGTCGCGCCCGAGAAGAATGAGCGCGTGCCCGCGACCGTCCAGCCAGGTCCACCGCCCGGGGTCGCGCGGGCCGATACGATCGGCCTTGGCGAACCAGTCGAGGGCTTGTTCCGGCCGCCCGAGATACATGGTCGACAAGCCGATCTCCTTGTAGGCCCACGGTTCGCCGGGGTTTTCCATGATGACCGTTTCGGCCACGGCAATGGCGTCGTCGAATTTGCCCTGCGTGCGCCGAAGCGCCGCCTTCGCCTTCAAGGCCATGAGGTGACCGGGCTCGATCGCGACTGCCCGATCGAGCAGCAGTTCCGCCTTGCGCAGCCGGGTGTCGCCGCCGGTTTCGTAGTAGCCGTTCAGGAATTCGAAAACGAGCGTCGTGGCGACGCCGGCCAGGCCATCGACGTTGGTCGGCTCGACCTCGAGCGCCTGCTCGAACAGACCGCGGGCTTCGATCATCGTGGCCGGCGACGACGGCAGGTTGAGCACCGCCTTTCCGCGCATGATGAGGTCGATGAGCTCGGCGCTGCTCGGCCTTTCGCGCCAGCTTCGCCGCGCTTCGATGTCGACGACCTTCAAGCCGATCGCGCGCGAGACCCGGGCGACGATCTCGTCTTGAACCTGCAGGATGCTGTTTCGCTCGGTGTCGAAACGTTCGGCCCACAGCTGGCTTCCTTCACTGGTCTCGGCCAGCTGGGTGTTCACGCGTACGCGTTCGCCCTCGAAAACAATGCTGCCATTGAGCAGATAGCGCACCCCCAGCTCGCGGCCGACCTGCCGCGCGTCTACGTCCTGGCCTTTGTAGGTGAACGCAGTGCCGCGGGAGACGACGGAGATTCCAGGCAGCGCGCGCACCAGATCGCTGATGAGACTGTCGGTGATCCCGTCGGCCACGTAGTCCCGCTTCGCATCGGCGCTGAGATTGACGAAGGGGAGGACGACGATCGAAGGGAGCTGCGCTTTGAGCCGGTCCGCCGACGTTTCGGCCTCGCTGGCGAGCGCAATGGGATCTCTTGTGGACGCGGTGGGCGAAGCGGAGGGCGACGACAGCAGCCAGGCGGCAGTGACCAGCGATGAAGCGAGGCCGATCAGCGCGACGACGAACAGCAGATTTCGTGCCGTCCATCGCCCACTCGACGCCATTCTTTTCTCTCCGGGCGTGGCGCCAGCCCCGTTGTCGCCGGACAATATTACGTACCTCCCGGCGGCAGCCGGCGCGCAATCGGAAAGCCGCGGCGGTGGGGCCGCGGCAGCGTCGAGACCGTCCGCAACGTACTCCTGGTCCGGAGAGCGGCTCACGTTCTGGAACGGTAGAACCGCAATCGAAAACTCGTCGGGGAGCTGCAGCGGTTCGCCGGTCGGCACGTGTTTCGCCACATCGTGGGCTGCGCCCTGCGGCGGAGGTTCTTTTTCGATCGCAATAGGAGCCGGCGCGGAACTGTCATCGTCGATGTCGCCGACGAAACGAAATCCGCGTTTGTACACCGTGCGAATGAGGCTCTGGTCGTTGCCGCTGTCGCCGAGCGCGCGCCGCGCCGCGCTGATCCGGGAGCTGAGGTTCGTCTCCGAGACAATGCGGCCCCGCCAAATCGTCTCGATCAGCTCATCCTTGCCGACGACCTTATCGCGGTTGCGAATGAGGTAAACGAGCAAATCGAACACCTGCGGCTCGAGGTGAACGATCTCGTCGCCGCGCCGCAGCTCGCGCCGCGCGACATTGATCTCGAAATCGGCGAAGCGGAAGTTCAAAGCGGGTGCCCCCAACTACTGAGATGGACTCTTCGTCGTCGCCGAGCGGCGGCTTGTCAAATAGCCGGCGGCTATCGGAGCGGTTGCGCTATTTATATGAAGAAAAGTCTGGAGGGAATTGCCAAGGAGATGCAAGGCGGGCTCCAAGCCCGTCCTGTCTTTTCCGAATATTATATCCGGGCGTAATGGTGGCGCGCAGCCCGGGCAAGATTGGAATGGCGACAATGGCACCGATCCGCTGGACCGTCCACCGAGGTGCGCATTCTTGCCCGAGGCCAGGTGCCGGATGTTGTATGTGTGTCTCCGCGGCCCGGCGGGCGTGATACACGGACTTGCCGCCGCGCCCATCGAAGTCCCTTCAAATAGCCGGCGCCGCGGGCCGATGGCGGGCGGCGCAAGCCAGGTGCCGGCGGCGGCCGATATTGTCCCCACGGCTTGGTCGGTAGATGATCGGGCGCAAGACAAGAAGGGGGTGCCGCGTTCCGTCCAGGGAGGTACTCATGGCTGCGCCATCGGAAGGCGCGATCGCAGACCGGGCACTAGACGACGCGATCGAGCGCAAGCGAGAGCAACTCATGAGGGAGGTCGGCGCCCGCATCGGCCGCCTCATCGAGAAATATTTGCCGCCGACGGAGGAGACGCATTGGCTAACCGATCCCCGTCGCATCCCGCAGAGCGAGCGGGCCGCGTTCTTGAAAGACCTCGAAGCCCTCTGATCGCGGTGTGCGCGGAACCGCCGACGGGATCGCCCGCGTCGGCCGCAACGGCCACGGCAATCCGAGGCAGTTCGGCGCAATGAGCGATCGCTTGCTCGCAAGCTACCGTCCAGGCGATGTTGCTCTCCGGCGATCGCAGATAAGGCCGAGCCGCGAAGGTAGATGCGGTGAATCTATACGCGGCCGTGAGTTCGTCGCCGTCGCCGCGGCGCCAGGGTCGTACCCGCCACTGCCGGGCCAAATCGCGGACGCGCAGGCCGCGACGGAAGACATCAGGGTCTGTCTGCCTCGCCGCGCAACGCGGCGGTTCGTACGCCGTTCAGACGCCGGATATCATTCCTCGAGCGCCGCCGCTTCTCGGACGCTCCCCGTCGGCCACTCGCGCTCCACTTCGGCTGCCCGGTAGGACTTCGGGTCATCCGGAAAGCCGGCTTGCAGCGAAAGGTAGCGCTCGTAAATCCCGCTGAATCCCAGGGCCTCGGTTTCCTGCGAGAAGCGCTCCCAAAGGTGACCGGTCAGCACAAGAACCAGAAGCCCGGTGAGCGCAAGGACGGTCAATCTGATCAGAATACGGCCAATCATTCCCTTCCCCCTTATTCCGCTTGAACCGAGCGGGTAACGGTAGTCGGGGTGCCCGGTTCCGGTCGTCACGGCAGGTCTTGGGCAACAGTGGCCTTTTGGCCACACTCCGGGTTCCCCGCGCCGGATGCCCTAGCGCATGTTCCGGAAAAGTGGGAACCGGTTTTCCGAACAGAACATGCGCAAAATCGAAAATTAGAGCGCATCACATTCGACCCAATCGGGATGCGCTCTAAAGGCTCGTACTGCCGGGACCACAATGAAAACGCGCCGGCAGTTGCGGGAGGAAACGAAGTGGCTCAGCCCGGTTCCCCCAGGCTTAGAAGCGGGCTGCTCGTGATTAGCCCAAAGCTCCGGACCGAGCCGGGCTCAGTGTCTCATCTTGGAATCGGACAGGCGAGTCGTTCTCCAAAGCACGCTAAACAGCGAGTTAATGGCGGGAGGGGGGAGCGCCCCTCGCCCCCAACGAGCGAATGTTCTCGTGTTTTGGACTGTTGATGATGCGGGTGGTGCCGGAAGATCACACCCAAACGAATTCGATGCCATGACTGGAACCGAGCCCCAATTCGACCACCCTGAAGGCCAAAAGTTCCATGCGCCAGACTGCAGGTTTATTGATCGGGGGATCAGGCTATGTGGATCGTTTTCTATATCGCCACCATTGCGTCGCTGAGCGCGCTGGGGCTCGCTCCGAATCTGCCGACCGAAACGACAGACGAAGACGAGATGCCGGGCGGCGACATGTAAGCCGTACGGGGGCCGGCCAGTGGCCCCATCGATGAGATGTACACGGGCCGCGCCGCCGGTCCGCTCGGCCGCTCATTCGGCCGTGGCGTGAGTGAAATCGAACGGCGGGCCGCCACCGCAACCGGACGGATTCACGACCCCTAAACGTTCGGCCAGATGACCTTCGGCTGGATGGTTCGGCTCAATCACGTTCGGCCGCCGACGTCCGGCCGGATAATGTTCACCACGGTCTCCGCGGTGACGCCGTCGGCCTGGGCGGCCAGTGTGGATGACGCGCGATGGGGCCGTCCCAGATCCGGGAGAACTCACGATCCGAATCGGACTTCGCCGCTTGCTTGCTGATGGCCATCTGTCGGCTGCGCAGCATTGCGACCGCCCGCTCCCACGCGCTTGCATCCGCGGGGGATTTCTTGCTTGGTGAAGCCGACGTCGTGGACGGGGCTTGATGGTCCGTCACACGTCCAGCCGTGGCGCGGTTCAAGGCGGTGAGTGAGGAAAAGAACGCCGCTGCTACCTCGGAGCGGCCCAGAGATTGAAACGAATGATGTTCATCGCCGGACATCATCATCGTGTTGTCCTGCACCACCGGATCGAGCGCATCTCTTCGCCGCACGCCACGCACCGCACCACAACTGCTCCGAACCATCGCCGCGCATCGAACCTCGCGTGTGCTCATGCCGTCAAGCGGGTGCGAGCGAATCGGCTCAGAGGTGTGGCTCCGCTGCCACGCGTGGCGGTCCAGGCTTGCCGTACGCGAGGCGCCTCGCGGCGCGCGCATCGATGCGTTGCCCCGACCCTGCGCGTCGATATAATCCGCTTCAACCGGGGGCGGCGCCCTCACCAATAAGATCGACACAGGGAGGACGCATGCAGCGTCGCCGCAGCCTCGGCTGTCTATGCCTTGCGGTCGTGTCGCTCCTTCTCGCATCGGCGCCCGTGCGCGCGCAGGACTACCCGTCGCGTCCCATCCGTCTCATCATCACCAGCCCCGCCGGCTCGCTCGTCGACGTGCTGGGTCGCCTGATCGGCGACGAGCTCGGCGCGCAGCTCGGGCAGACCATCGTGGTCGACAATCGTCCGGGCGCGATGACGCAGGTCGCCTCGGACGCGCTCAACCGCGCGCCGGCGGACGGCTACACCCTCATGATCGGCACGTCGGAAATGACCATGCTGCCGTTTCTCAAGAAAGGCTACCGCTACGACCCGCTGAAGGACTTCACGCCGGTCGCGCTCGCCGCCACCTCCTGGACCGTGTTTGCGATCAATCCCGCCGTCCCGGCGCACACGCTCGCGGAATTCATCGCCTATGCCAAGGCCAATCCGGGGCGCGTGCGCTACGGCAGCGGTGGCGTCGGCGGAGCGCTGCACATTGCCGTCGAGATGCTCAAGCTCAAGGCCGGCATCGACCTCGTTCACGTTCCCTATCGCGGCGGCGCGCAAGCCGCCGCCGACGCGATCTCCGGCCAGATCGAGATGGTCTCCATGGGGCTTGCCAGCGCGCGCGTCGCCGAAGGCGGAAAGTTGCGCGTCCTGGCGCAGACCGGTCCCCGCCGCCATCCGCTGTTCGCCGATGTACCGACGACCGCGGAGTTCGGCCTGCCGGAGGTGCGCATGGATACCTGGTTCGGCCTGATCGCGCCGCCGAACACGTCCGATGCGATCGTGAGCCGGCTGGCGCGCGCGCGCGAGGCCGGCTTGCAGCAGCCAAGCTTCCGGGAGCGGCTCTTCAGCATCGGCTGCGATGTCGCCTTGAAGTCGCCGGCCGACTTTGCGGCGTTCATCGCCGCCGATCGGGACAAATGGTCCAGGCTCATTCCGGCCATGGGGATTTCGCTCGACTAGCGCATGTTCCGGAAAAGTGGGAACCGGTTTTCCGAATAGAACATGCGCAAAATCGAAGAATCTAGAGCGCATCACAATTCGATCCAATCGGGATGCGCTCTAGGGGCATGATCCCGAAAAGCGCAGACTTTTCGGATAAGATCGTGCGACCGAGCGAACGCTTGGAGCGAAATCGCGATTTCGATGCGAAACGATTTCGCTCCAGGTCATGACCGGATGGTGTAAAGCAGGATCGGAAAAGTCGCGGACTTCGCGGAATGAGGTCATGCGGTAAACGCGTGGCGCGCGTGCGTGCGCCGCGATCAAAGGGAGTACGAGATTCATGGTGCGGACCTGGCCGAACGGCAAGAAGATCGCGGTTTCGGTGACGGTGATGTTCGAGACCTGGTCGGAAGGACAGGCGCCGAACTATTCGGTGCAGACCACGCACTTGAAGCCCGGCACGGTCGACCACGCCAGCAAGGCCTGGTCGACCTACGGCGGGCGCGTCGGCGTGTGGCGGATCATCAGGATGCTCGATCGCCTGCAAATCCCGGCGACCTTCTTCACCAGCGCCCGCTGCACCGAGGAATATCCCGCCGCCGTCAAGCAGATCGTCAAGTCGGGACACGACCTCGGCGGCCATTCCTATACCCAGGACCAGCTGTTGGGCTACATGAGCGTGGAGCAGCAGGAGGCCACGATCCGCAAGAGCATCGAGCTGCTCGCATCGTGCGGCGGCCGCAAGGTGACGGGCTGGGCGAGCCCGGTCGTGGCCTTCACCCCGGAGACCGCCGGACTGCTGGCGAAGGCCGGTCTGAGCTGGACCACCGACGTGACCTACGCGGATTTGCCGATCAAGCTCCACACGCCGCACGGCGTGATCGCGGGCGTGCCGACCACGGATTTCTCCGACAATCGCGTCATGCGGGCCTCGCCGCGCGATCTCTTCGACGCGTACAAGGGCACCTTCGACTACCTTCATGAGAACGAGCCCATGGGACTTCTGGTGTTCGTCATTCACTGCCAGTTCGGCGGCCGGCCTTTGATCACGGCGGTGCTGCAGGAGGTGTTGCAATACATCGCTGGGTTCCCCGACGTGTGGTTTGCCCGGCACGAGGAGCTTGGCCGTTGGGCGCTGGCGGCCGACGTCGACGAGCACAGCTATCAGAGCCGGTTCTTCGGCGCCGACGCCGCGGCATCGCGCGTGGCGTGAGCGCGCGCTCACGCAGGCGGTCCGGTCGGACTCAACGGCATCGGGGCTTTGGAGCAAGCTCGCAAGTCCCGGTCGACAGTGGCGCGATGACCACTACAGCTCCACCTGTGGTCGCTCAATGCGCCGATGCCAAGATCATTTCACGGAATATCTAAAGAAAAGCTCCGGAAGCGCTGCATTTCGACAGGCGCGTCTTTGCAGTCACCGCCGGCAATTTGGTCATCGCCGTCGTCACTGAGAAACTGCACGGCCGCTGTCTCACCTGGGTAGAAAAACATTGCTTCCGGCCTTAACCCTGCTGAAAAGACGGCATCCGGAATTGGCACGGCGTCCTCTCGAGGCTCTCCCGACCACGAATAAAGGGCAAACGTTCCCGTGCTGTTGAAAGGCCCGGCAACGATGAGATAGCGTCCTCGCTCGTAGCTGTATTCCATGCTGCAGAATCCCGCGCCCGCCCAGCGTCAATTCAAACGCGCTTCCCACTCTGGCTTTCTTGCCTCGCATCACCTTTGAGGGGTTGTCGAGCGAGACGACGAGGCCCTTGCCGCCAGGGATCGGATTGCGCAGACCGATGAGCAACTTCCCATCGGGTGTCGACGCGAGCCCTTCAATGTTGAAGCCATTTTCGCTTTCCGGCGCGCGCTTCGCCGCCGCCAGCAAATTATATTTTTTGAGCACGGGCGCGTTGATCAGATCATTTCGCAATTTCGTATAGGGCGCACCAACCGGTGTCACATCAACTTCGCCATCCGTCACAGCGATGCGGGTAGCCAACAGCCGATGTCGGTTGGGCCAATTCTTTCCATTTTTGTTCTGGCCGTGGGAACCGATCCAATACACCACATCCGCGATGCGGGCTGCGCCTTCGATATCAATCTCCGGACTTCCCGGGGCAAGCTTCAAGAATGAGGTCAGATCAATTCGCTGCGGTTGCTCCGGTTTGTCGCGCCGGTATACCCGAAGCACGTTATCTTCGTCGCTTGCGGCGATGAACAAATTCTTGTCCACCGCAACTGCTGCGGAGGCGTCACACATATCCGGATATTGAACAATGGCCGGGGCTTGGGCGAAGGCGCCGGTGCCCCAAACGATGGTCAGAATGCTCAATCCGTGTTTCAGCCTTTTCATAAGACACTCCCGCATCGCGTCCTTTGCTTCGGTCGTCATCCGGCTGCTGGAGCCGCTGATCGGCCCCTCTCTGCGCCGCTCGCTCAAACCGAAAGCGCGGTGATGAAACACCGAGAAGAACGCAGTCGGATGCGATTTTCGCGATGTCGCCCGCAATACGTGTATTATATTTCTATTATAACTTAAACGTGCAGAGCGGACTCGTCAACGCCCGTCCGCCTAAAATTGGCGGCTCTGGATTATTACGGGGGAGGCTTTCTGGTCAGCTCGAGCTGCACGAAATCCGGGCTACCTATGTGAAGGGATGGGCGCGTCCTTCATCGCTTGCCCCTCGTTCATTTCAATTCGTGTGAGCACCAGTAAGCCTTCATTGCCGCCGAGCAGCGCGATGGGCTCGCAGCGCTTCATTCGATCACCTCGTCGGCGAGCGCGAGCAGCGCCGGCGGAACCGGGATCCCAAGCGTCTTTGCTGTCTTCAGGTTAATGAACAGCTCAAACTTGGATGCCTGCATCACCGGAAGGTTGGCGGCCCTTTCACCCTTGAGAATTCTACCGGCATACGAGCCGGCCTGCCGGTACATGTCGCTGATGCTCGCACCATAGCTCATAAGACCGCCCGCCACGGCGTACTCGCGCAAAGCATAGATCGTCGGCACTGCGTGCTGTGCCGCCAGCGCAACAATTCGATGACGCTGGCTTTCGAAGATCGGATCGGTGGTTACCAGAAGGGCGTCCACCCGTTCTCGCACCAGCGGTTGAAAAGCAGCATCGAAATCCCGCTCTTGACCAACTCTCAGCACTTT
Source organism: uncultured Alphaproteobacteria bacterium (assembly GCA_963821505.1). Lineage (GTDB taxonomy): Bacteria > Pseudomonadota > Alphaproteobacteria > Rhizobiales > Xanthobacteraceae > VAZQ01. The sequence continues at coordinate 76,864 of CAWGEH010000037.1, forward strand.
CAGTTGCCATCCCAGCGTGTGCGCCTCGCGCTGCGCGACCGCTACTTCCGCCTCACTAGCGGGAGTGGTTGCGTTCATAAGAACACCGAGAACTCTTGGCGCCTGGAAGTAAGTCGTGCAGCAAAGCGATCCGCTTCGACACGATCTCACCGGAAATAAGCGTGATTCCAGTGACGTTGCCGCCGGGACAATTCAAGCTCGCAACGAGCCCGAATGCGACGGGATCGCCGCCCATCGTAAAGACGATCGGAATTTCGGACGTCGCGGCTTTTGCGGCTCGCGCCGATGGCACGCCGCCAGTCGCGGCGATTACCGCCACGCGATGGCGAACCAAATCAACTGCCATTTCCGGCAACCGCTCGTATTGACCCAATCCCCAGCGGTATTCGATCGCGACGCTGTGGCCTTCGACGTAGCCGTTTTCCGCAAGGCCGTCGCGGAATGCAACTACGCGGGACCTCAACTCAGTTGGCGAAGCGCCGTTGAGAAACCCGACCACGGGCATCGGCTGCTGCGCCCGCGCGGCGAAGGGCCACGCGGCGGCTGCCCCGCCCAGGAGGGTGATGAACTCGCGGCGTCTCACATCGAACATGGCGTTGCGTCCGCCTGGAGCGACCACCGACAACCGAGGACCCGTAAGGTCGGTTCGCAGGAACTCAAAGCCTCCCGCAGAGCGGCCGACGTGTCCTTAGGCCAGACCGGAATTGTTCTCAATCGAGGCGACGGTCTGCTCCTCACGCGCCTTCAGCCTCATTAGCACATCATGACGGCTGCTTCCGAGTGAGAATCGGCACCCCCAAGGTGAGCTTCCCGTTTGGCGGATGTCCGGGTCCGCGGTTAGCGCGATGTCTCTGAGGGGTCAATCTCGACGCATGAGCGATGTCGGTGACAGGTCTGCTTGACCCCTCAGCCCGGATATATTGGCGCGCGGCAGCGAACGGTCGAAACGTGCCAGAACCTGAACTCATGTAGTGCAGTAAACAACGCCTGGTTTGAAGATCTATTCAATCACCTCGTCGGCGAGTGAGAGCAAATTGTCGGAGATTTTGACGCCGAGCGCTTTGGCAGTCTTGAGATTGATCACAAACTCGAATTTGATCGCTTGCATGACCGGCAGGTCGCCAGGTTTTGCACCTTTGAGCACTCGCCAAGCTGCCGGCCTCGGCATATTCTCGAAAATGATAAATGGTGGGCACCGACGGACCTGAAATCGTTCTGAAATCGAGCAGGGGCTCCGATCCGGCAGAAGATCGCTGCGCTGCGGGATTTCAATCCGGCCGATGTCGGAGTCGGGTCAAACCCTGCCGTCTCGGGATTTCTGCGGCGCGGCTGCTTTACCCCAATGAACGGACATCCGCCGTAGTGATCGGTTCG
>CAWGEH010000038.1:0-8139 GCA_963821505.1 uncultured Alphaproteobacteria bacterium
GGTCGCAGCCGTGATAAACTCGCGATGAATCCCAACAGGCCCTAGAGCGCATCCCGATTAGGTCGCATCGAGATGCGCTCTAAATCTTCAATTCTGCGCATGTTCTCTTCGGAAAACCGGTTCCCACTTTTCCGGAACATGCGCTAGCGCTGCCCCGGTGAAACCGCGCCGCGCCGCAGATAAGCCCAGGAGCCAGGCCCCTATCCCCCTGCCGCCGTTGCAATCCCTGCAACCGGCGTGGGCGAGACGCCGCGCTTCCGATGGGGCGACCGGGAAGGCGCCGAGCGCTACGATCCAGGCCCCTGGTCCCGGCGATGCGGACAAATATATCAGCCGGCGCACGCGCCGGCTGATAACAAGGCGGTCCGCCGGGCTGCTCTGCCGCGGATACCAACCACCAAGCGCGCTGCTTGCGTCCTTCTCAATCGGAGAAACGAATGTTCAGAACCTGGATTTCATTGACCCTGGACGCGGTGCTGCTGAGCTTCGAGACGCAACGGGTGATCGGCCTGAGGCTTGTGAAAATAGCCGCGGGCGGCCCGGGCGCCGGGGTCGAGGCCCACCGCATGGTCACGGAGAAAACGGCGGCACTGGCCGAAGCAGCGGCGACGTTGGCGCGCGGCGGTTCGCCGGGGAGGATCCTTCGCCGTTACCGAAGCCACGTCAAGGCGAACGAGCGGCGCCTGTCGCGGTCGAAGTCGACGCCGTGAACGCGATCCTCCGCCCAGGCGAGGACGCACAGGCCGTATGCCAGGCCTGTGGAGCGTGCTGTGCGTTCTCATCGGAGTGGCCACGCTTTTCATTGGAGGACGAGGCCGCGCTCGAGCGGATCCCGTGTGCGTTCGTCGATGACGGGCAGGGCCGCATGCGTTGCGAGGGGGATCGCTGCGCGGCCCTCGTCGGGGAGGTCGGTGTAGCGACGTCGTGCGCGGTCTACGCGGTGAGGCCCGACGTCTGCAGGGCTTGCGCGCCGGGAGACGACGCCTGCGAAATGGCCCGGCGTCGCTTCGGGCTATGACGGCTGTCCGCCCTCCAGTTCCTCACGCAGCATTTCCAGTTCCAGCCATCTCGCTTCCGCGGCAGCCAATTGCGTTTGGGTGGCGGCAAGCGCGGCGGACGCTTCCTCGAAGGACTTGCGGTCGCGCGCATAGAGACCGGGATCGTCCAACCGCCCGTGCAGCGTGCGCACCCGCGCGGCCAGCGCGAGAATGGTGTTCGGCAGCGTCTCCAGGGCGTGCTTCTCGTGAAAGCTCAGCCGCCGCTTTGCCGACTTGCGCTCGCGCGGCTGCGCCTCCTTTGTCTCTCGCGCCTCTTTCGGCGTCGCCGGCGTCGCCGGCTCGCGTGTCAAATCCGCGCCGCGCTGTGCCAGCATGTCGGTGTAGCCGCCGGCATATTCCAGCCAGCGGCCGCCGCCCTCCGGCGCGATTACCGCGTTGACCACGCGGTCGAGGAAATCGCGGTCGTGGCTGATGAGAATCACGGTGCCGGCGTAATCGCCGAGCATTTCCTCGAGCACGTCGAGGGTTTCCAGATCGAGGTCGTTGGTGGGCTCGTCGAGCACGAGCATGTTCGACGGCTCGGCCAGCGCCCGCGCCAGCATCAGGCGGCCGCGCTCGCCGCCCGACAGCACGCCGAGCGGAGTGCGTGCCTGCTCCGGAGCAAACAGGAAATCCTTCATGTAGCCGATCACATGCTTGCGCTGGTCGCCGATGATGACGGTATCGCCGCGTCCGTGAGTGATCGCATCGGCCACCGTTGCGTTCGGGTCCAGGCTCTCGCGGTGTTGATCGAGCCTCGCCATGGCGAGGTTGGCGCCGAGCTGCACGCCGCCGGTGTCCGGCGGGAGCGCGCCCGTGAGGAGATTGACCAGCGTCGTCTTGCCGCTGCCGTTGGGGCCGACGATGCCGATGCGGTCGCCGCGCCGGATGCGGATGGAGAAGTCGGTCACGATCGGCCGGCCTTGGTAGGCCTTGCCGATCCGATCGGCCTCGACGACCAACGTGCCCGAACGGTCCGCCGCCGTGGCGGCGAGCGTGGCTTTGCCCGCCGCCGCGCGGTAGCTGCGGCGGGCCTCGCGCAGGGCCTGCAAGGCGCCGAGCCGGCGGATGTTGCGCTTGCGCCGCGCGGTGACGCCGTAGCGCAGCCAGTGCTCCTCGGCCACGATCTCGCGGTCGAGCTTGTGCCGCTCGCGCTCTTCCTCGCCCAGCACCTCGTCCCGCCAGGCTTCGAAGGCGGCGAATCCGCGCTCGAGGCGGCGCGTCACTCCGCGATCGAGCCATATGGTGCTCTGCGACAGGTTGGCCAGAAAGCGCCGGTCGTGGCTGATCAAGACCAGCGCGGCGCGGCTGTTCGAGAGTTCGCGCTCGAGCCATTCGATGGTGGTGAGGTCGAGATGATTGGTGGGTTCGTCGAGCAGCAGGATATCGGGGGCGGGCGCCAGCACGCGCGCCAGTGCGGCCCGCCGCGCTTCGCCGCCGGAAAGCCGGGCCGGATCTTCGCTGCCGTCGAGACCGAGCCGCTCCAGGAGGTAACGTGCCTGGTGGCGATCGTCGCCGGGGCCGAGGCCGGCCGCCACATAGGCGAGCGTCGTCGCCGCGCCGGCGAGATCCGGCTCCTGCGGCAGATATTTGATGGTGGCTCCGGGCTGCAGGAACCGCGTTCCGCGGTCGGGCTCGATCAGCCCGGCGGCAATTCGGAGCAAGGTCGACTTGCCGGAACCGTTGCGGCCGACCAGGCAGACGCGCTCGCCGGCCGAGACCGTGAGCTCAGCGCCGGCGAGCAGGGGCGTGCCGCCGAAGGTCAACGCGATGTCTTTGAGCTGAATGAGCGGAGGCGGCATTCTCACCCTGGTCTCACCGTGGCGCGGACGCGCGTTGCACGCGCCGGATCGCCGCATCGAGTGCGGACAGGAACGCGGAGCGGTCCCGCGCGGAGAATGCCGGCGGTCCCCGCGTCACCTCTCCCGCCGACCTCAGGTCATGCATGAGGTTGCGGACCGCCAGGGTCATTCCGATGGCCTGTTCGGTGAAGGCCCGGCCGTTTGGGGCGATCACTTCGGCGCCGGCCTTCACGCAACGGCTCGCCAGCGGGATGTCGGCGGTGATCACGACATCGCCCGGCCCGGCGCGCGCGGCGATCCAATCGTCGGCGGCGTCCATGCCGGTGCCCGCGGCCACCCGCTCGATCAGCGGATCCTGCGGGACGCGGATGAATCCGGCGGCCACCACCGTGACCGGGAGCCGGTGGCGGGCGGCAACGCGATAGACTTCGTCCTTCACCGGACAGGCATCGGCATCGATATAGATGCGCATCGGGCTCTCTTTCACTGGCGGAATCGGAACGATGTTCGCCTGCGTCGAAGGGTATTTAGGTATCGATCGGGAGTCGCGCGCGGGAGCGAGAGTTTCGCGCGCACAAAAAAAAGCCCCGACGAGCGGGGCTTTAAGTGAAGGAGGAAACGCCCATGAATAGGCAGGAGTGACATTAGCGATTTCGCCCGATCTGCCAATCGGAAATCCGCCGCTTCCCCGACATTCGCGACAGGTGTGACCTTTTCATCACAGCTGGGTGCGCTACAGCAATACCAGCAACGCGAGCCGAGCGGCGAATCCCCGGGATTGCTACGCTTGGGTCCATCCGATCGCGCGCGGCCACCATTGCCGCGCGCCGGTCAGCCAAGCGGATTTGGCGAGAATGAATAACGTCAATCGTCGGTGCAACCTCGGTTTTTTCTTCGACCAGGCCACGGCGCGCGTGCCGGACAAGGTGGCGATCATCGATTTGTTCGGCGGCTCCGAGCGCTGTTCGACCTACCGGCAGCTCGACGCGCGCATGGACGCGGTGGCGGCCATGCTGGCCCGGCTCGGGGTGCGCCCGGGCGAGCGCGTCGCCATGCTGGTGGGAAACCGTACGGAATTCGTCGAATTCTTCTTTGGGTCGATGCGCGCCGGCGCGATCCCGCTTCCGCTCAACACCCGGCTCGCAGCCGCCACGCTCAAGCACATCATCACCGATGCGGCCTGCGTGCTTGCGATCGTCGACCCCTCGAGCAATCGGGATGCCCTCGCGATCGCGCAGCGGGCGCCGCTGCGCCATCGGCTGCTGCTCGACCAGCGCGGGGAGGGGTTTCTGCCCTTCGAGGAGGAAATGGCAAAGCCCGGCCTCCCGGTCGAGCCGCCTCCCATCGCCGACGATGCCCAGGCGTTTCAGCCCTATACGTCCGGATCGACCGGCCGGCCCAAGGGCGCCATCATGACGCATCACGGCATGCTCTGGTACGTCGCCTACAACCAGCGCTATTGGCCGTCGGCCGAGAGCGACCGCGGGCTCGTCGCGCTGCCGCTGTTTCACAAGAACGCACTGCGCGGCACGGTCAAGCCGATGCTTTATGCCGGCGGCTCCTTCGTGCTGATGCCGGCCTACGAGCCGCGCGCCTATCTCGAGGCCTTGGCCAAGTACAAGTGCACCTATTCGCGCGGGGTGGCGGCGGTGTTCACGATGTTTCTCCAGCATCGCGACCATCTGCGCACGCTCGATCTCGGCGCGCTGCGCGGGATGACGATCGGATCGGCGGTGGTGACCCCCGAACTGCTCGATGCGGTCGAGCGCGCGCTCCCGCACGTCAAGGTGTCGGAGAGTTACGGCTTGACCGAGGGCGGCAGCCCGTTGCGCGCGCCCATCGACGGCCGCGCGGTGCCGCGCGGCAGCCCCGGCGTGCAGGCGCCCGAGATCGAGCTCAGGCTGCTCGACACGAACGGCAACGACGCCGACGAAGGCGAGCTGCTGATCCGCTGTCCCTATGTCTGCTTGGGCTACTACAACGAGCCGGAGATCACGCGCGCCAAGCTCACCGACGGCTGGCTGCACACCGGCGACATCTTCTGCAAGGACAAGGACGGGTTCTTCTATTTCCGCAGCCGCGTCGACGACATGTTCAGCTGCGGCGGCGAAAACGTCTATCCCAAGGAGGTCGAGAACCTGCTGTTCGCCCATCCCGAGGTGGTCAATGCCGTCGTCGCACCGGTGCCGCACCCCGTGAAAGGCTTCGTGCCGGCGGCCATGGTGATCGCGCGCGCGGGCTCGACCGTTACCGCGGACGATCTCAAGGCCTACTGCCTGGACAGGGGACCGGCCTATTCGCATCCCCGTTTCGTCGACATTGTCGATGCGCTGCCGCTGAACGGGGCCGGCAAGATCGACCGCGGCATGGTGCAGGCCAAGCTCGGCGCTGCCTTTCGTGCGGCGAGCCGGGCGGACGGATCGTACGGTGGGCAAAGGCGCGAAACCCGGCGCTCCCCGTGAACGCGGGGTAGCGCGCCTTTGCCCACCCTACTTCGGTGGAATGTATTCACCCGCCGCCGCTCACCGGAGTGTCCTGGCGGCGCGTGGCCCAGCCGGTCAGGCGCGCTTCGAGCACGGCGAAGATGGCATAGGTGGCAATGCCCATGATGGCGGTGACCGCCAGGCCGGCGAACATCAGGGGGACGCGGAATTGCGAGGAGGCCTGCAGCATCAGGTACCCGATGCCGTCATTGGATGCCAAGGTCTCGGAGATGACGGTGCCGACGAATGCGAGCGTGATCGCGACCTTCAGCGACGCGAAGAAATAGGGCATCGACCGCGGCAGCCCGACCTTGCGCAGGATGTCGAGCTTGCTGGCGCCGAGCGAACGCAGCACGTCCTCGAGCTCGGGCTCGACCGTGGCGAGCCCGGTGGCGACGTTGACCGCAATCGGAAAGAAGCACAGCAGGAAGGCGGTGGCGACCGCCGGCGCGGTTCCGATGCCGAGCCACAACACCAGGATGGGCACGACCGCCGCCTTGGGCACGGAATTGACGCCGATCAGAAGCGGGTAGAGGCCGCTATAGACCAGGCGGAAGGAACCGATCAAAACACCGAGGATCACCCCCACGGCGATCCCGAGCGCGAAGCCGAAGACGGTGTTCTTGAGGGTGAACAGGGCGTTGTGCAGGATGGGATCGCGGTACTCCAGAAATGCCCGCCACACCGCCGTCGGCGCCGGCAGAATAAAGGAGGCGATGGCGAAGCTCTCGACGACGATCTGCCACAGGACGAGCAGGCCGATGATGACGAGCCATGGCATCGCGACATTGAGGCGACGCCAGTTGCGCGCCGTCATGTCAGGCGACCTTCGTTTGCGCCGCCAGGCCGGCTTCGCCGCGCAACCGCGAAATTTCGCTGCGAATCGCGTGCACGAGATCGATGAAGGCCTTGTCGAACGTGCTTTCCACGGTGCGCGGCCGCGGCAGCTCCACGCGATGGGTGGCGACGATGCGGCCGGGCCGGGCGCTCATCACGAAAATGACATCGGCGAGATAGGCGGCTTCGCGCAGGTCATGGGTGACGAGCACGCAGGTGAATTTTCGTTCCAGCCACAGCTGCTGGAGCACGCCCCACAGCTCCTCGCGGGTGAAGGCGTCGAGCGCGCCGAAGGGCTCGTCCAGCATCAGCAGTTGCGGATCGTGGATGAGCGCCCGGCACAGGCTCGCGCGCTGCTGCATCCCGCCTGACAGCATCCACGGCTGCATGTCCTCGAACCCGGCGAGCCCGACCGCGGCCAGCAGCGCCTTGGCCTGCGTGACATATGTCTGCCGTTGCCGGCGCAGCCGATGACGATGCGGCCGCACGATCTCGAGCGGCAACATCGTGTTCAGCAGCGTGTTCCGCCACGGCAGCAGAGTCGGATTCTGGAACGCCATGCCCACGATCTTCAACGGGCCGTTCACCTCCATGCCGGCAACGCGGATCGAGCCGGCGGTGCATGGCAGAAGGCCGGTGACGAGCTTCATCAGCGATGACTTGCCGCAGCCGGAAGGCCCCACCACGGCGGCAAATTCCCCGCGCGCGACGCTCAGACTCGTGCCGTCGAGCGCGAGCGTTCCGTCCGCGCCGCCGTAGCGCAGGGCGACCGCGTCCATTTCGACGAATCCGGCTGGCTCTTTCCCGCCGGGACCGTCGCGAGTCTCTTGCATCGCTTGAAGACCGCTACGCCAGTTTTCGGTCGGCGGCGGGCGGCAGGAACCGGCCGTCGTAAATCTGCTCCATCGTCGGAGCGGTCGGGAACTGGAAGCCTTCCTTGAGCACGTTGATTCCGTGCTCCATCCGCCGCGCATCGATGTTGCCGATTCCGTTCTGCCGTACGCCCGGCGTCAGAACGAGCTTGTCCAGGACCCAGTCCATGCGGGCGCGTTCGGTCGTGGCCTTGAGCAAGCCGTCGCGCTTGGTCACCGCGCTGATCGCGGCGTTGCGGTCCCTGGCTGCAGCCGCCCAGGAGCGTGCGACCGCGATGGCGACGCGCCGGACGAGGTCCGGGTTCTTTTCGACCACCGCGGGATTGGCGATCAGCGAGTTGCCCCAGAAGTCGAAGCCGAAGTCGGCGAAATAAAGCAGCGTAATGTCCTCGAGCTTCAACCCGGCCTCGATCAGGTTGAAGATGGTGGTGTAGTCGAAGCCGACGACGGCATCGACCTCGCCCTTGATCAGCATGGTGTCGCGCAGCTTGACGTCGATCGTGGTCCGGTTGATCGATTTGAGATCGATCTTGTTGAGCGCGAGCAGGGCGGGAAAAATCTTCGATCCCGCGTCCACGCTGCCGGTGCCCACGCGCGCTCCCACCAGTTCCTGCAGCGTCTTGATCGGCTTGCGCTTGAGGCTGATCACGACTGCGGGAAACCGGTCGAACACCGTCATGATGAGCTTCGGCGCTTCTTTCGGATTGCGTGCGGTGAACTCGACCAGGGTGCTGAGGTCCGCGAGCCCGAACGGGTGCGTGCCGGTGGCCACGCGCGTGACCGACTCGACCGAGCCGGCGGAGCCGTCGAGGGTGACGTCGATGCCCTGCTCGCGGAAAATCCCGCTCTCCGCTCCGAGGAACAGCGGCGCGTTGCCGCCGTAGATGCGGAATTCCAGGCTGAATCGAAGGGTATCCGCGGCTTGCGCGCGCGCCACGTGCGGCGCCATGACGAGCAGGCCCGCTCCCGCGAGCAGGATGTCGCGCCGGCTGCGTTTGGAGAAATTCGAGGACATGATGCTACCCTTCCGATGCCTGTCGAGCCGCAATGCCGGAGAGGGGGCCGCACTCGCCGACCACGTCCAGCGGCAACAGCCTAGCCGATCGTG
>CAWGEH010000039.1:0-57073 GCA_963821505.1 uncultured Alphaproteobacteria bacterium
GGAGTCCATCCGTGGCCCGCCGCAAGGCGGGTTTTTTGTTGCCTGCCGGGTCCTGGCAGGCGCGGCAAATGCGAGGTGGAAGCATGACAGGCGTATGGGCACTTGCGTCGCTCTGGCTCGGTCTCGCGCTGATCGCGAGCCTGCTGTCGATCTGGCTCCGCATCTCGACGGCTTTGTCCGAGATCGTGGTCGGAACGATCGCGCAATTGATCATCGGCGCCGCGGTCGGCGCGGCCGTGCTGGGCACCGACGAATCTTGGATCAAATTTCTCTCCGGCATCGGGGCGATCGTGCTCACGTTCCTGGCGGGTGCCGAACTCGACCCCGAGATCTTCAGGCGCAAATGGAAGGAAGCAACCGCGGTCGGGCTTGCAAGCTTCTTTCTGCCGTTCATCGGATGCGCGGCCGGCGCCCATTACGTGCTGGGGTGGCAACCGATGCCGAGCTGGCTCGCCGGCGTCGCCATGTCGACCACGTCGGTCGCCGTCGTCTACGCCGTGATGCTGGAATTCGGCTTCAACATGACCGAGTACGGCAAGACCGTGCTCGCCGCCTGCTTCGTGACGGATCTCGGGACGGTGGTCGCGCTCGGGCTCCTCTTCGCGCCTTTCACGATGAAGACGCTGATTTTTCTGGCTGTCGGCATCGCTGCGTTCGCGATCCTGCCGTGGCTCACGCCGCGCTTTTTCCGGCTCTACGGAGACCGGCCGTCCGAGTTGGAAACCAAATTCCTTCTGCTGTGCCTGCTCGGATTGGGCGCGCTGGCGACGTGGGCGGACAGCGAGGCCGTGCTGCCCGCCTATCTCATCGGCATGGTGCTGGCGGGGACCGTCGGCAAGGATCATGCGCTCATCCGGCGCCTGCGAACGCTGACCTTCGGACTGCTGACACCCTTCTACTTCATCCGCGCCGGTTCCTTCGTGTCGATCCCCGACCTCATCGCCGCACCGTTCGCCTTTGTCTTCTTGCTCGTCGTCAAGGTCGGCGCGAAGATCATCGGCGTCTATCCCGTGACCAAGCTGTACAAGTCGCCGGCCAAGGAGGCGATGTACACGACCCTGCTGATGTCCACCGGTTTGACCTTCGGAACAATCTCGGCGCTGTTCGGTCTCTCGCGCGGGATCATCGATCAGGGCCAGTACTCGGCGCTGGTGGCCGCGGTGATCGCCAGCGCGGTCATCCCCACCCTGATCGCAAATGCGTTCTACCTTCCCGCGCATCTGCTGCCCAAACCGGCGGGTGAAGCTCGCATCCCCGCTGAGAACGTAACCGATGCGAAACCGGCCCGCGCCGCGGAATAGACCGGGGAGGGCGCCGCGTCATGTTCAAGAAAATATTGCACGCCAACGACGGCTCCGAAGGCGCGTTCAGGGCGCTCTCGGTAGCACTCGATCTCGCCCGGCAAAGCAAGGCCGAACTTCACCTGGTTTCGGTCGAGGAAATTTCCCAGTTCCCCGAGACGATCGAAGAGGTCAGAGCGGAGAAGGGCGCGGCGGATCGCCGATTTCGCAAGGTGATGAAGCGCGCTCGCAACCTGGCGGCGGCGCGGAAAGTCGAGCTCAAGACCCACGTCCTGACCGGGCATCCCGTGGTCTCCATTCTCGACGTGGCGAAAGACCTGGGCGCCGACCTGCTGGTGATCGGCGCCACCGGGCATTATGCCTTGCACGAGCGCATGATCGGCAGTCGGGCCGATCGCCTCGTCCATCTGTCGTCATGTCCCGTTCTGGTCGTCAAATGAGCGCCTCCGCCCGGACATCCGCATACGCCAAATGGACACTGAACCGTCCTGCGCCTCCATGGTACCAGTCCGCAAAGCAGGCGGACGTCACGCCGCCCGCCGTTCCAACCGGCACGAAAGAAGGATCGACTAGACCCATGGGACTCTACTTCTGGATTGCAATCGGCAGCGCGATCGGCGGCGTCGCCCGCTACTGGTGCTCGGGCGTCGCGGCGCGCCTCATCGGAGAGACGTTTCCGTGGGGCACGCTGATCGTCAACGTGGTGGGCTCCTTCATCATCGGCTTCTTCGCCACGCTGACGGGTCCCGATGGCCGCGTCTTCGTCGGAACCACCGGACGGCAGTTCGTGATGGTCGGCCTCTGCGGCGGCTACACCACGTTTTCCTCGTTCAGCCTGCAGACCCTCAATCTCATGAACGATGGCGAATGGCTGCAAGTCTCCTTCAACATCGGCGGCTCGGTGGTACTGTGCCTGCTGGCGGTCTGGCTCGGCCATATCGCCGCCTTCAGCCTCAACACGATGAGATGGGTGTGATCCATGCAGGTTCCGCACGACGCCGTTCTGCTCCGCATCTTCATCGGCGAAGACGCCAAGTGCGGACGCCTGCCGCTGTACGAGGCGATCCTGCTCAAGGCCCGCGAGATGCACCTCGCCGGTGCCACGGTCCTGCGCAGCCCGATGGGCTTCGGCCATTCCAGCCACCTTCACACCACGAAAATCCTGCGCCTCTCGCAGGACCTGCCGATCGTGATCGAGATCGTCGATGCGCAGGAGAAGATCGACGCCTTCCTGCCGGTGCTCAACGGCATGATCGCGAGCGGCCTCGTGACGCTGGAAAAAGTGCAGGTGCTGCAATACGGCAAGCCGCAGGCCGAGGGCGCATGATCGTCGTCAGTTTCTGCGCCGTGCTCTCGCTCGGCGGCCTTGGGGTGCAACCGGTGCCGGCGCGGCGCCTCGCTTGGCGTGGCCCCTCGCTTGCACCTTCTCGGCACGCGCGATCGCGTCGAGCACGAGCCTTTCCGCGCCCTTCACGTCGAGCCACTTGACGATCGTGACCCACTTGCCTTTTTCCAGATCCTTGTAGTGCTGGAAGAAATGCGCGATCTGCTCGCACATGATCGGCGGCAGATCGCGGTAGCTGCGGATGTCGGAATAGAACGGCGCCAGCGCATCGACCGGCACCGCGATGATCTTTTCGTCGCCGCCGGCCTCGTCTTCCATCAGCAGCGCGCCGACCGGCCGGCAGCGCACGATCGCGCCGGGAACCACCTGCACCCCGCTCACCACCAGCACGTCGCAGGGATCGCCGTCGGCCGACAAAGTGTGCGGGATGAAGCCGTAGTTGCCGGGATAGAACATGGCGGTGTGCAGGAAGCGATCGACCATCAGCGCGCCCGATGTCTTGTCGAGCTCGTACTTTACCGGTGCCCCGCCCATCGGAATTTCGATGACGACATGGATGTCGTGGGGAGGATGGGGACCAATGGAGATCGCGCCGACGTCCATCGCACGCACTCTAACGCATCGGCACGAGGCCGAGCTTGTCCATCAATCGCAGATCGCGGTCGCGCTCGGGATTGGGCGTGGTGAGGAGCTTCGGCCCGTAGAAGATCGAGTTGGCGCCGGCCAGAAAGCACAGCGCCTGCGTCTCCTCGCTCATTTCCTCGCGCCCGGCCGACAGCCGCACCACCGCTTTCGGCATGGTGATGCGGGCGACCGCGACGGTCCGCACGAAATCGAACGGATCGATCGGCTGGCCGGCGGCCAACGGCGTGCCCGCGACCCTGACCAGCATGTTGATCGGCACGCTTTCGGGATGCGCGGGCAGGCTTGCGAGCGTTGCGATCATGCCGACGCGGTCCTCGGCGCTCTCCCCCATGCCGACGATGCCGCCGCAGCAGACATGGATGCCGGCATCGCGCACGTGGCCGAGCGTGTCGAGGCGGTCCTGGTAGGTGCGGGTGGTGATGATGGCGCCGTAATAGTCCGGCGAGGTATCGAGGTTGTGGTTGTAGTAGTCGAGGCCGGCGGCCTTGAGCCGCCGCGCCTGATCCTGCGTGAGCATGCCGAGCGTGGCGCAGGCCTCGAGCCCGATGGCCTTGACGCCCTCGACCATCGCGCACACCCGGTCGAGATCGCGATCCTTGGGCTCGCGCCAGGCCGCTCCCATGCAGAAGCGGCTGGCGCCCGCCGCTTTCGCGGCCCGCGCCTCGCCGACGACGGCGTCGACGGCCATCAGCTTTTCCGCCGTGACCCCCGTATCGTAGCGCGCGCTCTGCGGACAGTAGGCGCAGTCCTCCGGACAGCCGCCGGTCTTGATCGAAGCGAGCGTGGAAATCTGCACCTCGGTGGGATCGAAGTGGCGGCGGTGAACGCTTTGCGCGTGAAAGATCAGTTCGGGAAAGGCAAGCGCGAACAGCGCGCGCACCTGCGCGCGCGTCCAATCGTGGCGGACGACGCCGCTGACGTCGGCCGATGCGGACGCGGCGATCTCGACGGCGACGGACATGGAGGCACCTTCGGCGACGGTTAAGGCGAAGACCGAAAAGCACCGCGATCTCGGGCGGCTCCCTCTCCCCATTTGGGGAGAGGGTGGGGGGTGAGGGGGTTACGGGACTCGCGCTCAGCCCGAACCCCTCAGCCCACCCCTCTCCCTATGGGAGAGGGAGCCCACCCGAAGTCAACGCTGAGACGGTCAGTCGCCATGCGCGGCATTGTCACTCCGCCAATTCCGCGCGCAGGAACGCCGCCAGCATGCCGGGATGGGTGACCGGCAGCAGATGATTTGCGTCCGCTACCACCTCGAGCTTGGCGGTCGGCCACAAGCCGGCGAGAAACGACGCGATGCGCCGGGTCGGGAGGCGGCTGCGGCCACCCGACAACAGGCGAACGGGGCATGGGAGCCCGCGCAGGCCGGCAAGGTCAGCATCGGTGAACGCGACCTTGAACTCGAGCACGATCTTTTGCGCGCTGCGGCGGATCTGCGCGCGCAGGGTTTCGTCCATGCCGTCCCAGGCGCCGCGGCCCGCCCAATAGTCGATGAAGCCGCGCAACGCCGCTTCGGTTTCTCCCGCCGCCATGCGTGCCGCGTAGTCGTCGCCCAGCACCTTGATCTCGGTCCAGGCGTCATGCGCCGCGGCGTGCGGCAGGAGGAAGAACGCCACCGGCTCGATCAGCGTGAGCGAGCGCAGCGTGATGCGGCCGGCGAGCGCGAGGTGCATGGCGATGACGCCGCCATAGGAGTGCCCTACCACATGCACCGCGCCGCCCGGCGGAACGAGCGGCTCGATGAGGCGCAACTCGTCGGCGGCGGCGTAGTCGTGCCCGTCGGGCCAGGATTCGGTTCGGCCGTAACCGACGAGATCGGGCGCGAGGACGCGAAACCTCGGCTTCAGCGCATCAATGACGGGAGTCCACATCACCGCCGCGCTGGCGGAGCCGTGCAGCAGGAGCACCGGTGCGCCCGTTCCGGCCGCGATGACGGAGCTGCGGAGGATCGGGCGGGCGGAAGCGCTCATGCGCATTTGCAGCCCGGCGCTCGAGGCTGGCTCGGAGAAAACCGAGTTCGCGGCATGCTCAGGAAGCTAATCAACCCTACTCCGCCGCCACCCGCGCCGTTTCGTCCACCGGTTCGACCTTGGCGGCGCAATACTTGAACTCGGGGATTTTTCCGAACGGGTCGAGCTTGGGATTGGTCAGCAGGTTCGCCGCCGCCTCCACATACGCGAACGGAATGAACACGACGCCGTCGGGCACCGCGTCGTCCTGCCGCGCGCTGAGCTCGATCGCGCCGCGCCGCGTGGTCACGCGCACCATGTCGCCGGGCGTGATGCCGAGCTTGGCAAGCTGCGCCCGCGAAAAACTCGCGACCGCGCCCGGCTCCAAGGCATCGAGCATCGAGGCTCGGCGCGTCATCGCACCGGTGTGCCAATGCTCGAGCTGGCGGCCGGTGGTGAGGATGAACGGATACTCGGCATCGGGCATCTCGTCCGGCGCCCGGAACTTGGTCGCGACCAGCCTGGCCATGCCGTTCGGACGCGGGAACCCCTCGTCGAACACCACGTCGCGGCCCGGAACGTCCGGCCCGTCGACCGGATAGGTGACGTGGTTCTCGCGCTCGACGCGCTCCCAGGTGATGTTGTCGAGCGCCGGCATCATCGACGCCATCTCGGTGAACACCTCACCGACGTGCTTGTAGTTCCAGTTGCAGCCGATGCGCCGGGCGAGATCCTGGATGATCCAGGAGATCCTGCCGCGCCTCGCCCGGCAAGGGCAGCGCCGCGCGGCCCATCTGGACCTGGCGGTTGGTGTTGGTCACGGTGCCGTCCTTTTCCGGCCAGGCCGAGGCCGGCAGGATGACGTCGGCATATGACGCCGTTTCGGTCAGGAAGATGTCCTGCACCACGAGATGCTCGAGGTGGGCAAGCGCGCCGCGGGCGTGATTGAGGTCGGGGTCCGACATCGCGGGGTTCTCGCCCATGATGTACATGCCCTTGATCTCGTCGTGATGAACCGCGTCCATGATCTCGACCACGGTCTTGCCGCGCTTGGGATCGAGCGTCACGCCCCACGCCGCTTCGTACTTGGCCCGGGTCTCGGCATTTTCCACCGACTTGTAGTCGGGGAAGAACATCGGGATCAGGCCGGCATCGGAAGCGCCCTGCACGTTGTTCTGGCCGCGCAGCGGATGCAGCCCGGTGCCGGGACGCCCGATCTGGCCGCAGATCAGCGACAGCGCGATCAGGCAACGCGCATTGTCGGTGCCGTGGGTGTGCTGTGACACGCCCATGCCCCAGAAAATGATGGCGCTCTCGGCGCGGGCAAATGTGCGCGCGACCTCGCGCAGCACGTCCGGCTCGATGCCGCAGATCGGCGACATCTCTTCCGGCGTGAACGGCATGACGCTGTCGGCGAGCTTGTCGAAGTCCTCGGTATAGGTCTGGACGTATTGCTGATCGTAGAGCTTCTCCGCGATGATGACGTTGAGCATCGCGTTGAGCATCGCGACGTCGGTGCCGGGCTTGAACTGCAGCATGTGGGCGGCGTGGCGCTGGAGCGCCTGGCCGCGCGGATCCATCACGATGAGCTTGGCGCCGCGCTTGGCGGCCTGCTTGAAGAAGGTCGCGGCCACCGGATGGTTCTCGGTCGGATTGGCGCCGATGACGATGATGACGTCGGAGTTCTTGCACTCGTTGAACGTAGCCGTCACCGCCGCCGAGCCGACGCCCTCCAACAGGGCCGCGACCGAGGACGCGTGGCAGAGCCGCGTGCAATGGTCGACGTTGTTGGAGCCGAAGCCGGCGCGGACCAGCTTCTGGAACAGATAGGCCTCCTCGTTCGAGCCTTTCGCGGAGCCGAAGCCGGCGAGCGCGCGCGGTCCGTCGCGGTCGCGGATCTTCACCAGACCCTTGGCGGCGCGGTCGAGCGCCTCCTCCCAGTTGGCCACCCGGAAATGCGTCCACGGATTGGACGGGTCGACCAGATCATCGGCGGCCTTGGCCACGCCGTCCTTGCGCACGAGCGGCTGCATGAGGCGATGCGGGTGGCTCACATAGTCGAAGCCGAAGCGGCCCTTGACGCAGAGCCGGTTCTCGTTCGCGGGGCCGTTGCGGCCGCTGACGTAGAGGAGCTTGTCGTCCTTGATGTGGTAGGTGAGCTGGCAGCCGACGCCGCAATAGGGGCACACGCTGTTGACCGCGCGGTCGGGGAACTGGGTGCGCACGTTGGCCTCGTCGACCAGCGTCGCCGGCATCAGCGCGCCGGTGGGGCAAGCCTGCACGCACTCCCCGCAGGCGACGCAGGTGGAGGCGCCCATGGGGTCGTCGAAGTCGAACACGATCTTTTCCGTGTAGCCGCGGCCGGCCATGCCGATCACGTCGTTGACCTGCACTTCGCGGCAGGCGCGGACGCAGAGATTGCACTGGATGCAGGCATCGAGATTGACCGCCATCGCCGGATGGCTGCGGTCGGGAACGGGCGCCGCGCGGCGCGGAAACCGGCTGGTCGTGACCTGCTGCCGCTCCGCGGTCAGCCAGAATTCCGATGCGGGATCGTGCGCCACGTCCTTCGGCGGCTGGTCGGTCAGGAGGAGCTCGACCACCATCCGTCTTGCCGTCTTGGCGCGGTCGGTCTGGGTCCTGACCTTCATGCCCGGTGTCGGCGTGCGGATGCAGCTCGCGGCCAGCACGCGCTCGCCTTCGACTTCGACCATGCAGACGCGGCAATTGCCGTCGGGGCGGTAGCCGGGCTTGGGCGAGTAGCAGAGATGCGGAAGCTTGATCCCGACGCGGCGGGCGGCGCGGAAGATCGTCTCGCCCGCGCGGATGTCGACCTCGCGGTCGTCGAGGATGAATGTGTTCGGCTTGTCCGCGACGTCGGCGCTCATTGCATCACCATTTGCCCTTCGCTCTCATCCTTCGAGACGCGGGCTACGCCCGCTCCTCAGGATGAGGGCTCAAGTTCCGCCTCATGGTGAGGAGCCGGGCGAAGCCCCGGCGTCTCGAACCATGGGGCGGCCATCCTCTCATCACCAACTCCCGAGCGGCTTGCTCAACTCCTCGGGAAAATACTTCAGCACGCTGAGCAGCGGATTGGGCGCTGCCTGGCCGAGGCCGCAGATCGAGGCGTCGCGCATGGCGTCGGAAAGCTCGGTCAACAACGCCTCATCCCACGGCCCGGTTGCCATCAGCTTGACGGCCTTCTCGCTGCCCACCCGGCAGGGCGTGCACTGGCCGCAGCTCTCGTCCTCGAAAAAGCGCATCAGGTTGAGCGCCACCGCCTTCATATCGTCCTTGTCGGAAAGGACCACAACCGCGTGCGACCCGACGAAGCAGCCGTATTTTTCCAATGTTCCGAAATCGAGCGGCAGGTCCGCCATCGAGGCCGGCAGGATCCCGCCGGAGGCGCCGCCCGGCAGATAGGCCTTGAAGCTGTGACCCTGCGTCATGCCGCCGCAATATTCCTCGATCAGCTCGCGCGCGGTGACGCCGGCGGGCGCCAGCACTACGCCGGGCTTGTTCACGCGCCCGGAGACCGAGAAGCTGCGCAGGCCCTTGCGCTCGCGGCGCCCGTATGACGTGAACCACTGGGCGCCCTTCTCCACGATGTCGCGCACCCAGTACAGCGTCTCGACGTTCTGCTCGAGCGTCGGGCGGCCGAACAGGCCGACCTGGGCCACGTAAGGCGGACGGTGCCGCGGCAAGCCGCGTTTGCCTTCGATCGATTCGATCATCGCGGATTCTTCGCCGCAGATATAGGCGCCGGCGCCGCGGCGCAGATGAATCCTGGCGTGCCGGGCGAGCCCGGCTTGCTCGACCTTGGCGAGCTCGTCGGCGAGCATCAGCCGCACTTCGGGATACTCGTCGCGGATATAGATGTAGATGTCCGGCGCCTCGACCACCCAGGCGGCGATCAGCATGCCTTCGATGAAGCGGTGGGGATCGCGTTCGAGATAATGGCGGTCCTTGAAGGTGCCGGGCTCGCCCTCGTCGGCGTTGACCGCCATCAGGCGGGGCGCCGGCTCGGCGCGCACCAGCGTCCACTTGCGGCCGGTCGGGAAGCCGGCGCCGCCCAGGCCGCGCAGTCCTGCGTCGCTCACCGCCTTGATGATGTCGTCGCGCGTGCGCGCGCCCGCAGTGCAGGCCTTGAGCAGCGCGTAGCCGCCGTCGCGCACGTAACCATCGAAATCGTTGGACGTGGGATACGCGTGCGCGTGGGTGCCGTGGGCGACCGCGGCCGCGACGCCCTCCGGGGTCGCCCGCATCACCTGCGAATGGCCGACGGCGCAGACCGGCGCACGGTCGCAGGCGCCCATGCACGGCGCGCGCACGACGCGCACGTCCTGGCCGAGCCTGTTCGGCAGCGAGCGCAGAAGATGCTCGGCACCGGCCATGGCGCAGGAAAGCGAATCGCACACGCGCACGGTGACCGCGGGCGGCGGCGGCTCGCCCTCCTTCACCACGTCGAAATGGGCGTAGAAGGTCGCGACCTCGTACGCCTCCGTGAGCGCGAGCTTCATCTCCTGCGCGAGCGCGGCGAGATGCGCGGCGGAGAGATGGCCGTACCGGTCCTGGATCAGATGCAGATGCTCGATGAGAAGGTCGCGCCGCCGCGGCCGCTCGCCGAGAAGCGCGCGCACCTCGTCGAGCGCCTGGGGTTCGACCTGGCGGCCCTTGGGGGTTTTCCGCGGGCGGTTGCGCCGCCCCGACCCGGGCGCTCGATCATCGGTCCGCGCATCCATGCTTGGGAATCCTTCCGGACTTCACAACAACGAAAGTCGTCGATTAAAAACAAGCCCCCAATTACCATCAATCGATTGAACTTTCCTATCAAAAGGACGAGACTGGTCGCGCCCCGGAGTCTCGGACGACCGCATTGATCGATAAGCTGGAATTCCTTCTGGCGCTGGCCCGCGAGCGGCATTTCGGCCGCGCCGCGGAGGCCTGCGGCGTGACCCAACCCACGCTGTCGGCGGGGGTCAAGCAGCTCGAGGAAACCATGGGGGTGCTGCTGGTCAACCGCGGGTCACGCTTCCAAAGCTTCACCCCGGAGGGCGAGCGGGTGCTCGGCTGGGCGCGCAGGATCGTCGGCGACTCCCGCGCCATGCGCCAGGAGCTCGACGCGCTGCGCCACGGCTTGACCGGGCGGCTGCGCATCGCCGCGATCCCCACGACGCTGGCGATGGTGGCGAGTCTCACCACGCCGTTTCGCATGCGCCATCCCAACGTGCAGTTCACCATCCTGTCGCGCCCTTCCATCGACGTGCTGGCGCAGCTCGAGAATCTGGAGATCGACGCCGGGCTGACCTACGTCGACAACGAGCCGCTCGGCCGCGTCAACGCTGTGCCGCTCTATCGCGAGCACTACCGGCTGTTGACCTCGTCCGACGCGCCGTTCGGCAACCGCGCGGCGGTGACCTGGGCCGAGGTGGCGCAGGTTCCGCTTTGCCTGCTCACGCCCGACATGCAGAACCGCCGCATCATCGACGAGCTGCTGCGCGGCGCCGGCGGCACGCCGCAGCCGACCTTGGAATCCAATTCCATGATCGTGCTGTTCGCGCATGTGCGCACCGGCCGCTGGGCGAGCGTGATGCCGGCGCGGCTTGCGGCGACGCTCGGCCTCACCGAGACCATCCGCGCCATTCCGATCGTCGAGCCCGAGGCCGTGCACACCATCGGCTTGGTCGTTCCCGCGCGCGAGCCGATGACGCCGCTCACCGCGGCGCTGGTGGCCGAGGCGCAGCGGCTGGCGCCGCAGCTCGACGCGGCCGAGCCCGGCGAGAAGGCGGCGGGGAAGCGGGGGTAGTGCAAACGCCGCCCAGTTTTTGCTTGCGCGCGTTACGGCGAATCACCTAGGAAAGCGCATTCTCCAAAATCGTGCATGGAAGCCGAACGGCCCGGGGCCGGCCTGCCGTCCCGCAGGCGGCCGACGCAACGGGTCCATGGCGCATGTTTCGGAAAAAGGTGCAGTCCGGGCGCCGGCCCATTGTTTTTTTCCTGTTGTTTACAATGGCCGGCCATCGAACCTGTCGCAGCGGTGAAGGCGAGCGACAGATGGCCGCAACGAGCGCGGTCGCGCCCGCGGCCAATGCAAGTTGCAGCGGACGTCGCAAGTTCCTAGCATCGCTTGCAAAATCTACCCACTTTCCGGGAGGACACGGGATGACGAAATCGCAAGAGGTCAAGGTATCGCCGTCGCGGCGTCACCTGATCAAGGCCGCGCTCGCAGGCATGCTCGCGCCGGCCGTTCTGCGCGTCAGCGCGGCATTCGCCGCCTATCCCGACCGCCCGGTCAGGATCGTCGTAGCCAACACGCCGGGCGGGCCTTCCGACATCATCGCCCAAATCATGGCGGCTGCCATGCAGGAGGCGATGGGCGGCTCGGTGATCGTGGAGAACAAGGGCGGCGGCGGCGGCAATATCGGCATGGGCTATGTCGCGCGCGCGGATGCCGACGGCTACACGCTCCTGCTGTCGACCAGCGCCTACGCCGTCAATCCCGGGCTCTACAACACCCTGCCATACGATCCGTTCAAGGATTTCGCCGCCGTCTGCGAGCTCGCGGTCTCGCCGCACGTATTCGCAGTGAAGCCGGACTTGGATGTGCGCACGATGAAGGATTTCGTCGCGCTGGCAAAGGCCAATCCCGACAAGTTCAACGTCTCGACCCCGCCGATCGGAACGACGCCGCAGCTCCAGGCCGAGGTGCTGAAGCTGCGCGAAGGCTTGCAGAAGATGGCGACCATCGTCTTTCCCGGCGGGGGCGACGCGCTCAAGGCGCTGCTGTCGGGCACGGTGCAGCTGAGCTCCGGCGTGCTCGCGCCCGCGCATCCGCAAATCAAGGCGGGTACGATCAAGGGCCTCGCGGTCACCGGGCGCACGCGCTGGCACGACCTGCCGGATATTCCGACCATGGTCGAGTCGGGTTATCCCGATTTCGTCTTCGACACCTATACCGCGCTGATGGCGCCGGCGAAGACGCCGCCGGAGATCGTGAGCCGGCTCGAAAAGGTCGCGCTCGACATCCTGGCCAAGCCCGAGATGCGCCAGCGGCTGACCCAGGCGGGGTTCGAGGTGACCGCGAGGGACGGCAAGGGCCACATGGAACGCTTGGCCAAAGAGGTGCCGATGTTCCGCGACATCATCGTCCAGGCCGGCATCAAGAAGCTGTAGCGCGCGTTGCCGCGCGATCGAGGGCTGGCTGGCCTGCAGGCATCCGCGGTCGAAGCGATGCAACTACGGACGGGCTGTCGGCCTCGTGCCGAGGAGCACCGCAGCGGCGCGCGCGTATCCAGCGCCAAGCACAAGGCGCTGCGATGCGTCTCGAGGCATGAGGCCGCCCCAAGTCCTTCGAGACGCGCGCATACACGTTTCGCCCTGGCCGAACGTGCTCGACATGCGCGCTCCTCAGGACGAGGGCGGACCGACGATCAAAACAACCCGACGATGCGTCCGTCCGCCCCGATGTCGATGGCATCGGCGGCGGGCACGCGAGGGAGGCCCGGCATGGTCATGACCTCTCCGCAGATCGCCACCACGAACTCGGCGCCGGCGGAGAGCCTGACCTCGCGCACGTTGATCATGTGGTCGGTCGGCGCGCCCTTGGTGTCGGCGTTGGTGGAGAAGCTGTACTGGGTCTTGGCGATGCAGACCGGCAGCTTGCCGTAACCCATCTGCTCGAACTGGGCGAGCTGGTCGCGCACCGGCTTGTCGGCGGAAATGTCCTTGGCGCGGTAGATTTCCTTGGCGATGGTCCGGATCTTCTCCAGGAGCGGCATCTCGTCGGGATAGAGCAGCTTGAGCTTGCTCTTGCCGCTGTCGACCACCTTGACCACTGCGCGCGCGACGTCGGCCGCGCCGGCGCCGCCCTCGGCCCAATGGTCGGCCATGACGGCTTCGACGCCGAGCTTCTGGCAGGCATTCTTGACCAGCGCGATCTCGGCCTCGGTGTCGGCGCTGAAGCGGTTGATCGAGATGACCGGCACGATGCCGAATTTCTGCACGTTCTCGACGTGACGGGCGAGATTGGCCATGCCGGCCTCGAGCGCCTTGAGGTTCTCGGTCTTGAGGTCCTCCTTCTTGACCCCGCCGTGCATCTTGAGCGCGCGGATGGTCGCCACCAGCACCGCGCAGTCCGGCGACAGCCCGGCCTTGCGGCATTTGATGTCGAGGAACTTCTCGCCGCCGAGGTCGGCGCCGAAACCGGCCTCGGTCACCACGTAGTCGCAGAGCTTGAGCGCCGTGGTGGTGGCGAGCACGGAGTTGCAGCCATGGGCGATGTTGGCAAAAGGCCCGCCGTGCACGAACGCAGGCGTCCCCTCCAGGGTCTGCACCAGATTGGGGGCGAGCGCCTCCTTGAGCAGCGCCGTCATGGCGCCATGCGCCTTGAGGTCGCCGGCGCGCACCGGCTTGCGGTCGCGGGTATAGGCCACGATGATGTTGGAGAGGCGCTTCTTCAGATCATCGAGGTCGCTCGCAAGACAGAAGATCGCCATCACCTCGGAGGCGACGGTGATGTCGAAGCCGTCCTCGCGCGGAAAGCCGTTGGCGACGCCGCCGAGCGAGGAGACGATCGAGCGCAGCGCGCGGTCGTTCATGTCCATAACGCGGCGCCAGGTGACGCGGCGCTGGTCGATGCCGAGCGGGTTGCCCCAGTAGATGTGGTTGTCGATCATGGCGGCGAGCAGGTTGTTCGCCGAGGTGATGGCGTGGAAGTCGCCCGTGAAGTGGAGATTGATGTCCTCCATCGGCACGACCTGCGCGTAGCCGCCGCCGGCCGCACCGCCCTTCATGCCGAACGACGGGCCGAGCGAAGGCTCGCGCAGGCACAGCATCGCCCTCTTGCCGATGTGGTTGAGCGCGTCGGTGAGCCCCACCGTGGTCGTGGTCTTGCCCTCGCCCGCGGGCGTCGGCGTGATCGCCGAAACCAAGATCAGCTTGCCGTTGGGGCGGCTCTTGAGCGACTTGATGAAGTCCATCGACACCTTGGCCTTGTAATGGCCATAGGGCTCGAGGTGCTCCGGCCCGATGCCGAGCCTGTCGCGCGCCACGTCGAGGATCAACCGCTTCTTGGCGGACTGCGAGATTTCGATGTCGGATTTCGGGTTGAGGTGCTGCGAGGCGGTGATCGGTTGCTTGGCTGCGGTCGCTTGGGTCGGCGTCATGAAAGCCTCGTTCCAGTGGTGAGTTTCGCATTGGCGGCGAATTCCCCGGCCGCGCCCTTGGGCCCGTCGGCGGGTTTCACGCGCAGGACCTTGATGCGGCCGTCGGCGCACACGACCGTGAAGCCGTCGGTCGAAATCTCGACGATCTCGCCCATCTTGCCGCCGATGCCCTTGGGGTCGCGCGCGGGCAGGGGCTTGGCCTCGAACACCTGCAGCGCCTGGCCGTTGAGGGTCGTCCAGGCGCCGGGCGCCGGATTGCAGCCGCGGATGAGGTTGTGGATCTGCCGCCACGGTTTGCCCCAGTCGATGCGGGCATTGTCCGGGCCGCAGCGGCCTTCATAGGTCGCCCGGGCATGATCCTGCTTGATGCGCGGCGCCTTGCCGGCCTTGACCAGGTCGACGGCCTCCAGCATGGCCTCGACGCCCATGGGAAACAGCCGGTCGAAATAGACCGAGCCGAGCGAGTCATCCGGGCCGATGGGGGTCTTCTTCTGCAGCAGCACGTCGCCGGTATCGAGGCCGTTGTCGGGCCAGAAGATCGACAGCCCGGTCTCGCCGTCGCCTTGGATGATCGGCCAGTTGATCGCGCTCGGTCCGCGATATTTCGGCAACAGCGAGGGATGGTACTGGATCGAGCCTTTGGTCGGGACGTTGAGAAACTCCTCCGGCACGAACAGCGTGACGAAGGCCATCACCTGCAGGTCCGGCTTGAGCGCCTTGAACTCATCCCACACCTCCGGCTTGCGGTAGGACGCCGGCTGGTAGACCGGAAGCTTGGCGGCAAGTGCGGCCTCTTTCAGCGGATCAGCCCTGGCGCCTTCCTTCTCCGGCGCGACATAGACGGCGACGACGTCGTCGCCGCGCTTGAGCAGCGCCTCCAGGACGGCCTTGCCGAACGCCTGCTGGCCGTGCACCACAATGCGCATTGGCACTCCCCTCACCGTTTTGTTCGGTGTTGTTTGCGTGTCGCTCGTTCACGCCGCCTCGGCGCGCGCGCCTTTCTCCGGCGCGGTGATCGCGCCCGAACCCTTGATCTCGGCGATCTCCGCATCGGCGTAGCCGAGCTCGTTACGCAGGATTTCCTCGGTGTGCTCGCCGAGGAGCGGCGAGCGTTTCACCTCGGTGATCGAGTCCGACATCTTGATCGGGTTGCCGACAGTGAGATACCTGCCGCGCGTGGGATGATCGACCTCGACCACGGTGCCGGTCTTGCGCAGCGACGGCTCCTCGGCGATCTCCTTCATCGACAGGATCGGCCCGACCGGAATGTCGACCGCGTTGCAGATGTCCATGACCTCGAACTTGGTCTTGGTCATGGTCCACTGCTCGATGGTATCGAAGATGTGCCGCAGCCGCGGCAAGCGCGCTGGCGGCGTGGCGTAGTCGGGGTCGGTCTTCCATTCCGGCTTGCCGATGAGGTCGCAGATCGCTCCCCACACCGGCGCCTGGGTGATGAAATAGATGTAAGCGTCCGGATCGTTCTCCCAGCCCTTGCATTTCAGGATCCAGCCGGGCTGGCCACCGCCGGAGTTGTTGCCCGCGCGCGGCACCGCCTGCCCGAACGGGACGCCTTCGCCGTACTGGCTGTATTCGGTGAGCGGGCCATGCGTGAGGCGCTGTTGATCGCGCAGCTTGACGCGGGCGAGATTGAGCACGCCGTCCTGCATCGCGCAAAGCACGCGCTGGCCGCGTCCGGTGCGGATGCGCTGATAGAGTGCGCTCACGATGCCGAAGGCGAGGTGCAGCCCGGTGCCGGAATCGCCGATCTGCGCGCCGGTGACGAGCGGCGGGCCGTCGCGGAATCCGGTGGTGGAGGCCGCACCTCCCGCGCACTGGGCGACGTTCTCATAGACCTTGCAGTCCTCGTAGGGGCCGGGACCGAAGCCCTTGACCGAAGCCACGATCATTCGGGGATTGGTCTTGTGGATGTGCTCCCAGGTCAGTCCCATGCGGTCGAGCGCGCCGGGCGCGAAGTTCTCCACCAGCACGTCGCAATGCTTGATCAGCCGATCGAGGATTTCCTTGCCCTTGGGATGCTTGGAATCGATTGTGATCGAGCGCTTGTTGCCGTTGAGCATGGTGAAATAGAGGCTGTCGGCGCCCTTTACGTCGCGCAGCTGGCCGCGCGTGATGTCGCCGACGCCGGGGCGCTCGACCTTGATCACGTCGGCGCCCATATAGGCGAGCAATTGCGTGCAGGTCGGGCCCGATTGCACATGGGTGAAATCGAGGATGCGCACGCCGTCGAGCGCCCTGCCGGCCTCGCCCCAGGGCTTGGACGACGGCTTGGGCAGACCGTTCGCGGCGGCCTTCTTCGCCGCTGGCTTTTTCGCCGCCGGCTTTTTCGCCTTCAGCTTCACAACCTTCTTCACCGCCGCCTTGGATCTGGGCTTAACTCTTGTCTTGGCTGTCACCTTCTTGCTCTTTGCCATTGCCGTTTCCTTTAAGCGTTCAATCGATGTGGCCGATTTATTTCTTGCGAACCGCGCTTTGCGGGTTGAGTTTGCCGATGTTGCCGCTTTCGCTGCCGGCGGCAGGATCGATCACCGCGTTGACGAGGGTCGGCTTACCGGAGTCCATGGCCTCGTTCACGGCGCGGCTCAACTCGTCGGGCGTTGTCACACGGACGCCGACGCCGCCGAATGCTTCCATCAACTTCTCGTAGCGAGCGTCTTTGACGAAGACGGTTGTCGCAACGTCCGAACCCCCCGAGGGATTGACGTCGGTTCCGCGGTAGATGCCGTTGTTGTTGAAGACGACGACGCAGATCGGCAGGTTGTACCGGCAGATCGTTTCCACCTCCATGCCGGAGAAACCAAAGGCGCTGTCGCCTTCGACTGCGAGCACGGGTTTGCCTGTCTCAACTGCGGCCGCGATGGCAAAGCCCATGCCGATGCCCATGATGCCCCAGGTGCCGACATCCAGGCGCTTGCGCGGTCGATACATGTCGATGATGCCGCGCGCGAGATCGAGCGTATTGGCGCCTTCGTTGACGAGGATGGCATCCGGCCGCTCTTTGATGACGGTGCGCAAGGCACCGAGCGCGCTGTGGAAGTCCATCGGCGCCGAATTCCTCATCAGCCTCGGTGCCATCTTGGCAATGTTGGCTTCCTTGCGCTCGTTGACGGCGTTGATCCAGTCAGCCGGGGGGGCCGGCCACTTGCCATCGATGCCGGCAAGAAGAGCCGATACGCAGGAGCCGATGTCGCCGACCAGCGGAGCGACGATCTCGACATTGCTGTCCATCTCCTTCGGCTCGATGTCGATCTGGATGAATTTCTTCGATCCGGGCTCACCCCAGGTCTTGCCTTTGCCGTGCGACAGAAGCCAGTTCAGGCGGGCGCCGATCAGCATGACGACGTCGGCGTCTTTCAACACGGTCGAGCGCGCCGCGCCCGCCGACTGCGGGTGTGTATCGGGCAGCAGGCCTTTGGCCATGCTCATCGGCAGGAAAGGAATGCCGCTCTTCTCGACCAGGGCGCGGATGTTGTCATCGGCCTGCGCGTAGGCCGCGCCTTTGCCGAGGATGATCAGGGGGCGCTTGGCGCCCTTGAGGACATCGAGCGCCCGCTTGACGGCGGCCGGAGCGGGAATCTGGGCAGGCGCCGCGTCGATGACCTTGACCAGCGACTTCGCCCCGGCATCTGCGTCCATGACCTGAGAGAACAGTTTGGCCGGCAAATCAAGATAGACTCCGCCCGGACGGCCGGACACCGCCGCGCGGATCGCGCGCGCCACGCCGATGCCGATGTCGGCGGCATGCAGCACGCGGAAGGCCGCCTTGCAGAGCGGCTTGGCGATCGCCAGTTGGTCCATCTCTTCGTAGTCGCCCTGCTGCAGGTCGACGATCTCGCGCTCGGACGAGCCGCTGATCAGGATCATCGGAAAGCAGTTGGTCGTGGCATTGGCCAGCGCAGTCAGACCATTGAGAAAGCCGGGAGCCGACACCGTAAGGCAGATGCCCGGCTTTTTCGTCAGGAAGCCGGCGATTGCAGCCGCATTGCCGGCGTGCTGCTCGTGCCGGAACGAGAGGACGCGCATGCCTGCCGCCTGCGCCTTACGGCCCAGGTCCGTGATCGGGATGCCAGGCACACCATAGATCGTGTTGATGCCGTTGAGCTTGAGCGCGTCGATGACGAGATGAAAGCCATCCGTCAGCTCCTGCTGTGCCTCGTCCGCGGTCGTGGGCGCGGGCTTCGGCTTGGTTGCTGCATCAGCCATTGTCGTCTCCCGTAGTCTTCCAAGGCCGCAGGTTTTTCCCCCCGCGCGGCGCGGTTCGTTCGATTAGTCCAAGTAGTCGGCATATTTCGCCACGTGATCGGCGAGGCCGAGCGCGTGGTTGCGCACGAGATCCTCGGCGCGCTTGGTGTCGCGCGCCTCGAGCGCCTCGATGATGGTCATGTGATCGCGGATCGAGCGGGCGGCCCGGTCCTGCTCGCCGATGGTCTTGCGGCGGATCATGCGCATATGCGTGAACAGATTTTCGGCGAGCGAGATGAGCACGCCGTTGCGGCTCATGCGGATGATGGTCTGGTGGAACTCGATGTTCACCTCGGAATATTCGTCGAGCCTGGCATGCAGCTCGCCGTTCTCGAACTTGGTGAACATGGTGCGCAGCGAGGCGATCTCCCCGGCGCTCGCGTTCTCGGTGATCAGGCGCGCCGCCATGCTTTCGAGCGCCGCCCAGGCGGTGATCATTTCGATCACCTCGCGCTTGGTCTTGCGCACGACGTAGATCCCGCGCCGGGGAACCGCGCGCACGAAGCCCTCGCGCTCGAGCTGCGCCATGGCCTCGCGCACCGGGGTGCGGCTGATACCGAAATCCAAGGCGAGCCGCCGCTCGTCGAGCCGGATATCGTCCCGGCTGCGATAGACGTCCATCGACACGATGGCGTCCTTGAGCGCGGCGTAGGCGCGGCTCTTGAAGCTTTCCGGGCTGCCGATCGGCTCGACCGCGACGCGCTGCGACAGCGCTGATTCCGCAGGATCGGCGGGAGCGTCGACCCGGACGCTGGGGGGATGGGGAGACCGGTGACCGCTACTCATGGCTGGTATACAATATTCCAGAACGCCGGCGGCGTGCAATGTGGCTGTCGAGGCCGTTTGCCGCGGACTGCGAACCGGCGGCCGGCCGGGTGACCGCGCCGGGACGGCCTCGTCAGAGCGCCGGCCGCGGGCGCGAGCGCGTGAATGCGTTCTGGATCAGCGGCCAGAACAGGGCGATGAGACCAAGGCCCATGATCGAACTGACCAGTCCGTTCGAGAAGAAGATACCGAGGCTCCCCTGCGAGGCGAGCAGCGACTGCCGGAACAATTCCTCCGCCTTGTCACCGAGCACGATCGCCAGCACCATCGGCGCCAACGGGTAGTTGCACTTCTTCAGGACATAGCCCGCGACGCCGAAGACCAGCATCATCACGACGTCGAAGTTCGAATTGTGGACCGTGTAGGCGCCGATCGCGCAGAACACGAGAATGATCGGCGCAATGATGCTGAAGGGAATGCGCAGGATCGCGGCGAACAGCGGCACGCAGGTGAGAACGACCAACAGGCCGACGACATTGCCGAGATACATCGAAGCGATCAGACCCCAGACGAAGTCCTTCTGCTCGACGAACAACAGCGGTCCCGGCTGCAGGCCCCAGATCAAGAGGCCGCCGAGCAGCACCGCCGCGGTCGGCGAGCCGGGCACGCCGAGCGCGAGCATGGGCAGCAGCGCGGACGTGCCGGCGGCGTGCGCGGCGGTTTCGGGCGCGACCACGCCCTCGATCTCGCCGCGGCCGAAGCGGTCGCCGTGCTTCGACACGCGCTTGGCAATGCCGTAGCTCATGAACGAGGCCGGTGTCGCCCCCGCGGGACTGATGCCCATCCAGCAGCCGATCACGCAGGAGCGCAGCGACGTCATCCAGTAGCGCGGCAGCTCCTTCCAGGTCTGGAACACCACCCTCGGGTTGATACCGGCCGAGCCCCCTTTGAAGCTCAGTCCCTCCTCGATGGTGAGCAGGATCTCGCCGATCCCGAACAGGCCGATCACCGCGATGAGGAAGTCGAAGCCTGTCAGGAGGTCGGTATAGCCGAAGGTCAGTCGCAGCTGGCCGGTGATGCTGTCGAGGCCCACAGCGGCCAAGGCGAAGCCGATCATCATCGAGGCCAGCGTCTTGAACGGCGGTTCCTTGCTCATGCCGATGAAACTGCAGAAGGCGAGGAAATAGACCCCGAATTTCTCCGCCGGCCCGAACTGCAGCGCAAATTTGGCAACGAGGGGCGCAACCAGCGTGATCATGATCACCGCGAACAGCGCACCAACGAAGGATGACGTGAAGGCGGCGGTGAGCGCCTCCCCCGCCTTGCCCTGCTGCGCCATGGGATGGCCGTCGAAGGTGGTCGCCACCGACCATGGCTCGCCTGGAATATTGAACAGGATCGAGGTGATCGCGCCGCCGAACAGCGCGCCCCAGTAGATGCAGGACAGCATGATGATCGCCGAGGTCGGCGACATGGAGAACGTCAGCGGCAGCAGGATCGCAACGCCGTTGGCGCCGCCGAGGCCGGGCAGCACGCCGATGATCACGCCCAGCATGATGCCGACGAGCATCACCAGGAGATTGAACGGCTGGATAACGACGGCGAAGCCGTGAAATAGATTGGCGATGTCTTCCATCTAATTGCGCTCGTTACTCCAAATCTTTTCGGCTCATTCGTGCGGCGTCAAAATCCGAGATACGCCTCGATCGGCCCTTTCGGCAAAGGCACGAGGAACCATTTCTCGAATACAAGGAAGGTGACGATCGGCACGCCCAGCGAGATCGTGGCAACCATGCGCCAGCCGTACTGGCCGAGCCATCGCATGAAGACGGCGATCAGGAGCGCGGACGCGACGTAGATTCCGATCCACGGCACTAAGGCCACGTAGATCGCGGTCGGCACCAGCATGGACATCACCTGGCCGAGCTGACCCCATTCGGCAAAGAGGCGAGCGTCGGATCGCTCCGAGACGGCCGCGACGAAATTGACGACGCTCGATGCCAGGATCAGCAGACCAACGTAGAACGGAACAAAGCCGGCTTTCGGACCTTCGGCGCCCCACCCGATTCCGGCCTGGATGCTGCCGGCAATGACGATCAGCGCGAGAACGGCCATGAACACCGTAACGCCGATCTCGACCGACCGCTGGCTCGGTCCGGCGCCACGCGCGCCTTGGGGGGGAGCATCGCTCATGCTGGTATACAATATTCCACAATTCGGGTCGCGTGCAATGTGCCCCTCCCCCGCTCCGCCATTGCAGTGAGCCTTCGATTACAAAGAGCCACCGCGGGTGGCCTCACGCCTGCGTCGGTCCAACGCCGCGGGTGCTCCGTGAGTTTCCCGTCATCGGCTCGCCCACCCAGATCCGCGTCGGGCAAGCGCCGGCGGAAACATTGTCCGCCGGCGGTCAATTTGGATCGGCATGCTTATTTCGCGAGAAAGCCCGCGGCCTTCATCAGCTCTTCGTGGCGCTTGTCCTCGCCGGTGACCCATTTGACGTAGTCGGGGCCGGTCATGAAGGTTTGATTGAACGCGCCGTCCGCCATCAGTTTCTTCCATTCCGGCGTCTCGCGCACCTTCTTGAACAGCTCGACATAGTAGTCCACCTGGTCCTTGGTCACGCCGGGCGGCATGAAGATACCGCGCAGCATCAGATACTCGATGTCCAAGCCCTGCGACTTGCAGGTCGCAATGCTGTTCCACGACAGGTCGCCGGCAATCTTGTCCTTGTAGTCAAGCGGCTTGCTGTCGAACACGCAGAGCGGACGCAGCTGCCCGCCGCGCCACTGCGAGACCGCTTCGATCGGATTGTTGACGGTCGAATCGACGTGGTTGCCAACCAACTGCACCGCCACCGCACCGCCGCCGCGTTCCGGAATGTAGATGAACTTGGCGCCTGTGCTCTTCTGGATCGCCTCGGTAATGATCTGGTCTTCCTGCTTGGAGCCGGTGCCGGCCATCTTGAACGTGCCGTTCGCGGCTTTCGCGGCGTCGATGAACTCCTTGGCCGTCTTGTAGGGCTTTTCGGCATTGACCCACAGAATGAATTCATCGAGCGCCAGCATCGCCACCGGTGTCAGATCCTTCCAGTTGAAGGGAATGCCGGTGGCGAGCGGGGTCGTGAACAGGTTGGACAGCGTGATGATGATCTTGTGCGGATTGCCGCGCGCGGCCTTCACGTCGAGGAAGCCTTCCCCGCCGGCCCCGCCCGCCTTGTTGATCACCACCAGCGGCTGCTTCATCAGATTATGCTTGGTGACGATGCCTTGGATGGTGCGCGCCATCTGGTCGGCGCCGCCGCCGGTGCCGGCGGGTATGATGAACTCCACCGGTCGCGTCGGCTCCCATGCCGCCAGCGCAGGGCTCGGCACAGCCGCTTGCGCGATCCATAGCGCGGCGACCGCGCCGAGGCTCGGATATCCTGG
This sequence comes from uncultured Alphaproteobacteria bacterium, assembly GCA_963821505.1. Taxonomy (GTDB): domain Bacteria; phylum Pseudomonadota; class Alphaproteobacteria; order Rhizobiales; family Xanthobacteraceae; genus VAZQ01. The sequence goes on from CAWGEH010000039.1 coordinate 22,855, forward strand.
TGCTCTCATCGACGTCTCTCCCTTGAACTTCCTTTGCGCCCCGCGCCGCAGCTTCAATCTTACAACCAACGAACACGGGCCGACCGCAATGAAGTCCTTGCGTGACTCCATTTTTTGGTAAATTGGACGCCCATGCCGAACAAAGCTAGCGCGCCTCCCGGACAATGCCCGGAATCGCGGCTCCGTCGACGGGACGTGGTGCCGCACCTCCTTGTGCAGCGCAGCAGTCATTGCCCCACGCGCCCGCGCCCCCTCACCATAAGCGTCGCGGATCACGGCAGGCCGCGGACCGCGTCACCCAATCCGGACACCTACTTCGGCTGCACCGGCAGGGTGATGCGGTAGACCAGGATCATGGTGTCGACCTCCACGCCGCTCGCGTCCTTGTAGGCCGTGCCAGCCTGAAAACCGTTCTGAGTGATGAAATCGTTATCGTTGGTTATGAACAGAAAGAAATCGTTTGGATTGGCGGGGTCGAGCGCCGGCACCAGCGTCATTCCTTCCCATTTTTCGGAAAGGTTGTTGCGGTCGTTCGGCTCGCCATTGTGCAATCCGAACTTGTTCAATTCTGCATTGTTGTTGATGTCGATGTAACGCGTCAGCGTCGCCGGCATGATCCCGGCTGCCAGCTGACCGTTGGGGGCGACGGGTAGCGTGCCGTCATACGGCGAGCCCGCGATGTTGGTGGCGCGCGAGGTGTCCACAAGCTCGATGTTGCGGTAGCGCGAGGTCGCGCCGCCGGTACCGTAACCGTTGCTGGCATCGCGACAGAGCAGGAGAAAAAATGTCTCGTCGAGCGCCAGCAGCTCGCTTTGGGCGGCAACGCGTTGTTGGCCTTGTGCGTCCTCGAATACCGGCAATGGTACGACGTGCTCGCGCACGAGCTTGGGCCGGTCGAGATCGGCAACGTCGTAATAGAGGAGCCGGGTGTACCGCCGTGTCTCCGGCGAGGTGCCGCTGTCCTGGCGGGTTGCGCTCTGCAGTGCGACGACCAGGAACTTGCTGCCCGGCGGCGTCAGCGTCAGCCCTTCGAAGCCCTGGTTGTTCTGCCGGCCGGTTTCCGGATTCGGCGGGTCCGCCTGTTGGCCGCCCGGACCCGGATTGTTGGAGGCGAACTGATCCTTGCCGTTGCGCTTGGGCACGAAAGCCTCGGGCGGCCTGATAGCCGCCAGCAAGCCCCCCGAAGGCGAGAAGCGATAGACATAAGGCCCGTATTCGTCGCCGACGAGGAAGCCACTGTCGGGCAGCAGCGCCAGCAATTCGGCATCGATGCTGAGCCGGCCGTTCGGCGCCAGCGGCAGGTCCGGCAGGCCGTTGGCGGCGCGGCGGATGCCGTCCGGATCGAGCCCGGTGAACGGTTCTCCCGCCGGGTCCGTGAGCAGGATGGTATCGATCAGGCTCGCGTCGACGCTCTTTTGGCGCTCCGCGACCGGCACCGCCTCCGGGTCGTCGAGCGGCTTGAAGGTGATGGAAAGCTTGTTGACGCGCGCGCGATAGTCGGTCGTTCCGCCGACGTTGTAGCCGCGATCGGGCAGCATGTAGAACGTGCCCTGGTAGCCCGCGGGCGTTCTCGTCCACGACTTCGGATCGACCGCAATGCCGGATCCGGAGCCGAAGGTTTCTCCGAACTTGTCGCGCAGATCGGACGGCAATCGCCCAACCCCGACCAACGCCTTGTTGACGAAGACGAGGTCGCCGATCGTGACGGTCCCGGCGCCGAGCGTTGCCGATGCCGGCGCGAGCACGGCCAGAAGCGCCAAACCGATGATGCGCAATGAATGGAAGAAAGCATGGCAGCGAGTTGGCATATTCATTTCCTAGAACACTTCCAAGCCGGCCATAAATTGTCACCGTATTTTTGCGGCGTGACAATCCCGAGACGCCGACACGAGCACAGCATCGCGCGTGGACAAGCCGTGGCTGGCCCGCTAGCCTTCGATCGGACTTTTCGGCGGCGAGCTTGTCGCCTGTCGCACCGACACCCGCAATGACGTCTTCGACGCGCGAGAACATCTATGGGCATCGAGCGCGTATCGGCTATACCTCGCCGCCGCTCACCACTGAAATCTTCCCCTATGAGTTCTACAAGATCGTTCCCGCCGGCGTGACGCTCGTCATCACCACGCTCGCGATCGTGGTGCGCAGCAAGGATGAAGTCGACCGGTCCTACGACATCAGCATGCGGGCTGCGCGCGAAATGGCGGCGGCGGGCGTGGACATCGTCGTGCTCGGCGGCGTTCCCATCAACGTGTCGAAGGGCTATGCCAATGCGGAGCAGATGGTCGCCGAGCTCGAGGCCGAGCTGAAGGTCAGGATCTCGACCAGCGCCTCGGCGCAGGCCAAGGCCGCCAAGACGCTCGGCTGCAAGAAGGTGGTGGTGGCGCAGCCTTACGAGCTGAGCGAGACCGAGCGGATTGCGAGTTATGGCGCCCATTTCGGCTGCGAGGTGCTGGGCGCGACCGGCTGGGGCAGCGCCTTCAACCAGATCGGACGTATCCCGCGCAGCGCCGCGCTCGAGATGGGTCGCAAGCTCATGCGCGAGCACCCGGACGCCGAACTCGATCCTGTTGCCGTCGCCGCATTGGCCGACGGCGGACGCACTCGACCTGCTGGAGCGCGAGTTCGGCATCAACGTGATGGCGGCGCACCAGGCAATCGTCTGGGATGCCCTGCGGCGCTGCGGCGTCGACGACCGCATCGCGGGATTCGGCCGGCTGTTACGGGAGTTTTGAATTTTCTCGGGCTCCGGCGTGGTGCGCCAAAGCACGACGGCCATGAGAGCACGATCATAAGAACCTCGGAGGGAGCCGACCATGCAGACGAAAAGCCGCCCGCGCTCTGCGCGCATTTCGGTCGCAGTCCTCGCTCTCGTTCTCGTCGGCTGGGGCCCGCTGGCGGCACAGGAGGCGACCGAGTTGAAGGCCGGCATCTCGGATCCGGTCAACACGGTTTTGGCCTGGTACGTTGCTCGCGACGCCGGCATCTACGCCGCGCATGGACTCAAGGTCGACATCATCAACATGAATGGCGGCAGCCGCGGCGCGGCCGAGCTGCAGGCCGGCCGCCTCGACGTCATGCATGTGGGATTGTCCTCGGTGATCCGGGTCAACCGCGGAGGCGGCGACATCCGAAGCATCGGCTCCTTGAGCAACGTCATCCGCTTCACCTTCTTCTCCGCCCCCGGGGTGAAGACGGCGGCCGAGCTCAAGGGCGGCGTCATTGGCGTGAGCACGTTCGGCTCGGAAAGCGATTCCACGGTGACGCTGGCGCTGGCGCGCCTCGGGCTGGCCCGCGGCGACGTCACGCTGAAGGAATACGGCGGCGGCATGCGACGGCTCGCCGCGGTCAAGTCGGGCGAGATCAAAGCAACCCCCATCAACGAGCCGATCGCGAGCCTGGCGCGCGGGCAAGGCGTCAACGTGCTCATCGATCTCGTCCCCGAGCAGAATTCCATGGGTGTTCAGCTCGATCGCCGTGCGTCGAAGCGACATCGCCGGGCGTCGCGACGCGCTCACGCGCTTTCTCAAGGCGACGATCGAAGGCAATTATCTCGCGCTAGCGGACGAGAAGCGTGCAAAAGAGGTGCTCGCCAGGGAGCTCAAGATCGCCGATCCCAAGATCCTCGACATCGCCTACAGCGATTTCAAGGCGCAATCGCCCCCCAACCTCGAAATCTCGCGCGCCGGCGCCGAGAACATCCTGGCGCAGTTCCCCGACGGCAGCCGGAAGGTCGATGATTACGTGGACAGCGGCCTGCTCGAGGCGCTTCGGACGGACGGCTATTTCGCGGCGATGCAACAGAAGTACAAGCGTTAACGGCGGGCGCGCCCCATGCGCAAGGGCAGTCGAGCGTTGGCGGCGGTGCTGTTCGCGGCAGCGGCTTGGCCGGCCGGCACGCGGGCGCAGACGGTCGAAGAGTTCTACCGGGGCAGATCGATCACCATGCTGGTCGGCAGCGGCGCCGGCGGCGGCTACGACACCTATGCCCGCATCTTTGCCCGCCACATGTTTCGGCACATCCCGGGCAATCCCAACATCATCGCCAAGAACATGCCGGCCGCGGCCGGGCTTGCCGCCGCGAGCACGCTCTACACCACCGCCGACAAGGACGGCTCGACGATCGCCGCCTTCACCAACGGCGCCGCCATGGAGCCGTTGTTCGGCAACGCCAGCGCGCGCTACGACGCGCAAAAGTTCAACTGGCTGGGCAGCATCGGCAAATTGCAGAACGTCTGCGCCACCTGGCATCAATCGGCGGTCAAGACGATCGAGGACGCCCGCGCCCGCGAGGTCATCGTCGCCGCCGCCGGCGCCACCTCCAATACCGCGATCGTGCCCAAGGCGTTGAACGCGCTCATCGGCACCAAATTCAAGGTGATCGCCGGCTACGATACCGGCGCCGGCCTCACCCTCTCGATCGAGCGCGGCGAGGCCGAAGGCATCTGCGGCTTGTCCTGGTCGACCATGAAAGCGTCGCGCCCGCATTGGATAAAGGACAAGCTGCTCAACGTCATCGTGCAGATGGGCATGCAAAAACTCTCCGACCTGCCGGATGTGCCGAGCGCGCTCGACCTCGTCACCGATCCCCAGAACAGGCAGGTGCTGGAGCTGATCCTGATCCGGCAGGAGGCCGGCCGTCCGTTCGCCGCGCCGCCCGGCGTGCCGGCCGATCGCGTGGCGGCCTTGCGGCGCGCCTTCGACGCCACGCTCGCGGATGCCGAATTCCGCGCGGAGGCGGACAAGGCGCAGTTGGAGATCGAGCCGCTGACGGCGCGCGAGATCGAAACGCTGTTGGCAACGGCCTACGCTGCGCCGAAGTCCATCGTGGACAAAGCTGCCGCGTTGGTCGAGCCGTCGGTTCGCGCGCGGTGACGTGCATCCCCGCGGTGCCGCCGTACACGTGTTGAGATCGGTCGGCGAGTAACGCAGGATGTCGACGCATGGTGTCGGTGCGAGACGTCGACGCAACATGGGACGACTGTTGGACGCGGAGGAGACATGGCCGGCGTGAAATCGATTGTTTGCGCGCTGGGCGCCGCGATGCTCGTGATGATGGCGAGCCCGCCCTGCCGCGCGCAGGACTGGCCGAACCGGCCGGTGAAGGTGGTCGTGCCGTTCGCCGCGGCCGGCACGACCGACCGGCTCGGGCGGCTTGCCGCCGAGGAACTCTCGAAGTCGTTCCAGCAGCAGTTCTACGTCGAGAACCGGCCGGGCGGCGGCGGCGTGATCGGAGCCGTCCAGGTCGCGCGCGCCGACCCCGACGGCTATACCTTGATGATCGCCGGTTACGGCCCTCACATCTTCGCGCCCGCCACGACGCCCAATCTCGGCTATGACGCGCTCGCGGATTTCAGCCATATTGCGATGATCGGGGGAGAGAGCTTCATCATCGTCGCCAATCCCGCGCTGGGGGTGAAGTCCTTCGCCGACCTGGTCGAGCTCGCCAAGAACCGCTCGGGACCGCTCAACATGGCTTCGCCCGGCCAGGCCACGCTCGGCGCGCTGGTGGTCGAACAGCTCATTCGCAAGCCGGGACTTCTTCCCAATCTCAATCACGTTCCCTATCGCGGCGGCGGACCCGTCATGACCGACTTGCTCGGAAACCACGTCCCCCTGGGCTGCATCACGCTTTCCGCCGCGATCGAGCACATCCGCGCCGGCACGCTCGTGCCGCTGGCGCTGGTCTCTACCGAGCGCGCCCCGGCGTTGCGGGATCTTCCCACCATCGTCGAGCTCGGCCATCCCGATATCGGCGGGGCGATCTGGTCCTGGCTCGCGGGACCGAAGAACCTTCCGCCCGCAATGGTCACCCGGCTCAACCACGAGGTTCGGCGATCGCTGCAAACTCCGGAGGTCAAGCAGCGCTTCGAACGGGACCTGTTTCTGTCGATGGACGCCGATGTGCCGACTCTCAACGCCTTCGTTGCCGGCGAGTTGAAGCGCTGGACCGAGTTCTTCCAGGCAACCGGGCTCAAGCCGCAATAATCAAGGCTGTACTCCCTTCGATGTCATCCCCGCGAAAGCGGGGATCCATAACCACGAGCTCCGGAAACGGGTCCCCGCTTTCGCGGGGACGACAGTCGTGGACAAGGCGTCGCGTCACGCGGCCTTATCCTGCCGCCCATAGGCCGCGATGATCTCGTGCCCGGTGGCGAACCAGACCTTCGGGTGGGACGAAATATATTTGAGCGCCTTGTCCAGATACCTGATCCGATGCGGCACGCCGATCAGGAACGGATGCAGCGCGATGCCCATGACGCGGGAAGCGCGCTCGCCCTCCTCGTAGAGCACGTCGAAGGTCTCGCAAATACGGCGATGAAAATCCTGAATGTCGATCGAAGGCGCGTTGAACAGCGGCATGTCGTTCAACTCGATGGAATAGGGAATGGAATAGAGCCCGTTGTTCATGCGGTAGGGCAGATCGTCGTTGACCCAGTCGCAGACGTATTCGACGCCGTGGTCGCGCAGGAGATCGAGCGTCTCGAACGTCTCGGTAAGGCCGGGCCCGAGCCAGCCGCGCATCCTCTGGCCGAGCCCCTCGATGATCTCTTTGGTTTGCGCGATGATCGCCGCTTCCTTGTCCTTGGAGAGGCCGCTGAGCATGACCGAATTGGTCATGCCGTGGCCCATCAACTCCCATTTCAGTCGTGCGCATTCCTCCATGATGCGAGGATAGTATTTTCCCACTTCCCCATTGAGCGCGACCGTGCCGCGCACCGCGTTCTTCTCCATCACCTCCATGAGCCGCCAAACGCCGACCCGATTGCCGTAGTCGCGGCGGGAATGGTTGCGGACGTCCGGCGCGCCGGCGCCGATCTCCCAATGGAAATGCTCGATATTGGGGATGACCCAGACCGCCACCCTGGCGCCGTTCGGCCAGAGGACCGGCGGGTGATCGACGATGGCGCGATAGGGAAACAGGTGAAACGGATCGGATGTGTCCATGGGCTGCTCACTCCCGGCTTGCCGGCTCACGAGCGGCCCGTATCCGCTCGCTGTACAGCGCCACGCTGAGGCCGAACAATTCCCAGCGCGTGAGATAGGCCAGCAGAAACGGATGGGCGCCCTGCTCGTAAAGCCAGGCCACGTCGCCGCCGAGCAGGGCGGCGCGCTCGTCATCGGTGAGCGACCGGGATGCAATCGCCGACTTGGGATCGCGCTTGAGCGCCTCACGAAACGCCAAATCGTGCAGCGCGTCGCGGCAGAGCTTGTTGACGGCATAGATGCTCATGGCTCAGTCCAGTCGCCAGGCCGCGTAGGCATGACCGTGCTCGATCTCGGGCGCAATGAAGACCGGCTTGCGATTGCCGACCGCCCCGAGCATGGCCACCCAGTTGAGCAGCTCGCCGCCGATATTGCCGGCGCGCGCAAGCCGCGCCGCCGTGGCTTCCTCGACCAGCTCGCCGATGCGGGCGTGCTCAAGCCGGTCCTGCACGTGCCGGGCCCATTCCGGATCGGGGGTGCCGGCCCGTTCGCCAAGCGGAATCCTCGGGCCGCCGATCTCGAGCGAGAAGCTGCCGCTGCCGATCACGGCGACGCGCTTGTCCTGCGGCCAATCCGCGATCGCGGCGCTCACCGTCTTGCCCAGGGCGTAGCAGCGCTGCGAGCTCGGCAAGGGCGGCGCCAGGCCGTTGATGAAGAACGGAACGATCGGGATTTTCATGTCCGGGGTGAGGAAATGCAGTGGCACCATGATGGAGTGATCGAGGTCAAAGTCCTGCACGAGCGATAGATCGAAGCCGGCGGCGACCGCCTGCGCAAGCACGTGACCGGCCAGGGAAGGCTCGACGCCGACGCGATAGCTCGGCATTGCGGTTTGGTCGTTGGGGCCGGAGGTCTGGTCGGCGACGCCGATCGCGAAAGTCGGGAAGTTGTCGAGGAAGAACGTGTTGAAGTGGTCGTCGGTGTAGATGACCAGCACGTCCGGCCGGGCCGCGCGGAGGTGGCTTGCGACCTCGGCATAGAGCCTCGCGGTTTGGCAATCCTGCCCTTGCTTTGCCACCAGGGCGGGAAAATTCGGCGTGTGCGGGACCCCGAAGGCGGCGACGATGTCAGCCATGTTTTCCTCGCTTTCACTCGCGCGACCGGCGGCCCAGTAGAGTGTCTCCAAAGGCAAGTCCGCAGACAAGCCGCCAGGGATTGCTCGCGCGGCCAGCGCAGCCCGGGTGGAGAGGCGCGAATCCGGGGGCGGCGCGTCGTGTTCTCGCGTGATCTCGGATTCGCCCGGCTCGATCCGGGGCTCCAGACTCTGTGCTAGACTGATCATGATCGTTCGAGGTGCCGCAATGCATTTGAACCGCCGCCACGCAGTCGGGCTGCTCGCCGCGCCGGCGCTGATCGCAAGCCTGCGGCCAATATCCTCGGGCGCCGGTGCCGAGCCATATCCGGCAAAGCCGATCCGCGTCATCGTGCCCTACCCCGCAGGCGGACCGTATGACGGCATACCGCGGATCATCGCCCAATGGATCAGCGCGCGGCAGGGTTGGTCGATCGTCATCGACAACCGCACCGGCGCGACCGGCCTCATCGGCGTGATGGCTGCGAAGCAGGCTCCGCCCGATGGCCATACCCTCGTCGTGGTCACCACCAGCACCCACGGCTCGATGCCGGCGCTCAAGCGCAACCTTGCCTATGACGCGATCAAGGACTTCGCCCCTGTCGTGCTGCTGGCCGAGGCCCCGCTGGTGCTGCTGGTGCGCGAAGACTTGCCGGTGCACAGCGTCGAGCAACTGGTGCAGATGATGCGCGACAAGCCCGGACAGCTCAACTATTCCACCGGCGGCTATGGCTCGCCGCACCATCTTGCCACCATCACCTTGTTCCACCGCGCCGGGCTGCCGCAGAACATCGCCGTGCACGTGCCGTTCGCCGGGCTCGCGCCGGCGCTGACGGCCCTGTTGGGTGGCAACGTGCAATTCATGATCACCAGCACCGGGGCGGCCACGCCGCACATTGTCAGCGGCAAGCTGCGGCCGCTTGCGATTACCAGCCAGAAGCGATCGCCACGGCTCCCCGATGTGCCGACCATGGCGGAGCTCGGCTACAGCGGCTTCGAGGTCCTTGCCTGGTGCGGCTTGGCGGCACCGGCGGGAACGCCAGACGCCATCGTCACGCGCTGGAACGAGCTCGCCAACGAGGCCCTGAGCGATCCAAAGTTGCGCGACCAAATTTCGGCGCTCGACTACGACATCCGCGGCGGCACGGCGCAACAGTTCGCCCAGTTCCTCGCGCTCGACATCAGCCGATACCAGAAGCTCGCCGAGGCCATGGGCTTGGCCGAGGATTGAACGGTGCGTCCGCGCACGACGATCTTGCCGGATCGGCGCAGCGCGCGCACGGCCTTGGCGCGGCTGCTTGCGCTTGGCTTGGCCGCGGCCGCAGGACCCGCGTACGCGCAGGACAGGGCGGAAGGCGCCGCCGCGGCGGCGGCTCCGTCCTGGCTGCTTTCCGATCTCGCGGCGGCGGCCCGCAGCGAAGGATCGCTGACCGTCTATTCCTCCATGAACGAGCAGGAGGGATTGCCGCTGTGGAAGATGTTCGAGGACGCGACCGGCGTGAAGGTGAACTACGTGCGTTCGTCGGATTCGATCATCCTGGCGCGCATCGCCATCGAGAACCGCGCCCGGCAGCGCAGCTGGGATCTCGCGGTCACCACCACGGTCAACCGCCTGCCGAATGACGCCCTGTTGCCGTTCGACCCGCCGGAGGCGCGCAGCCTGATCCCGCAGGCGCGCGACCCGGACCGCCGCTGGTATGGCGTCTACGCGAACTACAATACGCCGGCCTACAACACCAATCTGGTGAAGAGGTCGGACCTTCCGAACAGCTACGAGGACTTCCTCGGCCACAAGGAATGGGCCGGCAAGATCGCGCTCGACGATACCGACGACGAATGGCTGAGCGCCATGATCGTCCATTACGGCGAGGAGCGGGGCAAGAAGCTGCTCAAGGACATCGTGGCCGCGCTCAAGCCGGTCATGGTCGACGGGCACCTCGCGCTCGCGCGTTCCGTCGGGTCGGGCGAATACTGGCTCGCCCTCAACAACTATGCGTCGCTTACCCTCAATGTGCAGTTGTCCGGCGCCGCGATCGACTTCTGGGCGCTCGATCCGGTCGCCCTGTTCTTCGGTTCTGTCGGCGTCAGCTCGCAGGCGCCGCATGCCAAGGCCGCGCTGCTGGGCGCAAACTTCGTGCTGAGCCGGGAGGCCGAGCAGTTCCTGACCAGGCGCGGCCGCATGCCGACCCGGCCGGATGTGCCGGTCAACCCCGCTCATGTGAGCGACGTGTTGAAGGGAAGGAAAATCATTGCCACTATCTTCGCCGGAGAAGAGCAGAAGAAGTGGCAGGGGATGTTCAAGGAAATCTTCAAACCGAGATGAAGTCCTTCAGCGCCGGACCATTGCCCGGATCGTCGGCTTTCGCGGACGGTCTCTCGGCGGAACGATTGGGCGCAACAGCCGTCACACGGGAGAATGCCATGAAGCTATGCCGCTACGACGACGACCGCCTGGGGGTGGTGCGCGGGGACATGGTGCACGACGTCACCGAGGCGCAGACCCGGATCAGGGCGGCGGCGCCCTATGCCATGAGGGGCGACGCGGTGATCGCGGCATTGCCGGAATGGCGCGGGCGGCTCGAGGAGATGGCGGCAAAGGCGCCGGGCAAGCCGGTGTCGCAGGTGAAACTGCTCGCGCCGGTGGCGCGGCCGTCCAAGCTCGTTGCGGCGCCCACGAACTACAAGGCGCATATCGAGGAGATGGCCGCGCGCGCGGCGACCCAGAACACCAAGCCGTCGCCGGCCATCGGCACGGCCGGCCTGTTCCTCAAGGCGAACTCTTCGCTCGTCGGCCCGTCCGAGGGTGTGGCGATCCGCTTTCCCGAGCGTCGCAACGAGCATGAAGTCGAGCTCGCGATCATCTTCGGCAAGCAGGGCAGCGACATCCCGCGCGACAAGGCCCTCGACTACGTCATCGGCTACAGCATCGGCCTCGACATGACAGCGCGCGGGCCCGAGGACCGCAGTTTCCGCAAGTCGATCGACACCTATTCCGTGCTCGGGCCGTGGCTAGTCACCGCCGACGAGATTCCGGACCCGGACAATGTGCCGCTCAAGATTTCGGTCAACGGGGAGCTCAAGCAGAACAGCAATACCAAGCAACTGATCTACGACTGCCGCAAGCTGATCGAATGGGGGTCGACCTTCTACACCTTCTATCCCGGCGACGTGCTTTACACGGGAACGCCGGAGGGGGTCAGCCCAGTCAAGCCCGGCGACGTGATGCTGGCGCAGATCGATCCGATCGGCGCGATGGAGGTGCCGGTCCGCGCGCATAAGGCGGGCGGGTAACGGGGAGATTCTCGATGCTGCAGGTCAAGCGCATCGGCCATGCGACGCTGAGTACACCCGATCTCGAGCGCCAGCTCGATTATTACACGCGGGTCGTCGGCTTGAGCCTGGTTGCCAAGGAGAAGAACCGCGCGATCCTCGCGAGCAAGCCCGGGCAGGAGGCGATCGTGCTCGAGCGCGGCGAGCGGCCGGCAGGCTTGCGGCTTGCCTTTCAGGTCGCGCCCGGAAGCGATCTCGACGAGCTCTCGGCTCGGCTCTCCAAGGCCGGCATCAAGTCGGAACGGCGCAGCGACATCACGCCCGGCATCGCGCGGGCGGTCGTGTTCAACGATCCCAAGGGCACCGGGATCGAGATCTTCTCCGACTATACCTTTGCCAAGGAGGACGACGATCATACCGGCGTCATGCCGCGCAAGCTCGGCCACGTCGCCTTTCACACGCCCGACGTAGCCGGGACCGTGAAGTTCTATTGCGACGTGCTCGGATTCAAGGTCTCGGACTGGCGCAGCGACTTCTTTGCCTTCCTGCGATGCAGCCGCGATCACCACACCATCAACCTGCTGCAAGCCGACAACGCCAGCATTCACCACCTCGCGTTCGAGCTGCGCGACGAGGCCGAGATCAACCGCGCCTGCGACTTTCTCGCGCGCAAGAACATCAAGCTGTTCTGGGGCCCGATCCGGCACCTGATCGGCCACAATATCGCGATCTACCACAAGAACCCCGATGGCATCACGGTGGAGTTCTTCACCGATCTCGACGTGATGTACGACGAGGATCTCGGCTATTTCGAGCCGCGGCCCTGGCATCAGGACCGGCCGCAGCGCCCGAAAGTGTGGGGCGACGACACGCCGACGAACTACTGGGGACCAGGACACCCGCACGACATGCCGGGACCGAAGAAGTAGCAGCAAGCAGGTCGCAAGCTAGTGGTCCGATTCCTAAGTTCGTCAGCACTCGCGGCACATTCAGATACGAGCTTCGGAATCCAAGGAGCACTAGAGCGCATCCCGATTGGGTCGAATTGTGATGCGCTCTAGATTCTTAGGATCTTGCGCATGTTCTGTTCGGAAAACCGGTTCCCAAGCGCGCGAGCGACGGATCGTCGGACCGATGGCCGGTCCGGAAGACGGCAGCGTTGACCCCCGTGGCTGCGGTTGCTAAATGCCAGATTTACATGGAAAAAACGGCCCGCATACTCGTCAGCGGTGGGAGCGGCATGGTCGGCTGGGCGCTCGTTGAGCGTCTGCGCCGCGATGGTTATCGGAGCATTCTTGCGCCTTCATCCCAGCAACTGGATCTGCGCAATCAGACCGCCACCCATCAATTCTTCGCCGACAATCCGGTCGACTTCGTCTTTCACCTCGCCGGCCACGTCGGCGGCATCGGCGCGAGCGTGACTTATCCCGTCGAATTCCTGTACGAAAACCTGATGATCGCGATGCACGTCATTCACGCCGCGCGCATCGCGAAGGTGACAAAGCTCCTGTTCCTGGGCAGTTCCTGCGTCTATCCGCGCGACTGCCCGCAGCCCATGCGCGAGGACGACATCCTGACCGGCGCGTTCGAGCCCACGAACGAGGGCTACGCGATCGCCAAGATCGCCGGGATGAAACTCTGCGAATACTCGAACCAGCAGTACGGCACCAATTTCCTCAGCCTCATGCCGTGCAACCTCTATGGCTACGGCGATCATTTCGAACCGGCCAAATCCCACGTCGTGTCCGCCCTGATCTACAAGTTCCACGAGGCGAAGCGGCAGCGGCTGCCGTTCGTCGAGGTGTGGGGCACGGGCACCAGTCGCCGCGAGCTGCTCTTCGTCGACGACCTGATCGACGCCATGCTCCACTTCATGCGCAACGTCGACGCGAACGAGATCGGCACCTTCGTCAATATCGGGCTCGGGCAAGACATCACGATCCGCGAGCTCGCCGGCATGATCAAGGATATCGTCGGCTACCCCGGCGACATCGTGTTCGACGCCAGCAAGCCCGACGGGATGCCGAAGAAGCTGATGGATGTCGGTCGCGCCGCACGCCTGGGCTGGAAAGCGAAGATTGCAATCCCGGAAGGGCTGAAACTGACCTATGATTGGTATCGCAAGAATGTCGCAGTCGAGATGGGGATCGAGTGAAGCCGACCACAACGCTGCTGCTCCCGACCCTCAATGAGATCGAAGCCGTTCGGGTCATCGTCCCGCAGATTCGCAGGGATTGGGTCGACGAGATCATCGTCGTCGACGGCGGCTCGACCGACGGCACCGTGGAATATATGCAGGACGCCGGCCTGCGCGTGTATTCGCAAACCATCCGCGGCTATGGCGAGGGGCTCCTGGAGGCCATGCACCTCGCCAAAGGCGACGTCATCATCGAATTCAATCCGGACGGAAACTCCATTCCGGACGACATCCCGCGCATCATTGCCAAGGTCAACGAAGGCTACGACCTGGTCATCGGCTCGCGCTATCGCGACGGCGCGAAAAGCGACGACGATGATTGGTTGACCGCCACCGGCAACTGGATGTTCACGCGCATCGTGAATCTGCTGTTCGGGACGCATTACACCGACGCCCTCGTCGGGTTTCGCGCCTATCGCCGCGAGCGCGCCATGCGGCTGGCCCTGGACGCCCCGGGCTTGACTTGGCCGTGCCAGACATCGACCCGCTTTGCCCGCGCCGGTATGCGCGTCACCGAGATTCCGGCGCATGAGCCGGCAAGGATCGGCGGCAAGCGCAAGATGATGCCGTTTCGGACCGGGTGGCAGATCACCATGCTGATCTTGCGAGACTTCCTCACCTTCCACCCGAAACGGCATGAAGCAAAGGCCGCCGCGGGCGGGACGGCCCTCACGGCCGCGACAGCGACCATCGGCAACGCGGACGGCCGGCCGCCATTCACGCTCCTGCAGCGTTGCAAGGTGTGCGGGTCGGGGGCGCTTACCGATGTCATTCGGATCGCGCCGCAGTTTCTGTCACCGACCTTCACGCGCAACAATGCCGAGGAAGGCGAGCTTGCCAAGATCCGCGTCGGCTTGACCATGACGCTCTGCGACCGCTCGAGCAATCCGGCCGGCTGCGGGCTGCTGCAACTGCGCGAAGAGGTCGAGCCGGATCTGCTTTACCGGCGCTATTTCTACCGCTCGGCGACCAGCGAAACCATGCGCAATGATCTGCGCGACGTGATCAATGACATCCGCGGCCGGCTCGACCTCAAGCCCCGGGACGTCGTGGTCGACATCGGCGCGAATGACTGCACGACGCTCGCATTCTACCCGGACTATTTGCGTCGCGTCGGCTTCGAGCCGGCGCGCAACATCGATTGGTCGCATGTCGATCCGAGCATCACCGTCGTCAATGATTACTTTTCCGCCAAGCGGTTCGAGCAGCATTTTCCGGGCGCAAAGGCCATGGCGGTCGGCTGCAACGCGATGTTCTACGACCTTTCCGACCCGAACAGTTTCGTGGCGGACGTGAAAGCGGTCCTGGCACCCGACGGAATATGGTGCATTCAGCTCAGTTATCTGCCGCTCATGCTGACCAATATGAATTTCTACGACATTTGCCACGAGCATCTCTCGTATTACTCGCTCGACGTGCTCAAGACGTTGATGGAAAGGAACGGCCTGGCCATCTTCGACGCCTCCACCAACGCGGTGAATGGCGGCAGCTTGCGCGTATTCATTGCGCATGCGGACAACAAACGCGTCTTTGCCGAAGCTGGGCGGCGGAATCTCGCTGCGCTCGCGGAGATGGAAAGCGATCTGAAACTGGATCAGGCACAGACCTACCGGGACTATTTCGCCAAGATCCAAGACTTGGCCACGCGCGTGAACACGTTCCTGGAGGAGGAAATTCGGCGCGGCGGAAAGATCTTCGGCCTCGGCGCCTCCACCAAGGGCAACGTGTTGCTGCAGTTGTTCGGCATCACAAAAGAGCGAATGCCCTATATCAGCGAGCGCAACCCCGACAAAGTGGGCCTGCGCACGCTCGGCACCGACTTCGAGCTCATTTCCGAGCAGCGCGCCCGGGATCTCCGGCCCAGCACCATGGTTGTTCTGCCGTGGTACTTCAAAAAGGAAATCGTCGCGCGCGAGGAGGACTATCTTCGGCAAGGCGGCAAGCTGCTGTTCCCCATGCCCTACGCGCACGTGGTGACCAAGGACGCAGAGATCAGCCTTTGAAGAAAGCCGACCAATTCGTTCATGCAGCTGTGCGCCGTGAATTGAGACAGGCGACATGCATATTCCCCTGAACAAGAGCACCATCGGCGAAGAGGAGAGGAACGCGGCGAAAGCCGTGCTCGATTCCGACCGCCTCACCATGGGGGAGCGGTGCCATGCCTTCGAACGGGAATTTGCCAGCTATCTCGGCGTCGAGCACGCGGTCATGGTCAATTCGGGATCGTCGGCCAATCTGATCGCGCTGTTCGCGATGGCGGACGCACTCGTCCCCTCCGACGGCGAGCTGCCGCGCCGCATCCTGCCCGGCTCGGAGGTCATCGTTCCGGCGCTGACCTGGTCGACCACGATCTGGCCGGTTTTGCAGGTCGGCGCGAAGCCGGTCTTCGTCGACTGCGATCCGCGCTCGCTGCAGATGAATCCGCAAGCCATCGAGGCGGCCATCACGCCCGACACCTCGGCGATCGTGGTGGTTCATGTTCTGGGCGGCGCCGTCGATGCCGGCGCGGTCGCATCGATCGCGCGGCGGAGAAACCTTTGGCTGCTCGAAGACACCTGCGAGGCGCTGGGCGTCGCCTGGAACGGCAAGCGGGTCGGCAGCTTCGGCCATCTGGCCAGCTTCAGCTTCTATTTCTCCCATCACATCACGACCGTCGAAGGCGGAATGGTGGTGACGAGCGATGCGCGGCTCGCCGACCTGTTGCGGGCCATGCGCGCGCATGGTTGGGTTCGCGACATGCACGCGGGCGCGGAGATTGCGGCCGGATATCCGGACATCGATCCCCGTTTTCTCTTCCTGACGACCGGATTCAATGTCCGACCGACGGAGATCAATGCGGCGATCGGCCTCGAGCAGCTGAAAAAACTCCCGTCCTTCAACGAACGCCGGCGCGAGATCGCCCGCAGTCTCGACGCCGGTCTCGCGGCCCTGGATCAAGCCGGCGAGCTCACGCTCATCCGGCACGATCCGCGGGTCACGCCAGCGCCCTTCGGCTACACCGTGCTTTGCCGCTCGCGCGAGGGGCGCGATGGATTGCGCCGTCACCTGGAGGCGGCCGGCATCGAGACGCGGCCGGTGATCTGCGGCAATCTTGTCCGGCAGCCGGCGCTTGCTCATCACGCATATCGTGTCAGCGGCGACCTTGCCGGCGCCGACCGCGTCATGGATTGCGGCCTCTATTGGGGCACCCACCCGCTCATGACCGAGGGCGACGTCGGCCACATCGTCGCGACGATCGAGCGATATTTCCGACGCGCGGATGCTGCGGCCGCGCAGCGCCAGCGCGGCTGAGGGACGAAGCCGCCGCCTTTCATTGCGCCTTCACGCCGGTGTCCTTGATCACCCTGCCCCACAGCGCGTTCTCATCGATGAAGAACCGCGCCGCTTCCGTCGGCGTGCTTGCGACCGGCTCGAGCATCAGTTCGGTGAGCTTGGCGCTCACCTCCGGCTGCCGAACGATCTCGACCAGGTCTTGGTACACCTTTTCGACAATCGCCGCCGGCGTGCCCGGCGGCGCCACGCAGCCGAACCACGTGATCGACCGGAAGTCCGGCAGCCCGGATTCGGCAAATGTCGGCACCTGCGGCAACGCCCTTGATCGCGCCGAGTTGGCGATGGCCAGAATTCGGGCCGTGCCGGCCCGGTGCAATGGCGCGGAGGTCACGATGGTGTCGAACATCATGTCGACGTGGCCGGCGGCGATATCGGTGAGCGCGGGTCCGGCGCCGCGATAGGGCACGTGGACCATGCGAATATCCGCCCTCGTCTCGAACAGCCTGGCGGTCAGAAAGGCGGTCGAGCCGACGCCTTGCGACGCATAGGTGAGGGTGTCGGGATTGGCCTTGGCCAGTGCAATGAGTTCCGCAACCGACCCGGCGCCGAGATTGTTGCGGACGGTGAGGACGTTCGGCACTCTCGCGAGCAGGGTCACCGGAACGAATTTCGCCGGATCGTAGGTGACGTCGCCATAGAGGAGCGGATTGATGGTGAGCGGCCCGGGCGGACTGAACATCAAGGTGTAGCCGTCCGGCGGTGACCGGGCGAACCGATCGGTGCCGATATTGCCCCCGCCTCCGCTGACATTCTCGACAATGACGGGCTGACCCCATCTTTGCGCCATCCGGTCGGTCAATATCCTGGCCAAGGCGTCGAGCGTGGACCCCGGCGGGAACGGAACCACGACTTTGACCAGCCGCGATGGATATCCCTCCTCCGCGACGGCGGGGGTCGCGCACAGCACAGCGACCAGAAGGCCGATCAGGGAAAGCTTTCGAAATCGCTGCATGACGACCGCCCCGCGCGCGTCTCGTTGCTTCGGCTCAATCGCTTCGCGCTTCCACCTTCTGCCGCCGGCGCGCTGGCTGCCATGGTGCGTGTCGGCGAGCTTTCGCTCCTCGCCTCCGATGAAGGCGACATCGCGGATCGACCTCGCCACCGTTCAAACCGAGGTGTGCGTCACTCCCTCTCTCGCCCTGAGCGCGTCGGCCGCGGCCTCGTAGAAGCTGACGTTGTCCGGCAGCACGATCGACGCCGAGCGCACCGCGTGGGTTGCGGGGTCGATGCCGTCGGGCTCGTTGCCTTGCTGGGCGGTGAGCGCGGCCTTGCGCAGGCGCACGCGCGCCATGATCACGCCGTTGTCGGTGGAGACCAGGTTCTCCTTGCTGCGGTCCTGGATCGGACCCATGCTCTCCTGAATGGCCGCGTCCTGCATGGCGATGCCGGCAACGCCGCAATAGGTCTTGTCGGCCTTCTGGGCGGCGCGATCGATCATGTAGTCGTTGTCCTTGTTGACCACCGGCCGGAACGTGCCGGGGATCAGCTTGACGTGGATGCCGCCGCCGTGGCGCATGACGTCGAGCTCGTGCTCGGTGAGCGGCCGCGTGGGATGGTGGGTGAAACACCAGGACATGCAGTTGTCGTCATCGATCGGCACCCAGGCATGGCCGTTGAGCGCGTTCTCGCCGTAAGGCGGAATCATGCTGTGAAACGGCATGATCCATTGCGTGATGCGCCAGTACAGGTGACCGTCCTGCGCGGGACGGCGCACACCGATGACCATGCCGCCCCTGGTCTCCACCACCTCGAAGCGCGCGTCGGTTTCGCGCGTCAGCTCGGCGCCCTTGCCGACGTGGAGCGAATCGCTGCGCAGGTCGTGGCGATGGAGAAACGAGACGTGGGCCGAATCGATGCCGCCCTCCATGGCCTGCAGGTAGTTGCACTCCTGGGTGCGCTTCGAAACGAAGCGATGCGAACGGGGCACCTGCACCCATTCGAAACCGGGCAAGGGAGGCTTGTGCTCCGGCGGCCCCATATAGATCCAGACGACGTCACCCAATTCGACGCACGGATAGGACGTCAGCTTGATCTTCTTGCAGAAGCCGCTCGCCTCGGGCTCGGAGGGAACCTCGGTGCATTGGCCGCTGACGTCGTATTTCCAGCCGTGATAGGCGCAGCGCAGGCCGTTGTCCTCGTTGCGCCCGAACCAAAGCGACACCCCGCGGTGAGCACAGAACTCATCGATGACGCCCACGCGCCCCTGCGTGTCGCGAAACGCCAGCAGCCGCTCCGAGAGAACCTTGACGCGCACCGGCGGACAATCCGGCTCCGGTATCTCCTGCGACAGCAGCGCCGGAATCCAGTAGCGCCGGAGGAGACCCCCCATCGGCGTGCCCGGCCCGCTCCGGGTCAGATAGTCGTTTTGCTCGCGCGTGGTCATCGACTTGGCTCCTTGATACCGCTCTCCTTGCGGGCGCGCGCCTTCGGCATCGATCAATTGCCCGGCGGCCGGTAGCGACCGAGCTTGGCCACGGCCGCCTCGGCGAAGGAGCCGTCCACCACCGCCTCGACGCTGACATCCTTCTTCTCGATCAGGCCGAGCTCGCGGAAGAATTCGAGATCCTTTTTCAGGCTGGCCACGTTCACCTGGCCGTCGGGGTTGCAATAGCTCGGAACCATACGGCGGAACATGCCCTCATCCTTGATCGTGGTGTATTTGACCAGAATCGGGATGACCTCGCTCGCCGTCGGTCCGGCGAGGCGACCGCCCTGCAACGTGTCATTGTACATGCGAACGCCGCGGAGATAGGCGCGCATGAACCGCTCGGCCACGTCGCGGCGGTCCCGGATGAAGTGATCGGAAAAGAACGTCACCGCGGTCTGCTGGCCGGGATAGGTGACGTCGTTGCCGGCCACGCGCACGGCGACGCCCGCCTCGATGGCGCGCGTCATGGTCGGCTCGTTGGTGATGCTGGCGTCGATGCCTTTGTTCTTGTAGGCCGGCAGATGCTCCGGGAAGCCGATATAGACGACTTCGACATCGCCGTATTTGAGGCCGCCTTTTTTCAGCGCCTCGTTGAGGGCCGAGGCCGTGCCGGTGCCGGGCGCGCCGATCGCCACCTTCATCCCCTTGAGGTCGGCGAAGCCCTTGTAGCGTCCGGAATCGACGTGGTCCTTGCGCACCATCAGCGAGGAGTAGCCGTAGCCCGGCTTGATCGACGCCTGATCGGCCACGATCTTGATGAGGATGCCGCGCCCGACCGCGTTGTAGAAGCCCGCCGACACGGTGCCACCGCCGACGTCGAGCTCGCCGGTGCCGAGCGGCGCGATCATCTGCGCCGCGGAATTGAAGCCGGTGATCGACACGTCGATGCCTTCCTCTCGGAAGAAACCCATGGCATCGGCGACGTAATAGCCGGCGTCGCTGATCGTGCGCGAGATGCCGATCTTGACCTGCTCGGCGGCAGCCGCGGGCAAGCAGGCGGCGTCCAGCGCGAGACAGGACAGCAGCAGAAGCCCGGCTACAACCGATGATTTGTGCCCGCCTCCTGGGACGCCCATGTCGTTCGCCATGTCGCTCATGTCGCTCATGTCGCTCTTTCCGCCGGATCCGCGACCGTCGACGTTGCCATCACGCCCTGACGACGCAAAATCTCTTGTAACATCGGCGACAAAAGGCGTCACCTCGTTTCGGGACATTTGCGAGCGGATCGGATGGCGGAGCGGTCGAGTTGGAGGCCATCAACACGCGCCGACAGCTGCGGCAGCCGCGCACGCATCGGCTACACCTGTCCTCCGCTCAGCGCGGAAGTCTTTCCCTACGAGTTCTACAAGCTCGTCCCCGCCGGCGTGACGCTCGTCATCACGACGCTGACCGTAATCGAACGCAGCAAGGGCGAGGTCGAGGAGGCCTACGAGATGAGCATGAGGGCCGCGCGCGAGCTCGCCGCCGCCGGCGTCGACATCGTGTTTCTCGGCGGCGTGCCGGTCAATCTCTCCCGCGGCCGGCAAAGTGCCGGAGACGTGCTGCGCACGCTCGCAGCCGAGCTCGGCGTCAAGGTCTCCTCGAGCGTCGCGGCGCAGGAGAAGGCGGCACAGACGCTCGCCTGCAGGAAAGTCGTGGTGGCGCATCCCTATGACGCGCGCGAGGATGCGCGATTGGTCGCCGATGCCGAGCGCTACGGCTGCGAGGTGCTCGGCGCCCTGGGATGGGGCAAGACCATCAATCAGTTCGGCCGCATTCCGGTGACGGCGGCGATCGAAATGGGCCGCGCGCTGATGCGCGCGCATCCCGATGCCAACTCCATCTTCTTCCCCTCGCCGCACTGGCCGGTGATCGCAGCCATCGAGGTGCTGGAGCGGGAGTTCGGCGTGACCGTGATGGCGGCCTCGCAGGCCTGCGTCTGGGACGCGCTGCGCCTCTCCGGCGTGAACGACCGCATCGAAGGGTACGGCCGGCTGCTGCGGGAGTTTTAGCGCGCGAGAGTCAAGCGCCGGTCGGCGCCTCGAGCGAAAGCACTTCGATAATTTTCTCGTGAATGCGCTCCCGCGTACCCGCCGGGAGCTGGCCATCCATGCGCGCCTCGAAGGCGATGCGCGCCGGGCGATGGCAGACCAGGACGCGGTCGCCGATCTCCATCGCCTCGCTGATCTGGTGGGTGATGAAGACCGCGGTCTTGCCGTTCTGCCGCACCAGCCGGACGAATTCCGCCCGCAGGTCGCGCGCCGTCATCTCGTCGAGCGACGAGAACGGCTCGTCGCACAGGAGCAGCTCCGGCTCGACGGCAAAGGCGCGCGCGATCGAGACGCGCTGGCGCATGCCGCCGGAGAGCGCGTGCGGATAGTCGTTCTCGTGTCCTGCGAGCCCGAGCCGTTCGAGCCAGCCCCGCGCCACCGCCCGCGCCTGGCGCGCGTCGGCATCGAGGATTTCGAGGCCGAGCAGCACGTTCGCGAGCGCGCTGCGCCATGGCATCAAGCGGTCGCCCTGAAAGACGATGCCGACTTTGCCGCGAAAGAACTCGAAGTCGCGGAACGGGTCGTGGCCGCTCACGGTCACCTCGCCGGAGGTGGGCTCGATCAAGCCGGCGATCAGGTTGAACATGGTGGACTTGCCGCAGCCGGTCTTGCCGAGCACGGCGACGATCTCGCCCTGCGCGACCTCGAACGAAAGCTTGTCCACCGCGAGCAGATCGCCGCGGCCGTTGCCGCGGCGGAACACCTTGCTGACGTCGTGAAATCGGATGAGCGGCGGGGCCATGTCCGGTCCGGCTCACATCGCGCGCTCGGCGACGGCGCGATAGCGCAGCGCCCAGCCCTCGATCGCGGTGATGGTCTGCTGCACCACCAGCACGAACAGCACCAGCTGCAGAGTCCAGGCGATGGCGCCGGCCATGTCGAACAATTGCTGTTGCCGGAGGAGCTCGTAGCCGACCCCGCCGGTGGCGCCGACGAGCTCCGCCACGACCACCACGCGCGCGGCGTTGCCGAGATTGACCTTCCAGGCGGTAAGAATGCCCGGCACGATCGTCGGCACGATCAGCACGCGAAACAGCGTCCAGCGCCGCGGACGAAACGACATGGTCATCTCGAACAGGTCCTTGGACATCGAGCGGAAGGCATCGAGAATCTGGAACGTGAACGCCGGCAGCGTGGTCATCACCATGATGAAGAAGATGCGAAACTCGATCCCGTAAAACCAGATGATGGCGATCACCACCCACGACAGCGCCGGGATGCCCTGGAGAAATACCAGCACCGGCGTGACATAGCTCTCGATGCGCGGCGAACGGCCGATCGCCAGCGCCATCATGGAACCAAGCACGAATGCGCCGAGCAGCCCCGCGAAAATCCGCAGCGCCGTCACCAGCACCTCGGCGAGCAGCGGCCAACTGAACAGGATGCCGATGGTGCGCGCGACGATCTCCGGCACCGGCGGGAACAGATAGGGCGGAAAGAACATGGAAGCGATCTGCCAGAGACCCGTGATCGCCAGCGTGCTCGCGGCCGCCTGTAGAAGCCGGGTCAGGCGCGGGCTGCCGGTCATCGGATCGGCTTGCCGTAGACGGTTGCGCCCGACGGCAGGGCGGGGAAATAGCCGACGTCGATGCCGGCCTTGTAGACCGCCTCGATTTCGTTGCGGATGTCGTTGGCCGGAGCGAGGCTCATGGCGAGCCGCTGGTTGCTGCGGATGAGCGAGGCCATCGACGTGACGTCCTCGGCCGAGGCGCCGGGCGCAACCAGCGGTGCCGCCATATCCGGATTCTTCGCGATCCATTCCGCCCCCGCCTTGTAGGTGGCGTAGACCTTCGCGACCAGCGCCGGGTTCTGCTCCGCCCAGTCGGAGTGCGCGGCGACGCCGAGATAGGGGATGCGGCTGCCGCCGGCGAATGCTTTCCAGGTCTTCTCGATGCCGAAATCAAGCGTGCGGATATCGGGCTTCTTGGCGAGCAGAAGCGTATAGGCCGGCTCCCAGATCTGCACCGCGTCGGCGCGGTTGGCGAGCGCGTAGCCGACGAGCCCCGGCGTCGCCGTGTTCACGACCTGGATCTTCGACACGTCGACGCCGAGCTTCTTGGCGAAAAACTCGAACATCACGTAATTGGTGGTGGCGCGAGCGGCCGCGAGCTGCTTGCCCTCGAGATCCTTGAGGGTTTTGATCTCCGGCCGCGAGGTGACCACCGCCCCCCAGAAATCGAACAGATTGAAGAGATATTTCACCTTCACGCCGCGGCTGTCGGCGAGCCCGATGGTGAGCAGCGACGCGCTGCCGCCCACCTTGAACTCGCCGGAATTGAACTGCGCGGTATACGCGTCGGGCGTGCGTTCCTGGAAGGTGATGTCCAGCCCATTGGCCTGGTCGAGCTTTCTGGCCTTGATCACCGGCGGCATGAAGGCGCCGAGCGACGGCGCGCTGAAGATCACGATGGAGATTTTTTCGAGCGCCTGCGCCTGGCACTGGGTGGCGGCGGCGACTGCCACAAGGGCTGCCGCAGCGCGCGAGGCGTATTCGAGCAAGGTTGATTTCATCGTTTCCTCCACCTGAATTGTGAAATGGTCGGCCGCGCGTGCTGCCGCCCGGGCAAAATCGCCGGCCCGCGGCGCAGGTTGTGTTTCCTCAGCAAGCGATCTTGCCCACCCTCGCGCGCCACGCGCGTAGGGCGCATCCCGATTGGGTCGAATCGTGATGCGCTCTAGATTCTTCGATTTTGCGCATGTTCTGTTCGGAAAACCGGTTCCCACTTTTCCGGAACATGCGCTAGCATCACTCACCGGAGCCGAAACAACTTTGCCGCAAGTCCGCCGGTGATCGACGTGACCTGGGCGGGTTGCAGCCCCGCCGTGGTGACGATCCGGGCAGGGTCCTCGTCGCCGATGGGAAACGGCATGTCGGACCCCATCATCACACGGTCGGCTCCCATCATCTCCACGACAAAACGTAGCACCCGCGGGTCGTGCAGGATGCTGTCGGTATAGAGCAACGCCAACCCCTCCTCCGGATCGGCAATCTTCGGCGTGATCTTGTAGTTGCGCTTGAGACGGCCGATGAGGAAGGGAAGCCCGGCGGCGCCCATCGGGACGAAAATCCTGGCGTTGCGGTAGCGGGTGACATGGCCGCTGCACAGCAGCCGCGCCACGGCGACGATGGCGTCGCTGATGCGGCCGACGCCGTTGGCAAGGCCGTAGTCGTTTACGCGCGCATCGCCGGCGTCATAGCTCGGATGGATATGGATGAGAGCGCCCGTCTCGTCCGCCGCGGCCCAGAACGGATCGAGGTCGGGAGCATCGAGCACGCTGCCGATCCCGCGCGGCAAGGTCGAGATCATCGCACCCGGGAAACCGGCAGCGACCGCCGCCTTCAGCACGGCACCGGCGCGCGCCCCGTCCTGCAGCGGCACGCTCGCGAGCGGCACGAAGCGCGGCTGCGCCTTCGCCGCGGCGAGCTGCCCATCGTTGAAGAACCGGCACCAGGCCTCGCCCTCCGCCGCCGGCAGCTCGTAGCCGAACCAATCCGGCCAGCCTCCGACCACGTGCCGGTCGATGCCTTGCTTGTCCATCCAGGCGAGACGCCCCGCCACATCGCTCAGTCCTTTCATGATCGGCCGCGACGGCTTGCCGCCGGCAAAGGCGATTGCCAGGTTTCCTCCGTCCTCGATCAGCCGCAGCGAGGCAAAGCGCGCGCTCTCCTTGCGGATCGCGGCGAGAAAGGCGACCGGCACCAGATGGCCGTGGACGTCGATGATCATTCGGATTCCCTTCCTTCTCCTTAGCCTTTTCTGTCGTCCCCGCGAAAGCGGGGACCCGGTAACCACCGCAGGTGAGACCGGAGCGCGGTCGCGCCCCAAAGAGCGGTCGGTGGTTACTGGATCGTCCGCCTACGCGGACGATGACACCGAATTTTTTTTCGCGGCAGCAATCATATCGCCGAGCTGCGCGAACTTGATCGGCAGGCCGTTGACCACGATCCCGAGCGGCCGTACCGCGTCGTTGACCGCGCTCGCGATCGCCGCCGGCGCGCCGAGATAGCCGGATTCGCCCGAGCCTTTCTGGCCGAATACGGTGTGCGGCGACGGCGTCTCGTGATGGATGATCTCGACCTCGGGCACCTCGTGCGCCGACGGCAGCAGGTAATCCATGAAGGTCTGGGCCACGAGCTGGCCTTCTTCGTTATAGGCGAACTCCTCGTAGAGCGCGGCGCCGATGCCGTGGGCGATGCCGCCCATGGTCATGCCGCGCACGATCTTGGGATTGATCACTGTGCCGCAGTCGTGCCCGACGAGATAGCGCTTGATCTCGGGCCGGCCGAGATCGGGATCGATGGCGACGAGCACGAGATGAAACTCGAAAGCGAAGCAGGGATACATCTGCACGCGGCCGTCGGCCGTCGGCAGCTGCCCGCCGGTCGGCACCTGCATCACGTGGGTGAAGGCAAGCCCCGGCTCGGTGCCGGGCGGCAGGCGATGAAAGTTGCGATAGGCGATGGTGACGAGCTCGGCCCAGCTGCGCCTGTTCTGCGGCGCCGCGCGGTCGAACACGTCGCCCGCGTGATAGCTCGCGCGCTCGGGCGCGATCTTGAGGTCGTGCACGGCGATGGCGAGAAGCCGCGCCTTGAGCTTTTGCGCGGCGTGGAACGCGGCGCCGCCGAGCATGATCGCCATGCGGCTGCCCACCGGACTCTGGCTGGGCAGCGATGACAGCGAGTCCGGCCGCACGACGCGGATACGGTCGGGATCGATCTCCAGCACTTCGCCGATGACGGTGCCGACCAGCGTCTCGTGCCCCTGCCCGGCCGAGAGCGTGTGGATGGTAGCGGTGACGGCGCCGCCGACATCGACATTGAGGCGGCAGGATTCGGCATAGGTGGTGGTCTCGTTCTTGGGATTGAGCAGCGGCTCGAAGGTCGAATTGGCGCCGCTCGGCTCGAGGCACGCGGCGATGCCGATACCGGCCAAGAGCCCCTGCCCGCGCAGGCGATCGCGCTCCGCGACCAGACCTGCGTAGTCCGCCCGCGCCAGCACCTTGTCGATGACCGCGTGGTAGTCGCCGCTGTCGTAGGTCGTGCCGCTCGGGATCAGATAGGGAAACTCATCGGCACGGATCAGGTTGCGCCGGCGCACCTCCAGCCGATCGAGCCCGCGCTGCCAGGCGACCTCCTCGATCGCGCGCTCGATGGCGTAGTTGGTCGGCGCCTGGCCGAAGGCGCGCACCGCCTCCTGCACCGTCTTGTTGGTGGTCACGGCAATGGCGCGGTACTGCACGCTGTTGATGCGGTACGGCCCGACGATCGCCCCGATCGGCTTGCCGAGCTGGAACGGCGAGCGCCCGGCATAGGCGCCGACATTGTCGAGCGCGCGCATCTTCATCGAGCGGATCACGCCGGCGTCGTCGAAGGCGACCTCGACGTCGAAGTTGCGCTCGGGCCCATGGCCGTCGCCGGCGCGCATGTTCTCGAGCCGGTCCTCGATCAGCCGCACCGGGAAGCCGAGCCGGCGGGACAGATAGCCGACCAGCACCGCGTGCTTGATGCCGCGCTTGACGCCGTAGCTGCCGCCGACGTCGATGTCGTTGTGCACGCGCACGGACGAGCCCGGCAGCCTGAGTGCGAGCGCGATCTGGTCGGGGAAGCGCGGCATCTGCACCGAGGCGAACACGTCGAGCACTTCGCGCCACGGGTCCCAGCTCGCCAGCACGCCGAAGGTCTCGACCGGCACCGTCGAGCTGCGCCCCCATCTCACCCGCAGCGCCAGCCGGTGCGGACTTTCGGCAAAATCCTTCTCGACCTCGCCCCAGACGAAAGTGCGATCGAGCAGCACGTTGGAGCCGTGGTCCGCATGCACGATCGGGCTGCCGGGCGCGTATGCCGCTTCGCCGTCGAGCACGAAGGGCAGCGGCTCGTAGTCGACGCGCACCATCTCGGCGGCATCTTCGGCGAGCGCGCGCGTCTCGGCGACCACCGCCGCGACCCATTCCCCGGCGTAGCGCGCGACGTCCACGGCGAGCGGGCGCCGCGGCACTTTCGGGGTATCGAGGCCTGCCAGCAGCGGCTGCGTTGCCCCCGCAAGCTCGCGGCCGTCGAGCACGTAGTGCACGCCCGGCATGGCGAGCGCCGCGGACTTGTCGATCGCGATGACGCGCGCGGCGGGATGCGGACACGTCACGAGCGCCACATGCCGCGTGCCGGCCATGGCGACATCGGCGGCGAAGCGGCCTTTGCCGACGACGAAGCGCCGGTCCTCGCGCACCCGGCGATCGGCGGAGACGAAACGGAAGGGCTTCGCGCTCATGGCTTGCCCGCCGGCCGGTTCAGGCCGCGCATGCGCTCGGCGGCGAGCGCAATCGCCTCGACGATCTGCGCGTAGCCGGTGCAGCGGCAGATGTTGGCGGAAACCGCGTCGACGATGTCCGCGCGGGTCGGCGCGGGGTTTTCGGCCAGCAGCGCGTGCGCGGTGAGGATCATCGCCGGCGTGCAATAGCCGCACTGCATGCCGTGCGTCTCGCAGAAGGCGTCCTGAACGGGCGAAAGCTCGCCCGGACCCGGCGTCACGCCCTCGATGGTGGTGATGGCATATCCGTCCGCCTGCACCGCGAACATCAGGCAGGATCGCACCGGCGCGCCGTCGAGCAGCACGGTGCAGGCGCCGCACACGCCGTGCTCGCAGCCGGCATGGGCTCCGGTCAGCAACAGCCGCTCGCGCAGGCAATCGAGCAGGCTCGTTCGCGGCTCGACCTCGACCGCGCGCACCTCCCCGTTGACGGTCAAATCAACGCGCATGCGCGCCCTCCGCGTCCCGACAGGCATCGGCGATCGCGCGCACGGCGAGGCTCGCGGCCGCGCGCCGGCGATACTCGGCCGAAGCATGCAGATCGGAGAGCGGCTCGATGTCGGCGAGCGCGGCGCGGACGGCGTCGCGTGTGATGGCCTCCGCGGGGCGCGTTCCCTCGATCGCGCTCGCCACCGCATCGAGCCGCAGCGGGCAGGCGGCGACCGCGCCGATGCCCAGGGCCAGGCGCCGGCAGACGCCGTCCTCGTCGAGGGTGATCTGCGCCGCGGCCGAGGCGAAGGCGAAGTCGCTCCGGCGGGCGTTGACCTCGTGGAAGCCGACGCCGATGCGCCCGCCGCGCCAGACCGGAAACCGCACCGCCGTGAGACAACCGTCCGCCGGCAGCGTGGTCGTCATCGGCCCGACGAAGAAATCAGCGGCTGCGATCTCCACGGTTGCGGTGCCGCGCCGATAGACCAGCGTCGCACCCAGCGTGACGGCGACGAGGGCGATCTCGGCCGCCGGGTCGGCATTGGCGAGCGAGCCCCCCACGGTTCCCCGCGCGCGGATCGGAGCGTGACCGACGAACGGCATGACCTTGGCGAGCAGGGGCACCTCGGAGCGCACCAGGACGTCGTGCTCGAGCACGCACTGACGGGTGGTGGCGCCGATCGCGATGCCGTCGCGCTCGGGGCGAACGAACGCAAGCTCGGGGATGCGGGCGATGTCGATCAGCCGTTGCGGCCGGGCAAGCCGCATGGCCATGAGCGGGACGAGGGTCTGCCCGCCGGCGATGATCCGTGCGTCGTCGCCGGCGGCGAGCAGCGCGCAGGCCTCGTCGAGATGCGCGGGTCTTGCATATTCAAACGCAGCGGGCTTCATCGCGGGGTTCGGCTTCGGCCTTGACTGTGGGTCGGGCGCGCGAGATCGGCCCAGGGCGAGGATGAACCCTATTTTAGGGGAGAATCCACCTGCCGGGATAGCCGAGCCGAACGGGTTTCAAGCAATTGAGAAAACTTTTATGCAAGCCCTCAAGCCGAGGTTGATGCTGTTCGAGCATTTGCCTGTCCCGAGCGAGAAGCTTCACCTTTCGGAATTGTCGCCCCCGTAAGCTGCGCACCGTCCCGTCAATACAGGGTGGTGCCATGGAAAATCAAAGACCGGATGACCCGGCCAAGTCTGTGACGCCCGGAGGCCGACAGGCGGTGCCGTGCGTCTGCATCGCCGACGCCGATCATTCCATGCGAACGTTCCTTGCGGAGACCCTGGAAGGCCTCGGCTTCACGAGCTGCGCATGCACGCAGGCCACCGAATTGGGCGCGGTGCTCGATTCGCGGCGACCGGACCTCGTCGTCATCGGGTCTTCGCCGGGCGGAATCGAGGCCTGCGAGATGCTGGAATTGCTCGCGGCCAGGGAATTCGACGGCAAGGTCCTGGTCCTCGGTCATCGCGTCTCGCCCATGGTCGCGGCGATCCAGCAACTCGGTGCGAAGCTCGGCCTTGCCATGTTGCCCCTGCTGCCGACCCCGTTCGGCGACGCAGACGTGCGCGGCTGCGTCGCAACGCTGATGCCTGTCGCACCGCCGCCAGAGGCGCCGGGCGACACGGCCGAGGCCTTGCGCACGGACCGGCTCGAACTTTGGTACCAACCGAAGATCGACGCGCGCACGCTCGCGCTGGGCGGTGTCGAGGCGCTCGTTCGCGTGCGCCATCCGACCCGCGGGGCCGTCGGGCAGGAACGTGTCATATGGGACGACGGCGAACCCGCGCTCGGCGCGCTGACCGAGCTCGCGATTGCCCGGACAATCGACGACTGGCGCGATTTCAGAGTCCAGCACGGTCACGTCGAGATCGGCATCAATCTGCCCATCGCCTTCTTTCGCAATGCGCAGGCGGTCGGCGCGCTGTGCCGGCAGATGCCGGATCATCCCGCCTTCCAGGGGCTGATCGTCGAGATCAACGCCACCGAGGTCGTTCGCAACCTGGAGCTGGCGAAAGATGTCGCCAGGCGGCTTCGGTTCCACAACATTGCAATTTCGATCGACGATGTCGGGGCGGAGTGGCCGTCGTTCCTGGGGCTTCGGGACTTTCCCTTCGTCGAGCTTCGGGTCGATCGGCAATTCGTCGCCGGCTGCGGACACGATCGCTCGAAACAGACGACGTGCCGACGGATCATCGACCTGGCCGACGCCATGGGCGCGCGCACCGTCGCCAAGGGCGTGGAGACCCGGGCCGATTTTCTCGCCGCGCGCAAGCTCGGGTTCCATCACGTCCAGGGCCCTCTGTTTGCACGACCGATGACGGCACAGCGATTCGCACGAACCGTGCTGGGCCGTCCATGGACGGTGCCGAAGTGACGACAGGCGGCTGAAACGCGCCGCGGCGGCAGGAACCAAAAAGTACTTGCCGCGCGCAACGGCGAACAACCGCCCGTCCGGCAGCGCCATTCGCGGTTGCGCAACGTTGGGCATAATGCATAATGATTTGCGCTTATTCCGCCAATAATCAGCGATAATGAGCCCGTCGCGTCCGTTGAAATCGCGGCGAGCGCGAGGAGTTGACGACATGCGGGTTGCGATGATTGGCACCGGATATGTGGGCCTTGTCTCCGGGGCTTGCATTGCCGATTTCGGCCATCAGGTCACATGCATCGACAAGGACAGCACGAAGATTTCAGCGCTGGTTGCGGGCGAGATCCCGATCTACGAGCCGGGCCTCGGTGAAATCGTCCGCTCGAATGTCGGGCAAGGACGGCTGTCCTTTACGACGGCGCTGGGCGAAGCCGTCAGCGCGGCCGAAGCGGTATTCATCGCCGTTGGCACGCCGTCGCGCCGCGGTGACGGTCACGCCGACCTGTCCTATGTCTACGAAGCGACGCGCGAGATCGCCGCCGCGCTGAAGGGCTTCGCCGTCGTCATCACGAAGTCGACGGTTCCGATCGGCACCGGCGATGAAATCGAACGCATCATCCGCGAGATGCGGCCTGAGATCGACGTCGCCGTCGCATCGAACCCGGAATTCCTGCGCGAGGGTGCCGCCATCCATGATTTCAAGCATCCCGACCGCATCATCATCGGGGCGGACGACGAGCGCGCCAGCGCGGTCGTGGCGGACATATACCGTCCGCTCTACCTCAATCAGGCTCCGATCCTGTACACCAGCCGACGGACCGCGGAGCTCATCAAGTATGCGGCCAATGCGTTCCTGGCGACCAAGATCACCTTCATCAACGAAATCGCCGATCTGTGCGAAAGAGTCGGCGCCGACGTGCAGGAAGTCGCGCGCGGAATTGGCCTCGACAACAGGATCGGGGCCAAGTTCCTGCACGCCGGTCCCGGCTTCGGCGGCTCGTGTTTTCCCAAGGACTTGCGCGCGCTCATCAAGACCGCCCAAGACCAAGACGTGCCGATGCGGATCCTCGAGGCGGTCGAAACCGTCAACGACACCCGCAAGCGCGCGATGGCGCGCAAGGTTTCATCGGCCTGCGCCGGCGCGCTGCGCGGCAAGACCGTGGCGGTGTTGGGGCTGACCTTCAAGCCGAACACCGACGACATGCGCGAGGCGCCGTCCATTCCGCTGATCACCGCGCTGCAAGACATGGGCGCCAAAGTGCGCGCCTATGATCCCGTGGGCATGGAGCAGGCCAAGCAAATTCTGACGGACGTGACCTACGCGCAGGGACCGTACGATTGCGTCGAAGGCGCCGACGCCGTTACGATCGTCACCGAATGGGAACAGTTCCGTGCCCTCGACCTCGAACGCATGCGGGACTTGATGGCCTGCCCGGTCGTGGTCGATCTGAGAAATATCTACCGTCCTGAGGACATGAAGAAGCACGGATTCGCTTACACTTGCGTGGGACGGGTTCCGACCCACCAGCCTGTCAACGGCTATCTCCCGCTTGGGCGGCAGGGGGCGCTGGCGCGCGCTCTGTCCGGCGCCGGCACCCCGTGAACATGTCTTTTCCCGCGTGCCTGGAGCACGTCCCGTTCGACTTGATACAGAACATGCAGCGTACTCGGTGCGCTCCCCTCCCCACGAAACCCGGGCCTGCCCGGGTTTCGTGTTTGAGTGCACAAGTCGGGCAAGCCCGACTTGTGGTGGGGAGGGGTTGGGGGTGGGGGTCGCGAGATTGACGCACTCGCATTGCCATACGCGCTACCCCCCTCCCCAGCCCTCCCCCAGCCGGCTGCGGGCTTGCCCGCTTCCGGCAAATCTTAAGAGTGACCAAACCCTGGCAGGCCAGGGTTTGGTTGGGGGGAGGGAGCAGACCGAGTTTGCCGCCCGATTGATTCCATCCGACCGGGATGCGCTCTAAATGCGAAACGATGAAACGATGGCGCCGTCGTTGGCCTGCGCGTTGGCGCCACATCGACGCCCGGACACCAAACGGGGGTTCCTGCGACGGTTCTGAAGCGACGCGCACCCCGTGCGGCTCGGCCGCGTATGCCTGCGGCCGTGGGGCCGAGCCTTCCGCCCGCCCTGTCAGGGGCGGTGCGCCGGTCACCGCTCCCGGAACGTCCGCGCGATCTGCTCCCGCAGCGGCTTGAGCAGGTACTGGAGCGGCGTGCGCTCGTGGGTCTGGATGAAGACCTCCGCCGGCATGCCGGGGACGAGGTGGATATCCTTCAGGCGGGCCACCTCGTCTGCCGGCAGGGAGATGCGGACGGTGTAATAGGCCTGCGGCGGCTGAGCGGCGTTCTGCTGACGCTGCTGGGGCTGCTCGTGCGTGAGGTCGGGGGACACGCGGGTGAGCAGGCCCGTGATCTCCGGCTGGGTCCGCTGGTTGCCGGACATGACCCGCACGATCGCCTTGGCTCCCTCGGTCACCTGATCGATGTCGCTGGGAGCGACCTTGGCCTCCACCACGAGCTGGTCGGCGCGCGGCACGATCTGCATGACGGTCTCGCCGTTGCCGATCACGCCGCCCACGGTGTGCACCTCGAGCTGGTGGACGACGCCGGTTTGCGGGGCGCGCAAGTCCACCCGCTTGAGCTGGTCCTCGGCGGCCGTGACCCGCTCCTTGAGCTCGGCGATCTTGCCTTGCGCCTCGCGCAGGTCCTTGAGCACGTCGGTGCGAAAATCCTGGTCGAGCTGGATGATCTGCAGCTCGGTTTCGCTGATCTTGCCGCGCGCGCGGGCGATGTCGGAGATGAGCTGGCCGCGCTCGCCCTGCAGCCGCGTCTGGTCGCGCTGCAGCTGCGTGAAGCGCGAAATCGACACGAGATTCTTGCTGTAGAGTTCGGCAACGCCGACGAGCTCCTTGCCGATCAGTGCGAGCTCGGCTTCCTTTGCCTCTTGTTGCGCCGAAAGGCCGCGGATTTCCTCGTTCGTTTGCGCGACGCGCTCGCGCAATTGCGCGCGCTGGCCGGTTCGCGCCGACCTGCGGGATTCGAACAGCTTCTGCTCGCCGGCCACCGCCGTGGCCGCCGTGTCGTCGCGCCCGCTCGTCAATTCCGCCGGGAACACGATCGCATCCGCGTCGTCGCGCTCGGCGAGCAGCCGCGCCTGCCGCGCCATCAACTCGTCGAGCTGGGACCGCACCACGCCGAGCGTGGATTTGGTGACCGTATCGTCGAGCCGCAGCACGACCTGGCCGGCTTCGACCTCGTCGCCTTCCTTGACCAGAATCTCGCCCACCACGCCGCCGGTCGGATGCTGCACCTTCTTCACGCTCAACTCGACCACGATCGTGCCGGGCGCGATCACGGCGCCCGCCAACTGGGTGGTTGCCGCCCAGGTGCCGACACCGCCGATGAGGAAAACGACAATGCCGATTCCGATGAAATTGAGCTTGCGGATCATGCGGCGCGGATCATGCTCGGGCGCAGTCATTTCTCGCCTCCACCCGTCGTACCGCTGACGACTTTGAGATTACCGGCCGCCGAGGCAGCCGGAAGAGTGCGCCGCCCCATGACCTTGCTCAAAACCTCGTCGCGGGCTCCGAAATCCTGCTGCGCGCCGTTGGCGAGCACCAGGACCCGGTCGCAAACGGCGAGCGTTACCGGCCGATGCGCGATCAGCACGACGATGGCACCCCGCGCCTTGAGGTTGATGACCGCCTGGTGCAATGCCGCCTCGCCCTCGTTGTCGAGGTTCGAGTTCGGCTCGTCGAGCACGACCAGGAACGGGTCGCCATACAAGGCGCGCGCCAGCGCGATG
>CAWGEH010000040.1:0-16490 GCA_963821505.1 uncultured Alphaproteobacteria bacterium
ATGTCACGGGCCCCCTGGGCGTCGGCGATCCCACGGGAACCTCGACGCTGACCGTGACCGGTGCGGGCTCGACCCTGAACGCGCTCTCTTCGCTCGTGGTCGGCGACACCAGCTGCGGCTGCGGCCCCCTGATCGGAACGCTTACCGTCGCCGACGGCGGCGTGGTCAACTCGCCCGGCTTTACCGGCATCGCCCAGGGCAGCACGCTCAATCTCGGCGCCGGCGCCCTCGCGGGCGCGATCGTCACGCCGGCGATCGACAATCTCGGTCAGATCGTCGCGAACTTTACCGACACGCTCACCCTTTCTGCCGTCATCTTCGACACCGGCTCGCTCAGCAAGGGTGGCCCGGGCACGCTGATCCTGACAGGCAACAACACCTATGGCGGCGGCACCACCATCACCGGCGGGTTCATCAATTTCAATTCGGCTAACAGCTTCGGCACGGGCCCGGTCACGATCGACGGCGGCGGCCTGCAGTGGGCGACCGGCAACAGTGCCGACATCTCGTCGCAGCTCGCCGCCTTCGGCGCCGGCGGAGCGACGTTCGACACCAACGGCAACAACGTCACGCTCGCGTCCGTGCTCTCCGGCGTCGGCGGACTCAGCAAGATCGGCGCGGGCACGCTGACGCTTTCGGGCACCAACACCTATTTTGGCGGCACGGTGATTAATGGCGGCACGCTCGCAGTCAACGCCGACGCCAATCTCGGCAATAGCTCGGGCGGCCTCGCCTTCGGCGGTGGCACGCTGCAATTCTTGTCAGGCTTCGCCACCAACCGCGCGGTCACGCTCAATGCCGGTGGCGGCACGTTCGACACCAACGGCAACGGCGCGACACTGGCGGGCGCCATTTTCGGCGTCGGCGGCCTGACAAAAGTCGGCGCCGGCACGCTCGTGCTCTCGGGCATCAGCACCTATTCCGGCAGCACTTTGGTCAGCGCGGGCACGCTGCAGGCCGGGGCGGCGAATAGCTTCGCGCAGAACAGCGCGTTCACGGTCGCCGCCGGCGCCACGCTCAATCTCGCGGGCTTCAACCAGAGCATCGGCTCGCTCGCGGGTGCCGGCAACGTGACGCTCGGCTCGGCCACCCTGACCACCGGCAACGACAGCACCAGCACCATTTTCTCCGGCGTGATCTCCGGTAGCGGCGGCCTCACCAAGATCGGCAGCGGCGTGCTGACGCTGGCGGGCGCCAACACCTATTCCGGCGGCACGGTGATCGCGGGGGGAACGCTGAGCCTCACCAATAGCCGGGCGCTCGGGTCAGGCGCGCTGACCACGACCGGCTCGGTGGTCGACTATGCCGGCGGCATCACCATCGCCAATGCGATCGTGATCAACAGCAATACCACGCAATTGCAGGTAACCACCGGCAGCGCGACGCAGGCCGGCGTGATCTCCGAGCTCAACGGCCCGCGCCCGCTCGAGAAGATCGGCGCGGGCAACCTCGTGCTCACCGCCGCCAACACCTATACCGGCCCGACCACGGTCAGCGCCGGCACCTTGACGGTGACCGGCTCGATCGCCAACTCGGCGGTGACGGTGGCGAGCGGCTCGCTGCTCACCGGCACCGGCACCGTAGGCGCGACCACGATCAACAGCGGCGGCATGTTCGCGCCCGGTCCGGTCGGCACCCCCGGCTCGATGACGGTGGCCGGCAATTTGGCGTTCCAGTCGGGCGCGCTCTATCTCGTGCAGGTCACTGCGTCGAGCGCCTCGAGCACCAGCGTGACGGGCGCCGCGAACCTTGCCGGAACCGTGGCGGTGTCGTTCTCGTCGGGGACCTTCGCTCGCAGCTACCGCATCCTCTCGGCGGCGGGCGGCCTCGGCGGCACCACCTTCAACGCCGTGACGACGACCAATGTCCCCTCGAATTTCGCCGCGAGCCTCAGCTACACCGCGAACGATGTCCTGCTCAACCTGACCGCCGTTCTGGGGACGGGCGCCGGTCTGAGCCAGAACCAGCAGAACGTTGCCGGGGCGCTCAACACCTTCTTCAACAATGGCGGCGCGCTGCCGCCCGGTTTCCTGAACATCTTCGGCCTCACCGGCGGCAACCTCGGCAATGCGCTCTCGCAGCTCTCCGGCGAGGCCGCGACCGGCGGCCAGCAGGCCGGCTTCCAGATGACCAACCAGTTCCTCGGCCTCATGCTCGATCCCTTCGTCGACGGCAGGAGCGGCGTGGCCGGCGCCGGCGGGCCGGCGCTCGGCTTTGCGCCCGAGCGCGAGAGCATGCCCGACGACATCGCGCTCGCCTATTCCTCCGTGCTCAAGGCGCCGCCCATGAAGGCGCCGAGCTTCGAGCAGCGCTGGAGCGCGTGGGGCGGCGCCTATGGCGGCTCGAACCGCACGTCGGGCGATCCGGCGGTGGTCGGAAGCCACGATCTCTCCGCCAGCACGGCGGGATTCGCCGGCGGCCTCGATTATCATCTCTCGCCGAATACCGTCGTGGGCGCCGCACTTGCCGGCGGCGGCACCAACTGGAGTCTGGCGCAGGGGCTCGGCGGCGGCAGGAGCGATGCCTTCCAGGCCGGCGTCTACGGCGCCACGCGCTGGGGCGCCGCCTATCTCGCGGCGTCGCTCGCCTATACCAACCACTGGATGTCGACCGACCGCTTCGCGTTCGCCGGCGACCACCTTACCGCCAGCTTCAACGCGCAGTCGCTGGGCGCGCGGGTGGAAAGCGGCTACCGCTTCGGGGTTCCGCTCGGCGGCATCACCCCTTATGCGGCGGTGCAGGCGCAGAGCTTCCGCACGCCCTCCTACAGCGAGACCGATGCCAGCGGCGGCGGCTTCGCATTGGCCTACGCTGGGCGCACCGCGACCGACACCCGGAGCGAGCTAGGCGCGCGCTTCGATCGCTTGCTGGCGCTGAGCACCACCTCCGTGCTGTCGCTGCGTGCGCGCTTGGCCTGGGCGCACGACTGGGTCAGCGATCCCACGCTCGCCGCCGTGTTCCAGACGCTCCCCGGCGCGAGCTTCATCGTCAACGGCGCCACGCCCGCGAAGAACTCCGCGCTCGCCTCCGCCGGCGCCGAGCTTCGCCTCGCCAACGGCGTGTCGCTCCTCGGCAAGTTCGACGGCGATTTCGCCTCGCGCTCTTCCACCTATGCCGGCACCGGCACGGTGCGATATTCGTGGTGAGGCGATGGTGCGCCCGTGTCCCGGGCGAGTGCAGCGAAGCGGAACGAGACCCGGGACCCAGCGCAAGAATCGCGAAGCGCAATATTGTGAAAGCGTGCCGCGTGGCCCCTGGGTCCCGGATCGTCGCGCGCTACGCGCGCTCGTCCGGGACACGAGACTGGGCCTGCGCGCTCTCTCGCTGCGCGCTGCACCGCATCCGGGAGACACGGCGAGATTCTATCTCGTGTCCCGGGCGCAGTGCAGCACGAGCCAAAGGCGAGTGGTGCGCTGCAGACCCGGGATCGTTACACACGCCGCCTTCGCGAAGGTCCCGGATCAACGCTGCACCGCATCCGGGACACACGGCGGCCCGTAGGCGCGGCCCGCAAACATCCGGTTTTTCTCATCGCCTATTCGGGCATCGTGCCACAAACGCGCGCACGGGCCGCGCCAGCCCGACCTGGGAGCTTCGATCGCGCCGCGCCTGCCCAGGCCGCGGCGTTCAAGCCTGCTGACAAACGGTCGAAAGATGATGCTAAATCATTTGGACCGGAGGCTATCTCGAGGGTGCGGCTCGGCCGGTATCGCGGGCGCGAACCTGATGCACCGACCACGAGAGCGAGCGTTTTCATGGCGATCGTCCAGCCAGCACAAGACAGCGATGTCGTCCTCCTGCACGGCATCGGCGGCGCCGCGCGGATTTGGGCTGCGCAGCAGGAGAGCTTCAGAAAGGCCGGCTTTCGCGCGGTGCCGCTCGACCTGCCGGGCTACGGCGGCCGGCCGCCGGTCGACGCGATGACCTTCGAGATGCTGGCCGAGGACGTCGAAGGCGCCATCGACAGGATGCGGGTGAACCGGCCGGCGATCCTCGGCCATTCCTTCGGCGGGATGATCGCGCAGACGATGCTGCGCCGGCGCCCGGCCGGCTACCGGGCCGCCGTGCTCGTGGGCACCAGCCCCGCCTTCGGCAATCCCTCCGACGATTTCCAGAAGAAATTTCTCGCCGCGCGACTCGACCCGCTCGAGTCCGGCAGGACCATGCCGGACCTCGCCGCCGATCTCGTCGACGGCATCATGGGCCCCGCGCCCGATCCCGCCGGACGGGCGCTCGCGGTCGACTGCATGAGCGCGGTGCCGGTCTCGACCTACCGCGCATCGGTGCGCTGCCTCGTCACCTTCGACGAGCGCGACAACCTCGGGAAGATCGCAGTGCCGGTGCTCGTCCTGGTCGGCGAGCTCGATCGCAACGCGCCCGCGGCGATGATGGAACGCATGGCGGCGAAGATTCCGGGTGCGCGCTACGTGTGCCTGCCCGGGCTCGGTCATCTGCCGAACCTCGAGGCGCCGCGACTGTTCGATGCCGCGATCCTCGATTTCCTGCGCGATGTGTTCCTGCGCGATGTGCTCGCGCGCGGCAACGCCGCGGCCGAGGCAGCGCGATGAACCGCCCCCTCGACACGCACGATCGCGACGCTCCGATCTTTGCGCCGGATGCCTTCCGCCTGACGCCATTCCAGGCCGGGCTGATCGACAAGGCGCGGGCTTTCGGCCGCCGCGTGCTGGCACCGCGCGCGCAGAAACACGACCGCGAGGCGAGCTTCCCGATCGAGAACTTCCGCGATATGCACCCCGAGGGCCTGCTCGCCATCTGCATCCCCGCGGAAGAAGGCGGGGTCGGCGCGGACTTTCAGACCTATTGCCTCGCCGCCGCCGAGCTCGGCCGCTATTGCGGCGCGACCGCGCTGTCCTGGAACATGCACGTGTGCTCGACCCTGTGGTCGGGCGCGCTCGCAGACGACCTGCCGATGTTGCCGGCGGAGCGCGCGGCCCACAATGCGCGCCGCCGCACGCACTACCGGCGCATCCTCGATCGCGGCGCCATCTATGCGCAGCCGTTCTCGGAAGGAGGCGCGGCGGCGGCCGGGGTGGTGGCGTTCGGCACCGAGGCGCGGCCGGTGGACGGCGGGTTCGTGGTCAACGGCAAGAAGATTTTCGCCTCGCTGTCGGGAGCCGCCGACTACTACGGGGTGCTGTGTACCGAGCGCGCGGAGGGCGAAGGGGCGAGCCGCCGCAACACGCTCTATCTTGCGGTTCCCGCCGACGCCGACGGCGTCTCCGTCGTCGGCGACTGGGATCCGCTCGGGATGCGCGGCACCGTCTCGCGCACCCTCCTGCTCAAGGACGTGTTCGTGCCGGAGCAGGAGATGCTCATGCCGCACGGCGTCTACTTCCAGGCCGCGACGCGCTGGCCGCACATGTTTCTGACGCTCTCGCCGACCTATATGGGCCTGGCGCAGGCGGCGTATGATTTCACCGTCGCCTACCTGCGCGGCGAGATGCCGGGCACGCCACCGGTCAAGCGACGCATGTACCCGACCAAGCAGATCGCGGTCGCCGAGATGCATATCCAGCTCGAGCAGACCAAGGCCTTGTGGTTCCAGGCGATCAGCGAGGCGCGGCCCAACCCCGCCAAGGAGCAGATCCTGCGCGCCTACGCGGCGCAGCACACGGTGATGGAAAACGCCAACGCCATCGCGGCCAA
Organism: uncultured Alphaproteobacteria bacterium; assembly: GCA_963821505.1. GTDB lineage: Bacteria > Pseudomonadota > Alphaproteobacteria > Rhizobiales > Xanthobacteraceae > VAZQ01. Next base: position 5,668 of record CAWGEH010000040.1, read on the forward strand.
GGCGCTGCGGACGTGCGGCGGACAGGCGATGCTCAAGAGCCTGCCGCTGGAGCGCATCTATCGCGACAGCCGGTGCGGTTCGCTGATGCTGCCATGGACCGCGGAAATCTGCGTCGACCGCATCGGCCGCGAGGCGCTCTACGAGCCGGGCGAGAAGGACGAGTGACGCCGGGCGCATGGACCTCTCCGACCTCATCGCGCGCAACGCCGACTTCACGCCCGGCAAGGTGGCGTTGCGGTATGCCGGCAGGCCGTTGACCTATGCCGCGCTGTGGCAGCGGATCGCGGGTGCGGCGCGCGCGCTCAAGACCGAGCTCGGCCTCGGGCGCGGGGACCGCCTGGCAATCCTCGCCGCCAATCATCCCGATTATCTCGTGCTGCTCTACGCCTGCGCCCGGCTCGGCGCCCTGCTGGTGCCGTTGAACTGGCGGCTCGCGGTGCCCGAGCAGCTCTTCATCCTCGCCGATGCCTCGGTGAAGGCCCTGGTCGTGCAGGACGCGTTCGCCGCCGTGGTGCTGCCGCTGCGCGCAGCGCAGCCCGATCTTCGCATCATCCGCCTGGAGGACGGGACGGACGGCGATACGTTCGAGTGCCTGCTCTCGGCCGGGCGCGGCGACGATCGCAACCCGCATATCGACATGTCGTGCCCGCTGCTCCTGGTCTACACCTCGGGGACGACCGGGCGGCCGAAGGGCGCCGTGCTGCGGCAGGAGGCGCTCCTGTGGAACGCCGTGATGAGCCAGCACATGCACGATCTCACGGCGGACGACCATGTGCTCACCGTGCTGCCGCTGTTCCATGTCGGCGGGCTGAACATCCAGACCACGCCGGCGCTGCAGATCGGGGCGACGGTGACGCTGCATGCACGCTTTGCGCCGGATGCGACGCTCGCCGCGATCGGAGCGGATCGTCCGACGCTCGTGGTGCTGGTGCCGGCGACCATCCAGGCCCTGGTGGAGCACCCGCGCTGGAGCGCGGCCGACGTGACCAGCCTGCGCGCGGTGACCACCGGCTCGACCCTGGTGCCGCAAGTTCTGGTCGACGCCCTGACCGCGCGCGGCCTGCCGGTGTTGCAGGTCTACGGCTCGACCGAAACAAGCCCCATTGCCATCTACACGCGCATCGGCGGCGACATCTCCCGCGCCGGCTCGACCGGACTGCCCGGATTGTGCTGCGAGGCGCGGATCGTCGACGAAAGCGGCCGCGAGCTGCCGCACGGCAGCGCGGGCGAGGTCGTCGTGCGCGGCCCGAACGTGTTCTTCGAGTACTGGGGCAACGACACGGCGACCGGCGAGGCGCTGCGCGACGGCTGGTATTTCTCCGGCGACATCGGCACGCGCGATGCCGACGGCTATTTCACCATTCACGATCGCAAGAAAAACATGATCATCTCCGGCGGCGAGAACGTCTACCCGGCCGAGGTCGAGCGCGTGCTGCACGAGCACCCCGCGGTTGCCGAAGCGGCCGTGATCGGTCGCGCCGACCCGAAATGGCAGGAGGTCCCGATCGCCTATGTCGTGCGTCGGGCGGGATCGCACGCGAGCGCCGACGAGTGCGCCGATGCGATCCTGCGGCATGTCGGCGTCCAGCTTGCGCGCTTCAAGGTTCCGCGCGAGGTCGTCTTCGTGGACGCTTTGCCGCGCAATGCGCTCGGAAAGGTCCAGCACTTCCTGCTCAAGGAAGCGGAAAAGAGGCGCTAGCGCGCATCCCGATTGGATCGAATCGTGATGCGCTCTAGATTCTTCGATTTTGCGCATGTTCTATTCGGAAAACCGGTTCCCACTTTTCCGGAACATGCGCTATTACTTTCAAGCTGTCGAACGACCCGAAGTTCGCCGAAAAGCTCCGCGACGTGGTCGGCCTCTATGTCGATCCTCCTGAGCACGCGGTCGTCCTCTCGGTCGACGAGAAGAGCCAGATCCAGGCTCTCGATCGCACCCAGCCGGGCCTGCCGATGAAGCCGGGCCGCGCCGGGACGATGACACATGACTACAAGCGCAACGGCACGACCACGCTGTTCGCCGCCCTTAACGTTCTCGATGGAACCATCATCGGCCGCAACATGAAGCGCCATCGCCATCAGGAATTCATCGGCTTCCTCAACGACATCGACGCGCAAGTCCCCAAACGAAAGGCGATCCACGCGGTCGTCGACAACTATGCCACTCACAAGCACCCGAAGGTCCGCAAATGGCTGGCGCAGCATCCCCGTTGGACCTTCCACTTCACTCCGACCTCTGCATCCTGGCTCAATGCCGTCGAGAGCTTCTTCGCCAAGCTCACAAACCAGCGCCTCAGCCGCGGCGTATTCCGATCCGTCGCCGAACTCGAAGCCGCTATCAAGCGCTTCATCGCCGAGACCAACACCGATCCCAAACCCTTCGTCTGGACCGCGCGCCCAAACCGTATCCTCGCCGCTGTCAAACGTGGGAAGCAAACGTTAGAGTCGCTCCACTAGCTTCTTAAGTGGTCGCATTTTCTGCGGAAAACCGGTATCCACTTTTCCGGAAAACGCTCCAATGCGCATTGCGGTTCTGGGAGGGGGCAACGGATCGTTCGCGGCGGCGGGCGACTTCGCGCTTGCCGGCCACGATGTGCGGCTGTGGCGGCGCGACCGGGCGGCGGTGGCGGCGCATCGCGCGAGCGGCGGGACGATCGTGGTCAAGGACTTTGCCGGCCGGCGGGAGGCCAAGCCGGCGCTCGTCACCGACGACATCGGCGAAGCGGTGCGCGGCGCCGAGCTGATCTTGAGCCCGACGCCGGCGACCGCGCAGCGGGATATCGCCGCACTGCTTGCGCCATATCTTGCCGACGGCCAGGTCGTGTTCCTGCCGCCCGGGACGTTCGGCTCGCTGCTGTTCGCAATGGCCGCGCGCGATGCCGGCAACCGCGCCGCGGTGGCGTTCGCGGAGACCGGGACGCTGCCGTGGCTCACCCGCAAGCACGGGCCGTTCGAGGCGGCGATCACCGTGCGCGCCAAACGGTTGCCGACCGGCGTCTTCCCGCTGACCCGAAAGGACCACGCACTCGCGCTGCTGCGGACGGCGTTCCCCGGCGCGATCGAGGACTGCGGCGACGCGCTCTCGGCCGCCTTGATGAATGCCGGCCCCATCATCCATCCGCCGCTCATCGTCATGAATGCCGGCCCGCTGCAGCATTTCGAGCGCTGGGACATCCACAAGGAGGGCACCCAGCCGGCCATCCGCCAGGTCACCGACGCGCTCGACGGCGAACGCATCGCGCTGCGCGAAGCGCTCGGCTACGGTGCGCCGCACTTTCCGCTCGCCGACCACTACGCCAAGCAGGGCGAGGAATGGATGTACGGACGCGGCTCGCACGACCGGCTCACCGATTCCGGCGATTGGCGCGAGCACATCGTGCTGACCCGCCATCGCTACATGCTGGAAGATACCCGCATCGGGCTTTCGTTCCTGCTTTCGGTGGCGGCGCTCGCGGGCGTCGCCATGCCGATCGCGCACGCATTCCTGAGCATCGGTTCGGCGATCTGCGGCGAGGACTTCATGCGCACCGGCCGTACCCTCGCCGCCATGGGGCTCGGCGGGCTCGACCGGCATCGGCTGCAGGCCCTGCTGCGCGTGGGGTTTACGTGAGCACGCGCGAACGGATCGCCTGCCTGGGCGCCGGCCGCATGGGGCGCGGCATCGCCGTGGTGTTCGCCTATGCCGGCCACGACGTCGCGGTGGTCGATTTCAAGCCGCGTGCGCGGGCGGATTTCGATCGCCTCTCCGCGCTCGCGCGCGAGGAAGTCCGCGCGACCCTGGCGAGCCTCGCCCGGTCCGGCCTGTTCGAGGAAAGATCGGTCGATCTCATCGCCTCCCGCGTGTCCGTGGTGCCGGAATCCGATGCCCGCAGCGCGCTGTCCGCCGCCGCGGTCGTGTTCGAGGGCGTGCCGGAAGTGCTGGAGCTCAAGCGCGCGGTGCTGGCGCGGGCGTCCGCGCTCGCCGGACCGCAGCCGATCGTCGCCTCGACCACGTCGACGATCCTGGCCGACGACCTCGCCACCGCCGTCGTTCATCCGCAGCGCTTCCTCAACGCGCACTGGCTCAACCCGGCCTATCTGGTGCCGCTGGTGGAGTTGTCGCCGTCGGCGCTGACCGATCCCGCGGTGGTCGAGCGCCTGAAATCGATGCTGGAGGCGATCGGCAAGGTCCCGGTCGTTTGCGCGGCGCGGCCCGGCTACATCGTGCCGCGCATCCAGGCGTTGGCGATGAACGAAGCCGCGCGCATGGTCGAGGAAGGGGTCGCCAGCGCGGCCGACATCGACAAGGCGATCAAGTACGGCTTCGGCTTTCGCTTCGCCGTGCTCGGAATGCTCGAGTTCATCGATTGGGGCGGCGGCGACATCCTCTATTACGCCAGCAGGTATCTGACCCAGGCGCTCGGCGATCCGCGCTACGCCGCGCCCGAGATCGTCGAGCGCAACATGCGCGAGGGTCACGTCGGGCTCACCACCCGCAGGGGCTTTCTCGATTACGAAACCCTCGACATCGAGAGTTATCGCGCGAACCGGCTGAAAGCATTCGTCGCCATGCTCGGTCACCTCGGCCTGACGCGCCCGCCGGTCTTGCCGGATCAGGGCGTGGACTCATAAGCGCGCAGCCGGATGCGGATGGAAGCGAGCTTGAAGAAGGCGAGGGAGTTTTGTCCCCAACAAATTCATATTCACCGACTGTCTATCAATCCAATGACTTGCATTTGCGCGTCGCGCTTTCGGAAGTGCCCGAACGCAGCAACGATGTCCGCTTTAGCGAAAGCGGACATCGTCCGCGACGGCCGAGACGTCCGTTAAGTGCCAATAGGAGACATTAGAGCGCATCCCGATTAGGTCGAATCGTGATGCGCTCTAGATCTTCGACTTCGGCGGTCGAGTACAAGTCCATGAGCGGGGTGTCAGTCCTTGTAGACCTCGACCGACTGCATCATGCCCAACTCCTCGTGGTTCATCATGTGACAGTGCATCATGAAGACCCCGGTGTAATCGAGGAAACGCGTGCGGATGACGGTGCTGCCGCCCGCGGCCGGCCGCGGCACGACCACCGTATCGCGCCACGTCCGATCGGCCTGCGGTTGACCGCCGATCTCGATGACCTGGAACGGGTTGGTGTGGATGTGAAACATATGGTCGTCGTGCTTGTGGGTGTTGCGGATCGTCCATTCCTCCACCGCGCCCAGCCGCACCCGCTGGTCGATGCGCGCGGGATCGAAGATCTTGCCGTCCACCGTGAAGGCGTATTCCTGCCAGTGCCCCGCGATATTGTTCTGCGGTTCGCTGGCTCCGAAGACCAATGTGCGCCGGCCTGTGATCTCGCGGTCGCGGATCGCCTCGAGCGGCGGCTTGGGCAGTGCGGCCGGGAGCTTCATCGGCAGCGGCTCGCCGGCGACGATCACGCGCGCCAGCGGTCCGGTGGGCGACGGATGGCCCTGATCGTATGGCATGGCGTTCAGCTCGTAGGTGCCGGGACTGCCCGCCTGAACCAGCACATCGGCGCGCTGTCCCGGCGCCATCAGCAGCTGCTTCATCTCCTGACGGACGCGTGAAAGGCCAGTAATGGCGGGGGCTTCGATAGCGGCTTGCGCGCTGGGCTAACGGAAGGCTAACGGCCACCCCATCTCAAACTTATTCCGACGACGTCGCCCAGAGCTTCTTGAGGACGTGTGGGCTCGGGCCGACCCCGGCCGCGAGGTTGCCGCCGTGCGCGAAGCAATGTGGGCCCTGCACCTGTTGCTGCAGGAGCGGGCGCTTTCGCGGCGCTCGGGCGCGGTGGGCGGTCGATCGGCGGGTCGAGTGCCGGCGCTGCAGCTCGCGAATTGTACGATAGAGCAAGCCGTCGCCGATCTCATGATGCCGGCCAGCGCCGCGCCAAGCTCGTGCAGGAACTGATTGCGCTCGGGCGGCGTCAGCGGCTGCGCTGCGCGATGACGGCGGCGATCTCCGTGTCCGTGAGCCGGAGTGGATGTCCGGATTGCTCATGGTGGTGGCGTCGCGGTGGCCTGCTGCCGGGCCGCCTTGGCGGCCTTAGCCGCTGCGATCGCTGCCATCGGGTCGGGGGTGCCAGCGCGACACTCCGTGCCGGAGCATGCGGCGCTGCAGCTCGGCAGGTTTGCGCTCCTGCGGCTCCACCACTTTGTCGAGGCGCTCGACATGGCCGGGCGGGGTTTCGTGCGGTGCCAGATGCAGCGCCTTGCGCTGGCAGCAGTAGGCGGCGAACTTGGCGACCCGTTGCCAGGACCGGGTTTCCAGCATCTTGTCCAGCTGCTTGCAGCGGCCTAGGGCGCGCGCCCCATCCATCGCCAGTTCCAGCGCCGCGGTGTCGTGGTCGTCGATCTCGGCGAGCACGTCCTCGATCGTCCGCGCCGGTGGGGCGGTCGGGTCTTTCGCTTGCGCGTTGTTGTAGATGGCGTCGATTAAGTCCCGTTGAAAATCGAGCAACACCATGTGCTCGCCGACATAGCGGCCCTCGGGGATGCGGCAGGTCCCCTCAATCCAGTCGCAAATCTTGCCGCCCCGCGTGAGCATCGGCGCCCTCCTCGTCTAGAAGGTCCATCTGGTCGTAGTAGCTCACCCGCTCCGGCCGCTTGGGTGTGTTGGGCACCCGCGATTGCGGCGCTAGGCGCAGTCTCAAGCTGTGAGCACTGAGCACTCGGTTCGCCTTCTCCCAACGTGTGAGCCACACGGTCTCGACGTCATCGCGCTGCAGCTCGTGCGCGGCCCGGGCGGCCAGGGCCGAGGCCTCGCAATAGGCGGTCAATAGGGGCAAGTCGGAGATTTTGAAGTGGGAGGCGGGCTCGTCGGTCACGATCGACACGAAGATGGTGCGGGCGGCTGGCGATAGGGTGGCGGGCGGTTTCAGCCGGGTCGATCGACTTGGGAGCGGGAACATCGCGAGTTCAGCGGCGGATCTTCGAGGCACGACTCGCTTGGATTTTTCCGACCCGCCCCCGCCCGTAGGGCCACACGGACCGTCGGATGGACGGGTCGAAATCCTTTCAGAACGATTTCAGGTCTGCGCCAAGGACCGGCTGACCGGTGCGACTGTAAAGCCGTGCATGGTCCCGTCCTTGCGGGCGATGATGCGGAAGCCGTCGTGCTCGATCACCGGTGCGACTGGGGCTTCGGACCTCGCTGTATGGCCACCAGCTAACACAGGAGGCAAACCGGCACCCGCAGCTGGCTCTCGTAGTAGCCCGCCGGGTGATCGGGCTTGCGGGGGCCTCCGAGCGCAGCCAGGACGTTGGGAAACCTGGTGGAGGCATCGACCTCGGCGGGGATGAGCACCCGGCGCTCGACCATGGTCACCGAGGCGGTCGCTGTCAGCGGCGCGAAGCAGTCGGCGCAGACGGCGGTCAACTGGGCTGCCTGCTCGCGCAGTTCGCGCCCCTGCTCGGGGCTGCGGCCGCGCAAGTCGTCGCGGTCCTGGCGCTTGGTGCGGATGGCCACCCGACGCTCCTCGGCCTCGCGTAGCCGTTATGGACGAGGAACGACGACAGCGGGGAGCGGCGCTGCGACGAGCTTTTGCCGGTGCCGAAGCCGTCAGGGCCGGGCGGCTCGTGCCCGGCATTGGCCGACAGCGCCAAGGCACCGGCAGTCACGGCGCGTATCACATCCGATAGCAGTTGGCGTTGAGATCGCGGACCGCCGTTTCAGCAGCGGTCGCGATTAACTCCCCGACGACAACACGCACCTGTTCGAATGCTCGATTCTTCAGACCTGAATGCTCGTCCATGTAGAGACGTCTATTGACCTCTATCATCACGGACCAGATCCGGCGTTCCGTGCGGTACGATGCAAGCGGGACCAAAGCGCCTGCAAATGGCGCATTAATAGTGACCGAGTAGCCCGCTTCCTTGACTGCCGCGACGATCGCGTCGCAGACCGAAGATGGGGTATGGAACGGATCGGTACCGATACAAAAATCGGCGCGTTGTGTGGTTTGATCCAATTCGTAAGCGAGAGCGGCAGAGGGAAAGCTGTGGCAATCGACAATCAAGCAGACCCCTAATCGGGCAACGACATCATTGACCATGCGTTCTAGCTTGGAATGATGTGGCCAGTACCAGCGCTCCAGAAGAGACTGGCGGGTTGTGGGGTCTGGCTGTGCGCGAAGGGTGTGGCGCATCGAGGTGCGCGTATAGATGACGCCCATCCCACGACTGGCCATCGGCTCGTCTTCGTCTGAAGGAAAGCGCTCCACATCGCAGATCAATCGGCTGAGAGGAAAAACCACGCGACCCGCCTCAACCCGCGTGGGTGGAAATAGCTCATCCGTGTAGGCGTCTGTCATCCGCAGCAATTCGTCGTTCAATGCTGCATCATCCAGGCCAATGGCTTGGCGCTCCTCTGGAGGCACACGGGGAGAGGCGTGGGGAATATGGAGGATAACGATCTGAGACAAGGCTATATCCGTTTATCTAAACACCAGCTCTTGCGCTCTGGATTATTACTTCCGTGCGGCGATGGCGAGTGGGGCAAGCCGACAACCAGTGGGATCGCGCCGCGCAGCAGCGGTACCGCGCGCTTGAGGCTGCGCTGGCGGACGCGGAGCGCGCGGGCTAAACCTCAACCGCTTAAACGTTTCAGACCCCCAGACTCAGGACAGCAGCTCCTCTTGAGAAATCGCAAGGCAACAAAATAGCGCCCTCTCACGGCGAAAACAGGGGTTCGAGTCCCCTAGGGAGCGCCAATGATTTCAACGAGTTAGGAACGATTAGGTGGTGTTCGCAAGGCGATTTGGGGAGTTTTTGGGGAGTAAACGTTGCCGAACCTTGGCGAACACCAGCGCGCTGCATCTCGCCGTTGCCGATCTGCCCAAACGCGATCTCGCGCCGATCCATCTGCAGGATCATCCGATGCGGCACAGGCGCGCGCGAGGACTGGAATTTTCAGGCCGAGCGCCTTGGCGGTCTTGAGGTTGATGACCAGCTCGACTTTCGTAGACTGCTGCACCGGAAGGTCAGCGGCCTTTGCGCCCTTGAGTATCTGTCCGGTGTAGACACCTGCCTGCTGCTGCGGAAATCGCTTTTCTCCGCAACCCGACCAACCCCTATTTTGGCGCGCTCGAAACCAGAGAATTGCAAGCTGCAGCCGCTGTTCTCGGGGTGCGTATGCTGCTTTTGAACGCAAGCAACCCACACGAGATCGAAGTAGCCAAGGTTCGATATTCTTGTCGCTCAAACACGGCTCGAGCACAATATGTTTGGAGGCGGTCGATGTCGCAGTTTGGGTCAAAGTCGGCTATTCGACCCCCTGCACGCGATGTCCGGATTCCCTCCCGCAAGCGGACCTCCAAACCTCGTCGCCTTTGGTCTCAGAAGTGCCAATTGCACTAAATCGCTGCGCGATAACCCGCTGCGGCGTGCGGCTCGTCCGCGGGCGCAATAACCAGGTGGAGATCATCGATAGCGGAGGGGGTGCTCTGTCTTGAGGATCGAGGTGTCGCCAACCTCATCCAAGACAGGAGTTGCCTATGAGTACGGATATCGTCACCCCGCTGCGCCGGCGCATGATCGAGGACATGAACTCGCGCAAGCTCGGTACGCACACGCAGAAGAGCCACATCGACAGCTGCAAGCGGTTCGCCGCGTTTCTGAAGCGATGCCCTGACACGGCCACCCTTGAGGACATCCGCCTGTTCCAGCTGCACCTGGCCGAGACGGGCATGAGTATCTGCACTCGCAACCGCATCATGACCGGGCTGCGGTTCCTGTTCCGCGTGACGCTGCGGCGACTGGATCTTGTCGCCGAGATCTATCATCTGCGCGAGCCCCAGAAGGTCCCGCTGGTGATGAACCCGGACGAGACCAAGCGCCTGCTGGCGGTCGCCAGCAACCTCAAGGCCCGTGTGCTGCTCAGTCTCAGCTATGGCTGCGGCCTGCGCGCCGGCGAGAACGGCGTCACCTTCAAGTACAAGGACTATCGGATCGAGGGGCCAGGCCGCTACAAGACGATGACGCTGGCGACCGGCGAGTTCATTCGGCGCTTCCTGATCCACGTGCTGCCCAAGGGCTTCCACCGCATCCGCCACTATGGACTGCTCGCCAGCGGTAACCGCGTCGCCACCATCGCACGCGCCCGCCAGTTGCTCGCCGCTCCGTCCCGCCCGAAACAGCCCGAGACGTCCGAGGCCGCAGCGGCCGACGAGCCGCACGTGCTGCCGCGACCATGTCCCTGTTGCGGTGGCCGCATGATCATCATCGAGAGCTTCGCACGCGGATGCCAGCCTACGCACCGGCTAACCCCCACATCGCAAGAGATCAGGATCGATACCTCATGACCCCGTCGCAACCGATCGACGACCGTAGTGACAGGCGTCATTCTCGCTGGTTCGTGTCCAGAAACGGTAGCGCTCGCGATGCTGCGCTCGATTCACAGCTCGCTGCGCTGCCAATCCGGGCGCCCACCATCCAGCCGACCACGACTCTGCTGCGTCTTCACCCCAACATTGCCAGCAACCGATCGCCGCTCCCGCTCCGCGCCAACCTCCTCCACCTTCACGCCGCGGCCAAATCCCCATAGCGCCCGCGGCACCGCCCGCACCTCTTCCCTCCGCGATTTCGTGCCTTGGCGCTTTTCGAACGCCAGCCCCAAGCCTCGGAGGTCGCCGCGGCGTCCGTCATAGGCCGGCATCCGAAAACCTTCACAGAAGCTGACTGATGCATCGCAGCAAACAACATCTCTATTCGATCACCTCGTCGGCCCGTGCGAGCAGCGTCGGCGGGATTTCCAAGCCGAGCGCGACTGCGCAGGCCGCTCGCGAGGCCCAGGGGCGCCAGAGCTCATGACCAGCGCTGTGACGGGGGCAACC